>NZ_JARYZI010000049.1 GCF_029914245.1 Fusibacter bizertensis
CCAAGGGAGGGATTCGAACCCTCAGCCTATCGGTTAACAGCCGAGTGCTCCACCGTTGAGCTACCTTGGAACATTTTACAACTTGTTACCTATCCCATTGTATTTCATCTAACCAATATTTGCAACATTTCGCTGCGCTTCATGGTTGTTGAGCTACCTTGGAATGAGCTTAACTTTAGTTAAGCGAGTCCGACGTCGCAAAGAAACTTTGCGTGAAGGATTTACTCAACTATGATAAACTTATTAATTCTCACATAAGTGAAAATTTAAAACCAGCAACGTTCTACTCTCCCAGGCAGCTACCCGCCAAGTACCATCGA
>NZ_JARYZI010000050.1 GCF_029914245.1 Fusibacter bizertensis
ATTGGAGCGGGTGAAGAGAATCGAACTCTCACAACCAGCTTGGAAGGCTGGGGCTCTACCATTGAGCTACACCCGCATATTAAGGATGTCCTCAAGCTACAATGTAGCTCACGTCTGGCTAATCCTGCTTGTTAATAAATCATACAACTCACGTTGTTCTTGTCGGGCAATTTTCACTTCGTGTGACTTACAACAACCCTCCTAACAACTTGCGTTGTTCTCGTCGGGCAATTTTCACTTCGTGAAAATTGTAATTGGTGGAGGGAGAAGGATTCGAACCTTCGAAATCGCTGATAACGGATT
>NZ_JARYZI010000010.1 GCF_029914245.1 Fusibacter bizertensis
TGCTTTGTCAACACTTTTTTTAATTTCTTTTTTCATGTTAACCGCTCGCGTTAGGCGACTTGATAATAATACACTATATGACACCCTATCGTCAACCCTTTAATTCACCTTTTTTTGTTAACTAATTGTAATATTGATAATATCATATACTTTCTATTTATATGAGGTAATTTCTATTATATAATGTACTATATAAAATAACATTAAGCTTATTATTATGTCTATATTATTTTCTATTACTATTAAATAGTAATATCAATTTTTATTCTTATTAAGTTGAGGACGTAATGGATTTATAAGTTATATTGTAACTAGAATTTGGAGGATTTTTATGAAACGGGTATTTTCTGGGGTTCAGCCTACTGGCCAGATACATCTAGGTAATTATATTACAATGAAAAATTTTGTAAAACAACAAAACGATAAAGACTGTCTATACTGTGTTGTAGATATGCATTCCATCACTCTACCTCAAGATCCTGAAAAGCTTAAAAAAAGTACAATTGAATTGGCAGCTCTTTATATGGCGATTGGACTTGATCCTAAAAAAGTTACATTATTCATTCAGTCACAAGTTCCTGCACATGCAGAACTTGCGTGGATTTTAAACTGCTTCTCTTATATGGGCGAGCTCAGTAGAATGACTCAATTTAAAGATAAATCTGCTGGAAAAGACATCGTGACAACAGGTCTCTTCACTTATCCAGTTCTTATGGCTGCGGATATACTCTTATATGATACTAACTTTGTACCAGTAGGAAATGATCAGAAACAACATTTAGAGTTAGCTAGAGATATAGCTCAGAGGTTTAACAATCGATTTGGGGAAACTTTTGTAGTCCCTGAACCAATGATTGCTAAAGTTGAAGAAGGGGCTAGAATCATGGCTTTAGATGATCCAACTTTAAAGATGAGTAAAAGTAATCCTAACGAACATTCTAAAATTACTTTATTAGATTCACCTTCTCTAATTAAAAAATCAATTATGCGTGCCACTACAGATAGTGACATGTTGATTAAATATGACTTAACGAACAAACCTGGTGTAAGTAACTTACTCACCATATATTCTCAATTTTCAGGTTTAAGTATTGCAGAATTAGAGGCTAAATATGAAGGTCTAGGCTATGGTGCTTTAAAGAAAGACTTAGTTGTTGTTGTCAATGATGAAATACTTAAGGTACAAAATGAATTCAATAGAATTATTGATAGCGGCGAAGTTTATGAAGTTCTAAGAGAAGGTCGAGAGCGTGCTCAAGAAATTTCTAATTCAGTACTTAATCGTGTCAAAGATAAAGTTGGATTCATAACGTATTAAATGTATATATACCGAGTATTATAAAAAAGCCATAAATTCAATGTATAAGCAACATTGAATTTATGGCTTTAATTTGTACTAGCTTATTGTTTATCTTGAAGACAAAGCTTGTTTAGGTCTTCAATCAATTCGATAATTTCATCCTCGTGTTTTGGTTTACTAAAATAATAACCCTGAACATAATCAACTTTCATATTTTCACTTCTTTCAAGATATACCAAATCTTCAATACCTTCCGCAATAACACTAATATTAATTTTATGCGCAAAATCAACCACTGATTCAAGTAAGTTATAGACATGCTCATTAGACATTGAATCTTTCATAATTGCCTTGTCAATTTTTATGTTGTTAATTGGTAATCTAATTAAGTTTTTAAATGATGAATAACCAGTTCCAAAATCATCAAGAGATATACCTATCTTCTGATTTCTTAAATAAAAAAGCTTAGCTATAACATTTTCGTTCGATTCTAATGTAATACTTTCTGTTATTTCTAACAAAATGGACTCGTGAGCTAACTCATAGCGATCTATGATTGAAAGTACACGATTGACAAAATTGTCTTCCATTAATTGAATTACTGAAATATTCACAGACATAGTCATATTACAAGACAACTGTTTGTTTAAATTAGAGATAAATTGGCAAGCTTTTTCTAAAACGATAAGACCTATTTCATTGATTAAACCTGTCTTTTCTGTCAATGGTATAAACTGATCTGGCATTATAAACCCAAGTGCTTTTGAGTTCCATCTAATTAAGGCTTCAAAACCTTTAATATTCCTATTTTTAATACTCATTATTGGTTGATAGTAAACTTCAAACTCATCCAAATCAATCGCAGTACGCAAGTAATTTTCAAAATTCATCTCATTAATTGCATTTTGTTTAATGTTGTTATCAAAAAAATAATAACTCTTTTTAAGAACTCTTCTTGCATGATACATAGCAATATCAGCATTTTGTATCAGTTGTTCAATTTCACAACCATCTTTAGGGAAAATCGTTATTCCGATACTTGCAGTTATTTTAAGAATACTCGTATTAATAATAAATGGGGTTTCTACAGCTTTACATATTGTTGTAACACATTGTTTAATCTGATCTTTCTCATCAATTCCATCTAGTAAAATTATAAATTCATTTCCACTATACCTTGCAACTATTGATTTATCATAATTTTTAACTACATCTGAGAGTCTTTCAGAAAACTGCCTCAGAATTTCATCTCCAAAACTATGACCATGAATATCATTGATATACTTAAAATTATCTATATCAAGTAAAAGCAAAGCACCATTCATTCCACTTTCAAAATAATCTTTATAATTTTCTTCAAAATATGCGCGATTGTGCAATTTAGTTAATGTATCTCTATAAGCCATATTTTGTATTTTTAATTCATATTGCTTTCTTGAAGTGATATTTTGATGTGACCCAGACATACTTACAAAAACACCATTTTTATATTTTGATATTCCAACAGCTTCAATCCAAATGTATGTTCCAGACTTAGTTAAAATTCTATATTCAATTCTATAATTATCAATTTTTCCATCTTTATATAGTTTAAGTTTATTTTCTACTAATTGTCGTTCCTCAGGATGAATTAAGTTAAACCAAGATTTCAATGTTGACTTACTAATATCTATATCGAAATTATCATACCAAGATGGAGTTAGGTAATTGATAGAGCCATCTTTATCAATATCCCACAAGCCTTCCTCTGATGCTTCAAAAATTGACTTATACCGTTGCTCACTTTCTTCTATAAAGATTTTATTTTCATAGAGTAAATCATATTGCTCTTGAAGCGTTTCTTCAGAAGCATATAATTCTTCATACAAAGCTTGCATTTCTATATTTTTTTCATTTATGCTACTCATCATAGAGTTAAAACCATTCACTAATACAGCAACTTCAAAGTCATTTGATTCAGCTTCACATTGTAGATCGAAATTTCCATCTTCAACTTTTTCCATAGTTCCGACAATGGATAATATTGGATTAACAATTTTATCTGAGTACTTAACGGCAATCCTTTCAGCAAATACAACCACCATAATCGTAATAAATGTAATTAGGAAAAACATAAACAACATCGACTCTAAAATTTCTTTTTGACTAATTGCACCAATAATGACGATATCCATACCATCAATCTTTTGACTGATATAAAGATAATTTGAATCATGACTTTCTTTGTTTTCAAGTATTTGTGAAAATGACACAGAACTGATATTTGTCTCATCCCAATTTTTAGCAAGTAAATCAGCATCTTTCGAAGCCAAAATATTACCAGATCCACTCACTATTGTAATAAACCCATTATTTCCAATTTTTTCGCTTTTTACTATATTTGTAATTTCAGACAATAAAATATCCACACCAATAACCATATTGTCATTAACTCTTTTAGAAGCTGTAATTGTAAATTCACCAGTACCATGATCTACATATGGTTCAGTCCAGTTTATTTTTTCAGGTTCTTCTATCGAATTAACGTACCATGGTCTAATGCGTGGATCATAATCCTTTGCTACATATCGCTTAGGAAACAAAAAGAAATCTCCATTTGAGTTTCCAATAAACAAAGTGTTTGCACTACTAATGTTTTTAATGAAAATCTCTAGAGATTTATTAATTAAGGATTCATCTTTTATATTAATTTGCGAATTTAAAAAACTATCATATGATGATAGTGCATTTTCTGAATCTTTGAATGTGGTTTCCAATATTAAATTTGTTAAATTTATAACACCCGCAGCTTCATGACTATACTTTTCGCTTATTTGAGTGTAAGTGAAAATATAAAATAAAACGCCTGAAATTAATGCAAAGGAAATTATGATCCGTGTGATTAGTTTTCTAATTTTATTTTGTATGCCATTTTTTTCAAACATCAATTCACCAAATTAAATATCATTTAATTTTATTAACTCTTTTCGGAATTTCTTGATAATTTTTTTCTCCATTCTTGAAACTGTCATTTGAGACACATTTAATTCATCAGCAACTTGAATTTGAGTTTTATTTTCAAAAAATCGGTCATTAACAATTTTTATCTCAACTTCATTCAATTTTTTAAGGCACATATTAATAAAATCTCGATTTTCAATAATATCGAAATATTTATCATCTCTGCCTATAATGTCTTGAAGTTGGATATCTTTATCATCACCAGATGCATCATACGTTAAATCTAAAGATTTTGGTGTATAAACTTGAGACGCTTCCATTGCTTCAATAACCTCTTCTTCAGTTACATTAAGATATAGCGCAATGTCACTAACTTTTGGAATACGTTGTAAATCTTGCTGTAATTTCGCTTTAGCCAAGTTTATTTTTTTAGATAATTCCTGTATACGTCTAGGAACTCTTACTGCCCATCCTTTATCTCTGAAATATTTCTTGATTTCACCAATAATTGTTGGTGTAGCAAAACTCGAGAACTCAAAACCTCTATCAACATCAAATCTTTCAATCGCATAGATCAATCCAAGTGACGCAACTTGATAGATATCCTCATAATCAATACCCTTATTGATATACTTTTTTGCCAAAATTTCAGTAATATACATGTGACGCTTGATCAGTTCATTTCTAATGGCAATATCCCTATTATTTTTATATAGATTAAAAAGGTCTTTAGTACCAAGTGATAGAAATTCATTGTTTAAAGAACCTTCATCTTTTATGATTATTTGCTTTTTTTTCATGAACATCAGCCCCTAACCGAAGAAGAACATTTATTCAACGATCTTACTCATTATAATTTTTGTACCTTGACCTTCGCTTGTTTCAATCTCTACACTATCCATTAATGATTTTATTATAAAAAGACCTAGTCCACTCTCTTGTAATTCTTCAGCCTCAGGTTTTTTGTATTTTTCAATACTGAATCCTTTACCATGATCAATAACTTCAATCGTTAAATTATCGCTAAGCTTAATAAATTCAAGTTTATATGTTTCATCAGAACCAGAGTGTAAAATAGCATTGTTACATGCTTCGCCAACAGCCAATTTAATATCTTCAATTGTTTCGATATCAAACCCCATTTGATTGGCAACGAAAGATGCCGTCAACCGTGCAACACTTACGTATTCAGGTTTACTGGGCAATGACATATTAATTGATTCCCTCATTTCTTATTCCACCTTTACAATTAATTACGAATCGAAAAAATTCTATCTAGCCCAGTTAATGTAAATATTTTTAAAATACTAGGCTTTAGCTTTTCAAAATGAACCGTGTTATTATTGATTTTTACATTTTTATAGAAACTAATTAATACGCCTAATCCAGTACTGTCAATATATTCAAGATTTTCACATTTGAATACAAAATCCGATTGTCTTTTGTCATTTAGTTGAATCAATTCATCTTTAAGTGCAGCTTTAGAATTGATATCTACTTCGCCGATTAGTTCAACTTCCCAGCTTTTTTCTGACTCATTATAATTGGTATTTAATCTTAAAGACATTAAATAATCCCCCTTTTAATTGTTCCAAATAAAGATGAAACAGCTATACTTGAAAACATTATACACTAAAACTTGATAATAATTTATAAAATTTGGAAAATTGAATTGTCGATTTCTCAAGAATTCAATTTTCCAACTACAAATTAACTATGATAAAAATAGATTTAGTTGTCTTCAGAATCAGATTCATTAGAATCAATTTCTTCTAAATTTTTAATTTTTTCTAGATCTTCAACTTCTTCAATTTCTTCAACTTCTACTATTGCTTCTGAAGAAGTATTTTCAACCACTGTGATCTCATCATCTTCATCATCATGTTCTTCTAATTTTGCAAGTGATACCAATTTAGTATTTTCATCAACTCTCATTACCCTTACACCAGAAGTAATTCTTCCTGTAACTGAAATATCAGCTACCTTAATTCTGATCAACACACCACTGTCATTGATAATCATTAAATCATCAGAATCTTCTACTACCAGTGCACCAATTAAGTTTCCGGTTTTACTGTTGAGGTTATAAGTAATTATTCCTTTTCCACCTCTTGTTTGCTGTCTATATTCTTTAAGTAGCGTTCTCTTACCATAACCAAACTCAGATACAACCAATAACTTAGCATGATCTTTAACAACTTCCATATCTATAACATAATCTGCGCCAGTTAAGTTAATAGCTCTCACGCCGGTAGCAGTTCTTCCCATTGCTCTTACATCATTTTCATGGAATCTTATAGATTTACCTTTAGTTGTTATCACAATTAAGTCGTTATCACCTGTTGTTCTCTTAACTGAAATTAATTGATCATTTTCTTTAAGATTAATGGCAATCAAACCTGATTTTCTTGAAGTGTCAAATTGACTAACTGCTGTTTTCTTAATAACACCATATTTTGTACATAAAGTTAAATAACCTTCTTCAAAGTTTTTAACTGGTACAACAGCATTAACTTTTTCTTCACTTTCAAGTGGTAAAAGATTAATAATTGCTGTTCCTTTAGAAATTCTCGATCCATCAGGAATCATATATGCTTTTAAACGATATACCTTCCCAAAATTAGTAAAGAATAACAGATAATCGTGTGTAGAAGTTGTATAGATCTCTTTAACAAAATCTTCTTCTCTAGTTGAAAGACCTGTTTTACCTCTTCCACCTCTTTTTTGTGACACATACTCACCTGTTGAAACTCTTTTTATATAACCTGCATGTGTTAAAGTAATAATAACTTCATCTTCATCAATTAAGTCTTCATAGTCAATTTCATCAGGATTAATACTAATTTCTGTTCTTCTTTCATCACCATAAGCTTTTTTAATTCTGAGTAAATCTTCTTTGATTATATCTAAAAGTAGCTGTTCATTCGCTAAAAGTTCATTGAGATAATCGATAAGTTTTAATAGTTCACTGTACTCATTCTCAATTTTCTCTCTTTCAAGACCTTGTAATCTTCTAAGCCTCATATCAACAATTGCTTTAGCTTGAATTTCAGATAAATCAAATTTTTCAATCAACTTAAGTTCAGCATTACTGTAAGAACTTCTGATAATCCTTATAATCTCATCAATATTATCAATTGCAATTCTAAGTCCTTCCAAAATATGTGCTCTATCTTTGGCTTTTTTCAAATCATAAATAACACGTCTTCTCTCAACAACCTTTTGATGTTCAAGATAAGCATCTAACATTTCTTTGATGTTCATGACTTTTGGTTCACCATCATGTAAAGCTAACATAATGATACTATACGAAATTTGAAGTTGGCTATTTTTATAAAGTTGATTGATCATGATATTAGGATTAATATCTTTTCTAAGTTCTATAACGATACGTATACCATTTCTGTTACTTTCATCTCTTAAATCTGTAATACCTTCAATTCTCTTGTTTTTAACAAGTTCTGCAATTCCTTCAATCATTTTAGACTTATTGACTTGATATGGAATTTCAGTAATGATAATGCGACTTTTCCCATTTTTCATTTCTTCTATTTCAGATTTTGATCTTAGAATAACACGTCCACGACCTGTTCTATATGCTCTTTTTATCCCTTCAACGCCCATAATTTCAGCACCAGTTGGAAAATCTGGTCCCTTAACACATTCCATAATGTCATAAACATCAGACTCTGGATCATCAATCAATTTAATTACACCATCTATGATTTCACCTAAATTATGAGGTGGAATAGATGTTGCCATACCAACTGCGATACCGTTAGAGCCGTTGATGAGAAGATTTGGAAATCTACTTGGTAATACAACTGGTTCTTTTTCAGATTCATCAAAGTTAGGTGTAAAATCTACAGTCTCTTTGTCAATGTCTCTTAATAATTCTCCA
Source organism: Fusibacter bizertensis (assembly GCF_029914245.1). Taxonomy (GTDB): domain Bacteria; phylum Bacillota; class Clostridia; order Peptostreptococcales; family Acidaminobacteraceae; genus Fusibacter_C; species Fusibacter_C bizertensis. The sequence goes on from NZ_JARYZI010000010.1 coordinate 8,142, forward strand.
GATAATCTTGCCATTCTTGCTTCAGTATAACGCATTGCTGCAGCGCCATCTCCATCGATAGAACCAAAGTTTCCATGACCATCAATAAGAGGATATCTCATGGAAAAATCTTGTGCAAATCTTACCAAAGCACCATAGATAGAAGAGTCCCCATGTGGATGGTATTTACCCATTACTTCACCGACAATACGTGCCGACTTTCTATGTTGCTTATCATGCGTAAAATTAAGCTCACTCATTGCATATAATATTCTTCTATGAACAGGCTTAAGTCCATCTCTAACATCAGGAAGCGCCCTTGATACGATTACACTCATCGCATAGTCCATATAAGATTTTTTCATTTCGTCCATAACATCAACTAATAAAATAGTTTGATTGCTATTTATCGTTTCATTGATATCATCTGAAGAATCTTCATATGATGTTTCAACTATTTCGTCATCAAAATCTTTTTGATCATCACTCAAAATTAATTCCTCCTAACCAATATCAATATTTTTAACATATTTTGCATTTTGTTCTATAAATAATCGTCTTGGCTCTACTTTTTCACCCATAAGCGTTGAAAATACAAGATCAGCTTCTATAGCATCATCTACAGTTACATTCATAATTGTTCTAACTGAAGGATCCATAGTGGTTGTCCAAAGTTGTTCAGCATTCATTTCACCAAGACCTTTGTATCTTTGAATAGTAATCCCTTGTCGACCAATATCGTTTAAAAGATTATTCATTTCTTTCTCAGAGTAGATATAATAAATACTCTTTCCCTTTTTAACTTTATAAAGAGGAGGTATAGCAACATATATATGACCTTGTTCTATTAAAGGTCTCATAAATCTAAAGAAGAATGTTAAGAGCAATGTTCTAATATGTGCACCATCTACGTCTGCATCGGTCATGATAAAAATCTTATCATAACGTAATTTTGTGATATCAAATTCATCACCAATTCCACATCCAAATGCAGTAATCATCGCTCTAATCTCTGTAGAACTAAAAATTCTAGCAAAATTCGCTTTCTCTGTATTGAGAATTTTTCCACGAAGAGGTAATATTGCTTGAATGTTTCTATCTCTACCTAATTTTGCTGAACCACCAGCGGAGTCCCCTTCGACAATGTATATTTCACATTTCGATGGATCTCTTTCTGAACAGTCTGCAAGTTTACCAGGTAAGGTTAGGCCATCTAGAGCACCTTTTCTTCTTGTAAGTTCTCTTGCTTTTCTTGCAGCTTCTCTTGCTTTTGCTGAAGTCAAACATTTATCTATAATTACTTTTGCTTGTAAAGGATTTTCTTCTAAATAACGTTCTAACATCTGAGATGCAGCTGATTCAACAACACCTCTAATTTCGCTATTGCCTAGTTTTGTTTTTGTTTGCCCTTCAAATTGTGGCTCTTCAAGTTTAACTGAAACAATTGCCGTCATACCTTCTCTAACATCTTCACCTGTTAGATTTTCATCTTTTTCTTTGATGATGCCTTTTTTTCTACCGTAATCATTGATCATACGCGTAACAGCAGCTCTAAAACCAATTAAGTGTGTTCCACCTTCATGCGTATTAATATTATTTGCAAAAGCAAATATATTTTCTGAATAACTATCGGTATATTGAAAAGCTATTTCAACGGTATTTGTTTCGTTAATTTGTTCTGTATAAACTACATCATCATGGATTGAATTTCTATTCACATTGAGGTATTCAACAAATTCTTTTATACCACCTTCATAAAAAAAGCGCACACTTTTCTTAGTCTCAGTACGATTATCTGTGATAATAATTTCTATTCCTTTATTGAGAAAAGCAAGCTCTCTTATGCGTGATTCTAAGAGTGTAAAATCGAATTCTAATGTCTCAAATATCAAATGATCTGCTTTAAAAGTTGTTTTTGTACCAGTGATACTATCATTATCTAAAGTTCCAATAACGTGAAGTGGATTTACAGTAAGTCCTCTTTCAAATCCTATTAGATGAATATGACCATCTCTTTTTACTTCAACTTCAAATTTTTCAGAAAGGGCATTTACAACTGATGCACCAACACCATGAAGACCACCGGATACTTTGTATCCTCCTCCACCAAACTTTCCGCCTGCGTGAAGAACTGTATGAATAACTTCAACTGCTGGTATCCCCATCTTATGATGCATATCAATTGGCATGCCTCTACCATCATCTTCAACGACAATGATATTGTCTGGTTCAATATTGACAGTGATTTTTTTGCAGTATCCAGCTAATGCTTCATCGATACTGTTATCGACTATTTCATATACCAGATGATGAAGCCCTCTAGCGCTTGTCGATCCAATGTACATACCTGGACGTTTTCTTACCGCTTCAAGACCTTCCAAGACTTGTATCTGATCAGCATTATATGCTTGATTTGACATTTCTAACCTCCTAATGGCTTAGAACATTTCCATTTTTTATTTTAATTATCTTAGACGCATTAATATAATCATCTAGTAGATTTTTAACATCTGTTGTCGTGATAATTGCTTGTACATTTTTAAGTGTATAAATCAAATCTTTTTGCCTATTAATATCCAGTTCACTCATAACATCATCAAGTAATAAAATTGGATACTCACCAACGTCATTTTTAATTATTTCAATTTCCGATAGTTTTAATGATAGTGCAGCAGTTCTTTGCTGACCTTGAGAACCAAAAGATTTTATACTTATGCCGTTAATAGAAATTTCCATATCATCACGATGTGGACCTACTGATGTAAACCCTCTTTTGATATCCATTTCTATGTTTTTATTAAGCATTAAAATTAAGTCACTCTTTATTGTATCATAATTTTCCAATTTCTTCACTGCTGTAATATATTGAATATTAAGTTGTTCTTTTTGATCCGTTACACCAGCATGAATTTTATTACTAATGACATTTAGGTCATCAATAAATTTTTTACGTCTTAAAATGATCTTGGCACCCTTATCAGCGAGTTGTTCATTCCAAATATCTATAGTTTCTTTTAGGTCTGGTTTATATATTAATCGCTTTAATAACTCATTTCTTTGCATCAAGATTTTATTGTACTCAATAATGTCAGAGCAATAGATATGACTAATATGGGATAACTCCCTATTAATAAATTTTCTTCTCTCCACAGGACTTTCTTTAATGAGCTTCAAATCATCTGGATAAAACAAAATTATATTTATAGTGCCAAGTAGTTCAGAAATTCTAGTGATGTTTACGCCATTGATCAAAAACTCCTTTTTTGACTTTTCATTTATTCTGAATTCAATTGTTTCAACACGACCATTATCCCTTTGCACTTCAATTTTTACATTTGCAAAGGGTTTATCAAAATTAACTAATTCACTATCTTTTGATGTTCTAAAAGATTTTCCAAAACCGGATACATAAACTGCTTCGAGCAAATTAGTTTTACCTTGTGCATTATCACCGATAATAATATTTAGATTCTTATCAAAATTAAGCTTTATATTTTCATAATTTCGATAGTTCTTCACCATAATGGATTTAATATACAATTTTGTATCAACCTTTTTTTATGATTTTAAGCTTGAATTTTTCAACATCGCCATCATCTGTAGGTAAATTAATCTCCACCATATCATCATGCGTTATTTTTTTACCACGCTGCGTACATACTTTGCCATTTACTAAAACGTATTCTTCTGCAATTATGAGTTTGGCAAATCCACCTGAATCAGCTATTTCAGCGAATTTTAACAATTGATCTAATTTTATATATTCAGACTCAATAAATACTTTTTTCATCTAATTATCCTCAGTTTCTATTTTGATATTCTACAAGGCAATACCAAATATATATAATTTTCGTTATCAGTAGGTCTGATAATACATGGACTTACATTATTAACAAATTCTAATCTAATATCTTCACTATCAACGATTTTAAGCGCATCAATCAGATACTTAGGATTAAAGCCAATTTCAAGGTCTTGACCCTCTAGTTTAATATGAACTTTCTCTATTGAACTTCCCATTTCAGAATTAGATGTAATTTTGATTATATCATCTTTAACTTCAAGTTTAATAGCAACATTTTTATTTTCTCTTGCCATTAGGAAGGATCTATCAATTGCAGTTAAAAACTGATCCGTTTCTGTAATTGCGATGGACTTATATTCACTCGGTAGAATTTGATTATAGTTTATAAACTCACCAGCAAGTAATCTTGAGTATACTTTAAGACCTGGAATTGTAAATAAAACCTGTTTTTCATCGAATGATATTCTTAGATCACCTTTGTTTTCACTTTGAGATAAAAGTTTATTGATTTCATTTAAAGTTCTACCAGGAACAACTGCTTTTTTGTTTAAATCTGTTTTTACAATTGCTTTCTTAATTGCCATTCTAAATCCGTCAATTGCAACCATATTAAATTTGCCATTTTCAATCTCAAGAAGAGCACCAGTTAAAATAGGTCTAGACTCATCTTGAGAAATTGCAAAACTTGTTTGTCTAATCATATTTGCAAATAGTTCTTTATCAATTAAAAATGAATTACTATCATCAATTACAGGTAGTTCTGGATATTCATTACCTGGTAATCCAACTATTTTAAAATTTGATTCTCCGCAAGTAATATCAACTACATGATTGTCACCAATTTCAAAAGTAATTTCTTCATTCGGTAATTTTCTAATTAATTCTGAGAATAATCTAGCGGGAATAACAATCGAACCTTCAGTTAAAGTTTCAGAAGTTATAGAAGTTTCAATACTTAAATTCAGGTCGTTACCAATAATTTTTAAAGTACCTTCTGTTGCTTCAAAATAAATACCAGAAAGTATAGGTAAAGTTGTTTTACTTGAAACGGCTTTAGAGACCATATTTATTGCAGCGGATAATTGATTTTGTTGGCATTTGAAATTCATACTGAAGCCTCCTTTTTTTTATGTGTTATATAAAACAAAAACATATAAACAATTATAGTAATAGTAGTAGGCGCTGTTGATTTGTGGAAAGGTAGGTGAAACCTTTGAAATCAAAGATAATTCTATTAAATTTATCTGTTGATTAAATGCGCCAGTTGATCCTAGTTATACACAGTTGATAACTTTAGGTTATTTCAGAAGTTATCAACAGATGCTTTTTACACATACTAACACTACTCGCCTTTTATTTCTTTAATAATGCCATCAATTTTATTTTTAAGATCATAATCAGATAGCATCTCAGTACTTATCTTTTCACAAGCATGAATAACTGTTGTATGATCGCGTCCACCAAACTCTTCACCAATCTTAGGAAGTGATAAATCTGTTAGTTCTCTTGCTATATACATTGCTATTTGTCTAGGATACGCAATTTGTCTTGTTCTTTTCTTAGATTCAAAATCTTCAATTTTCATATTGAAATATTCAGCAACAGTAGACTTAATGAAATCTACATCTATCTTTCTAGCTCTCGTTGTTGAGAATATATCTTTTAGTGCTTCATTAACTAGAGAAATATCAACTTCACGTTTTGTAAGTGTTGAATAAGCAACAACTCTATTTAGTGCACCTTCAAGTTCTCGAATATTAGATTTAATCTTAGAAGCTATAAATTCAAAGACTTCTCCAGGGATGTCAATTCGATCTCTTTCAGATTTCTTCTTTAATATAGCAATTCTAGTTTCATAATCAGGTGGTTGGATATCTGTGATAAGTCCCCACTCAAATCTTGATCGGAGTCGATCTTCTAATGTTGGAATCTCTTTAGGTGGTCGATCTGAAGATACAATGATCTGTTTGTTTTCTTCATATAATGCATTAAATGTATGGAAGAACTCTTCTTGTGTTCTCTCTTTTCCAGCAATAAACTGGATATCATCGACAAGTAAAACGTCTACGGTTCTATACTTATTTCTAAACTCTTCATTTTTATCATCTTTAATAGAGTTAATGAGTTCGTTTGTGAATTTTTCACTGGATACATAATATACTTTGGCATTTTTATTTTGAGATAAAATATAATGGCCAATCGCATGCATTAAGTGGGTTTTTCCAAGCCCAACGCCTCCGTATATAAAAAGTGGATTATAGGATTTTGCTGGTGACTCTGCAACTGCAAGAGATGCAGCATGAGCAAATCTATTACTATTGCCAACGACAAATTCATTGAAAACATATCTTGGGTTTAAATTTGTAGTTTCAAACAGTTCCGAATGGTCTTTTTCTTTAACTTTCTTGAGTTCAAGTGTATTCTCTTCAGGTATTATATATTTTATGATGAAATCCTGATTTGTAACGTATTTAATAGTATTGGTAATTAAATCGTTATATCTGTTTTCTAATATATTTCTGTTGAGATTACCAGAAGTTTGAAGAATAAGCGTATTTCCTTCAATGGCAATTGGAACGACATTCTCGATCCAGGTACTGAAGCTGAGTGGCATGAGCTCATTCTTCATGTTGATTCTTGCCTCTTCCCAAATTTCTAACAATCTGTTGTCCATGTGTTATCCTCCTAATAAAGCTTGTTTATCCACAAAATCTGGGATAAATTGTTGATAAAAATAATGTTGAAAATAAGATTAAAGTTGTATTTTAAAGTGAATGAATTTGTGGATAAAAAATGATTTTTTAGAGTTATCAACAGAAAACTGCCCATTTTATCAACACTATACACAGTGAAATTATCAAAAAGTCAAAAAAAAAATGACAAACAATCAACAAATTCTAGTTATCCACAATTTTGTTTCGCCAAAAATTTAATACTGTGAGTACAAATCATTTTAACAAATTTCAAGTTGTTTTTCAAACTTATCCACAAAAAACTTCAAATATAATTTTTGTGGATAAGTTTATAAGCATTAGAATTTTAATTTTTTTGTGGATTAAGCAAATAAATTATACACAATTCTGTTGATAGATTGTGCATAACTACTAGATGTTACTTTTAACCTTTTTTCCACAACTATATATAGTGTTATACAAACGTTTATAATGTAACAAATCTCTTTGTCCTTTAAACTTGACAGAGCAGGGGCTACACGTTATAATGTTTTAGCAGACTTATGAAAAAAAATATGTTTATATATATGTATATGTAACGTGAGTAAGGAGGTGTCTTAAATGAAAAGAACATATCAACCTAAGAAAAGACAAAGAAAAGTTGAGCATGGATTCCGTAAAAGAATGAAAACAAGTGCGGGTAGAAATGTAATCAAAGCAAGAAGAAGAAGAGGTAGAAAGAAATTATCTGCTTAATGGATTAAAAGACCGCAGTCAGTGGTCTTTTTTTGTAATTAATGCTGTGGAGGCACGATGACTTTTGAAAGCTTAAAAAAACCTTCAGAATTTTCTAAAGTCTATAAACGTGGAAAATCATTCGCTGATAAGAATATTGTTGTGTATTATATGCCAAATCACTTGAATATAACACGCATAGGTTTTTCAATTAGCAAAAAAGTAGGCAATAGCGTGGTTAGAAATCGCACTAGGCGATTAATTAGAGAATCATTTAGAACAACCTTTGAGGGATTTGATGGCTATGATTTGATCTTTGTGGCGAGAGTGAGATCAAACCAAGCTGATTATCACGAAATAAAGAGATCATTAAAGTATATCTTTAAAAGAATTAATATTTCGTGAATCAAGAAAGTGTACGCACAAGATGAAAACCATTTTAATTTTGATGATTAGATTTTACAGAAAATTTATTTCACCATTATTGGGTAGCAACTGTAGGTTCCATCCTACGTGTTCTCAATATTCTTTGGAGGCGATTGAAAAGTATGGTGCCCTAAAAGGCGTACGTTTAAGTGTTAAACGTATAGTAAAATGCCATCCATTTCATCCTGGTGGATATGACCCATTAGAATAGGTTTAGGAGGGTAATGAGTTGAATATTTTTGCACAAATTTTTGGATATTTACTTGGGTTAATCTATGGAGTAGTTAACGACTATGGAATCGCTATCATACTATTTACATTGATAACTAAGTCTTTATTGATGCCATTTACTATTAAACAGTTACGTTCGCAAAAAGCGATGGCTGCTATTCAACCTAAAATGAAAGAAATACAAGAAAAATATAAAGATAATAAAGAAAAGCAAAATCAAATGCTTGTTGAATTATATAAGGAACATAAGTACAATCCTTTAAGTGGATGTTTGCCATTGCTTATTCAATTTCCAATTATCATTGGACTTTTTACTGCGATGAGACAACCTGGTGAATACGTATTTGTAAATAATCCTGAATTGTTAGCTAAAGCTACTGAGCAAACTTTTTTATGGATTGGAAATCTTTCAGTACCGGATTTGATGAGTAATATTTTTTCATCTGGTCCAGTATGGTTTTTAGCATTACCTGGATTGATGCCTATTATTTCTTCAGCACTCACCTATTTCCAAATGTCGAGTATGAATTCTGCAACTGGTGGTACTGATGCGGTTAACAATCAAATGAAGATTATGCAAATTATTTTCCCAGTGATGATCTTATTCTGGGGTAAAACAATGTCTGCAGGTTTAATCCTTTATTGGACAGTAGGTAGTATATTCCAAATTGTTCAACAGTATATTATGAAACGACCAGCTAAGGGGGATGTTAATTAATGAAATTTGTTGAGAAGTCTGGGAAAAGTGTAGAAGAAGCGTTACGACTTGCTCTAATTGAACTTGAAGCGAGTAGAGAACAAGTTGATATTGAAGTATTGGAAGAAGGCGCAAAAGGCTTTTTAGGAATCGGAGCAAAAGATTCTCGTATAAGAGTTACAAAACGCAATAATGTAATAGATACTGCTAGAAATTTCTTGAGTAGTATTTTAAAAGAAATGAAAATAAACACTGAGTTAGAGTTTGAACAAGTTGGTGAAGTTCTTAATATCAATATGATTGGTGAAGATATGGCTATCTTAATTGGTAAAAGAGGACAAACACTTGATTCTTTACAATACTTAGTAAGTTTAGTAGTCAATAAAGAAAGAGATGAATATCTTCGAGTTGTTCTAGATACTGAGAATTATCGTGCTAAGCGTAAAGAAACTTTAGAATCATTAGCCGAAAAGCTTGCTTCAAAAGTTAAGAAATCTAGAAAAAATGTAATACTTGAACCTATGAATCCATATGAAAGAAGGATTATTCATTCTGCATTACAAAACAATCCAAATGTTAGTACAAAATCTGAGGGTGATGAACCTTACAGAAAAGTAGTTATCTATTTTGATTACAAAAAAAATAAAACTAACTAACTCTAATAACCCAGTTTTGTAACTGGGTTATATTTTAATTTATCAGGAGATTATTATGATAACAGATACTATTGTTGCTATATCTACTCCAATTGGCGAAGGTGCAATTGGTATAGTAAGAATGAGTGGACCAGACGCATTTGATATAGTGCATACCATCTTTAAATCAGCTACTTCAAAAAAAACGATAAACAGAGAACTCGTTTATGGTCACATCTATAGTAATGATCAAATTGTAGATGAAGTTATGGTTGCCAAAATGCAGAGTCCACACACTTATACAAAAGAAGATATTGTTGAAATCAATTGCCACGGCGGTATATTACCACTAAAAGAAATTCTTAGTTTATGTTTAAAAAATGGAGCTAGATTAGCTGAACGCGGTGAGTTTACTCAGAGAGCTTTTTTAAATGGTCGTATTGATTTAACTCAAGCAGAGTCTGTTATGGATTTGATTAGTGCAAAGACAAAAAAAGGTTTTGATCTTGCGATTAATCAATTAGAGGGTTTTTTATCTAACAAAATAAAATCTATTCGCAATCAATTGATAGTAACAATGGGTCAGATTGAAGTGAGTATTGATTATCCTGAAGAAGATATAGAAGAAATTACTTATAATGAAATTAGAAACCAGCTAGAAAGTGTATTAAATAGTATCGATGAATTATTAAAAAATGCGCAAAACGGAAAAATTATCAGAGACGGGTTAAAAACTGCTATAATTGGTAAACCTAATGTTGGTAAATCTAGTCTAATGAATGCATTACTTAAAGATTCACGTGCCATTGTTACTGAAATAGCAGGAACAACAAGAGATGTTATAGAAGAGTTTATGAATATTGGTGGCATACCAATAAAGTTAATAGATACTGCAGGTATAAGAGAAACAGAAGATCTTGTAGAAAAAATTGGCGTTGAGAGATCTAAAGGTGTTTTCAATGAAGCTGATTTAGTTATTTTTATGTTAAATGCTTCAGAGTTAATTTCAAAAGAAGATTTGTTATTGATGGAACTTGTCAAAGATAGGCATGCCATTGTGATTATTAATAAGACTGATTTAGAAATTAAATTAGATGAAAATCTAATTTCTGAACATTTAAAAGATAAAATCATAATAAAGACATCGCTAGAGTTGGAGCAAGGTATAGATTTAGTTGAACAAGCAATTCAACAAATGGTTTTTGGTAATAATATCGATATGAGTTCGACTGAAATGGTTAGTAATTCAAGGCATATATCATTACTTGAAAATTCGCGTGACAATATTTGTGATGCAATTGGTGCTATAAATAACAGGATGCCTTATGATTTTGTGGAAGTTGATATTAAAGAAGGTATCATTAATTTAGGGAAAATTACTGGTGAATCAGTTGAAAAAGATTTATTAACAAATATTTTTAGTAATTTTTGTCTTGGAAAATAAGGAGTAAAAAATGGTAAGAACATATGATGCAGGACATTATGATTGTATCGTTGTAGGTGCAGGTCATGCTGGATGTGAAGCAGCACTTGCAAGTGCTAGAATGGGTGTTAAAACGTTGATTCTTTCAATCAATCTTGATTCAATAGCTATGATGCCATGTAATCCTTCTATAGGTGGAACTGGAAAAGGTCATCTTGTTAAAGAAATAGATGCTCTTGGTGGTGAAATGGGACTTAATATTGATCGTTCTTTTTTACAAAGTAAAATGCTCAATAGTAGCAAAGGACCTGCAGTTCATTCTTTACGTGCTCAAGCAGATAAAAATCAGTACCATAAAGAAATGAAAAAAGTAATGGAAAACACTGATAATTTATATATTAAGCAAGCCGAAGTAAAAGAACTTGTAATTGAAGATGGATGTGCTTCAGGAGTAATTACGCAAACAGGCGCAAAATTCACTTCAAAAGTAGTTATTTTAGCTACAGGCACTTACTTAGGAAGCAAAATTTTCATTGGTGATGCTGTTATAAGTAGTGGACCAAATGGTTTATCAGCTTCTTATGATTTAGTGGATAGTCTCGTAAAAAATAATATGGAGCTTAGACGATTTAAGACTGGTACACCTGCTAGAATTGATGCGCGTACTCTTGATTATGATCAAATGCAAATTCAATGGGGCGATAAAGAATATGAAATGTTTTCATTTATGAATGATCATATTGAACTTGATGAATTACCTTGTTGGTTAACCTATACAAATAAGTCAACTCATGAAGTGATATTAAATAATCTTGATAAATCTGGACTTTTTACTGGTACTATTGAAGGCACTGGACCACGTTATTGTCCATCAATAGAAACTAAACTCATAAGATTTACTGATAAAGAAAGGCATCAACTTTTTATTGAACCTGAAGGTCGTGACACAAATGAAATGTACGTTCAAGGTATGTCAACAAGTATGTCTGAAGACGTTCAATTAGCTTTTATGCGTACAATTCCTGGTCTTGGAAGATGTGAAATTATGAGACCAGCTTACGCCATTGAATATGATTGTATTAATCCCCTTGACCTTAAATTGACGTTGGAATTTAAAGAGACTAATAATCTTTTTTCAGCTGGACAATTTAATGGTACTTCCGGATATGAAGAGGCTGCGGCTCAAGGTTTGATTGCAGGTATAAATGCAGCTCTTAAAGTTAAGGGGAAAGAACCTTTTATACTTGATCGATCAGAAGCATATATTGGTGTGTTAATTGATGATCTTGTGACTAAAGGAACAGATGAACCTTATAGAATGATGACTTCAAGATCAGAATATCGTCTTTTACTTAGACAGGATAACGCTGATCTTAGATTAACTGAAAAAAGTTATAATATTGGGTTAGTAACAGAGGAAAGATACGCTAGATTTAAAAATAAGATGGAACATATTGAACAGGAAATGAAAAGAGTTTCAACTGTTACTTTAAAAGCTGATTTACTCAATCCTATACTTAAGGATTTAGGTATACCAGAAGTAAGTCAAGGGATGAAAATGATCGATATGTTAAAAAGACCTGAAATTTATTATAATAATTTGGAATCTATTGATACAACTCGTCCTGAAAATCTTTCTACTGATGTAATTAAGCAAGTTGAAGTCACTTTAAAATATGAAGGCTATATTAAAAAGCAGCTACTTCAAGTAGAAAAATTTAAGGCATTGGAAGAGAAGGTTATTCCGAGTGATATTGATTTTTTTGTAATTGATAGTTTAAGACTTGAAGCTAGGCAAAAACTGGATGCGATTAGACCACTAAATATAGGACAAGCTTCTCGTATTTCAGGTGTTTCACCTGCTGATGTATCTGTTTTACTTGTTTATCTTGAACAATATAGAAGGCGGTCGAAAAAATGATGAATTACTTTGATGATTTAGGAATACAAGTTGATGACATAAAGAGCAGACAATTTGAAATTTTTTATAAATTATTAATTGAAGAAAATGAGAAATATAATTTAACGGCTATTACTGAGCGTAAGGATGTTTATATTAAACACTTTTTAGATTCAATACTAGTAGAAAAACTAGATTTTGAGTTTAATGGTAAAAAAGTAATTGATATTGGGACAGGTGCTGGTTTTCCCGCAATTCCGCTTAAAATTATGAATCCACAGATGAGAATAACTGGGCTTGATGCATTAAATAAGAGAATTGGATTTATAAAGATGGTTCAAAAGGAGTTGTCATTAAAAGACATTGAATTGATTCATGGTAGAGCTGAGGATTTTGGTCAAATGACTAAATACCGTGAGCAATATGATTTTGCAGTTTCAAGAGCGGTTGCGGAGTTAAGACTTTTACTTGAGCTTGTAATGCCTTTTGTCAATGTGGGAGGCTATTTTATAGCTTACAAAAGTTTAAAAACAAAGACAGAACTTGAGGATGCGACTCATGCATTAAATGAGATGAAATCTAAGTTGATCGATATTGTTGAATTCAAGTTACCCGAAGATTTCGGAACAAGAGACATGATGATTATTCAAAAAATGGGAAAAATTAACAATAAATACCCTAGAAAACCTGGGATTCCAAAAAAATCACCTTTATAACATATTTTTCTAGAACTCTGTTTAAACAGAGTTCTTTTTTTATATCTATTATTTTATAGTTGATTTGTAGTATAATAGAAATAGTAAGCTATCAAGGAGGATTTATGGGTAAATCAATGGCAATATTTAATCAAAAAGGTGGTGTTGGCAAGACTACTACTGCTGTTAATTTTTCAGCTGCACTTGCAGAAAAAGGAAAACGTGTTTTATTAGTCGATAATGATCCTCAAGGAAATTTATCAAGTGGTGTCGGTATTGTTAAATCAGAATTAGAAAATACAATTTATCAGGTATTAATTAATGAAGTAGATATTATAGATTGTATAATCCCCACTCAATTCGAAAACTTAGATATTGTACCTGGAAGTGTAGATTTGGCTGGTGCTGAAATTGAACTTATTGATTTTCCTAATAGAGAGTTTTTATTAAAATCACAGCTTGCCAAAGTTAAAGATAATTATGACTATATAATTATAGATTGCCCACCTTCACTTGGCCTTTTAACAATTAATGCTCTCGTTGCAGTAGATAGTGTAATTATTCCAATTCAATGTGAGTATTATGCACTTGAAGGCGTTAGCCAACTAGTAAATACTTTTAATCTTGTTAAGAAGAGTATTAATCCTGATCTTGTTATTCAAGGTGTACTTTTAAGTATGTTTGATGGTAGAACAAACTTATCTATACAAGTTGTTGATGAAGTAAAAAAACATTTTCGACATTTAGTTTATGCTACTATCGTACCTAGAAATATTCGACTAGCGGAAGCACCTAGTTTTGGATTACCAATAATACATTATGATCGAAAATCTAGAGGTGCTGAAGCATATCTTGATTTAGCCGATGAATTTTTAAGTTTAGAAGAGGAGTAAATGATGTCAGTTAAAAAGAGTGGTCTTGGAAGAGGACTTGGCGCATTAATTAATAACGAGTCGATGGAGGCTTTTGAAAATAAGGTTAACGATCATGGTGAATTGATTCATGAAATTGATATCAATTTGATTATGCCAAATAAAAACCAGCCTAGGAAAAATTTTGATCATGAAAAGATAATTTCACTTTCTGAGTCTATAGAAGATCATGGTCTTATGCAACCTATTGTACTTAAGAGTAAAGGTGGACTATATGAGATTATTGCTGGTGAAAGAAGATGGAGAGCTTGTAAGCATTTAGGACTTAAAAAGGTCCCATCGATTATTAAAGATGTTGATGAATCAACTATAGCACAGCTTGCTCTTATTGAAAATTTGCAACGTGAAGATCTTAATGCAATTGAAGAAGCTATGGCATATAGCCGTTTAATTGATGAATATCAGATAACTCAAGAGAAGATGAGTAAAATTGCTGGAAAATCACGTGTTTATATAACTAATACAATGCGGTTATTGAAACTTGATGATTATATTCAGGCTGCAATAGCAGAAAAAGTTATAACTAGTGGACATGGTCGTGCTTTATTGGGCCTTGATAATGAAAAAAAGAGACGTAAAGCTTATGATTTAGTTTTAGCGGATGAATTAAGTGTTAGGGCAACAGAGGAACTTATTAAAAATTATGATAAACATTTCAAATCGGTAGAAAGCAAAGCAAAACCTATTAGAGATGCTGAATTAGTATCTATTGAAGAAGATCTTTCTGTTTATGTAGGAACTAAAGTATCTATAAAAGAAAAAAATGGTAGGGGAAAAATTGTAATAGATTTTTATAATGAAGAAGATCTTTCACGAATATTAGACCTAATTAAATAGACTTATTAAAATATGTTTCACGTGAAACATATTTTTTTTATAGAAAATATAACTATTTCTTGTAGTGTAAAATTGTATATGCGTATTTAAATTGTATAAGTAAAGAAATGAGCGAAAAAATGGATCTTTAAAAAAAATGAATATAATGGTGAATAACGTTTCACGTGAAACAATAGAAAAAGTCAAAATACCTCCAAATTTGAGCTGTATTTAAAATTAAGAGGTTATAATAGTATTGTACAAGAGAATCAAGAAGTGTTTATAGAATTAAAGAGCAAAAAAAAAACTCTGAAAGGATTGATATCAAAGTGTTTGAAAATATAAAATAGTACAAGGTACAATGAAGAATCTATGATAGAATATAATAGAACAAAGATAAATCTAAAATGGAATTTGATATAAGAAATTCATTAAAATTATGCCATTAAGATAGTAAAATTAATTAAGAAACAAAGTAATCGAAGTAAATCAAATTTTTACTATGATAAGAATATTTCAATAATATAAGATTATAATAATTATAATAGGACATGATAATAGAGATAAATATATGAGTAGAGTAATTATATGCAATTAAAAAAACTACTTACAGTGCTAATTAGGGTACATATTATTAGTGGTTAAAAATGAATAGCATGTAAAGTCTTAGATATGAATATATAAATTGGGAGCACAAAATGATAATTGAAAATGAATTAGAGAAGATTAGAAATATAAGAAAACTAATATTTATTATTAATCCTGTTGCAGGAAATGGAAAAACAATTGAAATTTTACCTGAGATTAAATCGAAATTTGATAAACTAATTGATAAAATTATGTACAAAATTGTAGTGTCTAAATGTGAAGGTGATATTACTGAACTCGCATTAACTCACTATAGAGAGGGATACAGAGAATTTGTTGCTGTTGGTGGTGACGGAACGCTATCAGAGTTGATTAACGCATTTCAATTTCCAATTAAAGATATACCCAGCATAGGAATTATTCCAATGGGGACTGGAAATGACTTTGTTAAAAACACAGACAATAATAGTAATATTGAAAATATCCTTGAAACAATTGCAAAAGATAGTAAAATCCTTATTGACATAGGAAGGGTAAATAATTTCAATTTTATAAACAATTGTTCTTTTGGTATTGATGGACCAATTATTGAAGATACTAATAAATACAAAAATATTTTACCAGGCAAATCAGCATACTTAGTAAGTACTTTAAAAGCAGGGATGCAATTTAAAGCTAGTCATGTAGAAGTAGTTGCTGATCATCAAGTTTATAAAGGAAAGATGATTTTAATTGCAGTAGGAAATGGAAAGTACTTTGGAGGAGGAATGAAGATTTGTCCTGATGCAGAATTAGATGATGGTCTATTAGAATTATGTATGGTAACAAACGTCTCTAAGTTAAAGTTCATAAAAGAAATTTCGAAAATATATTCTGGTAGACTAAATGAGCTTAAAGAGGTAATATATGTAAAATCAAAAGAAATAGAAATAAAGGTATCAGATCATCAATACTGGATTAATGCTGATGGCAATTTAGTTGGAAAAACGCCAGCAATAATTAAGATAAATCCAAAATGCGTGTACTATTTCGCGTAAAATGGAAAAATATGTAATTAATATAGGGCCAAGATTCAATTTAAATTTGCTTTTAATATTATCTGCTTTTAGGCTTATAAAATTGAATTGAAGACAAATATGGAGATAATTTCAACTGATATATTGAAAAGGAAACTGAGAGGTAATTAATGATAGATATTTCTGTAAAGGAAGCTAAAAAGACATATGTTGAGACTGGAAGATTAAATAGAAATATTATTGATAAGGAAGTTGCAATTTCATGGTATAAATGTAAGCTACAAAACATGCAACCAAGTGATAAGTTTAAAATTTATAATGAAGATGTGAAAAATCCTTTTGATTCAAAATTTTTAAATTATGTTGATTCAATCGTGAGTGATCATTATCAATATGTAATAGCTAATAAGAGTTTGCAAGTTTGTGCTAAAAGAATAGAAGATCAGCAGCTTTCAAAAATTCAAAGTATAGATGATTTAACGATAGGAACAAATGGTGGGTATATTTCACAGAAAAATCATTCGATTCATCAAGTTTATTACGAAGAACATTATTTAGAGATATTGACCAAGTACTGTACTTGTGGAATTAATTTAGCTGATGAAACCAAAACATATGGAACTTTGATGCTTATTTCGTCAGTTAAAATAGATGAATATGAAACTTTTAAACTCAACGATCAGCTTGCAAAGTATTATAATAAAGAAGAATATGATGTTATTAATGATAGAAAGATTGAGAATACAAGTAATAAAGTCAACATAAATGATGTACTTGCTTTTCCTGAAAATTATTTAGAAGAGTTTGTAATAAAACTTGGTAAGATTACTAAAATGGGTATTCCAATTGTAATCAGGGGTGATAAAGGAACTGGAAAGACTACTTTAGCATCTTATTTATTGCTAAATACAAGTGGTTCAAAGTATACAGTCACACTATCAAACGCTAATAAAAGAATATGCTCACAACTAATTGAAAATGCATTGTTTCATAATGATACAGTCTTAATTGAGAATGTTGAATATATATCTGAAGATGCAATTCAGTTGTTAACAGTTTACACAGATAGTATTTTAAACAAAAAATCTCATGAAAAATACAGTAATTACAAATGTTTTGGGCTTATTCTGACAACTGTTAACACTAAACAATCAGACCGTGATATTCCGTTACAAAGTCGTTTGTTAAGTAAGTTGTTAGGTAAGTTTGCAATGTCTACTGTAAACTTAGTTAACAGTACTGTTTTTGCAAGTGATTATAGTGAAATAGTCGATAAGATTAGCAAGAGATATCCATATGAAATGACATCTAACTTTAGAAATCAAGTCAAAGTTGATTTAGAAACGAAAAACTTCAAAGATTCTATTACAAATATTGAAATTTCAATGAATAACGTAAAAAATATAGAGTCAAAAGCTTTAATATTTCATGTAAATGATTCAAAAGAGATTCCTAAAACACTGCAAGAAGTTGAGTTTGAACATATTGAAAAAGTATATCAAATGATGGAGAAGAATATAGCAGCAACTGCAGATGTACTGGAAATAGGTAGAACAACATTATACAGAAAGCTAGAAAAAATGAAAGTGTATCAAAATGAAACAAAATAATATTAATTGACCAATTTAAATACTGTTCATTATGAAACAAGAAATGAAACGTTTCATTCTGGTACACTTCTCCTAAGTACCAGAATGTAACAGCTCATTTTTTTTTATATAATAATCTGAGAATTATATGTACAAAGCTATATAAAAATAAGTTCACTATATATATTCAAAATTAAAAAAACATAAAAATAGCTAATAACAAGGGTTTTAAAGTGTAATTGTAAACATATACAATAAAGAAAAGAACTCAATAATCATACTGTAAAGTATACAGTTTTTATTTTAAAACATTGTAAATGCTAATTTTTGTCTATCAAAAATTCTAAAATCACTTTAATATAAAATAATAAAAATAACATTTGAATTATAAAAGTTTATTATGTAGAATTAATAATATAGTTCAAATCCAGTTATAATGCGTTTAAAGTAATTTACAGTTAATTTACTGTAAACAGTTAGGGGTGATATGGTGTATAAAGTAAGTGATGTTGCAGAACTTATTGGAGTAGAAAAAACAGAAATATTTGAAAAGATGATAACTCATAAGGCACTGCTTGATCCAAATATCTCCAAAGTAGATGGTGTTACTTATTTTGACGATCGGGGATTTGAAATATTAAAAACTTTGTTTTCAAAAGTGAATGATGAAACTGTTATTGAAAAAAGTGAAATTAAACCGATTAAATCTGTTTCTAAATTTGAAAAAGAAAGAGATATTTTATACGATAAAGTTGATATCTTGAAGAATGAACTATTTAACTTAGATTCAGAATTGGAACTAAAAGATGAAATGATCTTAAAATATCAAGATAAGCTAATTGAGGATATTGAACATATAAATCGATTACAGTATATGTTGATGAAGAAATATGAGAAAGCTGTGGAGTAATGCTATGTATCGAGTGATTGAAGTGGCAAGAATGCTTGGTGTCAGTAAAGTGACCATTTATAAGAAGGTCAATAAAAACAAAAAAATATTGAAAAACCATATTCACACACGTAGTAACATTACTTATATAGATGATGTTGGTGTGGATATTATTAAGGACACTATCGAGATTAATTCAAGTAATATCTATAGTGGTAGCAACGATGTCGATGAACTGAAAAAAGAGTACTTAGACGATATGTCAGAAACTATTGATTTTCTAAGTTCTCAAATACAGATTAAAAAGAAACAAATTCAAAAAAAAGATGAAATTATTGAGGCTTATAAAAGCATATTAAAAAGTAACAGAGGTAAGTTACAATATTTAGACAGCAAAATAAATCAAGTTAATTAGGAGGATTATACCGTGGTACCTAAAAAGTCAATTTTCGAAAGAATGGGATTAATTGAACACAGTCAAAAAGATGAAGATGAAGTAAATTTAGAAGATACATCTGATGAACTGAATTTAGATCATGTTCCTGAGCCAGAGTATGTACCTGATTTAACACACATGGATATGGAAAAGGCATCTCAAGATTTTCATGGAAATGAAAGTTTCACGAAAGACTTAAACATAGACACAAGTCATGATGGCGTTCAAAAAGTTAATGTTGAGGATATTCCTAAAAACATAAGTGACAAACTTGATTTAATTATTGGCGCATACGAAAAAAACAAAATGCTAACAATTGATGAAATCTACAGAAATGCTCATTTAGAATCAGAAGTAAAGAAGACAATATTTATGACTGACATCTATTTAAAAGCAATACCAGAGAATTTACCAATTGATATTAAACGTGAAACTGTACTTAATATAATGAACGTTTCAAATATAAGTTTAGATGAATTGTTAAATGATGCTTATAAGAGAATTGATTCATTAAATACAGTACTAGAAGAAACTGTAACAACTACACAAGATGTATTTAATAGAAATGAAGCAACTATTCGAGAGCTTGAGAAAAGAATTGAAGATTTACGTGAGATTAACAAGAATCGTAAAAAGTTCCAAGAAGATCAAAATACTATGATTGAGTATGAAATTCAAAAGATTATTAATCTTGTTGAGTTTGTTAAACCGAAGAAGTAAGTATGAGCGAATACAGACTCACCAACAGGGGAAAGTTTGTATTGGGACTATTCATACTCGCACTGGTCGTTGTCATAGTCTATTCAGGTAGTTACATTTTTAATTACTTAAATAAAGATGATTCTTTAGTAGTAATAGAGGAAACTACTTCTAGTGATGAGACAAATGAATTCACAAATACAAGCAATCAAGAAACCAATGAAACTACAGGAGCTAACGAAACTACAGAAGCTACAGAAATTGAAACTGCAGAAGCAACGGATTTAATCGAATCAACTGAATCAACTGAATCAACAGATTCTACAGATCCAACAACTGAAGATAAAAATAATTCGATTTATACTGTTAATGATTTAGAAGATTTAAAGTTGTTTAAAATTATATTTTATTTCAATGAAGATGATTCTGAGATATTATTAGATCAAGAAGATTTAGACTCCATTAAGTCAATGATTGGGCAGTATAAAGATGAAAAAATTGCTATTGTAGGTTATACCAATGGATACCCCAAATTTGAAAGTAATGATGAAGATTTCTCTTTAAGTCTAGAGAGAGCAAAGTTCATTAGAAATTCAATTTTGCAAATGGGTATTGATAAAAACCTTATAAATGTGTATAATTACGGTTCTGAGAGTCCATTATACTTAGATTTTGGCAATCAAGAAAAAAATAACCGAGTTGAGGTATATTTTGAGGACCATTATATTTTAGGGAGCAAGTCAAAATAACAAACAAGCACTCGTAGCTCAGTGGATAGAGCAATCGCCTCCTAAGCGATAGGTCGGACGTTCAAGTCGTCTCGGGTGCGCCAAAGCACCTATTAAACCCTACATGACTGTAGGGTTTTGTTTTATAAAGAGGTTAGAAATGAATTCAATGAGCAAAAAAAATATGAAGAACAGTAAAGCCAGTGATCTAATTGACGAGAAAGTGATGAAGTTTCATGAAAAAATGATGTCTGCAGCCATAGAAGAAGCAAAGAAAGCTGAGATAATGGGGGAAGTACCCATTGGAGCTGTCATAGTTAAAAACGGAATAATAATCGGTCGAGGACATAATAACAGAGAATCTAGTGAGTCTTCACTTGGACATGCTGAAATAAATGCCATACGGGAAGCTTGTTTGAAAATGGGGTCTTGGCGATTGACAGGGTGTGATATATATGTTACAATTGAACCCTGTCCGATGTGCGCTGGCGCAATCTATCAGTCGCGAATAAGGACAATTTTTTATGGGGCAAATGATTTTAAAGCTGGTGCTTGTGGCTCACTTTTTAACTTATTTGAACAAAAAGGACTAAACCATTATTGTAACCTTGTTCCTGGTATTCTTAAAGAAGAAGGAAGCGTAATTATAACTGAATTTTTTAGGAAAAAGCGATAAATGGAGAGATGTCCGAGTTGGCTAAGGGGCACGCCTGGAAAGCGTGTAAGGCTGTCATGGCCCCGCGGGTTCGAGTCCCGCTCTCTCCGCCAAACAAAGATATGCCGTGCTAGATGGGGTGTTAGCGGTTCCTTGTAACCTGCAATCCGCTGTAGCAGGGTCGATGCTCAGTCTGAGGGTACCTTTTGTAGAGTCTGCGCAGATTAAGTGATGTTGATAATTGGGTCTTACGCAATAGATACTTGTGAACCCCGTCAGGTCCGGAAGGAAGCAGCGGTAAGCTTGACCATCTATGTGCCGTAGGGTCGCCTAGTTTGAGTTAACTGATCTGTTAACGTCTGTAATATCTATTCGAAGCTGAGTGCACGGCGTAATTAAAAAATCATCTCCAGTTAAATGGCGATGATTTTTTATTTTTTGAATATAATGCAGTTTAATGTTTTCTTTCATTTTAGACGATTTTCTAATATAATTTAAGTTAAGTTGAATAAAACAAATCAAAGCGGTTCTAATTTATCAAAACAAATAATAAGTTAGGGAGGTAGAAAAATTGAAGCTTTCACAATTTGAAAAAAAAATACTAAAATCAATCCTTCTATTCTCCTTTTCATCCATAGTACTTTCAAACTTAGCACTTTATATTATTATATCCAATACAACACTAGCTATTAATTCACAACACATTAAAACAATCATTACTGTTGTGCTAGCTCTTTTTCTTTTGCTAGCAATTAGCTCATATTGGATGATGAAGATAATAAGAAGAGATAAGGCGTCAATGTATAGTCTGCTCGGCGTTGATTCGAGTGACGTTACAATCACTGAGTTTGACGAATTAAACAACATTTATCTAGAAAAGTTAAAAAGCATTAATCTCTTAAATCAAAAGTATAATGAACAAAAAGAGGCACTAAGAAAACTACATACTGCTGTGAGCCGTGCTCAATATAATTACAAAGAGATGAATAATGAACTAAACGCAAAAAAAAATGAGCTTGAGGGATTAAAAGAATTTTTTAAAAAGGCTTCTGAGAAGTTTGCATCAATGATTTGGATAACAGATTATCAAGGTAATATAATATACACCAACGACTTAACAAATAAAAATTTAGACGGCAAGAAAGAAGACCTATCTACAATATTTGATATTTTAGATATTAGTACTGTCCAGTTTGATCTGTTTAGAAAGAGAAATTTTCAAAGTATGCTTTTTCATTTTGTTGGCGGTAAAAAAGCAAATGGCAGGAACTTAAGGATATTTGATAAGGAGAGCATTAAATATATCCTGTTTTTATCAGCAACTTCAAATCAAGAATCGATTATGAATAGAACGTATCTGAAGAAAAGTAGAGATCTTCATTTTATTAATGAAATAAGTAAAATAATCAGTGGTCAGATCACGATAGATACAACACTTCAAGATGCTATTGAAAAAATTGCATTTTTAGGGAATTATAATTCTTGCAGTATTCGACTTATTAATGAAAGTGATGAACTTGAATTAAAAGCAGTAAGTGGTTACAGTAAGGAATTTGTAATGAGAAATCATGTTCCAGTAGCTAATTCGCATATAGGTTATGCATTTAATGAAAATAAAATCGTTATTCTAAATACACTTGAAGATATGTTGTTTGAAGATAGTCATATCAAGAATGTAATTTTGAACAACAGAAAAGTCGCATACATTCCACTTACAAACTATAATAAAAACTTAGGAGTTATGGCTATTGTAAGTGATTATAACTTTGATTCAGAGAGCATCATCTTATTAGAGTCAATTTCAATCAATGTCACAATAGCACTAGAAAAAATCCTCTTGTATGATCGTCTTAAATCAAATTATTTTAAAACAGTCGAAGCATTTGTAACAGCAACTGATATAAAATCTGAACGCTTTAATGGACATTCTAGGCGAGTTGCATTAATCTGTAAAATGATTGCCGAAAAATTGTATTTAAACTCTGGAGAAGTTGATGAAATATACATGGCTGGCTTACTACATGATGTTGGTAAATTGTCTTTTTCGGACAACTCTTTAGATTATTATTTTGACATTGATCAACACGGTAGTATTGGACGTAAAATGGTTGAACGAGTTGGACTAAAAAAAGATATATTAGATGGTATTGAATATCACCATCTGAATTTTGATTTATCAAATTCTAAAAATACGAATGTAAATGAGCAACCATATTATGCTCAGATAATTAGAATTGCGAATGATTTTGATTTGTATATGAACTATGATACAACGAATATAAACCTTCCCAATTTTATAGAAGATATGAAACCTTTAGTAGGGAGTGTATACTCATCTCAATTTATGAGAATTATGCAAGATATACTGGTGAATAATAAAGAAAAACTATATAAAATATATCAAAACGAGGTTATAGATGAAAAACAGTTACTATAATAAAATTAAATGGTTATTGTTGCTCTTTATATATTTACCAGTAGTAGTCTTTAGTATAGGTCTAATCGCCATACTAGCGTCAACTGAAGAATTATTTAAGCAATGGTTTTTTATAGTTCCTTTATTACTTATAGAAACGTTGATTGCATATTTGGTTTTTAGAAAAAAAGAGGGATTGTTTAAAGATGAAATTTTATCAATAGAGACACTTGACGTTTTGAAGTTAGAAGACGCCACGCTCATAGAAAAAATTGAGAGCCTAAGTCGAGCACAAGTTCAGTTAAACCAATTATTATTCAATATTGCTTCCCAACATCAAGTCGCAGTACATGATATAGGGTATTTTAACGATCTTACTTTTAGCGATGAAGAGAAAGTGAAAATACTAGAACATGAAATAAAGGTGCAAGAAAAAATAGATCATTCATTAATTGATTTAACTTCTCAATTCGTTTTACAATTGAATAAAGATGGAAAAGTAATGAAAATGAACCGAGCATTTTCAATGCGATTGGGTTATCAAGAATCTGAAATAATTGGTGTGGATATTAGTGAATTGCTTAAAAGAGAGCAAGATGAAGAAATGAACCCCATTGCAGGTAGTGTAGAAAATCAAATTGAATCTCAAAATATAATATGGATGGAAAAATTAAGAAGAGCAACAGATGAACCTCTGTTTATCAACATGAAAATGAAAGCAACGAACCCCTATGCAAGTGAACACATAAGCATGGTCTCTAACAAACTGGACGATGGTACTTTGCTTTGTATTGGTAAGCCTATTAATGACGAAATCGCTTTGCAAAGTAATATATTGCGTAAAAATAGGGAACTTGAGTATATTAACCAAATTAATGCCTCTCTTATTAGTAATTGGAATATTGAAGCGCTACTTGATAATATTATACAAAGAATTGATTATCTCTTTAACACAACAGTTGGTGGTATTTATGTCTTGGATAGTCAAAAGAAATGGAATTTAAATTCATTTGGATCTAAAGAATTGACAGAAAATGAGATACTTGAATTAAATTTAGATCGTTTTTTCACAAAAGAACTACTTAGTAAAGCAGATATTGAAGTAATTCCAGTTAAAGAAAAGCTTTTTAATTTTTTAATTTTAGCGCCTTTGGAAGTTGATAATGAAGTCATAGCAATACTAGTCCTTGCAATGGAACAAGAGATGAATAGCAATGATATAAGTATATTGAAAATGTTTAAGAATCAAGCATCAATGGTAATTCAAAGAGCCATAATCTATGATCAACTTAGAAAACAGTATTTTGGAACCATTGAAGCACTTGTCAATGTAATAGAAGCTAAAGATAAATATACAGAAGGTCATTCCCGACGTGTCTCTAGATTTTCGGTTGAAATTGCAAAAGAAATCGGCTATAGTAATGAAGAAGTTGAAAATATTGAAATCGCAGGATTGTTACACGATATTGGCAAAATTGGAATAGAACAAAACATACTTGCCAAACGAGGCAAGCTAACGGAAGAAGAGTATGAAGTTATTAAAGAACATCCATCGAAAGGTATACAGATTCTTGAAGCGATCAGTTTTGATGAAAAGATAAGAGAAGGAATACTCTATCATCATTTGAGATATGACTTGAAAGGTTATCCAAAAGCAGAACTGAAAGAATTACCGATTTATGCGTCAATAATTGGAATTGCAGATGCTTTTGATGCTATCACATCAGCAAGATCCTATTCACAGGCTAGAACCAAAGAAGAAGCCCTAAAAGAAGTAATTAAATACAAAGGCAGTCAATTTGAACCGAGAATGGTAGATGTTCTGCAAAAAATAATTGAAGAAAATCCACAAAAAATTCAAGATATTATCAATGATATCGAAGTTGTTCATTTAGATTTATAAGGAGACAATATGTCATATCAAGCACTATATAGACAATGGAGACCACAAGATTTTGATGAAATTATCGGACAAAATCATATAACAATTCCATTAAAGAATCAAATCATGTCAGATAGCTATGGACACGCCTATATATTTTCTGGTACACGCGGTACAGGAAAAACATCAACAGCAAAGATATTTGCCAGAGCTGTTAATTGTTTAAACAATACGGATGGAAACCCTTGTAATAAATGCTCTAACTGCTTAAGTATATTAGAAGATCAATTTATTGATGTCGTAGAAATGGATGCTGCATCTAATAATAGTGTTGATGACATAAGAGAGTTAAGAGAGCATATCAAATTTGCACCATCAAAAGGAAAATATAAAGTATATATTATTGATGAAGTTCACATGCTTTCACAAGGGGCATTTAATGCTTTACTTAAGACGCTAGAAGAACCGCCAGAATATGTCCTGTTTATATTGGCAACAACAGAACTTCACAAAATTCCTGCGACAATATTGTCAAGATGCCAAAGGTTTGATTTTAAAAGAGTGTCCTATGAAGAAATACTAAATAGACTTGAAAAAATTTGCCATAAGCTTGAGATTGAATATGAGATAGAAGCACTAAAATTAATTATACAGAAAAGTGATGGTGCTGTAAGAGATACTTTGAGTAGTTTAGATCAATGCTTAAGTATTTGTGAAAAAAAACTTACAGTAGCAGATGTAGTAGAGATTTTAGGCGTTGTTGAAAAAACACAGATTTTGACATTGGTACAGTTTCTTGAGACCAATCAAGCTTCTGAAGTGTTGTTAACCATTGACAACATATTAAAACAAGGCAAAGATCTAAATCAATTTGTAAGTGCTATGATAGAAGTGTATAGAGATATACTAATTTTAAGTATGGTAAAAGAAAATCATGCGCTGTTAATTGATGCCTCAACTGAGTATATTGAAAGCTTAAGAGATATATCTGTTAACTTAACATCTAAACATCTTTCAAGAGCACTTGATGAGTTGATTGAACTTTCAAAGGCTTTAAAGTACGCTCAAAATAAAAGAACTCTTTTTGAAGCTACTCTCATTAGATTGATGTACCCAGAAATAGAAACATCAATAGATAATTTGTTAGAGCGAATAGAGCGATTAGAAGCAAAATTAAGTCATGGTTTTACACCTAGTAAAGTAACTACACAGACTTCACAATCTATACAAAACAACATCAATCATCAATCGGTCGATCAAACACCAAGTTCTCAAACTAAGGAAAGCTCACCAATTGAAAGCTTTATTGAATTCACAGAAAGTGATATCAATCTAGGTGATATAGTCAATCAATGGGATAATTTTATTAATACAGCATCTTCAGAAAAAAAAGGTCTCATGCCAATGCTTCGAGGTGCATTTCCAGAGAATTTCAACGGTTCAAAATGTACTGTTAGTGTTTCACAAGAGAACAAGATGTTTTTATCAATACTCAACAATACAACTAATGTTGAATATCTAAGTAGTGTAATAAGTAAGCTCGTAAAAAAAATGATAACATTGGAATTTGAAGCTTCTGAAGTAAGTGAAGATTCTATCGATAAAGAGGAAAGAATTAAAAATTTCTTTAAGGATTTTAATAATGTCCTTGAAATAAAATAACAACATTATTAGAGGAGGCTAACTATGGCTAAAGGTAAAGGACCTATGATTCCTGGTAATATGAACAATATGATGAAACAAATTCAAAAAATGCAAAAAGACATGACAGAAGCTCAAGAAAAGCTAGAAACTGAGAATTTTGAGGCTACAGCTGGTGGTGGAGCGATTAAAGCTATTGTTAATGGCAAAAAGGAACTTGTGAGTATTGAGTTAAAACCTGAGATTGTTGATCCAGATGATATTGAGATGTTGCAAGATTTAATAATTGTTGCTGTTAACGAAGCGCTTAAAACAGCTGACGAAAAAATGAATAACACAATGAGCAAATATACAAACGGCATGAGCATGCCGGGATTATTCTAGGAGATAAACATGTCAAAATTTATACCTTCCATTAGTCGCTTGATTGACGAGTTTGCAAGGCTACCTGGAGTTGGGAAAAAAAGTGCACAAAGACTAGCATTTCATATTATCAATATGGATCAAAGTCAAGCTGTTGCATTTGCTGAAGCCATTCTTGATGTCAAGAGAAAGGTTAAGTATTGTGAGAAATGTTTTAACATTACTGATCAAGATATATGTGATATCTGTACTGATAATAAGAGAGATACACATCTTATCTGTGTGGTAGAGACACCAAGAGATTTAATAGCCATTGAAAATACCAAAGAGTTTCATGGTTATTATCATGTTCTTCATGGGGCTATATCACCAATGGAAGGTATCGGGCCTAACGACATCAAAATAAAAGAACTAATTATAAGGCTACAAAATGATGAAACTAGTGAAATCATCATTGCTACAAATCCATCTATAGAAGGTGAAGCGACAGCAATGTATATTTCCAAACTGTTAAAAGGCACTGATATCTCAGTTACAAGATTAGCACATGGCATACCAGTTGGTGGTGATCTTGAATATGCAGATGAAGTTACTTTAGCAAAAGCAATTGAAGGAAGAAGAACTTTGTAACTGAATAATTCATTAATTTTTAGCACTTGCTAATCAAAGGATTAGCAAGTGCTTTTTTTTATATTTCAAATAATTTATTTACAAAATATGGTAATTGTGTTATAGTATTTACATTATTTACCAAAGGAGTTTGCCTTGAAAGTTTTTATTTTTATTAATACAGAAGAGAATAACTTTACCGACTATATTGATATGGTAAGTGAATATATTTTATTTACTAATAAAGCTGAACTGGATCATCACTATAATGCCTGTGAATATCCGATATTGATTCTGCTGTCTCAACCTAGTATACAGGTCGAAACGATGATGAATAGCTTTAATTGGCATTTTATTCTAAGTCACAAAGGCATACGGAACAATAGTGATTGCTTAAGTATAGGTGCTTATTTTGAGACAATTGATGAGTTTTCCATTGTATTTGAACTAGCAACAAAGAAGCAGTGGCTGGCTATAAAGCAAGAGTATATTAAGACCTTAGGTAAACTCAGTGATGAAGATCTGGTATATCTTCATCGAATGACTGGAGAAGCAATTGATTTGAGTAAGGGATTTAAAAACATAAAAAAAGTATTGAACCCCCAAAAAAATCAGAGGATAGAAATGTCTGGTACATTAACTGTCGTTAATTCACCGGAAACTGCTTTAATGCTAGCTGATGAACTCTCTATACTATCAAAAGGCTCTGTAATAATGGTGGATGGAAATTTATTAATGCCATGCTTAGATGAGAAAATAGGAATTAAAAAAATTCAAACGAATATAAAAAGTCATATTACAGGGATAGATAATACGGGTTTAAACATAGCACTAGATACAATTGCCAAGGGATTAAACCTATCGGAATATATAGAATCTATTGTAGTAAAGAAAAACAAGAACTTGGACTTGCTACTGGGTAACTATAATTTATTTAACTATGAGCATTATGATGACCAAGCCTTAAAAAAACTATTGTTCAAGTTAACAGATTTATATCAATTTATAATTATTAGTGTGCCATTATTTCCATATGATGCCATGACGATGTTGTCAATTCATATAAGTGATATCAACATATTTGGTATAGAAAAGTCAATCACTGATACACGTTATTTATACCAATACTTAAATTTACTGAGTACAAAACAAGGTATTCCGATTTCTAAAAATCTTGTAGTTAGCAAAGTAGCTAACAAACGATCTGGAAATATCGGAGATTTAGTTTTAAAGGAAGTCTTTAAAGATTACTATGTAGGTAATCTCGCGCAAAAGAAAAAACAACTCGTGAAAAAAGTTGTAGAAAGGATACGATAGTGGGCGTAATTGAGAGTTTGATCGTACCTTATGAAGGTCAAAATAAGCATCTTCTAACATCTAGTTATAATGTATTGAATCATATGATTGATGACTTGTTATTAGATTATGCTGCTTTGATATCTGATGTTGAAGAAGGGAAAATTGATGCTAACCTTTTAAAAGTTGAAATTGAAAAACGCGTGGGGATTCAAAAGGGTATTTTTGATCCAGAAGAACTCAAACAGCTTATATTTGATACGATTTATGGTTATGGGATTTTACAACATTTAATCATTGATGAGACTATTTCTGATATTGATATCACAAGACATGATTTTGTTATGGTTAAGAGAAATGGTGTAATGGAAAAAACGACAATACAATTTGAAACAGAAGAGACTTTTGAACGTTTTTGCAAATTAATAGTGATCAGGCATGGAGGGCTTATCAATGAAGTTGATAACCACTGTAGAGTAAGTGATAAATCAAATTATCTGAGAATAAATGTGTGTATTCCACCAAGAAATGTTTATGGACCGTCATTAAACATTCGCAAGCATAAAGCCTTTGCATACAGTTATGACGAATTGCTGATGATGGGGATGCTTACACCACAGGCACTTGATGTCATAAAAGAAATCAACGCAACAAGAGGAAACTTAATAATATGTGGTAAGAGTGCAGCAGGAAAGACAACGTTATTACGTACCATTATTGAAAATGGGGATGAGTTGGAAAGAGTGTTGATATGTGAGTCAGATACTGAAATTTATCCACAGAAAAAAAACACTATTGTCCAGTACATAAAAAAAAGGGAATTGGGCGGAAAAATAATGACCCTCTCCGATCTTATAAAGGAAGGTTTGACAATGTCACTAGATACTTATTGTATTGGTGAAATTGTGGGAAATGAAGCTTGGGATTTTGTAAGAGCTGGGTATACTGATCACCGTATATTAGGAACATTACATGCTAGTGGAACAGAAGATGCGTTAGATCGGCTAATGATGTTAGTTGAAAGTGAAACACGAATATCAAACTTGAAATTAACAAAAATGATATCCAAAGCAGTACATTATGTAGTGTATATGAGGGCCTTTAAAGTTGTGGAAATCATGAAACTTATTGGTTGTGATATTGCGAATGAAAACTATCATTATGCATCACTTTATAATATCAAAGACGAGGTGTAGCAGATATGGTAATAGAATTTATGATTGTGGTTACAAATATAGGTAGCATGATTTTAATCAATTTTTTAGTGATGAATTATATAAAATCAAAGGAAATTACATCGTATTCAAAAACAATTCAGTCATTTATGAAATCTAAAAAAATACTTGATTTACTACAGCATAGATATGTAGAGCAGCTATTTATACGCGACTATATTCATATTAAAGAACTAGTAATATATTATACCTTTTTTGTAATTGGCGCGATATTAACGAGATGCTTATTTATGCCTTCAAACTTAATTTCCAATATATTAATTGCTGTGATTATCATATTGCCAATAGCGGTTCTAGAACAGATGAGAAGAAAAATGGACCGAAAAATTGATAAGGGAATTTTTCAATTGTTAACGCAAATAAATGCTAGGCTTATTAAATCAGAAGACATATTAAAAGCGATTTCAGAGACAGAAAAAACAATAAGTAATAAGCCCATACACCATCTAATTAGGCAATTTAACCAAGCTATAAAAATCGGATTACCACCTGAAAATGCTTTTGAAAAAGTACAGTTCCAGTGTTTAAATGAGTATTTCTGCTATCTTTTTACAAATATCAATATCGTGTATCAGCGAAGAGGTAATGTAAGTGAACTTATGAAAGCACTTGAAAATGAGTATACATCTATCCAAATAGAGATTAATAAGAGAAAAACTGAGCTAGAACATGATCGAAACATGATTGGTTTATCAATACTGATTGTTTTTGCAATCTCATATAAAATTACGAAGGACAATGATTATATCGTCGAATTTTATTTGCGACACACTGGGATAGGTATATTTTTTTCTCTTATGGTGTGTGTAGGTATCTTTTTTGCTGTAGTAGGTAGTTTTTCAAGATATTAGTATGTCAACAAAGTTTAGAAAGGAGTGAAAAAGTGATTTTACCATGATGAAATATATCATTATTTTTAACTTTCTGGGGTGTATCATGATGCTGCAGTTAAGTTTCATAACGACTACAAAGCATCAAATAAAACAAGATGACACTACCAAATCAATAGAAAAATTAAAAGACATACTAGTTGTGATTAAGCGACAAAAGCTAACGCAAACGACACTTGCTAAGAATTTTTATCGTATGTACAAGTACCTATATATACAAGCAGCTTCAGGGTCGAGAGCTGAAGACATGTTACGTAGTATGCATCTAGTAGTTTATGATAAAGAGCTTAAAAAAACACTACTCAAAATGTCGGCCATGATTTCTCAAAGTAACGATGTCCACAAATCTTTGTTATACCTAAGGTCGCAGTTTAAAAATGATGATGGAGATGTATTGATCAGTATCTTAGAGAGTATAGCAATTAGTGGATTATCAAAAGATGCATTTTTAAGGTTAGACCACATGTTGTTTCAAAAATACCTATCTCAACTTAGAAAAGATACGCAAAAAATTAAGCAGACCTATTTTATATCAGTCGTATTTTTTGTAATAGCCGCTTCAGGCGTTATTTTAGTACCACTTATGGATCAGATGTTGTTGTCAGCAAATATAATTTTTAAGTAGGGGGAATCGCTATGAAAAATTTGGATCAAATAAAAATCGAAAAGCTTCAAATTCGGGTAATAGAAAGCGCTTACATGATGAAGTTAAGAGCAAAGGAGATGAAGCCAAAAATTATCAGTGAAAAAGGGGAATTTGGAATAAGTTCTGTAATAGGTATTGCAATTGGATTGATTGTGGCAGCATTTATTTTAATTCCCGGAATTCAAACCTTTGCAAGTAAGATCATATCTGATATGCAGTTGTGGTGGACGAACTCCATTAGTACGCAGATTTTTCCAAATTAGTAGGGGGAGAAATGAATATAGATCAAATTGTCGTTATGGGAGTAGTGATTGTCATTGTTATGACAATTTTTGTTTCAATGGTGGAGCTTGTAATTCCAACGATTAAGAAACTAGAGTTTGATGCTACATGTAGAAATTATTTGCTATTAGCAGAAGCACAGAATGGTCTTGATAATACATCTGTTGATGCATTAAAAGAAAGGCTAAATGAGCTTGGTTTTAGTGATGTTATAGTGAATGCGCATCATCAAAATGTTGTTATGAGAGGGAACTTATATAGTGTTGATGTTGAGGGCATTTATCACCAACCCAAACTTTTAGGTCTGTTTAAAAGAGTGGAAGCTCAGATCACATTAAAATTTGAGCAAAGTTATTTGGCTAGAAAAATAATTATGTAAAAATAGAGAGGTTAATTTGTGGAAGTCTAATCTTTTGGCATTAAAAAGTGAAAAAGGAATAACTGAAATTGGAATTGTAATTACTAGTTTTTTTATTGTTATATTACTCGTTTTACCACTTAATTTGGTCATACAGGAATTGGCTTTGCTAAACAATGTAAGTAACAGTGTGCAAATAGCATCAGAACTAACGCTTATCGATATGGTTGAAGCAATAAATGTGGATGTTTTAAGTGAAGGAGAAATTTACTATGGTCAGCATACCATTAATACTGTTGATAAGCTGTTGAAGGATAAAATTAGTCTTACGACTGGTTTTGTAATTGAACCTATCAATATATCGTTTGAACTTTTAGCCGGACAAAGCCCCAATAAAATTAAGTTGAGTTTTGAGTATCTATATACTTCTATGATCTTGCTAAAAGGAAAATTAGAGAAAGAGATGGTTGTCACATTATTTTATGAATTACCACTTAATAGATAACTTAGGAAGGACTTTATGAAAAAAATTGGAATTGTTGTACTGTTACTGATATGTGGAGGGTTGCTAACATATTATGAATTTAATCTCATTAATGAACAGAAAATTAGTTATGTCACAAAAGTTGTTGCATTAAGACACGACTTGCCAGAAGGCGCGGAAATAACTGATCAAGATTTACAGATTGTCTCAATTCCGAATCAAATTTATAATAAGAATTATTTTTTGGATAAGAATGATGTCGTAGGGAATACTCTTGCAATTGAGTTATCAGAGTCAGCGCTTGTTAGTCGGCAAACGTTGCTTGAAAAAAGTTATTTTATACCTACTAAAGGCATGGCCATGACAAGTATAAGATTGACACCGGAGGAGATGCTCTGTTGGGAAGTGGAAATAGGTGAGAGCGTATGTGTACTTCATGTTAATCAAGACGGTGTTCTAAAGACCTTGGGTGAGGTCACAGTGAAAGGTATTTATGATCAAAATTTAGATCAAAAAAGCACTGTGCCAGCTTTCTTGCTCATCGAAGCTAGATTGGTTATTGTTGAATCTATTGTTTCTAGTAGAGGTAATGGTAGGTTAGAAATTATAAAAGTCACAAATGAATAAAGTCAATGGATTTGTAACGTGAATCTTTGGTATAATAATCTATATGAACCATGGAGGGTGATATGGACTATAGTAAACTGTCGAGAGAGTCATTGTTACATGAAATTGAACAGTTAAATAGGCAAAATGAGCGTATAAAGCTTAAAAATATCGGTTCGCAACTTGGCATTCATGACAGTTTAAACGATATAAAAGCACCTGTCTTTATAGTAAATTCCGATTACAATGTGATTTGGGCAAATCAATTTTCTGCGGATAATTATAATGAAATTTTGATAAAAAAATGTTATCAAATATTTTTTAACAATAGTGATGTCTGTATGGGGTGTCAAGTACAGAACTGCATCATTGATGGTAAACAAAATGATTTAATAGTTGCAAGGCAATATGCTGAAGGATTGAAAGAAATATCGGTTAAACTAATCCCTCTTATTAGAGATGAAAAAAACATAGGTGTTTTGGAAATTCAGTCAGAGAGTGAGAGTAATTCTCAAAAGCAAATTCATAGACTTGATCAACTTCAAAAACTAGAAAATATCAATGAAGAATTAGAGCGGAAGCAAGAGAATTTGGTGGGTTTAATAGAACATTTTTCTAAGTCGATGAGGGTACCATTAAGGTCTTTTATAGGCTACTTCCAAGCTTTTAGTCATACAAGTGAAGAGAATATCAAAAATGATTACTTAAGTATGTTAAAGCTTAATTCTGAGCTTTTATATGAGACGCTCAATAAACTGATGTTGATTACCAGGTATGATAAAGAAAGTTTTGTGAGCAAAAGAGAATCATTTAACGTGAGAAGGCTCTTTGAAGAAACACTAAATCAAATCGTACTTCCGCTTGATGAAAGTGGTAAGACTAACTTTAACCTTCAGTATACTGAGACACTTCCTGATGTTTTAATAGGAGATGCTTTTAGTCTTAGGCTACTAATCGCATATCTTTTAGAGTTTGCAGTCTATGTTTCAAAAAATGATTTAATAGAGATTAGAGTCTCTGATGTCACTCAAACGCATTCAAAAATGGTCTTAAAAATATCTATTCAATCTTTGTATAAAAATGAAGCCAATGCAAAGCAGATAAACCATTTTGATATTGATCTCAACACGGAATTTGAATCTATTTCAGAATATTCATTAGCATTGGGGCTAAAACTGGCCAAGGAGCTAGTTACTAATTTAAATGGATTGATAGATTTAAATGTAGGTCTAGATAGCTATTTATATATTGATGTCACTTTAAACTATGATAAAGTCATTCCCAAATATGAAGAAATTTCAAATGTTGAGAAAAATCACAGAAAGAAAGTGTTGATTGCCGATCTTGAAAAACCCTTTATGTCGCTTGATATTTTTAAAAACTACGATATTTATTTTGCACATGATGGAAATGAAGCGATTAAGCAATACTTTTTAGTTGAACCTGATTTGACAATTATCAATGTTTTGATAGAAGACTGTGATGGGTTTAAAGTCTATGATGAGATAGAACGACGTAGGAAAAAAATTTCACCCATTATAGCGATTTCTAACAAATTGATAGATAATGAACGCGAGTTTATGCGAGATTATGGATTTGACGAATATTACCCCAAACCATTAGATGATGAAAAACTTAAAGGAATTATTGAAAACTACTTTTAACTGATATGTATTCACTACTTAGGGCGCATTGCGCCCTTTTGTGATATAATGGAATATGATTCGAAAGATAATTAATGGATGGTGAATTATGAAATTTAGAGGTATAGCAACTGCTGTTTTTGGAATGGAAGCAATCGTTGGACAAGAATTGAAAGACCTAGGCTTTGAAAATGTAGTCATAGAAAATGGTAGAGTTCTTTTCGATGCAGATGAAATGGGCATTGCAAAAGCTAATTTATGGCTTAGAACTGCAGAGCGTGTGTTTATATTAGTTGGACAATTTAAGGCAACTAGCTTTGAGCAGTTGTTTGACAACGTTTACGGACTTCCATGGGAACAGTATATTCCTAAAGAAGCAGAATTTCCTGTCAATGCAAAGTCAGTTAAATCAAAACTATTTAGTTTATCAGATATACAAAGTATTAGTAAACGTGCTATCGTCAAAAGGTTGACGCGTGAATATAAGATCGAATGGTTTAAGGAAACAGCAGAGCGCTATAGTATCCATGTTGGTATATTAAAAGACGAAGTAACAGTAAGCATTGATACATCAGGAACTGGACTTCATAAACGTGGCTATAGAGAAAAAGGAAATGAAGCGCCACTAAAAGAAACACTTGCTGCTGGACTGCTATTAGTGAGTAAATGGCAGCCTAAGATTCATTTAATTGATCCATTTTGTGGTTCAGGTACTATTGCTATAGAAGCTGCTATGATTGCAAAAAATATCGCTCCTGGACTAAATAGAAGTTTTGATTTTGAAAAATGGAGCTGGTTTGATCAAGCAACTTGGAAAGAAGCACGTAAGTTAGCATATGAAAGCATCAAACACGATGTTGATATTCAGATAGAAGGATACGACATAGATCGAAGATCCATCGCGATAGCAAGAAGCAATGCAGAACTTGCTGGTGTTGATGAAATCGTTCACTTTCAAGTTAGAGACGTAAAAGATTTTAGTACAAAATATCAATACGGTTACTTGATCTGCAACCCTCCTTACGGTGAACGTCTAAACGAACTTGAAGAAGTGAAAAAACTCTATATGACAATGGGGAAAATTTTTGCACCATATAAAACGTGGTCTAAATATATCATTACTTCTTATGAGGATTTTGAAAAAGTATATGGTACTAAGTCAACGAAAAACAGAAAATTATATAATGGTAGAATAAAGACATATTTCTATTTGTTTTTTGGTGAGAAGCCGCCCAAATCACCCAGAAGAGAAGTTGAATAATAACATCAAGAGTGTTTGAGAACAAGTATAAGGTGAGGTAA
The DNA here is from genome assembly GCF_029914245.1 of Fusibacter bizertensis. Classification (GTDB taxonomy): domain Bacteria; phylum Bacillota; class Clostridia; order Peptostreptococcales; family Acidaminobacteraceae; genus Fusibacter_C; species Fusibacter_C bizertensis. Next base: position 45,341 of record NZ_JARYZI010000010.1, read on the forward strand.
TGGTTACTATATGAAAAAAAGTCTTTCTTTGATTGTCTTACTGATCTGTATTCTTTTTGTGATGCAATTTGAGAGTATAGTATCAGAAGCGTCAAAACTTTTTAATGAAAACTACAAACTTAAAAATCAAATTTATTTTAATTTAAATAATGATTTTGAATACCGTGCTCAGATTTTTACGATTGATGATGCGTTTGTCATTGTGGGTCGTGCCAAGGTGCAATATATATCAAATGAAGGTGAGCTCATCTGGGAAAAGGATGTTTCATCTCAAAATGTAAGCGTTGCACCAGGTACTAATTTTTTTATCCTTGCAGAAAAAAAAGCTGGTGACATATTTGTAATCAATAAACAAGGTGAAATTATAGAGAAAAGGTTTGCACTTGGTGCGATAGAGTCGGTTAAAAGTTTTGATGATGGTTATGTAGGCGTTATAAAAGCAGACCATGAGTTTGTCTTACTTGATCAAAAGCTAAAGACAGTATGTAGCACAAAATTACCAAGTGGAATAATACTGGACTATGACCTTATGGCAAATAGGCAAAACATAGCATTTCTATTGCTTGATCTTAACCATACGGAGTTTAATTCGAAGTTGGTGATTACAACTTTCAATGGCAATATCGTCAGTGGTAGCAATATTGCTGAAGAAATCGGATATGGTATGACACTTTTAAAAGATAAGATAGTTGTACTAGTAGACAACGCACTTTTTTATTATGATTATAATGGGAAACGTATCCATGAAGTGAATATCGAGCAAACGATTAGTAGTTTTTTATTAAGTAACGATTCATATTTATACCTCAACAACCAAGGAAATAACAATATTACCATAGAAACACCACCTGAAAAGTTAATTTCACTTAACGCTCAAGGTGATATTTTAGAGGACTTCAAACCTGATCTTTTAAGTATATTGGGGATGAAGAAACTCGGAGATCAGTTGATGATTTTTAATAAAGATCAAGTACAGATTATTGGTAGTGCTGGTGAAGTTAAAGAAGTTTATAATGCTACCGATGAAATTAAAGCGATTCATGTTATTAACGATACAAGTTTTGCTATTGAATATATCAATCATTTGGATGTTTATACGCAGAAATAGCAGGAGGTTACATCATGAACTGGACAGATATTGCAGTAGTTGGAATAATACTTGGAAGTACATATTTTGGCTGGAGAAAAGGTTTTATCGTAGCGGCAATTGAATTTGTAAAATGGATAGCATCTATATTTATAGCAAGGGTTTTTTATGTTCAATTTACCGATACCTTAGTTGACATTTTTGGAGACCCTACAGCTAAAATATCAGAACATGTAAGCAATTACCTATATGAGATGTTAGGATACGATCCTTTAGTCTCAAAACCACTTGAGATGGCGCAGATGGACAGTGCACTTAGTTCATTAAAACTTCCACAAGATTTTGAAGGCAATATAAAATCAACTTTGATGGAAAATGTCGTCAATACTACAGGAGGCTTTATACAAGTCGCAACAGATCAGATGAGTAAGATGGTGCTGTATGGTTTAGGTTTTTTGTTACTGGTTTTACTGTTGATTATCATGTTCGGCTTTTTACAAGTGATTGGCAAATTCCTTTCGAAACTTCCAATCATTAAAGAATTAAACCATGGTGGAGGTTTACTTTTAGGATCAATAATTGGTGTTGTGAGCGTATATTTTATCATGGCGATGTTAGGATATCTTAAATCGTTTCAATGGGCAGGAGATACTTTAGCTATGATTGAAAAATCTCAATTTGCCATTTATTTTTACAAGTATAATATACTACAGTATATGTTTAATCATATGTTATTAAGGGGTCAATTTTAATAAAGGAGAAATCTAATGGAAGTGAAAATTGATGCAAGAGGACTTTTGTGTCCTAAACCTGTAATAGAAACAAAGAAAGCACTTGAGGGATTAAAAGAAGGCAATATTATTACCTTAGTCGATAATCAGGTTGCTAAAGATAATGTTTCGAAGTTAGCCAAAAGTTTAAATTTGCATTTTTGCGTAACTGAAGCAGATGGAAACTATGAAATCAGTATTTTTAAAGGTGCATATGCTCAGTCAGCTGAAGATATGGTTCAAAAACGACCTGACTTGGCGAACTTAGTAATTTTAGTTGGTAAAGATACCATGGGAGATGGTGAACGTGAGCTTGGAGAAGTCCTTATTAAGAGTTATTTTTATGCACTCTCGGAAGCTGAGCCTTATCCAAAAGCTATAATATTTATTAACTCAGGTATTCGTTTGACCACTATGAACTTACAGGTGATAGAATATCTTAAAAAACTTTCGGATATGGGAACTGAAATTTTGAGTTGTGGAACTTGTTTAGATTACTATGGGCTGAAAGATATGCTTCAAATTGGAGGCATATCAAACATGTATACTATAGTAGAACTTATGAATGAGGCAAACAATACAATTACGCTATGAAAGGTGTTTTATGGAAAAGACTTATATGATTATTGCATTTAGTTCAACCCATCAAGCGATACATTTTGAAAAGAAATTATTGCCCCAATTTGCGATAGAATTGATTCCTACACCAAGAGGAATTACAGCAAGCTGTGGCTTATCCCTTAAATTTGAAAGAGATGATCTCCAAAGTGTCTTAAAAGTACTTGAAGATGAAGAAAAAACAGGGCTTCAACTGTATCAATTTATTTCGGATGCACAGCAACAAAAAATCATCAAGATGGAATGGGAGGCTTAACATGCCACTTAAACTTGAAATTGGCGATAAGATAACGACTAAGAAACCACATCCATGTGGTAGTCATAGTTTCGAGATTATGAGAGTCGGGATGGATTTCGTCATAAAATGTGAAAAATGTGAAAAAGAAATTTGGATTCCACGTGTAAAAATCGAGAAACGTATTAAAGAGATTTACAGAAACGGAGAAAAGCTTCCAAAAGCTTGATTTTGAAACAAAATAAAAAAAGACTTGTCATGTTAAGTGACTAGTGATATACTTCTAATGTTGTAAGTGCGACAAATGTCGCTACTTCTCTGCCCTTATGTCAGGGCCATTATGTCCACAGGGAGGTGTAAAAGATGAGAAAATACGAAGCTATTTTTATTTTAAGACCATCGATTGAAGAAGAAAAAAGAGTAGAAGCGATTGAGAAATTCAAAGCAATCATATCTGCTGATGGCGAAATAGAAAAAGTAGAAGAATGGGGTAACAGAAAACTTGCTTATGAGATCGAAAAGATCAGAGAAGGTTACTATGTACTAGTGCATTTCAATGCAAACCCAACTCTTCCAAAAGAACTTGAAAGAAATTTCAGGATTTCTGATGACGTAATCCGTTATATCGTCGTTAATCTAGAGGACAAATAATTGAAGATGGGGGCTCATAATGAATAATGTAGTATTAATCGGACGTTTGGTAAGAGACCCAGAACTCAGATTTGTTCCTGGAAGCGGGATGGCAGTAGCCAATTTCACGATGGCGATCGATAAAGGATTGACACGAGAAAAAAAGCAGGAGTTTGAAAGCCAAGGTAAACCAACGGCAGATTTTATAAGAATTGTTGTTTGGGGTAAGCAGGCTGAAAACTGCTCTCAATATTTAGCAAAAGGTAAACTCGTTGCAATACAAGGTTCTATTCAAACTAGTAGCTATAAGTCGAACACAGGGGAAACTAGATACACAACCGAAGTGCTTGCAAATCGAGTTGAATTCCTCGAATGGGGAGAAAAGACACAATCATCTAGTGCTAAAAATGATGACTTTAGCTTTGGAGCGGGTAGCTTTGAAGATTTTCAGTCTATTGAAGACGACGATGATGTTCCATTCTAATAGAAGGAGGGAAAACTAATGATTAAGAGACGTAGAAAGAGAAAAGGTTGTTCTTTCTGTCAAGATAAAGTAGTAGCAATCGATTACAAAGATACAAAGAAACTACAAAAGTATCTTACTGAGAGAGGCAAAATTTTGCCTAGAAGAGTAACTGGTACTTGCGCGAAACACCAAAGAATGGTTACTAGCGCAGTTAAAAGAGCTAGAATTATTGCTCTTTTACCATTCGTAAATGACTAAAGAAATCGCTGTCCAGTAGGGCAGCGTTTTTATTTTTTTTGTAACAAGTGATTAAAAAAGCCTCCAAATGGTGTATAATCAATAGTGATGAGAAAATAAGTGGAGGTTGTCCCTTTGAATAAAACGAGACAAATTACAGAAGCAGGTTTATTTGCAGCACTATTAACAGTATTGATTATTGGAACATTTTATATCCCCGTTATTGGTAGTGTTACGGCACTATTTTTACCGGTCCCTATCATTGTCTTGACGATGAAAAACAAGCCGCTCTATGTGTTAATGGCAGCAATTGCTTCTATTATAATATCAGGACTGGTTGTCACCTTTATAAGCAGTATATCACTTGGTGGGATTGCATTAGTTGTAGGTCTGCCAATGGGGCTATCTATGAAGAAAAAAAACAGCAACTTGACAACTTTGTTGGTGGGTTCACTTGGTGCTGCAGCTAGCTTTATCGCTATTTTTACAGTGATGGAATGGTTGACAGGGATCACACTTTTAGGTATGGTCGAAGAGAGCTTTAAAATATCATTAGATTTACAAGCTGGGCTTAATTCTGCAGCAGATGGCTTAGGGATGAGTACAGCTGGTTCAATTGAAGAAGTGCAAAAGATGTTTGATCAAATGTTGTATCTCATGAAACTGATCATGCCAGCACTTGTTCTTATTATGTCCTTTTTCTACGGTGCTGTAAATCAAGCTTTTTCAGTTCAAGTGATGAAGCGTATGAAGATCGACCATGTTGCACTTGGTCAATTTGATGAGTTTAAATATCCAAAGCATTTGGCATATGGTGGCATGGGGATGATGGTGCTTGCATATCTGATTGGTTATCTAGGCTATGCGGATTCAGAACTTATAATTGCAAACTTCACCTACTTGTTTTTAATGGTGTTTGCTGTTCAGGGAATGTCTCTTATATATTACTACATGAAAAAACGTTCTGGTAAGGCTTTAGGCATTGCAGTGATCGTGATTTTATTATTACTTGGATTTATGCAGTACATCTCGTTCCTTGGTTTTTTTGATGTTATGATTGATCTTAGAAAGATCGACAAAAAACCAAAGGCTCAATGAGAAAACGCTTATTGACATAAAGGGGAATATTATGGGAAATAATAAAATGAACAATCCATTTAAAGAAACGTTAAATTTATATTTAATTGTTATCGCATTACTTGTCATTGCACTTGCTTACTACAACTCACTCTTTGGTATAGTAGGTTTTTTAGCTTTTCTGAGTTTAATTATATATAATTGGTTGTCTGATAGAAACAAATCAAGAAAATGGCGTAAATATGTAGAAGCCTTATCAACAAATATTGATAGTGCAGCGAGATATGCAGTTTTTAACCTGCCCGTCCCTTTAGTAGTAATCGATATTGATGGGAAAATCAATTGGTACAATTCAAAGTTTACAGATATGGTGGCAGAAAAAAGTGTTATAGGTAAAAGCATCACGACTTTGATTCCAGCTCTTGCGATTGAACAATTTAAAACTGGTGAGCAACAACAAGGTGTTAAAATAAGTGATAAAACTTATGATGTACACGCTAATATGGTTAATCTTGAAGATGATAACCCGCAGAACATGGTGATTATGTTATATTGGTTTGATACAACAGCTCATACAGAACTGAAAATGAAATATGATGAAGAAAAACCGATACTTGCACTTATAAACGTAGATAACTTTGAAGATGTAATGAATGAAACAAAAGAAGAAAAAATTCCATTTGTTACTTCTGAAATTGAGAAGCGTGTTAATCTTTGGGCGACGCGTATGAATGGTATGATCAAACGATATCAAAAAGACAAATATATCGTGATCTTCGAAGCGAAATATCTCGAAAATTTGGAAGCTAAACGATTTTCTATACTTGATGAGGTAAGGGAAATTGACGTAGGTAATAAAATACCTGTAACACTTAGTATCGGTATTGGCGTCAATGGTAATACACCTGCATTGCTTGAAGAAGACGCTTATGCAAGTCTTGAACTTGCCCTTGGACGCGGTGGTGACCAAGCAGTTCTTAGAAAGCGTAATACATTTGAATTTTATGGTGGCAAGACTAAAGCCGTTGAAAAACGCAACAGGGTAAAAGCTAGAGTTATCGCCCACGGTTTTCAGTCGTTAATTGATGAGAGTTCAAAAGTCATCGTTATGGGGCATAAATCTCCTGATATGGATTCTTTTGGTGCAGCTATTGGTATATATCGTGGTGTCATAAATAGAGGAAAAGAAGCAGCAATTGTCCTTAATGAAGTAACTGAGGCAATTCAGATGGTTTTTGAGACTTTTAAAGACAAAGAGATCTATCATTTTATCACATCAGCACAGGCCATTGAACTTGTAGATGAGAATACGATGGTGGTAGTCGTTGATACACATAAACCAAGCTTAACAGAATGTCCTGAAATTATCGATCAGACAGACCGTGTCGTTTTGATGGATCATCATAGAAGAAGCACAGAATTTATAGATAAAGCAGTACTTAAATACATGGAACCATATGCTTCAAGTACATCAGAACTTGTAACTGAGATTCTTCAATATATGGAAAATAAACCGAGAATCGAAAAAGAAGAAGCAGATGCACTTTTAGCGGGTATCACAGTAGATACCAAGAACTTTTCGCTTAAAACAGGTGTTAGAACCTTTGATGCTGCTGCGTATCTGAGAAGACAAGGTGCAGATACCATAAGAGTTAGGCAACTTTTCCAAGATGATTTGCAGACATTTATCGAAAAAGCATCAATCGTTGGCACAGCAGTAAGGCATAAAGAGACTATCGCAATCTCTACTTCTACGATACAAAGTGAAAGTATACAACTTATAGCAGCACAAGCGGCAGATGATCTTTTAGATATCAAGGGTATCAATGCATCCTTTGTAATCGCGCAAAAACCAGATGGTACTGTCTTTATATCAGGAAGATCCCTTGGAGATGTGAACGTACAAATCATACTCGAAACACTTGGTGGCGGCGGTCATCTAGAGGTGGCGGGTGCACAGTTTAAAGATACAGACATCGAACTAGTTAAAGAAAGACTAATACAAAGCATAGATCAATATTATGAGGAAGGGGCATCAAAATGAAAGTTATCTTATTAAAAGACATAAAAGGCACAGGAAAAAAAGGCGATATCATCAATGCAAGTGATGGTCATGCAAGAAATTACTTGATTCCTAGAGGACTTGCAAAAGAAGCAACAGATGGAAGCGTGAAAGAACTTGAGCACCAAAATGCTTCAAAACAAAAAAAAGAAGAAGAGCAACTTGCAGAGGCAAAAGCACTTGCTGCTCGTATCAGTACACTTGATGTTACATTTAAAACAAAAGCTGGTGAAGGTGGTCGTCTGTTTGGTTCAATTACCAATAAAGACATCGCTGATATGATTAAAACTAAACATAAGCTAGACATCGATAAGAAAAAAATTGCTATGGATCAACCAATAAGAACGCTAGGAACTACAAATGTTACTATTAAGGTATATCCAAAAGTATCAGCACAGATGAAAGTTCATGTTATAGAAGAGTAATTATTCTTAGGTCACAATTGTAGTTTATATAAATGTGACCTAATTTTAACTTTATTTTAGTAAATATAAATAAAACGTAAAGCAAATTTTGCTTAAAATAGGGTATCATTAAATTAGACAACAAGGAATGACATCAATAATAAGAAGATCGAGAGATCTTCTTATTTTGTAATTAGAATTATCAGAAAAATCAGACAAAAGGGGTGTCGCATGATCAATTTGGTAAAAAATGAAATTAGGAAAACATTAGTTGGAAAAGATAACGCAATAGAAAGTATAATGATCGCAATGCTTTCAGGAGGGCATGTACTTATAGAAGACTTGCCTGGACTTGGTAAAACTACACTAGCAAAAGCGTTTGCTGCTTCACTTGATTGTACGTATCGCAGGATTCAATTTACACCTGATTTAATGCCGTCAGATTTAATAGGTATTTCAATTTTCTCTAAAGAACAACAAAAATTTGTGTTTCATGAAGGCCCTATATTCACAAATGTTTTGCTGGCTGATGAGATTAATAGGACATCACCGAAAACACAATCAAGTTTACTTGAAGCGATGGAAGAGTCTCAAGTCACTGTTGATGGCAGAACACTTAAGCTTGAAGCGCCGTTTATTGTCATTGCAACTGAAAATCCAATTGAGCTTCAAGGTACATTCCCTTTACCAGAAGCCCAATTAGACAGGTTTATGATGCGTATCTCATTAGGGTATCCAACGACGGATGAAGAAGTTGAGATTCTGACTCTAAAAGAGAACCCCGCACTGATAAACGGTGTTATTACCAAAGATGCTTTAGCCGATGCTATTCGTGATATGGAAAAAATATATGTAGATCCTGCACTAAAAAGGTACATTGTTAAGTTGATGAAGGCCACAAGAGAACATCCCTCAGTTAAATTAGGCGCGAGCCCAAGAGCTTCTGTGCATCTTTTTAATGGCGCTCGTGCTAAGGCATACCTCTATGGACGTGACTTTGTTATAGCTTCAGATATAAGCAGTTTGTTTGAAACCGTTATTGGTCATAGGCTTATACTTAAAGGTGAAGCTCTACACAAGGGTACTGGCTTGAGGAATTTGCTTCAGGAAATTGTAGATACCGTAGAAGTACCAAAAGTCTCACGTTAGACGAGTCAACTAGAAGGAAGAACACTTTTATGAAGTTGGGGGGAATCGCACATGACCAAAGGCTTTAAAAGAACTCTTTCTGTACTGTTAGCCTTTTTACTTATCGTCGCAGTACTCTCAGGGGGGAAAACACTATACTATTTCTTATTTACAACAGGAATTATATGGATTGGTATGATACTGATGCTTAACCACAATGAACGCAATCTTTATATCTTGTATTACACAAGTGACAATACCGTTCAATCTGGTGATGCAATTAACATAGATTATAAAATTTCTAATACCAGTTTCGTACCTATATTACATGCAGTGATTGAGTTCAAACTAGACAAAAAAATGGATACAGAGTCTAGTTTAAAAGAAATCGCTTATTTTGGGAATTATCATAGGATTAACTTTTCCAAAGATATCGTTTGTAAATACAGAGGGTATTACAAAGTTGGTAAAGTAAAAGTTGAATTATATGATCCTCTTTTACTTGGAAAACGCGTAATTGATTTTAACAAAGAAATAGATATAACTGTGCAACCAAAGGTAGTTCCAATCAGACAAAAACTCCTGCAATCACAGGATTTTTATGGTACGTTAAAATCTAATCAACATACATTAGAAGATCGAACCAATATCATCAACATAAGACCTTATATTCCAGGAGATCAGCTTAAAAACATTCACTGGAAAGTAAGTGCTAAGAAGGATGCGCTTCAAACAAAGGAATTTGAACAAACCGTAAGTACAAAACTAATGGTATTACTTGACGGAAGTAAACCTATAAATTTGGATTTAGACCGTGAAGAAAAGATGGTTTCTTTTGTAGCATCATTAGTGAAGATGATATTAGATGACCAAATTGATATGAAGCTCATTGTAAATGATAATACAGCAACAGTTATTGATGGTGGAAAAGCATCAGATTTTTATATTTTTCTAGATCAATTAACAAATTTTGAGTGCTTAAGTGATGTTCCTTTTGAAGCATTTGTTCATAAGTTTCAGCAAAGTGAGAATACTCGAACGGATCAAGAGTTGATACTTGTGACGCAAGAGTTAGATAAAGCATGTATCGAATCTTTAAGTTTACTCACTCAAAAGATTAATGTTTTTACCTTTATGCCAAAGGATCAAGAAGAAAGAGCACTAATTTTTAAATATCAAACAAGAATGCTTCGTTTTCATTATATAGACCAAATTATGGACGTGACCTATGGACAATAAATCGAGGCTTACCAAATGGATGACAGGGTATTTTATATTTCTTTCACTGATGCTTACTGCGAATCACTTTATCAAACTTGCTGTAGATGTTCCGTTATTTGGACTAGTAACTTTGATCGTTTATTTTGGAATATTTGCCATCAAGCGCTATAGAAATACGAGTATAAAAGTGGTTGCAGTAATAATTGGGCTCATCTTACTGATATATGGTGCTGATTATGTACTCACGTCGTTATCACAGATGAAATCACAAGATTTAATAGTAGAGAATGAGTCGCAGACCCTTGACCAAGCCGAAGGCATCCGCGAACAAGTTAAGAGACACAACGTCACTATTATACAAAACTTACGTGACACACTTGATTATAAGAAAGTAGTAACATTTAGCAAGTGGCTTGTAACTGAGCGTATTGAGAAACAAATCATTAAGGAAGAAAAAATCACAATAAACAAACGATTTGAGTTTTATTTGTTAGCACTTATCTCTATACTGTTAACACTTTTATTAAGTCTTGTTTTTAGGTTTAAATGGTTTAAATTGGCGCTGCTAATTCCTATCCTGCTATTTGTATGGCTTTGGTATCAATTTATAGATCTGCCATGGATTTATAGTGCGCTCTATTTTGCAGGTGTAGTTGCATTTTTTATTATGGATCATCACGAAAAGCTCGTTGCTTCACATCCTGGGTTTAACACTGCATATTATCCAGCAAGTAAGTTGATGCTTACCAGCATCACAACAGGGATCGTCATCATAGCCATCGCTGGGATTATCACAGTTGTTTTTCCGATCAAACAAGTTAATTATCTAGTAGATTTGGTGACACCAAATTTATGGGGGGCTCGAAGTGGGTATTCTAGCTCAGGGCTTAAAATGTACTCGTTAAAAGAGACCGCTTTTCAAGGTGAATCGGAAATTCTTGGGGGACCAGTTGGTGAGATCAACACCGTGGATCCTATATTTTGGGTCAAGTTTGATCGTAAAATTGATAAAGCAGTTTATCTCAAAACAACAATTAAAGACAATTATGATGGTTTAAAATGGAACAATAATGGGATTACTTACAAATCAAATTTCAAATATTATCTAAGCGACGATAACAACGTTCAAATGTTAACGGCGGGTAACTTTGAAGGGATAAATGGTTCAATAAAAATCAACAAAAAACTTACTAAGACAGTGACACTTTTCACGCCAATGGGACTTTACAAAACGAGTTTAGGGAGTGATCGTGTGTATGTGTCGGCAGAAAATGAAGCTTTCTATAAAGCTGGGGCATTTGTAAAATACCTCAGTGAATATAATTTTAGTGCATCACAGCGAGATTTCTTCAAATCACCCGAAGTGGACTATTTACAACTTTCAAATCGCGTTGAGAAAAGAACAATCGACTTGGCGCTTCAAATTGGTGCGTTTGGAAAGTCTGATTATGAAAAAATGGTTATGTTGACACAATTTTTATCTCAAAATTACACTTACAGTCTTACACCACTTAGCAACAGAGAAAGGCGAGATTTTGTCTCTAGTTTTCTATTCGAAACTCAAAAAGGGTACTGTACTTATTTTGCATCAACACTTGCAGTAATGGCGAGAATAAACGGGATTCCATCCAGATATGTTGAGGGGTTTAGAGTGGACCCAAATGAAGTCGGTGATGGAAATGATTTTTCTAAAGTAACTGGACGAGACGCCCATGCATGGGCAGAAGTTTATATTGAAGGTTATGGATGGATGATCTTTGAAGCAACACCGATATATTCTGAAGGATCAAGCCTAGAGGAGACGCCAACACTTGATGAGCTTATAGGTGCGGAAGAAACCACAGAAGCATTAACCAATGAAGTCGGGGAATTTGTTACCACAAATGAACCGATAAACTTAGAAGACTTATTAGTTGAGGGCGATGGAGGAAGAGGCGATCTAGATACTGATATACCGTCAGAGACCATCACTACGAAATCCAATATTATGATATATATCTATAGTGGACTTGTGTTACTTGTCGTGATTATCGGTTTCCTATTAACACGATTGCCTATAAGGTATCTGAGAAATAATTATACACATGGATTTGCCATAAGGATAATTTATCTTCTCGCATACTTGATTGCTGAAACAAAAGATTATGCGTCTGCAGAACCGGAGTATGTGTTTACAAAAGCGGATTATGCGCCTTCTGAAAACAAACTTTGGCTTAAGATTTTGTACGCAAAAAGTGAGCGTATCAGTGATGAGAGTCTTAGAGAGGGAACCATTACAGCTATGCGTCATCTAAAAAGCGTTAAAGAGAATTATATCATGCGCCAAGGCCGAATAAAGTATCTGAAATTTAGATGGTTTAAAATCACGAAACTTATCCCATAATATTCATGCATTATAGACCATAGTGTATTGAGAAAAGGCATGATATAATTAAGAAAAAAGCAATTAGGAGCGCTTCAATGAACTTAAAGACCATGCCACATGATATAAACGCAGAGCAAAGTGTAATCGGATCTTTGCTTTTAGATAGTGATCTAATAGGTGACGTTTTAGATGTCATCTCACAAGATGAAGAATTTTACCACGAAGCCCATAAAGAGATCTTTAGAACGATAAAAAGACTGTTCTCAGATGGACAAACTGTGGATATGATCACAGTATCTGATGAACTAGGGAAAAATCAACTGCTAGAAGCAGTTGGTGGATTTGAATATCTAACTGAACTTTCTGATGTTGGTACGCTCATCTCAAATATCAGCAATCATGCGAAGATAGTACATGAAAAATATATGCTAAGACGCTTGATAAGATCATCCACAGATATCGTAGAAAAAGGATATGATTCTCATGATGTGGAGTTGCTTATAGAAGAAGCTGAATCAAGTATTTTTGAGATTTCTCAAAACCGTGACAAGAAAGGTTTCCAAGCCATTTCAGATGTTTTACAAGTGACTTATGAAAAAATCGTTCAACTTCACGAAGACCCAAATGCACTTACAGGAATCCCTACAGGATTCGATGCGCTAGATGAGATGACCAACGGTTTCCAGCGATCAGATATGATCCTTATCGCAGCACGTCCATCCATGGGTAAGACAGCATTTGCACTGAACTTATGCCAGTATGCTGCTGTAAAAGAAAAGAAAAGTGTCGCTATCTTTAGTCTTGAGATGGCGGCTGAACAACTCGTTCAGCGTCTTTTGAGTGCACAATCCCTTGTTTCTATAGGAGACATAAGAACGGGTCATATAGAAGACGATGACTGGTTCAAGCTAGCGAGAAGTAGTGCGCAGCTTGGAGAAGCGAAGATTTTTATCGATGATACGCCTGGAATAACAGTCGCTGAAATTAGGAGTAAATGTAGACGACTTAAGATGAATCAAGGTCTTGATATGATAATGATTGACTACTTACAGCTGATGTCTGGTGGTGGTAAATCTGAAAACAGACAACAAGAGATTTCGACGATATCTCGTTCTTTAAAAAGTATCGCAAGAGAGATGAATTGCCCTGTTATCGCGCTTTCTCAGCTTTCCCGTGCATCGGAACTTAGAGCTGATCATAGACCTATATTATCTGACCTTCGTGAATCCGGTGCAATCGAGCAGGATGCCGACTTAGTTATGTTTTTATACAGAGATGAATACTATAACCCAGATACAGTTGATGAAAAACTCAAAGGTATTGGTGAGGTAATCATCGCTAAACAAAGGAACGGTGAAACTGGAAAGGTATATCTTGCATGGTTAGGTAAGTATACAAAGTTTGCCAATACCTCCCAGGTAAGGTGATACAGGTGAAGTTAGAATTTAGAAAACTAAGACGTGATGACGCATACAAATTCATAAGGTGGGGAAAACACGAAGATCCGAGATTTTATCAATATAACTTCCCTTTTGATCACAAGGGTGAGTTTGATGCTTGGTATTTTTCCAAACAGAAGCTCATAAGAAAAAAGGTATATGGTCTTTTTTTAGCAGACTATCCCCTTGGTTTTATCACTTTAAAGCATATTAAATGGTTTCAAAGAAAAGCCGAACTTGGTATTGCCATTGATCCCAATTATATAAGCGAAGGCTTTGGCTCTGAACTACTGAGACAATATCTAAACTATGTGTTTGGTCATTATCCCATCGACACAATGTCGCTAAGAGTTGCACATTTTAACAAAAGAGCTCAGAAGAGTTATGAAAAAATAGGTTTTATTAAAATCAAAGAAATTTTTGAGCCTTTTGAAGAGCAAGGTTTTAAAGATGTCATCATGACAAAATATCCTGATCAGTTTTCGATGATAGATGGGACATTATATACAACTTTTTATGTGATGGAATTTCACAAAAATCAAATGATAAAAGTCAATTAATAAAATAAAGAATAGGCAGTATCTTGAGTGAGTAATCGTATTATTTTGAGATATATGCCTTTTTTTTTAAATAAATCTTTATTTAACAAAGAAAATGGACTATAATTGATTATAATGTATTTTTAATGTATTTTGTATTCATATACTTTGTTGATAAGAGCAGAAAACATGCAAAACAAGATAAAGTTAAAATAAGGAGTCAAAAATGACAACTGATACAGAAGTTGAGCACAACACGACCATAAAACTAAAGGCTAGGGCTAAAATTAATTTAACACTAGATGTGCTCTCGAGAAGAGAAAACGGCTATCATGACGTAGAGATGTTGATGCAACAGATAAACTTATACGACAACGTAACCGTTACTAAAAATAGCACAGGTGAGATTAACCTTACTTGTTCTGATCCTTTTTTACCTGTAGATGAAAAAAATATAGCTTATCAAGCTGTAAAAATCATGAAAGAATTATATCAACTTGAAGAAGGTTTTGATCTTCATATAGATAAGCAAATACCAGTCGCTGCTGGACTTGCGGGTGGTAGTACAGATGCTGCAGCTGTTATTATGGCGATAAATCAGCTTTGCAAATTAGACCTTCCTGTAGAGCGATTACAAGAAATTGGATTTAAACTGGGCGCGGATGTCCCATTCTGTTTCCTTGAAGGTTGCGCACTGGCAAAAGGTCTGGGTGAGATTTTAAAGCCCATTCGAGGTTTTGAACATGCGTGGATGGTTCTTGTAAAACCGAGTTTTGGCGTGTCCACAAAGGATGTCTATGGTGGACTAGATTTAGATGCGATCAAGCATCGTCCAGAAACATCTAAAATGATTAAAGCCTTGGAAGAACAAAATAAACACGTTATTTTATCAGGGTTATGTAATGTACTAGAGACCGTTACACTTAATTTATATCCTAAAGTATCTGAGATCAAAGAAAAATTAAATAGTTATGGTGCTGAAGGTGTTTTGATGAGTGGCAGCGGCCCATCAGTATTTGGTTTTTTTTCTAGTTATGAACGCGCAAAAAAAGCACATAAGAAATTGAAAAAGCAATATCCACAAAGTTATGTGGTATCAACCTATAATCTATAGTTTAGTAAAGTTGGAGGGACTATGAACGTTAATTTTGATAAGTTGGAAATAAGAAATTATAAACCACTAGGGGAAGTCGTGTTTGAATATTTGAGAAATGCGATATTAGCAGGCGAACTTAAACCTGGAGAGCGCTTAATGGAAGTTACCATAGCCGATCAGTTAGGTGTAAGTAGAACACCTGTGAGAGAAGCGATTCGCAAACTTGAAAAGGAAAGTTTTGTCATCATGATTCCTAGAAAAGGCGCTTATGTTGCCGATTTAACTAAAAAAGATATTATGGAAGTTCTAGAAATCCGTAAAGAACTTGAAGGTTTTGCAGCATATTTAGCTGCTGAACGTATGACCCTTTCTGAAAAAGAATCACTAGGTAAAATTGTTGAGCATTTTAATGAATCTCTTTTAGCAAACGACAAGAAAAGCATGATAGAAAGCGACAATGAGTTTCACTCTTTGATCTTTGAAGGTACAAAAAACCAAAGATTAATCAGTATAATTTACGATTTACACGATCAATTCCAAAGATTTAGACTTATATATTTTAATGAATTCAATAATTTCAAAGAGATTCAAGCATCACATAATAGAATCTTTGACGCAATTATTAGACAAGATGGAATAACAGCGCGTCAAGAATCTGAAAGCCATGTTGAAAGCATCAGATCTTTAGTGAACAAATGGATCGCAGACTAATGGAAAAGCAAACCTTAATGATCTCAGTTTACTCATCAATTAAAGATGCTATGGGCGAAATTAATGAGATGACTTTGTTTACTGAAGCAACCTATAGAAGAGATGCAAAAAAAGCTTATTTAATGTATAACGAGTCAGAAGTAAGTGGTATGGAAGGTACTAAAACCTTATTGACTTTGGAATCTGATAGGGTTTCCATCAGAAGATATAGTGAAAATTCAAGTTTACTGAAAATAGAACTTGGAAAATGGAATGAGAATATTTACAATACACCTTATGGCACATTCCTCATAAAAACAAATGGTGAACATATCACATGGGATGACAAAGATTTGTTGAGAATTGATTTACTATATTCACTTGAAGTTGAAGGAGAGGGGTCAGTTCCATCAGAGGTGACCATAAAGATTGAGCAAAAGAGAGGATAAGATGTCTTTAGATGATCGCAGCGAAAACAAGGGAAAAGCTTATCTAATTGATCAGGTGAGTCTGAAAAGACTGCTATTTCTTGCTGTGATTATTAGCGTACTTCCAGTTGTTTTAATCTTCGTAGGCAAGTTTACGCATATTTTGGAGTCGTATTTTATAATCTTAATGTATACTATTGCGATTTTCTTTTTTACCTATTTATTTTTTCAAAATTTTCAAAAGAAGTTGCTACAAGAGATGAAAGCGCTGGTAAAAAAAGAAGGTATTATTAGCGGTGAGTTGCTTCTAGTCAATACAGAAGAAAAACTAAAAAATGTTTTATCATTGGAATTTGAAAGATGCTTTGTAAAAAACATCGCTTCATCAGTCGTTTTCTTTGATATCGATAGTTTAGGTGAAATAAATAGTAAATATGGTTATAATACAGGTGACCAAATCATTATCGAAATTATCCTTTCGACAAAAAGGTATATATCTAACTCTCAAGTACTCAAAGATACTGGTGCAACACTTGCAAGAGTAAAAGGGGATACCTTTGCTTTAGTTATGCCCAATATTACAGAGAAAACGGCATTCAATGAAACTTACAATTTAAAGAAAATTATCGAAACGCTGAACTTAGGAATTAAAGAATCAATCACATGCAGATTTGCAGTTGTAACGTTTGATCAATGGATTTCTGAGGATAAATTTCTCGATCTTGCTTATGAAAAACTAAAATTAGCAAAAGACTATGGCAAAGGAGTAATTTTATAGCCATTTGATTGAAACATAAAGAAAAAACGCCCAAAATTAAGCGAAAGCCCAAAATTGGGCGTTTCTTTAGTAAATCCACCCACACATGATATGGAGGTTAAAAATGCATCCTATATTGACACTTGAACATGTGAAAATTATGCTAGAATATATCAGTGATGGTGTACAAATCGTTGATGGAAAGGGCAATTTAATCTATTGTAACCATAACTCGGCCTTACTTGATGATATCAACATAGAAGAATCTATAGGAAAACATATCACGGAGATCTATCCATCACTAAAGGAAGACGAGAGCACCCTTTTAAAAGTACTTACTACTCAACTACCTATACTCAATCGTGAGCAAACCTATCGCACTTATAAGGGGAAGAGTATCGCAACCATCAACAGTACATTACCAATCATCAATGATGGTGTCGTTGCAGGTGCAATAGAGATATCAAGAGATATCACAAGTTACAAAGAGCTTTCAGAAAAAGTAATCGACTTGCAATCTAAGGTAGCAGGTAAAAATTCTGAAGAGTTGGGCACCAATCGGATGCTTAAACATGGTTTTAGATTTGAGGACATTATAACAGCACATTCAGAATTTAATCGCGTGAAAGCCATTGCTATGAAGGCAGCAACAACGGATATAGCAGTCCTTATATACGGTGAAACAGGCACTGGAAAAGAACTTCTCACACAAGCGATTCACAACAATAGCAGACGTAAAAATAAACCCTTTATTGCACAAAATTGTGCTGCTTTGCCAGGATCTTTATTAGAAGGTATCTTATTTGGTACTGTAAAGGGTGGTTTTACTGGTGCAGTAGATCGACCTGGTCTTTTTGAACTTGCAGATACAGGCACTCTATTTTTAGATGAGATTAACTCTATGCCTCAAGAACTTCAAGCTAAGCTTTTAAGAGTTCTACAAGACGGTAAAATTAGAAGAATTGGTGATACAAAAGAACGACTAGTAGATGTGAGAATCGTTGCAGCAACAAATATAGAGCCAAATCTTGCCATAGATTTAGGGTTGATAAGAAGAGACCTATATTATAGACTAAATACTGTTACACTTTGGATCCCTAAGCTTTCAGATCGCAAAGAAGATATCCCATTGCTGACCAAGTACTTTATCAAAAAATACAATGGTTTACTCTATAGAGGGATCAAAGGTACAACACCTGAAGTCATGAAACTTTTTCTAAACTATCCGTGGGAAGGAAACGTAAGAGAACTAGAACATGTTATCGAAGGTGCAGTGAATTTTGTCGATGGAGATTTGATTTCTATAGAAGATTTGCCCTATAACCTTAAAAAATATTATGAAAAAAATAATGAAAAACCCAGTGATAAAACAGTTATTGATCCGGATGAAGGTTTAATTGCTTCACTTTACAAAGCAGAGATTGAGTTGATCCATCATGCAATGATTCAAAGCGAAGGAAACATTGCACTGGCAGCTAGGCTTTTAAAAATACCGAGGCAGACACTTCAGTACAAGTTGAAAAAATATAAAATTGAATAAAAACATAAATAGCAAGCAAAGAATCGCCCAATTTCCGGCGGTTTTTTCTTTTGTATCAAGTAAGTAATAATTGTTATATATAAATCCAAATAGGATAAAACGTTGCAAAATAATGATTTCGATAGGTTCTTTATTCATTTGAAGTGTTGTTAATATTTTGGCATAGAAATTGCACCTATAGATATACATGAGAATAAATTAGGGTAATTTTAAAAAAAGTTACATTTGGGAGGACTATTATGAAAAAAGGTTGTAAATTCGGTACGCACCGTGTTATTGAGCCAAAAGGCATCTTGCCACAACCCGCTCAAAAGATATCAAACGATATGGAGATATTCGATAATGAAATCTTGATAGACGTTCAAACTTTAAATATTGATTCAGCTTCTTTCACACAAATTAAAGAACAAGCAGGTGGTGATGAAGCTAAGATCAAAGAAATCATGCTTGATATCGTAGCAAAACAAGGTAAACATAAAAACCCAGTCACAGGATCGGGTGGTATGCTTATCGGTACAGTTGCTCAAATAGGCGATGCACTTGTAGGCAAAACTGACCTTAAAGTTGGCGATAAGATAGCAACTTTGGTTTCACTTTCACTCACACCACTTGTTATAGAAGAAATCTTGGAAATCAGAATCAATATTGATCAAGTAGATATAAAAGGAAAAGCAATATTGTTTGAAAGTGGTTTATATGCAAAAATTCCATCAGATATTCCAGAGAACTTAGCTTTATCAGTTTTAGACGTTGCAGGTGCACCAGCACAAACGGCTAAACTTGTAAAACCAGGTGATAAAGTACTCGTTATCGGTGGCGCAGGTAAATCAGGTATGCTTTGTCTATATGAAGCAAAAAAACGCGCAGGTGTTACAGGACAAGTTATCTGTCTACAGCACAATGATTCAGCAAAAGACCGTGTGATGAATGCAGGTCTTGCTGATAACTTCTTAGTAGCGGATGCAACTGATGCAGTAGAAGTGCTTAGAAAAGTAGAAGAACTTACAAATGGCGAAATGTGTGATCTTGTTATCAACTGTGTAAATGTTCCTAACACAGAGATGGCTTCAATCTTAGCAACAAAAGACGACGGTATGGTTTACTTCTTTAGTATGGCGACAAGCTTCACAAAAGCGGCACTAGGTGCTGAAGGCGTGGGCAAAGATGTAACCATGATCGTAGGAAACGGTTACACAAAAGGACATGCAGAAATTACATTACAGATCATGAGAGAAAGTGCAGTACTCAGAAAAATCTATGAAGAGCTTTACGCTTAGGAAGGGGTATTTATTATGAGACATTATACTGAAATCGAGATGTGGAAAAATGTTACACAGGCAGAGTGGGATTCTTGGGAGTGGCAAGTAAGAAACAGAATTACGACACTAGATCAACTTAACAAAGTTGTCAATCTTACAGACCAAGAACAAGATGGTGTACTTAAAACGCTAGAACTTTTGAGAATGGGTATCACACCATATTATGCAATGCTTATGGATGAAAATGATCCCAAATGTCCTGTTAGAATGCAAGCAGTACCAACAATTGCAGAAACTTTTCAATGTTCTGCTGATATGGACGATCCACTTCATGAAGATGGTGACTCACCAGCACCAGGTATCACACATAGATATCCAGACCGCGTATTATTCTTAATCACTGATATGTGTTCAATGTATTGCCGTCACTGTACAAGAAGAAGATTTGCTGGACACAACGACGGTGGCGTTCCAAGAGATCAAATCGATAAAGCAATTGAATATATCGCTAAAACACCAGTTATCAGAGATGTTCTTTTATCAGGCGGAGATGTTCTTTTAGTTTCAGATGATTTACTTGAGTACATCATCAAAAAACTGAGAGCGATTCCACACGTAGAAATCATCAGATTAGGCTCAAGAACACCAGTTGTTTGTCCGCAAAGGATTACACCAGAGCTTGTTGGCATGCTTAAAAAATACCATCCAATCTGGTTAAATACGCACTTCAATCACTCAAAAGAAATTACACCAGAAGCTAAAAAAGCATGTGCTTTGTTAGCAGATGCTGGTATCCCACTTGGTAACCAATCAGTCCTTTTAAAAGGCATCAACGACAGTGTGCATATCATGAGAGATTTAGTACATGATTTAGTAATGATGCGCGTTAGACCTTACTATATTTATCAATGTGACCTTTCTATGGGTATTGAGCACTTTAGAACACCAGTTTCTAAAGGGATCGAGATCATCGAAGGATTAAGAGGCCATACTTCTGGATACTGCGTACCTACATTTGTAGTTGATGCACCAGGTGGCGGTGGTAAAATACCTGTAATGCCTCAATATATGATCTCTCAATCACCAGATAGAGTTGTTCTTAGAAACTATGAGGGTGTGATCACAACTTATACGCAACCAAGTTCATATGAATTTGATAAAGAAGGCGCAGTAGAAACTGAGGCACAAAAAGACCATAAGATCTTTGGTGTTGGTGGTTTATTACAAGGCAACCGTGTCTCTATAGAACTTAAAGAACTTGAACGTGCTAAGAGAACACATCACGAAGAGTAGTTGATTAATTAAAACAGGAGGCCAGCATGGCATTGCTTGACTTATTTGAAAGTGAAAATAGGATTATTTCAATAGTTGGAATGGCAAAAAATGCTGGCAAGACTGTTACCATGAACCATCTGCTTGAAGAAATGGCTGAAAAAGCACTTTGTGTTGGCGTGACTTCTATCGGTCGAGATGGTGAAAGGCAAGATATCGTAACTAAAACGGATAAACCACTCATTTACCTCAGAAGAGGGACGCTAGTGGCAACCGCTGAGATACTTTTTAATTTATCAGAAGTAAAAATGGAAATTCTTGAAGTAACTGATTTTTTTACTGCAATGGGCAGAGTCATTATCGGGCGAACGCTTGGTGATGGCTTTGTACAAATAGGTGGACCAACAACGAACGCCTCAATCAGATCAGTTTCTGAAAAATTGTGCACTTATGGTGCGCGTTATGTGCTTGTAGATGGTGCGCTTGACCGGACATCATCAGCTTCACCTGCAATAACTGATGCTTGCTTGTTATCAACAGGTGCAGTTGTCAGTAGAGATATGAACAAAACCGTAGATCAAACAGTCTATAGAGCATCACTTTTTAGGCTTGATGCAGTGACGACACCTATATTAGTGGAAGCTTGGGATGTTGCGGAGTGTGAGCGAAGACCTGTTTTGGTTTCAAAAGAGGGTACTGTTAGAGTGTTAAGTGAAGTTACCACAGCACTTGGAGCTGGAAAACTTATCGCAGCAGAAATAGAAGATGGTATAACAGCAATAGTTATTCCGGGTGCTTTGGTATCTCAGACTATTCTGGATGTTATTCAAACCGTAAGAGATTTTGGGAATATCATATGGCTTGTTGGTGACGCGACGAAAATTTTCATTGAACACAAAGATTGGTTATATTTTATGAGAATTGGCGTGAACATCAAAGTGAGATATGATATTAAGCTTAAGGCCATAACGGTTAATCCATATGCACCTTCGGGTTATTTCTACGATTCACAGCTGTTTGTAAAGGCTTTACAAGATAGAATTTCAAACGTTCCAATCATTGATGTTATGAGGTGAAAATGAAGATGCCATATATCACTAAAAAAAACCTAGAAGATTTAGACATCCCATTTATATTTGAACGACTTCAGTTGTTTTCGCCGTACGGTGAAAAGCTTAAGAAGTGTTTAGCACCTTTTAAAAGACATCAAGTAGCCGAACTTGAGAAAAGTTATGATCAATTAGAAGCCGCTATTGGTTTGCTGATCAATAACAGATTAGAGCTTCTAGCTTTGAAAGGTCTTCTCAAAGAAGTGAAACTGTTGGACCATACTTTTGACCGAATTGCTGAAAATGAAGTTTTATCCATGACAGAATTGTTTGAAGTTAAGCAATTGGTGCGTGTTATGGAAAATATACGTGATGCGCAAAGTAAACTGTATTGGCAAAAGCGCATAGGTGCATTTAACCTTACAGAGGTATCTAATGTTACCAAGCTTTTAGATCCAGAACAATCTGGCGTTCAAGCGTTTCATATTTATAGTCAATACTCTGCAAAGCTTTATGAGATAAGAAAAGCAATAGATAGTGTTGATATAAAGATAAAACTTAAGCAAAAGGAACTCATTGAAGAATTGATCTTAGAAGGTTATCAAGTGTCCTCGCATGGGGAGTTAAAGGTTTTATCTAGAGATGTTGATCTGCTTTCAAAGATTAAAAGTGATCCTAGATTTTCATATAAATCTGATGTACCGATGTATACTATTTTTACTGTGAGAATAGAGACAACTTTAACCGCTGAAAAACAAAATTTGTTGCTTGAAGAGGAACAAGAAGAATATGAAGTGAGGAGTCAACTCACTTCTGCGCTTAAGGCGTATCTGGAGATCATAACCTCCAATACAGATGCAATTGCACAGATTGATGTGTTAATTGCAAAATCACAATTTTCAGTTGCATTCAATTGTGTCAGACCCATGATCTTAGAGATGGGTCAGGTCGAAATTGAAGAAGGAAGACACCTTAAAGTCGCCTATAGTTTGGGAAAAGTAGGTAAGCAATTTACACCAATAAACGTTTCCCTCAAGAAATCAGTTACGCTTATTACTGGCGCAAACATGGGTGGCAAAACGGTATCGCTCAAAATGATTGGTCAGGTAGTAAATTTGGCTCAGTATGGATTTTTCGTACCGTGTAAATCACTCAAAATGCCACTTTTTGATTTCGTCTTCGTTTCGGTTGGAGATTTTCAATCGATAGACATGGGTCTTAGCACATTTGGTGGTGAAATAGTGGAAATTGAAGAGGCCATAAAACGCAGTGATGAGTATGGACTTATATTGATAGATGAACTTGCAAGGGGTACCAACCCACTTGAGGGTTTTGCGATTTCAAAAGCCTTAATTGAATTTTTAAAAAATCAAATGTCAAAAGCGGTGATCACGACACACTTTGATGGCTTAACGGATGTAGAAGACACCGTTCACTATCAAGTTAAGGGGTTATCAGACGTAGACCTGACATTGATTAGAGATAAGATAGAAGCGGAAGGTGCGGCGCTTCTTCACGAATACATGGACTACCAACTGATGGAAGTAAGTAGCTATAAAGAAATTCCCAAGGAAGCCATAAGGATATCTGAACTTATGGGACTTGATACGCGAATCGTGGATCGTGCAAAAGAAATTTTAGGAGGATCAAATGACGAGTAAGTTAAATATGGATTTTGGCATCGTTGATAAAGCGCGAAAATCAGCAAGAATAATCGCTGAAGACACGCAAAAATTTATCGACCGTCACACTACAGTAGCAGTGGAGAGAACCATTGTTAGACTGTTAGGCATTGATGGGGTTGACGATATAGAAAGACCACTACCAAATGTCGTTGTTGACAACATAAAAAAAGGCGGCGGTCTTGCAGAAGGTGCAGCATTTTGGGTAGGAAATGCAATGGTTGCACTTGGTAAAACAGCACAAGAAGTTGCAGAAGGTATCTCAGCTGGAGAAGTAGATTTAGTTAACATACCAGTTCAAAGCATGGATAAGATTGAAGCTATCATCAACAAAGAAGCAGCGAAAACAGTAGAACGTATCCGTAAGAATCGTGCAGATAGAGATCGCTTTTTAACTGAAATTGGCGAAGGCCCAAAACCATATCTTTATGTGATCGTCGCAACAGGTAATATCTATGAAGACGTATTACAAGCACAAGCAGCAGCGAGACAAGGTGCAGATATTATCGCTGTTATAAGAACAACAGCTCAAAGTTTACTCGATTATGTACCATATGGTGCGACTACAGAGGGCTTTGGTGGGACTTATGCCACACAAGAGAACTTTAGAATCATGAGAAAAGCGCTTGATGAAGTAGGTGTTGAAGTTGGCAAATACATCAGACTCTGTAACTATTGCTCTGGACTTTGTATGCCAGAGATTGCTGCAATGGGAGCTATCGAGAGACTTGATGTTATGCTTAATGATGCACTTTATGGCATCTTGTTTAGAGACATCAACATGCAACGTACACTGGTTGACCAGTATTTTTCAAGAATCATCAATGGCTTTGCAGGTATTATCATCAACACTGGTGAGGATAATTACCTTACGACATCTGATGCAATAGAAGAAGCGCATACAGTACTAGCATCACAGTTCATCAACGAACAATTTGCTTTACTAGCAGGTTTACCAGAAGAACAAATGGGACTTGGTCATGCATTTGAGATGAATCCTGACACTGAAGATGGGTTTTTACTCGAACTTTCACAGGCGCAGATGACAAGAGAAATCTTCCCAAATGCCCCACTTAAATATATGCCTCCAACAAAATATATGACAGGTAATATCTTTAAAGGTCATATCCAAGATGCACTTTTCAATGTGGTGTCTATTATGACAAATCAAGGCCTACAACTCTTAGGTATGCCAACTGAAGCGATTCATACACCACTTTTACAAGATAGAGCACTTTCTATAGAAAATGCCAAGTACATTTTTAACAACATGCGTCATTTTGGTGATGAAATTGAATATAAAAAAGATGGTATCATTCAACTTCGTGCACAAGGTGTTTTAAAAGAAGCTGCTGATCTATTAGAAGAAATTCAAGAAATTGGCATCATGTCTACAATTGAGCAAGGAAAATTTGCCTCTGTCACTAGAAAAATGGATGGTGGTAAGGGTCTTGATGGCGTAACTCAAAAGGGTGAGCGCTACTTTAACCCATTTATTCCGATGATGTTGGGAGGTAAATAGGATGCAAGTAGAAAACGGTTTAGATTTAACGAAGGTAAAACCATATGGTGATACCATGAACGATGGTATGATGCAATTTTCTTTTACACTTCCAATTCCTCTTTGTGAAGAAAGTAAAGAAGCAGCAAAGCAATTGCTCATTAAGATGGGGATTGAAGAGCCACAAGTGGTATCTGCTCAAGATTTAGGTGTAGGCTATACGTTCTTTATCATGTATGGTAAAGCAGCACATACAGTTGACTATACACAAATTGAAGTTCCTAAAGTTGATTCTGATGTGATGGATAAGGCGGCAGTTGAAGCCTATATAGAAGAAAATTTTGATAGAGATATCGTTATCGTAGGTGCTTGTACCGGTACAGACGCACATACAGTTGGTATTGATGCGATCATGAACATGAAAGGTTATGATCACCACTATGGGCTAGAAAGATACCAAGGTGTAAAGGCGCATAATCTTGGCGCACAAGTTCCAAATGAAGAACTTGTAGCAAAAGCGATCGAACTCGGTGCAGATGCGATAATCGTTTCTCAGATTGTTACTCAAAAAGATGTCCATATCCCTAACATGACGCAACTGATTGAACTTTTAGAATCAGAAGGCATAAGAGATAAAGTTATCGTTTGTGCAGGTGGACCTAGGATTTCATATGAACTTGCAAAAGAACTTGGCTACGATGCTGGTTTTGGAACTGGTACATTTGCTGAAGATGTAGCTTCATATATAGTTCAGGCTTTAGTGGCACGCAATACAAAGTAAATTTTTAGTCCTGGTTGACAGCCGTTATATTTCATTCTTCCGCCAAGAAGTCCACGCTCGCTACGCTTGCTGTGGATTGGCTTCATAATGAAATATAACAGCTGCCAACTGGGATTTTTTCGTTTTACAGTGTGGTATGGTGTGGATGATACATATAACATGTGGATGAAATGGGGCATTTGCTTATTTATCCACAAAACAAATGCCCTGAGCTTTTAGCCCGGGGCATTTGAGTTTAATACATTCCATCTATATTAATTTGTGAGTTGATACTTTAAATTACTTTTGTTAAAGTTTATTTGCCAAATCTACGTTTCATGAATACACCAACAGCAGATAATAATCCACCAATACCATAGAATAATTCTCCTGGTAATTGACCTGTTTGAGGCAATGCATCAGCAAGAGGTGTTTCTTCTTCTGGTAGCATGATCTCTTCAGTAGTAGGCATTTCCATATCATCGTAGATGCTATCGAAGTTTACAACTGTAGCTTCGCCAAGTGGAACGGGTTCAGTTGTTATTTCTTCAGTAGTAGCTTCTGTAGTAGCAGGTACATTAACAAAAACAGTCTCTGTAACAGTGTTGGTAACAGTGTTAGTAACTACTTCTGGAACATAATATTTGTGAATTACAACAAAGTCATCTGACTCTTCAGTGATTGTTCCAGTAGCATTTGGACTAGAAACGCCAAATGAGTAACCAGAGATAGCAGGAGGTGCAAATGAATAATCTCCTAAATATACTTTAACATCAACATCATCGGCTTTAATTGAAACATCATTTTCGTCAAGATATTGAATAGTTGCTAGTACATATGGATCTTCTGCATAATTCACAGTGATTTCCATATCGCCTTCACCCATTGTAAATACATGGTCTGGATCAGTGATTGGTTCTTCTTCACCCATAACATAACTTACAAAGTGATAGTGGAGTGCTGGGTTAGGCGTAATAGTGAACTCATCACCAATGTAATACATGCCATCATAGTCCTCGCTAGGCATTGCATTTTCATCGAGTTCAGGCATTCCCCATTCAGTTTCCATAGGAATTAATGTTACGCCATACATATCAAGCATTCCAAATATAGCTGTTACATCAACATCGTTTTCAGGCATATCAAAAGTCATCATATCGCCATTGATAGCAGGTGAAACTTCTTGTGGATCAAAAGTCCAGTGATCAAAATAGTAGCCATGTTCAGGTATTGCAGTTAATTCAACAGGCATTTCATAAGGATAATCACCGGTTCCATCTATAGTACCTGATCCAGATGGATCAATAATACCATGAACGTTGTAGCTATCATTTTCAGCAAAATTTAAAACAACTTCTACATCTTCTTCAGGCATATTAAATGTGAGTACGGCATTTCCCATATCACTTCCATTCATAGTCCAGTTTACGAAGTGATAGCCAGGCTCTGGATCGGGATCAACAGTTATTAGGGTACCAACTGGTTTATAACCAGCACCTGTTCCCTCGTTAGAACCCATCTCAAAAGTATTTAGAGTATAATTGTAATCATAATTGGTCTCGAATACTGCTCTAAATGTTTTGTCTGAATAGATTATGAAAGAATCTGTTTGTGAGTATGAAGAATCAACCCAAGTCCAAAATGAATTATGTGGTCCAGGAGGATTTACTTCTTCCCATCTTTGCCATTTAACAAAAGTGTACATATTGTCGGATGAATCCATAGCACTTATATCCGCATGCCATTTCCAATCTCCCCAGCTCCAGTACACATTACTAGTAACACTAGCGTCACCTAATGGCCCGTCTTTAATGGATACTGTAACTGAAGGTTGTGGAGGCTTATGAAAATTAAAATCAAAATCCTCAGCAAACGCACTACCCATTGTACCTAAAATCAAAACCATTGTTAAAATCAACATCAAAAACATTTTACTAAATCTCATAAAAAAATCTCCTCTCTTTAGAAACTAAAGAAAGGTCGGTTGCACTATTCACTCCGCAGCCTTCAAGTGCCCATTTTCGAGAGCTGCTTCATCGCTTCCCCTCTTGCAAAAAAACCTAAATTACAACACGATACATTACCAGCCGCTTAAAGCACCCCCTCTCTAACTTTCATGCGCATAAAACCTAGTACATAAACTCAACTAAGTAGGATTTATGGCTGAGTATATAAGAAAAAAACACTCTAAAAACTAGTTAACAAAAATAAAGCTTTACATATTATGTTTACCAAAATTCTCAAAAAACAAACAAAAATTGCACTGTCATTCGTGACAAAACATTAGTTAATAAGTGTTAACCGTATAAAAAAAGGTTCATGAAGTGCGTGTTAATATTGTATAATGAGGTATACATGTATTATTAGTTATGTCATTATTTAAAACGATTCAAGCCAGTGATGATCTCAAAGAATCGTATGAACGATAGCGTATTTAAACACCACGGGAGGAATTATGAAGTCTTTCATCAAAAAACACAAGTACATTATTGCGACATTTATCATAGCTTTCCTTTTTATGATGATTGCATTTGCCGTGATTGGCCTTTATCCTTTTGGAAAAAGACAAATCATGGTGATCGACAGTTGGCATCAGTATTATCCATTTTTACAAGAGCTACATAGCAAACTACAAAGTGGCAGTTCTATCTTTTATTCGTGGGACATGGGGATGGGGTCAAATTTCTTGTTGGTAATGGCTTATTATGCATTCAGTCCGCTCTATGCACTGTCTATCATTTTCCCAAAGGAATATCTTAGAGAGTTCATGATGCTTGCTACAGCGCTTAAAATTGCCTTTGCAGGTGCCTTTTTTGCCATTTACCTAAAGCATATATTCAAACGTGAAGATTATACCATCACAGGATTTGGTTTATTGTATGCTTTTTGTGGATATGCCATGGGCTATTATTGGGATATCATGTGGTTAGATGCAGTCGCACTTTTCCCACTCATCATACTAGGCCTTAACCGAATAATAGAAGGTAAAGGGTTTAAACTATATGTGATTACCCTTGCAATAGCAATGATCAGTAACTTTTATATTGGTTATTTTATCTGTGAATTTATCTTGATATATTTCTTTATAGCCTATTTTACAAAGATTCACAAATTCAAGTTTAACCATTTTTTAAAACGATCTTTGGAAATAGCACTCTATTCTTTTATAGCTATTGGACTTGCGGCTATCGTACTGATTCCCACATATGATGGTTTGCTACTTTCTCAAGCAGTTAACGGGTCTAAACCCACATCCTTTAAAACATATTTTTCAACTTTAGAGATTTTGAACAATATGTTGCCTGGTACAAAACCAACAGTTAAAAGCGGGCTTCCCAATATTTTCAGTAGTTTTATAGCACTGTATATGGTAGCTGTATACTTTATATCTACAAAGATCAAGATAAAAGAAAAAGTGCTGTATCTAGGATTAATTGTCTTTTTCATCCTTAGCTTTAATATCAACTATCTAAATTATATCTGGCATGCGTTTCACTTTCCCAATGAGGTGCCATACAGGTTTGCATTTATGTTCTCGTTTGTAATCTTAACCATGGCTTATAAAGGATTTCAGTATTTTGAAGGCGTTACAATTAAACAAATAGGTTCAATTAGCGCAGCTTTTCTGATCTACTTGTTCGTTAACGAACGTATAGGAATGAATGCAACCGTACTCTATGTTAGTTTAGGTGCATTAGCACTTTATACTTTTCTCTTTATGTTTTACAAACATAAAAAAATACGTCAAAAAGCATATGTTATACTGTTTAGTATATTGATATTAAGTGAAGCATTGTTCTCTGCGATACTTGGAACAGCAACAACAGGTAGTTCTGGTAGAAGTAGTTATCCCTTCTTAGGAGATGATGTGAAAGCAGCAGTTGCTGATGTATATGAAAAAGACCCTGGATTCTATCGTCTGGATATGATAAAGCAATATTCAACGAACGATCCTGCACTTTATGGTTACCGAGGCATCTCAATGTTTTCATCAACAGTTAACTCAAACATCTCAAGTTATCTGAAAGGTCTTGGACTTGCCGCATCACCGGCGTCAAATAGATACATCTATGCTGCTTCTACACCTGTCGTAAACAGTTTGCTGAACCTTAAATATCTCATAGGCAGGGATAAGATGGGGACAGAAAACAATGCCGGTTATGAGGTGTTCTCACAAAAAGATCGAGTGACGATTTATGAAAACAAATACCCGTTAGAGATAGGATTTAGAGTAGATTACAGTGCGTATAATTGGAACAACAACATGGTAAATCCATTTGATGTTCAGGAAGATTTTCTTAGAACAGCTTTGGGGGGCGAGTATGATTTATTTGAAAACGTGCCTATAAGCAGTGAAAATTATGTGAACATGGAACGCACTCAACTTAGTAACGATATGCGGTATGCATATAAAAACGTAGATGCTTCACAAGTTGGAAATGCTGTGCTTTTTTTCAATGCACCAGAGACCAAGCAAATGTACCTTTTTATGTATGCCAATCGTTCATATAAAACGAAAGTTACAGTTAATGAGACAACCGTCGAATATGAAACAAGAAGAGGTATGACCATTGATTTGGGTGTGCTTGAAAAGGGAACAGAAATAAAGCTTGAATTTGAAGTACAAAAAGCAAATGATGGCTACTTTAACCTACAAGCAGTAACCTTTGATGAGGCACTTTGGCAAGATGCTTACGCGAAATTAGCTGATGAGCAACTTACCATCACTTCATTTTCAGATACTAAGATCAAAGGAAATATCAATGCACTTGATGATGGTTTTATCTACACCTCTATTCCATATGAACCAGGATGGACGGTAAAAGTTGATGGAGAGAAAGTGTTAATAGAAGCGCTCAAAAACGCTATGATCGTAGTTGATGTGGAAGCCGGTTATCACGAAATTGAATTTTCCTATGTACCAAATGGCTTGATTCATGGCTTAGTTATCAGTTTTATATCGTTGATAGGTTTTATCTTATTGATCCGATTCTCACCAAAAGAGCCAGAACTTGACATGCTGATGTCAGAAAATGTAGTTGAAGAAACGCCTATAGACACAGATGAACTTGATGATATCATCATATATAAGGGAACTAAAGATGCATGGACTCACGCAGGTGAACCTATAGAAAGTGTTGATTTAAGTGAAATTGAGAAGTTAAATCAAGAATCTAAATAGGGATAAAAAATAGAAAATGAAAAATAAAAGAAGAGAACATGGTCAATAGCATCCTTGTGACAGCTATTGATTGTGTTCTCTTTTATAATTTATAACTTTTTCTCGATAACATATCGAGGTCTTCTTTTAATTTCTTCATAAATACGTGAGATATAGACACCGATAATTCCCAGGGATAACATAATCATCGAACCCGTGATGAGAATCAATAAAATAACAGTAGAGAAACCGCTAATTGCATGACCAAAGAAGAAGTTGAATAGTGTTTGAACGCCCATAATTAGAGCGAAAATTAAAAATAGAATACCGCTAAAAATCGTGAGGTATAAAGGTTTACTTGTATAAGATAAAATTGCACTCATTGCTAAGAATACGAGTTTACCAAAGGAAAAATGACTTGCACCCTCTTTTCTCTCATCTACATCAAACTCAAAAGTAACCACATTAAATCCAACCCAACTTACAATCCCTCGAAAAAACAGATTTCTTTCATGAAATTCTCTTAGGTTATCAATTACTTGCCGATTCATGAGCTTAAAATCTGAAGAGTTATCCATTTCAAGGCCAGTGACGCTTTTTAAAATCTTGTAAAAACTTTTTGCGAAAAAACGATGTTTGAAGGATTCCTTTCCCCGCGTTGCTTTTACACCATCGATGATATCCGCTTGCTGCGTTTCCATAAGCTCAAGCATGGTTTTAATATACCGAGGAGGATGTTGTAAATCTGAATCCATGGTTAAATATAGATCTGCATCGATGGATTCAATGCCAGCACGTAGGGCAATTTCCTTACCAAAATTTCGAGCAAATTTTATCCCTGAAACATTTGAATGCTTATTTGATAGAGACTCAATAACCTCCCAAGTATTATCCTTAGAGCCATCATCGATAAAATGAAACTGGCACTTTATATGGTCTTCATCTAGAATTTTCTTAATTTCAGTAAAATTAGCGACTAAAGCTTTGCCTTCGTTATAAACAGGTATAATCAATGCTAGTTGCTTGTTCTCTAAAAAAGGAATCATGAGCACCTCACTTTTTATAAATGATATATTTGTAGATTAAGAAATTCCAACACACGATAAATCCTGCTTTAAGAAATGGTGAAATCAGTGCGCTAATTCCAATCACATCAGTTAAGAACTTCATCAAGAAAAGATTTGAAACAATTAAGTTGAAAAAAAATAAAAGGCCGTATTGCATCAGCTGTTTTTTGAGGTTACCAGTTGATTTAAATGACCATATTCGATTCACAAAAAACGAAAACCAGAAAACCAAAGCATATACAATCATGCTTGCAACGATATAGTATAGTCCTACCCATTTGTAGAGTATGACATAAAGCCCATATTCAATCCCAAAAGCGGTAAACCCAGTGATTAGGTATTTAATAAGCTGTGATGCGGTTTCTGATTTTAACAAAGAAGAAAGTTTATTCATAAACACCTCTAGTAATTATATCTACATTTATTATAGTATAACAAGACAAAAATAGAAACCTTCGCTGTGAGCTACTTCAGTATAAAACAAAGGGTATATCTAGACGATTACGTCTAGATATACCCCGGTACTTTTTTTAGTTAGTTATTATTTTCTTTTTTTAATATAAAGACCAAGTGCTGAAACTAAACCTCCGATTCCATAGAAAAGCTCAGGTGTAGCTTGACCAGTTTGTGGAAGTGCATCTGCAAGAGGTGTTGCTTCATCAAGTATAATTGCTTCATCAGTAGCTTCTTCAGTAGTCATGTTATCATAGATTGAATCAAAATTGAAGACATTAGCCTCGCCAAGTGCAACGCTTTCTTCTTCAATTATAACGCCATCACTATAGACATAATCAACAGTGACAGATCCATCTATAAAATTACCAGATGCATTTGCAGGTGTCTCGGTTAATTCATAACCTTCAATTGATCTTGAAGATGTCTGGTAGAGTGTACCTACTGTTCCTGTAAATGTGAAAGAAGAACCAATTGAGTTGCCTTCAGTATCAACAAAGTTTACAACGATAGAACCTTGAGGTCCCTGAGGTTCAGTTGGGGCTTGAGTAGTAGGTTGTGTGGTTTCACTAGAAGTCTCGCTTGAAGTTCCAGTAGTATCTTCAGTAGTATTTTCGCTTGTATCTGGAAGTAACTTGAAAATAGCAGTTTGCGATATTTCACTTGTTAATTCACCAACGGTAACTGTAAATGGATTTGCTATTGGAGGATCATTTGGTGCATTTAAACTTGTTCTCCATCCAACGAATTCATATCCAGGTTTCGCAACAGCAGTTAATTTAACCTCTGTACCAGGTGCAATATAAGTACTTGTATAATCATTTGATAAGTTAAGAGATTGATCCGACCATTCAAAAGTTATATATCCAGCAGCACTATTTTCTGTGATGCTACCACTACCACTATAAACTGGTGATGTCAATTCGTAGACGTTTCCAATTACTACTATTTGTGGTCTTGGATTACTGCCATCAAATCTAAAGTATGCTTTTGAATCAAAGACTTCGTTGCCATGTACATAGTTTGGTGTCCAAACCCATTGACCAGTAATGTTAGTCCATCTTGAGTCTTGAATTTCTGTTACTGGTGACCAACCTGAGATGGTCGTACTAGGAAGTTGCCAATCAGTTTCTGGAGTTGTAGTTACTAACCAATTACTTGCAGTTTTTGTTTCAACAGTAGGGATGTTGGTGTCATCAAATACGATTTGCATATTAAACCCATCGATAATTTGATGTTCATCCCAAGCTTCAACAGCTATTAGGTAATCATCGTAAAGTGCTACGCGGTATTCTTCTTTTTGTCGCCAGTTATTATCTGATCCTTCTACAACCCCATTTACATAAAGTATATATGCATCATCAGCTGTGATATATATCGTGGCATTGTCAGCATCGACAGCATAACTGTTAAACGGTACGCTAAATAAGATTAATGTAAAAATCATAAGTAAAGTTGATAATTTTTTAAAATTGGTTTTCATAAAATCACGCTCCTTATAGGTTTTATATAAAAAAAGTATAGTTGAGAATTATTGTCAATTTTATTATATCTTTTTGTTGTTACATCTGACGTACATCTGTGTGACATACGCGTGACATAGAAAAGGATCTCTTGCTCATCGAGCTAGAGACCCTTCGTAATCATATATTTTTTGAATTAAATTTTTATACTATTTGATTTTTCTTTTAAGGTAGATTCCAAGTGCAGATACGATACTACCAAATCCGTAGAATAGCTCAGGTGAAGCTTGTCCAGTTTGTGGAAGTGCATCAGCAAGAGGTGTTTCTTCATCAAGGATGATTTCATCAGTAGGAGCTTCGGTTGTTAATTCCATATTATCATAGATAGAATCGAAATTAACAGGTTCAGTAGCATCACCAAGTGGAGTTCCTTCATCATCGATAACCACTGCGCCATCTGAGTAAACATATGTTACAGTAACCACGCCATCTATGAAATTACCACTTGCATTTTCAGGTGTTTCTACTAACTCATAACCATCAATAGATCTAGCTGATGTTTGATAAAGCGTTCCAATAGAACCTGAGAAACTAAATGATGAAGCAAGAGTTGCACCTTCAGTATCTACAAAATTTACTGTTACATTACCCTGTGGGCCAGGAGCTTCAGTAGTAGGTTGAGTTACAGGTTGAGTTACAGGTTCAGTAGAAGCTTCGGTAGAAGCTTCAGTTGTAGCTTCAGTAGTAGCTTCAGTTGTAGCTTCAGTAGTAGCTTCAGTAGTAGCTTCAGTTGTAGCTTCAGTAGTAGCTTCGGTAGTAGCTTCAGTAGTAGCTTCGGTAGTAGCTTCAGTAGTAGCTTCGGTTGTAGCTTCAGTTGTAGCTTCAGTAGTAGCTTCAGTTGTAGCTTCAGTAGTAGCTTCAGTAGTAGCTTCTGTTGTTACTTCAACAGGTGTATAATGTGCTACTAATGTGATATTTTGAGTAACAGGTGTACTAAAATCATATTCACTACCATCTAACATCCAGTAGTCAAAAGTAAAATCATCTTTTACAGGTGGTGTATTTGGTAATGTTGCCAAATCATTTGCTTCAACTGTTTGGTTGCTTGGTACTGGTGTGCCACCTACAGTATCAAATTGAACTGTAAGATATACTTTCGATACAACAACTAATATAGGTTGCACATTATTACCAGTATTTGCGTAAAAGATTATTTTTGAATAATTTGGTGAGTTTGCATCTGGAAATTCTGAGTCAAGTTTACCTTCAAAATGAGCATTCCAGATAATATTTGATTGAGTAAGTGTGTTGCCTGAATTGTTGTTGTATGATCCGTTTACGATTTTCCAAATAAGCTGTTGCATAACTTTTGAATCATTAGTTAAATTGCTATTGATTAGATATGCAACTCGATTTGAAGCACTGTATTCGCTGAAGTTGACATTATATGTGGTACCAGGGGTTATAAATGTGTTTTTATCACCACAAAATGCTGGAAAAGAACCATTTGTATATGGAACTGGTAATCCTGTTACAGTTGCTTGATTTACATATGCTCCATTTGCACTTACTTTTAAAGTTCCAGTTGAGTCCACTGCATAAGTTATAGCAGGGATGCTAGCAGCTAGTAATATTGCTACAAGTGCTAAAGATAATATTCTACGTGTAGTTTTTTTCATAATAATTCTCCTTTGCCAAAAAAGTTGTTTGGCAGTCGAACGATCATAGTTCGTATCCTAGTAAATATGAACTTTAGACTTCAGACTTTGCGTCACCTACTTTCGTAGGTTTTGCCCTAGTAAATGTAATTGATATTAATTATTAAGTTGTTATTGGTATGTTATTGTAATCATTATACTATGCATCCGTTACATACAGAGAACATCTGTGTTACATCTGTGTGACACGAAAAAAAGCACTTCTCCGTTTTACCGAAAGAAGTGCTTTTAGTATGCTTATTTTATATAATATTATGCTATCAATTTAACCTATTTTATTTTTCGTTTTAAATAGATTCCTAAAGCAGATACAATACTACCTATTCCGTAGAAAAGTTCTGGAGAAGCTTGACCTGTTTGAGGAAGCGCATCAGCAAGTGGTGTTTCTTCATCAAGGATAATAGCTTCATCGCTAGCAGCTTCTGTAGTAGATTCCATGTTGTCATAGATGGCGTCAAAGTTAACAGGAGTAACTGCTTCACCAAGTGGTGTTTCTTCTTCAACAAGTGTTACGCCATTTGAATAAACATAATCAACTGTTAAAGAACCATCGATAAACGATCCGCTTGCATTTGCTGGAGATTCCACAAGTTCATAATCAGCGATTGATCTTGCTGAAGTTTGATAGAGTGTACCTACAGTACCAGTGAAACTCAATGAAGCTGCGAGTGGTGCACCTTCAGTATCTACGAAGTTTACTACAACAGTGCCTTGAGGACCTTGTGGTGCTGCTGGTGCCGGTGTTTGTGTATTTGGTTCAGTTGGTGCTGGAGGATTAGTTTGATCTTCAGTAGAATCCGCTTCCGTTGTATCTTCTTCAGCTAAAACTTCTCCGCTTGATGCTTTTGTAGTAGAAAATTCATTATTGTCTCCCCACAAAATTTTTGCAGTGACTGCATGTGGTAAATCAATATAGAAATAGAAAGGATTATCAAAGCGATCAGCTTCAGTATATTCCGCTCCAATCGTGTGAGTACCTGTAATTTCAGGGTGTCCAGCGACAGTGTACGTAAAAGTAATTGGTTGGCCATATTTGTTGATTACACGCCATTTTGTTTGAGTATCTGCTTTAGATGATTCTGTTGGCATAGATGTTAAAACTAGGCTATTTTTATCTGGATAAGGTAAAACTTCATTGTTTGATTGTTTAGTTTTGTTAAACTCATTATTATTACCCCAAGTGATAATCATTGTTGCTGGTGTTTTCGGTGCATAGAAATAGAAAGGATTATTAAATCGTTCAGCACTTGTGTGCTCTGCTGGTATAGTCATCGTACCAGTAAGGTCAGTACCATAAACTTTCCAAGTGAACTCAAGAGGGTAACCATAATCATTCACAACTCTCCATTTTGTTTGTCCAGCATTTTTTCCTTCAACTGGAACACCGGTTAATCCTAAACTGCTTGAAGTAATCTCTGGATATAACACGTCAGAAGTACTCGATTTTTGAGTTGTAAACTGATTACTCGATCCCCATGTAATTACTAAAGTAGCTTGATGAGGAGCATCAACATATACATAGTAAGGATTATCAAATCTAGCATCCATAGTATGTTCTTTAGCGACTGTACCGCTACCAGTTAAAGAAGTGCCATATACTTGCCATGTAAAATCTAAGTCTTCACCAAAGTTATTGACAATTCTCCATTTTGTTTGAGTATCTTTATTTTCTGGTTCAATTCCCATTGCTGTCAGTGTTAAACTAGAACCATCTGGAACTGGAACAGCTACGGTATTAAAAGAAGTGTTAGCTATGTTAGTAATAGTAGTTGAAACCATTGCTGAAGTGTAAGTTGTACCGAAAAGATTTAAGTTAACGCCTGATCTTTTTTCCCCAAAATACGAATAATAATAACAGTCATCCCAACGGACTCTAACTTTATTGTTGTTATCATCATTATAATAAAGAGTCAAATCAGCGTCTAAATAGACAACATACTCTTTTTCAACTGAACTAGTAATTGTCTCAGTTGCTGTTACATTGTAAGTTGTACCAGGGGATAACCCGCTGAGGACACCACTGTCGTATCCACCATCAGCAGGTGACCAAGTTACATCAATTGTCGAGCCAGATGTTTGGTTGATAATTGACAAATCAGCAGTCGTCTCAGTTACATTTGATGCTGTAACTGCTAGTGTGCTGTCGGCGATACTAATCACGGGCATGCTCATAATCAGTAACATAAGTATCATAGTAATTGAAAAGCTTTTTTTAATTTTACTTCTGTAATCCTTTTTCATAATAGTTCTCCTTTGCCAAATTATTTTACTTTGGCAGTCGGACGGTCTTGGTTATTAATCGTAAATGTAACAGCTGTCTAGTTAACAGCTATTTGTTACGATGATAAACTTTAGACTCCTGACTTTGCGTCGCCTATTTTCATAGGGTTTGCCCTTACTCTATACAAACGTTAGATTACGTTTATATGTCTCTCATCGTTCCATGTTCTCAGTGATTCCTTTGATTCGGATTGTAGTTCTACAGCGCCGTGAATCAGATTCATAAGTTCGAGTTCACTTCTAAAATGCATTTTTTTACCTGTATCTAACCATTCGATCACACCTTGCCAACTATGGTTCTCTTGGTGATGAATAGATATTAAAAAGTTGCTTCCGAAATTTTGTTTTTTCATGTCATCCTCCTTTTCGGAGATTCTATCTCTTGATAACAGTATAATATTTCGCTGTGACATCTAAAGAACATTAGCGTGACATATTGCGAACATCTGTGTGACATCTGTGTGACAAGATAAATAAAAAGCACACAGAAGCGTTAATAGCTACTGTGTGCAGATTTTAAAATTATAACTCTTTGAAAACATCAGCATGTAATTCTTTAATTTGATTAATTCTAATCGCTTCGTTATTAGGGAAAGCATCTAAGATGCGAGTAAGCACTTTTTTCATAAGATCCGAATCAACACCGGGAAGAAGTACCATGAATTGTGTATCATTCCACTGGCTAAAAGTATCTCCTTTTCTGAGCTTTTCCATCAAATGCTGTTTGAGGTGAGAAATTCTAAGGTCTTCTTGTGATTGAGAGTATCCTCTTATAGGAGAGGCGTTAATCACTCCGATGCTAAACGTATTGCCAGACCTTTGACTTCTTCGTCTTTCAAGTTCATAGATGGACTTAAACGTAGAAGGTTCACAATAAAAAGCGTTTTCGAGAACCAAATCATGTTCAAGTGCTTCAACCAAACCATCTTGTGTTTGGATAGGCGCGTGTGTTTGAAGTAAACGTTTATAGAGCATACGCATATCGCCAGAAGGTTTTAACCCCATCTCATGATAATAAAAACCGGTGATATACTCATAATGTTCAAGGGCTTGCTTTTGTTGACCTTTATGCATCAAAGCGTCCATTAAGTTCAGATGAAAAGCTTCTTCGTAGATGTCGATGTTGATGGCCTTCTGGCATAAATCGATGATGTCATCATAGCGTCGCTCAATTTGCAAAAGTTCAGTCGCAGAAACGACAGTTTTTAAGTATAAACGGCGATAATGGTTTCTTATAGCAAATACCCAGTGTTGATCAACACAGTCTGGTAGATAATCGCCATCATATAGATCAAGTGCACTAAGATAATCCCCCAGTGCCAATTGAGGAGAGTGGAGTCTTTTAGCATCTCCTTCTTTTATAAGTTGTTCAAAGTCTTCGATGTCGATTTCTATGTTGAGTTGATCGTTCCACTTATAATAACCGTTAGAAAAAAGAAGGGTTTTGACATGATCTTGCTCATTGTCTTCTAGAAGTGTTTGTCTGAGTCTGTGCATTTGTCTTCTCAGTGTACTTCTAGGATCGCTATAAGATTCAGAAACCCAAAGTTGATCCATTAAAGATTCTGGGGTAAACACACGGTCTCTGTGAGTCAACATGAACTTGTATAATTCCCATATTTTCTTTGAGCCAGCAGAAGATGAAACAAGTGACGAACCATCTTTTATGACATCGAATTTTCCAAGTGTTTGTATGCTGAAAATAGGGTTATGTTGTTCTACAGGTGAAGTCATCATGTAGAGCTCCTTTTAAGTAATTTAATCGAGAATACATTATTATATCATTTATTATACTGAAATTAAATGTATAAAGGCAAGTTATCGCTAATATCATCTATAGTATATTGATATAGATATATTACCATTTCTGATAGTTCCTTAAACAAAAAACAAATATTCTATACTTAACAGATTATTCACAAAGGGGTCATAACCTATACATAACTGAATTTTATAATGAGAACATGATAAGCGATATACAGATTGCTTACCACAATAAACCCCCAAAATATTTACCTAAATTGCAACAAAACCCCAATAATGAATTCCGAGTGGGCATCCCCCAAATTTACCCACTCGCGAAATTCCCCCCTTCTTAACTTTTAAAAAAGACTTTTATTCGAATGAATTTAAGTCTTTCTTTTTTTTTATTCTAAAATCATATCGATAAATACTTTTACAACTTCTGGATCATAAAGAATACCCGCTAGTTCCCTTAACTCAATAAGTGCTATTTCGATGGATTTTCCCTTTTTGTAGATGCGATCAGTAATCATGGCATCATAACTATCACAAACAGCTAAAATTCTAGCTTCAAGACAAATTTCTTCGCCCTTTAAACCAAATGGATAACCAGAACCGTTATAGCGCTCGTGATGTTGAATGATAATGTCAAAGACATCAGAGTTGAAATTTTCTAGGATCATCTCTTTAGAGTACTGAACATGTAACTTGATCTCTTCAAACTCTGAAGCACTGAGTTGATCAGGCTTATTTAAAATATCATCTGGAATTTTGACCTTACCCAAATCATGATAGTAAGCAGCCTTAGTAAAGTTGTTTAGCGCCTTAGACTTAAACCCGAACTTAAGAGCCATTCTTTTGACAAGTTCATAAACGCGTAAACTATGCTCACCAGTATAGTGATCTTTAAACTGGATCTCTTTAAGTAGCTTATCTACAACAGTATGATTGTCCTCAAGTGTTTTAAAAACATCATAATTGGTGGCGTGGACAAGCAGTACAGTGTCTTCTAGGGTTTTAATCGTTTGAATTTCTTCAGTGTTTTTACAGACGAAAAAATCGCCTTCTTTAACAATAGACTCATCTTCAAAGACGAAACAGGAACCTTTGATGATATAGTAGGTTTTATAGGCTTCCTTGGTCGGTAGTGGTTCAATATATAAAATACGGTCAGCTGACATATGAATCATAGAAACTTGCAGATGATCATCGTGGTATTTTTTTTCTATTTTAGAGCTTTTACTTTTGATTTCATAAGTTGATTCAGTTTCATTTGATCTCACAATTTTGAAATAAGTCATATTGTCACCTCGCTATAATATTACAACAACTTCATATTTCATTTAATTATACACAAACAGCAGTCAAAATAAAAGAGGGTTACATAATATAAGTTTCAGTAGTCGAAATATTACAATTTTAAGATAAAAAACAAGGAATTTATAAAGTAAATCCTAGTTTTAACCGATAATCTGATTGAGGTCTAGCCATATTAACATAAAGTGTTTTGGCATGTCATATGCTTGTAAGGTAGGCTTAACGAAAAAGCAATCATATATTTGATATAATAGAAGCATAAAAACTAAAATGGGAGCATTGTCTCTTTGTATAATTCTGAATCTAAAATCCTGTGAAGAAAGTTGTGAGGTGTAACATGAAGAAAAAGCTTGTTTTGATATTAACATTATTGACGATACTCAGTTCCATACCAATTAGCGGAATAGCATCATTTGCCTTAGTTGTAGGATCAACAAATGGTGAAGATGTCGTTGTGACGGACGTAAAATACGCCATCACTCACAACGTCTTTCAAATCAATAGTGGTTATATAGAGATACTAGGTGAAAACATGAAAGATGTAGAAGTTTTGTTCGAAAAATACGGACAGGGCTTTGTTAGTATGGGAACAAGAGTTATCAACTCATCAACTTTCGTCAAATTTAACCTCAACAGTTCGGAAACACAGTCTTTTATAGGAAGAGTTAGGATTGGTAATAGAACGATCAACTTAAACACAGGTACTTTTCCAAATATTCAAAGTTCAGACAAACAGACAGTTAACAAAGATGAATTTCCAAATAGCATCATCTTCACAGGTAACTATATGGATACTGTTAACACAGGCAATATCACAGGAACATATGGATCTGGACTTTCATCTGCATCACTTGGAACTGGTTCTTCTCCATCGACACTTACGCTTACTAATCCATCAAACCCAGGGGCGCTTGGATATCAAAACATTATCCTTCGAAAATCAGTTGTTGCAGATCCAAACATAGAGATAGAATATACCTATCAAAATGCATTTAGGATCATAGAGAACCTCAACCTAGATGATGTGAGGATGTTTCCAAATACAGGTGCTAAGGGCGATATCGCAACAGGCGTTAAAGGAGATGAAGTTTACTTTAGAGCCGATAACTTTTCAGATACTAGAAACTACCAAGTGTACTTTTTAAAAGCACTTGATGGTTCTGATAAATATACATCAGTAAATAAAGCTGAGTTTGTATCACTTGGATTAAATGTCAACGGCAATGAGGACGTACTTACGGTACGTGTTCCTAGTAGTGCAGATTTTGAAAGACGTAATTACTACGTGGTCATCACCGATGAACAAAACGGACAAGTTGTAGCAGAGCAAGTCGTAAAAAGAGCTGATGGCACATACGATGAATTTACAGTAATTCAAGC
This sequence comes from Fusibacter bizertensis, assembly GCF_029914245.1. Lineage (GTDB taxonomy): Bacteria > Bacillota > Clostridia > Peptostreptococcales > Acidaminobacteraceae > Fusibacter_C > Fusibacter_C bizertensis. The sequence continues at coordinate 88,235 of NZ_JARYZI010000010.1, forward strand.
CGATTATAAACCCTCTATCGTCAGCATCTATCCTGAAAAAGGACCAGATACAGGTGGTAACGTAGAGGTAAAGGCACTTAATTTACTCACACTTAATATCCCTGACTTATCAACTACAGGTGCCTTCAAAGTACCTCCAACAGGAGAGACTAACGACGAGATACTTGTACTTAACTATGCAGATGGTATATACAAGAACGAAAACGTAACAATCGAGAGAAAAATCAACATGCAGATTGGTAAAAAAGTTAAGTTTCTAAGAGACACAAACGGAGAGTTTCAAATCATAAAAGCAGCAACAGACCAGGTGATGGTCATAACAGATAGCGTCACCGATGCTGAAACAAGTCCGTTTAAAGATGTCGTCGTTGAGATACAGACCATACTTGAAATAAAAGATGGTGTCAATGCGGGGAAACAATTTATCTTTAACCAGATCATTACCGTACCCAATGGTTTTGAATTTGAACCAAGTACCTTTACACCGGTAATAGATTCTATACTACCTGATATGATTCAGATAGAAGATACTGCAACAGCTTACTCAAAATTTAAAAACGAAACTTTGATTTCGATCAAAGGCGATAAATTTCTAGTAGACCGTTTTGTAGATGCATCAGGTACAGTGATCACTAGAAAGCCAACAGTACTTGTAAAGAAAAATGACAATAACACCTTTAACAATAGATATCAACTTGGATTTTTCCCGAACGAAGAATATACAAGTGGTGGCGTCACTGTAAGAGGGATTATCAAATACAAACTTAACGAAGATGATGCAGCTGAAATCGTACTCACATATGCAGATGGAAAACCTGTGCCACTTGATATGATCGTCCTCGACGATACAGGTAAATTAGTAGATGGTACATCTAACAACCAGATCGGAACAAAGATCTTGATAAGAGTACCAAACAGTGCACTTATAGCAGATGGTGGTATCAAACATATCCAGATCACCAACCCAACACGTAAATCTGCCGATTATGGTAAATCAAGTATCAAGTCAGATTTTGTTGAATTTGTAAAAACATCTGACATACCAGTAATTGAAAGTGTTAAGCCCAATATCATCACAGTAGATGGTGGCGAAGACATCGTTATTACGGGTTCAAACTTACAAAACGGTTTGAGACTTTTCTTAGATGGAGAAGAGATCACAACGTTTACAAGAGAACTAGATACAACAGGTAACAAAATCCTTGTAAAATTTAAAGCCCCACCAGGAAGAGAAGGCACAACTCAGATCCAGATTCTCAACCCAAGTGGTGGTTTATCAGTAAGTGACTTTACGTATGTAAAAACCTTTAATAAAGACCCAATCTTTACTAATTTTACACCGCCACTAGGCACTTATGGCACACTAGTCGTGGTCAATGGTGATAACTTCCTAAAACCAGACCCAACTGCCGTTACCGAAAGAGGTATAGATGCATACAGACTAATAGGAACACGCATCACACTAGATGGTAAAGAAGTTAACTCATATAAAAAAGATACAGCAGGTAACATCATATTTGATGTTTATGCTGCTCCAGCAGAAGAAATCTTGATAAAAACAGATGCTGGAAAAGCCGTATATTCAAAATTTTCAAGTAACGCATACGTTATTGATCAAGGGAGTGGGGCGATAGCTACACTTTCAAACGATGCAGATGGAAATCCTGCGATTGCTACATCAACTAACAAATACGCCATCAAATATGTTGGTGGAGCATATCAAGCTTATGATCAAGCAGGTGTGCTAGTTGGCGGTGCAGCGGTTACTTTTAATGCGGGCACAGGCGCTACAACAATAGCGATCAGTGGCGGACCAACATTTGTTGCGACCATGGACAACCATTTAATCCGCATAGGACTTAACGATGAAGGTGAAAAGCAAGTATTTTTATCCGATTATAATGATTCTATAACGCTTAAATCAGCAGATAGCGAAAGATTTACGCTTTCATATAACTTTGCTGGTAACCCAATCCTTACAAATGGACGAGACAAAACATATACGATACGTTATGAAGATGTAGATATGATCGTGGCAGAAGATTCTCTAGGCTTTACAAGACCTGTCACAGTTAATGCACAGGGGATTGACCTTGACGGCACACAGCTCGATATGATAACCCCTTACACCGTAAACTCAGTTTCCGGTAGAATAGAGGGTAACCTTTCAAGAGTGCTTTCAAAGAACCAAATACTATTTACAGTACCTTATCTATCAACTGGAAAAGGATACAAAGACGTTGTCGTAGTGAACCCGGATACAAAAAGTGCAAGTAAAACGGGAAATGATGGTTTCTATTATATATCTCAAGCAACATCAAATCCGATTATCACAGATATTCAACCGCCTAAAGGTTCAGTAGATGGTGGATACTATGTTACGATCTCCGGTAGTGAATTCGAAGATGATGTTAGAGTGTTTATCGATTCAGTAGAAGTACCAAAAGCAGACACTTATGTTGCGCTTGATGGTTCTTGGATCAAGATCAAGATGCCTAAATCGATCAAAGATTTAAACCAAGATTATGGCGTAGATGAATTGCCAGTACCAGTGGTTATCGTCAACCCAGATGGTGGAAATACAGGGAAAGATAAAGGTTTCACCTATATCATACCTTTGTCAGATCCGGTTATATCTAGAATCGTACCGACATCTGGTTCATCCAACGGTGGTGAGATCGTAGAAATCATAGGTTATGAGTTTAGATTCTATGAACCCTATGAGAACTTAGTAGGTGGCCCAAGTTATGATATAGGCGATACTTTCGTAGATCAGTTTAAGAATGGTGTATGGGACGACCTTTTATCTTCAGGTGTTGATCCAGCTGCTGTCACAGAACTCCCTGAACTGATGAATCCATATTATAGTATCTATTATGATTCAGTGATATTGCCAAAAGTTTACTTTGGTGAGAATGAGGCTAAGATTGTAGAGTATTCTAAAGGATTTATCAAAGTTATCACACCAGCTCACGCTGCTGGTGCGGTAGATGTATATGTCATTAACAACGATTCAGGTGTGAGTAATAAAGTAAAATACACCTATAACGCAACGACGCCAGTTATCACAAGCATCGTACCTAACTTTGGACGTAGACAAGGACAAGAACCAAAAGACATATATGGTTCAAAACTTTATAGGTCAGTAGTTTACGGTTACAAAGATGACGATGAAACAACGATACAACTTCTCGATGGTGTTCAGGCACTTGTGAGATTTGGAACAGTAGATAATAGAAGCATCGACAGAAATTCAGCAAACTCAGGGCTCATTAACAACCAGCGTACCACCGTAAACTTAGATGGTGGGCTTACGATGAGTTATTATGGAGATTTGGGTGAAGTTAAGATCACACTTACAGAAAACAACGTCATCTACTCAAGAACCTTTGACTATGATAACTCAGTGGTTTATGTCCCTATGGATATGCTACAGAACGCAGCAGGTGACTATTATGTACCAAATGGACTCAAAAATGTAGATGCTTCAATTTACTCCGGTAATGTTTATGAGTATGTGAAGTTAGAAATAGCAGATAGACGGGTGTTTGTAGAACGAGGGTATGCACCTAAAACAACTTATGATAATGATACCCATGTAAAGGTAACCACGCCATCTTATTTCACCATAGGGACAGTTCAGATGGCTTACTATAACTCTGATGGTGGAAAAACGACAAAGACGTTTACCTATACGAACCCTGCAAGTGAACCAAAGATCTTTAACGTTGAACCGCAAACCTTATCTTTTGACGAGATGAAATGGCTCGTTGAAACCTCTATGGACGGCGGTATAGATATTGAGATCGTGGGTACTGATTTTAGAAGTAACGTACAAGTTTATATAGGTGCGTATAAAGCAACCATAAAAGAACTTACAACAAAACAAATCAACGGCATCACATATGACCTTATCGTAGCTACGGTGCCAAAAGCCACGATAAATGATGTTGATAAAGAATATCCAATCATGATTCAAAATGAAGACAAGGGACTTGCTACGTCTGATAACTTGACAGACCTGATTGGACCGAACCACGGTGCAGAGACGCTGCCATTTTACTTTGTTTATAAGAAACCCTTATCAGGACCGAGGATTGATACTGTTTCACCCGTTAAAACATCGATTTATGGCGGCAATAAAGTCGTGATCACAGGTAGTGATTTTAGGGATGGCGCTTATGTAATCATAGGAACACGTGCAGGTATCCCGATCTATAACGGAGTGATCTCTGAACGAGGAACGATACTCACCTTTACAACACCGAATAATATGACGCTTGGTAAAAAGACCGTTCAAGTGTTAAATAACGACTATGGTATCGCTATTAAAAATGATGCGATCACAGTCGTATCCGCACCGACTTTATCACCAGTCATCACAGATGAAGATGGTAACCCAATAAATAGGATACACGTAACAGGTGGACAAGTCATTCAGCTTAAAGGAACAGGATTTGCAGAAGGTGCAAAAGTATACCTTGGTGGAGAGTGGTTAACAGCCACCGCGAAGGACAATATCCCAGAAGCAGATCAAGGTATCTATCGAGATGATACCATCCACTATGTGAAAGATGGAAACTTAGCAACGAAAGTAGAGTTTGTAGACAGTGAAACGCTGCTTGTTACCACACCGGTAGTTGACTTTGAAGGCGATATCTCTATCGTCGTAAAAAACGCTGATGGTGGTACAACAGATAACAGTGTGAAACTAGAGTACACCGTTCCGATCCCTCAAGACCCAGCGGGTTTAAAAGTATCGGTAGTGGACAACAGATACATCAAACTCTATGATTACGTATCTGACACCGCAAGTTATTTTGAAATCTATGTTTATATAGGAATGAAAACAAATGCGGAACTTACAAGTAACAACTATCGCGACTTTAAGTACCTAGGAATCACCAACATTGAACCCTACAAGATCACTACATTACCAGGACTTGATAACCTGAGTACTGCTGAGAGAGTGGTATTTGTCGTCAAAGCAGTGAACAAATTTGGTTCATCTGGATACTCTAACGTAGCAGCACTTACCTATGATAACGTGAAAGACATCAAAGAGTTAGGTCCAGAAGATCTAGATGGAGACTTGGGCGTACCAAGTGGCGAGGATTACAGTAGTATACAAAATGGTGGTGTGATCACGGTAAACTTAGCGACTAAGCTCAACACAGGGCTCTTAAACATCGACGTATCTGACAAGGTAACGGCAGGAACTTATATCAAACGCATCGTACTACCAGAAGCGCTTGTAAGAACAGGCTTAACAAGTATCACAGTTAACTATGGCACGAGTATGTATCGTTTTACACCAGTAGCGACAAACACAACTACATTTAAAAGTATAGCGGACCGTTATATCGCTTACACAAGAATTGTAGAAGACACAACGATGAATGCAAGTCGTGCTTACCTTACACCAAACATTAGAGGCAAGAAACAAGTTTCAAAAGTGCATAGTATCTCATTTGATGCAAGTTCAAACGAAAGCACGAAAGCATTTACGCAATTAACCGCTACAATGGATATGACGATATACTATACACCAACAGGGATGACCACATCTGATGAAGCGCAGATACAGCTTTATAAATACAATCAAAGTACAGGCACATATAGTATTGTAGTATCAACTGTTGATACGATCAACAACAGGGTTACTGCTAGAATCAAAGATGCAGGACATTATGTCCTGATGGGAAATCGCTAGGGAGGAGGACACATGAAAAAACTATTGGCATTATTATTAATCGTAAGCATGTTTTCATCAATGGTCGTCTTCGCAGCAGCACCATTTGATGTACCAGTACCTGAGTTTACAGCACTTAAGACAGATACTACAGGAGCGAATACCCTAACGGGAAGCATCAAAGGCAAAGACATCATCACAAACTCGTATTTTTCAGATATTAAAAACACCTATGGTCATGAAAGTATCGTTAGGATGGCAGCACTAGGTGTGATCAAGCAATATGGCGACAAGAAATACTATCCTTCCTCAAAAGCAACTGGCTATGACATAATCGGTATGCTTGTAAGGATGCGTGGTAACGAGGCTGCAGTGATGCAAAGAGTTTATAATCTAGCAGGTTCATCGACAACACCTGCTAGACTTAAAACGTTGATGGATCAAGAATACCTTGTAGAAGCTCAAACGCTAGGGATTGTAAACGCTACAGAGGTACTTAACTTAGGTCAACCGGCGACCAAAGAGACTTTGGCAGTTTGGACTGCTAGAGCTATAGGTTTAGCACCTATTTTCAACCAACAGACTGTTTTCACTTACTCAGACTGGGCAAGTGTAAATCCTATTTACAGATCTTTAATAGAAGATATGACGACTAACGGGATCATACCACTGAAAAATGACGGTACATTTGCACCAAAAGAAAATGTAACAAGAGGTGAACTTGCTGTCATCTTGGCAGCCGCACTTGAAACTCAATATGCTGCAAGAACCATTACCTCAGGTTTTGGACTTGTAATTGGTGTAAAACCAGAAACGATCTATAATAACGGCGATACTGTAAAGCGAAATACAATTACAGTTAAAAACACCGATGGTACTGTGACAAACTTAGTAAGTGAGACACACTCAAAAGGCAATCAGCAGTTTGATTATGTCACACACAAAAACGGGATTGTTTCAAACAACGGCAACTTAAAACTAGGAGATGAGATTGAATATGTGACACTTGCAGGTGCACTACAGTACGTTCAAGTCATTGATAACAATCTCATACTCGAAAAAATAGCAGCAAATAGTGAAGCAGATCTTTATACAACTTTCCACTATGGTACTTTGGTAGATATCAACTCCAAGACCCAGTATAAAAATGGTACTACCGTAGTAACTGAGATCTACCGAGTAGTAGACATCACAGGAGATGTGTTTGATATCTTAGTGGATGAAGACTTATATACAGGTCTTAGAGAAGACGTGATAACGTATAAAGAGAACGAAGTAGGTGGTGTTCACTTGTTAGAAATTGGCGACGTGATGGAATACCTTGTCAACGAAGACCGTGAGATTATCTATATCAAAGTTGCACCACTTGATAAAACAACACTTTCAGGAACAGTAAGAGAGATTACCCCTTTATCTGCTGATGGGCCTGCTACCATGACCATCTATGGTTATGATGATAAAGTCTATCAGTTGCCTCTGGCACCTTATGCTAATTTAAGGATCAACGATAGGGTAACTGACATCAACAACTTCGTCTATGGCATGCCTGTAGATGTGGAGATATCTAACGGCTATATCATCTTAGTCGAAGGTGAATCCTTTAGTGGTGAGCCCGGTTATATACCGAAGTACGGTAAGATGCGTATGGGGGATATCGTCACAGTTTATCAAAACACGTTCTCGGTTAAGTTAAACGATGGCACGACAGAATTTTATGACATAGACCAAACCACACAGTTTACCAAAGATGGTAATGTGGTGACTAAGGATGCTTTAAAATCAGGGATGGCAGTCAAAGTTTACTTTGATAACATTTCTACACTAGGTGCATCAAAAGTTGAGATCGAAGCACCAGAACTTCTCTTTGAGATCATCTACAAGGGTAAGATTAAAAACGTTAACGGTGCTAGAAAAGAAATTCAGATTATTGGATCTGATGGTGTATCCAAACCAGAGTACATCTCAAATAACGATTGGCTACCAGCTGAAAGTTATAGCATCAACCTCAAAACTGATGATAAAACAGAGTATTATGCTGGCAATCAAAAACTTACCATGACGGAACTTGAGCGTAATTATTCTGGCTATCAGTTATACGCAGTTGTAAAAAAAGTCTTTGGTCAGCCAACTGTTGTTAGACTCAGCGTCAAAACTGGTGGAGAGATGATGTACTCAAGTACAGTTAGAACTGTAGATCATACACTTGGTAGTTTTGATATCTCAACTAAAGAAAACTTTAACATCACAGATGGAACCATCGTGATCAAAGATGGACTTGTGGTGCCTTCTAGTCAACTTAAAGCGAGAGATACAGTCTTTGTTGTATCAGAAAGCCCAATGGGTGCATATGACAAAAACGCTATGGTTGTAAAAGTTGTGACACCTTATGACAACATCTTTGATAAGATCAGGATAGGTGCAGTTGAAACCGTCAACCCATCTAACATCACATTTAGAAACTATACGCAATATACCAACAATTTCTTAAATGCAGTTAATCCAAACGAAACAGGTTATTATAAATTCTACACAGATAGTAAAATCGTAGATATAACTGATCCTACAAAGATCAAAACTATAAAACCAGCTGATTTTTGGCATGATTCTTATGCAAGATCAGAGAATGTAGATACGACTTACAACAGCGCAACACCTGGATTACAATTTGAACGATATTATGCCTTTATGGTAGTCAACGAAGCTGATAGTGCAATTGTAGCGATGCACCTTAGACATAAAGGGCTATTGCCAGGACAAAACTTTGATGATACGCTCTATAAAGAGTCTGATATCGGAACTAAGTTAGAAGAGACTTTTACCGGAGCGGTTCTTTCAAGAGGAATTGTCACAAGTGATGATACAACATGGGATCGACTAGAAATTACAGACTCTCATGACTGGACAGACTATACAGGACAGTGGACAGCAAATAAATCAAACATCTTTGTTAAATACACAGATGCCATTGTGATCAAGAACAATAGAGTCATCGATGTAGAAGATATCCAGATGGGTGATTATATCTATGTGATGCGTATTAAAGAAAATGCACTCGTTATCTTTGTGCAATAATTTTAAGGAGCTATTATGAAAGGGAAATGGAAGGTAAGTGCCATCTTGATGGTGGCACTGTTGTGGATCAGTTCATATGCATATGTATCACATGCTCAAGTAGTATGGATGGATGGAGGATTAATAGGGGACTTGATGATCTCAGGAACACACGAGTATCAAGAGCTTTGCTTCATCACGGGTGAGCCGGTGATTCTTAAGGGCACTGTAAAGCTACCTACCATCCCTACAAATAGTGATAAGTATTCTCTAAAATATACTTTTTCACTGAGTAACACTGCAAAAGGAATTACGCTGACAAGAGATGTAACTTTCGATGTTACAAAGACCACGACCACAGGAATCAATCAAACTGCTTATGAGAAAAAACTTACTAAATATACTGAAACCATTACCACTTCAGCCGGAGAGTTCACCCTTGGAAAGTATACGTTTAACGATAGCAGGCTTGTAGACAACACACCTGCAGTTGATTACTTTTCAGGGAACATCATCTCTGAAAGAACTTACTATCTAGATGGAGATTATCTTGAAAATCAAGGTTATGTAACTTATATCATCGATGCTAAGCCTATCGTAGGTTATGAACACCTCTATGGTAACAATGAAACTTTAGTGGTAAAACAAGAAATTCAAAGTTATACACCAAACGCAAACTATGATCCAGCGGTGAGTGGCTCTAAGGAGTATGATGTTTGGACAGGTACAGTAGACGTAGGTATGTCTTCAAACAAGACTGTAAACTTTTTATATCAAGCAACAGATCCACAAAGTATCAGTTTTAGAGGCAATTACTTTCAAGTGACGAGCGAAGAAAATGTACTCACTTATAAATATTCATTGCCTATTGTTGCAAGTGGGAAAGTGGATACAGCGAGTACCAAGCGTAATACTGGTGAAGTTAACCTTAGTAAAGATGTCATATTAGAATCGAAGGCACTTGTAACCCCTAAGATTAGAGATATAGGTGGACACTGGGCTGAGAATGAAATCTTCCTTTTAACATCACTTCAAATTTTTGATGTTGAAAAAGAATACTTTGTACCTTCTGCAACAATCTCTCGTCTTGATTTTGGCAAGGCTATGGTTGTGGCGATAAATGGTGCTTTGCCTGAACCGACATCAACAGCGATCATCAAACGTAGAAGACCGGGTGTTGAAACGCCTTTCCTTGACGTGATGGTAACTGATCCAGATTATCACTATATCGAATTTATCAAAGAAAACGATATAATGGCAGGTAAAAATGGCTATTTTAAAGGAAGTGAACCGTTGACTCGTGCTGAGGCAATCACGATTATGATTAAGGCACTTGGTCTTCAGTACATGGCACCTGCACCACCTTATGATACGGTATTTACAGATAACAAGTCTATCCCAGAATGGTCAAAAGATTATATCTACATGGCAAATGAGATCGGACTTGTGACAGGCACCCCGGAAGGATACATCAATCCTAACAACTGGGTGACGAAAGACGAAGCAGCAGCTATGATCAATAATTTTATCAATCATTTGAAAGATTATATCACTTATGATTATCGGGAGAAGATATTGAATCGATAGGTTCATTTGTTTTCTTTTTTACAAGGGAAGCCCGTGCCATATATTTCTTTTTCCAGTTCCAGTCCTCGGATGAAAACATATCCTGCGGAAGAACTTCCAAAAGAACTATATGGCACGGGCTTCTATGTTGTGTTAAAAGAAAGTTTGGATTCACATGATTTTTTCCAGTTCCAGTCCTCGGATGTAGAACATATCCTGCGGAAGAACTTCCAAAAATGTCATATGTATGTGGACACGTTATGTATAAAGCCTATCCGTGTTATTTCTTGTGGAAGTTCTTCCGCAGCTTGCTGGGCAAGCGAGGACTGGAACTGGAGAAAGAAATAACACGGATGGGCTTTAACTTTATACCGTACCACTTTCTATATATTCGCAAAATATCTTAACCATGTCTGGATCAAATTGTGTACCTGAACAGCGTTTGATTTCTGACATTGCTGCTTTTATTGTGAGTGCTTTTCTATAAGGTCTATCATTGGTCATGGCATCATATGAATCAACTAGGGATAGGATGCGACATTCTAGTGGGATTTCTTTGCCTTTTAAGCCTAGTGGGTATCCTGTTCCATCCCATTTTTCATGGTGCTTGTAGATGAGATCGGAAATGGCTGTTAGTTCGGGCGATGCAGATGCGATACGTTGACCTATAGCTGTGTGTGTCTTCATGATCTCCCACTCATCAGGTGTAAGGGGTCCGGGTTTTTTAAGGATATTATCTGGTATCCCAACTTTTCCAAGGTCGTGGAACTTAGTGAGTAGCGTTAGTTGATCCATGCGGTGTTGTTCTAATCCAAAAGTGAGCCCTAGTTTTTTAGCCAGTTCACTCATGCGGTCAGTATGTCCTTCGGTGACATAGTCTTTAGCTTCAAGAGCCTTCATCAAAGTTTTGACCAGTGTACTTTTGCTGCTACCTTCTTTCAATAATTTATGGTTATATAGGTTGTGATCGGCGAACTGGTAAAGCTGCGCACCATTTATAGGCATACCGTTTGAATGAGAGATGCCAAAAGAGACAGAGACTTCATATGCAAGATTTTGGTTGATCAAGTCGAGTTTTAAGTTAAAAGCATCACATTTCGATTGGATCACTGATTTGCTTATGCCTTCATATATAACAGCGAACTCGTTGCCACCAATTCTACTGATGAGCACTGCGTCGTTAAAGTTCTCGTTGATCTTATCAGCAACTGTTTTGATGACGCGATCTCCTTCAAGATGCCCGATGGTATCGTTGATGTTTTTGAGTCCGTCAATATCAAATACGATAAGAGAGATGGATACTGAGTTCATATCTTCATATGCGAGCATAGCGTCTTCAAATTTTCTGCGATTGTAGAGGTTTGTACTGCTATCTCTTTCTGCCATATCACGAAGTTTTTCTTCTAGGACCGTGCGCTGTGTCATATCTCTTATGATAATCAACACTTCATTTAGCTCGGTAAGCTGAAAACGTGCTTCAAAATGCCGCTTTTGAACAGAAGAAACAACCGTAAAGTTGATAATCTCAGGTTTACGGTTTAAGATCACTTCATCAACGCCTTGCTTAAGTTTATCTGCAATAGCGGGCTCTCTTAAAAAAGACAACACTAAAGCAGCTTCTTCAGCTTTTGAAGTCGCAAAAGGAGTGAAGTGATGATTTGAATCGCTTACAAGCAGTATATCTGGGATTGCCATCATCAATGCTTGGTTGCGCGTCTTCATCTTTTCAAGTGTACTGATCTTATCCTGAAGTTCAGGATAGTAATTTTTTCTAATAGAACTTTCTCCAAGGCCGATGATGCCTTCGCGAGTAAGTGCTTTATCTTTTTTGGAATAAATGGACATACAGTTCTTCCACCTCGTCATAGGATAATTCTTTTGGGTTAGTGACCATACATGGATCAGTTAATGCGCTGGTAACCATAGATGCAATGGTATCTTTGTTAGGGAGAGGCATAGTAACAGCTTCAGGAATCCCTACGATCTCTCGTAAGTTTGAGATTGCCTCTACTAAATTTAACTTAACATGCTCGTCACTGAGCCCGGAAGTTTGTATCCCTATTGTCTCCGCGATTCGGCGATAGCGTAGTGGAGCAGCGTCAAAGTTTACAGCGATAAGTCTTTGTAACAAGATGCTATTGCATTCGCCGTGAGGTAGGTCAAGCACACCACCTAAACTATGTGCGAGTGCGTGGACCGCGCCTAGACTAGCGTTTGAAAAAGCAAATCCCGCATGCATTGAGCCTAATAGCATCTGATGCATGGTCTCAATTGTGCGATCCTCTTTGACGGCTAAAGGCAAAAACTCATAAACGAGCTTTATCGCGTTAAGTGCATGAATATCTGTAATTGATGAAGACGCGTTACTTACATATGCTTCAATCGCATGTGTAAGTGCATCCATACCAGTGCAAGCGGTTAAATATAGATCCATAGTCATCAGTGGAATAGGATCAATCAGCGCCAGATCGGGCACAACTTTTTTGCTGATAATTGCTTTTTTGATATGTTCATGTGAGTCGGTGATAATAGCAAACTGAGACACATCAGCAGAAGTTCCTGCAGTAGTAGGGATACATACAAGTGGAGGACCTGGTAACCTGATCTCATCCACACCTATATAATCTAGTATATGTCCACCGTTTGTTGAGACGATACTGATGCACTTGGCGCAGTCCATTGGACTACCTCCGCCTACTGCCAGCAAACTGTCACAGTCTTCGGCTAAAAAAAGTTCTGCACCAAGCATCGCTTCATAGTCTTTGGGGTTGCTTGATACATCTTCAAAGATCATATAATCTATGCCTTGAGCGGTTAATGAACCCAGTATCTGAGTAAACCAGTTTTGACCTACAACACCTTTATCAGTTACAATCATGGTCTTCTTAGCACTAAAATGTTTTAAGTATTGTGCTGCCAATTTCATCGCATCATAGCCGACGATCACTTCAGGAACCACGAATTTGCGTTGCTCTAAAGAAGAATTCATAAACTCACCTCATCTATCATAACGTTACTTATATTAGTTAACAAATTAAAACTATGGTAAAAAACAGTATGTTTATATTAGTACCCATCGTAAAAGGGAATTAACTGACGATAGATTAAAAATTCATTACAATAGTGAAATGAATATAAAAAAAACAGGGCAGAGACCATATGATCTCAACCCTGTTTATTGAGGCATCCTAAGTACATAAAAGTCATAGAATGCTTACGAATCATGTAATACTCATAAGTCATACAAAGCTTATAACTTGAATTTGTTGATAATTTGTTCTAGTTCTTTTGCAAGGATGTTGAGTCTTGCTGTTTGGTCGTTGATCTCAGTCATACCAGCGAGTTGTTCTTCAGTAGCAGCTGAAACTTCTTCAGTGCTTGCAGATGTCTCTTCAGTTGAAGCCGAGATACCAGTCATAGCATCGACGATGTATTCTTTGAGCATAAGCATCTGGTTAACTTCGGAGTCGATGTTACCAAGTTCAGCGTTTAATTCGTGTACGCCTTTTGCAATTGCGTCAAATTGAACTTGCGTTGAAGCTACCGATTCGTTTTGTTGTACAGAAACGTTTTTAAGTTCAGCCATAGTAGCAACAGAAAGTTCAGAGTGACTGTTGATCTCTCCGATGATGCTCTTGATTTCGCCAACTTGGTTAGCTGACTGCTCGGCAAGTTTACGAATCTCTTCTGCAACTACAGCAAATCCTCTACCTGCTTCTCCTGCTCTAGCTGCTTCTATAGAAGCGTTAAGTGCGAGTAAGTTAGTTTGTTCGGAGATTGCAGTGATTGCATCGGTAATTGTATGGATCTTTGCAGTGCTTTCAGATACTTTTGTGATGACATCGCTAATTTTTTCAGTAGCTGTGTTGGTATCATCTGTTGCGGTTAAAAGTTTTTTAACAGCATCAAGTCCTTTTTTACTTTGATCTTCAGCACTGTTAGCAAGTGATTCAACAGTTGCAGTAGAGTTTTTAACGCCATCTATGTTTCTTGAGAGTTCATTGACTTTAACAACTGCCTCTTCAGTAGTAGTCGCTTCTTCACTTACAGCTTTTGCAACTTCACCAATGGTTTGTGCCACTTCGTTAATCGCGTTGGTCGTTTGATCAGTAACCTCAACCAAAGAACTAGCTAGTTCGGTAACAGTGCTTGATGAAGATTGCATCGCTTCCACAAGACCTCTTACGTTGTGAAGCATGGTGTTATAGGCAGTTGCAAGTGTACCGATCTCATCAGTGTTCTTGATGTTGATTTCTTTTACATCAAGGTTGTTATTTGAAACTTCAAGTAGTGAAGCTGATATCGCTTTAATTGGTTTTGCAAAACTACCTGTAAAGAGTGTGATAATAAGTAGTCCAAAGACTAATGAAAGTGCAAGTACCACGATAATGACCATCAATATAGTGTTTGCGCCTTTGTTGAAGTCTTGTACATATGCACCAGCACTTACAACCCAGCCCCAATCAGCATCTAATTCTTGATAGGTAATTTTATCGCCTATACTCTCTGATCCAGGAAGTGTCCATGCATAAGTAACAAATCCACCGCCGCTTTGAGCAGCCTTTACTTGTGCTTGAACTAACTTGAAACCAGAACCGCTTTTATCTTCGGTTTCCCATACATTTGTCCCCTCAAGTGATGGGTGCATCACTTCAACCCCGTCAGTTGAATATGCTAAAAAGTATCCGTTTGGTCCCAAATCGATGTTTTTGCTAATTGGACGTTTGTTGTCTGCATCTTTAGGTCCAAGTAATAAAACCCTAATTTCTTCTTGTGCTTCTTCCGTAGATAGATCGCCTCTTGCGACTTCTATTTTCTTGGCATCGATCAGTTGCATAACTTGCTTAACGCCGTTTTTGAGGATGACCTCACCTTTCATAGAAAGTTGGTCTTTTGCGAAAAAGTAACTTGTCGCACCGACAGCAATAACTGGAATAACCAGTAGCAAGCTAGAAATGATGATCAGCTTTTTTCTAATTGATAGTTTCAAATTTTGTAGCCCCCTTTGTAAAAAAAATATAGATATTCATGTATAATTATACCACTCTCTATGGCTTTATAACACAAGAATTCACAGGATAATTATCAAAAAACAATAAAAATATATCATTTTTATATAGCGAAAATGCAATTTGTTTTTATGGATTATGCAAAACTTATATAGACCGGGAAAGGCATAATCATGTATAATAAGAAAAACAAAAAAATACAAAACAATAAGAGGTGAATTTGTGGCTTTTGCAAACAAAATTGAAGAAAGAGACTTACACAAGGAACAGAAAATCCTGATTCTTGCCGTTTTCCCCCTGATCTTCCTCATCTTTGGCGTATTATACGCCCTATCACAAGGAGCCAATCTGGCTCAGGGAATGACAAGTATCATCAAATCTCCGACAACACTGATCACAGACTTTATGGTGGTGGGTGGCATCGGTGCTGCTTTTGTGAATTCAGCGCTCATTGGTTTTTTTAATCTGTATCTACTTAAAAGATATAAGATGAGAATCAATGGCCTCTTAATTGCAGCATTCTTTACCGTTCTCGGTTTCTCCTTTTTTGGAAAGAACGTTCTTAACATACTACCAATCTATCTTGGTGGCTATCTGTACGCTCGCTATCAACAAATTCCTATGAAAAATGTCATTCTGGTCATCATGTTCAGTACAGCGCTTGCGCCTATCGTAAGCTTCATAACCTTTGGCGGCCTTTTTACAGAGGGCTTTAGTTATCTTATGGGACTTCTCACCGGTATCTCTATCGGTTTTATCATCGTACCCCTTTCATCACATATGATTCGTTTCCATGATGGTTACAACTTATATAACATCGGCTTTACAGCGGGAATCGTAGGAACAGTGATCACCAGTGCACTGAGAAGCTTCGATGTGGAAATCGCTTCAGTGAATTTAATCCATGATCAAAACAATCCTATGATTATAGGGTTACTTGTGGTTTTATTTGTGTACTTAATGGGTATTGGACTCTATACCAACAAAGATACTTTTAAGCTATATAAGACTATTTTTAAATACCGTGGTAGAACAATTACTGATTTTACATCTCTAGTGGGTTACGGTTTAACCTTTTTCAATATGGGCGTTTTAGGGATGGCAAGTTTAATTTTTGTGTTAGTCCTCGGAGGAGTAGTGAACGGTCCAGTGATGGCAGGAATCCTCACAATCGTTGGTTTTGCTGCTTTTGGTAAGCAACCTAAAAATTGTTTTCCTATCGTTTTAGGCGTTTTAATGGCTGGGATTTTCTTTGGATATGACTTTTCAAGTACAACTTTCATCATATCTGCACTTTTTTCAACGACCATCGCACCTATCGCAGGTGCATATGGCCCTATCATCGGCGTAATTGCTGGTATGTTACACTTGACTCTTGTTACAAATATAGGTATCATTCATGGAGGGATTAACCTATATAATAATGGCTTCTCAGGAGGCTTAGTTGCAGGGTTTATGCTCCCAATTATCGATGCGTTCAAAAGGGGGGAATCAAGATCATGAAGCACGAAGTCAAAAAGATCTGCAAAATTGTCGACGAATTGACAACTTTGTTTTTAAAAGAAGATACCAACGAGGTAGACTTTAAAATTATCACTCAGCCTGATAGAGCCATCGTCAAAATCGTGGATTATAATACGAAATATTCAGAAGAATTTATCGCTCATCTTAAAAAGACACTAAACAATCAAAGACAATCTGAGATTGAAGAGTATTACTGGCAATTAGCTGGTGAAACTGACGATGATGACGAACTTACGCTGATCAGCGTAATGATCGACTCAGCAACAGTTGAGAAAAGAGATGGGAACTTGTATATAGAACTTGTGAGGATCAATAAGTAAATTTGATTAGGGTTATATCATTATGTGGTATCATAATGGTGTAACTCTTTTTTTGATGGGGGAAGATGTGATGAAAACACTTATAGGAATCACCTTATCAAATATATATGTGCTGGCTTTGCTATTACTTTCAAGCTATCTTTATAAGACACAAAAGGCTTCCCGGGAGACCACAAGGAAACTCGTGCATATCGGGGCGAGTAACTGGTGGTTCATGGTGATGTGGTATGCGGATACAGCGCTAACTGCAGCGATCGTGCCGATGATGTTCGTCATCGTCAACTATTACATGCTTAAAAACCACCTTTTTAAGAGCATTGAACGAGAGGGAGAGCAGCAAGACCTAGGGCGGATTTTTTATGCGGTTTCCTTACTAGTGATTACAGTATGGACTTTCGGGATCGGTCGACCAGAGATTGGTGTGATAGGGGTTTTGATCATGGGGTATGCCGATGGTTTCGCTGCACTGGTAGGTATCCGATATGGCAAGCATAAGCTATACGGAAGCAAGTCGCTAGAAGGGTCACTAGTAGCGATCGTTTTGACAGTGGTGATCGTTGTTTTCTTCAATAATATATACGCGATTGGCTTAACAGCTGCTGAGATGGTACTCGTTGTATGCAGCGCTGTTTTTTTAGAATCTGTATCTTTAAAGGGTAGTGACAATTTAACTGTACCCATAGGGACGACGCTTATAATCTATTTTTTGATGTAGGAGAAAAGGATGAAACGTATAAAACATACCAAAAGAACAAACCCAGAACGTTTTCAAGGTCGACTTGATGGTAAAGATTATTTTGAAGGTTGGTACTACAAACAAGTTGATCAAACTGGAAGGCATACCATCGCTTTTATACCGGGGGTGAGTCTCGATAGTGAGGATACGCACTGCTTTATCCAAGTGATTGTATCACCAGAGGTTAAGACTTATTACTATAGGTTCCCTTTGTCAGCTTTTAAGGTAGAAGATGAGCCCTTTAAGATCACCATAGGTAATAATGTGTTTACACTTAGCGGTATGCAGATCTCACTGGGAGATGACTTTAATGGCAGTTACCAGTTTGGTGCGTTTAGTGATATAGATAAATCTCTCCTCTCACCAGATATTATGGGCTTTTTTTCATATATCCCTGGCATGGAGTGTAACCATGGTGTGATCAGTATGAACCACTCGATCAGTGGCCATATGCGCATACCCAGTGGAGAAAACATAGATTTTGAAGGTGGTAAAGGGTATATCGAAAAAGACTGGGGACGTTCTTTTCCCAAATCATATGTGTGGCTACAAGCGAACCAGTTTGAAGATTTTGATACGAGTTTTATGTGCAGCATCGCGACGATCCCCTTTGGCTTTCTCGCTTTTGATGGGTTAATCGCCAACTTAAAGTACAAAGGAAAAGAGTACCGGTTTGCGACTTACAATGGTGCAAAGGTACGGGGCTTTAAAGCAACGGAGACATCGGTGACTTTTAAGCTGATAAAGGGAAAAGTCATACTAAAAGTAACGGCAGTGGTAGAGGGGCACGGACAGTTAAAGGCGCCACTGCAAGGAGAGATGGTTCGGACCATAAAAGAGGGGTTAGGTGGAGAGGTGACACTTGCTTTATCAATTGATGGCGGTGAATGTGTAAACCTTAGCAGCTCATGTGCAGGAATCGAAATTGCTTTACAAGGTCGCCTTGCCAATGGCGACAGTTAGCAGTATAATATAAAGCAACGACAAAGGAGGGCGAACATGACAAAGGCGCGTACAGGTAAAAAAGACCCAAAGGTCTTATTGATGGAGAAAAAGTTAAGAAAACAAAGGCGTAGTAAGATGCTGAAGAGCGTCCTTGCAATTTTCTTAGCGCTTTTATTAGTAGGTATGGCACTCGCTCCAGTCTTTTCACAGACAGTGACAGTAGAACCTTATCGTGAAGGTGGACACATCTTGGTCTCGGATCAAGAGATAAAGATCACCGCTGCATCTGATACAGGCGCAGATGTAGGTTATCACGATTTTATAGATTTTATGATGGAAATGGTACAAAGTAGTTATTATAAAGATGTAGACAAACAAGATTTAATCGAAGGCGCATACAAAGGCATCTTTGGTGTTCTTGATCCATATAGCACTTATTTTACCCCTTCTGAATATGAAAGTTTTAACACCAGTATCGAAGGTGAGTTTAGCGGTATCGGCGCTTCTATAACAGAAGGAAAAAACGGTTATGTAGAAGTCGTTGCACCTATTAAAGATACACCTGCTGATAGAGCAGGCTTACAGCCGGGCGATATGATCACTGAGATCGACGGTGTAGATGCTGCAGGCTTTACCACTGAAAAAGCGGTTACGCTGATTCGTGGTGAAAAAGGAAAGGCAGTTAAACTTACCATTAAAAGACCAGGTCTTGAAGACCTTTTATACTTTAACATCGTGAGAGATACGATTATCGTCAAGTCAGTAAATTACGAGATGCTTGACGGTGGCGTAGGTTATATCCAGATCATTGAGTTTGGTAGCAAAACCAATGCCGAGTTTGATGCAGCCATGGCCTTTATGGCAAACAAGGATGTAAAACAACTTGTAGTGGATGTTAGAAACAATCCGGGTGGTTTACTAGACACTGCCATCCACGTAAGTGACTATTTTATCCCTGCTGGAAAACAGATCGTAAAGATAGACTATAAAGGAAGCAATGATAGAACTTACCGTGCAACGACGGCAAAAGCACCTATGGATGTAGCAGTTTTAGTCAATGGTGGTTCAGCGAGTGCTTCTGAGATCTTCTCGGGTAGTATCCAACAAACAGGTAGTGGTGTGGTAATCGGTACAAACTCTTTTGGTAAAGGTACAGTTCAAAACTTGATGCCTCTTACCAATGGTGGCGGAATCAAGCTGACTATAGCTGAATACCTACTTAACGGTGACTATCATGTACACGGAGTGGGTATCAAACCGGATATCGAAGTCAAAGCACCTGTGAGAATGACAGATGAACTTATGGCATCTCTTGCACCTGTTAACCCAAGAGCTGGCGCAATCTCACTTAATGTATACGGTGTACAACAAAGACTTGAACTACTTGGTTATGATATCGTAGCTGATGGTCAATACGGACCAGCGAGCAAAGCAATCGTTAAACAGTTCCAAGCACTTCATGGCTTAACGGCTTCTGGACTTTTAACGACTCAAACGATAGAAGAGATCACTAAGGCGCTTGTGTCTGATGAGGCGAAGAGTTATGATCCACAACTTGAGGCGGCGCTTGATTATTTTAAGAAGTAAGTTAATGTAGAATATATTAGATAGGGCGTCCATATTTAGTTTTTCCAATCCGAGTTTTCGCTTTACTCAAAAGGATTTCCAAAACTAAATATGGACGCCCTATCTTTGTACATAATGAGGTTACATTGGTTATACTTCTTAATATATCGCTGCGCCTTATAGGATTCTGAGTTTTCGTTTCACGGGGAAGGATTTCCAAAACTAAATGTTGATGCCCTATCTTTGTACATGTGAGGCTGCATTGATTTTACTTCATAATATATCGCTGCGCCTTATAATATACCGAGTTTTCGCTTTGCGGGGAAGGGATTCAAACCTAAATATGGATGCCCTATCTTTGTATATGTGAAGTTACATTGATTTTACTTCATAATATATCGCTGCGCCTTTTAGTTTTTTGAAAATTTTTTTTAGTATCCGGTAAATGTGCTGATATGTATGTGTGTACTTAAAGGGGGGAGGGTATATGGACGCTTATACTATAATGTTCATGGAACTTTTTTAGAAATGTTACGTCTTATACATATGTCCACTAAATAATTTGAAAACTTGAAAGCTTGTATTTTCAATGTGTTTCGACATCCGTTGCTTTTTGAGTGAATATTTTATTTTCAAAGTGGTATATAACCTTTGTCATGTTATTGTAATCATATGTAATGCTATGGTAACAGACTTAAGCCTAAATTTAGTATATAATTAGGCTGTAGTAGGCGATTCGTAGTTTTACAGTTCTATTACAATAAAAAACTTTGATTGACCATGCTTCTTAAGAGGTGATATAATCAGTAATAGGATTTTGCGATATCCCACGCGGGTTACGCGATTCTGAGGCAGAGCTTTCGCCTCAGAAGGGGGTTATTGATCAAAACTCTCTTCTGTAACAAGAAGCAAAAAAATTAAACCTAACTAAAAGGGAGGAATTCGCAATGAAAAGAGTATTATCTTTAGTATTAGCTTTAGTGCTTGTACTAGGTATGATCCCAACTTTCGCAGCTGACGCGACTGGAGCTCAAAATCTTTATGATAATGGCTTCATCACGGGTAAAGACGGCGCGACTGTTGACGCAAAGCTTGATGTTAATGCAAAATTAACAAGAGCTGAATTAGCAGCTTTAGTCGCTGAACTTAATGGCGCAAAAGAAGAGGCTGCTGCATTTGCACAACCTGCAGATTTCACAGATGCAGATACATTCCAAGATTGGGCTAAGCCTTTTATCGCTTACGCACAAGAAAATGGATGGATGAACGGCTTAGGCGATGGAACAATGTTTGGTCCTGATCAAGCAGTTCCAGCTAATCAATTAGTTGCTGTTCTTATGAACGCACTTGGTTATGATGTAACTTGGAATACAGTTCTTGCTGATGCTGCTGAACTAGGAATTATAGCAGAAGGTACAGAATTAACAAGAGGCGAAGCTTTCGAAGCTATGTGGACTGCTGTTTCTGCAGTAAACGTTAACGGCGAAGAAATGACTCTTGGCGTTAAACTTGGTAAACTTGAGCCAGAAGTTGTTGAACCAACTGAATTATTAGTGTCTGATGTTGTTGCTGATAACTTAAAAACATTAGTTATTAATTTCAATCAAGCAATTGACAAAGATACTGTAAAAGCTACAACTGTTAAAGTTGTTGAAGGTACTACTGATAGAGTTTCTGCTATGACAGTATCTGAAGACAAAATGTTTGTAACTGTTACATTAAACACAGTTGATCAATCTGATAGCTTAAAAGTTACTGTTGAAGGCGTTAAGAATGCTGCTGGCGAAGAAGTTGTTAAATATGAACAAACTATCGTTGTAAACGATACAACTGTTCCTACAATTTTAAGCGCAGTTGCTTTAAATCCTAAACAAATTAAAGTAACTTTCTCTGAGCCAGTTCAAGCTCCTACTGGATCAAGCCCAACATTATTTACTATGTTGAATGATATTAAAATTGATTCAAACTCAATTGTTGCTAAAGCAGCTGTTGACAATGTAGATAACACAGTTCTTTTCACTTTAAGCAATACTTTAACTGAAGGTAGTAAATCTATCGAAATTAAAGGTCTTAAAGATTATGCTAACTTTACTGCACCTACAGCAACATTGACTTTTGAAGTTGTAAAAGATGACAAAGCTCCTGTTGCAACTTCTGTAGAAGTTAAGAGCATGACTTCTGTTCTTGTTAAATTTGATGAGCCAGTTGAAGTAGCTGGAACATTTAAAGTTGATAACGGAACGGCATTCACTCCAGCTGCTGCTGATTGGAATGCTCAAAAAACTGAAGTTACTCTTAAAGGCTTAAGCCTTGGAATTTCTGCAATTGTAGAAGTTAAAGTTGAGTACAAAGGTCAAAAAGACATTATTGGTAACGAAGTGAAAGATTATACAACAATCACTACTCAAGTTGCTGATGATACTACACTTCCTACTGTTGAATTGACTACAGTTGGAGCTAATAACAAGTTAACATTGACTTTCTCTAAGCCAATGCAAACTGTTGGTAAACTTCAAATTTTAGACAAAGATGACAAAGTTGTACAAGAAACTACTGTTTTAGCTGCTGGATTTAAAGCTAATTCAGAAAGTAAAGTAATTGAGTGGACAGTTCTTGCAAGCAAGAATCCAGGCGATTATAAAGTTAAAATTACAGATATGAAAGATGCTACAGTAAGACAAAATGGTCTTGCTACTACTACTTTATCATTTACTTCACTTGATACATTAAAACCTGAAGTTTCTGATAAGTTCTTAGTTACAGCTGGAGTAGCTGCTTCAGGTGAAACTGCTGCTGATGCTGCTAAAAAAGATACAGTAAAAATCTTCTTTAGCGAAGCTATGGACAAAACTACAATTGAAAACTTAGCTAATTACCAAGTTAAAGTTGGAGCTGGTACTTTTGGTCCTCTTCAAGCAGATTCAAATGCAACTAAAATTGTTGCTGCTGCTGATTTAAAATCTGTTACTATCACTTACACTGGCGCTGCTACTGCAACTCTTGAATTCAAAGCTGTTGCTGTAAAAGACGCTGCTGGAAATATGATTACTGGTGCTATTTCAGGACCTATCCTTGTTCAAGGTTCTACATTCTTGAATGTTAATGGTAATGTATTAGTAAAAACAAATAATACAATTCAAGTTACTTTTAATAATGAAGTAGCTGCTGTTGATCCTTCAGTATTCGTAGTTTATGAAGGAACAGAAGCTGTAACTGGTATGTCAAGTGCAGTAATCAGTGCAACAGATTCTAAAGTTGTAACATTTACAACTGCAGTAAATCTTGATGCTGATGCTGAAAAATATACACTTATGGTTAATGCACCAACTGCAATCAAAAATATCTACAATAGCACATTAACAAAAACTGGTACAACTGCTTATGCAACTGCTGAAAAAGTTAATGTTATTGATATGATTGCACCAACACTTACAAAAGTAGAAAAAGGAACTGCTCCAAATAGTATTAAATTAACGTTTAGTGAGCCAATGAAAGCTGGAACTGAAGCAGCATTTAAGTCAAATATGTTAGTTAAAGATACTAATGGTGCTGTTGTTCTTGCTAATGCTAATACTAGCAACGTTGTTATTGCTTCAAATGTAGTTACTGTTACTTTTGCAGGTACTGATTTAGATGCTATCAAAGCTATCGGTACTAACGAAGATGCAGAAAAAACTATTAAAATTTCATTCCCAGTTGGTACAGGTATTTTAGATACTGCTGCAACAGGAATTAACATTTTACCTGTTTCTGATCAAGAAGTTAAAGTTTTAGTAGACACTACTGCTCCAACAATGGTTAGTGCTGCTGTAACTACTCCGAACACACATATCACGGTTACTTTTAGTGAAAGTGTTACTGGAACATTTGCAGCAAATGATGGTGGTTTTGTAGTAACTGCAACTGGAGAAGCTACAACATACGCTGTAACATCATGGGCAGCAGGAACTAATGCAAATCAAATCGTACTTACAGTAGCTACTTTTGCTGCTGAAATGGGTACTGGAAATGGTGGTATTACTGTAACTTATGCAACTGGCGGTAATGCAAGTACTGTTGATTTAGCAGGAAATGCATTAGCTACAAACGCTGTAGGTTTAGTTATTGCTGAATAATCATTAATTTAATCCACACTCCCAGGCAGTTTTCCGGAAGTTCAGTGAAATGAAGTCCTGAAACGAAGTGATATGAACAAGTGTAAGGATGGAAATATCTGTACTACCGAAAAATAGCCAGGCAACAAAAAGGGAAGTTGGAAGTTCAAAAGAAATAAAGCGTCAAGGTCTTAGGATCTTGGCGCTTTTTTGTGCCCTAAATTTATATTTAAGGTATAATTAAAAGACCTCACGAGTATTACGTTATTAAACGTTTATACACAGACAAATACAAAGTATTGTATTTTGCTTGATTAAAACGATATGTTATAATTATTAGAGAAAGACTTAAAAAAAATCAATACTGTTATTCTAGAATTATAGTAGCCTTTGTAACTTTAAAAAACTATTAACAGTTTTTCGAGTACAATAAAACTATAATATGAAAGAGGAATCATGGATAGGAAAATTAGAACTTTTAAAGAATATAAAAAAGAGAAGCTTACAGAGATGGAACGACATGAGCTTGAATTAAAAAGTGAACAGATTTGTAGCTTGATCGAGAAAATTGAAAATCAACATTCCCATACAGTTTCTTGCAAACTCAAATCAATGAAACCTTGAATCGAAATAACTTGTAAAAATAGTCAACTAACAAAACGGGAAGTTGGAGGTTAGATTATGCTCGTTTCAGTATTTGAGGTTAAACTGCTCAGCGATGATTAACCGCTTATTTCTTTTGTAAATAAAAATAGTCAAGGTACCCTTTATGAGTAAAGAGATAAGATGGCGACAAAGATTTGAAAACTTTGACAAAGCATTTCAACAGTTAACTTTTGCAATTAACTTATTTGACAGTTTGAGTATATTAGAGAAAGAAGGACTAATACAACGTTTCGAGTATACTTTTGAACTGGCTTGGAAAACAATTAAAGATTATTTAGAAGCGAATGATGTTAATGCTAAGTTTCCAAGAGAAGTCATTAAAGAAGGGTTTCATTTTGAAATTATCGATGATGGTGATGTTTGGATGGATATGCTCGAAAAACGCAATTTATTGGCGAATACTTATGATGAAGGGCGTTTTAATTTTGTCACATTAAAGATTAAGACTGAATACTATTCAGCAGTAGCTCAAGTATACAATTATTTTAAGGTGATATTATAATCACACTCACAGGCAGTTTTTCAGAAGTTCAGTGAAATGAAGTCCTGAAACGAAGTGATATGAACAAGAGTAGAGATGGAAATATCTGTACTACCGAAAAATAGCCAGGCAACAGAAAGGGAAGTTAGAAGTTTAAAACATATGAAGCGTCAAGGTCTTAGAATCTTGGCGCTTTTTGTGTTGACGATTTACCAATAAATGGATATAATAAAGTCAAAAGGAAATATATACCATATGGCAACACAAATCAAAACAATTGGTGTTAATGGCATAGAGGGTTACATTATTGATGTACAAGTCAAATTGATTAACGGTCTTTCGACGATGAACATTGTAGGTCTTGGTGATGTAGCTGTTAAAGAAGCGAGAGATCGAATTGAATCGGCTTTTGAACATTTGCATTTCAAATTCCCCAGAAAGAAAATAGTGATAAATCTTTCGCCCAGTGATATAAAAAAAAGTGGTACATCTTTTGATTTACCTATGCTCATAGGCCTTTTGATCGAATCAGCTGTTTTAAATGATGTTGGTATCAAAATTGAAGAGTTTATTTTTATAGGCGAGATAGGTTTGACTGGTGAATTACAGCATACTCGAGGGATACTTCCCATGTTAATTCATGCTAAAAACATAGGGATAAAGAACATTGTCTTGCCACTAAAAAGTTTAGAAGAAGCAAAACTGGTCAAAGGATTAAACTTATACGCATTTACACAAATAGACGATGTCGTCAATTGGCTTGAAAAACGACAATATCATAGACCAATTATAAGTGTCGAAGCGCGTCATTTGAAAATTCAAAACAACCTAGATTTTACAGATGTTAAAGGACAAGATTTAATTCTTGAATTTGTGGCAATTGCAGCTGCCGGAAACCATAATATACTCCTCGTTGGACCTCCGGGCTGTGGTAAATCAATGATTGCTAAGCGAATGCAGACGATTCTACCACCTATGACAGAACAAGAAAAACTTGAGAGTATGGCTATTCACAGTGTTTCAGGGACTTTAGACAAGGCAAATATAGTCGGACAACGCCCCTTTAGAGCACCACATTACAATGCATCTACAAGCGCAATAATTGGTGGCGGTGCCACTGCACTTCCAGGTGAAATTTCACTCGCACACAATGGTGTTTTGTTTTTAGATGAATTTCCTGAATTTGCACGTCAAACATTAGAAGCTCTGAGACAACCTTTAGAAGATCAAAAAGTTACCATTTCAAGAGTGAAGCAATCAAATACGTATCCGGCTCATTTCATATTAATAGCTGCAATGAATCCTTGTCCATGCGGTTATTATGGTCACACTTCATGTTCTTGCACTCCCTATGAAATTAAAAAATATAGAAACAGAATTTCTGGACCTATTTTTGATCGAATTGACATTCAAAAATTCTTAAGTCCCATAGATATGTGGGAGGCAAAATCAATGTCAAATACAATTACTAGTGAAAATCTAGCAACAAAAGTTGCAAGAGCACGAGAGCTTCAAGCCAAACGCTTTAAAGACCATTCTATCCATACGAATTCTCAAATGGAACCATACCATATTGATAAGTACTGCCAATTGAATTCAGAATCAGATCAACTTATTAAAACAGCATTTGAACGTTATACCTTTAGCGCTAGAGTTTATAACAGTATACTAAAAGTTGCAAGAACTTGCGCAGACCTTAGAAGTTCTGAGTCTATTGAAAAAGAAGATGTAATCTTAGCACTTATGGCAAGAGATTTAGATAAAGCAAAATCTTAGGAGGCAATATGAAGTTTTGGATTTGGTTAAATGATTTGAAAGGATTTACGTTAGCAAAGAAGAAAGAACTCCTTTCTATTTATAAAGATCCAGAAACAATATGGCACACATTCAAAAATTTAATAATAGTTACAGATGATGCACTTGATTTATCGTTAGCAAATGAAATTATTCACAATCATGACCTATTGAACATAAAAACACTAACGTTTCATGATGCAATACAAATCAATCCCAACGCTCTACATGAAAAATGGCCGCTTGTATGTTATTACATAGGTCATATTTACAAGGGAACCTACACTTCTATCATAGGGACCAGAAATTATTCAATCATGGGATATCATTATACAGAAAGGTTGTGTAAATCACTCGTTGATAAAAACCACATATTAACAACTGGTTTATCAAAGGGGATTGAAACGTTAGCTATACAAAAAACCATTAAGTACCGAGGAAGATTGATGGTTTTTACTACTTGCGGTTTAGATAAATGTTACCCAAGTGAAAATACTCATCTTTTTAAAAATATAAAAGAAAATTATTGCGTACTGTCATTATATTCATGTTATACGCCAGTTTTTAAATCACATTTCAAAGAAACGAACACTTTCATGATGCTGTGGTCGAATGAAGTCATGATGATTGAAGCATCTAAAAGCAGTGGGTCTATTAAGTCAGCACTTATAGCAAATGAATTAGGACGTAAGGTATATGCCGCATATGATACCCGAGAATCTCATCGAAATTCAGGCAATAATTTTTTAATAAATGAGAAATTCGCGTCAAAATACAATGTTTCATTGCCTGAGCAGTTAACATTTTATATACAAAATCCAATTTTACTGTCAATTAAAGAAAAACCAAGATCGGCTGAATATCTACTTGAAAGGTTTGATCATACTTTCGAAATTCTTTTAGAACTTGAATTTCATAGGCTGATTCAGTTAAAAGCAGATGGGTGGTGGCATTATAATGGTTGGTGATTATGCCTAAAAGAAAAATTGATTATATCAAGGGTGGTATTTATCATATTGTGCAACGTGGTAATAATAAAGCTTTTATTTTTGATGATCAATTAGATAAGGCACAATTCTTGGATATTATAAAAAAGGTAAATGAAAAATACCCTTTTAATATGCTATATTATGTGTTAATGGATAATCATTATCATTTCTTAATTGAAATGCAAGATATTTCAATAAGTAAAATAATGCAGGCATTGAATTACGGTTATAGTGTTCACTATAATAAAAAATATAACAGAACAGGGACCATTTTTGGATCACCCTATAAAGCGTATTACATTAAGGATACAAAGTATCTTATCCGAGTTATTCAGTATATAGCTGAAAACCCTGTTAAGGCAAAGATGGTCAAACAAGCGAGCGCTTACAAATGGTGCGCGCATTCAGAAATTATCTCAAAACAAACGGATATTGTAGCAAAAAAACGTATATTTTTTTACCTAAGTGATGAACAGGAAAAAGGATTAGATATATACATGGATCTTTTAAACTCAAGTCAGTATTTTGATTTGGGTTTAGTTGAAGCAAAAGCGTTTAATGAGATACTGAGTCAACAAATTAAAAAGGAAAAGTTAGAGGTTATCATCCAAGCATTTTGTGATGTCAATGGTTTTAATGAAGCCGTTTTATTTCAAGACAAACGCACTAATCAACGTACCACAATAAGAAAAAGATGTGCAAAACATGCTTCAGAATTAGGCTATACAGTGAAAGAAATTGCTGCTTATTTAAAAATTACGCCGCGATCAGTACGGATGATGATCGTGTCGTTTAATGATTGAGAACCTCTACTAATTGTTATATTTCTTTTCTTTTACTCAATCCATTTTTAGGAAAATCATCAATGCGAAAAGCGCCAAGATCTTAAGACCTTGACGCTTGATTTCTTGAACTTCCAACTTCCCTTTCTGTTGCCGGGCTATTTTTCGGTAGTACAGATATTTCCCATTAAACACGCATCATTTTAGTAAAGAAATCTACTAAAAAACCACTTGCGCAACTTGTGATTAAGCTTGATCCAAAAACACCTGCATGTTTTTTGATAAATGTACTAAGTTCCTGTTTCTCATCTCGAATTACCATTTTATGCGCTGCTTTAACGATTTTTGTTTCTTCAGCTTCTTTTGGAAGATCCATAAGAAGTGTAAATAGCGCTTCCTCAATTTCAAGCCAGTTAAACTCGTTACCATAATTCACATTTACCGTATTGTGATTACCCGTTGTAATTACTGAATTTGTCGTTATCTTATAATTACTCATAATTTCCTCTACGCTTGCTTAAATTCAATTTTATTTTCGTCTCCAACGGTAATAACTGAATTTTTAACATCTATCACATAATTACTTTTAGACGAATTTGAACAATCCTTTAGCACTTCCATAACTTTATTTAAAAAAGTGCGTTCCTTAAAGTTGATATAGAAGATTGAGCCTGAATTAAGATGGATCACCATATTCTCACCGCTGTTTGAGTTTTTCGTATATGTATTATATAACATATACCCCCCAAAACCTGCCACCATTAAGCCAATTAGTATCGCAATAAATGATTTAAGCGATATAATCAAAAGACCACCTAAAACTGCCGCTATAGCTGAAACTGGATAGTTTCTTTTGCTACCAGGCGCGATCGATACCTGTGATATATTACTAATTTGAAGAAAATAGTCATTAAAGGCTAATACATTTCCCTTCACTTTCATAATTGGTGTATCAATGACCTTTTCATCACTGCTAAATAGATTTTTTAATTGTTCCATATTACTCCTCCATTGTTATATATTTCAATATACTTATTTTATAACACTTATCATTATAATAAAAGCACTATTAATCTATTTATGTAAAAGAACAAAAAATGAATTTTGAGTAAAAAGACCAGAGTAAACAATAGTTGGAGCAACTTTATCAACAACTAAAGCAGCAGTTTCAGAAGCAACACCTGCGAATGCTAAAGTTGTCCCATAATTTTTGTGAATTTTGAATTTGAAGGATCAATAGTTGCCATGGCATTTGTATAAGTTACTTTAATTTTGTTTGTAGCAACAAATTCAAATCCTGATTCTAGTAAACCAGGCGCAGTAGCTTGTATATCACATTGCTTCAGAACTTTCTTTCCTTGAACTTCCGGAAAACTGCCTGGGAGTGTGGGTTACGATAAAAGTTTGTATTGTCCCAAACTTCTTCCACATGATATAATAATGTGGCTTGCTAGAGGTGTTTGTTAGAGAGGTTTATGATGGTTTTTTCAAGTTTAACATTTATCTATTATTTTTTACCACTATTGATTATATTATATTATGGGACAAAGTCTTCAACGATCAGAAACTTAGTGTTGATCGTGGGTTCTTTGTTTTTTTACGGTTGGGGTGAGCCAGTATGGATCAGCCTCATGGTGATCAGTGCTGTGGTTGATTTTACCAACGGTAAGATCATAGATAAAAACCGCGATAACAAGCTGAGGCATGTGGCTTTAGTGGCTTCTATCGTGATAAATCTAAGTTTTTTGGGTTTCTTTAAATACTATGGTTTCTTAGTAGAGAATATCAATTATATATTTGGTTTAAGCATCAAGTACCATCAACTGAGTTTGCCAATCGGGATCTCTTTCTATACGTTCCAGACGTTGTCTTATACGTTTGATGTCTATAGGGGACAGGCTAAGGTGCAAGACAGTTTTATGAAATTCCTCATGTTTGTATCACTTTTTCCCCAACTCGTTGCAGGTCCCATCGTTCGCTATGTGGATATCGCTGAGCAGATTAACCACAGGAAAGAGAATTTTCATCAGTTTAGTACTGGGGTGACGCGGTTTTGCACTGGTCTAGGAAAGAAGGTAATCATCGCCAATACGGCGGGCAGTTTATCCGATCTCTTTTTACAAGGAGACTTTAGCAAGATGTCTGTAGTAGGTGCATGGCTGGGGATACTGCTGTATGCTTTTCAGATCTATTTTGACTTCTCTGGCTATTCTGATATGGCCATAGGACTAGGTAAGATGTTTGGCTTTGATTTTAAAGAGAACTTTAATTATCCATATATATCAAAGAGTGCTTCAGAGTTTTGGAGAAGGTGGCATATCTCACTGGGGTCTTTCTTTAGAGACTATGTCTATATCCCGCTAGGTGGGAACAGAAAGCACTTTATAAGAAATGTGCTAGTCGTATGGTTCTTAACAGGGCTATGGCATGGGGCAAGCTGGAACTTCATCTTATGGGGGATGTACTATGGTCTGTTGATCTTTTTAGAGAGAAAGCTATATGGACACTTACTAGAAAAACTACCGGTGTGGGTACAGCATACCTACCTGATCGTGGTGATGCTAGTTGGATGGGTGCTTTTCTACTTTGTCGATCTCGGCGTAGGTATGACTTATATTGGCATGATGTTTGGTGTAGGCGTAACGGCGTTTATCGACCCGATTACGTGGATTCATATAAGGAGCAACATCTTCTTTATAGTGATGGCTGTGCTACTTTCTACGCCATTTTTAGTAAAGATAAAGGCAATGATTGTGTCACGATTTGATCTCTTTAAATCTGACCTACATGTAGTCTGGAATATCATCATGGTCTTCCTAGCAACGACCATGCTAGTGGGTCAATCTTATAATCCTTTTTTATACTTTAGATTCTAGGGAGGATAACATGTCACATAAAGTGAATTCTATCATATTTGTTATCCTTTTACTGTGTATAGGGGTTTTAAATACGCTTTATCATACAGATGATGCGGTATCAGAACTTGAAAACAAGGAACTGCAGTTGTTTCCAGAGCTCTCATTTGAGGCTGTCTTTGAGGATCAGTTGACGTATAAGATCGATCGTTTTATCTCGGATCAGTTTATACTTAGAACGCCGCTTATTAAACTATCGGGTTCGATCAGTGCCTTATCAGGGTTTAAATCAGATATCACCATCAGTGTGGCTAAAGATAATATGATCGCTAGTTTTGTAGAGGAAAGTACAAGTGGGAGAGCTGAATCTACAGAAATTACAGAAACTACAGAAGAGAATGCTGATCAACAAACTTATGAGTTTGGCGATATAGATGTAAATTATGTGGTGTTTGATGATCGTGCTTTTGCTGCATTTGATGAGAACATACCGGCTGAGCTTGAGTATACTGATGCGATCAAAGGGTTAAGCAAAAGGTTTGAGACAGTGAATTTCAGCGTCCTCTTAACGCCTACGCAAGTGGCCTTCTTGGATAAGTCTTATGCGTCGCTTACAGATGATCAGGTTGCTTCACTTGAGAGGTTTGAAGGGTATTTTGCGAGTGATGTCACGTATGTAAATGCATATCACAAATTAAAGGAAAATTACTCTGAGGACTTGTTCTTTAGGACAGACCATCACTGGAATGGTCTTGGTGCTTATTATGGCTATCTAAGTTATTGTGAAGCGAAAGCAATTAAACCTATACTCAGAAAAGATATGGTATACACTGAAATCAAGGGGTTCTTAGGCTCTGTGTATAAGCTGATGAACAACCAAAATCTTGGCAAGCACCCCGATAAGATCATGATCTATACACCTAAAATTAATGTCTCAATGGATCGGTATAAAGTGGTGAAGGGTAAAACGGTGGTCTCTGTGCCAGATATTCCTTATATGGCATCTGAAGCGCTTATGGGAGACAAGGTGTCTTACAAAGCTTTTTTAGGGGGCGATTGTGCCATGACGGTGATCCATAACCTCGACGATACCACGTTGCCTAAGTTACTAGTGGTCAAGGATTCTTATGGTAATGCACTTGTACCTTATCTTGCAGGAAATTACAGCGAGATCTATGCAGTTGATCCTAGACATTATGCCGGAGATCTTTCAGAGCTTTTAATTGAAAAAGAGATCGAAGAGGTACTCTTTGTTAATAGTGCCAATATCACACGTTCAACTGGCTATGCTGATTTGATCTTAAAAGCTTTTAATTAAGTGTTTTACGATAGTCAGTAGGGGTCTGGTTGTAGTGATCTTTAAAAGTACGGTTAAATGAAGACAATGTACTATAGCCAACGGTTTGTGAGATGGTTAGTACCGTTAAGCTAGTAGACATAAGTAGTGAAGCAGCCATCTTCATCCTGATCTGGGTTAAGTACTGTAGGGGGGATTGATGGGTTGCCTTTTTAAAAAGGGTTCTAAAGTGAGAGACACTTAGGTGGCAAAGTCCGGCGAGTGCATGGATACTTAGAGCCTCTCCATAATTTGAAGACATATAATTAAGCGCAGGTGAAATCGCAGTAAACTCCTTCTTAGAAAATGCCGGTAAGTTACGGACAGAGGGGTGAGCTGTAGAGGTCAAGCTGCGCATTATTTTTATAAGGAGATAATGCAGTAAATCAGACACTACCTTTTGATACCCATAGTTTTTTGTTTTAAGTTCCTTGATGACCATCTGATAGAGAACCCCTAAAGTAGGATCAAGTGATTGGGGGATAAGTGGTGATAACTTAGCTCTTTGTACCATCAAGTTATGGATCAGGTCAAAGTCATCTTTACAAAGCTGATTGAGGTCGGCAGTGATAAAGTACCACTGGCTAGGGACTTCATCTGGACTTTGTGCAATATGAGGTTGATCGGGAAAAATAAAGGATAGATCTCCTGTGTTAAAAGTATGTGTATGGTGGTCGACAAAAAAAAGTCCTGAGCCTTCAAGGCAAAGTCCAATCTCAAACGCATCGTGATAATGTAGGTGCTGTTCGTCTTGGTGGTGCTGAATATGATGAAAATATGAAACCGGAAAATGCGCGGATAAAGGCACATCTACATAATCTACACTGGGTAATAATCGTCGTTTTTGCATAGTTTAACCTCGAAATTAGAAAGATATGACTTATTATATCGTATATGATGAAAGAAAAGTAGTAAAGACTATGAGATATAGAGTCAAAAATGTTTTTAAAAGGAGATAAGCGATGTTAGAAAACCAATTATGGGCGATTTATGAGAAAGAGTTATACTTAGAATGGATGCAGGCAAGAGACGAGGGAAAAGATGTTATGGCTTATGAAGAAATATGTAAGTCTATCTCTGAAACCGCTATGCGTGAGGATAGAATGGTTGATTCTACACATGCTTTAGCTTTAGCAGTGCGCAGAAAATTACTAGAGGCACCGATACTTGAAAACTATAGTTACGTTGAACCGTCAGACCTGGCTGGGATCAGAGAATGTAAACCTTCAAGAAGGCATCATTTTAAACCACTCGTTATGGATACCATGGATGAAGCAGCAATCAAGGATAAATTAGCGGGTGCTTGGATCGGTAGAATTAGTGGTTGTTTGCTGGGAAAACCGCTTGAGATAATGATGAGTGAGCCAATAGACGTTGTATTAAAAGGGACGAACAATTATCCATTACACCGTTACCTAATGTATAGTGAGTTAACGGACTTGGTCAAAGATCAGATCGCGTATGACAAGCGAGAGAGCTGGCAAAACTGCTGGGCGGATACAATAGGCGGTACTGCTCCTATAGATGATGATACCAACTACACAGTATTTGCCATGAAGCTACTTGAAAACTACGGAAAGGATTTTCGTCCCAATGATGTGCTAGAGGCGTGGCTCTGTTGGCTTCCTATGTTCTCTACTTGTACTGCTGAGCGTATCGCCTATCGCAATGCCGCTAGTGGACTTTATGCACCGGAAACGGCAACGTATCTCAACCCTTATCGCGAGTGGATAGGCGCTCAAATCAGAGGGGACTTTTTTGGCTATGTCAATATGGGTAACACGGAACTTGCTGCCGAGATGGCGTGGCGAGATGCAAGTATTTCTCACGTGAAAAATGGTATCTATGGTGAAATGTTTGTCGCTGCTATGATCGCAGCAGCTGGTGTATGTGATGACGTGATGACAGTTGTTGAAGCGGGTTTAGATGAAATTCCCCTTGCTTCTCGTCTGAGACGTGATATAGAAAAGGTGATCACCTGGTATAACGAAGGCTGCTCAGAGACTGAGATCATCAAGCATATCCATGAAACCTATAACGAAAAGGTTTGGCATGGCTGGTGTCATACTAACGCGAACGCGATGGTTGTAGTGATGGCTTTGCTTTATGGTAAAAAGGATTTTGGAAAATCTATCTGTTTGGCTGTTCAAGCTGCATTTGATACGGACTGTAATGGTGCAACTGTAGGCTCTATAGTGGGCATGCTAGTTGGTGCACAAAAGATTCCCGCTTATTGGTATGAAATATACAATCAGCGCTTGTCGACTAGCATCATGGGATACAACATGGTTACTGTACCGCAGTTAGTTGAGCAGACGTTATGTGTGATGCGAAAGATTAATTAAGTTTTTGTTCAAAAGGTCAAGTTTAAATCGAGGATACCGATAAATATAATAGCATTATTAAAAAAGCAACTGATTGGCAAATGCGATTCAGTTGTTTTTCTTATAGAATGATAAAAATCATATTGAGGAGCACAGAATGAAAAAAAGTCTAAGTTACATATCAATTATAATAGTGGTTATGTTGCTCTGCAAAGCAGGGGGCACTTATCCTCTTTCCTATGCAGAAGAGATCAAGATCAATGATTGGCCTTTGATGAAAGAGGCGATCGCTTATGAAGAGGCGAAAGACTATGTCCATGCTATCCAGTACTGGGAGAAACTAGTTGACCTATATGCAGGGTATACGAACTCGGCGAGTTATGAAAACGGGGGGCATTATGCTGACCGGGCTGGCGATTATTATGCAGGTGTCTTTGGTGGTGATGTTTTTGACCCTATAAAAGCAACTGCCTACTACGAAAAAGCATATGATTCTTATGTAAAATTTTGTGAGATCAACGGTGATGCGGGTAACAGCTGGACTTATGTATCGGTACAGAGGAAGCTAGACGCCATAAGGTCTGAGCTAGAGCTGTACATCGAAAAAGAACTTGTGAGCCTGCCGCCAATGACGCGGGAGTTGGCGAAGTTTGAACCTGAAAGTGGTTTGATGATCGGTCTTTATGGCGAGGGAAATGAAGCGCTTTACAGTGGTTTTGGTGTTGATCCACTTAAAATCAAAGAAGTGTACGGCGAGTGTCCTTCTTCACTTCTTTACTATAATATCTATGGCAGTTCGCCTTTTCCTACGGCTGCTGGTGAAAAGATGAAAGCTGTAGGCGGATCGCTCCAGATCCATATGCAGCCATTTGATTTAAAAGCTGTTAAGGATGATGCGTATCTCCATGCATTTGCAAAAGAGGCTAAAGCGTCAGGCGTACCTGTTTTTCTTAGGTTTGGTGGTGAGATGAACGGCAACTGGGTACCGTGGGGTATGCAGCCGGATCTCTATATCGAAAAGTTTAGACTTGTGCACGACATTCTGGCTAAAGAAGCACCAAATGTGGCGATGGTTTGGGCGCCTAATTTTTTCCCATGGGATAACATGACGAGTTACTATCCTGGTGATGACTATGTGGACTGGGTGGGGGTAAGTTGCTATGCGACGCTTACCTATACACAGGATACGAAAGCATCAAAGCTCTTAACCAATCCTATAGACCTACTCAGTCATATCGTGGCTGAATATGGGGATCGTAAACCTATCATGATCGTGGAAGGTGCTGTGTCTTATACTGCAGCGCTTGAACCCACTATCGATTATACCCAGTGGGCTGCAAACAATATCAAAAGGTTTTATGCGTTTATCCCAAGGGTTTATCCTCAGATCAAGGCGATGTATTATTATGATTCAAAAGGTGCGGCAGGTGCAAAGGAGAACTACATGCTCTCTGAAAATCCTGTTCTAAAGACTTTGTATACAGGTATTATCAAAGGGGACTATTATCTATCTACGCTTGAAAGTGCTGATTTTAGGTATGTTTTACTTGGGACTACTCTGGAAAAGAAACCACAGCGCATCAGTGCCTATGTGAAATCTTATGAACCTGTGATTGATAAAGTTGAATATTATATTGACCGTAAACTGGTTAAGGTGTCAAAGCAGTTGCCTTTTGTTTTTGAGTACGATTTTTCTAAGTCTAGTTTAGATCATGCACGTATAACGGCGAGAGCCTATTTACCCGATGGAACGCTTGTGATGCAAAAAGACTATGAAGTGGATCTCATATCGCCGGTGATCAAGGTCAAGTATCAAGGCGAGGTCCTTAGGTTTGACCAAGCACCTGTGGTGGTAAATGGTAGGACGCTTGTGCCGATGAAGCGCATCTTTGAGGCTTTTGGGATGACTGTTTCTTATGAGGCGAGGACGCGGACGATTACTGCGGAAGGTCAAAATCACAAAGTGGTGCTAGTACTAGGGGAGAAGACTGCTTTAGTCGATGGAGAAGTTGTTGCGCTGGATGTGCCTGTAACTGCTGTTGCTGGTCGTACGATGGTGCCGCTTAAGTTTATCGGACAAAGTATAGGACTTTCGGTTACTTATGATGGGGCGCAGCGAACTGTAATTATAGAATAATCCTTGTGTAAGCCATATAATTTTAAGCAGATGTATAAATAAAATTTTATTACTATTTCGTAACAAATTGTCTTGATTTTCACAACCTATATGCTAAACTAATTTTAATGCTGTTGATCAAGAGATTGGTCATGATGGCGAAAAATTAGGGCATGGGGGGATATTGTGAAAAGTTTTTTTGAAAAATGGAATCAGCTGAGTATCGTTAAAAGGATCCTAGTAGGTCTCTTAATCGGGATCGTGTTAGCGGTGCTTTTACCTGAGAAGGCTTCTTTTGTGGTTATATTTGGTTCGCTTTTTGTAAGTGCACTTAAAGCGGTTGCGCCAATTTTGGTTTTTTTCTTAGTGATGAGTGCGATTGCGCAGCACAAAGCTGGGCATCAGACCAATATGGGATCGATTATCAAGTTATACTTACTAGGTACGTTTTTAGCCAGTGTCATCGGTGTTGCAGCGAGCTTTTTGTTCCCTGTAAACTTGACGATGGCAACGGCTGTGGACAGTATTACGCCTCCTGGAGGGGTTGTCGAAGTTTTGAAAACGCTTTTGCTTAATGTGGTTGATAACCCTGTTAAAGCATTGTTTAACGCAAACTATATCGGGATTTTAGCTTGGGCGGCTTTACTTGGGTATATGTTAAGACATGCAGCAGATACGACTAAAACTTTGATTAGTAACTTTGCAGATGCGCTATCTAACATCGTGCGTTTTATCATCAACTTTGCACCACTTGGTATCATGGGTTTAGTGTTTGACTCTATTGCAACGAGCGGTTTAGAGACGCTTTTAAGCTATGTTAACTTGCTAGTGGTGTTGGTTGGCTGTATGGTTTTTGTAGCGCTTGTGGTGAATCCTTTGATCGTATATACACAGATCAAGCAAAATCCATATCCACTTGTGCTTAAAAGTATCCGCGTCTCAGGTCTTACGGCATTTTTTACCCGTAGTTCAGCGGCAAATATACCTGTGAACATGGAGCTTTGTGAAGACCTTGGTCTGGATCGTGATAATTTTTCTGTGTCGATTCCTCTTGGAGCGACGATTAACATGGCAGGTGCTGCGATCACGATCTCTGTTTTAACGCTTGCTGCGGTGCATACGATGGGGATACAAGTCGATATAGCAACTGCTCTTATCTTGAGTTTGCTTGCGGCTGTAAGTGCATGCGGGGCTTCTGGTGTGGCTGGTGGTTCACTGCTTCTCATCCCACTTGCATGTAGTTTGTTTGGCATCTCCAATGATGTGGCGATGCAAGTTGTAGGAGTTGGGTTTATCGTAGGCGTTCTTCAGGATTCTTGTGAAACGGCGCTAAATTCTTCAACGGATGTGATCTTCACTGCTACGGCAGAGTTTAAAGAGTGGAAGAAAAAAGGAAAAGAAATCGTTATTCCAAAGTAAATAAAGCTTAGTAATGCTCAGAGAAGCAGCTGGGTTCAGAGATATCTGAACCCAGCTGCTTTTTTATATGTAATTGGTCTATTGTTCCTATGGTTTATAGTGAAAAATGGGGGTATCATTAAATATGTACTTTTGTTAGTACAACTTTTATTGCGAATTAAGTGACATAAGCTCTATGTATGAGTTAACATATAACGATATACTATTATAATGAGTTGCAAAAAAGGGAGAATGTTATGGAGAAGGTTAGAGTAAAACGCAGTATTAGAAAAACTTTTGTCATCATCTTTATTGGGGTGATGCTGATGACACAAGTGGCTGTGGGGATAGGGACTTCTATTAAAGTTAAAGATGTCTTTTTAAAGAGTCAGAAAAACATGGTAAATGATCTGGGGCAGCAGATTGGACTTTCTGTTGAAAATTATCTTTCCGGGTATGAAACGATTGTCAGATCGGTTGCAGTGCAAACTTCTGCTAAGTCGATCATGTCTGATCCAGGCGCTCAGAGTGATCTGCTTGTGACGCTGGATACTTTTGTAAAGGCGAATCCAGATATCCTTTTCATCTATCTTGGGACGGAAGACAAGCGCATGGTGATGAAGCCAGACGATGACCTTGGTGATTATGATCCTACTACGAGAGATTGGTATATGGCGGCTAAAGCAGCTGGGACTTTTATATGGACTGATCCATACTTTGATGACACCGTGGGTAAGATGGTGGTAACTGCTTGTGAACCCGTATATGATAAGAGCAACAAGTTTGTCGGTGTATTGGCAGCAGATATCGCGCTAGATACCCTGAACAAACAGACGGAGTCTATTAAGATCGGCGAGAAAGGTTATCCGATCATAGTGGATGCGAATAACGTGATCATGGCACATGTAACCCCGGAGAAGATAGGAACTGAACTTACAACGGTTCAGATCAAAGATGCGATAAAAGATTTGACAAAAGAAGGTGTGGAATACAGCTATGATGAAGGTGGAAAATCGAAGCTTAAGTATGCTTCTATCTACAGACTTACTGATGTAAACTGGGCTGTTGTATCCACTTTATACTATGATGAGATTCAAGGTCATATCAACGAAATTATAGGCTTAAATGTCATAGAGTCTGTAATTGCGACACTAATCGCTATTGGGCTGATCTATGTGTTGACCAATGCTTTTAATCAACGTATTAAGAAGTTGATCGAATCCATGCAACATGCAAGAACTGGTGATTTGGGGGCCTTATCGAAGATTGATTCAAAAGATGAGATCGGCGTTTTAAGCCACTACTTTGATGAGACCTTGCTAGACCTTGGTAAGCTGGTTAATAACATCCAGCAAGTTTCGTCACATCTGACCATGTCCTCTCAAAGTTTAGCTGCTACCAGTGAAGAAGTCAGTGCTTCTGCTGTCGAAGTGGCGAAGACGGTTGAAGATATCGCTAAAGGTGCGCAAGATCAAGCGCAAGATGCAGAAAAAAGTGCATTTATTGCACAATCACTATCTGAGAAATTTGATGGATTAAACCAGTATACTGAAGATATGATCAGGTCAGCAGCGAGTACTGGTGAAGCTTATGATGGCGGTATCTTATCTGTCAATGAACTCGGTGACAGAAACAGGGAATCACTTGAAGCCAATAAAGAAATTGAAGTTGTCATCAGACAGTTAAATGATAGAACCAATGAAATAGGCACGATCTTAGATAGCATCTCGGCGATATCTGTTCAAACCAATCTGCTAGCTTTAAATGCATCTATAGAGGCTGCTAGGGCAGGCGAACATGGCAGAGGGTTTGCTGTAGTTGCTGATGAAATTAGGAAGTTAGCTGAGCAATCGTCAAGTGCGGCAGATGACGTTAAGAGAATTGTCTCTAATATACAAGCAGATGGTTCAAAATCTGTGGAAAGTATGGGAGTTTTAAAAGAGATCTCTGATAAGCAAAACGATGCAGTGAAAAAGGTGGTCTCTGCTTTTGATACGATAAGGTCTGCCTATGAGGTGATCTCTACAAATATAGATCATATAGGGACTTCAGTTGAAGGTGTTAACCACGATAAAGAAAAAATAGTAAGTAGCATAGAGAATATATCAGCTGTCTCTGAAGAAACGGCTGCTGCATCTGAAGAAGTGACAGCTTCTATGGAACAACAATCTTATGCAGTGGATGAGGTAGCTAAAGCAGCTCAAGAATTAAACCAAATTTCAGTTGAGCTGAATCAAGAGATCTCAAAATTTAAAGTATAGATAGTTGTATAGTTAACT
Source organism: Fusibacter bizertensis (assembly GCF_029914245.1). Taxonomy (GTDB): domain Bacteria; phylum Bacillota; class Clostridia; order Peptostreptococcales; family Acidaminobacteraceae; genus Fusibacter_C; species Fusibacter_C bizertensis. The sequence continues at coordinate 129,758 of NZ_JARYZI010000010.1, forward strand.
GAAAAAGGATGCCAAATGGCATCTTTTTTCTTTGTCACGCATTTGTCACAGATATGTTCGGCTTATGTCACGACAAGTTGGTATCATGTGTTAGAAGTAAAAATAAGGAGAGATTTTATGATGAAGAAATTATTATCAATCAGTATGTGTATAGTGTTACTTGCATTTAGTGTTTCAGGTGCAGTTTTCGCTGTTGACGGTAGCCCACTTGATTATCCTGACTACATAAACGAAGCTGGAAGCAACAACGCAAATGGACCACTTGAGATGTCTGTTTCAACAACTTTAGATAAGGCAATTTATCTCCCAGGTGAGACGGCAACGATTGGCTTAAATATCAACAATATCGATAAAGGTGATAAAGGATCAAATGGTAATCGAGATCTCCTTTTCGTGATGTATGATGGACAGGGCAATATTATCAACAATTATCCAAATCCTATAACGATTAGTAACATAGATTCTTTTCATATCGAAAGTGGAGAGACAAAGACGTTAGATCCTTTCCAATATATGATTCCAAGCGATATAGCAGTTGATCAAGTCGTGTTAAGCTATACGGTTTATGACTTTGGAAATTTTAGTGGATGGAAGAAAACTGTAGTTGCAAATGGAACGATTACTTTACCAATTAAGCTTGGCGAATCAGTAGATATTTCTACTCGAATTTATGAACTTGTATCAGACAGTTATGTGGATGCATCAAGTATAGTTGCAAACGCAGATGCGGGTCAAATAGATTTTGCATATGATGATCAACAGTTTACTCAAACTGAAGGCGATTCAACAACGCGTGTGATGGCACTTGGAACAGTCGTTTCTTTAGAAGCAATCGCAAAAACAGGTTATGAGTTTGTGGGCTGGTATGCAGATATTACGGGTGGCTCTACACAATCAAACCCTAGAACTGTAGAGATCACAGCTTCAAAAACATCGCTTACACCTAAAGCAATCTTTAAAAAAATTATTCAGAACAAGATAGATTTTTCAGTATCAGATAGCTCTCCTGATATGGGAACAATAAGTGCAACAAGTGGAGAAGTTACTATCACAAGTGGTTCTACACATCCTGCTGGAACAGTTGTCGCTTTAGTGGCAGCACCTGTTGATGGCGCTAGAGTTAAAAGTTGGACTGTAAATGGTGTGGACCAAAACTCAACTGAAGACCAATTGGATGTCACTTTAAACAGTGATCTTGTAGTTGTGGTAACTTTTGAAGAAATACCAGCACCACCTTCGACAGAACCAGTAACAGAACCAGTAACAGAACCAGTAACAGAGCCAGTTACTCAGCCAGCTACTCAGCCTGCTACACAGCCTGCTACAGAAGCACCAACAGTTGCTACAACTGAAGCGGCAACAGAAACGATCGTAGAAGAGGAAGTTGCACTTGGTAATGCAAATACGCCATTTAACTTTGATTCAATATATGATCAACAAGAAGTTACCACAGTTGAAGCGACAGATGAAGTTACGATTTTAGATGAAGCTGTGGCACTTGGCGATGCTTTACCACAAACAGGCCAATTGCCAGCAGCACTTTATATGAGCATCGGTAGCATCATAACTGCTCTAGGTGTCTTTATAAAGATCAGAAAATAGTGAGTATTCAAAATTAAATTATGTTTTAAATCCAAAAGTGGAGATGATTGTATTCATCTTCACTTTTTTTGTCATTGACAATTACGTCGATCTACTTTTAACTTTGTACTAAAATATGTACACTTAAGATATGGTATGCGGGGATTAGAAACGTTCGGGGTGAACTTATGTGTTAGGAGGTAACGGGGATGTTGATGATAAGAGGTAGACTATACATGTTAGTGGTGATACTTGTGATAACTGCGAGTTTACTGTTTATAACAGGGTGTAGCAAAGAAGAAACAAATGCTGAAGCAGAAACAAATGCGATAGCAGATACGGTTTTGAAACCGCTTGCTGTTATTGATGATTTTAATTCTGAAAATGTCGTGGGCGCACTGGAAACTGATGGCATCGAAGTGGTTTTGCCTGAAGGCGCTCTAGGGGAGGGCTCTGAGGTGAGCGTCGCTATAGGTGGTGAAATCCCAACTTATGATAAAGCACAGATGGCGCTAGCTGGTGGTGCGCTTGATATCAAATTCAGTGGTGCACAAAGAAGGACGGATGCGCCTATACTTGTGAAAATCGCAGTTGATCAGAGCTACTTTGCAGACCACCAAGAGCTAGAAGGATTTAAAGCTGCACATTATGGTCAGGCTACTGGGTGGACTTATACGATGCCTGTGGAAGTAAATCCAGAAAAGGGCTATATAGCTTTTGAGATCTATAACAACGATTTATGGGGGACAGCAGAACTCACTGAAGCAGAAAGAAAAGAACAATATATCAAAGGAAAAGCACTCCAAAGTTGGGGAGAATCTCAACTTGAAGGAGATGTACAAGCTGCAACCAAAGAGATGATCGAAAGCATACTTGTAAACCAGTTCAACGCAACGAATAAAAGTGAGATTGAGTTGGTATCGAAAGCGATCTTAAAAGAACTCAAATACGGTAGTTTGGAATATGGTAAGCTTGCAACAGACTTGATGAATAAAGATTTTAAATCCTATACTGCTAATGTCGCTTCAATGATCGGACAAACTTTTGCAAATGCTTATGAAGCAGATGCATTGTCATCTACTTTTGGACAGTTAGGTAATGCTGCGGAAGCCGCTGGCTATCTATGGGAAGGTGACTATAGTGGTGCTGGGATGAAGCTCGCAGAGACGATCTCTGAGATGTCACCGGCTTATAAAGTTGCTAAAGTTGCTGTAGATGTAATCGATACCAAAATCAACAACTGGAAGAACAATGGTATTGAAGAAGCCTATAAAGCTTTTAAGGAAGGCTCTAATGATTATATACTATTTGGATATAACAACGAGCCAGAGAATTTTGGTGAAGTTTGGGATCAAATGAGGGGGCTTGCTAGACAGATTGAGATGGATGCAGTTAAGAAATACGCTGCTTCTATTGGGGTGAAAGAAAGTGAACTGAGTCAAGCGCAGATCGACAAAGCGAAAACCAAGGCGAGGGAAACTTTGAAAGATCAGTTTGAAAAACGTATCAAACAAGAAGAAGAGATCGCGCTTCAAGAGGCAAATGAGCGAGAAGTGCTCGCCCAATTTGAAAAATATGGTCTACTTGAACGTGGTAGAGTTTGGTATCCTTATGAACAAAGTATGGAACGGATGTTAGATCGCCTTTATGAACAAATCAAGAGAATTCAACTGGAAACAGGTAGGTTTGGCATCGTCTATAAAGATGGAGACCTACATGATCAGGCAAGGGGACTTGACTATATCGGGATTGTCAAAGACGATGAAATGAAGATGTCAGACCTAGCAAAACTCATCAAGGAAAGGTACGTTTTTGGTGAGGCTGCCTATGAGAAGATGTTAAAAGAGATGGGGTATGTCAAAGATTATGAACTAGAATCAGGTACTTACAAAGGCACGCTGGTAATAAATGATGCACCAGTACTAGAAGCTGCCAAAAAAGCACTTGATGATCCAGCTTCTGTACCAACTGTTACTGATGCAGAGGGTGAAGAATGTGAAGAGTTCGATATCAATGAAGAGGAAATACAGGTTCAAGTGCAAGAGGCCATCAACAAAGGTAATTCTGTGATCGGGGTTGAAGTACCTATCACTTTGATCGTAAAAGAAGGAACAGAAAAAGGTGTGTTCACTGCAACACTTAGGATCGACTATGCATCGGCATTTCCTGACTATGGCTGTGAGGAAGCAACTGACGAACCCTATAATTTGTCTTTTAAAGAGGGTGTCATCACTTTGACTAATACACTAGTCGATGAAGGTTTTACGATGAATTCTGTCTTTAAGGGGACTTTTGAAGGTGAAAATAAACTCAAAGGGACGTTTGAAGCAACGACTACAGAAGATGAATACAGTGGTTATGCTGCGACAAGCGTACTTTATTCAGGAAGTTGGAAAGTGAGTAAATGATGCAAAACATCAGTGAATATGTGATATTTAATTGCATAGCTGCCTTAATACTTGTTTTTTATAGCCTACATGTGTTAGCCGACAATGGGTTTAACATCAAATCAAGGCTCTTGCTAATCTTTAGCATGAGCCTTTCTTTTCTTGTGGGATCACGTCTTTTATATGGATTACTATACTTTGACAGGGTCAAAAGTGATCTAAGTATACTTTTTGAATTAAGGCTGGTTAATTTTTCGCTATATGGTGGGCTATTGCTTAGTCTTCTGGTGTTTGTGGTCGTGGTTAAGCGCCAAAGTGTTTCGGTGTATAAGATATCTGATGCGATGATGCCAGTTCTTGGTCTGGCTTTGATGCTTTCAAAACTGGGGTGTTTTTTCAATGGATGCTGTTACGGTGTGCCAACCAATTTGCCTTGGGGGATGATTTTTGAGCGTGCAGATGGGAACGCAGTTACCAAGCTCTTAGGGGCAAGCCCTTTGATCAAGCTGATCTCAGGCGTTAATCACGTGACACGTCATCCAACACAGCTTTACGAATCGGGTTTTGCGCTCCTGGCAGGTATAGCTGCATTTTTAATCTTGCGCTCACAAAAAAAATCAAACACACGATTTGGTAATACGTCAAAGAGTGGTTTTGCAACTTTAGTCTTTATATGGATTTATACACTTGGGCGCTTTATATCCTTTTGCTATCGCGAGTTTCCTCAAGCATCGGATCTTTCAAATTTTATAAGAGGACCTCTAATCTATGGCACTATCTTAAGTGTGACTACAGTTCTATTTTTGTTAAAAAGGCGTTAAGTTTTGTTAGAAGCTTGACCAAAGCTAAATTTAACTATAAAATAGTTTTGAAAAAACAACTAAGAGATGTGCTTTTAGTCATAGATAATTTGGAGGATATTATATGGTTTGTTGGAAGTCGGAGTTTGAATATGGAATTCCAATGATTGATGATCAACATGAAAAGATGCTTGAGATTTGTGGTCAACTTTTTAACTTGGTCTATGGAAAAGAATCGAGCAAAGTGACTGATGAAATGACATCACTTTTAAGAGAACTCAAAAGCTGTAGCAAGATCCATTTTGAAACTGAAGCACTTCTTTTTGGTGCGATCCCCCATCATACGCAGTCGGATGCTCAAAAAGAAGAACAGGCAAAGTTTATACAGGCTATTGATCTTTATCTTGATCAAGCTCAAAAGGTAAATTATGATGACTATGATAACATCGAACAATTAAAAACTTTATTGAGCTTTTCGTTAGATTGGCTTATAAAGCATATTCTAGTGACGGATAAACAGTTCGTTCCTTTTCTAAAATTAAGTGGACAGGGTATGCGGTTAAGTGTGTTCTGCTAAAAGAATACTATATACATACTTAGTGACTTAAGTTGCCACAGGTCTGCCACAGGTTGTCCTTTGATATCACAAGAGGCATAAGGCTATAATTTAATTAAGCCATATGGTTAATATGATTAAAAAGGAGCGTAATTATGAAAAAAAATAGTTTTTTAAACAAGGTGGTTATCACATCGCTAGCGGTTATTTTATTAGCAGTTCCCACTTTATCTTTTGCAGATGTTAACGCTGACAAAGCTGTAGGTATGGATAAACGCGGCGAGAGGATAGAATCCGCTGCTTTAAAATTTGATGAAAAAATAGCTGATGCACTAGGAAAAAAAGATGCTTATAGAGAGAAGATGACGGTGCTAATCGGTGACTTTGCACCAGAACTACAAGGTGAGTTTGATGCATTATGGGATACACACGATAGTCTTCACACTGGTCTTATTGCAGAGCGTACAAGAATTTTAGAGGAAAAGCAAACTGAGACTAAAGCACTCTTTGACGAGGTGAAAGCTGCAGTTGCAGCTGGTGACATGACACGTGAAGAAGCTAAACTGGAACTTACAGGACATAGAGAAGCACTTCAAGCTGATAAGGCTGCAACTCAAGCTGAATTAGATGAAATTAAAGCGACTTACGATGTTCCTGAAGGCACGATCCGAGTGATCAATGATGCTATAAAAGCTGCTGTAGAATCGGGTGATGTAGCTGCGGTAAAAGCAGGCCTGACTGATCTTTTAAATAGTTTGGCTAAGCACTTAACCTTTGATCAAGCCAAATTAGATTTTTTCCAGACAAAGTAAACGTAAATTAAGTTATATTATAAAATGGATTGAACTTTCAAGAAAGTATATTCTTGAAAGTTCTTTTTGTCTTTTAAGGGTTTGTAATAATGCGTTTTTTATGTTAATCGGGGTATAAACCTAGGGAGAAGTAACGCACTTTTACCGAGCACTTAAAATCGAGGAACCCTTATGGATCGAAAAAAATATGATCTATTGATTATCAAAAGAATTGAAAAAAGTGTTAATTTACTTATCCCTATTGCAGCTATTATAGCGATTATAAGTGCTGTGCTAGTTTCCATCAGTGGAGAGCGCAATATGTTCGTGATAATCGATACAGCTATTGGGGTCGCTTTTATCTTACTCTACATATTTAAAGGAAGCATTTCTACTAAGGTGAAAATCGTATTTTTGGCACTTATCACTACGGGTCTTGGAACGGTCTCAATTTTTCAATCTGGTTTTTCAGGAACGGGGATCATCCTCATTGCCCTTAGTAATCTTGTTTATGTAAGTTTTTTATCAAGAAAAGCTGGTGTCATCTATACCGCTCTATCGCTTGGTATATTAGCGATGCCATCTTTTTTAATTTCTCTTAATCTGTTTGCTTTTAAAGGTTATAATGCTTTCCTTAATAATGAACCTACAGAGTGGCTACTTCATATAGTTGCATATCTGATGTATGGGATCGTACTGATCATCATCATCGATGCCATCAAAGCATATCTGATTGAAAGTATTGACGATAGTCAGAAAAATGCTGAAAGGTTATTACAACTCGCTTACTATGATCAACTCACTGGGCTACCTAACAAGTTTAAGTTTATTCAGCATCTTGATGGCATCATGCCAACGGAGGGGTGGATTTCATTGCTTAGCATCAGAGGCTTAAATTTAATTAATTCAATTTATGGCAGCGATGTCGGCGATCGTGTAATTAAACATATTGGTCATCAGCTTGTGAAAAGTGCAAAAGAAGGTGAATTTGTCGCTAAAACAGGTGGTAATGAGTTTGTCTGGTATAGTAAAACCGTTGATCCAGAGGTAATTTTAAATCGTATACTGCTATTAACTGAATCTATATATAACAGCCATACGGATGCAGATATCCCTACTAAATTGAATTTCAATACAGGATATGCCAACATTGAGGGCGATTATGTTAGTATCACGAAGATCATGCAAAAAGCGTCATTGGCGCTTGAACAGTCTAAGTCCAGTAAAAGTTCTAGCATCACGAGATATGATCAGCGCCTTGAAGATCAGTTTAGAAACGAGGAGGAAATGAGAAGACTACTCCTCAAAGCAATTGAAAACAATGAATTTTATATCAGTTATCAGGAAAAGAGAGATTGTATTGTAGGTAGGGTAATAGGACTTGAGGCGCTAGCAAGATGGGATTCGCCAGAACTTGGCAGCGTTTCTCCTGCGGATTTTGTACCTGTTATTGAAAAATCAAACTTAAGTATAAGCTTTGGAAACATGATCGTCAGACGTGTGCTTGATGAATATGAAGTACTAAGTAAAAACTATAAAGAGTTAGTGACTGTATCCATCAATATTTCACCTATTCATCTATCTTCTGATGAGTTTAGTGGTTTCATAATACGTGAAACTTTAAACCGTGGGATTAAACCAGAACAAGTGGTACTGGAAATTACTGAGGATAGTTTAATTGAAGATTTTGAAGGTGTTTCTGAGACGCTGTACACACTGAGGAAAGTGGGTTACAAAATTTCGCTAGATGATTTTGGTACGGGTTATTCTTCGCTTAGTTACTTAGCGAGACTAGGTTTTGATGAACTCAAGATAGATAAATCTTTTATCCAGCGTTTAGGACTGGATGATCGCACAGGTAACTTGATACGCGCTATTATTAACCTCAAAGACACCTATGGTATCAGTATCGTTGCAGAAGGTGTTGAAACTGAAAATCAGAGTAAGACACTGCTAGATCTTGGTTGTAGTGTCCATCAAGGGTTTCTTTTCTCAAGACCGACGCCACTGTCTAGACACTAGTAAATTCTGAATTTTATGATAAAATATATAAGAATAATCGTTATTTGAGTCTATCTCAATAAAGCATAACTTGCTGATTTTGATTTAGATTTTTTTTTGAGAATTTTTATAGGAGTAAGTATGAATGGTTTTAACGTGTTTGAAGAGTCGCTTAGACAAGTGTCTAATAAATTAGGTACATTTAAATTGAAAGTTCAAGATGAGAACTTTGAGATCTTTGAATCACATGTCCACGCCGGTCGCTCCATTATCTGTCAACCTTATGAGTGTGAGGATGCACTTAATAGTGTCTATGTTATACGGGGTAAGTTATATCACTCCAATGAAGATCGATATATAAGCTCTGGAAGTTGGTTTACTTTTAAAAATTTAGAAGAGACACAGCATTTAAGTGTTGTAGAAGAAACATCGCTTTTGACAATTAGAAATAAAAACATCACTGAGCACCAACTTGATTTTATGGAAAGAATCGTTCCTTTTATGGATGAAATTCAATTAAAAGATCACTATACAGATGAGCACTGTAATCGTACGGGTAATTTGGCAGTTCAAATTGCTACTTTCATGAAATTAGACGAAGTTGTAATTGAAAATATCCTTTTTCTTGGTAAAATTCATGATGTTGGTAAAATAAAAATTTCAGAATCGATACTTAATAAGCCTTCTAGGTTAACGGATGATGAATACGATATTATCAAAACCCATCCTCAACTTGGTTATGAAATTATCAAACATCTTGTGGACTATACGCATTATGCTGAAATTGTCAGGCAACATCATGAACGTATAGATGGCAGTGGCTATCCAGATGGCTTAAAATCTGGTGAGATTTGCATGGAGGCTAAAGTGATCGCTGTGGCGGATAGCTTTGATGCCATGACTTCTGATAGGCCTTATCGTGCGGGTTTAAGCCTTGAGGATGCTATGTCTGAGATGAAAAGATGTTCTGGTGTTTGGTATGATCCAGATGTTGTAAATGCACTTTTGACAATTTTAGAAAGAACGAAAAAGATAAAATAATATGATTACCATAATATTAAAACTATGAAATCGCTATATTTTTAATCAAATTCCAAAAATAAATTAATAAATTTTTAACTAAGTTGAAGAAATCTATTTACGATTTGCTAAGATGTGGTAAAATCATAGGTGAGGAATGTTTTACAAAGGATAACATAAATTAATAAGGGGGTTCCTTAATGAAAAAAGCATTATCGTTAATTATGGTACTTATGTTAGTGATGGTAAGCGTGCCTGCTTTCGCAGCTGACGCTACAACTTCTGCATCAGAAGCTTGGGTTGAGCCAACAACTACAACAACTACAACAACAACTACTAAAGTTGAAGTTCCAGCTGGTGCTGCAACTTACACAGTTGTAAAAGGCGATGTTTTCTGGAAAATCGCAAAAGACAATGGTTTAACTACTGCTGAATTAGTAAAATTAAACCCACAAATCAAAAACCCTGCTATGATCGAAATCGGTCAAGTGATCATTTTAAAAATGGGTGCTGATGTAACTACTGAAACTCCTGCAACTCCAGTTGCTGGAACAAAATTATACTCAGGTCTTGGCATGGTTGATAACTACAGAACTGGTCATACTAGTTTCAACGTAGTTGCTGCTAATGCTGTATTTGACCAAGATGGTAAAATTGTTTCTGTAAAAATGGACGTAACTGAAATTTCGCCATCTGATTTTAACTGGATCGACGAAGCAGACGCTGATAAAGTTGCTAAAGGTCTTGCAATGGAAGAAGAAATTGTAACTAAAAGCGAACTTAAAGAAGAATACGGTATGGCTGCTAAAGCTACTACTGGTTTAGAGTGGTATGAGCAAATGGAAAACTTTGAGAAGTTTTTCGTAGGTAAAACTACTGCTGAATTAAGAACTTGGTTTGAGAAAAACACTGATGCTAACGGAAGACCAATCAAGATTGGTACTGAACTTAAAGCTGAAGATCAAGCAAAAGTTGACGCTTTAACTGCTGATGAGCAAGCTGTATTAGCTGACGTAATCACTGGTGCTACTATGTCTTTACATGATGGCCACGGTTACTTCTTAGAAGCTGTAGAAAAAGCTTATGCTAACAGAGTTATGATCGAAGTTGCTAAATAGTAAATTGCTAGAAATTATATAATTATTTGTAATTTTGAACAAAACATTCCGAATTAAATGTTAAAGGTGCTGTTGCAAATCTAAGAATTAGATTAGCAGCAGCATCTTTTTTCGTACTTCTTGGAAATTCAATGAATCT
>NZ_JARYZI010000051.1 GCF_029914245.1 Fusibacter bizertensis
TCCTTTCTAAGGAGAAATAGACATTTGCGCTGTTCAATTTTGAGGGTCTTGTGACCATGAGTGATAAGTGATTATCACAAGTGGAAATAAGAACTCAAAATTTTGTATAGCAAGAGATTAGAAACTGCGTCAACTGAATTTTCTTTGAAAATCCATTTGAGAGCAAGTTTGTTTGACGATAGTCAAACGAAAGCTACGCTTCTAAAATTTTGTAAAACAAAAATTAAACTTGCACATTGAAAATTGCATATAGAATCGACATTAACACGCAACGCAAGTTGCGTCGCCGACATGAG
>NZ_JARYZI010000052.1 GCF_029914245.1 Fusibacter bizertensis
TCGTCCGAAGACTCAGGTTTGGGCTATTTCCATTTCGCTCGCCACTACTCTGGAAATCACTTTTGTTTTCTCTTCCTTCGGGTACTTAGATGTTTCAGTTCCCCGAGTTCCCCTCCATAGCCTATGTATTCAGCTATGGATGACTGGACATTACTCCAGCCGGGTTTCCCCATTCGGACATCTACGGATCTACACTTGCTTGCAGCTCCCCGTAGCTTTTCGCAGCTTACCACGTCCTTCTTCGGCTCCTAGTGCCAAGGCATCCGCCCTATGCTCTTATTAACTTGACCTA
>NZ_JARYZI010000053.1 GCF_029914245.1 Fusibacter bizertensis
GAACTCTTGACCCCCTGCGTGCAAGGCAGGTGCTCTCCCAACTGAGCTAAACCCCCATGAGATAAAATGCCTCACATATATCGAATTCGACAAGGAAATCATATGGATTTCAGCAAAAAAACTTCTTCACTTTCGTTTTCGATCAGTTAGCATTCTTTTTGTTTTTTGTTTCTATTCAGTTTTTGAAGTTCTTATTTCCACTTACGATAATCACTTATCACTCATGGTCACAAGACCCTCAAAATTGAACAGCGCAAATGTCTATTTCTCCTTAGAAAGGAG
>NZ_JARYZI010000054.1 GCF_029914245.1 Fusibacter bizertensis
ACTAGTCACTAGATCCTAAGTCTAGCGCGTCTGCCAATTCCGCCATACCCGCATTACATAACACAAACGTCTATTGCTTTGCAATTTGCACGTCGACCGATTTACTTCGTAGTCTCCTAATTGCTTTGCAATTTGCACGTCGACCGATTTACTTCGTAGTCTCCTAATTGCTTCGCAATTTGCACGTCGACCGATTTACTTCGCAAATCGTAAATGGTGGAAGTTATAGGGATCGAACCTATGACCCTCTGCTTGTAAGGCAGATGCTCTCCCAGCTGAGC
>NZ_JARYZI010000011.1 GCF_029914245.1 Fusibacter bizertensis
TTCATTAGTTTTCCAGTCCTTAGATTTCCAAATTGTCTTCCTACCCAAAACCAAAAAACTACAGCAACATATTTCCATAATAACAAAAGTACTTCTGAAGTAGTTATAACTAATGAAGAGTTCATATAAAATCCATAGGCTAATACACGATTTATTACATCTGCCACTAAAAAAGGAATTAATATATAAAGAATTAGCTTATAGTCTATTTGATTTTTCATGTAATTTCCTCCTGTCAGATATTTTCACTAGATTGTGAATAATCTTTCATAATATGACGCCTGACGTTCTATTCACGAACTTACTTCCTGCTTCCTTACTTAGTGTCAGGTACAAAATAAGGAAGTAACTTTTCACATAGCAGTGCATCCACTCAATATACACGATTTTGTTATGGGTTTCAGCAGTTACTTCCCTTTTGCGCCCGGCACTGTCGCTAAAGTCAGTAACCCGCCGTCTAAACTGAGCAGTATCTAGGAAGTATTCCTCAATATAACCAGGCGTTTTTCCATCTAATAATCTACATATATTCTATTTCACTAAATACTTAATCTCTCCATTCTCAAAATCACTATCTGGTCGTAGATAAGGATTTGATTGGTGAATACTCATGTATATTTCCCTTTTTTTCATAATGCAGAAGAAATTGTCTTATGTTATAATCCTTAGGTTTCGATGTTTCTAGAAGAAAATACGTCTTTCTAATTGCGCCCATTTAAGTTTATAAAGCATTATAATGTCTGGGGTTTTAATATTATATTTAAAGTTTTGAAAATATTTGTTAAGCATGTCGGTTCTCACAAGACATTAAGAACTGATCTTTTGAGATTTGATAAATACTTTGTTCTTCATTAAACATTATTTCAGTCATCTTTATTCTCAGACCTAACTTTTCTAATAAATTTCTCGATCTTTTATTCTTAGATTGTGTTATGGCGATCAGCTCGTGTTTATTTTCTGTTTTAAATGCATACTCAAGAACTTCAGAGATTGTTTCTATAGCATAACCTTGTCCCCAGCAATTGGGTAAAAACTCATATGAAATCTCATCTTGTTGAAATTGTTCTGATTTATCTATCGCAATAAATCCAATTAATTCTTCAGATTTCTTTTCTTTCACAACCCAAATCATATTCACAGAATTGGTGATAAAGTTATTTATACTTTCTTCAATGTGTTTCTCACTTGGAACGCCACCCAAGTATTTTCTAACTTTTACATCCGTCACTAAATTATAGTAAAAATCAGCATGTTCCTTTTCAAATTTTGTTATTATGCATCTTTTTGTTATTATCATAACTTCTCCATTTCTTTATCTATAACGCACCGCAAGTTCACGACTTTTTCGCCTGCCCTCAGGGCAGTTGGCGCGAAGGTTGCAATCCCCTCCGCAATCCTTCGTGACAAAGAAATATGTCTGTGAACTTGGAGTTATATGACGTTTGGTGCGGTTAAATGATTGCTGCTTTTCACTATATAAATTTAGAACTTTTACTTTTTTTCAAATCTATTTATTCATACTATCTGGAATTCTTATAAACCCTCAAACATTAGTTTTTATAGGACTCTTAACAATAGCTGATATATTGCCAATATTGCCTTCGGCTACTCGAAAGTACTCATTTTGAATTTCTACAATTATTCCAATATGATCATGTTCCTGATTTATGAAGATATTATCATAAAGAATTATGTCTCCAACACTGGGTTCAAATTCTTCTTCGCCCATTTTAAAATAGAAATTATTTTCATTTAAGCTTGCCCATGCTTCCTAAGCTGAACAGCCTGCAAAATCGCATTTTACAGCTTCATTTGTATGTTTTACAGGAATTTTGTAACCCGCTTCAATACAGCAATAGAAAACAAATGCTGCAAACCATCTATTGTCCCAGTTTTCTAGGTTCCACTTTGGAAATAAATCTATTATTGGCTGCAAGTTGCTTGTAAGTCCCATTACATTGCCGTGAAATGGAAAATTCGCATTTCTACTGCTAATTCTGCCAATTGTTTTCTATATGTTGTTTTCTTCTCACTTATTAAATATAATTATACATTCATAGTAAGGTTACATATAATACCATGGAATCACAACAAATAAACTGAACATAGTAAAAAAAATACCTACTACAAACGTGAGAATCCTTAAAGATTTGTTATTTTTAGGCATTATAAATCCATTATATAACTGTTGACAGCCCATCAACAAAAATATAACTGGAAATGCAACTCGTGCTTCAATAATTTTAACTAAAAATAGTGCTGGAACTGTTATTCCTATAGCAGAAAATATAAAACCTATAAAGACTTTTCTTTTAATCATCTACAATGTCCCTTCATATCAACCCAATACTCTAATTGCGGTAACTCTTAATCCTGTTTATGTCTTAATTAACTATCTATGTAAATGTATATTCCCATGATCTGTTCCTAAAACATGTATGCCTGTAAAGTCAGAAACTAGTTAAGCACCATAAGTCACATTAACGGCGGGCGGCTTGCCGACGATTCCACGGTGCGCTTTAGCGCGCAAGTGGGATTGTTGGCAAGGAGTTGTTAAGTGATGTGGCGCTTCGCCACATTGTTTTACAACTCCGCAGGCGCCCGCCGTTAATGTGAAATGAAGCGAAGTGACGGGGATACATTGTTAGAAGATGCCCTTTCCGAGCGTCAGCGAGATTGTCTTTTCTGAGCGTAGCTCAGTTTGCTTTCGACTCAACTTGGCGAAGCCAAATATTATTATGTTTACTTTTTTCAGCTTAAAATTCTTTATCGAAATTTACGATAACAATTACCTTTGAAAATTTCTAAAATCTTTTTTTATAACCGTTTTTTAATTTTAACTTTGAAAAGCTTTATTTAATGATTTTTTTCCTCTTTGACTGAATCAAACTTGCAATGTTTACTATTATTGAAAAAACAGCTAGAACAAGTGAAATACAAGTAAATATGAATAATATATCTAGATAATCCATGTCGAAGTCATTACTATTAATAGTATTTATAAGTATAATCAAAGCTATTAGCAATAAGCCTTGCAAAATAAGTAAAACTTTTTTCATAATACTTAGCATAATTTTCCTCTTTACTGTAATATTGTTCACTTAGTAACTTCTGGCAATTGGTTCATTTTGTTACTTTAAGCGATATAATTCAAATATTAAATATGATTCTAAACAAATAATTCTGTAATATAAATACTATTACCTATTTTCTTTTAAAGGGGGTTTCTTCTAACGTCGGGCGGCTTGCCGACGATTCTACGGTGCGCTTTAGCGCGCAAGTGGGATTGTTGGCAAGGTGTTGTTAAGTGATGTGGCGCTTCGCCACATTGCTTTACAATGCCGTAGGCGCCCGACGTTAATGTGAAATGAAGTGAAGCGGAATTTCACATTAACGTTCTTGCAGTCCTCGCAGCCTTAGTTGCGAGGACTGTGTGTTATGCGCAGTATCTTTTTAAATGCATTAAAAAGAATATTTAAATACAAACATATATCCCATCTGGATTACGTTGAAAGCTATCATATTCTCCACCTAAAACATACATTCCATCTGGGTTGCGTTGAAAACTATCGTATGCGCCACCACAGACATATGTCCCATCTGGGTTACGTTGAAAACTATCGTATGCACCACCACAGACATATGTCCCATCTGGATTGCGTTGAAAACTATCGTATGCGCCACCGCAGACATATGTTCCATCTGGGTTGCGTTGATAACTATCGTATGCGCCACCGCAGACATATGTTCCGTTTGGATTTCGCTGAAAGCTATCATATTTTTGGCCGCATACATAAGTACCATCTGGATTTCGTTGATAACTATCATATGCACCTCCTAATACATAAGTACCATCTGGATTTCGTTGGTATCCATCATATGCTCCGCCGCATACATAAGTACCATCTGGATTTCGTTGGTATCCATCATATGCTCCACCGCATACATAAGTACCATCCGGATTTCGTTGATATCCATCATATGCTCCACCGCATACATATGTTCCATTTGGATTTCTTTGGTACCCATCATACGCGCCTCCACAGATGTATGTTCCGTCTGGATTTCTCTTGAAACTATCATATCCTTTAAATTTCATTCTTTTTTTCATTTTCTCTCCTCAATTTCAATTATTTATTTTGATTGAGTTTCGATATTACGCATAACGGCGGGCGGCTTGCCGACGATTCCACGGTGCGCTTTAGCGCGCAAGTGGGATTGTTGGCAAGGTGTTGTTAAGTGATGTGGCGCTTCGCCACATTGCTTTACAACGCTGTAGGCGCCCGCCGTTAATGTGAAATGAAGCAAAGCGTAATTTCACATTAACGTTCTTATCGTTCGAGCCGCCTTAGTGGCTCGAATGATGTGTTAGGCGATGTCCATATCGAGCGCTAGCGAGTTGTCACTTAACAGCCTTTACAACTCCACTTTGCCAAATATGTGCTCAATCAGAATGCAACACTGATTTCTAGGCATCCTCACTCTGGATCTAGTCTAATGTTCTTTAAGCTCTGATAGCGCTAGTAGCATTAACCAGTTTAATAATCATTTTCAATCTACAACTGGGAAAAGTTTAAAATAATATCCTGATGGATATAATTTATAATTAAATTGGTCTCTAATTAACACCCAGTCATACAAGTTTATCACATAAAAATCCTCAGTACCGATTGGGGAATAATTCAACGGTGATATAAATCCTTTATACCTTAAGCTAACATAAGCAGAAAAGTATAAAATCGAATCATTTTCATTCGGTTTATATTCAATGTAACCATAACCATCACTCATCTGGTAAAAAGAAATATGAAGATTATTATACTCTAAAATTTGAAAGCTGAAATCTTCATTCTCATCAAATAGGCTAACTAAAAAATCCTCTACCATCTTTTCTGCAACTTTATCGTAAGTTAACTTGCCTCCCTCATTAAAAAATGAATATTCTTCTTCCAAAAATGAGAAATCTGAAATTTTACCACTAAAGTCCATGGGACTATCCAAGTCTGTGGTTGTTTCTGTTGTGGATTCCAAATAATTTGTATTTGATTCAATTATCGAATCTTCGCACTCATCATAGTTATCATTTAATGATTCTTTTGTATTTCTAATATCAAGAGTGTCCATGTTAGATGCTTTTGAATTATTACAACCACTAACGAAAATTATACAAAGTAAAACAAACATAATTAATGTATTATTTGATCGAAGAAAATTAAAAAATGTCATTCTAATCACCTCTTTTGATAAAGTTAAAACTAACCTGTTTAGCTACTGATTATTACACGGTATTAACATCATCAATTCATATTAGCTCAATTGTCTTTTTCGAGCGTAGCGAAATACCTTTTAACAGTCTTTTAAAACTCAGTCTTGCCAAATATATGCTCAATCAGAATGCAACACTGATTTCTAAACATCCACACTCTGGATATCGCCTAACGGCGGGCGGCTTACCGACGATTCCACGGTGCGCTTTAGCGCGCAAGTGGGATTGTTGGCAAGGTGTTGTTAAGTGATGTGGCGCTTCGCCACATTGCTTTACAACGCTGTAGGCGCCCGCCGTTAATGTGAAATGAAGCAAAGCGTAATTTCACATTAACGTTCCTCGTGTCCCCGTCGCGAAGTGATGGGGATACGGTGTTATGTGATGCTAGCATTATTTCTTAATGATCTTGTTAAAGCTTTTCATTTGTCTTCAACGTTTTTTGATTTTAATTGGTTTTCTTTTCTTTGAAAATGAATTTGACCTCACATTTGAATTTAAGCTACAAGTTATTCAAATTCAATTAAAAATTCACCTTAAAGACACTCTGAAAATCGTCATCAATTTGTTTTATACGTTTCAGATTGTGCAATTCCTTTTCACAATTTGTTTTTTTGTAGCGTCCTTCAAAATTTGATTTAATTTAGTCATATCTTACATTCAATGATATGCTCAAGCGGTTCTAATCAAATTGGTTTTAATCGCTTTTAATTGGTTTTTAAATTTGCTTTTAATCAATAATTACACTTGATTACTCAGAACATTTGAGAATCAAGCTACCTCAGCATACCAGTACATAATAACCATTTAAGCAATTTTTCACTTTGTCTTTTTTCTTTATAAATGTGTTTTCAAACTTGTCCATTAATGAAAATAGTCACATAGAATTTACTAGGTTCTTATCAAGATTTATGTACAAGACAAACAATTAATCTTCCCTAGTTTCACATAACGTTCTAGCAGTCCTCGCAGCGTAAGTTGTGAGGACTGTGTGTTATGAGAAGTTCAATATTATTTACTATTTTTGTTAATAAATCTATTAAGCTTCTCATATGCAGTCAAATTAGCATCTAGAATTTTAAAAGTCTCACCATAATAAAATAATTCATCTTGATGTTCTTCATTATGCATATGGGTATCAACTAAATTAAAAAGATTATATTTAATACCTTTATAGTGAGCTATATCATTCCTTGATTTCATCAATTCTTCTAGGCTGGTAATTACATCAGAATAATCTTCTTCAATGTTCAATATTTCAGAAATGTTCTCTAATTTACTTTTATACGATTTAGATTTATGCTTTTTATCTAATTGATTTTTTGAAATAAAACATAATAATGTTTCGTTAATTAATGCTTCACATGCAAAGGCCTCAAAAGAAATCGCTGCAATTCCATGCTTTAAAGAATATACAAAAGATTCATTAAGAGCTGAAACTTCGAATTTTTCATTATTTTTAACTTTATCAAATTTGCTGATATAGCTAAAAAAATCCTTTGTCATATTAACAGTCTCATTAGGGTAATTTAAAAAAGCCTCAAATTCATTCATATCTTTTTCAAGATACTCAGTATACGGTAAAAATTGTTTCCTTAACTCTATGGGATCAAGTTCTAATAACACTGATGATAAAATAGTGTTTATATGGTTCATAAATTCATCAAATATGCTATGTAAGTCTGATCTATATTTTCTATATAGATTATAATTTTCTAACGCAAAATCATGATAAATTTCTGACATTGTCATTGAAATAGTTGTATCTTCAGCAAAATATTTTGAAAAATTACTTAGTTGTGTAATCATTGGTTCTCTATTCATATATTTTTCCTTTCACAAATTTATAAGTGAATTTCTCATAACGTTCCCGCAGTTCACGATCGTTCATCCTTTTCCGCCTTAGCGGAAAAGTGGCGCAAGGCTTGCCTCGAAGCTATGTGACATCAGATGAATGTCAGTGAACTGTCGTGTTAGCCGAAGTATAAATCAGCGATATACTGCAATTAAGTTAATTGATATATTGGGATATCTTACAACAGAATTCATCCCTAATGTAGAGTTCATTTCCATAAACATGTTCGTTATTGATTCAATCATAGCATCTAACTTAACATCTCCATCAACTTTAATATCAGAAATCTTATTACTAGCTTTATGTTCTTGCTTAGGGATTTCACAAATTTGTGCAAGTATTTTCCAATCTTGATTAGGCTCATAACCATACTTAAATATCAGTTCTTCTTTAGTGTCTATCAAAAACTCATTTCTGATAGGAGCGATAAATTTTAATCCTGTTTTAGGTGATTTTAATGGTCGAGCACTTAATTGCGTAGGTACAGATGCTAATCCGCCTTTCGAAATATTTTTCATTAAGTCCATCATTGCAACAAAGTCTAAAGGTGCAATAGAACTCCCCAAAACCTTTTGGTATATTTCATATCCATATGAAGTAGCATCATTATCTGCTCTTTCAATAATTTCTTTCATTTTATCAGGATTTTCTTCAACTTCTTTTGACAACATAAACTGTTGAAGCATGGTCATTAAGGATTCTAAACTTACCGCCATTCCTTCAAGATGAGTAACATCAAATATTTTTACTCTACAGGTCATCTCTACAAAATCGCCTGGTTCAAATTTTTTAATAGCTTTTCTATTTTCCCATTCGTGTGAATTTATATCATCAATTGAAATCAATAAAGAATTTTCAATTAGAGATTCTCTAAAAAGAGTAAATCTATGATGCTCTGCTATTTTATTCTCAATTATAGCTGATTTATCAATAGAATTTTTTGTATATTCTTTCTTTAAATCAATTCCTAAACCTGCACTACCATTTAGTGCATTATCTATAATATTAGAAATAAATGGAGAGATTAAACCTTCTGTAGAAATCTTAGCATTGGCGCCAGATTGAATTATTGTTGTAAAATCTTTTCTGTTATCACTTTCATTGGATACTGATATTTTCTCGACAATTCCTTCCAGTAATTGTGATCCGTATGAAGCTATTCTCATTTCATCATAATAAATAAAGTCTCTAACCATGTAACCCCCTGATTTATATTTTGGCTAACGTTCTTGCAGTCCTCGCAGCCTTAGTTGCGAGGACTGTGTGTTAGGCGAAGTTATTTCTTTTCCATCTTTTTAGAAGCTTTAATTAAATGTTTCAATTTTTCAATGTCGATGTTATCTTTGTTTTGAGAATTCAATAGCTCTTTTTCATTAATATTGTTCTTTATATTTTCCAGTGTTTCTGAATAAATGAAATCCTTCAATTTTTCAGTCTCTTTTTGCGTTTCTAAAACAACATTTTTCTGTAATCTTTTTGTTATATCCTTTACGAAAGACATTATTGAGAACAAAAATAAAGCTAAAACAATAAAATACTGTTCTTTATTACCATTACTATTTCCATTAGTATATTGAATAGTATCACTTTTATTATCATCAACTGCCAATCCACTAAACTTTTTTCCTTCATCTCTAAGCCAAACAACTAAACTTAACGTTGCATTCTTTGATAATCTCTCCATCTCAACACATATAGTTGCACCATCAGAAGTATTTTGGATGATTGTTTCAGCACTATTGATTGAATACTGAAAAACTTCACCTTCATTATTTAACTCGATTTTCAAATTTCTGGACGGTTCATTTCCATTATTTTTGATAGTAATGAATCTAATTGAATCTGGCAATTCAACCGTTGAATCATTAATTAAATTAACAATCTTATCCGGTATTGTAAACTCTTCAAAACTTGTCTCCATTTCAATTTTAGGACCACCAAAACGACCCAAAATATTATCACCAAATAAAAAAACTAAAAGTGCTAAAATCATAGATATTGTCGCAATTATTGTAGTCTTATTGATTTTTTTTAGAGTATCCACTTATTCGCACCTCCAGAATCGAGGTTATATACAATTTCATTTTTATTAATTGCTTTATTATTTCGGCTAAAAATTATAACTTGCAAACCATTTTTTTCAGCCAGTTCACCTAACAATTCATTTAAAAGTGATATTGCGTAATTGTCCAAATTGCTAAATATGTCATCTGCAATAAGCATTGACGAAGTATTAAACTCTGAATCCAATGTCATTGTAGTAAGGCGTTTTACAATTTCTATTATTGAAATTTCACCTCCTGATTTTCTGCTATTTTCTGTCATTTCAGATGAATCCAATAAGAAGTTAAACCGTTGAAGATTATAATTTGTTTTTTCTAAAACTTCTTCCATACGGATTTTTTCATAGTGATGCAATTCATATTGAATTTTTTTGAAAGCTTCTCTTGATTCTTTTAGAATTTCATTTTGATTAATCAAAGTATTGTATGTTCTAAAAAATTCTGCATCGACCATCCCTATTAGATTTGTGACAACATTTTTATCTATGCCACTCTTTTCAATTTGAGATATTAATCTATTCTTATATGTCTTAACGGCCTTATTTGATTCTTCCTCTTGTTTTAATTTTCTCTCAAGTTCTCTGATTTCAATATCATAATCATCTAATGCTCCAACATCTACTCCAAGAATTAGTTTGTATTGATTATTCATTCTGTTTCTAATACGAGAAAGCATTTCTCCACTATAGAAGTGATATTCCAGGATCATTTTTATAGACTCTTTCTTGTGCTCAAAAATAAATTTTGGTTCAAAGCTTTTATTTAAAAATTCAAGATATTCTTTTGAATTTATTGAATATTCCATTCTATTATTTTCACTTACTATTTCCACGATTGATGAATTTAAATTTCTTGAAAATCTATAATCGTCTTCTCCAATTGAAAGGCTTATACTAATATTTTTTGCATAAATATCGCTTCTACTGCTACTATAATTTTTATTTTGTAGTCCAAGGCCTAGTTCAATATAATTATATAAAGTTGTTTTTCCCGTACCATTGCTACCAATTATATAATTTATGCCGTTCTTAAATTCTATTAATTTTTTATCAAACTCTATACATTTAATTTTGAGTTTTTTCATATCTCCTCCAAAAAAATAATTTTGCCTAACGTCCTAAGCTTTAAGACGTTCCCGTAGGATTTGACCTTAAAAAGTACTTATCTGTTCATAATATCATTAATCCAACTGAAAATGACCACGTATAAATACGGGAATGTCTTGAAGCTTGTGTTATGCGCCGTATTTTCTTTTTTTTCTTGAGGTTTGAAACCAAGAGCCAAGTCTTTTCCCCTCGAAAGCTGAAACTTACTTTTTGCTTCAGTAATTATATGTAACTCCGAAGTTCAATCATTTCTTCGCTTTCTCAGAAGCGAATTCGTTGAGAGATTAACTCAATCTTAAGTATCATAAAATCGCGTGATTAATCAACATTAAAACTTACTAATCCCCCCCGATTCCTTAAGTTAAGGAAAAATGCGTTAAAGTTTTCGAGGGGAGGACTTAGAACTTAACCTAGAATAACTAGCGATCGCTCGACCCAAAATCCTATGCGACTAAGACCTGAATTCACTTAGCATCAGATACGGTTTTCACCTCGCATCAAGAAACACTTACTTTAACAAATTTTACTCCCATCCTATCTTAGTCCCCATATGGCGCATAACGTTCTTCATGTCCCCGTCGCGAAGTGATGGGGATATGGTGTTATACGATGCCATAATACTTTCTTTAAAATCATAATGACATTTCCTCATTAGACTAGTTTGTAGCTATAAATTAATTCATCAAAATAGATCTCGGTGCCACTTTTTTTGAATCGACCTTCTTTTTCGATTCTGAAACCAAGGTTATTCAAAACTCTGTTTGAGCCTATATTATTCTTAGCAACAGACGCAGTCATTTTCTCCCCGTCCTTTACAGAACAGTATTCAATTAACGATTTTATAATTTCTGTCGCATATCCTTGTTTCCAATGTTCCTTATGTACACAATAACCTATGTCCCACACAGTAAAATCTTCGTTAGGAACTAAACTACATGTCCCTATATATTTTCCTGTTTCTTTCGATATTGCTATTAAATAGTAACAACCATCATATATCTCAACACTTTCTTTCCAAGAAATATAAATATCACCAGCCTTCTCGCGTGGAGGATCAGATAAATATTGGCCCATTTCATCATCTAGCCAAATATTAATACAAAACTCAGCTTCTTCTTTTTTTGTACTTCGAATAATTAATCTGCTTGTTTCAAGTTGTATAGGCATTAATTTTCTCCTTAAATAGTTTATTTAATTCTACTTTTAAAATAGTCCAATGACTTAATTTGACATCAATTTTAGTTTGTTCTTGGAATTAACTTGTCATTTTTTTGTTTACTAATGTTTTATTATGTCTTTGTTTATTCTTTATTATGGTTTCGTATAACGTTCCTGCCGTTTCCGTCGCCTTAGTGACGGAAATGGTGTGTTATCTGATGCCAGCATACTCTTTTTACATGTTCTTAGTTAATCTTTTAACGCTTCTATTTGGTTTCAAAATTTCTTTTGAATTGTCTTTTAAATTTCTTTTATAAAACTCTTGAACAATTATTGATAATACTCAAATTTGGTTATAACTTAATTTCGGAAGAATGTAAAAGTAGTTCTAAACAATCGCCTTTAATTGGTTTTAATTGGTTTTATTAAAACTGCACTTGATCAAGGGGAACATTTGGATATCATATTAACTTAGCAAACCAATTCAACACTAATCGTCTAAGCAATTTATCTTTACAATTTTCTCATTTCAAATTTCTTTTATTGATTATCTTTTCAATTTTCCAATTAATGAATATAGTTTCTTAGGATTATATAAGTCTTATTAGAAATTCTACTCCAAGGCTTACCATTTAATCTTCCCTGGTTTCAGATAACTAACAAATCCCCGAAGTACTTCCTAAATCCCTCTACATCTTCCCAAACACCTCCGTCACAAAATACCCACGATCGTCCTTCACACGTTCTTCATGGATCATATCAAATGTCTCAAGCAATACCTCGATATCGGATTGATGGATAAGGTCTTCAGCTTTTATGCGCTCATCACACACATGTCCTTCACCAAAGCCAGTGATAAACAAGATGCCATTTTCGCTAAGATGATCACTGAGTGTCCTTAGGTTTTGTTTAGTGACGCGGTAGTGGCAGATCAAGATGTTGTTGAACTTTCCAAGTGTTTTGAGACAATTGTCTTCACTAAGATCTGTTTGCTGTAGGGTCAAACGTTCACCATAGATTGTGCCAAATTGTCTTAGTCTATCGAGTCCGCTTTGACTAAAATCTATTCCAGTGACATCAAAACCATTTTCAAGAAGATAAAGTGTATTTCTACCATCCCCACATGCAAGATCAAGAACAGACCCTTTTTGAAATAGGTCTATATGCTTTACCAAAGCAGCTTCAGGCTGAAGCTGTTTGTCTCCTCTTTTCTCAAATAGGGAATCCCAAAACTTTTCATCGCCCATATATGCCATCGTTATACCTCCAAGCTGTTGTCAAAAAAGTTAAATAGCCCTTATCCATATAGGAATAAAGGCTGCTAGGTGCTTGCTCAAAAATTACCATGAGTTGCTTTTCATTTTTTTGATATGTATGTAGACGAAGCATTCTCCCCCCTACAACTACGTTTATGATTTCTCTTACAAGTATACCATATTTTGTTGTATTTGATACATTATGTTCCTACTAAAACGCCATACAAAAACGCAAATTACATCACCAATACCACCCCGCACAAAAAAAGACGACAATTATCACTTTGTCGTCTTTTAACTATACCGTTATAAAGTTTATATGATTCACTTACCATCGTCTATTCAGGCTATTGCCATCTAATCATATTTGCTTGATAGCTAATTAAACTGTTTCGTCAACTCTTCAACTAATAGCTTTATGCCAAGTTCGCAAGAATTACTAAGTACTGTAGGTTCTATGCCCTCTACAGTATCTTTATCAGTATGATAATCTTTAAATGGACCAGCTTCTATAAGGATTGCTGGGATACCCACATATGAAAATGAAGAATGATCGCTGTTTTCCTTTTGAGATACATCTAATGATAAACCCATCTCTTTTAAAGCATTTCTAGCAAGTCCGATCAACTTGGAAGCATTTTCACCACCTGCCATAGAGATCTCAAACGTATCGCCAACACCCACCATATCAAAGTTAAGCATGGCAATTGTTGCATTTTTCTCATCGATGTCCATATGGTTTGCATAATAGTTTGAACCAACAAGTCCAATCTCTTCAGCACCAAAAGCAATGAACTTCACATCAAATGGTAATTCAACTTTTTGCTCTTTCAGAATTCTTGCAATTTCTAAAATCACTGATGTACCCGAAGCATTATCATTTGCTGCAGGTGTATCTACACCATCATAATGCGCACCAACAATCACGATTTTTCCATCTGGATTATTAATAGATGGATATACACTGATGATATTTTTAGACGTTGCATCCTTATGAATAATATCCAATTTCAAATTAACGGTTAAACCCTTATCTGAATTGATAGAATCGATTAAACTTTGCGCTGTTTTAGGAGCGATGCTCACCGCTGGAATCTTTGAAAGGCGTGTCAAAGTAGCTGATATTGCACCTTCACTAGTTGGATCATAGAAGATTGCACCTATTGCACCTTTTTGAGCTGCACGGTCTGTTTTGATATAAAAATATTCTCCACCTCTACTGATGAGTACCATTTTTCCAGTGACGTCTAGATCTTTATAGTCTTCATCTGCGCCTAAACCCACATTTACAACTTCTGCAGTAAGACCAGCCTCATCAGTACCTAGGCTGTAACTCAGCGCTTTGGCTTCTTCTATAACGCGATTTTCCTCTGAAACCACTTGAAGAGAGAGTGATAAAGGCGCATAGGCTTTAACTGGAAAGCTCTCTTCAGTAGCCTCTAATCCTAAATTTTTAAAATGCTCTGTAATATAATCTGCCGCAGCAGATTCTCCTTCAAATCCAGTTACTCTTGCATTGTCTTTTGAAGATAAGAAAGTGATGGTTTTAATCATGTTGTCACTTGAAATATTGGCTATATATTCACTGACTAATTCACCCTCGTTTGATTCTAATGAATTTTCTGAAGTTATTCCCAGAGTTGTTTCTGTTGTATCTTCTTGAGATGATAAAGTAGAACATGACACACCAACTAGTAAAACTAAGATCAATAAAACAATACCTAAAAATTGCTTTGATTTTCGCATCTTATTTCCCCCCAATTTTCTTATGATTCCCCCATGGTTCCCTCTTTTTAAATTATACCCCTATGGTTTAAATACAAATTTTATGATTTTGTAATAACTAAATTTCAAAAAAATCCTCATACACAAAGTATGAGGATCAAAAGTTTATACTAACATTTCTTTTTTGTAAGCCGTCTTATACATATACATCTTTTTATCAGCGAAATTATAAAGGTCATCTACTGTCATATCGTTTATATAACTTTGATAACCATAACTAAAACTCAAACTCTTTAGTAAAGGGTCAATGGATTTTATCAATAAATTGTGAATCTCATCTGCATACGCGTCTACTTCTAAATCTTTGTTTTCTAAAATTATCATAAACTCGTCTCCACCCAACCTCGATACAAGAGCCTTTGAATGAAAAACTTTATCTAAAATACGAGCAAACCCTACCAGGACTTGATCACCTCTATGATGACCGTGTACATCGTTAATCTCTTTAAAATAGTTAAGGTCAATTAACAAGATTCCAAAGGGCTTATTAAGCTCTATAAGATGATGCAAATAGATCTCATAACTTTGACGGTTATAGAGTTTCGTCAGATGATCTTGTTCATTGGTGGACGTTTCTAAGAAAATATAGGTTACCAAGATTGCTAGCACAATAGCAGTCCATGAAAAATAAAGCTTTGAATCAAATAATTGCATGAACATACCAAGTATTGGGAGTCCAAAAAAAACGAGAAAGATTTTCACGACATAAGCATGTGTCTTCTTACGATGCTTAAGTACAAAGTAAATCATATAAAAGTAAAAGCCTGATATAACAAGGTAATGAAACCATTTAAAGTCTCCACTACTAAAATGATTGGTCACAGTATCCACTGAAAAATAGATGGGCTTAAAAACATTAATGACTAAGATCACTAAAGTCAGTATACTTAAATCCATATAAAATCTCTTTTTAAATAATCTGCTTGGCTCTTTAAAGATATGGTAATCTACATATGATAACATCAAACCACATAATATAGGGCCTATAAGAAATAAGATAAAATTTGAAGCATATTCAATAAAAAATGCCCCTGGAAAAATAGCGCCATCAAAAATCCAAGTAGTGGGTTCCATTACTATGGCTATTGCAGTGGCAAGCATTACTGCTTTCAGCATCCTTTTACCAAAACTATCCAACTTTGATTTTACTCTAATTATCATATTTAAAACAATCAATATTATAATTGCAAATATATTGATCTGAAACTGTACCACGTAATTCATCATCATCTTCCAATCTTTTACTAATATAATTATTTAGCAATAGGTTTATTTTGTTAGTAAATTATACCCTACAAATAGTATTTGAAGCAATTAATAATTACAACATCTTGTTAATGATTAGACGAACTGGGTATGAAATAGTTAGCTGTAATTATTACAAAAAAGTAAATTTCATCATTAAATATGTTAGAATATAGACTAATACTTAAAAGTCTTGTGGAGGAAAATCATATGATGTCAGCATCAAATACTGATCTAAGTAATTTTATTATTTTTCAAAATCTTGTCTCTAATCTCCCTATGATATTTTATGCACTTGATGAGAACTGGATTTTTACTCTTTCGGACGGTAAAGGATTAGAGAATCTAGGACTTAAACCTGGTCAAGTTGTCGGTGCAAACGCAAAAGAAATGTACATTGATCATCCTGACATCATCACAGCAATTGAGAAAGCTTATCAAGGAAATTCTGTAAGGTACGAACATCAACTGGGCGACTTATACATTGAAAATTTTGTGATGCCTGTTTTTTCTTCTCAAGGTAAAGTTGAAGGGATTATCGGCGCAACCATAGACATCACCGAAAGAAAAAAAGCTGAACTTAATCTCCTTAAAACTCAAGAGTTACAACAGGCAATTTTTGATAGCGTTCCTGGTATGCTATATCTTTATGACGCCAAAGGTGAACTAAATCTTTGGAACAAAGCACACGAAGCCATAACCGGTTATACACACGAAGAACTTGATCACTTTAATTTGGCTAATTGGTATAAAGATGATCCCGAAAGTTTGCAAGCCGTAACAGTTGGCTTATCTGTTGCTGAAAAAAACGGTTATGGAGAAGCTGAAGCAAATTTACAAAGAAAAGATGGGACTAAAATTCCTTTTTACTTTACTGCTTGTCCTGTGGAGATTGATCATGAGCATTATTTTGTCGGTATCGGTATAGATATTTCCAAACAAAAAAAAGCAGAAGAGGAGCTCATTTCATTCAACAAAACACTTGAAGATAAAGTTGTGCTACGTACTAACGAACTTCATGTAGCAAATAAAGAATTGACACATGCCAACGAAGAGTTAACTGCTGTAAACGAAGAAATGTTTGCTATGAATGAGGAGCTTACTGCAACAAATGAAGAAATGACCGCTATGAATGAAGAACTCACCGAAAGCAATAACAAAATTATGCAAATGAAGAATTATCTAGTAGAATCTGAAAAAATGGCTGCTTTAGGCGGGCTTGTAGCTGGCGTTGCACATGAAGTTAACACACCACTTGGTGTAGGCATAACCGCTTCATCACATCTTGTAGATATCTCTAAAGAGTTGATGCTTAAAATTGCAGAACCAAGTTATGATAAAGATGAAATTTTAGATTATTTAGAAGATATTCAGAAAGCATCCTCAATTATCGAGAAGAATCTCACACGTGCTGGTAAACTTACGCAAAGTTTTAAACAGCTTTCTGTTGATCAAACCAGTGAACCCAAGCGCCTGTTCAATGTTGGCGATTATTTAGAAGAGATTTTGATAACTTTAAGTCCGACACTAAAAAAAACCAATATTCATATCAAAACAGAGTGTGAAGAAAAGCTTTTTATAAGTGGTTCTCCTGGTGCTTTTGCTCAAATTATTACGAATCTAGTAATGAATTCACTACACCATGCTTACGAATCTAAGGATCAAGGTTTAATCACAATAAAGCTTCAAAATATTGATTCACAGATAAAACTTGTTTTTTCAGATGATGGTTGTGGTATGAACACACATACACGCTCCAAAATCTATGAACCGTTTTTTACAACAAGACGCGACTTAGGCGGTACTGGTCTTGGACTCTCAGTTGTTTACTCTATCGTCACACAACAATTTTCAGGTACGATAGAATGCAGCAGCGAACTAGGTGTTGGCACTACATTTACAATATTACTTTCTCAGGGAGGAGACAGATGACAAACAAAAAACAATTAAAGCCTTGGAAAGTACTCGTAGTCGATGATGAAATAGACGTACATGATATCACAGAATTAACACTTAAACGCTTGGTTTTTGAAGAACGCAATCTTAAATTTATCCATGCCTACTCAGCGAGTGAAGCAAAGATCAAACTCCTAGACCATAGTGATATAGCAGTTGCTCTACTAGATGTTGTCATGGAAGAAGATACGTCAGGTTTGGACCTCGTCAAGTTTATCCGAGAAGATTTTAAAAACGAAAGTATCCGATTAATTTTAAGAACGGGTAATCCGGGACTTGCACCTGAAGAAAGTGTTACCCTCATGTATGATATTAATGATTACAGGGGTAAAACCGAACTAACAGCACAGAGCTTAAAAACTGCTATCATTACTGCACTCCGTGCTTATAAGTCAATTGTAACGATTCAAAACTTAAACTGTGAGATTGATCAAACGCAAAGAGAATTAATCTATACTTTAGGTGAAATTGCTGAATCTAGAGGTATTGGACTTGGTAGACACGTAGAACGTGTTGGTAGAATCACAGCTCTATTAGCAGAGAAGATGAACTTTCCCATCGAACACCTAGATCACATTAGGTTAGGTGCATCTATGCACGATATTGGTAAAATGGCGATTAACGATAACATACTTAACAAACCTGGTATCCTTACTGCTGAAGAGTTTGAACAGATGAAAAAGCACTGTGATTATGGTCATGAAATTCTTAAAAATTCAGAACGTGATTTATTAAAAACTGCTGCGATTATCGCCTATGAACATCATGAAAATTATGACAGTACAGGTTACCCACGCGGACTTAAAGGTGAAGAAATCCATTTGATCAGTAGGATTGTTGCACTAGTTGATGTCTTTGATGCACTAGCAACTAAAAGGGTTTATAAAGAAATTTGGCCACAAGATGAGATTCTATCGTATATTAGAAGTCAATCGGGTCTTAAATTTGATCCACACGTTGTAGAGGTGTTTTTTGAAAATATAGATGCAATCAATGCACTTATTGTTTCTATAGAGTCTGAAGATAAGTAGACCCTTGGTATAATGATTCACCATATGATTTATTAAAAAAAGGGCTGTTCCAACATGAGTCGCTCAGTTGAAACAGCCTTTAAATAATTTTATGCCTTCAATACTTTACATCCTTAGATCAAGTTCACTGGCATAAGTATCTAGCCA
This sequence comes from Fusibacter bizertensis, assembly GCF_029914245.1. Classification (GTDB taxonomy): domain Bacteria; phylum Bacillota; class Clostridia; order Peptostreptococcales; family Acidaminobacteraceae; genus Fusibacter_C; species Fusibacter_C bizertensis. The sequence continues at coordinate 18,866 of NZ_JARYZI010000011.1, forward strand.
ATGTTCTGTATCATGTTCCTTGTTCATTGTAGTTTGAATCAGAAAGCAAGGTTTACCTTTGTCTGTAATCTCAGTGATGTCCGAATTACCATTTCTTTCAAGCCATAGTTTAACAAATGCATCTGGATCCCCGCTAGCTAGGGCAACACATTCCGCTAAGGCTTCGAAACTGACAGTGCTTAAACCGTTCATAGCTTCGCCTCCATAGATAATTTGATTGACAATGATTTGTCAACTTATCTACAGTATATAACTTTTCAAAAACAAATCAATGTAGAAAGCAAATATTATCAAGATAATTTGCCTTCAATTTCCTCAAGTGTTACTGGTTTAGAAAAATAATACCCTTGCCCTATATCGCATTGATTATCTTCAAGATATTTTAGTTCACTTTCTAATTCGATGCCCTCTGCTATAACTTGAAGCTCAAGTGCTTTACAAAGGCTAATGATTGTAGAGACAATAACCTTAGCAGATTTACTATGATTCATCTGCTCAATAAATGAACGATCAATTTTAACACTATCTATAGGGAGTTTTACTAAGTAGCTAAGGGATGAATACCCTATTCCAAAATCATCTATGGAAACCTTAATGCCTCTAAGCTTAAGCTGTTGAAGTATAGAGATATTTTCTTCCATGTTCCTTATCACTACTCTCTCAGTAATCTCAAATTCTAAAAGCCCTGGTTTTATCTCATATCTTGAAAGTAATTCATCTACTTTTTTCAAAAAGTGTTTGCTCTCAAAGGTTTTTGAAGTCACGTTGACCGAGATTGGTTTAGCCATAATAGCTTGCTTTTCCCATTTGGTGAGGATACGACAGGCTTCCTCCATCACCCAAAAATCAATTTGTAAGATCACATCATACATCTCTGCAATTTCTATGAAATCCCCTGGATACATAAGACCCTTCTGTGGATGATTCCACCGAATCAAAGCTTCCATTTTAGCAACTTTTTTATCTTTCAGTTTGTAAAGAGGTTGATACATTAAGACAAATTCATCACTTCGTACTGCACGGTATAACTCATTGATCAAATTCTTCTGCTCATCCATAGTTTGATGTAACTTATTATCAAACCTGACGATTCTTTCACCGTCTAACTGTTTAGCATAATTTGTCGCTGCAAGCACTGAAAGGATAGGATCTTCATGGCTGTTCTCTAAACTACGCGTGTATATTCCCACATTAAAAAGCAAATTTAAAGTTTTGGTGTTTACTCTATAAGATTCTTCAAGTAAATCCAAGATTTGTTTGGCTCTTTTATATGATTGAATCATATTTTCATCAGAATCATGTTCCCAGCTAAGTTTCACTACTAGCGTATCTTCATCAAAACGATATACTCTATCCCCGTCAGTCAGCGTCGTTAAGATACGACTGTTAAATTCTTTCAAAATGGTATCTTCACATTCAAATCCATGTACTTCTTTTAAAAGTTGTAATCCTTCTACTTGAAACATGATTAGTGAAAACGATTCTATTGACTCGTTGTTTATAGATGCATTCATCTCTGCCTTCAATACATTTCTATTAAGTGCATGTGTAACTGGGTCAAAATAAGTTAAGGTTTTTATGGTTTCCATAAGTTTATTAAAGCTCAACCCTAGATGTGCAATTTCATCCTTAGTTGTCGGGATGAAATGTACATTGAAGTCACCTTCTGATCCCTTCTCTACTAATTGATTTAATTCCAAAATAGGACTTGTATACTTCTTAATCATGGACCACGTCAGTGTGAGTGCCATAATAGATATAATTACACCTACAGAGGTAAGAATGATCAATACATCTCTTAATTTATTTACAATCAGTTGCTTTTTAATTGCAATATAGATTTTCCATTTTGTTCCTACAATTGATTTGTAACAAACATAGTAATGAGTTCCTTCAAGTTCAAACTCACCACTTCCACTTTCAAAGGCTTCTCTCGCCTTTATAAACGCTGAAAAATTCTCATAGTCCAGATCTTCCGTTGCCAAACTAAAAAGGTTTTTTTCATTGATTTCTTTATGATTTCCTGATGCCATTACTACAGATCCTTCATTTGATATAATGAAAGTATCATTAGTAGTATTTAGGCTTCTAGTGGATATGTATTGCTGAAGTAAAGACATGTCAAGTCTGGCTATAAGTGCACCTACTACTCTATCTGCATCAATTATTGGTACAGCTGCAACGATTACATTTTCACCTGTTTTTCGACTAATTATTACTTCTGAAATGCTTCTATTTCCCGTCAGAGCTTTCTTTATATATGGCCGATCACTTAAATCTATCTTATCACCATCTATATAGTGTGCTATCCCAAGTAGATCAATCACAGCTACATTTTCATAATTGGGATTAATTTGCTTGGAGATGACATCAAGTTGTGCCTCCATATTCATGGTTTTAACCAAAGTATGATCTGCTAACTTTTCAAGTGGTGCAAGATAACCATCTATAAAGTTTTTAAGATACCATGCTGAATCGTCTGCAGAACTGTGCATTGACTCCATGATCGTATTTTCAAGTGAGCTTCTATAAACATTAAATGCACCAAAAAACATTATGGTAATTAAGCTTATCAACAACAAACTGGAAAACAATGTAACTTTTACTCTTAAACTTCTCACGTGCACCTCTTGGATTTAGAATTAGACTTCATTTTAACTGTTATCTGCTATGTATAGTAGAGCTGGATTATAAAATTTGACTATTTTAGCCTCATAAACGTAATTATACGGTAGATTATATAATTATTTTAGTTTTATTTCAACAACTAATTTGATAAATTAATTGATATCCCATCACTTTTTTGTAACATTTTTACAATTGAATTACAGTAAACAAAAAAATCCCCTTTTCATAAGTCACTTAGATTGATGAAAAGGAGAATAAAATTAACTATGAACTTTTGCGTTTATTGTGCAGTCCAGCTTTTATACTCATCGTCAGTCGCTAGTACCATATGTTGTCCGTTAATGGTATGATAACTTCCTAGATCATAATCTACATCTTTACCATCGTAGTATGTCCGCTGGCGATATCTCTCAACATGAGGATTTGGATGTGGAACCGCTGATAATAGCGCACGTGTATAAGGATGCACGGGATTGTTATAGATGTCATCAGATAGTCCAATCTCTACAATCTTTCCCCTATGCATTACCGCTATCCTGTTACTGATATAACGTACCATAGAAAGGTCATGTGCAATAAAGATATACGTTAGTCCCCTTTCATTTTGCAACTTTTTAAGTAAGTTCACAACCTGTGCCTGTATGGATACGTCAAGCGCACTGATTGCCTCATCACAGATCACAAATGATGGTGACATAATAAGTGCTCTTGCTATACCGATACGTTGTCTCTGACCACCAGAGAACTCATGGGGATATCTATGCGCATGCTCTCTACTTAGTCCAACAGTTTCAAGCATCTGATAAACCATCTCCTCTCGTTCCCCAGCACTATTATAAAGCTTATGGATATCGAGTCCTTGAGCGATGATATTCATCACCGTTTTTCTTGGATTTAAAGAAGCCATAGGATCTTGGAAAATCATCTGTAGTTTCGTTCTTAATAACCTTTTGGTTTCATCATTCATCTTCCCGGTAAGTTCTTTACCTTCAAATTTCACACTACCAGATGTTGGCTCATATAATTTGATCAGACTTCTACCTGTTGTAGATTTACCTGAACCACTTTCACCTACTATACCAAATGTCTCACCTCTAAAAACTTTAAAGGATACATCATCAACTGCTTTTACAGTAAATTTCCTATTCATTTTAAAATACTGTTTTAAGTTGCTTACTTCTAATATCACATCATTTTGATCCATATGCCAATGCCTCCTTTGCCATCGCCTGAGCTCTCTTCTTAAGACTTTCAGGCATCTCAACTTTTGGAGCACGTTCATCTAAAAGCCACGTTGCAGCATAATGCGTATCTGTAATTTTAAATAACGGTGGCTCTTCCTCAAAATCAATTTTTAGTGCATATTCACTTCTAAGTGCAAAGGCATCGCCTTTTGGCGGATACAGTAAATTAGGTGGTGCTCCTGGAATTGAATATAGGTCTATATCTTTGTTCGCCATATCAGGTACGGAAGCAAGTAGCCCCCAAGTATATGGCTGAGCTGGCGACATAAATATCTCCTCTACAGTACCGTATTCTATGATTTTTCCTGCATACATCACCGCAACCCGATCAGCCATATTAGCTACAACACCTAAATCGTGAGTGATAAAGATAATCGATAGTCCAATTTGCTTTTGAAGTGACTTAATAAGTTCCAGTATCTGAGATTGAATTGTCACATCAAGCGCTGTAGTCGGTTCATCTGCTATCAAAATTTTGGGTTCACATGCTAAAGCAATTGCGATTACAACTCTTTGTCTCATTCCACCACTTAATTGATGTGGGTACTGACGATATCGTTCTTCTGGGTTTGTAATACCCACCAGTTCTATAAGTTCTAGTGTGCGAAGCTTAGCATCATGCCTTTTAAGTTTAGTATGTTCTAGCACCGCTTCTTTGATCTGTTTACCTATTGTCATCGTTGGGTTAAGTGACGTCATAGGATCTTGGAAAATCATAGCAATCTCTTTCCCTCTAAAGGCAACAAATTGCTTTTTAGTCAGTTTGCATAGATCTACACCTTTATATAGAGCCTCTCCAGATGCGATTTCTCCATTTTTAGCTAGAATCCCCATTAGAACTTTTGTAGTTACAGACTTACCTGAACCACTTTCGCCGACGATGGCAAGTGTCTCACCTTTATATAGATCAAAACTTGCACCTCTAATCGCTTGTACATTGCCATTATGCGTTTTAAAATTGACACATAAATCCTTAACATCTAATATTTTTTCCTTCATCTGAGCCCCCTAGTGCTGTTTCATCTTAGGATCAAAGGAATCTCTCAATCCATCTGCCAATAAATTGAACGACAACATCAAAAGCGCAAGTACTATCACTGGCGGTAAAATAATATGTGGATATACCAGTATCGATTTATAGCCATCATTGATTAAAACACCCAAACTTGCTAGTGGTGGTTGTAAACCCAATCCAATAAAAGCCAAGAATGACTCATAAAATATAGCATTTGGGACAGAAAACATACTCATGATGATGACTTGTCCAAATATATTTGGCAGTAAATCTTGCATTAAAAGCATTCCTGTAGAAGCGCCCATGGTCTTTGATGCAAGTATAAAGTCCAGTTCTTTTAGTTTTAGCACTTGGGACCTAACCACTCGACTCATACCGATCCATCCTGTGATGACCAGCGCTAAAGATATTGATAAGATTCCAGGGTTAAGTACGATTACAAATAGAGTAACGATTACGAGATTGGGAATTCCACTGAGAATCTCTATAAATCGTTGCATGACGTTATCTACATTTCCCCCTACATATCCTGATATGAGACCATATCCCATGCCTATAAACATATCGATCACAACTGCAAGCATTGCTATATAGATCGATACTCTTGTACCTACCCAAGTTCTTGTCCATAGGTCTCTTCCTAAGTTATCTGTTCCAAACCAATAGTAGACATCATCAAGTCCTTTCTCCACATAGACATTCTTTCCACTTCGTTCACCATCAAATATACCTAGTTTTTCAATCACTGGAATACGTGGTGGTAAGTTGATATGATTATCTACTTTACTCTTATATGAATGTTCATTCATCATGGGACCAAAAAAAGCCATAAATGTAATGATGGCTATAAGTATCATCCCAATCACTGCACCTCTATTTTCGATAAACCTTAGATAGACATCTTTCCAAAAGCTTACCCCTTCATATACGACATCCTTTTGAAAATCTTCTGTGCTGAGTATACGTTCGAACTTATCAACTTGACTCATGATTGACCTCCTTTACTGACGCGAATTCTAGGATCGATAATGCCATAAAGGATATCAATGAAGAGTTGCATAAGAATATAAAATATACTGTAATAGAAAGAAACCGCAATGATGATGTTAAAATCATTTACACTAATGGCTGTAACCAATAAATCACCAATCCCTGGTATACCAAAGACGCGTTCAATAACAAGTGAGCCCGTCATCAAACTAACCGTTAACGGTCCAAGAACAGTTACAACTGGGATTAACGCATTTCTCATTGCATGTCTAAAAATTATCTTTTTTGAATTGAGTCCTTTAGCTTCTGCTAACAAGACATAGTCTGAGCCAAGAACTTCTACAAGTTCTGTTCTCATAAACCTTGCTACCGTTGCAATAACGAACATCGAAAGTGCAATTGTAGGTAATATACTTGATTTGAAAGGTTTATAAAGATCAAAAGTCATCGGAAAGTAAGAGACGCCTGTGGCTTTCGTCAATTTATACCCCAGAAAATAACTGAGTCCAAGAGCAAATACATAAGAAGGGATAGATATGCCTAGCACTGAGAATGCGGTGGTCATCGTATCCCAGATTGTATTTCTATTGAGTGCAGCAATTGAAGCAAGAATTACACCGACTACTGAACCCAGTATCAATGCTTGAAGTCCAAATCGAATAGAAAGTGGCAACCTTTTATCGATGATCTTAGAAACTTCTGCATTCTTCTCAATGGCATAAGAAACACCAAAGTCGCCTTTAGTGATCACATTGATCATAAAAGTCTTATACCTTACTGGTAACGGTTGATCTAGACCATACTTTTCATATAGAATTTCCTTTTGACTATCCGAGAGTTTTTCGTCGTTAAACGGTGAACCCGGCATAAACTCTAGGAGTACGAAAAGCAAAGTCAAAATGGTTAATAGTGTAACGATGGCAATTGCCAAACGTCGTCCAATATATTTAATCATGGTCGGCTCCCATTCTGATTGTCTTTATTAGTTTAAATACAAAATCTGAGGCGACACCTAAAGTGCGCCTCAGATAGGTATAGCTTATTCCTTTACGTTTTAAACTTATTAGTCTGCGATTTTTACATTTTTATAGATAAATGGCGTACCAATCGCATGTGGTTCAATTCCTGTAACCTTAGGATTGATCAAGTAAGAGTAACCCGCTTGATAAAGTGGTGCGATACCTGCAAACTGATCAAGTAGGATATCCTCAGCTTCTTTCATCGCTTCCCATCTTCCAGCAGCATCAGCTGCTAATGTTGTCGAACTTGCTTTAACTAACTCGTCATACTTTTCATTAGTAAAATTAGGCGTATTACTTGAACCACCTATTAAGAAAAGTTCGAGGTATGTTAGTGGATCTGCATAATCTGGACCCCATCTAGTAAGACCTACTTGGAAGTCGCCTTCACGCATGATTTCTAATCTGTTTTTCTTAGGTTGTGCTTTTAAACTTACTGTTAAACCTGGCAAATTTGCTTCAAGTTCTGCTTGAATAAACTCAGCCATCTTCTTAACTGTTTCTGAATCATCAAATAAAATCTCGATGTTGGTTTCAGTGATACCGAGTTCAGTTTTAGCGGTATCCCAATATTTTTGTGCAGCAGCTACATCAAAAAGACCATAATCGTTTTTACTTGTCTCTCTAAAGTCCTTGCCATCTGGACCAGTAGCAAGACCGGTTGGTACGATAAAGTTAGCAACACTTGAACCATCGTTTAAAATATTAGCAACGATGTTTTCTTTATTAATTGCATGTTGAAATGCCTTTCTTGCGTTGAGGTTTGAAAAGATTGGATCATCGTTGTTAAGTGAAGCATACCATACATATGAAGCATCGATTTGTGTGTATGCTGAGTTGTCTTTATAATTATCCACGAGTTCAGCAGTTAATTTAACAACGTCAAGCTCATTGCTATCAAATTGAAGTGCTGAGGTTTGCGGATCTTTGATTACTCTATAATCAATTGCTCCGATTTCAACTGCTGCAGCATCATAGTAAGTTTCGTTCTTTACCAATTTAAAGCCATATCCCTTATTCCATTCAGCCATCTTATAAGGTCCGTTTGCAATTAAACCTTCTGGTGATTGGGCATAGTCCGTTCCTTTTTCAGTTACAAAGGCTTCGTTTAAAGGAAAGAATGGTGCAAAAGCTGTTAGTGATAAGAAATATGGTACAGTTCTATCAAGCGTAACTACTAATGTTTTATCATCTTTAGCAACTACGCCTAGATCAGTTAGTGGTTTTTCTCCAGCAGTTACTGCTGCGGCATTTACGATGCCTGCTACTTCAGCAATAAAGCTATACTCACTTGCTGTTGTCGGATCAACTAAACGTCTCCAGCTATAAACAAAATCATTAGCAGTTACTGGTGTACCGTTAGTCCACTGTGCATCTCTTAAGTTAAAGGTATACGTTAAGCCATCATCGCTTACTGTATAATCTTTTGCAATAGCAGGAATTAAACTTCCAGCTTCATCCATAGAGTAAAGACCTTCAATCATTGCAGCAATTACTTCAAATGACAAACCATCTGTTGCAATGTTTTGATCCACTGAAGGTAAATCGACATCTACAGCGATACGAAGTGTTTTATCTGCTGTTGGAGTAGTTGCTTCTGTAGCCCCATTTGCATTTGTTGTCTCCATGGTTGTATCATCTTCTTTTTTAGCACAGCCAGAAAACATACCAACCGCTAGAACAAGGATGAGTAATAAAGAAATTAATTTTTTCATAATTTTCCCCCTCTTTTTTATCTTTATTTTGTGGATTATACCATCACTGAATATACTCGTCAATCAAAATCGTGTCTTTTTTGCAATAAAGTTGTTGCGAAAGCTTCAATTGTCTGGCAATTTTCGCGCGTTTACACTATTTTTGTACTCTATTATGCAATTTCAAACATAGTTATCTTGCAATTTTACAGTTTGAAATTTATTGACAAATATATAAATATTTTTTTATATATAATAGAAATAATTTTTTATAGCAACAATTGTTTTTAACTTTTTTATCATGTTCATAGTTTGTTTACGATTACTTTAACTTCTATCTATTCTCATATGTTATTTTTTAATAAGCGAAAACTTTAAGCATCTAATTTGGAGGATAAATATTATGTTTTTTGATGAAGTAAATGATGCAAAATATAAAGAAGTCTTTGAAAGCGTATACGCCCTACTTTCAAGTAGCATTGAAGAAAATCCTGAAAAATCAAAACTAAATCTTGAAAGACAGCTTGAAGATTTATATTTTCAAGAAGGAAATGATTGGCTTGGTCGTTCAGAACATCAGGCAATCACAATTTCTGCTACCATAGCTGCATGTGAAATTTTGTTACTTGAACTTAAATGAGAATATCAAAAAATCAAAAAGGTGTTTTGCTCCTCTAAAATTAGATTTGCAACAACACCTTTATATTTTTTATATGTTTTTTTATTTGATTTTAGCATCTTACATTTTTACGTTTAAATCCTATTCTACCTTTACTTGCAGCTTTCATAATAGCTTCATATGCATTTGAGAGTTGTTCTGAATTTTTCCCTGTACCAACAGTCACTTCTCCTATTGCTTTAGCTGTTTCCAAGGCTTCTTTATGAAGCGGTTTATATGAGACTCCTACTGCAGCTAAAAAACGATACATAGCATATTGCGTTCGAACTGGACTATCAACAATCTCTTCTTTTAATTTCATCAAGAGTGCATTGATTTTTTCACGGTCAAACGCTTCGTCTTTTCTTGAACCTATGAGCCAATCATAAGTACTCCATCCAGCCGACATCTTCAGATCATCTCCGCTTGCTATAAAGTCATCAGCTACTTCTTGAGCAAAATCTGTCTCTGCAAGAGTAACTGCAACGATAAAATCAGAAATCATATAAAAATAAGCGCCTTCCATCCATCTATGAAAATCAGCTGGCGTCATCTCTTTCACATTAGCAATCATACCTGCGAGATACATCGCATCATAATTGCAAGTTGCATAAAGCTTTTCAGCTATTTCCTGATCATTTTTAAGTTTTTTTGCAAGCGGTTTCATTGCACCTGTAGCAGCGCCAAAAAGTGGTTCTCTAGCCCCTTGACTCATATAGTATTTTTTCATTCGATCACTACCTAGTGACTCCAGTGCATACATTATTTCTTTAAATTCCATTAGTGCCTCCATTTGTAACAATCCATCATCTTATATATACAAAATTTTCATCAGTCGAATGGTGCGATGAAAACATATAATCCATTGCCACGATATTTTTTAAAGCTTCACGATCAACAGGCTTTACTTTTGCAACTGCTCTCATATACTTTCCTCTCGCCATTTTAGCATAAGTCGCTACTGTTACTAGTTTATCATCTCTTTGCTCTAAAAACTCAATATTGATAAAACATTTCTTTTTTCTAAGACGACTTATATCTATGAGTTTAGTGTATTCTTCTGATGCTAAATTGATCACACATTTTGCTTCATTATGAATTAGATAATCTGTAACTCTTTTACGCCATACCTCTGTTAAATTTTCAATCGCTCCTTCAAGTGAATTGTTCAGATCGAGGCGATAAGGTGTGATCAACTGTGCAGGCGAAACAACACCATACAATGCTGATAATATAAGCAAATGATCATCTATAAATGCTCTTTCCTTATCTAATAATGTTGCATACTCAATATTTTTAAACACAAGGCCTTCAAATAATGCCATGCTACTAGCAACACGTTTGTCGCGGTTAAGGCTTTGTGCTAATTCAACAACCTTATCACTTGTTTTATATAGGTTTTTAAGGGTCTCTTGATCAAGCTTTTGAAGCGCGTTTCTCAGCGATGACACAGTTCTCGCTGAGGTTAGCACCCTGCTAGGTTTTGTATGATCAAGTGCTTTTATATTCATCGTTTTACTTGGACTGATTAAAAAAATCATTGGTTCTCCTACTTATTTATCAATTTGTTCAAATTGTTTTTTTCTTCTGTAGTTAAGACATCTTCTAAAGAATTTGGCTTTTTAGCGCTAAGTTCTTTTGTCGTTTCTCTTAGTTTTTCTTCTGCTACCTCAACTGCTTCTTTCAATTCCCTTGCAGATAGAAGCCCCGCACCTGCACCTCTGATAATCATCTGTTGAAGACCATCAGAGGTTGCAACAATCACGCGATATTTCGACTGATTTTGATGTGCAAATTTTTCGATATATAAATCTGCAGTTTGAGATTCACTTGTAAAAACCACACTTATATTTTGATATTTAATCACTTCTTCACGTCTACCTTCTACGCGATATGCATCGAAAACAACGATGATTTCACATCTTCTAATGCTTTGATAATTACTGAGTATATCTAACAGTTTCGCTCTAGCGCTGTCTAAGCCTACATCTGAAAGTGCTTTTAACTCTGGCCATGCGAAGATGATATTATAACCATCCACTAAAAGATATTCTTCTTTAGTTTCCATCTGTTTTCCAACAAATCTCGTAGGCTCACTATAACTTTCTCTACTTGTTTTATTTCTCTTCCACATGGACTTTCTGCCTTGATTTGCAAAAGCCGTGTTGTTAATGATGGCATCTATTTCTTCAAGACTCATCCACTGCTTTTGATCATCTGTTAACTGATGATCGTCTGAAAAATCAGTATGCTCTTCTTTCATATTTTCATGAGTATCTTTAAGAAAATTTTCTACATGCATATAGTTTGAAACTTCATCCCAAGGTACAATAAATCCAGTACCATGAGCACAAAATACCGAGCTGGTTGGATTATCAAAATCACGCTCAAGGTCATAAGCAATCTGTGCTATAACTTCCTCACTATTATGACACGATCCATAGCCATCAAGCGTTGCAAATAATCGTCCTTCGCCTTTGGTATATGCAATAACTTCCTTTTGATAGTTCTTCATGGTTGCCACAGGTGCACGTCCCTTTACTAAAGACATCTCGCCATCGGTATGCACAATTTCACAAGTCCCCATCATTTTTTCCACATCAGTCATAACTCTTCCAACCATTTTTTCAGGAAGTTCAATATGAAAACTATAATAGGGCTCTAGTAATACGGATTCTGCCTGCATAAGTCCTTGTCTTACAGCTCGATAAGTTGCTTCTCTAAAGTCTCCGCCTTCAGTATGTTTGTTATGTGCCCGTCCATTTACAAGTGTCACTTTGATATCTGTAATATTCGATCCAGCAAGCACACCTCTATGAGGTTTTTCATGTAAATGAGTCAGCACGAGTCTTTGCCAATTACGGCTTAGCTCATCTTCACTACAATTGAGTTCAAATGTAAGGCCACTTCCACGTTCACCGGGTTCAAGTAGCAGATGGACTTCAGCATAATGTCTTAAAGGTTCAAAATGTCCTACACCTTCAACACTGTTTACAATGGTTTCTTTATATACAATATGTCCTGCATCAAAGTTTATATCTACACCGAATCTTGACTTAACTAAACTTTGTAAAATTTCCAGCTGAACCTCACCCATGATTTGTGTTTGAATCTCTTTGAGCTCTTCATGCCAATTAAACTTGAACTCTGGTGATTCCTCCTCAAGTTGACGTAGCTTTGGCAGAAGTAACCTTGGATCGTATCCCTCAGGTAATACGATCCGATATGATAAAACAGGTTCAAGTATCGGTGTTATCTGATCGTGATTTTCTCCTATCACTTCACCGGCAATTGTTTGAGTAGGTCCAACTACAGCACATACGGTTCCAGCTTCCACCTCATTTATAGCTTCATACTTCTCGCCTGAATAAATCCGTATCTGATTGATTTTTTCATCCCCTGCTTTCGAAGTTATGCTATCCTTAACTTTTAGATATCCCCCTGTAATTTTCATATGCGTCAAGCGATTGCCTTGATCATCACGTGAAATTTTATAGACCTTTGCACTAAAGTCTTCTGGATATGGTTCTCTAACAGTATGTTTAGATAAGGCTTTCATAAATGCTTCAATGCCTTGAAGCTTCAAAGCAGATCCAAAAAAGCACGGGAATACTTTACGTTTATTTATCGCAATTTTAAGCTCTAGATCATCAATCTTGCCATACTCTAAATATTGCTCCATTAAGCCCTCATCACAAAGTGCAATTTGCTCTTGGAATTCTATATGATCATCATCTGCAAAACTAACACAACTTTCACCTAACTGTTTCTTTAGTGCTCTCATTAACCCTTTTTGATCTGTTCCATTTTGATCCATCTTATTGATAAATATAAAAACTGGAATTTTATAACTTTCAAGTAGTCGCCATAGCGTTTTCGTATGTCCTTGCACGCCATCTGCCCCACTGATCACTAAAATTGCATAATCAAGAACCTGTAATGTTCGCTCCATCTCCGCAGAAAAATCCACATGACCTGGTGTATCTAAGATTGTGACTTCAGTATCGTCTATTTCAAGTAGGGCTTGTTTTGAAAATATAGTGATCCCTCTCGCTTTTTCTAGTTCATAGGTATCTAGATAGGCATCCTTGTTGTCGACGCGTCCTAGCTTTCTAATCTTACCACTAAGAAAAAGCATACTTTCTGATAATGTTGTCTTTCCAGCATCTACATGTGCCAGTATACCAATTACTAGTTTCTTCATAAAATATATAAATCCTCTTCTATTTAAAAGTCTTAGCTCAATTTATTTTACCATTTATTGATCCATACTTATATTATATCGCAATATAGAGATTTTACTTAGTTTTTTACGATAAAATACGTATAACGACTGCATAAGTTTAAAGCAGTAGTCAAAAAACGCCAAATAGAAATAAGTTCTAAGTGACGTTTTCTTTAACAAATCATTTGAAGTTATACCCAACATTTATAGCGTCAAAACTGCTGAATTGAATCGAAAATATCCGCCTGAAATAGGCTTAAGTCTTTATACCCATAATACCTAACATAGATTACCTTCCCACCAATTCTACCGAAAAACATCTGAGATTCTTCTGATTTAATAATTACAGCTTGGTCAAAATCCGTCTCTAAAATCTCATGGTACTCATAAGGTCTATAGCGATAAAATTCTAATTCATCATCAATTAAATCTTCCATTAGTCTACTTGATAAAAATTTGAATTTAATTTCATAAAACTCTGTTGATATGGATGGTGAATATATGCCAGAATCATCATTCCACTTCTTATCTTTTACACTACCTCGCTCTGACACCTCATAGATCTCAGTGCCAATACCAGACCAACTGTATGAAATAAAACCCCCAAAATCTTTTCCACTTCGCTCGGCGATACTGTGTTCGATTTCAAATTTATCACTGGTTTCTATACTTGTTAAACGAATGGCAGGTACTTGTCCAGAATAATCCATGAGATTTTGATCCCAATCCGCAGCCATCCCATAAATAGAGGAAAAAATTGTAACAAGTGAAAATAGCATAATTAAACCATTAAAGGCATAGGGGATATAATTTGTGTGATAATGCCTTTTATGCCTTAGTGAAACGCCTGATTGAAGTTGTTTTGTCAGTTTATTTATCTTATTTCTACTACTAATAATTTGACTGAGTGAATAAAACATAGCCAAGCATATCATGACCATAAACGAAGTCTGTCCATACTTTACTGCATATAATACAGGATTAGGCGTTAAAACGATAGAAAACAGTATCATTCCTATGATCCATATAGCTGCAATTATCGAAGCCAAGTAAGCAAATTTTAATTTTTTATTTAAAAGTTCAAAGGTATAACTTTGAGTTATGGGATCGGTATGAAGTTCTTTGGGATTTTCTATAATGCTTCTAAATACGCGAAATGCGTGAGATATCGTGCATACATAAATCCAACCTTCCTCTTCATAATACGCAATCATTTCATCACTTGGTGCACGCTGCGTTTTAGTGACTGGTTCAAGCCTATAAACAGTTTTTTGTGGACTGTCTTTTTGAAAATGTGCAAAAAAGCCAACTTTCTTAATAAAAAGTCCCTTCTCAGCCATCATGCTAAAATAACTTTCAACTTCAGCAATATCATAGATATTTACAGGCAATAGCTTTTTGATATATTTCATCTTGTAGCCTCACTTTCTCCATCTACAACACATGCTTTTAATCTGTCCAGCTCAGCATGGTACAGATCGATACCTTTGCTAGTAATTCTATAAGTTCTCTTTCTTCCTTCAACAGCAGTTTCTTCGATAAGACCTTCCTCTTCATACCTTGACAAAATTGTATATAGAGTCCCTGGCCCCAACTTTACTCTACCGCCTGTTATGCTTTCAACAAATGAATTAACATCTATGCCACACATCTCTTTTTTTAAGAAAGCCATCAATATGTAAAACATACTTTCTGTTAGACCATCAAAAGCTTTTTTGGCCATCTCTATCCCTCCACACAACTCAATATCGTTTATTGATATCATCTATAGATATCATAATATTATTTATCGATATTGTCAAATAAAATTGAGCCATTTACCCCTTACATTATGTCATAACCGAGTTTTGAATTTTCAAAAAAAAAGTCAGTTTATGTTACAACTGACTTTTACTCTAAATTTAATTACTCTAGATCCTTTATTTTAAAATTACGGTTACTACTAGTACAATAAGCGCAGGTAATGCCTGTTTAATTAAGATTGATTTTGATGTTGTTAATCCACCATATACGCCTGCTGTAACGACACATCCCAAGAAAAATACACTTATGTTACGAACTAATTTGATCTACTTGTCAGCATAATTGTGTCATATGAGAAATCAATAACCGACTTTAACCAGTTGGGTAAATTAGGATATAACTCAGCAACTTGTGCCTTAAAAAGTTCCAAAGATGTTGAAAAATATTCAATCCCTATATCACCTTTATAATCTTTCTTGAAGAGAGCAAGTTTACCATGTGCAATATCTCCCATAGCGATGTCAGTTGCACTAGCATAGCCTCCAATAGCTAGAGTATGTGCAAATGCTGCGCCTCCAACTGCTACGCTATATGCAACTGCTATACCACCAAAAGAGAAGAGACCTGAGACTGCAAGTCCACCCAATGAGCAGATCAAACTTATTGCAGCGCCTCCCAAAGCAACTACTCCTAGACCAAGTGCACCAATTGATATCAGACCCGCTGAGACTGCTCCAATTGCAACTAAACCAACTGCAAAATCGCCAATAGCGATTACACCTTTTGCCAACTTAAAACTTCCAAGTTGGATATCAATAATTGGCAACCCCATAAAAGTCTTGTCACTTTTATAGCTGTAATGTATGCTAGACCTTCTTCTCGTTGATTGCATAGGCTTAAGTTCTGAAGGATCAATATTTTCAATAAACTCTTTTGCTACATTTTCTGGCTCACCCAAAATTGAAATGGGATCTTCTACACCATGAAATTCTTCAAGTCTATTGATGATATCTTCTTTAATTCTGTTCTTGTACTTTTGATTAACTGGAATTAAAGAAACTACTTTTGAAGCGTATTTTATATTGGCTTTGTTATTCATCCTTTTCACCTATCCTTTCAACATCTGATTTGTAATCTTACTAAATTGTAGCCACTCTTCTTTCATCTCACTTAAGTGAAGTACACCTTCTTTTGTAATCCGATAGTATTTTCTAGGAACAGCACGTTCTGTCCCCTCTGTTTTTCGGTAACTTTCGATAAACCTTTTATCTTCTAACCTGTAAAGTACCGGGTATAGAGAGCCTTCTTTTAACAAATAGTAGCCACTTGAAAGTGCGTCTAACTGACTGATAATTTCATAACCATAGGCATCGTTTTGAGAGAGAAGGTTTAAAACGATTATATCTAGGATTCCTTTTTTAAATTGCTTTTGAAGATTGTCCAATTCACGCCTCCTTTCATATATGCTTTCTTCTATGGATTATACTGACGTGTGATCTTAAAAAAATATCAAGATCTATTAAGTAATAGCATATACTATGTACTGAATTGTATTTAGTACTACTAAGTACATAGTAATACTTGAAATTTATATTGTCAATGTATAATAGCCAAAAAATAATAAAAAATCTTAAATAGTAAGTGACAATTTCAGTCGCTTCTTTTTAAGATTTTAGTTGAATCACATAAATTATAATCGGTTAAAGTCTTAAATTTATTGTTTTAAGATTGCTATGCATCCGATTTGTTTAGCTAATTTTTCATCATATGGCAGTACGACTGATGCACTTTTCTCCGGAAAGTGAATAGCGATAGCTTTTACCACTTCAAGATAATCCATATTCTCCTTTGAATGAATCTCAGTAATATAGGCTTCTTTTGTTTCATCTAGAGTCAAATTGATCTGGGCTTTTCTACCTTTTTCGTCAATTACTATTTTAAAATCATCTCCTGTTTTGTTGACTTTAGGTACTTCAATGTCTGTTGTTAACCGATCTACTTCTCTAAGGTGTGCTGTAGTTGTAAAGATATAGGAACGGCCCTCAAGTGGCTCCCACGTTTCAAAAAAAGATGGCACGCCTTTGATAATTCCAAACCAAGGTGTAAATACATCCTTTTCAAACCCAGATTTTCTCGCTAATCCCTGTGATTTAAAATTAGCCTGATTGATCTCTACAAATGAAACTGCCGCACGTTTTCTCATCTGATCGAGTAGATCTAAAGTTACCCAGTATCCCAATCCCATGTGTCTATATTTCTCCAACGTGTACATAAAACCTATTGAGTTGTCTTCATGAACAAGTACATAGCTGGCAAGTTCACCCTCTATATAAATTGCCGATGAAGGTCTATGAGAAATTGCATCACATATACGTTCAAATGATCCTTCATCTTTATACTCGTATCGGTCATTTATCCCTTTGGCCTCTGTAAGCGGCACTGGCACAATCTCATATGGTGCACCTAAACGCCAATCACTATCTAGGATTTTATCAGTAACATGTACAAAACGATCGGTTGGTTCATACCAGTGTAAAAGATGCTTAGTATATACAGACTTAGCGAGGTGATCTTCTACCGCTGCAAATCCATAAAAACCATCTTCTAATGACTCAACATGTGAAGCAATCACTTCTGTACTTCCAGAAATATAGTTAAAATATTCATGCTCACACCATACTGAAATAGTTGCCTCATCATAGTAAACGTTACTTTCCATGTTCTCCATAATCCCAATTACGTTAAAAGGAACGAACTTTTGCTTTTTTAGGTTTTCAATTATCATTTTTCTGTCAATTGCTAGTTTCATCTGTCCCCTCTATGTACCTATGTACATATATCAAATTACTTGTGTTTATCTTCCTTATCACTTATTCTACATATAATGAAAATTTCCTTTAATAAATTTGCTTTAGATGCATGGTTTTGATATCATATCTTATAATTTAAAACTATCTAAACTAGGAGCCTATCATGGAACATGAGCATAAACGTCGCGTTCGTTATAAAGGAACACATCCAAAATCGTATAAAGAAAAGTACAAAGAGCTTCAGCCAGAAAAATATGCTGAAGATGTCAATAAAATTATCCAAAAAGGTAGTACACCAGCTGGGATGCACATCTCTATCTGTGTCAATGAAATTTTGGAAATTCTAAAGATTAAACCAGGTGAAATAGGGCTTGATGCAACGCTTGGTTACGGTGGACATTCACTTGAGATGCTAAAACGGCTTGATCATAAAGGCAAACTTTATGCAACGGATGTTGATCCTATCGAATTGCCTAAAACTAAAGAACGTCTTGAAAACTTAGGTTTTGGAAGCGATGATCTCATCACAAAACAATTTAACTTCTCAAATATCGATAAGGTTGTGGAAGAATCAGGACCTCTAGATTTTGTACTTGCGGATTTAGGCGTATCTTCTATGCAGATTGATAATCCTGATCGTGGTTTCTCTTTTAAGATTGAAGGTCCTCTTGATCTTAGGTTAAATCCAAGTGTAGGTATCTCAGCAGCAGAACGCTTAAAGTCGATTACTAAAGATGAATTAATAGGCATGCTCATCGAAAATGCAGATGAACCCCATGCAGATATAATCGCTAGGGCAATTGTTGCTCATATAAAAAGAGGCAAACCACTTACGACAACAACGCATCTGAGACATATCATAGAAGAAGCACTAAACTTCTTACCTGCTAAGACAAAAGATTTTGATATCAAAAAATCATGCCAAAGAAGTTTTCAAGCACTTAGAATCGATGTAAATGAAGAGTTTGAAGTATTATATGAATTTTTAGAAAAACTTCCAGACGCTTTAGCCAGTGGCGGACGTGTTGCAATCCTTACGTTTCATTCTGGAGAGGACCGCTTGGTTAAAAAATCATTTAAAAGGCTTTTACGCGAAGGCGCATACAGCAGTATCTCTGAAGAACCCATTAGACCTTCTGCTGAAGAATGTAGCCGCAACGGCCGTGCTAAATCAGCAAAATTAAGATGGGCAATAAAAGCATAGTGCAAACAAAAGACCCCAAAGGGTCTTTTTTTATAAATCCTTGATATTCTTACGCTCAAGGTCTAAAAGTGCTGTCTTTCGCTCAAGACCTCCAGCATACCCTGTTAAACTGCCATCTTTGCCAAGTACTCTATGGCATGGAATAATGATGCTAATCGGATTGCGACCTATTGCCTGTCCAACTGCTTGTGATGACATAGATTTGAGGTTACGTCTTTCAGCAAGCTTTTGACTGATTTCACCATAAGTTATCGTTGTACCATAGGGAATTTGCATTAAAATATGCCATACTTCCTTTTGAAATGGTGTCCCATCTGGCTCTAGAGCAATTGTAAACTGATCTGTAGTTCCATTTTCATATGCTTTTAATTCGGCTTCAAGTTTCCGAACTGAGTTAAAACATTTCACATCTGCGATCCATTCAATCTCCCTCGGAATAAATGTTGGAAAATGCTTTTGCCCCGTAAACCAAAGCCCTTTTAATGCACCACTTTCATTTATCTGAGCTAACATTTCACCCCATCTTGAATTATATCTAAAGTAACGCGAATCATTCATTTTACTCACCTCATTCTATTAGCAATATCTATACTAAAGCTATATTTATTTAAGTCCATTAATCTTGTCAAAATGATCCTGCCAAATGGAAAATGTCAAATAACTTCGCCACGGCTCATACGCCTTAGCATACTCGGTAGCCGCCCTTGCATATTTTAAATTAGGGTCTAGATGTGGCGTAAGTTTTTGCTTAATGATCAAGTCAGATTCCAAAAAAACATCTGGCCAACTTAAGCTTCTCATTGCAACATATTGTGCTGTCCATATCCCTATTCCTTTGATTTTCATCAAACTTTCAATCAATTCATCAGGTCCTTTTGACTTTTCGAAGGAAATCTCTTGGTTTAACATACAGTCGACGACACTTGCAATTGCACGACCTCTTAATGAAATGATACCAAGGCTACCAAGTGTATCAACTATATTTAGGCCGCTCTCACGAAATTCTTTTGGGCTAGGGAAAAATCGAGAGAGTTCATCCCAGGGTGTTTGAGTTTTCTCTCCAAGATACGCGACCATTCTCCCTGATAATGTCGTGGCAGCTTTTACTGTAATCTGTTGTCCTATAATTGCTCTAAGCACAACCTCAAACCCATCAAAGCAACCAGGGAGCCTTATCCCTTTGTTTATGCCTTCTGGTAAAGCTTCTGGAATAGCATCTAAATCAAACGCCTTTTTAACGCTTTTAATCACTTGTAGAAGGACTTTTTCAAGACCTCGGCTCACTTTTACACTGATATGGTTTTGCTCAGGAACTGGTTTTACTTCTATATAGCCTTGATACAACTCTTCATTTAAGGCAACTCGCAGTGTTCTTCTATACACGTCAAATGCATCGACCCATTCTACTTGAGGAATCGCTCTTAGCTTAAAATAGTCCATCATTTGGCCCCATCTATAAGGCGGTCTATAAGCTATTTTGATAGTAATCCATTCTGTATTTTGTCTCTTTTTTTCTTTTCCCCGAATTTCACTTGGCGACATCTTGTATTTAGATTTCAATGCTTGATAAAACCTATTTGGACTTCCAAAACCTACAATACCGCTAATTTCAGTTGCACTTAAGTTTGTGTCTTGTAAAAGCCGCTTTCCATTTAATAATCTCTTTGTCATGATATATTGCTGAGGACTTATGCCAAGTGCATTATGAAATAGTCGATTCACATGCCTTGCGGTGATTCCAAAATAGTCTGCACTCTTTTGTACCAAGCCTGCACAATAGTTTTCCTCATCAAAGAAAGTCAATAGTTGCTTGATCATATAGTCACTTTGTTCAAATTCCGAGTATTCAGGCGCCATCTCTGGACGACATCGAAGACACGGTCTATAACCAGCCTGTTCTGCTTGATAAGCAGTTTCATAAAAATCACAATTTTCCTGTTTTGGTGGTGGTACTTTGCAGATCGGTCTACAGTATATTCCCGTCGTCTTAACAACTGTAAAAAAGACGCCGTCAAATCTTGAATCTTTCGATTTAATAATCTCATAACAACTTTGTTGAGATAGTTTCATACGATTCACCACTTTTATAATAAAAAAAGAGTATTATAACCAACTTTACTAATAGTTAGATTATAACACTCTATGAAATGCAAGAATACTCACTTTCGGACATGATCTTTAGAAAAGATAAGTCTTCTCACCTTGATAATATAAATTCAGTACATGAAGTGCTCTTGTACAAGCTGTGTATAGCTGTAAACGATCTTCTTCACCACAGTAATTATCTGTGTTTACATCATAAATTATTACAACGTCAAATTCTAAACCTTTTGCAAGATAAATCGGGATAATCACAGTGTCACATATATACTCGTCATCCTCATGTATAATCGCATTTACATGTACTCTATCTTTTAACTGTGCGTAGACGTATTCAGTTTGCTTCACTGATTTTGTGATAATACCCACTGATTTATAGCCATTTTCTTTATAATGTTTTACATCTTTTATAATGCGTTCAAAAATTTCCTCTGAATCGTTAAAGCTAACAACTTGTGGTAACTCACCACTTCTTTCTACACATTCGTCTTCTATAGATTTTTTAAGAATATCTCTAGAAAATTTTATGATCTCAATGGTTGAACGATAACTTTTGTTCAGTGTAATTCTAAGTGTTTCCTGTCTTGGAAAGATCTTTTCAATCAGTGCATAATCGCCAACATTCATATAGGGGTTGATGGATTGGTTAAGATCGCCCAGAATCGTGATGTTAGCATGACTAAAAAAGTGATATAAAATATCATATTGTATAGCGGTGTAATCCTGAGCTTCATCAATAATTACAAATTTTATGTCAGTCGTCTTTGGTAACTCTCCAAGCATCACTTTTAATAGTAACAGTGGCGCTTGATCTTCATAGTAAAGGATGCCTGCGTTTAAATTCTCTATTGTATACTTCTTTATCTGCTTAATTTGTTCTACCGAAAAACTTTCAAAAGAAGATTTATTTAAGTATTCTTTTGACCTGTATAAGTTTCTATAAAGTTCAACAAAATTACAATTAGTCATTCTTTCAATTTCATCCAATATTGATTTAAGCTCTGCATTTACAAGTGCTTTACTTTTAATCGTAAGTTCTGTTTTATCGATTATAGATGATGATTTTACAAGGCGCTTAGCTTCATCTTTGATTCTTCTCTTCTTATAAGGTTCAATTAAAAAGAGCATACGTTCTTTGATCTTTTGGAGGCGTCTTTTTAATGGTAAGTTCGCATATTCTTCAAAGAACAAAACTTTAATTTCCTCAGATGAAATAATGACTTGATTGTTAAAAACGATATCTTTAAAATTCCTATCTTTACTGGAAATTGCTTCAACATATTGTTTTAAGATTTCATAGAATTCTGGTGATGACTTGAGTTTGATACTACCGACTCTGATTTGATAGTAATCATTCTTATCTGCACCAAATATATATTCCATCATATCACTGTATTTTTCTTTTCTAAATGCTGGGCCTAGTGCTGCGTGCATGTAGTCAGAAAAAGTTGTCTGTGACATGTTATCTTCACCAAGTTGTGGTAGTACATTTGAGATATAGTCATTAAAAATGCCGTTTGGTGAAAAAATCAGGATGTTTTTTGCAGTGATTGTTTCGCGGTGCTTATATAATAAATATGCGATACGATGTAGTGCTACGGAAGTCTTACCGCTTCCTGCTGCCCCTTGAACGATCAGGTGGTTATAAGCTTCATTACGAATCACCTGATTTTGTTCTCTTTGTATGGTTGTGACGATGGCTTTCATCTTCTGATCAGTATTTTTACTCAGCATATTTTGAAGAATCTCATCGTCGATTTTAAGGTTGCTGTCAAACATGTATTCCATATTGCCATCACTGATCTTATATTGTCTTTTGAGTATAATTTCGCCTTTTATGATGCCATCTGGACAATCATACTGCGCCTCACCAATCTCATAGTCATAAAACATGCTAGAGATTGGTGCTCTCCAGTCATAGATCATAAATTCACAATTTTCTCTAATGAGGTTTGAGATTCCAATATAACATTTTTCAGTTACTTTTGTATTTTTCTCATCAAAATCAAAGCGACCAAAATAAGGCGATAAAAGGATGCGCTCAAATTTTTCTTCAAGTTTAATGGCAAATTCATTGCTTCTTTTTTGGTTTTTCATGGTGTTAATGTAACTCATAAAATCTGCAATTTGTTCTAATCCGTTGGAGATAGAGACTGAGCCCAAATCTTGCCACATCTCCTTTTGTGTCTCTCTTGTATCTGTTTCTAATCTATCTTTCATAGAATTATTTTCATCTAATTGTTTTCTTGTTTCTCCGAGGACCTCCTCAAGCCATTCAATTTCACTAATCCATTCCTGATCGTTGAAATTCATGTAATTCCCCTTTCATCTTATAATTCGTGGCGCTTAAATAAAAAAACTGTTGACATTGCATTTTGTAAAGTGTATAATAATATTGGATATTAATATTTTGAGGTTTGTTCTTTACGAACCAAATTTATTTTATCCTTTTTTATTTGCTCTGTCAAGTATAAAAAGCCACCTCAGCATGATCTTCATCATTTGCCAAGGTGGCTTTATTAATTACAACGCCGTTATTTACTTTACTAAAATTTCTTTCCTTTAAGCCGCTTTAGTCTAAAAAAGTCTTCTCGTTCTTTCTCCTCTAACGACTCTTCAATCCATTTTGTCATTTCGACATACTTTGGTATCTGAATTTTATCAAGTGCATTGGCACGTTTACTTGTCTGTCTAATCTCGATTGCCAACCTAAAAACAGCATTTTCAACTTCAGCAAGTTTATACATCAGTTCATGTACTTCACGCATCTTTACAACAGTGATATCTATTGCTGAACTTGTTCTATAGAAACCATAATATGGTTTAAGGGGCTGTTCTTCAGCTTTTATCGTAGGAATTTCGACATTCATGATACTTTTATTGAGTATCTTTATATTTTCATCTTTTGGAATTGATAAAGCCGCTTCTGTAACTGCACTTGCTCCCATGGTTATATTGGCAATATTAAGCGCAGCATAAACATCAACGAAAATTTCGTCAATCTTGATCTGCAGCTCTTTTACCTCTTCAATCATGGTCATCATCTCTCGAACCAGCACACTTCGCTTTTTATCTAGAAGCTGATACCCTTGCTTTGAAAACGCAAGTAAAGACTTTGATTTCATTAAGTTGGCTTTGGTTGGTGTTAATTTCTCCATCCAATCATCTCCTATGATACTTACTTATCGTCTCGTCATCTAATCGATCTAAAGCCTCTAGTGGTAAAATCGATAATGTTTTCCATCCCAGATCCAAGCTCTGAACAATAGTTCTTCGATCAGAGAAACCTTGATTCAAGAAAGTATTCTCAAACATCTTTCCATATTCAATATAAAGTTTATCTAGATCTGAAAGATCAGATTCACCTATGATCTGAGCAAGAGACCGCACATCCAGCACTTTAGAAAATGATGAAAAAAGCTGATTGGCAAGATCAGGGTGATCTTCTCTTGTATACCCTTCACCAATACCATCTTTCATAAGTCTTGATAAAGATGGCATTACATTTATTGGAGGATTGATATCTTTGTTTGCTAAATCTCTTGAAAGTACGATTTGTCCTTCTGTGATATAACCTGTTAAATCTGGAATTGGATGCGTGATATCATCATTTGGCATGGTGAGTATCGGGATAAATGTAATTGAGCCTTTTTTATCCTTAAGCATACCAGCTCTTTCATAGATAAATGCCAAATCAGAATATAGATATCCAGGATAACCTTTTCTACTTGGAACTTCTTCTTTTGCAGATGCAATCTCACGAAGGGCTTCACAATAATTGGTCATATCGGTCATAACAACTAATATATGCATATCCTCCTCGAAAGCTAAATATTCAGCTGCTGTTAAAGCACATTTTGGAATACTAAGTCTTTCAGTTACAGGGTCATCCGCATAATTCATAAACATCACAACATTATCTAGAGTTCCACTTTCTTCAAATCGCTCAACAAAGTAAGCACCTTCATCTCTAGTCACTCCTATTGCCACAAAGCATACTGCAAATTTTTCTTCAAGTGCTGAGGCAATCTTAGCTTGGCTAACGATTTGAGCAGCCAGTTCCTTATGAGGCAATCCATTTCCAGAGAAAATCGGGAGTTTTTGTCCTCTAATTAGAGTACTAAGTACATCAATAGACGATATACCCGTCTCAATATAGTCTCTTGGATATTTTCTAGAGACTGGATTAATTGGCCTTGAATTAATGTTGTACGATTTACTTGAGTAAATCGGTCCACCACCATCAATTGGGTTTCCGAGTCCATTGAACATTCTACCCAATATATTCTTTGACAGATTAAGGGTCATGGACTCCCCAGTGAATCTAACACTTGCATTCACTGTACTCAGTCCTGAGGTGCCTTCAAATACTTGAGCAACTACCATGTTTTCATCTATGGTAATCACTTTACCTACCCTTTGCTCATTTTCAAGTTTTATCTCAATAATTTCACCATACTTAGCTTCTTTAATGCCTTTCAAGAAAATGAGTGGTCCTTCTATTTTGTCTATTTTTAAATATTCTTTAAACATCACATCACCTAATTGTATTGCGCTAATAAAGCGTCGTAGTAAGCATCAGTCTCTGCTATCAAGTCTTTAAGTCCTTCCAAATTATCGTTTGGAATGTTATATTTCATCTTTACAATTTTCTCAAATAATTCTACATCCCTAAGTCGCGACATAGGAATGTCTTTTTCAGCACATTCATTTGCTCTCACGTAGAGATGCCATACCACTTTAAGCATTTTGTATTGCTTTTCAAGTGGCACAAAAGAATCATCTTTATGAAATGCATTTTGTTGTAAGATTCCTGTTTTAACGATACGAGCAATTTCAAGAATTAATCGTTGCGAATCTGGTAAAACATCTTCTCCAACTAACTGAACTATATCAAGGAGCTTACTTTCTTCTTGGAGCAATCCCATAATCTTGTTGCGATGTTCAATCGCATCATCAGCAACATTATCCGAATACCATTCGCTTAACATCTTGATATAGCCACTATAACTCGTAAGCCAATTGATTGCGGGATAATGTCGTGCATATGCTAACTTACGATCTAATGCTAGAAAAGCATTGACGTAGCGTTTGGTATTTTCAGTAACAGGTTCTGAGAAATCACCACCCGCTGGTGAAACTGCACCAATAATAGTGATAGAACCTTCAGATCCGTTTAATGTCGTCACATAACCTGCACGTTCATAGAATTCCGCCAATCTATAAGATAAATACGCAGGGTAACCTTCTTCAGCAGGCATCTCTTCTAGACGACCGCTAATCTCACGTAGTGCTTCTGCCCATCTAGAGGTAGAATCCGCCATAATAGCGACGTGATATCCCATGTCCCTATAGTATTCAGCCATAGTGATGCCAGTGTAGATACTTGCTTCACGTGCTGCTACGGGCATATTTGACGTATTGGCAATCAGTACCGTTCTCTCCATAATCGCTTTGCCTGATTTTGGATCAATTAGTTTCGGAAATTCTTCCAGAACATCTGTCATTTCATTGCCACGTTCTCCACAACCTATATAGATGATGATATCTGCATCAGACCATTTGGCAAGCTGATGTTGTGTCATCGTTTTACCTGTACCAAATCCACCAGGAATCGCAGCAGTACCACCTTTAGCTATTGGGAAAAAAGTATCTATTACTCTTTGACCCGTAATCAAAGGTTTGGAAATCCTCATTCTTTCCCCAATAGGTCTAGCTTTTCTAACCGGCCATTCTTGATACATTTTAACATCGGTAATTATTTCATTTTTATCTTGAATTTTTAGTAATATATCTTTAAGTGTATAGTCACCTGTTGATTCAGCAAAAGTAACAACACCCTCAACGCCTGGTGGAATCATGACTTTATGCGTCACTAAACCAGTCTCTATAACTTCTGCAAAAATTTGACCACTAATTACAATATCGCCTACAGAAACTTTCATCACAACATGCCATTTTTTCTCAAAATCAAGTGATAATAAACCTATTCCAAGCGGCATAAAATCACCACTCATCTCTGCAATCTTATTGAGAGGACGACCAATACCATCAAAGATGTTACCAATAAGTCCAGGACCAAGATTAAGCGATAGCGGCGTCTCAAGTCCATAGATGGTTTCACCTAGACTTACGCCTTCTGTTTCTTCGTAAACCTGTATGGTACCTACATCACCGTTTAATCCAATCACTTCAGCAATCAATTTATCTTCACCGACTAGAACCATTTCTCTCATCTTAAAATGGCCCATGTTAGTGCCTTTGACAACAGGTCCGTTGATGTATATGATACTGCCTTCGTTATGCTTCATCACAAACCTCCTCAGATGAGTCAAATAGTGAATTTATTAAACATCCAAGGTAATCATCAATTTGATCAACTTCACTATTAAGTGTATAATCATATTTTTCACGGGCACCTTTTATCACGTAAAAACCACCTAAAAGTTGATCATCTATAATTGTATCATACTGTTTTGGTACAAGCTCAAGGTCTGAAGTATTAACACCAATTACCAGTGCATCATTTTCATCAAATTTAGAGAGTGCTTCTGTAAATTTGTGATTAAAATAGGTTTTATATTCTTCAGTTTCAGACTCTTTTTGCAATTTTTCCATGACTTCAGATTTAAACTGTTTCAAAATATCATGTTTTTTTACGAGTACTTGATTTTGAACTTCTGATTGCGTCTTTGAAATCATTCTTCGTTTTTTTTCTTTCGCTTTTTCCTCAATATTAGCCAAATATACATTACGTTTTTTTTGACATTTGGTTTCCATATCATCGAGTATTTGAGCGTGTTTACGATTGAGTTCGTCCAAAAACTTTCGATCATCAGATAGATTTTTTTCAGTTACCATTTTAGAAAATAATTCTATTTTCTTTTCAACTGTTATGATAGTATCACCTTCTTTACAACTTTATTCCAATAGAATTTTTAATGTACTTCATGATATATTCTTTATCTTGTAAACCTTCTGGTTCAGGCACTTGTATGATCAAAGTGTCTTTTCTAAGCAATTTTAGATCCATTATCATATCCTTGAGTCTGTTATGAATGTTTTCAGAAATCATGATCAGGCCAATTGATGGATCTTCTAAAAGCGCTTCGATCACATCTTTGGCTTCTTCATCAGATCCAATCAGTTTACTTTCAATACCGCCAAGTCTCATGGCAGTTTGAGTTTCTACTTTTTCACACAAACAATATGATTTCATTATAATTTACCTAATATCAGTATAGAAATAATCAATCCATAGATTGCAATACCTTCAGCTAGTCCAACAAATATCATCGTTTTACCTAATATTTTGGGATTTTCTGAAACTGCTCCAAGTGCTGATGAACCAACACTACCAACAGCATATCCAGTGCCGATTGTTGCAAGTCCAGTAGAAAGTGCTGCTGCAATATAGCCAAGACCTGCTGAACTATTAGTCGCTGTAGTTGTTGCAGCTGCTGCAGTTGCACCAAATGTTGCACCTGAGAAAACCGAGATAGTGCCACCCAACAATACCACTACAAAGCTGATTACATTTGCACTTAAAACAACTTTGATTTTTCTATTTGCTTCTTCCACTGATGGCTGAAAATAATAATAAACGCCAAGTCCAATGGTAGCTGCAATAATTATCACTAGCATAAACACAAAAATCATAACACCCTCCTATAATTTATCTGGGGTAAACAAAACCCCATCACCAGTATAATATTTACTAAATAACTCATAGTAAAACAATCTCAAACCTTGAATAAATACAACTAAGCCTTCAAGGCCTATAATGATAATATTACCAAGAAAGAACATCGCTATATTGCCTCCTGTACTGCCAATCATTGTTGCCAAAGTATGAAAGGCAATAAAAAGACCAACATGATTAAGTGCAAAAGCGCCTACTCTTATAAAAGAGATTGTATTGCTTATTATACTTAGAAATGTCTCAAATAAGTTGAAACCACTTTCTATATAGTATGAACTTGCATTTTCTTCATATAACCGTTCTTCTTTTTTGATCTTGTTACTGATTGGTTGTTTAAAAACCAATAATATAACGCTGATTAATATCAAAACATAAAGTAGTTGACTTGGAATAACACTTATGTTTGTCATTTGTTTTAGTACTAGTAGTAAGATGGAGGATAACAGCACCACTCCATTAATACCATTTCTACCAAAGACGCCTTCTTCAAGATCTCCAAGTCTAAGTTTGTTGACAATGCTATAACCATAGCTAATAAAGACTAAAATCACACCTAGTACGATGGAGGATATGAGCATTGTGTTAATGTTCTCCATTGGTCTAAGGTAAATAGGTAATGGTAAAATGCTAGAAATTACATTTTCGTATCCAAAAAACGAATCATAAATAATTCCAAAAAACATTGAACCAATCCCGATTCTAGTTAAAATACCACTAAAGTCCGCACTGACTTTTTTCCTTATGAGAAGTCCTGCCAAGACGATAACCATCCCTTGTCCCAAATCTCCGAACATCGCACCAAACAAAAGGATATATGCGAGTCCAAAAAAAAGTGTGGGATCTACTTCGTTGTATGAAGGTACGCCGTACATATTGACGAGCATCTCAAAAGGCTTAAAAAAGGCGTTGTTCTTTAAAAATGTTGGCACCGGAATGTTAGAGGAAACCTCATTCGATTTCTTGTAAGTCACCAATGTTTCCGGTGGTTTCTGTAGGGTTTGATCTATCTTATCCGTGAACCCTTCTGGTACCCATGAAGATAGATACGCAAAATTTTCAGTGACTGCTACTTTCGTCCTAACTTGATCAATTCGATTTTCCATGATCAGTTTTGAATAAAGTATGTCCATAAAATTACTTTTTTCTTTAATGTCTTTTTTTGTGAGTTCTTGAATTTCATCAAGTCTTTGATAATGTTTAGTCAACTCATTTTTGTTGTGCTCTATCATCCTTTTGGGAGTGCTTAGAAAAGCATCCTTTAAATCAATCTCCACAAAATTAGTTGATCTTAAAATCCTCCCCATTTCTACATCAAGACTCTTAGGTGATAAAATCAGGTTTACCTCTTTTTCTTCATAAGTCCCAACGTGTAAAACAATTGCTTTAATGTTATCGTAATTCTGTGAAATACGTTTTGCTTTCTCACGCGTTAGAAATCCAAATTTTAATGTGAAATATTTTAGTTCAATCAATTCCCGAAGATCAATATCAATATTTTTCATACACTCTATGACTTCGAGGTTTCTTAATGACTCAATTTCACTATTAATTTGAAGAACCTCATTGGTTTGGTTTTCAAAATTTGTACACAACTTTTCAACGTCATCTTTGATTTTCTCAAAGTCATGTTCACCATACATATGTTTTTTATGAACCGTAGGTTTATAGTTTAAACTCATCATCGTTGTTTCAAGCTTTTGAATAACTTGTTTTATTTCCTTATTTTCTTTCAGAGGAACAATATCCTCCATATCTAGAATTTCATCAGCGTTTTCTTCGGATATGCCAATGCTAAAATCACCTTCATTAATCTCTAGAAAGGTGTCTATAAATTCACATTTTTCTAGCAAAATCATATCTCTTATTGTTTCATCTAGTCTATCCCGAGGACAGACAATATTTGCCATCGCTAGTTTTTTTATAGCCAATTATCGCTCCCTCCTCAAGTCTCTAATCAAAAGTTCGCTAATATTATTTGCATGATACTTAATGCCTTCTAAAATTGTAAATAAATCTCTAATTTCATATTCAAATTTAAAAAGCAACACTACAGGCAATACTATAGACAAGCCAGGTTTCTTAGTAAAATTATCTAGCTCATAAAATAATTGCCTTTCCATAGCACGCTCCATCATGTAATCTTCATCAGCGAAAATATCCCTATAATCACCACTGGAAACCACTTTCTTAAAATCATCTAATGCCATGTAACAGAATTTTTTTAGTGCCTTATAATCATATCTTTTCCCACCATTAAGTGTAAAGTTAAATAACTCTTCAGATGAGATGTCAAAGTAATTACGCCCTCTAAAAATCCATTGAACATTTAGGATGTCAATATTAATCCCAAGTAATTCTAACATTAATTTTCTATCATTGCGGCTCAAATGAATGATTGAATCGTATAATATGTTAAAATAGCCTCGATCCAATACCATCTCCATATGGAAAACCATGCTAGTTGGTTCATCATCAATAAAAGCATCCAAGGTTGAATAATAAGGTGTATCTTTGATTGCTTCTAGAAACTCATGAGTATTTGTTGATTGGTTTAACACATCATAATCCAGATTAGAATATAAGTCAGATGTGATTAAATGACTCTGAATACTATCGAGTTTTTCATTTCTCGATAGTGCTCTAAGGTAGAGTTTTAAGTTCTCCACTTCGTACCTCATGAACAATGCTTTAAAAAAATCTCGATATTCATCAATATAAAAGTGATACAGCTTTTCATATGCACGAAAGAAATGTCGTTTCATCGTCACTTCGTTGGCTTCGGTATCGTCATTTAGTTCATTAAAAATCAAACTGTAATGCGTATGAAGTCTTAGATAATCCATCACTTCATTCACTGTTTCTAGTTTTAGAAGTTCATGATAATCTTTATCTTTTAAAAGCTTTCCGAGCATGGCATTCGCTTTGGCATTTGCTGCCGCATGCGTTCCTACCTTGTCCATTATGACCCCCACTTATCCACAGATAATTTACTTAAAGCTTTCTTAATCATTTCCGCTTTGTTCTCTTCAAAGCGCTTTTCCATTGAAGTTAAGTTAACCGAACTATCATTTTGAATTTTTTCAGTTTCTAACACTGCTTCATTTAAAATTCGTTCGTACATTTTTTTACCATGTTCAACTTGTCTAGTGTTAGAATTTTCTTCGATTTCAGAGATGATGTTCTTCAGTTGACTTTTACGCTCTTCTATTTCGCCGCGTAATTTTTGAACTTCTGCATCTGTTTTTTTGTCAATATCAATGATTTCATGCAGCACCATTTCTATTGATTTCGCATCCATTTAAACACCCTCTTTGTTTTCAAATTTGAACGTCTTAAAACTTAGTACATATTGTATGTACCCAATTTTAATTGTATCTAAATAGTTATTTCAAATAATTATTTTATGAAATAACATATTCTCTTCTTATATTATAAACCTACTTTTTAAAAAAAACTCCTATTTTTAATGAACAAGTAATTATTTATCACTAATTCATCAAAAATAGGAGTCTAAGATTGATACTACTTAAATTATTTTATCTACTAGAAAATCAAGAGACCAAGTGCGATGATCACACCAGCATAAAGCAAATCAATTAAACAGAATCCCATAATATCACGCGCCCCTAAGTTTGCTATTCCAAGAGCTGGTAATGCCCAAAATGGTTGAATCATGTTTGTCCATGCATCACCCCAAGCTATAGCCATAGCAGTTTTGGCTGAACTAACGCCTAACTCAAGTCCAGCTGGCATCATGATCGGACCTTGTACTGCCCATTGTCCGCCACCTGATGGTACAAAGAAGTTAACGATCCCTGCACTTAAAAATGAGAATAATGGGAATGTCGTTTCATTTGAAATGGAAACAAAAGCTTGAGATATCACACCCGCAAGTGAGTTGCCTGTTGCAACACTAACACCAGTCATCATTCCCATAATACCAGCATAAAATGGAAACTGAAGGATAATACCAGAAGTACCTTTTGCTGCAGCAGAGACTGCATCTAAGAACTTTCTTGGTGTTTTGTGTAGTAATATTCCTAGGAATAAAAATATAAAGTTTACAATGTTTAAATTTAATTCGAAACCAGCTGTAGCAAAATAGTAGATGATATATGCAAGTCCCATAGCACCAATTAACATTGATAGAATCATACTATTTTCCATCTTATCAGCAAAAGTATCACCATGTTTAATCGCTTCTCCAACGATAACTTCGTCCTCTAACAACTTAGGATCAATAGTTACAACATCTTTGGGACTTGGATGCATCGCCCTATTAACAAACGGTAATGTGAACAAGATTACAGCGACGATGATTAAGTTCCAATAAGAAAAAATAGTTTGAGATGTGCTAATTGGATCGACAAGTGCACCTTTAGTTGCTTTAACAAGTGCATCTCCACCCGTAGCAAGTTGTAGTGGAATTGAACCCGATATACCAGCATGCCAAACTAAAAATCCTGAATATGCTGATGCTATTAATAGTCGATAATCTACACCTTTTACAACCTTAGCAAGTTGTTTTGCATAGAGTGCACCAACTACTAAACCGAATCCCCAGTTAATCCAGCATGCAATTGTTGAGATAAAAGTTACAGCTACAATCGCTTGTAACGGGGTCTTACATGGTTTTGCTAAAGCTTCTAGTGCTTTTTTTACGATTGGTGTACTAGCTAGTGTATGTCCCGTTACTAAAACTAAAGCCATTTGCATTGAGAATGCCAATAAACTCCAGAAACCACCTGCCCAGTTTTTCACCATCTCTAGTGGACCTGCTGCAGTTGTGATCATTCCTGCTAAAAAAACAATTAGCGTTAAATAACTGCAAATAAAAATGGGTCTGGTAGGTAATTTTGGACGAGTTTGACACATCCACGTGTTAATTTCTTAAACATTTAATTCCTCCCCTAAAATATAATAATTGCTACATTTTTACTTAAGCAAGTATCATGCCTCGTATTTTATCGACTAAAATTGCCTATAAATGCTGTATAAACAGGTATTTATTAATATATTCATCCCGTTCAATAAAAAAAAATTTTGTTCATACAAGATTCATAACAATTTTAAGTAAATATTTGTTTAAACAATACTATAAAAAAGAACGATTTAACTGCTTTTGTATCCGTATAGCTACACTCGTTTCAACTAAAGTGTAACTTATTTTTTACATAAGAACATCTCATTTGAAATATGTACTGTTTAGTTTACTATATATATTATTCATTTTGATTATGACCCTATACGAAGTTATGTTCATGTGAAATAATGTATATGTACTAATAATGTATATGTACTAATAATTTATATGAAAGTATGGAGGTCATTATGAGTTTTAATATTGGTTACTCTATCTTCCCATCAACTTGGAAAGAAAATAAACATAATCTCGAAAAACTTTTTAGTGATGGAAGTGCAATCTTTACATCGCTGCACATTTCGGAAGAATTTAACGACACCTACGCTGAAAATGTGATGGAGATGCTTACTCATTTTAAACAAATTGGCTATCAAATCATTGCAGATATCTCACCTAGAACACTTCCGATTTTTGGCTGTAACTCAATCTCTGATTTACATCAAAAGCTACCAATAGATATCGCACGCGTTGATTATGGATTTTCACTTGAAGATGTATTAGATGCCTCTAAAAACGTCCCTATTTGTTTAAATGCGTCCACTTTAACCACTAAGTGGTTACAGAAAATTAAAGAGACTCATCGTAAATTCTATGCGATGCACAACTACTATCCAAGACCAGAGACAGGACTTGATGCTGCTCAATTCGATAAAAGGAATCAGATCCTTACTACTAATAATATAGAGATTATGGCTTTTATTCCAGGAAACTTGAAAAAAAGAGGACCTATATATGAAGGCTTACCTACACTTGAATCGCATCGTCACCTATCCCCATATGCTGCATTTGTTGAGATGGTCCTAAAACATAATATCTCATGGGTATTTGTGGGTGATGGGATGATCAGTGAAAATGAGATGAAATTAATTGAACGTATCACTAAATCAAATATTTATACAATTCCCACTGTATTTCAAAGACAATTTGCTCATGAATATTCAGCATTATTCTCTAAAGATTATTCGATTAGGCCAGATTCACCAGCAAATTTAATTCGATTTCAAGAATCTAGGGAGTATGCAACTCAAGGGACGCAGATAAAGCCATGTAACTGTGTCGCACGACAAAAAGGAACACTTACAATAGATAATGAATTATATGGGAGGTACTCAGGTGAAATACAATTAACACGTTATGATTTTAACGCTGATCAACGTGTTAATGTCATCGGTCATGTTCCTAACGACTATTTTTCAGTTTTAGAAGCTTTACCAAACGGGGCAAAATTTAGAATCACTTCTTTTTAATTTCAAATAAAAACCCCATTTTATCTCACGATGAGTAAAATGGGGTTTCATTTATTTCCAGTTAATTACAGCTGATTTTCTCGGTACTGTTCTTTGATATGATACAGCTGGATGTCCAATTACCATACAAGTAACAACTTTTTTGCCATCTTTAAGTCCTAAAAACTCAGAAATTTTTTCGTTTCCAACTGAAGCTCTTGTCATAAATCCACTAAAGAAAGTTCCAAGTCCAAGTGCATTGGTCATCAGTTCCATATTAGAAGCTGCTAGTGCACCATTTACATCTGAATTAGCAGTAATAACCACAACAAGAGGTGCATTAAAAAACAACTTATCTTTTGTTGAATCTACTTTATACTCTTCATGCATTCTAACCCACAATTTTGCGTAAGGCTTAAACATTTCAAACTGTGGATTTGGATCTGCAAGGATTTTCTCCCCTGACACTTTAAGTGATTCTAATGTCAATTCTTTTAGCTCGCTTAACCCTTCTCTAACAACAACATAAGAAACGTCTTGAAGATTACTACCTGTTTGTGTAAATCGACCAGCATCAATTATTTTCATAATTTGAGCTTCATCAACTTCTTGAGGTGTAAATTGTCTTACTGTTCTTCTGAATTTGATAAAGTTCATAAGTTGTTCTTCATCTATAGCAAAAGATTCTTCATTATATTCTTTAACTTCACTCATATCATAATCGTCCATTGAAACTGCATCTACTGGACAAATTGCGATACAATGACCACACTTTATGCAACGTTTGTTTTGCATTACTGCTTTACCCTCAACGACTTGAATATCCCTTGGAAAGCAATCTTTCACGCATTTTCCACAACCTATACATTTCGCATCATTAACATACATCATAAATTAATTTTCTCCCTTATTAAACTCAATCTCTATATAGTTTTGTATACTTAATACAAAGTGATTCATTAAGGGATTATATCATATATCTAAAGTTTCTGTCTAACCGTTTTTACTTAGTTGCTACAAGGCCATATAGTTCAGTACCAAATTCTAGGCTTTTTTCTATTCTAAATCCTAGCTCAATTAGCATTTTTTTTGTTTCTTCTACTGAAATACGATGCTTTAATGGTGGTCCCTCAGGCATCTCAATTTTTTTCCAGTCGATAATTGCCACTTTACCATGTTCTTTAAGTATTTGCTGAATATGTCTTATAAATATTGTCTTATCGTCAATTTCATGCAACACATTTACGAGCAGGACAAAGGTAGCAACACCCTTAGAAAGTTTGAAATCGTATTCATCCGTTAAAATAGTTTGTATATGATTCTTACCAGTAATCTCGATTTCACGTGCTTTTAAGTTTATAAGCATGTCACTTGACGTATCAAGTGCATAAGTAGGTACAAGTCCTTTTGTTATTTCTTGTGAAGCAATAGTAAAGTAACCTATTCCAGCACCAATATCTACTAGAATATCCTTGGCTTCAAACCCTAGTTTTTCTAGTGTTTCAACCGGTGGTAATTTATCTCTTCTTTCTGGGTTATCTAATTTATCCAAATGTTTAGGATTGAATTTATGTGCCACTTCGAACCTCTCTCTCTCTCTTATATTTGTGATTGTTCTTTAACAATTGTTGTAAGTGTTTGTACTGGACAAACTGCACACCATGATCTGGGTCTGTATAAAACACCTAGTATCATACCAACCACGGTTGATGTAAACATAATCGAAAATATCCTATAACTTATATGAGACAAGATTACAGGTATCTCTATCGGTATCAGCTGTGGTAATTCAAACGGAATTTGAAATACGATTAAAAACCTAACAAAATTCATAGGTGGAATGTTGTTTTTTGCCACCATATAAGTTGATAATACAATAAAAACGAGATTGATACAAAAAAAATTTAAAACCAATCTTTTAGTATCCTTGCTATATAGCCACTTTGGAGGCTTTAAATCAAATGAAATCTTTTTAAATAACCTAGTAAACAAGTTTGCTCTAGGACAGTATGTTGTACACCAAAGTTTTTTCCCAGTTTTAACTACCATATAAAAAGGTGTAATTACACAAATTATACCGAGAAAAGCAAATGCAATATTCACAAAACTAAGCGCAAAAAATAAAATGGTTCCGATAAATAATAAATTAGTCCAATTGATTTTACTAGTTGTCACGTAAACCTCCTATAAGATATTTGACAATTCTATCAAGAGGACTAACTAGGGTCAAGGGACTTGGTCACAGTGAAGCTTTTATTTTCACAATTGACAATATACCTATTTCTGTTAAACTTAATTCGATTCTTTGTATCATATTACTTAGAAAGTGAAAGGGAAACTCATGAATAGTAAAATTAATTTATACGAGATCACCGATGGAAATTTCTATGGTATCAATGATTTAGTAAAAGCCGATACAGGTGGCTGTGTTGATTGTAGTTCTTGCTGCTATGGTGTAGGAGAATTAGTAATTCTAACACCATATGATGTCTATGAAATGTCAAGCTATCTAGAATTATCATTCGATGAGTTGTTAATTGATAAGATTAAGTTGCAACATGAAAACAAAATCACTTTACCACATTTAAATGTAATATCAGATTCTGATAGGTGCTCTTTTTTAAGTGAAAGTGGCAGATGTCAAATCCACGCTCATAGACCTAGTATCTGTAGACTTTTTCCTCTAGGAAGAGTATATGAAGATGATGATTTCAAGTTTTTCTTACAAACAAATTCTTGTGTCAAAGAAAATCTTACATCTATAAAAGTTGAAAACTGGATTGGAATCTCAAACTATAATGAAAACAAAAAATTCTTATTGACTTGGCACAAGCTATTAAAAGCTCTGAATTTCAGAGTGAAATTTATTAGAGATGAACAAGAACTAAAAGCGATCAATACAGACTTACTCGATACATTTTTTAAAATCAGTCATGCAAGTTCCGCTCAAAAACATGATGATTTTTATTCAGAGTTTTATGCAATTTTACCAGAGGCAAAAAAAAGACTTGGTATACTATAACGACAAAGATTAATATATAACAAAATGAGGGCTATAAATACCATTAAAAAGTATTTAATAGCCCTCATCATTATATTGGCTTATTCACTATATAGTCTTTCTCTATTTAATTGATGCATCATAAATATTTTGAATAGATTTATTGAGCATTTCATTGAATGCATCATCACTTTGATTGTCATTTAGACCTTCTGATAATGCTCTTGAGAAACTAGCAATAAGTCCGTGATTTCTAGCAAGTTTTTCGTTTGCTTCTTCTCTTGAATAGCCACCTGACAATGCAACAACTCTTACAACATTTGGAAGTTTCATAATATCAGCATATAAATTATCTTCATCTGGAATAGTAAGTTTCAACATCACCTGACAATTCTCATCCAAAGCTTTCAAATGACTAATAAGTTCTTCTTTTAAAATAGCTTCAGCTTCTTTTTTATTAACTGTATGAATATCTACCTCAGGCTCGATAATAGGTACAAGACCTGCACCACAAATGATCTTACCAAACTCAAATTGTTGAGCTACTATTGCCTTAATACCTTCTTTATTGACTTCGTTGATTACTGAACGCATCTTAGTTCCAAAAATATGTCGCTCATTTGCACGCGTTAAAAGCGCTTCTAGATCAGGAATCGGCTTCATTAATTGAACGCCATTTTTTTGTGTATCTAATCCTTTATCTACTTTTAAAAATGATACAATGCCTTTCTTTTCCCAAAGATAGTCTGCACTATACAATCCTTCTACTTTTGAATCCATTGTCTTCTCAAACAAAATAGCTGCAAGGATTCTCTCTTTAGTAAAAGCTGGACTTTCCATAATTCTCGATCTCATCTGATGAACAAGTTGAAACATTTCAGTTTCATCTTTGTAAGCATCTTCTGATATACCATATGTTTCAAGGGCCTTGGGTGTACTCCCGCCACTTTGATCTAGCGCAGCAATAAAACCTTTATCATTCTTCATTCTATCAAATTGTAATTTTTTCATAAGAACCTCCATTCTTTTCGTCAATAGTCTTATACCCCAACTCTAAGTTTTTAACACTAATACTATTGTAATTATCTATACTAGGTATATTCTATGAATGAAATGTTACTTACAATCTTTAATCTGCTCTAAATTAACTTCGCTTTCAAGTATGTCATATCCCGTTTTCACCATTGTACATATCGTTCTCTCTAAATTTTCAAAAGCAAACTCTGTTTGAGTAGCAGATGCAAATTCTCTTGTATGAGATACAACTTCCGCTTCTGAAATCTTGAATATGCTATGAATTGTTGGAACAACATGACTAACGTTGCCAGCATCTAATGAACCAGCTCTTTCTCGCTCCAACTTGATATCATCAATTCCAAAACATTTTGCATTATTAAAATAAATGTTACTCAATTGCATATTTGAACGAAAATTGTCATAAGGTTTTTCATAATAGCAGATACTCATCTCAGTTCCAGCACCAAGTGATGCACCTTTAGCACAATTGATTAATCTAGTTTTTAGATATTCTACAGTTTCTTTTTCGTTGGCCCTGACATAAAATCTAGCTACGGCTCTCTCCGGCACAACGTTTGCAGCGACGCCCCCTTCAGTGATAATTCCATGCACTCTTGCATCTGAAGGCATATGCTCTCTAAAAGCATTGAGATTATTGAACGTGTTGATCACTGCATCAAGTGCGTTGATGCCTTTTTCAGGACATGCAGCTGCATGCGCTGTTTTACCAATAAAGGTGAACTCTATTGCAAGCATTGCAAGCGAGCCGACTGTAGCATAGTTTTGATCACCAGGATGTGTCATAATTGCAACGTCTATATCGTCAAAAGTACCCTTTTCAGCCATATCGACTTTTGCACCGTTGTTTTCTTCGGCAGGTGTTCCTAATAATACGACTTTACCACCCACTTTATCAATTAATTCCTTGGTAGCAAATGCCGATCCAAGACCTGCTACACATATTAGATTATGGCCACAACCATGTCCTATTGCAGGAAGAGCATCATATTCTGACATATAAGCAACTGTTCTTCCAGGTTTTCCACTATCGTATGTTGCACGAAAACAAGTGGGGATATCTAAATATTGTTCTTCAACATCAAAACCTTCTGCTATTAAACGATGTACCAATTTATCATAAATTTGATATTCTTCATCACCAAGCTCTGGGTGGTCATACATCCAATTAGAAATTTCCTTTAACTCAGGCATAAGTGTCTGTACTTTGTCTTTGATTAATTTATTGATCATGATGTCCTCCAAAATATTGATTGATTTATTATAACATATAGAAAAATACTACAAACAAAAAACAGTGCGTATCTTTCGCACTGTCTTTTTATCTTTTATAGGTAACCCATGGTTTTATCTCTACCACTTGCTTTTGCATTATATAAATTATTATCAGCAACATCTACCAGACGACTTGCCAAATTTGAAACCGTTAGACTCACGTCATCTATATAATTACCATCAAATTCAGCAATCCCTGCACTAATCGTAATCCTTGCGCCATTATTGATATGATCGACTTCCCTTATTTTACATCGTATTTTTTCAGAAATCGCATAGCAATCTTTAAGAACAGTGTTCGGTAAAATGACCATAAACTCTTCACCGCCATATCTTCCAACAGTATCTGTAACCCTTGTTAGTTCCTTTATATAACATGCAATTCCTTGTAAAGCTTCATCACCCTTCACATGTCCATATAGATCATTTATAATTTTAAAGTGGTCTACATCAAAAATAATAATTGAGAATGGCAATTTTTTTCGTAAAGAATGTCTAATTTCCTCGTCAAGTTTCTCATAGAGATATTTGTAATTGTATAATCCTGTTAGCCCATCTGTATTGACTTGACTTTGTAATTCCTTAAATATCGAATAGTTAGGCTCTTTGATCCCTTTTACAATTATTGCTTTATAGATAAAGTAGAACGAGATTATTTTGAAATAGTGACCCATCATATTTAAAAAATCATAGTTGCTTGTATAGAGTGTAAAAGAAAGTTCTGATAGAATCGTAAAAACGATTGAAGTAAAGATGAGTTTGTATATCAATTTATCAAAATGCTTACGATAATAATACGCTATTCCTAGAGATGCAAGTAATATCAAGGATATAATATATTCACTTACTATTTTAAACTGAGTAAGTCCAACACCATCAATATAGCAAATAGGAAAAACTTTCAAATAAAAAATACTACTTATGATGATCACTGTGGTTACAAGGTAAACAAAAAATATTAAATATGTATTAATTTGTTTTTTAAAATTTAAAAGCAAAAAAGAAACAAATATTGTAATACTTTCCAAAAATCTCGTAGCAATCCAGAGCTGATTTGCATAATAATCATAATCTCTAAATATATTCATGCCCTTATACGATAAGGTATGTAACAAATCTAAAAAACCAATAAATAGATAAGCAACTCCCATTATTATTAAGAAGTTATTTCTAAGAAATTGCTTTGAATTCCATGTTAGCAAATATATAGTAAATGCAATACAAATACTGAATATTTCAGCTATCGCATGAAACAATAAATAATTCTTTCCACTTGTAAAGTTTAAAAAAACAAGAACCATTATAACAAATATGAAATTTATAATTTTTTCTTTAGTCAATGTCATCTTTCACCCGCCTTAACGTTATGAATTATTTGTACCACAAATCATATTGAATTAAGCAAAATAAAATATAAAGAGTTGAATGATCTGCTACATAAAGTAACCACATCATTCAACTCTAGTTTACTAACGCAAACTGTCCAGTTCTTTTAAATCTTCAATTAAGGTCGCTTCATTACTCTCATTGATTAGAGTATTCACATCACTACTTTCCGATCCTTTTAAATAGTGATCAAAAAAGGTTTTAGTATACTGAATTGTAGTTGTAACGGATTGATTACTCCTTTGAAATAAGGGACTAATCAATGGAATGTCAGTAAAACTGTAGTGGTTATAACCCTCAAATAAAACAAAAACAAAGTTCTTAGTCGATTTATCCTGCATCGTTTTCAAGTTAGCAACAACTGAAGTCACAAAACTCCGTGTTTCTTCATTATCAATAGATGTATCGTCCATGTAATCTAAAGTTTGTGATGCACTCATATAAAGAAGTGGTTGAGAAATGCCATCTTCAACTGCCTTTCCCCATAAGCCCCCATCATAGCTTACACCGACTTTTATATAGGGTTCTCTTGCCATGGTTTCTACGATAGTTGCACCGCCATATGAGTGACCTAGCATGCCAACTTGATCAAAATCTACCTGCTTAACTATTTCTCTAGCATAAGTTAATAACTGATCACTCTTTAGATATTGAATTACAAATTGAAGGTCTTCCGTTCTTATATTAATTTCCCTTTCATAAAACTCATCCTTTGATGTTACCTCCAGCTGCCCATCACTTCTATACGCAATCGTACCATCAGTATACGCAACATCATTTGAAGTGTATGGATGATCTACACCTATAACAACATATCCTGAACTAACTAATTCTTCAATTACAGCAGTATTTTGAAATCTTGTCGAGTTGTTACCTGGTGAAAATATGATCAAAGGATACTTCGTATCTAAAGGTAAAACTTTTGCATCGATATACGTATGCGTATTAATATTTGAAAAATAACCAAACAACCAATCAGGTACATTTAAGACACTATTTAATGCCTCAGCAACTTGCTTTGGATACGTTTGCAGTTCCAGATTTAAATCTTTTTCAGCGGGATACCATACCTGAACCATTAATTTTCTATGGTCTCCGACTTCTTGCGTATAAAATTCTTCTCTGTTTGTATCTGTTACTTCAAATGACATGGTTCCAATAGCAAATGAACCGGTAGGTGTTGGTAAACTAAAATTGGGAAACAAATATAATGTGATCAAACTGACTACAAACCAAACGATGATGCCGCTTACTTTTATAGTCACAATTAGTTTAGATCTCTTCATTAATTTTGAATCTGTTTTCTTTACTACTTTAAATATTGAACTCATAAAAGATATAATAATTATGAGATAAGAAGGAATCAATATAGCCCTAAATCCCCACAACAACTAATATCACAGTATACATCAGTTACCTTAACCTTTCTAGTTCGATGCCTAGAGTTCTAATTACTATCATCTCTAAAGCTTCATCATACTTTTTCCGCTTGGTATTATCCTCTTGGTGGTCAGAAATAACAAAAAGATTAGGAATTGAAAGAATTGCACTTAACAATAATTCTGCTGTTTCATAAGGATGTTCAACTTGGAAAACCCCCTCTTCAATTCCTTCTTGAATAACACTTGCGAACGGAGAAACATATTCTTGACCGAGAATCTTTAGAAACTGATATTTCTGAATATCATTTGAACAAATCATTTGAAAATAATTCAAAATTTCACTTTTTTCTTTATATGCACTATTTCTAATGGGGATAAACTTTAATAACTTATCTATTGCGTTAAGTTGATCATCTTTAAGGATCTTCTCCGCTTCAATCAATAATTGATCAGAAAGCATGTGCATACTTTCAAGTATAACTTCTTCTTTAGATGCAAAATAATGATAAAATCGTCCTTTTGAAAGTTTTAAAGTATTTAAAATATCATCTAGACTAGTATTTTCATATCCCTTTTTCATAAAAAGCGCTTCAATCTCAGTCGTTATTTTCCTCTTTTGATTTACAAAATCTTTTTTAGTTCTAGGCATAATTTTACTCCTTTTCAAAATAAACAGACTAAAGTTTGTTTATTTATATAATATATCACTTTTATTCGTTTATGTAAACACACAATTTAAAATATGAAATGAGTAAGTCTTTTTCTGAAATCAGTTGCAATGTCATCCTATTTAAAGCAAAATAATAGATAATCCCCTCTTCGAAAGGAAGCCATATGAAACCAGCTAAATATGATTTAACCAAAGCACCCATTACAGGTTTATTGATTTCAATGACACTGCCTATGATTTTTGGTATGCTTGGTATTGTAGCCTTTAACATTGTTGATACGTACTATG
Organism: Fusibacter bizertensis; assembly: GCF_029914245.1. Classification (GTDB taxonomy): domain Bacteria; phylum Bacillota; class Clostridia; order Peptostreptococcales; family Acidaminobacteraceae; genus Fusibacter_C; species Fusibacter_C bizertensis. Next base: position 63,304 of record NZ_JARYZI010000011.1, read on the forward strand.
TAAGTCGATTAGGACTTGTTCCAATGGCAGCTATGACACTTACTTTTCCAGTTGTCATGATTATCGGTGCTCTTGCTCAAGGAATCGGTATTGGTGCTGCTGCATTGATATCAAAGTCTGTTGGAGAGAAAAAACAGGACAAGATTGTTCGGTATACAACTGATAGTCTTATTCTCGGACTTATCTTAGTTTTTGTCTTTGTAGTTTTGGGTCTTATGACTATGAAACCGCTTTTTACAGCACTTGGTGCTGATAGTGAAACTTTACCATTCGTCATTGACTATATGAAAATATGGTATCCAGGAGTGATGTTCCTTATTATCCCTATGATTGGTAACTCTGGCATCAGAGCGATCGGCGATACAAAAACACCTGCCATAATCATGGCTGTCGCTGCACTATTTAATATGATCTTTGATCCTCTTTTGATTTTTGGGTATGGGCCATTTCCAGAAATGGGAATCCAAGGTGCCGCACTTGCTACTGTTATTTCTAGAGCAATAACAATGATTGTAGCACTTTATGTATTAATCTACCGTCAAAAAATAGTTTCTTTGAAGAATATCCATTTTAGAGCAATAGTTGCATCCTTTAAAGACTTACTATATATCGGAATTCCCAATGCACTCACAAGAATCATGACGCCACTTGCAATTGGTGTCATCACTTCACTTATCGCAACATACGGTAAAGAAGCCACAGCTGGTTTTGGAATAGCCACACGAATCGAGATGTTTGCAATGCTTGTAATCAATGCACTTACATCCATATATGTCCCATTACTTGGACAGAACTTAGGTGCAAAAAAACATGATAGAGTTCTTGAAATTATCAGAAAGTCAGAGATTTTCTCTATCTTATATGGTTTACTTACGGTCATTTTCTTCATATTTTTAGGCAGTCAACTTGGCAAACTATTTACTGACAATCTCAAAGTAATAGAAACTGTTAAAGTGTACTTATATGTAATTCCAATTGGTTATGGTATACAAGGCTTGTTTTTGATCTATACCAGTACATTAAATGTATTTAATAAACCTATGCACTCAGCAATACTCTCAATTGTAAGATTATTTGTAATCTATGTCCCACTTTCACTACTTTTATCAAACTATCTTGGTCTACTTGGTATTTGGATTTCACTAAATCTCTCTTTTTTCCTTGTAGCTATTGCTAGCAAATATTTGATAAAAAAACAGATGAAGCATCTGCTATAAATAAAGCTTCATCTCATAAGACAAAACGAGTTCCTATGATTAAGGAACTCGTTTTTTTGCTTCATATTTACTGCTTTAATTCAGCTCTTTTCTTTCTATACTCAAGGATTGGAAGATCACCCTGTATCAGTTTTTCTCCCATATCTAGTTCTGTTTTGATTGGCAGTTGTGTGAGTACAACGCTTCGATCTTGATGTAGTATAACTCTATTCATGATTTTACTTGATGCGTTTATCAGTTGTTTTAGCCCTGGTGCTTTCATAAAACTTTGATAAAAGCGTAGGTAGATATGTGTATTTTCCTCATCAATTGGAACAAAAGCTGCGAGGATTCTCACTTTGTCAGAAATTATGTTTTGCCATGTATTTGGCATTTGAAACTGTAAACTAAATAATTTCTCATAATCTAAAATCTCATTTGGTTTAAGTGGTGTTTGTCCTTTGTCCATTTCATTTTTAACATAAAAAGTCATGAGATTGTCATCCCATTTAACGACTGGACCATTGACTAGTTTACTATCCCCGCGTCCTATCGTCGTTTTATGTACAAATGGCAAATGAACTACATCTAGCTGATTTTCTATCGCTCTTGTATAATGGACATTCCACGTTTCGGAAAAACCACCATAAGAAAAGCCTTCTTTAAGATCTTCAAAGAATGGAATCTCTGGTATATCAGCATTTTCATCACTATACCATAACCATATAAAGCCATAAGCTTCCCTTACAATATAAGCATTCACTTTAAATTGTTCTGGCACTTTTGCTTGCTTGCCATTGGCTGGAATATAGTTTACTTTACCTTTTGAATCATACCTGAACCCATGAAATGGACATTCTACATGATCATCAACGAGTTTGCCTACACTCAGTGATGCGCCGCGGTGACAGCATTTATCAAATATACAGTGCACTTCTCCTTTGGCATCTCTCCAAAAAACTAATTTTTCAGATAACCTTGTAACACCAGTAAGCTTATCTTTTTTAACTTCTTTTGAATCCAGTACTGCATACCATTGATTTTTAATCACTGTCTCCAGCTCCCCTCGTGTCGTGAACCACAATTGTCAAATACGTTGTAAGTGCATGCTTGTAATTCAACTTTTAATAAAAGTATACCGCATAATTCCTTTTATCAACAGTAAAAATGCTCCTCATTTCTGAAACTTAACTCTACATTTTTTCCAACTCTTGAATACCTAAAAGCCATAAGCACTGTTTTATAACCTTCTGCGTTAATCCTAATAGTGAATAATAACTCATCTTTTTTATCATATCCTGTTCAGATATAATGTGAACCTCGTGATAAAAATGATTAAAAGTCTGGCTAAGCTCAAATACATAATCACAGATTTTCGAAGGTTGTCGTAGCGATGTCGCAAGATCTACCCATGCACTAAACATACAAAGTTTAAGCATAAGATTACGTTCAGAATCAGTAACAGGTGGCGTTATTGGAAATGTTTCGCTTTCTTCGACGTTGATTTTTTTCTTTATGGATGCAATACGTACTAACGCATATTGAATATAGGGACCTGTTTTCCCTTCAAAGCTTGTAAATTGCTCTAGATCAAATACATAATCTCTAACTGGAAGATTTGATAAATCTCCAAATTTAAGCGCACCAACTCCTATAGCTAATGCAATATCATCCTTATCCTTATCTTCAATGGTATCCACTAATCTACTTTTAGCCCCTTGAATAAGCGTGTTAATCAAATCTTTCAAAGACATGACACCACCATCTCTAGTTTTGAATGGTTTGCCATCATGACCGTTCATGGTTCCAAAACCAATAAAACTTATTTTGGTATGGCTTGGTACTATTTCAGATTTATAGGCAACTCGTGCTATTTGTTCAAAATGCAACTCTTGGCGCTTATCTACCACATAGATAATCTCATCTGGATGATGATGCTCAATTCTTTGATAAAGTGTTGCAAGGTCAGTTGCTCCATATAACACTGCCCCATTTGACTTTTGAAAGATGCAAGGTGGCATAGGTTTTTTGTCGGTTTCTTCATCAACAAATACAACTTTTGCACCTTCACTGACTACTAATAATTTTCTATCTTCAAGCCATTTAATTACAAAAGGAATAGCCGCCTGTGAGTCACTTTCTCCTAGCCAAAGATCAAAAGTCACCTGTAAGGCACCATAGTTCTTTTTAAGATCCGCTACAGACACGTTCATCATATGTTGCCATAAAGCAAGATAACCTGCATGACCTTCTTGCAAAGATGCAGTTGCCTGAGCAGCTAAGGCTCTAAATGCCTGATCTTCTTTACTTTTTATATTGGCATTTGTGTAAAGTTCTGTCAGTTTATCGATGTCAAATGGCGGTAGGTTTGGATACGCCTTTGCTTTTTCAAATTGAAAATAGGGTAAGTCTGGCTGTTCACTTTTGAGCATCTCAATGACAAGGCCCATTTGTAATCCCCAATCACCAAGGTGAATATCACCTATAACTTCATGTCCTTTGAAACGCAATAGACGAATGATACTCTCTCCTATGACTGCTGATCTTAGATGACCCACATGAAGTGCTTTTGCAACATTTGCACCTCCAAAATCAACGATGATTTTTTGTGGATTTATGGCTGGTTCACTTCCCAAATATGGGTCTTCAAGCACCGAATTCAAGTAATTTACTAACCATGCATCTGTTAAAGTGATATTGATAAATCCTGGCGTTTGAACGCTTACATCATAATGTAATTCATGCCGATCTTTCAATTTCTCAGCAACACTTTCTGCGATTTCTAGTGATGTTTTACCATACTGTCCTGTTAATTTGAGTGCAGTATTGCACTGAAAATCACATAATTCAGGCCTTCTAGATACACTCACTTCTGCTGAAACACGGTTATAAGATGCATCGTTAAAAGCATCAATTAGGTCTTTTCTAATTGCATTAAGTACACTCATTATTATCCTCCTTCAAAAAAATAAAAAACCGTCTCAAAAAAGAGACGGATTAATCCGCGGTACCACTCTCGTTGACATATATGTATGTCCACTCAAAACTTTAACGCAGTTAACGGATATCCATACTGAAACAGATACCATCTCTGAGGCCCTCTTCATCAATGACTCATTACGGACTCGCACCATCTTCCGCTCGCTTAAATGTAGGTCATGACTACTCTTCTCTTCATCGATTTTAGATATTTTTAGTATGATAACATACATATTATTGACTGTCAATTTAAACCAGACTGCTAGAAATGGAAAACATTAAATCGCATGAGATATTATATTTTCTCTTGTAGTTAACTTATCTAAAACCTCAATTCTTGAAACAAATAACCAAGTTGCTGTAAGTAATGGGTTTTAATCATCAATCCGCTTCATAAGAAAAGGTCTTCCAATCAATACTAAAATGATTATTAAAATTAAGATTATTAATGGTAATGGATTGTTCTTTAATTGTTCAAAAGCAGTAAGTAAAATTGCAATTAAGCAACCAATTGCACCGGATAAAGAAAGGAACTCATATTTGATTTTTTGTTGAAAGGCAATAAAATTCACAATACCAAAAGTAATTAGAAATATCAAACTCGCTGCATTAACGAGCATATCTAAAGAACCAATAGTCGCCAATATCGCTGCAAGTCCTGAGATACTCAAAATAGCATAAAAAGGAATATTAGCATTATTTTCTTTTAAAAACAAATGAGGTAAATCTTTCTTTTCTGCAACTGTCTCCATTAACCTACCTGTAGAGAATAAAGTCGCATTGATGGCAGAAGCAGTTGAAAACGCTGCTGCTATCGTCACTAAAACAAGACCAATCATCCCCAAAGCTTTTTTACCAGCTATAGCTAATGCAACTTCTTTTTCTTGAATTAACGTGTCAGCACCAACCAGCATTGTAGCGCCTAGTGTGACCAATATATATATTCCAATAACTGCAAGAATTGCAGTTATTGTTGCTTTTGGTAGTGTTATCTCAGGATCTTTAAGGTCGTCATAATCATATGATAAAAGTTGAAAACCTTCATATGCCATGAAAATCGTAGCGGCACCAACAATTGCTGTACTCCAGCCTTTCACTTCAATACCAGCAGTTAATTGTTCTGGATTCCAATAAAACAATCCAAATATTGATAATCCTAAAAGTATAAATAGTTTACCCCATACAGTTATAATCTCTACCTTTGAAGAATCACCAACACCTCTCAAATTAACCAAAGCAAGTACCGCTATAATTGAAAAAGCAAGCACTCTTGGAAGCCAAGTACCTATGTTCAGCACATATGCAACGTAATGTCCAAATGTAAATGCGTATACAGAAATTGTTAAGATATAACCCATAATTAAGATCCATGACAAACTACCTGCAATACCTTTGTGATTAATTTCATTAAGAAATGTAAATGCCCCACCACTCTTTTTATATTTAATGGATAGCTGGCTGTAACTATGTGCAGAAACAAGTGCAATAACACCTGCAAGAATAAAGCTTAACCAAGCCCATTGTCCAGCTATATTAATAATAACACCTAATACTGAAAATATTCCTCCGCCTACCATTCCACCTACAGCCATAGACCAAGTTGCGTTGAAACTCATTTTTTTCTTACTAGTCATTATTCCCTGCCTTTCTGTCTCATTTTCTTCATATACTCATTTTTAAGTGCATTCTCAGATTCTAGCCTCGCGATTTTCTTTTTTAAATCAGATATATAATCTGTAGCGAGCCTTACCCCCCCTCTTACAGCGACGTCCTCATGAGCACTCATGTCCTCAAGCCATTTTTTTACTGAATGATCTCTTAGCTCATTATAAGTATTATCTTCTTTACCAAACATATGATTCAACCTCAACTTCTTATTTATTTACTACTGCTATCTAAAGCAAAAAAGTATATTCATTTTAGAATATACTTTATTATACTACATATTTATATATTGATTTTTCATTATTTATCAGTTGACACTGCGTTTATCGTCAATTTCTGGGAATTATAAAATAGTTTAGATAAGTACTCAAATAAAAGTTCTTTATCATGCTGAGAAAAGTTATCAAACAAATCTTTTTCAGTATTCATCTTAATGTGAATCAATTCGTCTGCTATCATATCGCCTTTTTCTGTAATATAACACAAAATATTTCTTCTGTCATTTTCATCTGTAACACGCTTGATAAATCCGTCTTCTTCAAGTATTTTCAAAGCTTTTGTCACACTTGCTTTCCCAACATTTTTCATCTTTCCAAGTTCAAGTTGATTGATCCCCGGCGTGCTATAAATCAGTAAAAAGTATTCAAATTGACCTTGTTTAATCCCATATTTTTCTATATTAGAACTTATATAATAGTTCACATTTGAAGTGATTCCTCTAATCATTTTCCCAAAATCCTTTGCTTCCATTTTTTCATCCCTTCATATCTGTTTACATTTATTTTATCTCATTATAGCGCTTATCATAAAATTAATCATTATTTAAATATTCCAAGTACAAATATTCTGCATCTATTAACTTTCAAAATCAATTAATTAAGGGAATAAAAATATACAAAATTCTAGACATGGTTTCTTTTTTCATAAACTTCCTTGATTTTATGATAATTTCCTCCAGTAAAGACACAATGACTTATACAATTAGAGCATCCCTCTGAAAAAGGGGGTGCACATTTATGAAGATCAATGTATACATGCGTCCCATCATGAAGTTGCTTTGGCTCTTCATAAATCGCACCTGCTGGACATGACTTCACACATCTGTTACAAGTTTTACAAAACGCTTCAATCCACTTGTGTTCATTCTCCTTTGCTAAAGGCAAATTATCTACATCTATAAAAACTGCGGCAAGTCTAACACATGGTCCAAACTCTGGCGTAATCAAGATGCCATTCTTGCCTACATATCCTAGATTCGCATCTTGCGCTGTTGGTACAGTGTTGATATCACCACCTATAGCTGGACTTGGGTGACAATCATAGCCACGATCTCTTAAAAAGTCAGCAATTTTATTAACCGCAATGCCCAATGCCTCATAAGTTCTAAATATTTCCTTACTAGCTTCAAGACTAGAACTTGATGCGATAGGCTCTTTTTTCATCTCCATTGTGATAATTATTGCATTATCATACAAGATTTCAAAATCATTAAAAATATAATTAGGATTTACTTTAGTATAACCTATCCCGGAAATACCGAGTTCATGGACATAGTTTTCCATATCCTTTAAGGTTTGTGCATCTATTTCTTTTTTCCCCAAATGAGGATTATTTTTTAGACTCTTCGCACTTACTATCATTTCCTTAAGTGATGAGATAAAATATTTTCTAAGTTTAGTCATTGTTTTGGCCTTAGCACGGATGCTACCATATTGGATCAGCAATAAAGGAATAATTACGGCTTGTCTTGAATTAGGACCACTTTTTATAGGATGATCTTCTTTAGTCATCCAGTGGGAAGCACTTAAAAAAAAGGGTGGTTTTTTCATAATTTTATAAAGTTTCATATATAACTCCTCTAATATAAATCAAGTTTAATTTGAAAATATCACTAAAAATTCTAAGATTACTATGAGTAAATTTGCGATTAAACCAAGATGATATTGTAAAGCATAATTGCCCACTAATTTTTATTAGAGTTTGATATGCTTCTTTTTTTTCATAGTTCCCTAAAGAAAAAGGACATTCTTTTATGCAGATGCCACATCCATACTTTGTAAACCCTTCAGCACAACTTTCGTAATTTATCCTTGTTGGATTATGACCATCAATCATTACTGGTTCTTGTAATATGGCATTAGTCGGGCACTTCCGGATACATTTACCACACTTTTGACAAAATGATTTTACCCACTGCATATCTTCAATTGGGTTTGATATGAAATCATTCAAATTATCAATACTTGTATAGACGACTGAAACCCTGTGACAAGGTCAATTTTTAGGTGTAATAGCCATACTATGTCTACCTGTTATACCAAAACCTGCCCATTCTACTGCCATTGAATAATCAAGCTGTCCACCCATCGAATGATTAGGACTCGCTCCAAATCCTTTGCTCTGTAGAAACTCCGCCATTTTATTAGCTATAGCGCCAGTATCATAGCAAAAGGCAATTTATATATTTTTCCAATATTTTTAAGTAGATATAAAATATCAGCTTTACTAAAATCAGGTTTTTCGCCTTCTACATGAGGCCTTTTAGTTGGATAGGTGTCTTTTGCGAATATCAATACATTCATATTTAATTCTTTCGTTTGCGGCTTAACTGCATTATTTAAACTAAATCCCATATAAAACTCACTTTCTTTTTAGTATACCGGCGAACTATCTATAGTAATTGTACTACTTTTTAGTTCGCTGGTCAACTAATTAGAAAAATGGCGTATTCTTATTTAAAGAATACGCCATAACTTTACTATCACGTTTGTTTGCATCTAATGATATTAATTTTCTTCATTTAATATTATATTGATTTTTGTTTCTGCCTCTTGCAAGGTTGTGTCTAAATCAGTATTGCTGATCCATATATTTTCAATAACTGTTGAGATTGCTCTATTTTCTTCGTTTCCCGTATTTGAAGGATTTTTTGCATTTTCAAGCTGATTAATTGCAACTTGCATTTGAGGTACTTTTTCTAAAAAGGCTTTCAATGTCGCATCTGATTTCACGCTTTTTCTAGTTGGCAGATACCCTGTAGCGACTGAAGCTGCAACCGAATTGTCTGCATTTGTCATAAATTTTACAAACTGCCATGCCGCTTCTTTTTCTGCATCACTGATTTTGGTTGTGATGGCTAAGTTTCCGCCGCCAGTTATCGTTGCGTCAATATCACCTTTAGGCATAAACGCCACACCAACTTCCATACCATATTTTGCGCCCAATCCTGCTAGAGAAATTATGGCACCGGTTGACATTGGAATCATTGCAGTTTTTCCACTTGCAAATTCACTATATATGTTGTTGTATTCTGCTTGAGGAATTAAGTGTGCTACCCCACTTTGTTTTAAACTTAAAAACATTTTAGCAAAGTCTTTAGTCAAATCACTATTTATAGTGGTGGTATTATCGCTATTACGAAGGCTTGAATTATAAGAGAATAGGTAACTTTCTAAAATCCATGGCCATGAGTACGTTGTTGTACCATATACACCTAATTTTTCATGAAGTGTCGCCGCATAGGTTGCAAAATCATCCCATGTGATCATCTTTGTCGCATCGAGATTTGCTTTATCAAACATGGTTTTATTATAGATAATTACAGCGGTACTCTTTAAAAATGGCATAGAGTAGAGCTTATTGTTATAATATGACTGTTCTAAAAAGCCATCATAAAAATCTGATGGTTCTATACCATCTCTTTGAATATAAGCATCAAGTGAAAGTAAAACATCATCCTTTACAAATGGCGTTTGATCAACCCCCATAAGGACTACAGCAGGTGTACTTCCCGCTACAGCAGACGCCTGTAATTTCTGTGCAACAGTTGTATAATCTTGTTGATTGACTGCATTGACAGTTATGCCAAGGTCTTTCCCCACTGTATTATTAAATTCGTCTACTTTGTCGAGATTATATTTTTCAACGGTGTCTGTAAAGCAATACCAGTATTCAATGGCCACAGGTGAGGTTAAAATATCTTCAGTTTTAGCGACAGATGCTGTTGTAGTTTCAGTTGTTGTTTCAATTGTTGCTTCGCTTTTCTCCGTTTGTGATGTTGCTTCTTCTGCTTTACTTGTATTACAAGCGGTTAATGTACTCAACATCATTAGGATGAGTAAAAAAGATAATAATTTTTTCATAGTAATCTCCATTCTTGCTTCATATTTTCGATCTTAACAAGTTAATAATGTCTAGGTAGATATAATATTGAGGGTATCTATGCAATTTTCTCAGTTAACATCTATTTGAAAGCAGAAACACGCTTTATTTTTCGCCAGTATAAGTAAAGGCCCTGATAATCTGTTTTTGTGCGATGAGAAACACGATAATAATCGGAATAATTAGCAATACATTTCCCGCCATAACGATATGATACGTGACACCACTTTCCACCATCCTAAGACTGCTGATGCCAATAGGTAAAGTTCGTACTGCATCATTTGTCGTAATAACTAAAGGCCAGAAATAATCATTCCAGGTAGAAATCCAACTAAATAATCCCAGCATAACCAAAGTAGGCTTCGCTGCTGGTAGCATAATGCGTGTCAGCGTTTTAAATTCTGACGCTTTGTCCAGTTTCGCCGCTTCCAATATCTCTTCTGGTACCTGCATAAAACTTTGCCTCAACATAAAAATGCCAAATGCACTTGTAGCAAACGGAAGAATAAGGCTCAGATAATTATTAATAAGTCCCCACTTGCTGAACATCAGATATATAGGTAGAAATACAAGCTGACTAGGAACCATCATCGTCGATAAAACTGTGCCAAATAACAGTGACTTTCCTTTAAACTTAAGCCTTGCAAATGCATATGCTGCCGGAATCACAGTTAAAAATTGTAACAACATGACACTGATTGAAACAACAACACTGTTGATCGTAAATTTCATAAATGGTATCGCCTTTAATGCAACTAAAAAATTCTCCCATTGAGGATGACTTACCCAAAACGATGGTGGAAATTGTACCGTTTCCTCTAGTGTTTTAAAAGCAGTAAGAATCATCCAGTAAAAAGGAACAAAGAAGATGACAATGATCAGCATGTTGATTAATAGTTTTATAGTTTTCTTCATTATTGGTTTAATCATGTAATCCTCCTTAATGATAATAGACTTTTTTGCTTAACACTTTGAAGTAGATCACTGTAAGTACACCAATTAACACCATAAGAACGACGCCCACCGCTGAGGCATAGCCAATTTTATAAAAACTAAATCCATATTCATATAAATAGTACACCAACGTCTTTGTTGAATTAGCAGGACCACCTAAAGTCATTAACTGTATCGTTTCAAAAGTTTTAAGTGAAGTAATCAGATTGACAAGTACCAAGAAAAACATGGTCGGTGAAATCATCGGAATCGTAATTTTGAAAAAAGTCTTCGCTTTATTTGAACGATCAAGTTCAGCTGCTTCAAATAAATATGACGGTATTTTTTGTATAGCAGAAATAATAATGAGCGTATTATAGCCAACGCCTTTCCAAACGGATACCATAACCAGCGAAATCATAGCTGTATTGGTATTCTGTAGCCATCTAACTGACGAAATTCCAATCCGCTCTAAAAAATAGTTAAAGAGTCCATAATCAGGTTCAAACATCCATAGAAAAATAAACGAAATAGATACAAATGATATAATATATGGCGCAAAAATGACACTTTGCAGCAGATTATTTATTTTTGTGTTTTTATGCAGATAGACTGCCATCAGCATAGAGAACAGAATAACCAGACCCACTGACAAAATCATAAAAAAGAATGTATTCTTCATGACGACCCAGAATTCTGAATTTGCAAACATACTTGTATAATTGTTCAATCCAATAAACTTCATGTCTCCAATCATGTTCCATTTGAAAAAGCTCAAATAGACCATATATACAATTGGATATATAAAAAACAAAATAAAGATAATCATTGCTGGCGTGATTAATGCGTATGGTTTTAGCCGTGAACCTACTTTTCTTTTCGTTATGTTCGCCATATAAGGTCCTTTCTTAACTAAAAATCCTATTTTCATGCGTATCAAAATAATATAATTTTTCATGCGGTACCATAACGCTAATCTGGCTATAATCCGTCATTTTTGAGCTATATATTTTTGCATTAATGCTTTCATTTTCAAGCTGAATTCGGTATAGTATTTCACTGCCAAGCATCTCATGCGTGACGATTTCGCCTTTAAAAGTAATTCCCTCTCTATTTTCTGGTAAAGACTCTGCAATCACTACATTTTCAGGACGAAACCCGATGTACGCTGTTTTTTCAGGTACAATCAACGCTTCAGATGAAAAATCACTTAGCTTCAAAATATTCATCGGTGGGTTGCCAATGAATTTTGCAGTAAAAATATTTTGAGGATTATGGTAAATTTCAATTGGTGAACCCTCCTGCATAATTTTCCCTTCATTTAACAGAATAATATCAGTTGCCATAGACATCGCTTCTGTTTGATCATGGGTAACAAATACAAAAGTTGTTTTGAGCCTTTTATGAAGTTCAATCAGCTCACCCCTAATCTGGTTTCTTAACTTGGCATCCAAATTTGAAAGTGGTTCATCCATTAGGAAAACCGCTGGCTTCTTCACCATTGCCCTTGCTAAGGCGACACGCTGTCTCTGCCCACCAGATAATTTTGCGGGCTTTCTACTTAAGTACTCTGATAATCCCAGTATTTCGCTCACTTGTTTTATACGTTCAAAGCGTTCATTTTTTTCTACTTTCATATTTTTGAGACCAAATTCTATATTTTCACGAATGGTCATCGTTGGATATAGCGCATAATTTTGGAATACCATGGCAATGTTACGTTCACCTGGTTCTACATGTTTCATATCCTTTCCATCAATAAAAATAGTACCACCCGTTTCTTGTTCAAGTCCTGCAATCATCCGCAAGGTGGTTGACTTTCCGCAACCTGATGGCCCAAGCAATACAGTAAAACTTTCAGGCATGATTTTCATAGATAAGTTCTCTATCACTGGGGGGTTGCCATCATAACTTTTCTTGATCCCTTTGAGTTCAATTTTAGGTGTCATACACTGTCCTTTCTATCGAAAAGTAAAAAGTGGCTTTTCATACTTTCTAGTTCGTTTTCACTTAATGCTCTCCTCAAAAGTGAGTTTTCTATATTTTCTGTGAGAAAATATAAGATTAGCGCCTCAATACTATCAGGATCAGACCTCAAAAGGCTTCCGTATAGCTGAACCACCTCTTGGATAATGGGATTTTTCAGATTGTAAGTATAGGTGATTTGATAGTCCGCAGAAATATCAGCAAGTTCAACTTTACATAAATAAAGGATTAAAGCTGCGATAATGCCTGTTCGATCTTTTCCTGCAGTACAGTGAAATAGCACACTGCCGTTTTCCACTGCACTAGCAATCGTTTTCATGATCTGTATTATATTGTGGATATTATTCTTAAATAAGGAGATATATGTTTCACTCATGCTTTTTGAAAATCCTTCTTCGTAAGCGTATCTATGAATAGCATTTTCTATAACAGCACTGCTCTTTTTTTCATCTTGCAAGGGCATATGAAAATACTGAATACTTTGTAGTGGCACATAAGACTGACTCTTTTTTTCTTTGGTTGACCTTAAATCAATGATGGTCTTTACCTTCATCTGCTCAAGCATGAGCCACTCATCATGCGTAAGATTCGCCAGTGAATCCGCTCTGTAAAATATCCCGAATTTGGTAATTCCTCCGTCACTTGTAGGATATCCACCCAGGTCTCTAATGTTGTAGGCATTTATAAATGGATAACGTCTAAAATATTTCATTTGTTTTCCTCATTTCTAATTCATTTTCATTTTCGTGTTCATTGTAGCAAATACCGACCAAACGCTTCTATCAAGTTTACGTTAGCTTCATGTAAATTGTACGTTATGTTTAATTTTATCCATTGTGTTTAATTTTGGGCTAGTATAAAATAAATTTAAATCAACGAAAGAGGTGTTTTATGGAACAATCTAATAAATATTACAAACATGGTGAAAAACAATATAACTTGATTCTCTCTACAGCAGAAAAAATATTTGTTGAATTAGGGATTGATCAAGTGAAATTATCAGACATTGTGGAAGAATGCGGTATTATGAGAGCAACGTTTTACAGATATTTCAAGAACAAGGATGAACTGTTATGGCATATCATGAGAAAACACACTTCAGAGTTTTTTCAAAAACTAGAAGCGCGAATTGGCAGTAGCCACCGGTCAACATATGATAAATTCGAAAGTTTTATCAACTTATTGTGTGAAGGCTTTGAAACGAATCCAAATGCCTATCTGTTTATTGATTTATTTAAAGATACCTATCTCAATGCCACTAGCAATCAAAACAGTGCACTGGAAATGCCAATGTATGAAGAATACGACTATCATCCTGGTGATACGGTAAAAATCTTCCTTGATAATTTTTATGATGGTTCTGTAAAGGATACTCTTGATTCAAAAATTACGGCTGTTTCTCTTCAATATAGTGCCATTACTATTGTTTGCGCCATGGCAAAACACACTGCGACCATGCCTGCTAAATATCAGATTGAGACACGTGATTTAGTTCGATTTAGTTTAAATGCGCTTTTAGAAAGTATAAAACCTTAAAGGGAGGAACAATCATGAATAACAAGCTAGTGATCATATCTATTGACGCACTACAGACACAAGATTTAGAAGTGCTTAGAGAATTACCTACTTTTAGTAAAATTCTAGAAAAAGCTTCGATTGTGAAAAATATCAAAGAAGTTTATCCAACGCTTACGAATGTAAATCATGTTAGCATCATCACAGGTGTCACCCCTGCTGTACATGGTGTTTATCACAACCAGTATCCTTATGTCCCTGAAAAAGATAACAACTGGAATGTCATCGGTTATAACTGGATATGGGAAAACAGCGCGATTAAAGTGCCAACTTTAATTGATGCTGCCAATGAAGCAGGGCTTGTTACCGCAGTCGCTCACTGGCCAACCCTTGGTGGTACAAAACCACATTATAATTTTTCGGAAATATGGCCTTACCTATTTGGTTCTCCAAAAGAAAGCTATAGCGCGTGCAGCTCACCAGAAGTTATAGATAAGTATTTCGACAAATATGTTGCTGACTTTGATTTTGCAAAATCCTTTGATGTTGATCAGTTCGTTGTACCAATTGCATCAGATATGATCAATGACTATCATCCTGATTTGTTGCTTACACACCTGATTTTGTTAGATGGCTATCGTCACAAAACCGGCAATAACAGCGAGTATGTAAAAAAAGCGCTCACTAATATGGATCGACACCTACAAAAGCTTATAACTGCAACGATTGAAGCCGGTACCTATGAAAATACAAATTTTATCATCGTCGGCGATCACGGTCAGATCGATATAGAACAAGAATTCCAGTTGAATATCCCTTTTGTTGAAGCGGGTTTAATTTCCATAGATTCAGATACCACAGACACGATCGTAACGGATTATAAAGCTTATAGTTTTTCAGCAGGTTTTTCTAGCCATATTATCGTCAAAGACCCAACAGATGAAGTCATCTTATCAAAAGTACAAAACCTTCTAACGTCACTCCAAAAAAAATATCCAGAGTACATCGAAAAAGTATACACAGTAAAGGAAGCTGCTGCGGAAGGTCTTACAGGACCATTTGGTTTCGTGGTAGAAGGAACAAAGGGCACTTGTTTCGGTCTTAAATATACGGGTGAACTCATTATAAAAGCTAGCGCCCCTGACTATCATCAATATAAATCAAATCACGGTTATCACCCTTCCAAAGGACCAAAACCTTTAATGATTGCATTTGGACCTGATATCAAAGAAGGCGCCATCATAGAGAATGCATCCGTGCTAAATGAATGTGCTACTTTTTGTAAACTTTTAGGCATAAAGATGCCGACAGCACATCAAGAATTTTTGGATATTATCAAATAGAGAAAAGAACAATAATAAATCAAATAAAAGGTGTTGTTGCAAATCTAAGAATTAGATGAGCAATAACACCTTCTATTTTCAAATAAGTCAATATTCCTCATTTCGATAGGTAAACTCAGCAAATATTTTTGACAATTTAATTAACTGAATGTAATATATCAATACGAATTTTCGGGCATCAAGTTCTCGGATTCTTTCACAAGGTAGTTGTGACTTCAAAAAAATATGGCTCCCCAAATAGGAAGCCATGCGTTACTAGAAATACTAGTTTTTAATAAATAGAGTAAAGGAAATCAATCATCATTGGATTCATTTTCATGATCTTTTTCACTTTCAGTTTCGTGATGATCCCCATCATCGCTATGATGTGATTCTTCGACAGTTGTATTTTCTTGATGCGTTGTTATTGTAGTAGTGTCTACTTTATCTTTGTCATGCTCTGTTTCACTATAATCTTCTGAACCTTCATGATCATCAGAATCTTTACTTTGATCATCGTTTTGAACATCTTTTTTTTCAACTTCATGTTTATCTTCTTCATGTTTATCTTCTTCATTTATTTTATCTATTTCACTGCTATTATCGTCTTCATGTTCTAATTCTTTTCCATCCTCAGAATCAAGGTGTTCTTTTGTTTCTTCTTCATTTTTTTGGTGCTGATCCTTTTCAATATATTCAAAAATATCTCTAATTTTCATATTTTTCATATCATTTTCATCAATATTTGGATTTTCATTAGATAATAAATTTCTACCCAAACTAATGTCATGGTTTTTCTCATTTGTGTAGCTATTTTGATCACCAATTTTTACTTCAGCACCTAATTGTTCTGTGTAGATCACCAAATGATTCTCGATATCACTTATAAGACCTTCAATTTGTGCTTTTATTGGTGCAACCGCAATTAAGACACTATGCTGGTCAATGGTATAACCTAATAACATCGCTTGATTTAAAATTGCGTCAATCGCTTTTTCATATGAGAAGCCTTTAAGTTGTAAGTTTGATAATAGTTCAATTGCTTCAGTGTTAAAACCTTTCGCATGAATTACTTCACCTGATTTATTGAGTTCAAGTTCAATACTTGGATTGATATCTAAACTAATTACAGCATAAGTTATATTAGACATTGTAAAATTAATAAAAAATACGATTAGTAAAATAGCAGCAATTGCGCTAAGAGGTTTGATAAAATCAATAATTTTTATAGCTTTATTTTCATTTGAATCAACAGTATCTCTAATTATATCCTCATCTAAAACATATATTTTATCTCCTATATGGTGATTCGCTAGGTTTTTGATTCGCAGATGTTCCCCTTGGTCGGTTAGCACATGTAAATACTGATCATGGCATTCTAATATAATACATCTATATAAATGGTCATTTATATTATTCATATGAATCAATCTCTCAGAATCCATCTTCTAATCGCCCCTAACTCTTTCACAAAAATGATTACAACTGAAATGATAAATACTCTACTTCCTTCAAGTACTTTGACACTAAAATGTAAGTTACGATGTATCATTTGTATTGGTAATCTGAATTTTTCAAACATTAAATTTACAATTGATTGATTTTGACTTACTGACTTTGAAATCTCTATTGCTTTATATCGTGTGTCTTTATGTTTTGGCTTTTTCTCAAGTAAATCGTGGAAAGTTATATTAAATTTAATCAATTCTTTTTTCCACTGTTCAATCTCTTCTTCAAGATTACTATGTTCATGATGATCATTTACCAATTTTTCTGATTTTATCTGATCTATATCTTCTATTGTGATGGACATATCTCTATCATTATTTCTCTCAAAATAGCGCTTTAATCTACTGGCAATCACTAATTTTGCGTATGACAAAAAAGGGCCTCTCTCAGCATCATATCGGTCGATGGCTTCATTAAAAGCCATCAAACCAATACTAAGCTCATCTGAATCGCCAATTCTAACATATTTTCCAGTGATCTCCCGAATACTTTTAACGATAAATGGGATATACTTTTGAATCAAGTTATTCCTAGCTACTTCAGACTTTCTGGCATCAAATACTTCAACAATTAACTCTTCAGTTGTTGTAAGTTTTGAATCTTTTGTCATGTTGTGCCATCCTATTTATGTGTAAAACTTCTACTTAATCGTCATGTTCTTCATCATGTTCTTCTGATGACTTATGCTTTTCTGATTCATGGTCGTCATCATCTTTATCGTCATGATGATCTTCATCTTCATCATCGTCGTCATCATCGTCATCATCTGAATGTTTGTTATTATTTATTGTCATTATTGCATTTTCATCAAAGACAGTTTTATTAGCTGGTTTGTATGTGAATTCCTCACTTACGTTGCCTACAGCAGACATGATTTTTTCATTTTGAGTAATAAACTGATATTGATCGTCTGTTGAAGGTTTTATCCCTATAAAATCTTCAAGTGCAGCTTTATTTAATGCATTTAAGTAATTAACTCCCATATCCACAACTTGTTTTGTTTGTGTATCAGTTAGTCCCATTACTAATACTGGTGAAGATTTAAATGCTGAGGCAATATAGTTTTTAACCAAATCAACTTGTTTATCAGTGATTATATCTGAACCAAAACCAATAATCAATGGTGCCACTTTAACAGTTTGCGCCTGATCTGAAATTAAAGTCGACTTCAAGCTCGTAATTACTTCTGAAAAAGTCTTTCCTTTTAAATTATCAAAATTTAAACTAGGTTGATTTACTTGTTTGATATCTATTAGTATCAATTGATAATCAAAAACAAGTTTGTAATCATTTACTGCGTCTATCACAAGAGTAAATGTTGCTTTTGGATCTACTCCAACTATTGTAGGTGTAGTTACTGGTGCTGGTGCTGGTGTTGGTGTTGGTGCTGGCGCTGGTGCTGGTGCTGGCGCTGGTGTTGGTGCTGGTGCTGGCGCTGGTGTTGGTGCTGGCGCTGGAGCTGGTGCTGGTGCTGGTGTTGTTGCCGAGGTAACTGCATCAACGGTTGCTGCATAAGTAGATGTGTACCCACCTAGATTCGATACCAATAGCAGTAACACTAGTCCTAACATTGATGTTTTTTTAGCTAAACTATTTTTCATTTTATAGCCTCCTCATTTTTTGTTTTTCGTTATAGAATACACCTAAGCTTTTGACTTTAGGTAGGAAAACTAAAAAAATGAAAATATTTATTTGACACTATCGCTTTAATTTAAGGAGCTTTGCATTTATCGCTACTATAACAGTACTTAATGACATAAATACCGCACCTACAGCTGGTGAGATTACGATGCCTACATTATAGAGTACACCTGCGGCTAGTGGAATGGCAATTACATTGTAACCAGTTGCCCAGGCTAGGTTCTGAATCATCTTTTTATACGTTGCACGACCAAAATCTATGAGTACTACAACGTCCTCAGGGTCTGAATTCACGAGTATAATATCTGCAGTTTCGGCAGCAATATCTGAACCAGAGCCAATTGCAATCCCTACGTCTGCTTGAGCTAATGCAGGGGCATCATTTACACCATCACCTGTCATTGCTACAAAGTTTCCTTTAGCCTGTAATTCTTTAATCTTATCTTGTTTTTGATCGGGCAAAACTTCAGCAAAATAGCCATCTAGTTCCAGTTCTGCAGATACTTGTTTTGCAGTTTCTTCATTATCTCCTGTGAGCATCCAAGTTTTAATGCCTTCTTTTTTAAGCCTTTTTATAGCACGATAGGATTCTTCTCTAATTTTATCAGAGAGCCCTATTGCAGCGATTAACTTGTCCTCTAAGAGCAAGAAGACATCAGTTGATACACCATGTACTGGTAAATCCGTAGGCACTTCAATGTTTTTTTCTTTCAAAAATCCTGGGCTTACAACCATAACCTTTTGCTCTTTAATTATACCTTCGACGCCTTTTCCTTTAATGGCTTTAAAATCACTTGTAGTGATAGTTTCCAAGTTCATTTCTTTTAATTTTTCTATTATACCTGTTGCTATTGGATGTTCAGAATTATTTTCAAGTGAAGCTGCAAGTTGAATGACTTGTTCTTTGTTATAGTGATCATCAAACAACTCTATAAAATTTACTTTAAATTCTCCATGTGTAAGTGTTCCAGTTTTATCAAATACCACTGTATCGATTTTTCTTGCGTTCTCAAATTGCGTTCTGTTCCTAATAAGTAAACCATTTTTAGCAGCTTGTGCTGTGGAAGTAGCTACAACGAGTGGCATTGCAAGTCCTAACGCATGAGGACATGTAATCACCATAACAGTTGCCATTCTCGCAATTGCATAGGTGAAATCTCCTGTAATTAGATACCAGACAACAAGCGTAGAAAAACCTACAGCAAGTGCAATAATTGTTAGCCAAAAAGCCGCTTTATCAGCCAAATTTTGAGTTTTTGATTTTGATGACTGTGCTTTTTCAACCATCTCTATAACTTTTGATAAATAAGAATCTTTTCCTATATTTTTAACCTTTACTTCAAGTGAGCCGTCCCCATTTAGAGACCCTCCAATGAGTTTATCTCCTTTGTCCTTTTCAACAGGCTTTGATTCTCCTGTTAGCATAGACTCGTTTATATAACTAGTTCCTTTTATAATCACGCCATCTGCAGGGATTTTCTCTCCTGGTTTAATCAATATTTTATCATCAGACTTAAGTTTGCTTAGATCAACCTCTACTACATCTTCACCTTTAAACAAATGCGCAGTGTTGGGCAATAATTTAGCTAACTTATCCATAGCTTTTGATGCACTTAAAACAGATTTCATCTCTATCCAATGTCCTAAAAGCATGATATCTATAAGTGTTGCAAGTTCCCAGAAAAAATCACTTCCCTTAAAGCCAAAAGTCGTTGCTGAACTATAAATATATGCAACTGAAATAGCCATAGCAATAAGTGTCATCATACCTGGATTTTTTTTACTTAATTCATCTTTTAATCCTTTTAAAAAAGGCCATCCTCCATAAAAATATATAAAAGTAGCTAGTGCGAATAACAAATATTGACTTCCCATAAATTTAATCTCAATATTGGTCCACGATTGAATCATCGGTGACAAAATGAGTATAGGAACAGTAACAACTAGTGATATGAAAAATCTTCTCTTAAAATCTTCAATCATCATCTTGTGGTGATCATGATGATTTTGATGTTGACTTTGACCCTGTTTTTCTGAATGCATATTGTGAGCTTCATTTTTATTCATAAAAAAGACTCCTTTCTAAATTTTAAAAATAGAAAAGAGCCGATAGATGACTAATAAAATATTAATTTTCAATTGAATGTATTTAAATTCAGTTTGGAAAACTATCAAAATCCTCTCTCTATTTTTTACAATACTTTTTTTATTTTGCTAATTTAAGTTAATTTCATTTAATATTAACTTTTATGCCTTTATTTAATTATAACACATTCTGTACATTTTCTTAAATTGTCGAAGTTAAAGCTAACGAAGTAATAAGTTCTACTTTTTTAAGGAAACAATTTATTTATAAATAATGTCCATATCTGATTTAATGCGTGTGCGTCTAGTCGTTCTGCCTTATCTAAAATCCCATGATCCAGCAATAGAAGAAGTTCTATATATGCTTCAATTTCGTTTTGATTGATTATTTCTAAGTTCATTGCTTGTGACATTAAACTTGCATAATAATTATAGATACTTTCTTCAAGCCTTTTGGTTAATCTTTCTATCTTTTTATTCCTCATACCTAGTAAAAGATATTGTTTTAAAATGGAGGTAAAAGCTGGCTTTTCTTTTATATACTGAATATCTGAAAGACCTTTATCTATAATTACTTTTACTAATGCATCTTTGTTTTCAACCTGACCATGAACTACATATTCACTGACCATTTCTTCCACTATAAACCCATATAAGGTTTCGAAAAGTGCTTCCTTAGATTCAAAATGATAGTATAGAGCAGGTTTGCTAATGCCAATGTTTTTTGCAATCATTGATAATGAAGTTTGCTCATATCCCAATGTAGCAAAGCAATCATAAGCTGTTTCTAGTATTTTCTCATAAGTTGTTTTTGCACTCTTGTTTTGATTCAATTTGTCACTCATTTTGTCACCTTTCTCATTAAATACTCGACCGGTCCTCTTTTGAATTTACTTAGCCATATATGTGATGATAATAACATAAATAAAAAAACAATAAAAGAAATTGCAATTACAAAGACTTCATCATGATAAGCAAGCTGATCAACAAAGATCATAACGATTAGCACAAGAACATGAATCAAATAATGTGTTAAAGCCATTTGTCCACCATTTACAACGACTTCAAATGTCTTATCCTTACTTTTTCTATGGCTTAAAATAACGCACATCCCAATAAAAAATATTGCCCACGCAGTAGCTGAAATTATATATAGTGCTGTAGGATTCATGGGTTTTGTATCAAACAAATAAATCGCAAGCTCAGTATAGCCAAAGTTATTTTGTAACCCTATGGATATCATTTCAATAAAAATGGCGATTCCCAGAGCACCTATTGTAAGTTCTTTTACTTTTTTTTCATCTTTGAAGTCTAGTCGTGACAAAGCCAATCCAAACAGTATAAATG
Source organism: Fusibacter bizertensis (assembly GCF_029914245.1). GTDB lineage: Bacteria > Bacillota > Clostridia > Peptostreptococcales > Acidaminobacteraceae > Fusibacter_C > Fusibacter_C bizertensis. Next base: position 85,643 of record NZ_JARYZI010000011.1, read on the forward strand.
CAAACCACGGAAAAAATGGATGATAACCATTAAAAAACGTATTACGTATAAAACCACTTAAAGTAAATAAACCTTCATAGTTGTTAAATGCTAAATCCCATCCCTGTGAATAATCAAATGTAAGCTGCATGATGGTACCAATCACAATTGTGAGAAAGCCAAAAGTTACTATTGTTTTTGTTTTAAGATAGATAAAGAGAACTAGAACTGCTATATAAACACCGTAGAAATGTAAAATATCAGCGGTCCAGCCAAATACACTATATAAAATAATTCCTAAAACGAATAAAAATATCGCCCTTTTTAATAAAGTTATTTTCATTTTTTTTCGTTCAATCCTATCTTGACTTACATAGCTTTTTTTTGTCATTAAGCCAATTCCAACACCTGCTAATATCACGAAAACAGCTGCTGCTCTTCCCTCAAATAAACTAATAAACTGGTTTAATATATTGTATTTAACAATACTTTGATTAAACACTATTTTATAATTTACTAACATCATTCCCAAAATAGCAAATGCCCTAGCAAAATCAAATCCTATAATACGATTATTTTTCATGCGTTTCTCCTTACTTACCGGTCGTTAAGTAAATTTTAACACATTTTATTACCTTGTCAATCATTATTAATTCTTAGAAAATTCTACACATAAAAAAAACCCCATAAACAGGGGGAATATAATCAAAGTTAGTGATTGTCACAATATTTTGATGTTATCACTGAACCAAACAAACTCAGTGCTATTATCAAATAAAAAATAAAATGATAGTTACCATGAATATCGATCAATACACCTGAAGTTAAAACGCCAATTATGGCCCCAATACCATAGGCAGTAAATACAACACCATAGTTTTGACTATAATGCTCAATCCCATAATTTCTAATCGTCGTCGTTGGGGCAATTGAAAGCCAACCCCCAAGGTTTAGCCAGAAAATAGAAAAAGCTATGACAAACATAGCTGTACTTCCCTCCCCCGAAAATAGCATCAAAATAGAAGCACATATGATTAGAACATAGGAAATATACATTGCATATTTAGGCGAAGTTTTATCTGTAATCCATCCAAATAATGGCCTGCCTACACCATTAAACAACGCAAAAAAGGTCATAAGCCATGTTGTTGTTGACCGTGGTAAACCAATTAGCTCAACGCTTATATTACTGGTCATACCTACGAGCATTAATCCAATCATTGTGCCTATTGTAAAATTCAAGTATAAACCTATAAAACTTTTAGATCTAACCATATTTGCTGTGTTGAGGTTACTAAAACTAGCACTAAGCTTCTCAGCTTTATAGAAACTTACATCGTTAATACTTGGATTCTTAATTAAAAATGAAGTAATTGAAGTTACACATCCAAATATAATTCCAAGTAAAAAGAAAGTATGCATTATACCGTAGTTTTCTATCAACAGTCTTGCAAGTGGCGCTGTGATTAGTGGTGATACTCCAAAACCAACTAAAACCAAGCCTACCGCTAATCCTTTCTTTTCAGGAAACCATTTAGTCACTACTGATATTGGAGCACCATATGCAATTCCTACACCTGCTCCACCCACTATGCCATAAGTGAACGTCAACATGTAAATGTTAGTTGCAAAAGATGATGCGATCCACCCCACAGATACAACCAATCCTCCAACAAATATAAATAAACGCGGATGATAACGATCTAAAAAGCTTCCAGTAATAAACATAAAAAGTGCATAAAAAGCTAAAGCAGCCATATATGGTAATCCACTATGTGTTGTGCCAACATCATAATATTTTTCTACCGATATCCGAAATACACTCCAAGAATAAACTGTGCCAAGACAAATCATAATTATTATTCCAGAAAGTACATAAATCCACCTAAACTTCATTGACTATTTGCCCTCCTAAATGTATTATAAAATTTTATTAATTTTAACTTAATACTATAATTTTAGCAACTTTGTTTTATCGTTAAAGTGTATCTTTTAATTCGAGTAAAGAGTCAATTCTAAATTTAAATATAGAAAAACGACTTTTGATCATAAGAAACATTATTTATTAATTTTATTAATAATCGCTTTTGTAATTGGGTATATTGCTAATATGCAACTGATGGTTGACAAATTTCCATGTCTGATTGGTAGCTGTAAACTATCAAAATTGATACAATCTAGTTAACAAATTTAGAAAGGAAAACTATTATGACATTAGCTGAAAAAATAATAAAACTTCGTAAAGAAAATGGATGGTCGCAAGAAGAATTAGCTGACAGATTAGATATAACAAGACAGTCCGTTTCAAAATGGGAAAGTGCAACAAGTGTTCCTGAGTTAAATAAAATTATACTGTTAGCTGATCTATTTAACGTGACAGTGGATTCTTTGGTCAAAGAGGATACTGAAGGATATGAGAAAAATGATCTGGTTAAAAAAAATGAATTTAGAAAAATCAGTATTGATGAAGCAAAAGAATTTGAGCAGTTTAATATAAGGAAAACTCAAATTATTGCACAAAATGTTATGTTATGTATTTATGCATTTATACCACTATTTCTACTTTTAGCATTGCGTCAAGGAGATATATTCAAATTGTCTTCAGAAGTTTCAGTTGGCATCGGATTAGCTTCTAGCTTTATCATCGTTTCTATTGCTATTAGAGGATTTATTACTGCTGGGATTAATAGCACTGACTACAGATTTATGGAAAAACAGGAATTTACTTTGGAATATGGCATAAAAGAGATTTATCGTGATAAGTTAAGAAGTTATCGCTTAACATATAGCAGAAAACTTTCATTTAGCATTATACTGCTTCTCGTTAGTGTATTACCACTTATATTATCTGGAATCTTTCACTTTTCTTCAATGATTGCATTATTCATGCTTACGCTTATGTTATTACTTATCGGCGGAAGTGTTTCACAGATCATAAGAACTGTTTCCAAATACAAAACATATCAGTGTATACTTCAAGAAGGTGATTACTCTGCCAAGGTAAGACTCGAAATGATGCGTTACCAAAAGTATGCGTTCATTTACTGGCCAATTGTTTTAGCAATCTATCTCCTTTGGAGTTTCTGGACCATGAATTGGGGTGTTACGTGGCTGGTCTGGCCCGTTGCTTCTGTATTATTTGTTGCTTTATTAGGTATTGTCAATTTGTTTACTAAAAATGCCACTGAAAAATAATCTTATCACAATGAAGTTTTAATGTTCTTCATATTAAAAAAAAAGTTCTCCAGCCTTGCACTGGAGAACTTTTTTTAAATGCGCTTTTTCTCTAATAAACGCATCAATCCGATAGTTCATCAAAAACCATCATAAACTGTTGCTCTAACTCTAAAAACACATCGACAATTTCTGGATCAAAATGTTTACCTCTGTTTTCTGTAATGTATCTTTTGGCATCCTCATGTGACCAAGGTTTTTTGTAAGGTCTTTTGCTTCTTAATGCGTCATAAACATCTGTAATTGCAACAATTCTTGCTGCAATTGGAATCTCATGGCCCTTTAGTCCATACGGATAACCACTGCCATCATATTTTTCATGATGACCGATTGCGATATCAGATACTATTTTCATATCTTTGTTGTTTTTTACGATGTTAAAGCCAAAGAGAGTGTGCTGCTTCATAATCTCAAATTCTTCTTTTGTCAATTGTCTTGGTGCTAAAAGAATCGCATCTGGTATTCCCACTTTTCCCAAATCATGCATTGGCGCAAACATTTCTAAATCACTACAAAATTTTTCTGGATAATTCATCTTTTTCGCAACCAATCTCGAACAAATTCCTACTCGTCTCATATGATAACCTGTTTCATTGTCCCTTAATTCTGCTAGCTCAGATATCGCTTTGTACAACTCTCTCTTGGAAGAATTTGTATCATATATAGTGTTTGTCATATCGATCGATAAAGTTACAAAATTGGTAAGCTCATTTTCAGAATTGTAGATTGCAGTTGTTGATAATCTAATCCACAAAACTTTCCCACTTTTACTACGGTTTATGACGTCCCCTTCCCATGCGCTTTTACTAGGATCTAAAATAGTTTGCCACATATCCTTAAATAGTTCGTTATAATATTGCTCAGTATATCCAAGGCTTTTATAGGTTTCCTTACCCACTGTTAAAATTCTAGGATTTTCACCTATCAACTCCTCTTCTCTAAACCCATACAATTTTTCAAATTCTTTATTAACTCTGACGATACGACCGTTTGCATCCGATATGAAAATAGGTTGTTGAATTGCGCGAAGAGCTTCGTAATAGAGTGTTTTTTCTTTCTCAATTTTCACAATTTCGGATATATCAGAAATTGTTACCATACACCTATCTTCACCTATAAAAGGTTTTATTTTTATGATATAAGACTTATCAAAAATTTGATAGTTGAAAATGGTACCACTATTATGTTCATATGCTTTATGTAACTCAACTATAAAGTTAGGTGGTAATATTTCATCAATATTTTTTTTAATAATTTTTTGAGCAGCAGGATTAATATAGATCGGATTTGCACTTAAGTCTAAAACCAATACCGCATCTGGATTTGCGTAAGGGAGTTTTGCAAGTAAGTTATTTCTTTCTTCCAATTTTTTCTTCTTTGTAATATCAAATACAATTCCAGCAATCAAAGCTGGCTTTCCATCATCGTCATATTGCACGACAGTTCCACGATCATAAAACCAAATATAGTTACCCTCTTTTGTCTGGATTCTATATTCGACTTCATAAGCAGGAGATTCACCTAGAAGATGGCGTTTCATGTTATCCATCACATTTTCTACATCATCAGGATGGAGCTTGTCCGTAAAAAATTCAAACCCAATTTCTTCTGGGATTTCAGAAAGCGAATACCCAATGGCATTTATTTTTTTTCTATTACAAATCACTTTATTCGTTTTATAATTCCATTGCCATTCACCTAGGCTTCCCGACCAAGGTGTCTCTATAAGTTTCATTTGAGCATCTTCGTTGGTGTTTCCATATAGAATGGCAGAAAACTCATTGACTTTATTTAATAGTTCTTCTTTAGTAAGTTTACTATAATCAATCACATTTCTGTACATAAAGACCTCCATTTTTTTACGACTAAATCCTATATCATATTGTATCATATTTCTTGAACTTGTTTCATAAAGGTAATTATAATCATTGAAAAGTTCGGCCAATTTGGGAAAAGAAGGATAAAGTGATATAATATATATATGAGGTGCTTTTAAACCCATACGCTAGAAAGATAATTTATTTGGATTTAAGAGCAGAACAATTATAACTTGTTCTGCTTTTTATATTTCTACTAACTGGTACCAATTTTTTAATGCACTAAAAATAAATGAAAGCTTTTCATTTATTTTAACTTAAATACAAAAAGGAGTTATATATGTTAAATAAGGCTAAAAAACTAAACAATTATACACTTAAATGTATTGATGGAGAAATCGGTAAAGTAAAAGAGTTTTATTTTGATGATCAGACTTGGGAAATTAGATATATACTTGTCAATACTGGAAACTGGTTATTTAATAGAAAAGTCATGATTTCCCCACTTTCGATATTATCTGTTAATCATGAAGAAGAATACATTACTACTAAATTATCGAAAGATCAGATTGAAAATAGTCCAAATTTAGAAAGTGAAAAACCAGTTTCTAAACAGTTCCTAAAAGCTTATCATCATTATTACGCATTTCCAATGTATACAGGAAATCTTGCATACACAGGCGTTGGAAGTGCGATTCCTACTAAGCCATTAGAAACAAATCAGAAAAATCCTATCTTTGAAACAGAAGAAGAAACTGAATGGGATCCACATTTACGTAGTACCACCAAAGTAAGTGGTTATAGACTCCATTCTACAGAGGATGATTTTGGTCATGTTGTTGACTTCATCATTGACGTTGAATCCTGGAAAATTCACTATTTAGAAATAGACACCAATAACTGGCTTCCTGGGAAAAAAGTTATACTCTCAACAAGTTGGATTGATCATATTAGTTGGGGCGAGTCAAAAGTCTTTGTAAGTCTTGGAACTGACATAATAAAACAAGCTCCAGAATACACATCTGAAACCGCTTTGGATCGAAATTTTGAAACAAAATTACATGATCACTATCAACAAAAAGGCTATTGGATTGATTTGTAGTTTATTAGACGCGACTTTGTCATAGTATTGCAAGACTAATAAGATATAATATCATTAGTAGATAAATAAAACACTAATTATTAACTGATTTGAAAGGAGTCTTGCCAATGTCGTATAAGTTTAAACAAAAAATACTACTCATGTTTTTTGGAATATTGGTTATGAGTATCTTCTCTTTTTCACCAACTTTTGCAACAACTTTTAGAGATGTTCAGAATCATTGGGCAAAATCTTATATTGATATAGCTTCAACTTACAATGCTGTATCAGGTTATACAGATGGTTCTTTCAAACCCAATGACAATATTCAAAGAATTGAGTTTATTGCAATTATCATCAATTCACAAGGGACAAATGTCAGAGCTTTATCAAAAGACGAATATTGGGGACAACCGTTTATCGATGCCGCGGTTAAGAGCGGTATTATCTCATCAGACGAATATGGTGCTATGGATGAATCAACATTCGCTGAAAATATCACGAGAGAAGAAATGGCAAGCATTGTAGTCAATGCGTATATTAGCTCAGAAGGTATTATTGATCCAGTGTCAACTGAAGAAGCAACCTCTAAGTTGAGTGATCTTGAGACTGTATCACCTCGTTATTATAGTAGTGCTATTGACGCAGTTGCTCTTGATTTTATAACTGGATATTCAAATGGAACTTTTTCTCCTAAACATTATGCTACAAGAGCTCAAGCTACTGTTCTTTCATTTAAATTACTTGTAAAACTGGGCGTATTATCCGATGCAGATCTGCCTGAAAACATCGTGCTTTCAAAACTAAAACTCAATCAAGGCGATTTATTAAAGATTACTTTATATCATACAAATAATACTTCTGTACTGACATTAACTCAAGATTTATACCCCAGTTTCAAATGGTATGAGACTGGTACAGAAGGCGTTTTAGAAGGATATATACCTACCAACTACAGTACAGCGCCTGGTGTATATGACCTTACACTCATCAATAATAAAACAGGTAAATCATCATCACAGTCGCTCGAAATTGTTCAAAGGGATTTCCGTGTTCAAAATCTAACGATTGATCCCAATATTGAATCCAGTACAAAAACAGATGATGCTTATGCCCAGTACAGAAAATATTTCAATCCTTCAAGGGATATCTCATCACCAACAAAGTATTATACGGAATCTTTTCTATTACCAACAAGTGGTAAACTTACCACTGAGTTCGGTGAGTCTCGTATTGTTAACAATGCACTAACCACTTATAGACATGCGGGAATTGACATCGCTGCCCCTCGAAATAGCGATGTAATTGCTACCAACGCAGGTAAAGTCATGCTGGCTATTCCACTTATCATAACAGGTAATAGTATCGTTATAGACCATGGAGAAGGCCTGTTTAGTGTATATTTTCACCTTGATCAACTATTCGTCAATGAAGGTGACATTGTAACCCGTGGTCAACTCATTGGGGCAGTTGGTTCTACTGGATTTTCTACAGGACCACACCTTCACTTCACCATGTCATATTATAGATTTGATATTGAACCAGGTTATATATTATACGGTGAAAGTATTACCAAGCAAAACTATATGAATCTCATGAAGTAAAGTTCAAAGTATTTAGATGATCCTATAGTTCTTCTAGTTCGAGTTCCAAAATATCATCAATTTTTATAATTGTATCCTCAATTTGTAAAGTCCTAAAAATCGTATCAAGCTGAGTAACAGTCCCACTCATTTTTATATAGGTATCTGTACAAAAATAGGTCACAGTTACATTTAACCCCTTCTGGATACGACACAAATTATGATTAAGTGTATTGGCTTGCGCTTCAGATATCTCAGTTCTTTGAACCGGTATCTTTTCTTTCTTTGCAAGTGCTTCTGATAGTCCTTTAACTGCTGCAAAGGGCAAAAACTGTTTTGCCCTTTCAGCTATGGGCATCGGTGTTTTCGGCCTACTCGCCACTTTTGTGCCCTCCTATCTGACGATTACGTTCCCTTGTGGTAGCAGCCTCGCTATAATTCATACCTTTTAATATCGCATTTTTGCCATACTTCTTTTTAATATCAATCACTGCTTTTTGAACACTATGGTTCCGCGCTACCGCTTCATCCTCTTTTGGATGATCAAACAAACTCAACTGGACCATATCATCTTGATTTTCCTCAGCAACATGGTTACAAGAGATGTTAATTCTACGAACAGGTTTTTTACGATCGACGATACGTTCATAAAGCTTTGTTACAGCAGGAAGTATGATCCGATCTGCACTCGTCGCCTTACTAAGTTTTGCCGTACCTTTCGCGGACTCAACTTTTAGTGCGTTAGAATAACCAATCTGAATTGAGACTGAGTCAGTAACGATCCCTTTATCAACTAGATCAAGGCAAAGCAAATCCATCATTTCACGAACAATTAATCGACCTTCTTCAAAACTATAATCCCTCATCAAAACCTGACCACTTGAGATACAGTTCGTTTTAGGTTTATATGCCTTAATATCTGCAATTGTAACTGGTTCACGTCCCCAAGCATGATCGATGAGAAGTTCTGCGTCGATACCAAATAATGTATAAAGGAAACCTTCATCCATTTCTGCAATTTGCCTCATTGTATTTATACCATAGCGACTAAGCGTCTTCGCAGTTCCTTTTCCAATACGCCAAAAATCTGTTAATGGCGTGTGATCCCACAGTATCTTACGAAAAGATTGCTCATCAAGTACACCTATAAAATCGACTGCATGTTTTGCAGTAATATCTAGGGCAATTTTTGCAAGATATAAGTTTGTGCCAATGCCACAAGTAGCACGTACTCCTACTTCGCGAAGAACTTCTCCCATCAGCATCATCGCCATTTCTTTCGCATTCATCTGATAGATCACTAGATATTCAGTTATATCAAGAAAAGCTTCATCAACTGAATAAATATGGATATCTTCTTTTGAGATATATCTCAGATAAATGGCATAAATCTCAGCAGCATAGTCTATATATTTTTGCATCCTTGGTGGTGCGATTATATAATCAACATTCTTTGGTATTTCAAAGATGCGACACCGATTATTTATGCCAAGTGCTTTCATAGAGGGTGTGATTGCAAGGCAGATAGTTTTTTCTGATCGATCAGGGTCAGCAACAACTAGATTTGTCGTCATTGGATCAAGCCCACGTTCGACACACTCTACTGAAGCATAAAATGACTTAAGATCAATACATATATATGTGCGGTTTTTCATGATCTAAATAACCTTTCTTCTCTATTCAATTCATAGTAGAATTTTAATCTTAACTCTATTATATCGCGAACGACTTTTAAGAACAAGTGTTCTATTTCGTTTTCCATGCTTTAACTTAGTCTATCAGCATTTTATGCATAAAAAGAGACTAACTCTTTTATATAAGTCAGTCTCCATCCTATACTGTTTTTTTAATGATAACTTTTTCTATGCGTTTATCAGTAACTTTTACAGTTCGTATGAATAAATTTTTATAGTTTATTTCGTTGATTTGATCCTTTGAAGGCATATGTCCAAACAAGTCAATTAAAAATCCATTGAGTGTTTCATAAGTTTCTACTGGAAATTCAACTTCAAAGTGCTTTTCAAGTTCATAAAGACTGATTGTACCCCTGACTTCATAAGTTGAAGTGTCTATTTGCTTAATTTCTATGTCTTCTTCTTTATCATGTTCATCAAATATATTTCCAACAATTTCTTCTATAAGATCTTCTATCGTTACAATGCCTGCAGTACCACCATAATCATCAATAACTATTCCTATATGTGTTTTCGTTTCTTGAAAATTTAGAAATAATTCATTAACCATTTTATGCATAGGAACATACAATGCTTTCCTAATATAAGGCTCTAAATTAAAATTATGATCTGAACTTACCGTTATCAATTTAATCATATCTTTTATATGCAATACACCTATCACATTGTCAATACTCTTATCATAAACAGGAATTCTTGAAAATTGTTCTCTTGCAATTAATGCCACTAGCGTATCCAAATCTATGTTTAATGGAATAGCAACGAGTTCCATCCTATGCGTCATAATATCTTCAGCTGTTTTGTTATTAAACTCAAAAACATTGTTAATCATTATTTTTTCATGTGTTGCAATAGTACCTTTTTCTTCTCCTACATCTATTAACATCCTAATTTCTTCTTCAGTGACATTGTCATCTTCTGTTTGTGGATCTATACCAAACATATTTACAAAAAAATTGGTAGAAGCTGTAAGAAACCTTACGAAAGGGCTTGTGACTTTAGATAAAAAAACTAGTACCGAAACAACAGTAAATGCTATTCCTTCAGGTTTTTTCATTGCTATTCGCTTAGGCACTAGTTCACCAAGTACTAAAGTAAAGTACGCCAAAATTATAGTAATTAAAACTACCATTCCTACTTTTAAAACAGAATCAGGTAGTGGTACATTTAAACCTTTTAAAGCAGTGACAAGCGGTTCTGAAAATGATTCTGCAGCAAATGCACTTGCTAAAAAACCTGCTAGAGTTATCCCAACCTGAATTGTAGCAAGAAATCTACTTGGCTCACTTAATAATTGTGTTAACTGCTTCGCTTTTTTATCACCTTTATCAGCCATCTGTTTAATTTTATTATCATTTAGTGATATTAATGCTATTTCAGACGCTGCAAAAAAGGCATTCACAGCAATCAAAGTGATCAAAAACAATATTTTAGTTATCAAAACTGATCTCCTTTTTCATACTTTAAGTATTTGACTTCTCTCTTACTTCATTATAACATTGAAATCAGATAAAATTCAAAAACTAAGGTATTAAGAAAATAAAAGACCATTAGTTAAATGACACTTTAGTAATCACCTAATATCATTGAGGAGAAAAAAATGTTTAGACTCTGGGGAAAAATAATTCAGAAAAATAATATAGTTCAAAATTATGTTTTTGAGATAAATAAAAATGACCAAAGCTTTGACGTGTTATTGGCAAAAGGTATGGAAGATTTGTGTAACCGTTTTGATATTTCAAATCCTATGTGGTTAAGTGATAACACAATTGATATGAACCGAATTAATAAGACAAAATTTAAAGCTCAACATTTTATTGAGGAGATCGAATTTGATTATTTTGAAATTGAATATCTTCCTGAACGCGAAAATAATTTTCACGATAAAATGTAAAAAAAGGTGCTGTTGCACATCTAATATATAAAATTAGATATGCAACAGCACCTTTTTTTACCCACTTGTAATTGTTATATTAATTAATGCCTTTTTCCACCGGGTCCACCCATCTGCTGAACAGTAATTTCAGTAACTTGTTGGCCATTTACAATGACAGTTCCACCGTTTAATACCCTTGCTCCATCTGCATCAAATGCTGAATTTGCTGTGACATTTATACTACCACCATTGATGTAAAGATCGCCATTTGAGTCAAATCCATCAGTATCGCCACTTGCCATCGTGACTGTGATTATGCCTCCATTAACTTCTATTCTCACATCATTGTCGCTTTTATTTGCTGCATTAATACCATCATCTGTTGCATAAAGTTTGATGTCACCACCGTTTATTTTTACAAAAGTCGCTTCAATTCCTTCTGAAGCATTTTCAATATTGATTGTACCACCGTCTATTTGAACGATTGTATTACTATGAATTGCATCGTCTGATGAAGTTATATTAATGGTTCCATTTTGAATATAAATATAACCGAAAGTTGCATCCTCCTCGTTTTCACCGTGTAGTGCATCTTTACCTGCATTAATTGTTAATAGACCATCATAAACTCGAATTGAATCTTTAGCCTCAAGACCATGGCCTACTGAAGTTAGATTGTAAGTCCCCCCTGTCACTTTTAAATCATCTTTTGAGGTTATTGCATTATCTTGTTTTGCGACTACATTTAATGAACTCGTACCATTTAACGTTAAGTCAGCTTTAGAGAAAATAACTGCATCTACATTTGTATCACCATCTGTTTCTATGGTGCCATTTACAGTAAGGGCAGATGCACTACCAGTCGTCGTCACAAAAACTTTGTCAGCCGATTTCACATAGATAGCTGCCTTTGAATCATTAGTTATCGTTACGCCGTCTAATACAAGTTGAACTTTGTCGGTATCGCCTGCATCAACTATAATTGAAGCGTTTGTGACATTACCTTTTATGATATATACGCCTTCAGTAGTAATTGTCGTATCGTTTCCACTTGTTAAATTCAAAGTGGTAGCCACTGATAAATCCGCAGTTTGTTCAAGATCACGACTTGAGAATTGATCTTCCGTAATAATCCCAGTATCAAGATTACTCACAAGTGAGTATTGGTTTGATACAGCTGTGCCCTCACTGGGCATCATGCCTTGACCTTGTCCATTTGCAGGAAGTTGTCCACTCGTACCATCTGTTGGAGCGTTAGCAACATCAGGTTCTGATATAGTGTTAATCTCAGCAGTTTGTGAATCAGTGTTGTTTTCTGTAGAGGTTGAATTAGTACAACCAGAAAGTGAAACGATGAGTATAATCGCTAAGATTAACACCATTATATTTTTTAATTTCATTCTTGTTCTCTCCTTAAAGTTATTTAATTTTAACAGCTGTTCTTTTATTCCTTGATTCAATAATAGAACACTAACCTTAAATGAACTTTAAATATAGAATATTAATTGTTGTATGTGTATCTCAAGTAAACTTAAAAGCAAAAAAGGCATGTTATAAAAAACATACCTTTTCCTCCGTAATCTTTTGAAATGAAATTATCATACTAATATTATGTTATTTCTATTACTTGATTGCTTTTGTCTAAAATAAATATCTCAAATAGACCACCTAGATGTTTTTGCGTCGTTTCCGAAAGTTCTCTAAGCGCATTAATGAGCACTTCTTCTCTCTTTTCATCAACAAGTTCGATGCACATAAATGCGTTCTTAGTTTTTTCAGTTAACATTGTTCTCACTGATTCACGCCAGTTCCAACACCTACAAATTGCACCTGCGTCATCTTTATATACGATTTCTCCTTCGAATGGCGGCGCATCTTCATCTGATCCCAGTGTTACAAAATATTCATCTCCTATCGCTTTTGTGAGTTTTACATCCCCAACAAAATTATCTATATCTTCTCCACCACATGGCAAGGCATATTTCAAAGAAATCGAATTATATATGTCAACTAATGGATTAATTGTACCAATGTGATTCCCGTTATTGACTCGTCTTAATAGGGCTTCAATGGATGACCTTGCACCTTTTTTAGTTTTAAACTTTTGGAAGGCGTCTCGCCACACTTTTATAACTGGATTGTTACTGAATTCTGGTTCAATGAAGAATATATTCGCTTCTTTTTCAGCTGATAATAGCATCTGCTCATAGGTTTCAATATCAACTATTTGATTATTAATTCCTTTGAATAAAACTATACCTATTTTTGCTTCCGGAAACACTTCCCAAAATGCATCTTCAATGATGAATTTTTTCACGATTATCCTCCTATAAATGATGTCTGCTAAAATACTCAACCATACATCCTTATGCTAAATCAACTAATATATTGTTATCTTCGATTTTCACAGGGTAACTGCGGTCATCTTTTACTTTCATTTTCAAAAACACAATTTTAGCATCTCCCACATTTTCACCTGTCTTTGCATCAAATTTAGCACCATGTTTTGGACAAGAAATGATTCCACCATTAAGGATTCCCTCACTTAGTGATCCACCCATATGTGGACATTTGTTGGAAATCGCATAATACTCTCCATCAATATTGGATATAAGGATTTCAATACCGTTGATTTCAATCATTTTCATTTCATTATTTCTTAAATCTGTTGTTTTGGCAACGTTTATATAAGTCATACTTTAGCCTCCTTTAAAATATTTTTTATTTGTCATTTAGTATGATTGATTCCCTTAAACATAGAATCATAACAAAAGTTTTATATTTTCTTGACAATACAATAGAGATAAGGTACAAATACAGTCTGTAATTTCAATACGGAGGTTCGAACATGAAATATACTAAAGCGACTGATTATGCATTGCATATTATGGCTTATTTCGTTAAACAAGATGGTAAGGAGAATTTTAGTCTTCAGCCTTTAGCCAGTCACATGAATATATCACCAACATACTTATCAAAGATATTAACCCAGTTAGTCAAGGCTGACCTAATCCAGTCTTCATCTGGCGTAAATGGAGGTTATAGTCTAAGAAAAGTTAAAACAGATATCAGTTTTTATGATGTTATTCAAGCAATAGAAGGTAGTGGTGCTCTTTTCACATGTGAAATGGACGAAAAGCGATCCTGCCCTATTGAAGACGTTATGAGAAGCGCTGAAAGATTAATGGTGAACGACCTAAAGAACAAATTTATTTTCAATATTATTTAAAAAAATATGTAATCGTATAAGTAGTTTTAACTGCTTATTTTTTCATCTTATTCAAAGACAATTTGAGTCTGCGATATATTTAAAAGGAGGTTCTATAATGGAACAAAATCATCATACCAAATCGGATCAAAATTTTCTAACTAAAATGGCTTTTCTAGACAGCAAACAAAGAGAAAACTTTATACCACCAGATATTCTATTAAATCAAATGCCTATTATGAAAAATGATACACTTTTAGATGTCGGTGCTGGCACGGGGTTCTTTACAATTCCAATGGCAGAAATGACTTCTGACAAAGTATATGCCCTGGACCCTGATAAAAGAATGCTTCGAGTAATTGAAGATAAAGCATTAACAAAAGGGATTTCAAATATTGAATATATCCCAGATTATATTGAAAACTTAAGTCTTAAATATAACTCTGTTGATTTTGCAATGGCTTCATTGATCCTACATGAAGTAAAATCCTTACCCTTAACACTTAGTATTATTCACAATGTCCTAAAAGAAGGTGGACATATATTATGTTTAGAATACGAAAAGGACAATACAATAATAGAAGGCCCACCCATGTCAATTCGTATACATTCAAATGATCTTGAAAAAAACTTGATTTCTCTTGGTTTTGAAATAGTAAGTAAAACTAAAATCAATGAAACCATATATACCTTTTTAGCAACAAAAAAAGAAAAGTGAATTAAGTTATAAAATGGATTATTCAACGTATAATCTTATACTTTAACCAAACAACACCAGAGGAAAAAATTAAACCGCTATCAAAACAATATCTTGATTGTTCAAATAGCGGTATGCATTAATTTTAAATGTTAAAATAACCAGACTGCTTCACAACGTCAACTCCATCAACGAAATCTTTGGTGGCTTCTACAATGGACTTATGTGTTTTTAATAGAAGTGCTTGCACTGCATGGTAACCGGTAGCATAGCCACCACAAAATGGGATACCAAGTACATCACTTTCTGGAATCATAGGATGATCTCCAAAAATATACTTTCGTACTTCCATAAATCCTGAAACATCAAGATTTTTTTCAATAATTTCCCTTGTCCTTTCCAAGTCAGCTCCAGAAACGCCTGTCACCCATGGTCCAATAAACACATCTCCATATAAAAAAGATGCAAAGCTTTCTGCAAGACCTTCAACAGCTAGATATTGACTCAATGTAACGTTCATAAAGTCCCACTTGACGTTATTAAACAGCACATTATGATGAAATTCGTGAGCAATACAGGCATTAATTTTTTGTAGATTTTGTGAATTTGGTGCAATTATTATCTGAATATATCCTGGTACAGAACCAACACCAGTATAACCCTCACTTTGCGAAAGTTTATCTGGATCACCCAAAAATATGCCAAGTGTGATTTCCTCAGGCAATTTGATGCCCGTATCCTTTAGAGTGTATACAGCAAGTTCAATTGCCTTATGAGCTTCATGCCATACATTTTTATCAACTAATTGAACTAGCATGTTTTCCGCTATTTTGTCTTTTCCAGTTAAAGATAAACATGATAATGCTTCTGGGTTGCGAGGCATCCTTGTTCGTTCAAAAACTGGAGCAAATGGTTTTAAAAAATTTTCATCAAAATAATCATATCGCCGATTTTCAGATAACTTCATCATTTCCATGTATAATTTATGAGTGTCTAAAATATTAATCTTCATTTTTTTATCCTCCAAAAGTATATTCAATCACTTATGGCCAGTAAATGATTTCATATACAATTTAAACTATGCCGTTGCGTGAAGGTCAATACTTTTTTCGATATTTCAACTATTATTATTTGAAACCTGAATCACCAAGTTACCTTTTTTAAGCCCTTTCTCTATATACTCATGTGCCTTTGGTACCTCTTCAAGTGGCATCACTCGATCAATGTAGATCTTTATAGGTACTACTTTGACGAGCTCTATGACTTCTTCAAGTTGTGTATTGGATTGCTTTGAAAGTGTAAACAAAACTTGTTTAGATCCAAGATTTGATAATCTGCTTTTGAGTTTGTATTTTGATTTAGGTGTTGCAAAAATATAGCGTCCATTTTCTTTTAAACATGCTAAGCTTTCTTTGAATTTACTGATACTCACTATATCAAAGATAATATCGTAAGTGTTCTTATTTTTATAGTAGGATTCTGTTTGATAATCTATCAAATGGTCTGCGCCCGCTTGTTTTAATACATCAAATTTCTGTGCTGCATCAACAGCTGTCACTTCAGCACCATAATGTTTGGCAAGTTGAATTGCAAACATCCCAAAACTTCCTGCAGCACCGTTGATTAAAACATGCTCACCCTTTTTGATATCCCCCAGTTTCAGATAATGCAATGCTTCCATCCCTGCTACAGGTAAAGCAGCTGCTTCAAAGTCCGTTAAAAAATCGGGTTTCAAAACCATAGTGCCCATGCTAGACTTTGGATTTAAGCAAATATATTCTGCATAACCTCCAAATTTAAAGCCTGTTGTAGCTATCACCCTATCCCCCACTTTAAATTCCTTCACATTTATACCGATCGCTACAATTGTCCCAACTAATTCTTGACCCAATATTTTATTTTTGGGTTTAAAAAAGCCCATATATAGACGGATCATTAGTCGTAAAAATAACGAAAATTTCAAACCTCTCATCTCTGTATCACCAGCTGTTACAGTAGTTGCATCGATTCTGATCAGCACTTCATCATCAGCCTGAACTGGTTTATCTATTTCTTCATATTTTAAGCCTGATGGTTTACCATATTTCTTCCAAACAATTGCTCTCATTCACTCACCATTCCTTCTAAATATATTCCTTTTACACAGATTATTATTGAGTTTATTATATATCAATATAAAAAAAGATTCATTGATATAAGTCAACGAATCTCTAATTAATTATCTTTATCATATGAAATTTATATAATTTTAAGTACAAATTGTCTTCAACTCTTAAGCTGTAATTGATCGTACTAAGCGAAATCCTAAATCATCTATACAAAAGGTTGGATGCCCACTTCGACGACATGTTGCACCACATCCTCTAGCAGATTCTCCCCAACTTCCACCTCGAAAGACACGATATACCCCATATGTTTTTTCATCATACAAGTCCCAACACCATTCCCATGAATTGCCTAGCATATCGTATAATCCCCATCCATTAGGTTGCTTTTTACCTACTTCATGCAATTTACCCTCTGAATTCTCATTATACCATGCAATTACATCAATATCTCCATATCTATAACCAGCCACTCCTGCTTTACATGCATACTGCCACTCTGCATCAGTTGGTAATCTATATCCATTTGCATCTTGATCATATGTTGCGGTTTCTTCTACTTCATCAAAAACATAACAAGGCTTAAGTCCGCATTCTAATGAAAGTAAATTACAAAACTTTAGTGCATCATACCATGTGACATTTACTACTGGTGTACAGTCTATAAAAAGATCATCTGATAACAGTTTGGTTATGCGTAAGTATAGATTTTTTGTAACAGGATACTTTGCTATCAAGAAAGATTGTATTTCAACAGTTTTACTCAATTCAGTGAGCTTGCCTTTTTTACCAGGTATACTCATCTGTGAATTTGAACTGATCCATTTATTTTCATCTCGAAAATACTTTAAGTTCTCTTTTCCACTTGGTATTCTTATCATTAGATCATCTAGATAAGCCTTAACATTATTGTCCATATATTTTGATCCTTTCTAAGAATTGCAACTCTGTTTTCAACTGACCTAGCTAAAAGGCTTTTGTAGATCATATGCGATTCCAATTGCGCCTGGTCCAACATGAGTCCCTATAACTGGACCGATATCAACTACTAAAACGCTGACACCCAGTTCTTCCTCTAGCTGACGCGCCAAAGCTACCCCTTCTTCATACGCTTCTATATGATGCACGACAACATTTTTAAGTCCATATTTTATGATATCATCAAGTGCAATTTGAAGTAATGTTTTCACTGCCTTTTTCTTAGTACGTACTTTTTGAAGCACCTCTGTCCGCCCATCTTTTACCGTAAGAATCGGTAGCAGTTGCATAATATTACCAAGTATGGCACTAGCACCACCGATTCGTCCGCCCATTTTTAAGTAGTCCAACGTTTCAGGCAAAAATATAAATCTACTTTGATGTACATAATCACGCATATGCTGAGCAATATATTCAATGCCCTTACCTTGCTCAGCCAATGCTGCACCATAAAGCACACAAAATCCTAACTGCATGCAATTGGTGCGTGAATCCACAAGTTCAATCTTGGCATTTGGATATTGCTCTAATAATTGAGTTTTAATCATACATGCAGTTTGATAAGTGCCGCTCATTTCTGATGACAAAAAAGTTCCAACAATTTCGTCACCTACAGATATTGCATCCTCGAAAGTCTTCATCATTTCATCTAAACTAGGTTGGGCTGATTTAGGAAAACTTCCACCTTGTGCTAAGCGCGCATAAAAGGATTTGTTGTCTGTTTCTGTTTCAACAAATATATCCTCATCTATCAAAGCGCTTAATGAAACGATTTGTATAGGATACTCTCCAATCAATGTTTGAGGTAAGTAAGAAGTACTGTCAGTAATGAATTTTATCATGTCTATTGCTCCATTCTTTCAAAAGTTCTATTTTTATCTAAAATCAAATCACATTATTAACTAAGTAAAATATTCTCAAATTTTAAATTTTACACTTTATATTAGTATACTTTTATTTTATAAATAAATAAAGCAATGAGTTTAATTTTTCACTTGCAATCAAAAAAAGTCGCCTCCACTAAGTGGAAAGCGACTTTTAAAAACAGTTCTTATAATCCCAAAGTAGGATACATTTGATTTTCAAGTGTTCTTAAAACAAAATTAAGATGTTTCTTTTCTTCTTTCATAACGATGTTAATTTCTTTTGAAGCAATATTGGGGTAAAGCGTATGCAGTTCTTGTACGAGAATTAATGTATCTCTCTCAATCTTCTCTGCAATCACAAGTGCATCTTCTTTTACAAATCTCTTTTTCACTGCATCATTTCTAAAATAACTGAATTTAACCAGCGATTCAAGGAACTCGTGTGCTTCATCATCCACTTCAACTATAAGATCACCTTCAAATTGATGCATCAATGAAGTATACATTTCTTCATGACGTTCCTCATCCTTAGCGAGTTTATCAAATACAGCTTTTGCTTTTGGATGAGATACTTGATTCGAGAGTTCATGATATAGAATAGCAACTTTCTTTTCAGATTCAACAAGTAACATTAACAAGTCTTTTCCATTATAAGTTTTCATTGGTACCCTCCTTTGTATAAATCCAGGCAATATATATCTTACTTTTTTCATATCTCTAAAGTAGCTCGACAATTTTAAACAGCGAATCAGCATCCATATCCTGATCAAGGAGATAAATTTCTGTAATCTTAAGGTATGAGTAAATCGCCTTAACTTCTGCTATCACTTCTTGTTCTTTTTTTATCTTATTTTTGAAAAAAGGCTCAACTATATCCGGTGGTAAAATTTTATTAATGATAATCTCAGCAACAGGTTGATGAGCGTCATTTAAATACTTCATAGCCTTTTTAGTTTCTTCTAGTGGCATTTTTTCAGGATTCATCACTAGATGAATAGAAGTGTTATCAGAGCGAATCATGTCTTTTGCTTTCAAAAACGTATCCCGTCTGATCTTTAGTCGCGCAAGAATCGGATCATCTTCTTTTAGACCGAGCATCGCTTTAAGTTTTACTATTTTTTCTCTTTTCTTAATTAACCCTTCAAACCATTCAATTAATAGTTCTGGTAGTGTCAATAACCTCAAAGTATGACCAGTAGGTGCGGTGTCAAAAATCATCACATCATAGACATCTTTATGCAAATCCATAAGTTCTATCATTTTATCAAATAAACTTGCCTCATGTGTACCTGGCATTACTCTAGCTGCTCTTAACTGTTTATTAACATCCTCAAGGACAACTGGACTAAGAATCGAATTTAAATCTCTTCTAATTTGGTCAATGTATAAATTTGCTTCTTCTTCAGGATCAATTTCAATGGCATCCAGTAATGGTGTGATACTCTTTAGTTTTGATCCTACCTGGATACCCAATACGTCAGAAATTGAGTGGGCAGGATCAGTGGAAACTAGCAATGTTTTTTTGCCAAGTTTTGTATAGTAATGCGCTCTTGCTGAAGAAAGGGTGGTTTTACCCACCCCACCTTTTCCTCCGTAGAATTCTACCTTTAACATCAGAATCTCCTTAAGGATCTATGTCGAGGTCTGAAAATCGTTCTTCCCAGATACTCTTTCTCTTAACCATTCTCTTTATCCATGCTTCTTCTTCCTCCACCATATACGGAATTAGTTCCAACATATAATACATGGTCGGAAAATTTAGTCCTAATAAGTCAGCTCTAGCAGCCAATAGAAAATTATCCTCTTCTTGTCTTAGATCTTTTTCAATCAATGTATAAGCTTTTTTATTAAAACCAAGTGCACCAGTGAAAAACAGCGCAATATTCTCTAGAAATTTCATTATTCTTTTTTTACATCTGCAATTTTATCCACTTTCAAAGCTTTTGAAGCTTCCAATATCAGAATAATTGCAAGAACAAATAAAATCACAGAGAAAATCAAGAGAATCGGTTGAGATAAACTTTGCATGATAAGAATCACTAACGCAACAAGTGTCACAGAAAACATGAAGATCATTGGAAGTACAACAAATTTATTGGTCTTATTATTCTTTTTAAGCCAAACAGCAAGTGCAAGAAGTGAAAGTGCTGCTAGTAATTGATTTGCTGAACCGAACAAAGGCCAAACAGTTCCCCAACCATAGAAAGACAAAGAACCTGCTATAATAACGGTTATTGCTGTTGCACCATATCTATTTGTAAATACAGTCTCTTTAGTTTGGTTTTCTTTTGTAAACATTTCCTGGAAAATAAATCTTGCAAGACGTGTCGCAGTATCTAAAGTAGTCATTGCAAAAGCAGAAATTGCAAGTGCAGTAAAACTTTTACCTATTGTAAATGACAATCCGAAACTAGTCATAAAGGATCCAAGACCATCACTAAATACGTTAACTGGGCCACCATTTCCTAAAAGTTCAGTTAGTTTTCCACCAGTTACATATGCAGCTGTTATGATGGCAAGTGTTGCAAGTACACCTTCTATTAACATTGAACCATAACCGATGACTTTGATGTCTTTTTCATTATCAAGTTGTTTTGATGTTGTACCTGATCCCACAAGTGAGTGGAATCCAGAAATAGCACCACAAGCAACTGTGACGAAAAGCATTGGAAATAAATAAGTTCCATTTACATTAAAAGCCGTAACACCCGACAATTGAAGTGTAGGACGCATAATAACGATTCCTACTACACCGCCAATTAACATTGCATATAAAAGGAATGAGTTCAAATAATCCCTTGGCTGTAATAGAATCCAAACAGGTGTAACAGATGCAACAAAGATATAACCAAGTAAAATTACCATCCATGTGTTTTTTGAAAGTGATAGAGGAAAATTAGTACCTAGGAATATAGCGCCAATTAAAAGCGCAACCCCAATTACTGTTCCTAAAGCTAAGTTTACTCCTTTTCTATACACAGCATATCCAAAGAATATCGCAAGTAAAATGAAGAGCATTGAACTGGAAGCTGCTTCTGGAACTGAAACAAAAGTGTTAGCAACAATATTGGCAAAAGCAGCAATAACAAGAATTAAAGTTAGCCATGCAAATATGGAAAAAAGTTGTCTCCCTTTTTTGCCCATTGTTGTACCTATTACTTCACCAATTGATTGTCCCTTATGTCTAACCGACGCGAACATAGACCCCATATCATGTACGCCACCGAAAAATATGGACCCTATAATAATCCATAAAAACACTGGAATCCACCCAAAAATTGCTGCCCCAATTGGCCCAACTATAGGTCCAGCCCCGGCAATAGATGAAAAGTGATGTCCTAGAAGTACTGGTGCTTTAGCAGGTACATAGTCGACACCATCATTCATAGTGTGTGCTGGCGTTTTTCTACTTGGATCTACTCCAAACTTTTTTGCCAACCATGAGCCATAGGTTGTGTAAGCCACTAAAAATAAAACGATAACCACAATTACTAATGTTAATCCGTTCATGTTTTTCCCCCTAAGCTAATAATTTTGCGAGTTTTTTTTGATCATTTTGACCAAACTTGTTGGTGATAATGTTGTTTTGAGAATCAATTAGGATCAATTTGACTTTAATCCAACCTTTCAGTCCCCATAAAATACTTTTAGATGGATTAAATCTCCCCACCATTTTTTTATAATCACTTGAAAGCTGATCTCCTGTACTCACAATAACAGTTAATAAAGTCTCCATATGATTTTCATCTGATGGTGTGAATTGGTTCAAATAATTGTTAATAAATATGTTGATTTCGGAAAAGATTTGATCATTAAAGGTTTCATAGTGTTTGTAATATACTTCTTCATAATTTGAAAAAGCATAGTACTCCATCTTTTTGACTGCCATATACTTTGAATTTCTTTGGTAATATTTTGCCATGAAATCAAAATCAAAGCCTAGACACTGATATGATTCATATGTGTCATAATAACGGTCATAACCTTTCATCAATTGCTCTTTAAACATAATTCACCTCCTCACTAATATATTACAAAAAAAAAATATAACAACTCACTATTTTTTGTGAGTTGTCATAAATTAAGCGTAAACTGTACGTTTTTGAGTTTAGATGTCCATGATTCTTTTGAATGTTTGCACATTTGATCGACTAATGGGGATCAATTCACCAAAGTCTTCCATTTTCACGAGATACGTTCTTTCAACAGGCTCAATAAGATTGATGTGTTTAAGATTGATGATGTAACTTCGGTGGCATCTAAAGAAAACTGAATCCCGAAGTGACTCTTCTAATTTTCCAATTGTGTTTTCATAAACAAAAATCTGATTTTTTGTAAAGATTTCAACATGTTTATCATTTGCACGACAGTATCGGATTTCATCATATTTAATCGGTCTGAGGACCTCCTTCTCATATATGAACAGAAAATCCTTATCCATTTTTTGAGAACAAGACCTAGTTCGAAACTGCCTCACTTTATCTAGCGATTTATTAAGTCTAGCATTATTGATGGGCTTAAGTAAGTAATCCACTGCATCTATTTCATATGAAGAAACAGCATATTCTGTATAAGCAGTCACAAAAATAACATGAATATTCTTGTGAGCTAATATCCTCTTTGCACATTTCAAACCATTAGTCCCAGGCATCTGTATATCTAGAAAAACGATATCAACATCATGAGAAATGATATAATCATATGCCTTTTCGGGATCCATAAAAGTACTTTTAATTTGAACGTCTTCACATAAAGATAATTGAAATGCTAACTCTTCAATAGCCAGATACTCATCGTCGACAATCACAACATTCATACTTTTTCTCCTCTAGATATTGAAAATGAAACCAAAGTTCCACTTCCGGGTTTAGTCTCAAAATATAGTCCTTTGTTGTTTTTATAAGTAGCCAAAAGTCTCTTATGTGTGGTCATTAGACCAATACAGTTGGTTTTCTCATCCAATTTATATATACTATCTACAATTTTCTGATCAATACCAACGCCGTCATCTTCTATTGTAAACTCATAAACCCCTTCAAAAGCCGAAATAATAATTCTTACTTTTCCACTACTTTTGTATTCGAAAATACCATGTTTAATCGCATTTTCAATAAGAGGTTGAATAATTAAAGGGGGGACCTCAATATCAAGTTGTTCTGGAACATCAAACTCAACTGACAGACGATTCCCAAAACGAGCCTTTTCAAGTTCAAGGTATGCCATTACTTGATCCAGTTCTTTTTCAAGGGTTATAAAGCAACCATTATGGATGATGTTATTTCTAAAATAATCTGAAAATTTTACAAGTAGTTCTCGTGCATGTGTGGGTTCTATTCTTATGAGCGCATGGATAGTGTTTAATGCATTAAACAAAAAATGTGGATTAATTTTTGCTTGCAATACGGATAGCTCCGCTTTATTTAATAGGTGTTTTTGCTCGTCAAGATGACTAAGTTCAAGTTGAGTTGAAAACAGCATTGCAAGTCCACTCGCTAGTTTTTCATCTACCATTGAAGTTTTAGTCTTCCCAAATGTATATAGTTTTATTGTACCTATTGCTTCGCCATTTACGATCAGAGGTGCTATGACGACACTTAAATTTCTATTCTTTTTAGCATTCACATCCAGTAATGATGAAATTACAACATGTTGTTCCATCGCTTGCTTGGTAATACTAGAATGTATTAAATCACCCACACTAAAACCAAGAGTCTCAATCCCCTCATAAGCAAGAACTCTCTCATGATCTGTAATTGCCACAGCATCTACGCTCGCTATATCTCTAATAATTCGAACAACATTTTGACTTGCATCAGTAGTTAATCCCAACCTTAGATATTTCATAGTTTCACGTGCAATTCTCAGTGCTTGTTCAGAACGAAACGCGCCTTGCATATCATTGTTCTTAAGCCTATTCTCATAAATGATAATCATTAGTGCTATGCCTATGGAATTGGTTAAGACCATTGGAAATGAAATTATTCTAACTAAAGACAGGGCTTCTTCAAATGGTTTTGCTATCAATAAGATAATCATCATTTGTACGGTTTCGGTAAGTATACCAGCCATAAATCCAAATAAAACTTTATTTTTGCTTCTAAAAAAATACTGCGAGATTAATCCTGCAATTAAGCCTTCAAGTGCCGTAGAGATGCCACAAGACAATGCGGTAAACCCACCAACGTCAATCAAAAATCTATGCCCACCAGCTATCAAGCCTGATAACACACCAACAAAAGGACCTCCTATTAGACCTCCAAATACTACGCCAATCATTCGATTATTTACAATTGCGCCCATATAGGGAATCCCTGAATAAGTACCTAATATGCCCATGAAACCAAAAACCATTGCAAGAATAATTTTATCTCTAAAACTGAATTTTCGATTATGAATGATTTTTATAAACATCTTGGTGCTAGAAAAAATATAGATCACCAAGAAAATCAACGATACTTTCGTGGTGAGTCCCCAAAGCAAATCTGCCATGTGTTCGCCTTCTTTCGAAAAGATATCAATAATTGATTCATATAATTAACATTATTCTACAATATATGTCTACCTCTTTTAATAACCTGAAGTGGTGTTAGTAATGTCTCGGGTTGCTGCTCTGGATTAGTTTTAAATATGACAAGATCTGCATTCTTTCCTATAGAGATGCTACCAGCTTTATCATCTATACCAACTAACTTTGCACCATTTATTGTAGATGTTTTAATCGCTTCAAGTACACCCATTCCATTTTCAACCATTAGTAGAATTTCTCTTGGTGAGTCGCCGTGGTAATTAAGCGGTGTACCAGCATCTGTGCCCATTGCTATAGGAATATTATATTCAAGCGCTAACCTAAAGCTATTTAGATGTTTTCGATACACGTCGATTCCTTTTTTCAATGCAAATTCAGGTATACCTCCATCTTTTCCTTTTTTAACGATATTATCAACTGCAGATAATGTTGGTACCATATAGGTTTGAGCTTCTGCCATCATTTGAGCGCCTTCGCGATCTAATAAAGTAGCATGTTCAATAGAATCAATACCAGCTAAGACAGAATTCTTAATTCCCTGAGTGCTGTGACAATGTGTACAAATCTTTCTGCCTGCTTTATGCGCTTCTTCTGTTGCAGCTTTTAATTCATCAATGTTAAACTGATAAGCGTTGACGTCAACACCTGGTGTAAGCACACCACCTGATGAAATTACTTTTATTAAATCAGCGCCCGCTTTCAATTGTTCTCTTACAGCTTTTCTGACTTCAGTCTCGCCATCGGCTTCTCGTCCGATAAAATACCCGTGCCCACCTGTCATGGTTACAATTTTACCAGCAGCATACAAATCTGGTGATAGTAATTCACCATTTTTAATATGTTTTTTAAGCTCAATATCATAATGGTTAATGCCACCAACATCTCTAATCGTAGTAACCCCGCTTTTTATATGCCTTTCCAAGTTTTTAATCGCTAATAAGACATAATCAGTTGTATTCATACTTTGAACGCTGCCAATAGTGTCTGCATCACCAGCCATAAAAATATGGGTATGACAATCAATTAGTCCTGGAATCATATAGCAGTTTTCATAAGAAAAATCCTCATACACACCTGATAATTTCCCCATATTAAGAATACTTCCATCCTTAATTTCTATATCTGTATGCTCTAGCCACTTTTCATTTATAACATCTAATACATTTAAATTTTTATAAATCATACTATCCCCCATGTCAATGAACTCAACTTTTTAGAGTGGCCTATTTAATTAAAATATCAATTATTTTAGATATTTATCAAACCATTCTGTTATCTCTTTAAGTCTTCTAATCCTATGCTTTGGTTTACCCGATCTACTAAGCTCATGATTTTCACCTCTAAATAGGCAAAATCTTGATTCAACGCCATGGTATTTTAACGCAGTGTACATCTGCAAACCTTCTGCCATCCAGCATCTATAATCTTCTTCTGAGTGTATAAATAGTGTTGGCGTTTTTACTTTATCAGCAAATTTCAAAGGTGATTGATCCCATAGTTTTTGCATGTCATTCCAAGGTGTAGCTGCTTGTTGATCCTCAACAAAATAGTAGCCTATATCAGTGGTATTAAATTTAGAAATCCAGTTGGAAATACTTCTTTGTGATGCAGCCGCTTTAAATCTATCAGTTTGCCCTATGATCCAGTTGGTCATAAAGCCACCATAAGAGCCACCAGTTACACCTAATTTATTTTCATCAATAAATGGATATTTAGCCAGTACTAGATCTGTAAATTTCATAATGTCTTTGTAATCTATATCACCAAATTTTCCTCTTATGTCAGAAAAAGCATTGCCTCTTCCATCGCTGCCTCTTGGATTGCAGAAAAATACTGCGTACCCTTCATTTGTCCAGTATTGCATCTCGTGGAAATACACTGCACCATATACAGTTTTAGGTCCACCATGAATGTTCAATATACCAGGATATTTTTTATTTTCATCAAAGTCTACTGGCTTCATTACCCAGCCTTCTATGATGATGCCACCATCTGTCTCAAAGCTTAATTTTTCAGGTTTAGATAATGTTTTGGTTTCAAGTACCCATTGATTAAATGTAGTTATCTGGGACTCTTTATCGTTCTCAAGTTTATAAAGTTCTTGTAGTTTATTGTCTCTAAGACCTATAAATACTATATTTCCATCAAAAACATCAAAACCATCAACTGCCCCTTTTTCTTTAGTAACTCTTTCATAATTTCCAGTACCGTCTATTCTATTAATATATGAACTATCGTATTCTGTAGTCATATAATACAGATATTTGCCCTCTACTTTTATACTATTATAGCTACCATATCGCGTGTCTGATCCTACAGAATTCCTAAGATTATAGTCCAAATTTAGATCTGATAAAGTCATCACTTCACCAGCTTTATCCATCTTATAAATCAGGGCATTTTTATTCATCCCAAATTCAAGCATATCAGAACCAGCAAATACAATTTCATCTTGAAGAAAATCAGCAAAGCTATAGTTGAAAGGTGCTTTCATTGATAAATCTTCAAGTAGATTCTCATTTATATTGTATTTATATAAATTTGAGCCGAGTTCCATCTTGTCTTTAAATTTATTTCCTATTATTAGCACCATAGATTGATCATCATTTATTTTGAAATTTTCGACATTTGTATATTCGTCAGTTATTGGTTTAATCGTATTTGTTGTTTTATTAAAAGTATAAAGTCTATTTCTTTTTTTATTAGAATAACCTTTTCCATTTTGCCAAAATGGGATTTCATCTAATACTTCATAGTCTTTTTCATCTGCAAGATCCTCAAGTTTAGGCGCGTTCAAGTCGTACAGTGCTTTTATGATAAAGGTATCTTCATCTACCAGCTCTATCCCAGAAACATCTAAAAGTACTTCAAATACTTTATTTGCTTCTCCACCATCTATGGCTATTTCATAGTAACAGGTGAGTTTTTCTCCTCTGTCTTTTCTTGCTTGATCCTTTTGATCTCTAATGGTAGAAAACAGCAACGTTTTTTCGTCTTTAAAAACGAAATTGGTTTCTTTATTCCCTGAAGTTAACTGAAAAGATTTATCTTTTTCTAAATTATAAATATAGATATTAGATAGGTATGTGTTATTTTTTTCATCCATTTCGTGAAGTATAAACCCTATGTTTTTGCCATCAGGTGCATACTTGATTCCCGATAATGATCTGTACTTTGTCATGTCATTTAATTTGAGTTTTTCCATATCAACCTCGCTTTTTCA
Organism: Fusibacter bizertensis; assembly: GCF_029914245.1. Lineage (GTDB taxonomy): Bacteria > Bacillota > Clostridia > Peptostreptococcales > Acidaminobacteraceae > Fusibacter_C > Fusibacter_C bizertensis. The sequence goes on from NZ_JARYZI010000011.1 coordinate 114,510, forward strand.
TATATTTTATGTAATTTTGTTCATGTAATATTACTTTTTATAAGTTTATATTATTTCTATAATTAATACAATTATGCGCCTCGATTTATTTATATACTATCATATCTTATCCTTATTACAAGGTCAGCACGAGGTTGTGGTTCATATTTTCAAAGTGTATTTTATAAGCTAGACAAAAAAATCCCTTGGGATTAAGAAGTGTAAACCGCTCATAAACACCAAGGAATTATTTATTACTCATATTTACTTTTTTTATTTTCATACATGAATTTGTCGGCTTTATTGATCATTTCTTCAGGGTTGTTTTCATCTGTTAGTTCGCAAATCCCTACACTTATAGATAATGCAATCTTAGTATTAGATACGTTAAGAAACACCGTTTTTAGCGAGTTTGTAATTCTATCAATAATTTTTTGAGCCATATCAACTGTTGAATTCGGAAAGATAATTACAAACTCATCTCCACCATATCTACCAAATAGATCATCTTGACGAATCACGTCTTTGACAACAGCTGCAAACATTTTAAGTGCGTTGTCACCCTCAAGGTGACCATATATATCATTTATTTGTTTAAATTTATCAATATCCATCATAGCTACTGATATTTTGTTTTGAAAATGTAAAGCAGATTCAAACTCAGTGTTAAAGCGGCTCATCAAATACTGACGACTTAAAACACCTGTCAAACCATCTTTTTGCGCCATTTCTTTCAAAATATATCCCTCAACTTTTTCAGTTACATCTAGACAACTACCGATAAAACCTGAAAATACACCTTCATCATCAACTGCTGGTACACCAATATCGTTAATCCATCGCCATTCACCATCATGACGACGCAATCTATATTCCATTTCAAAAGCACTTCTACTGGCGAAATTTTCCAAATAAATTTTGACACATCTGTCTAAGTCATCTGGATGTACACCTTCGATCCAGCCATCTCCATACTCTTGCTCGAAAGAACGACCTGTAAAATTAAGCCAAGTTTTATTAAAGTAATAACATTTTGCATCAAGACCTGATCTCCAGATTAAATTAGGAGCGGTCTCAACGATAGTCCTATATTCACTATAACTTAATTCCATGGACAACACTCCCTTCAATTATGTAAGTGGTTTGAGTTTATACCAGTTCATTAGTGCACACTCCTAAAAGCTACTAGGAAAATGAATTGTTTTATGTTCAGTAGATACCCTTTTTTACACCTATGTAACATGAGCGTATTGTGAATTAGAAAATCCCTGCGTATTAATAAACGCAAGGATTCTAAATTGACTCAATTATTCATTTAATAGTTTTACCCATAAAGCGGGACGAACACCGCCAGGTGATTGTAGCCACCACCATTTGAGATAATTTTACCGGTTGACGCGACGTCAAAGTCAAGTTTATCTACAGAGATTATTTCTTTTTATTTTTAAGCCACTCCGAAATAACCTTTCGAGCAATTGGAGCGGCTATTTGACCACCATCTTTTGATTGATATTCTAATATGACGGCTATGGCAATTTCTGGGTTTTCAGCAGGTGCAAAGCCGATAAACCATGCATGGTCATTGCCTTCGCCTTGGTTTGATTTCTCATTTTGAGCAGTACCAGTTTTTCCGGCTACTTCAACGCCCGATATAGCCGATTTTTGACCTGTACCATTTCTAACGACTTCGATCATCATATCTTTGATAAGCTCAGAAGTTTTAGCATCAGTAAATTTGTACAATTTTTTAGCTATTGTTTCTGTTAGCACTTTATTGTTTTTATCAGAAACACTTTTCACTAAATACGGTTTCATTATAACACCCTCATTTGCAATTCCTGAACAAATAAGTGCCATTTGAAGCGGTGTAACCAGTAGTTTTCCTTGCCCAATTACTGTAGCAGCAAACTCAGTTTTGCTACTGATCTCAGTGTTAATACTACTTTTGTTTAGTGGAAGATCAAAACTGAACTTTTTATTTATTCCTGATTTTTCAGCTGTTTGTATAAGTTTTTTTGAGCTTAAAAGCTCTGATAATTTAGTAAAATAGACATTACTTGAAAAAGCCATTGCCGAGGTCATATCAAGCTCGCCATAGGCTTTATTACCTGAATTTGAAAAAGTTTTACCATCTATGATGACACTACCCGTATCCTCAACTTTAAAATCAACAAGACCGTCTTCAATCGCAGCAATTGCAGTTACAATTTTAAAAGTAGAACCAGGTGGATATAGTCCAAGGATAGCACGTGGCAACAGAGGGCTACTTTCATTTGTTGATACTTCATCCCAATTTTTCTCGAGTGAACTTTCATTAGGATTATAATCAGGCGTACTTACCATTGCTAGAATTTCACCTGTTTTGGGGTTAATTGCTACGATAGAACCACGACTATCACCCATCAGCTCTCTTGCCTTAGCTTGTAGATTGTGATCAATGGTTAATATGAGATTATCCCCTGTCTTATCTTCGCCTGTAACTAGACTTACTATATTACCAACAAGTCCAAGTGCATTTATACCTAGTAAAGTATCATTATATTGTGCTTCTAAAAGTGTTTTACCATATATGTCGGAATTATACCCTATAACGTGTGCGTAAAGGTTCTTAAAAGGATAATTTCTACTCATGGCGCCATCACTTACCTTTGTAAATGCTAAAACCTCGCCATTTCTATCAAAGATTTGACCTCTAATAATCCCAGCTTCATTTGCTTTAAGACGTCTGTTATAGCTATTTGCCATGATTGACTCTTTTCCATATAATTCAAAATAACTCATATAGACAATTAGACTTATAAAAATCAAACTGATTAATATAAAAATATGGAGTATCCTACTATTTGTTGTCGATTTTTTCAAATTCAAACGCCTCCTCTCTTAAAATAGATCCGGAAAGTGCTTGAAGTAGCCCTAGTATCAAAAAACTAGAGAGCATTGAAGAACCACCATAACTTACAAAGGGTAAAGTGATGCCTGTAAGTGGGATTAGTTTTGTTACACCACCAATTATTAAAAAGGTTTGAAAAGCAACTGTAATAGTCAATCCAAATGCAAGTGATTTAGTAAAAGGATCACGTAGACCAAGGCAGATTTTTATACCTCTGTATAGTAGCAGCACAAACATAATGATAATGGCTATACCACCAAATATCCCCATTTCTTCGCAAATTGCCGAAAAAATAAAGTCTGTTTCCACATTTGGTATAAAATGAGGATAGCCAAATCCTATGCCCGTCCCAAAAAAACTACCACTTCCAATTGCAAAAAGTGATTGCGTAATTTGATAACCTTTTCCAGCTATATCTGCAAATGGATTCAGCCAGCTATCCACTCTCACTTGCAAATGAGGCATTATTTTTACTGCAATAAGTGCAGCACTACCTGCCAAGATCGCATTTGTAGCTATAAACGTTATTGCTTTTTCAAATACATATATCGTCGACAAATAGACCATAAAGATTAAAAGTGCTGTCCCAAACTCCCTTTGAAGTACAAAAAATCCAAGTATTATAAAGACCATGATCATAAGTATCCATTTGGGTGAGGCTGATCTATCACCTAGTTTCAATCGAAGTGCCTCAGGATTAGAGACAAATGAGGCTATAAAAAAAACAAACAAGATTTTGATAAATTCAGAAGGTTGAAAAGAAATCTTACCTAGTACAATCCAATTTTTTGCTCCATTTATGCTTTTGCCAATGAGCAAAGTAAGTATAAAAAGTATGATCATTAATATATAAAAAAACCAAATTGATCGAATGCGCTTATTTACGAGTTGGAATATAGAACTTGTCACTAAAAATATGCTTAACCCTGTCAAATACCATATGAACTGTTTGAATCCAACATCAGTAGATAACCTAAGTTGCATCGCAAGCCCCAGACTTAAAATCATAGCCACTATAATCGCTAGATAAGTATCACCCATTTTATATTTTCTAAGTATAATATAGGTCAAATAGTTTAACACTACCTTAGACGCACCAATCATCAAGATGAACATCACAAAAACGCCACTTCTAAACGAGAGCAGCGTAAATAGAGAAAGATCAATAAGCGCCACTAAATGCATAGGCGTCATAGGATTTGGTTGTTTTTCTTTTTTTATCAAATAACTATTCATCTAACTTTCCACCTTCAGAAAATACAAGTTTTGTTATTCCAAGCGATATCTCATCATCCTCTTTGAGTAAAACAGGTCTTGAAAGCCTTTCACCATTGATATAAGTGCCATTTGCGCTCCCTAAATCTTTTATGGTAAAGCCTTGACTTATTCTTTCAAGCTGAACATGCTGTGACGAGATATGAGGATCTGAAATCGCTATCTCACATTCTAGCGATCGACCAATTATGATCTGTGTATTTTTCAGCGGGAAAATTTCAGTAACGGTATTGGTTCCGGTTTGTTCAATTGATGACAAAAGTTTTAAATGTGGATTTGAGACCTTTGTTTCTTCCCAGACTGTCATCTTTTTTATATCTATATAGATTAGTTTAGCAATTTTTAAGATAAATAGATAAATGATAAAAGTTAATATATATTTAGTTGCCATTACAATTACTTCGTACATAAAATCACCTCAGAATTGATTATATCATTCAAATCATATCTTTAATCATATTCCGAGCAAATTTATTGTATTTGTAAAGATGAGATAAAAAACTACTGAGTTTTTAATATACTCAGTAGTTTCCTAATTAATCAGCATAACCTGCTGGATTTTGTGATTGCCATTTCCACGAATCACGCACCATATCTTCTAGGCTATAAATTGCTTTCCAAGAAAGCTTTTTATTGCTCTTATCTGGGTTCGAATAACAAACGCCGATATCGCCATCTCTTCTCTCAACAATTTTAAAGGCTATGCTTACATCGTTAACTTTTTTAAAAGTATTAACCATCTCTAAAACCGAATAGCCCGTGCCAGTGCCTAAATTAAAAGCTTCACAGCCCTTGTTTTGCTCTAAGTACTGAACGGCTGCCACATGTCCTTTAGCTAAGTCAACCACATGAATATAATCTCTTACGCCAGTACCATCTGGCGTGTTGTAATCATCACCATAGATACTGAGAAAATCACGTCTCCCTATTGCCACTTGTGTTATATATGGCATTAAGTTAGTGGGTACACCTCGAGGGTCCTCTCCAATCATTCCCGAATGATGTGCACCAATAGGATTAAAATACCTTAATAATGCAACGCCCAACTCTGAGTCAACTCTTGCCATATCTTTTAAGATTTGTTCCGTCATATATTTGGTCCAACCATAAGGATTTGTACAATTTCCAGTCTTGCTTTCTTCACCTAGTGGCATGGGATTGTTAACATCATAAACTGTTGCAGAAGATGAAAAAATGATATTTTTTACGCCGTATTTCTCCATCACTTTAGTTAATACCAAAGTAACGTTCAAGTTGTTGTCATAATAATGCCATGGATTATTGACAGAGTCTCCTACGGCTTTCAGTCCTGCAAAATGAATGACACAATCAATCTTATTGTCACTAAAAATTTCTTCTAGTAATTTTTGATCCCTAACATCACCTTCATAGAATTTAACTGTTTTGTTTGTCAAAAGGCCTACTCTATCTAAACATCTAGGGTTAGAATTACATAGATTGTCTATCACGATCACGTTGTATCCGTTATCAATCAACTCTACACATGTATGTGAACCAATGTAACCAGCACCACCCGTTACTAATATAGTCATAATACGCTCCTTGTCTATAGTTGCTTTGTTAAATCATCTGTTTAGTTTTCTTTGCCCCAAAGTGAATAGGGGTAATGTCCTTCTTCTATCATGCTTGTGATGAAGGCTTTTACTGTATGCTTATCTTCAGCATACGTAACGCCATACCATTTTTCAGTAGAAGTCAGCACCTTAACTGTTGCCTTGCTTTCTTTAAGTAATTCTGACACTGTTGTAGGTAAAAAAAACTCTGCCTTTAATGGATTAGTTAATAGTGCCTGTTCTAAAAATGACGAGAACCTCAACTCGGCTTCTTCAATCAAACTTGGCGTGAAACCCCATAAGTTCATAGATACAATGGTCTCATCTGGAAGACTAATCCAAGAATTGCCATCATCTATGGTGAAATGTATGCCATCTTTTATTTTTTCAATTCGTGTGCGCTCAACAATTGTTTCCAAATAACGCTCTCCTCGAATACCACATATACCTCGTGAAACGTAACCATTTTCAGTAACTGTTTTACTCAGTTCATAGCCAACCATACAGTAATTATATTTCTCATGGTCTCTTTGATCCTCTAGATAACTATAAATCAACTTATAGGCAGATTTACCATAATAATCATCTGAGTTAATCACTGCAAAAGGAGAATTGCCAATAGCCTCTTTAGCGCTCAGGACTGCATGACCAGTTCCCCAAGGTTTTGTTCGTTCCTCTGGTACGGTATACTTCGATGGAATATTGTTCACTTCTTGAAAAGCAACGCGAATTTCAATAGGCGCACTGCTAAGTCTCTTTACCACCGTTTCCATAAAGATATCTTTAATCGCTTCTTTAATCACAAATACGACGGTATCAAATCCAGCCTCAATTGCATCATAAATTGAATAATCTAATATTGCCTCGCCACATGGTCCGATAGGATCAATCTGTTTTAATCCACCATATCTACTCCCCATGCCTGCTGCCATTACAACTAGAATTGGTTTGTTCATCTTAAACTACTCCTTTTACTTATTTGCTTTCTTCCTTAACAATCAACGACATTTCATCAAATTTTCGCATCATCTCAGAGGCTAATTTTAACTGTGTTCTACATCTATCTAAGTTATGATCAGAGTACCTTATACCAAAGTAATGGTCCCCTTCTAAATAATCTGTTAAAAACCTTATGCCGCATTCAAGCGTCATCGTTAATGCACCAAGAGGAAAGACTTCACGTTCTTTCGTAGTTAAACCTGGACACGCTTTTAAGAATCCTCTCGTAAAAATTCGATACATCTCTAGATCAATCGTCATTTTGTCTAAATCTTTTTCATCTTCAGCAGCAGTTGCAGCCCCAAATCGAATAGAGTCTCCAAAGTCATAGGCAGTAAGGCCAGGCATCGTCGTATCTAGGTCTATAACACACATCGCCTCACGTGTTTTCTCATGTAACATGACATTATTTAATTTTGTATCATTGTGGGTTACTTTAAGTGGTAGTTCACCTGACTTTAGCAAGCCAACTAATTTACCCGCTATGCTTTCATGCTTTAAAATAAATTCAATTTCAGGCTGAACCAACTTTGCACGATCTATAGGATTTTCAGCTAGTGCTTTGCGGAACAATTTGTATCTATTGGGTGTATTATGAAAGTTTTCAATTGTTTCATATAACGTTTCTGCTGGAAAGTCTTTTAATTGTTGCTGAAAAGTTCCAATACCTATTGCTGCTTGATAGAAATCCTCTGGGGTTTCAGGTGATTGAAGGCAGATAGAATTCTCAATAAAGTCATAGATTCGCCAGTCACTATCTTCTTCAAAGTGAAACCAGTCTTGACCCTCTTTTGTCTTAATCAAAGTTAAAGCACTATAGGGTTGATCATTTTTTTCATGTAAATACTCTGTAATTGCTGCAATATTTTGCTGAAGTTGAGATACATTCGGAAAAGCTCTATTACTGATTTTCTGCAAAATATATCGCCTTCCTGATCTAGTTACAACTAGATAAGTAACATTGATATGGCCATTTCCATATCGTTCACATGATATTGGTACATCATCTATTCTAAATTGACTCAAAATGTGCTTATAATATTTATCCATAATACTCTCCATAGGGTTATTAAATTTTTACTCAAAGCAAAGTTGTGATTAAAAAAAAACCGCCCTGCTAAGCAGGGCGGTGAATGTTAGATTTCATACCACCTTATCTCATTAGCATCCATATCCAAGGCGAATGAGCCATTATTTGTAAATACAACAGTAGACTGAGGCGTATACGTATTATTAACTACGCAATATTTGCCATTTTTTACAAAGGCATGTACCTCTACGTTGTAATTAGTAGAAAACCACTTATTTAGCTCTTCTTCGCCATGTGCTGCCCATAGAATAGCACGATATAGTATACGACTATTTTCAAAAGTATATGGTAAACCTGACATGTAGACACTTCTACCACTTCCGAAAGTATTAACAGCCATTTGTACTTCTTTGTCCCTTTGAACTAAAATCTGAGTATCGGGAAGTGCGTAGATACTTTTCTTTCCCTCACCAAAGTCTACTGAACCTTTTACATCTTCTAAAATAAAGTGTTCTTTTAATGGTTCCCAGTTGTACTTATCATAATTTAAAGTCATGCCCGTTTCTTTTTCAACGCCAAGTACCGAACTTAACTGTAGATAATGACCTTGGTATTGGTGACCTGTAGGTTCACCTACACCAATAAATCCACCTCCGCGGTGTACAAAACCTCTTATCTGAGAAGATATGATAGGATCTCTCCACTCTATACCTCCTGTTTGAGCTGTATCACCATCACCTACATTTATGATTACATCAATAGTGTCAAGAATAGTTGCATCATTTCGGATATCGTCAAATGAGATGAACTTTACATCGAAAGGCGCACCTGAAAGTGCTTCTATAATCCCTGCATATGAGTAATTTTGTTTCTGATAAAGCGCATGATGAACCATGTGACTTCCCCATGCTCTCATTTTTCCCCAACTGTTGAGTACAGCTACTCTTTTCACACAGTATGGTGTTGTTCCTTTAATATTTTCATAAAGTTCTCTAAACTCATTACATACCGATTCAATATATTCTATAAAATCTGGAAATTGTAAAGCAAGTTTTAGATAACCCCCATAGCCAATTCTATCTATCGGTTTTCTTAAAATTGCACGACGTGCGCCTACCCAATTTTCTTTTGCTTCTTTTACAGGATTACCACCTTCATGGAAAGTGTCTGGAAAGAAGTAAGGTAAAAATCTACCTTCAGTATATTTTACATTTGGAATATCTGAAATTAAACGTAAAGTTGAACCATTTCCTACAGAGCCCACAACTGCATCCATCCCTATGGTTTTCCACTCATCCATAAAAGGCTCCATGCCAATCCAGTGATCGCCTAAAAACATCATTGCCTCTAGTCCTAACTCATGTGTGATATCGACCATTTCCTTACTTAACTTTGCAACTTCACGTCTTTGAAATGCTTGAAAGTCTTTAAACTCCTTTGATGGAATTCTATATTGATTGTTATAATAGCCTTGATCTACAATATATTCTGGTCTAAATTTGTAACCAACTTCAGCTTCAAATTGTTCTAAAATATACGGCGAAACTGATGCAGAGTAGCCATACCAGTCAACGTACTTTTCACGTTTCAGTTCATCAAACATCAGTGTGAATTGATGAAAGAAAGTCGTAAATCTTATAACATTAACATAAGGATTATCTTTAATAAATTTTCTTAAGCGTTCCATTGTAAACGCCTTAGTCTTAGGCTGCCTTACATCAAACGTAATCTGATGTTCAAAGTTTTCCCAGTTATTTGTAACTGCATTGTACATATGAACCGGATCCCAAATGAGATAACCTAAGAATGCAACTGTGTACTCATGATAAGGAAGTGGATTATGAATTATAACACTTGTGGTTTCCTCATCATACTCCCATTGATCTGTTGCTAAAGGTTCACCAGTGGTTCTATCCATCACTTCCCACCAACGTTTAATATCATCTCTCGTATTAACCGCTATAAGTTCTAAGCAGATCCCTTTCATAAGATTTATCCTTAATTCCGTCTGATCTGCGGTGTGAAATCCTGTCATAATATAGCATTGCTGCACTTCTTCAGGATTTGCCTTAGCCCAAGTATTATCTTTACGAGTTGTATAGTAAGTCGCATATATTTTTGCGTTTTGATCTTGCAATTCAACTGGAAAATCAGTACCATCACAGTCTCTTATTGCATCTGCGCCCCATTTTTTTATAATCTCTATAGTCTCAGGTATAACATCTATATCTGTTGGTATGGTCACACGACCATATTTGTTATTGCTCATAGTTTCTCCTAAGATGAAATATTATTTTTATTGTTAATTGTATAATTAATTATATTTTTCATTATAAATGCCCATAGAAGTAAGTAGTAACGCTACTCCAACTGCAATGATACCTAATCCAGCTAGCTTGCCAGTCATCTTCCACCCTAAAATCACCATTACAATACCTAGAACACTAAAAATAGTGATCAAGATTATCCGTAAAGATTCATTATCTTTAGGTAAATTTTGCATCGAATCACCTTACCCTTTCAGTCCGCCAACGGTCATACCCTTAGTCAGATTCTTTTGAACACAAACATATAGTATTAGAGTTGGCAACATTACTAAAACAAGTCCCGCGTACATCGGACCGTAATTAGCTGCAGATTGCTGTGCTTGCATTAAGTTAAGTAACCCAACCGGTAGTGTTTTTGGACCTTTAGCTGAGCTCATAAGCGTCATTGAAATAATGTATTCATTCCAAAACGATAAGAAGTTAAATAAAACAACTGTAATAATAGATGGTTTTGCCATAGGAAAGATAATCTGTATCATCGTTCTGCCATACCCTGCACCATCAATGTATGCCGCTTCTTCAAAGTCTTTAGGAATAGTAACAAAGTAACTTGAAATCAGGTAGATCGTGAATGGTAAGGCTGTTGCAGCATAGACTACAGCCAGTACCGTTAAATTGTTCATTAAAAAGAAACTGCCAAAAGTCTTCTTCAGAAACTGATCGCCATCCTTAAGCATTAAAAATATAGGCACTACAATGTAGTTCACGTTAATAAACAAACCAGCCATAAATGCTGTGTTTAAAAATTTTGCTCCCCGAAACTTAAATCTTGCCAACACATAAGATGCTGGTAAAGCTACTACTAAAAGAATAGTGATTGCAAGCGTGGTCACATATACAGAATTTAGCATGTACTCGCCCATTTTTGCTGTTGTCCAAGCGGCTCTAAAATTTTCTAAATAGAAACTTGCAGGCAAACGCCATGGATTACCGTAAAATTCTACGTTTTGTTTAATGGATGCCATGAAAACCCAAGCTACTGGTATCAATATGGATAAAGCCATTAGTATTAAAACAAAATAAATGAATATCTTATATAATTTACCACTTGAAGAGGTACGCTCTTTGGATATCATATTTTCCTCCTCCTTAGTATTCCAAAACATCGCGCTTAGTAACCTTATTTACCAGCGCAGACAATGCAAAGGAAAATAGAAAAATCATAACACCAATCGCCATTGAGTATCCAAACAATCCAGCATCTTTCTGGCTGTACATGTAGCCCAGTGCTACTTCAGAAGCGCCATTTGGGCCACCAGAAGTCATGGACTTCACAAACAAGAACGCCATGTTGATGGTCGAGATGATAAAAAAGGTTAAAGTAGTTCTAATATTGGTCCAGATTAGCGGAATTGTAATCTGGAAAAATTGTGTGAAACGACTTGCGCCTTCAAGTGAAGCACTTTCATAAAGGCTCTCAGGGATACTTGACATCGAAGCCATGTACATGACTAAATAATAACCCACTGCTTGCCAAACCATTGCGATGATAATACTCACCATCACCAGCTTCTCACCCTTCCAAAGTATGGGATTGGACATATTTGTAAATAAACCAATAATTGAATTTAACATACCATTTTCTGGTTTATAGATAGCTGAGAAAATACCTGAAATTACAACAATTGACAGAATGTTAGGAATATAAAATACGATTCTAAAGAAATTCTGTCCCTTGACATTTTCGCGTGTTAGTATAGCTGCAAAGACCAATGCGGTACAAAATGTAATTAATGTCACCACAACAATAAGTAGTATAGTATTTTGCATAGATCTGATGAACTGAGCATCATTTATCAAATAGATAAAGTTATCAAAACCTACAAAAGTTTCACCCGGTGAATAGGCACCTCTTTGAAATAAGGACATCCTAAAGACATTAATTGTAGGTAAGATCATAAAAACAGTAAACAGAATTACTGCTGGAGCGACGCACAGTAAAATAAAACTGCTCCGTCCAATACTCTTTTTCATAAATAAGTCGCTCCTTTCCAAATTGATTCATACATTTTTTTGATTTTCTAAACTTTTTTTAAGATGGCGGGTCTTCCCCGCCATCTTTCATTACAGAAGAGAATGTGTTTATTTTAAATTTTCACGTAATTGATCATTAACTGATTTGATATTTTCTAACCATTCATTAACTGTTAACTCTCCAGAAACAAGTGAGTTAACTGGTTCAAAGAATACTGAAGAAGTTTCTACACCTGGGATTGCATCATACGCTGCAAAGTTACCCATAGCTGATTTTGCACCATTATCATAAATTGAGTAGAACATTACGTTATCGCCTTCAAGCTTTTCTGCAATGCCAAGAACTGGTTGAATCGCACCATACTGAGCGAAAATTTCAGTAGCAACATCAGAATAAAGAAAAGCTATAAATGCTTTTGCTGCATCTATGTTTTCAGCTCCAGCTGGAATCCAGGCTTGTTCAAACCAGCTATAAGAGTAACCAGCTTCACCTTTAGAAACAGCCGGTAGCGCAGTCATACCCCATTTAAAACCATCTGCTCTTGGCGCTTCTGCCATCTCACCAACGATCCAAGTACCGTTTGGCATAAAGAGTGCTTTATTATCTAGAACCAATTGTTGATTTTGCGTGAAGTCTTGATTATTCGCTTGTGCTGGTGTTATCGGGTTTGTATATGATGCTAACTTACCGATGATGCCAAAAATTTGGTTTGCTTCGTCAGTATCCCAAATACCTGCTTCATAATGTGTTGCTGCATCAAAGAAATCAGCACCACCTACTGAATACATTAAAGAGTATAAGAAAGCATCAAAGTATCCTGCAGTAGGATAAGTAAAAAGGGAAATACCTTCAGCTTTAGCTGTTTCGCCAAGTGTCCACATCTCGTCCCAAGTAGTTGGAACCTCCCAGCCTTTTTCTTCAAATAACCCCGCGTTGTAGAAAAGCCCACAAGGCGAATAGAACATTGGTGCCAAGTATGTTTTACCATCACCATAAGGGTTTGTTAGAGAAGTATCTGTGAAACCACCTGCTATTTTTTCAGAAACTTTTCCATTTTCTCCTGGTACAGTCATTGATAATACATCTGTAATATCAGCGATGTTATTGTCTTTTATAAATTGTTCAGTTAAACCTGCTGGACGACCAGTTGCTAAGTGAATCACATCTGGAAATTCACCACCTTGCATAGCAGGACCGATTAAATCTTCTAGATTTTTATCTGTTGTTAATTCTACTTTAATACCCGTTTGTGCTGTAAATGCTTCAGCAACTTTAACCCATCCTTCGGAGCCATATGCCGTTTCAATAGCCGCAACAGAAATCGTAACATCGCTTTCTGTTAACTCTGCTGTTGTGGATTCACCTGTTGTTGCATTAGTTGTTTCTGATGATTGCTCTTTAGTAGAACTACAAGCAACCATGCTTAAAGTCATGACAAAAACTAAAAGTATTGCAATGATCTTTTTCATTGTTAATTCCTCCATTAATCGTTTTTTTGTCTTTTTCCAAACCTATACTCAGTATAGACTTATAGAATCAATAAGCAATCAGGATTTTGCCTATAATTTTATACATATTGCGGTATTGACAATTTTTTGATGTTTTTATTAATATTTTTTTAAAACATCCTATTTCATAGACATTCAAAGTGATTTCAAGGTTTCAGCTAGTATTTCAAATTATGATTTTATCTAAAAGATATTTGTATTTTTAGAGGATTAGCAATATACTACAAGTATGTGTCATCACTTTATTTAGATAGGAGCATCTGATGAGCCACAAGCGTTTTTCTTTAAACACTTCCACAAATCTTCGAAGTTCTTTAAAATTACTGAATGTGGATAGTTCGAAATATTCAGGAGACTGGGATTCTTTTCCTCATTCACACATGTACGCAGAATTATTTTACGTGCTTGGTGGAAAGGGGAAATTTCAAATCGATCAGGAATTTTATCCGGTTTCTCCTAAGCAGTTAATTATCATAAATCCAAATGTTCTTCACACAGAGATAAGCTATCAAGATTCTCCACTGGAATATGCTGTTCTAGGAATTGAGGGACTTGAGTTGTCTGACTATACAGAGTGTGACAATAGGTTTAGGATATTAGACTTTAACGAAGGTGACGATATAACCACGTGTTTGCGTAATATAATACAAGAGACTACCGATAATCTTCCCGGGAATGAAACAATCAGCCAAGCCTACATGGAAATATTAATCGTTCGTTTGATGAGAAGGATCAATTTTACACTTAATACCACACCACTTCCCACTTCAAGTAGGCAATGTGCAATCGTTCGAAGATACATCGATGCGCATTATAAAGAAAATATCACGCTAGAGCAGTTGGCTACTCTATCCCACCTAAACAAATACTATCTCGTTCATTCTTTTAAAGAAGAGTACGGTGTAAGTCCAATTAGTTATCAGATAGATCGCCGAATTTTAGAGAGTTGTGCTCTTCTTACACAGACGGACATGTCTTTATCTCAGATCTCTCAAGTCGTTGGATTTTCGTCACCAAGCTACTTTTCTCAGACATTCCGTAAAAACAAAGGAATGAATCCAACTCAGTATAGAAAGACCAAAAGCAACCAAACATAGAGAACTGTATCATAAAAAAGATTATTCATCAAATAAAAAATGCCATCCTCAATTTAATATAAGGTGGCATTTTTACTAGTTTTTATAATTCAATATCCAACATAATAGGTGTATGATCTTGTCTCTCACCAGAATCTATCATCTCGGATCGGACCACTTGATCAGCTACTCTATCACTTACAAGCCAATAATCTATTCTCCAACCAGAGTTGTTGATTTTGCTGGTTTTTACCCTTTGAGCCCACCAGGTATATGCACCTTCAATTTCTCCATTTACATATCTAAATGTATCGGTAAACCCCTTATTTAATAGGTTGGTAAAGCCTTTACGCTCTTCATCAGTAAATCCTGCAGACATATGGTTATTCTGTGGATTTGCTAAATCGATCTCCATGTGGGCAACATTAAAGTCACCAGTAGCCAATACTGGTTTTTTTTGATCTAATTTTTGAAGATAGTTGGCATACTTTTCATCCCAGACTTGTCTTTCCTTTAACCTTCTAAGATTATCTCCAGCGTTTGGGGTATAGACCTGCGTAAGGTAAAAGTCTCCAAAGTCCAAAGTCATGATTCTTCCTTCTAAATCCATGGTATCTGGCGCTTCAATCTCTGGATAATAAACTACTGGAGAATATTTCTCTTTGTATAAAAACATAGTACCAGCATATCCTTTTCTAGCAGGTTCTTGAGAACTTCTCCACTTGTAAACATATCCTTCAAATAAATTAGCAAGTTCTTCCATATGTTTTTTATTAGGACCGTTACTAGGTAACTTTGTCTCTTGCATAGCTATGACGTCTGGGTTATTCTCAATAATTGTTTCAATCACTTTTCTAGTTAGCAAGGCCCTATTCGAGTCACTTGTTAAAGCTGCGTTCAATGAATCAATATTCCACGAAATAAATCTCACTATATATCTCCTTTATATTAAAATCGTCTATTAGTATAAGTAGTGACAGTTTTTTTATAATTACAACATTCTATGCTTTTCATCCTTAAAACTATAGGTCTTATTTAAGTAGGTTTTAATTTCACCGAGCAATTTTACTTTATCTTTGTTTAGATATCCACCTAGTGAAACGTAATTAGATGCATGGTTACTCCTAAACAAACAACTCGTTACTTCTAAATTTTCAATAAATGTAGCTGTCTCGATCATCACTTCTATAGGAGATAATAAAATCATGTCTGAGGCTATAATTTTATCATACATTGAGGTATCTTTTTCTGCCATCAGTGTGAGTAAACCTACATAATCTGGGTTGATGTTTGATATTACTTTAGCTGATTGTGTAGCATGCTCACTTGAATTTTCTCTGCCTCCAATACCGGATATAACTGTCACTGAAAGTTTCATTCCATTTCTTTTAGCTTTTTGTCCAGCTTCAGTTATTTCTTTTGAAGTAACGCCTTTGTTAATTTCTTTCAAAATAAGATCACTTCCAGACTCAACACCCATATAAAGCAATGTCAAACCGTTATTTTTTAACATTTCAATTTCTTGATCGCTTTTATTTAAAATATCTTTTGGTGTTGCATAAGACGAAATTCTCTCACATTCTGGGAATAGTATATTTATTTCATCCAAAATACGCATCAAATGATTAGTACTTAAAATAAAAGCATCGCCGTCAGCTAAAAATATTCTTTTAACCACTTTATACATTTTTCTAAACTCTTTTAACTCATTTAATATTGTAGACATATCTTTAATCCTAAATTGTTTACCTTTATACATCGAACAAAATGTACAACTATTATGTGAACAGCCTATGGTAACTTGAACGATTAAACTATTTGCTTCACTAGGTGGTCTGTATACTATGCCTTCGTATTCCAAAATATTCTCCTTACTCTTTACTTAATTTACTTTCTAAGATCATACCGGTATAATGTACTGCATCTTTAACATTTGAAAATGGCGGTGCATAAGCTAGGTCAAGATGAAAGAATTCTTCAACTTTGATTCCATATGTCATAAGGACGGCATATAGATCAATGTGTTTATCTACCCCTTCATGACCAATTATTTGAACACCTAATAGCCGATGCGTGTTTTTATCTGCAATTGCAAAAATATGCATTTCCTCTCCACCAATATATGCTGGCTTATTGCGAGCGGTATGCTTAACGGTTACAACATCATATCCTGCACTTTGTGATTCTTTAAGTGAAAGACCTGACATCGCAACAGTGTAATCAAATACCTTGAAAATTGAGGTTTTGAGATTTCCTTGATAACTTAGGTTACCTCCTGTTATGACATCACCAGCAATTCTACCAGTTTTGTTAGCGGAAGTCCCAAGTGGTAAATATACTGGTTTTCCAGTAATAACTGAATAAGTCTCGATACAATCCCCGCAAGCATATATATCTTCAATATTGGTTTGCATTTTTGAATTAACTTTTATTGCCTTTGTCTCACCTAGTGCAATTCCAGCTTCTTTTGCTAATCGTGTTTCTGGACGTATGCCAATCGCTAATATAACCAGGTCGGCTTTTAACTTGTCTCCATTTTCAAAAATAATTTCATCTTCAGTGATCTCTTTTGTAACTGAACTCATCCTAAAGTTGATACCTTTTGCATTTAACTTTTCATAGAGCAAATCTGCCATTTCTTGATCCAGATGCGGTGTTAACTTATCATCATTGTCAATGATAGTTACATCCATTCCTAAGTGTATTAAATTCTCTAGCATTTCAAACCCTATAAATCCAGTCCCAATAACTGCTGCTTTTTTTGGATGGTTTAAATCTATGAAAGCTTTAATTGCTATCCCATCCTTGGCAGTTCTAATATTATATACATGTGGCAGGTCTTTCCCCATAATATCAGGTGAAAATGCATAAGCGCCTGTTGCAATAACTAGTTTATCATAATCATCGTAAAACTGCTCATTTGTTTTAAGGTTCTTGACAGTCAATTTCTTATTTACAGGGTCTATTTTAACCACTTCATGTTCTATGTGTACATCAATATTATATTTTGTCTTAAAATCCTTAGGTGTTCGTGGTATCAACGCTTCTATATCATCTGTTATACCGCCTATATAGAAAGGAAGTCCACATGCTGCATATGAAATATCTGTATCCTTTTCATAGATTATGATATCAAGTGATGCATCTCCTCTTCTTGCTTTTGCGCCTGCAGATGTACCCGCTGCAACAGCCCCTATTATTACTAGCTTCATATTTTCCTCCTACTTTTAATAATGTGTGGCATCAAATGGATGCTATATAACTTATACCCTATGTATAAACTCACACACGCAAAAATGACCATGGTAGATTCTACCTAGGTCACTTTTTTAATGCGTTCAATGATATCCATTTCGTCCGGATACTTCACCGCTTCTTTTTTGTTGTGAAAAATCTCTTTACCGTCTACTTCTACGAGAAAAATACCCGCTCTACCTTCAACGATCTCGATATTTTGTGCATTAAGTTCTGTCTTTATCTTAGCCTCTAGACTAGAAGCTCTCTCAAAATATCCTCAAGAACTGCAATACGTAATTAAAATTTTCTTATCCATATGTTCCTCCTTGTATAATGAACACATAGTTTAGAGCTATGTGTTCTGTTTTTACTTATAATAGTGATAGACGTTGCGGAT
>NZ_JARYZI010000030.1 GCF_029914245.1 Fusibacter bizertensis
TTAAGGGTGAGTTGTGATGGGGAGTGAAAATAGTAGCGAAGTAGCAGATATCACACTGTCAAGAAAAGTTTCTATCGAGGGAGCAGGTGCCTGTACCGTAAACCGACACAGGTAGGAGAGTAGAGAATACTAAGGCGAGCGAGAAAACTATTGTTAAGGAACTCGGCAAAATGACCCCGTAACTTCGGGAGAAGGGGTGCCATCACAGGTTCAGAGCTAGTGGTGGCCGCAGAGGATAGGTCCAAGCGACTGTTTACCAAAAACACAGGTCTCTGCTAAATCGAAAGATGATGTATAGGGGCTGACGCCTGCCCGGTGCTGGAAGGTTAAGGGGAAGTGTTAGAGCAATCGAAGCACAGAACTGAAGCCCCAGTAAACGGCGGCCGTAACTATAACGGTCCTAAGGTAGCGAAATTCCTTGTCGGGTAAGTTCCGACCCGCACGAAAGGCGTAACGATTTGGACGCTGTCTCAACAATAGACTCGGTGAAATTGTAGTACCGGTAAAGATGCCGGTTACCCGCAGCTAGACGGAAAGACCCCGTGGAGCTTTACTGCAGCTTGGCACTGGATAATGGTATATCATGTACAGGATAGGTGGGAGACAGAGAAGCTAGGACGCCAGTCTTAGTGGAGTCGCCGTTGGGATACCACTCTTGATATAACGTTATTCTAACTATGACCAGTAATCCTGGTTTAGGACAATGTCAGGTGGGCAGTTTGACTGGGGCGGTCGCCTCCCAAAGAGTAACGGAGGCGCCTAAAGGTTCCCTCAGCGCGGTTGGAAATCGCGCGAAGAGTGTAAAGGCAAAAGGGAGCTTGACTGCGAGAGAGACATTTCGAGCAGGTACGAAAGTAGAGCTTAGTGATCCGGTGGCACCGCATGGAAGGGCCATCGCTCAACGGATAAAAGCTACCCCGGGGATAACAGGCTTATCTCCCCCAAGAGTCCACATCGACGGGGAGGTTTGGCACCTCGATGTCGGCTCGTCTCATCCTGGGGCTGAAGTAGGTCCCAAGGGTTGGGCTGTTCGCCCATTAAAGAGGCACGCGAGCTGGGTTCAGAACGTCGTGAGACAGTTCGGTCCCTATCTGCTGTGGGCGTAGGAAATTTGAGAGGAGCTGTCCTTAGTACGAGAGGACCGGGATGGACAAACCGCTGGTGGATCAGTTGTCATGCCAATGGCACAGCTGAGTAGCTAAGTTTGGAAGGGATAAGCGCTGAAGGCATCTAAGCGCGAAGCCCCCCTCAAGATGAGATTTCCCATCCAGAAATGGAGTAAGACCCCATGAAGATAATGTGGTAATAGGCCTGAGGTGTAAGTGCAGTAATGTATTCAGCTGACAGGTACTAATAGGTCGAGGACTTGACCTAGAGATA
>NZ_JARYZI010000055.1 GCF_029914245.1 Fusibacter bizertensis
GACCCCTAGGGGAATCGAACCCCTGTTACCGCCGTGAAAGGGCGGTGTCTTGACCGCTTGACCAAGGGGCCATGAATAAAATAGTAATGGTAGCGGCGGGCGGATTCGAACCACCGACCTTCCGGGTATGAACCGGACGCTCTAGCCAACTAAGCTACGCCGCCATATAAGATAATGCATAATATTCATGGTTGCGGAGGCAGGATTCGAACCTACGACCTTTGGGTTATGAGCCCAACGAGCTGCCACTGCTCCACTCCGCGA
>NZ_JARYZI010000056.1 GCF_029914245.1 Fusibacter bizertensis
TAATAGGTCGAGGACTTGACCTAGAGATAGTTTTTTACGAAGTAAATGTCGAAGTTATATGCAATTTTGAGTGTGTACGATTTATGCAACGCATAATATCGGCCGACATGAGATTTGGTAACAAATCTAGGAGGCTAACACTTACTTATGTTTAACACAGCTTAGCTGTTTATATATAAGGCACGAGATCCAGTGATGATGGCGGAGGGGCCACACCTGTTCCCATACCGAACACAGAAGTAAAGTCCTCCAGCGTC
>NZ_JARYZI010000057.1 GCF_029914245.1 Fusibacter bizertensis
TGGCGGAATTGGCAGACGCGCTAGACTTAGGATCTAGTGACTAGTTCGTGGGGGTTCAAGTCCCTCTACCCGCACCATTTTTTTACTAGTATTAAGTTTTTGGTATTAGATTCAGTAATTTAGCATTAAGAAGTATCAAACATTTAGCGTATTTATTAGTTAAATTTTTTTTTGAATAAATGCGGAAGTGGCTCAGTGGTAGAGCATCGCCTTGCCAAGGCGAGGGTCGCGAGTTCGAATCTCGTCTTCCGCTCC
>NZ_JARYZI010000058.1 GCF_029914245.1 Fusibacter bizertensis
CGGAGGCAGGATTCGAACCTACGACCTTTGGGTTATGAGCCCAACGAGCTGCCACTGCTCCACTCCGCGATGTTAATCTTGATGTTTATTAATTGCTTTTTCAGTATCACAATAATACTGAGCCCCCTCCTAGCAACTTCGTTGCTTATGTCGGGCAAAATTTCTAAACTGAAATTTTGTTGGTGCCGAGGACCGGAATCGAACCGGTACGGTGTTTCCACCGCAGGATTTTAAGTCCTGTGCGTCTGCCA
>NZ_JARYZI010000059.1 GCF_029914245.1 Fusibacter bizertensis
GCTCAGCTGGGAGAGCATCTGCCTTACAAGCAGAGGGTCATAGGTTCGATCCCTATAACTTCCACCATTTACGATTTACGAAGTAAATCGGTCGACGTGCAAATTGCGTTGCAATTAGGAGACTAAGAAGTAAATCGGTCGACGTGCAAATTGCGTTGCAATAGACGTTTGTGTTATGTAATGCGGGTATGGCGGAATTGGCAGACGCGCTAGACTTAGGATCTAGTGACTAGT
>NZ_JARYZI010000060.1 GCF_029914245.1 Fusibacter bizertensis
GACATTCAAACGCAACGCAAGTTGCGTCGCCGACGAGAAATTCATTTCTTGAAGGCACAAGTAAAAAATGTATCTAAATGAGGCAATGCAAAATCGCAACGCTCTAGAAACTAACGTTTCTCACGAGCGAATGACGACACTGCGTGTCGCATATAGGTCAAGTTAATAAGAGCATAGGGCGGATGCCTTGGCACTAGGAGCCGAAGAAGGACGTGGTAAGCTGCGAAAAG
>NZ_JARYZI010000061.1 GCF_029914245.1 Fusibacter bizertensis
CGAACACAGAAGTAAAGTCCTCCAGCGTCGATGGTACTTGGCGGGTAGCTGCCTGGGAGAGTAGAACGTTGCTGGTTAATATGAGAGAGATTATTCTCTCTCATATTTATTTGCAAATCTAATCAGTTTGCGATGAAAATTTCAAAGTATTTGGTGATGATGGCGGAGGGGCCACACCTGTTCCCATACCGAACACAGAAGTAAAGTCCTCCAGCGTCGATGGTACTTGG
>NZ_JARYZI010000062.1 GCF_029914245.1 Fusibacter bizertensis
CCGTTGGTTCCATTTTCCGGATTGGGTGGTCAACACCCACCGGAATCGGTGGTCTTATTAAAAAGAATATTCATTTATTGTCTCTGCAAATAAATTAATAGCTTTTGAGCCCCAATACACAAAACCAAACATATAATTTTGTGATATCCCAGCAATATCGAAATTTCTATTTACATCACTTACAAAAATAAACTGCCAGATAAATAAAATCATTGAAACTCCC
>NZ_JARYZI010000063.1 GCF_029914245.1 Fusibacter bizertensis
TCCAGTAGTTCAGTTGGTTAGAACGCTAGCCTGTCACGCTAGAGGTCGACGGTTCGAGTCCGTTCTGGATCGCCATTTAATAAATTTTGTTATACAAAATTTATCCCGACATGTACAACGTTAGTTGTCAGGAGGGAAAAGCGCCGGTGTAGCTCAATTGGTAGAGCAACTGACTTGTAATCAGTAGGTCGCGGGTTCGAGTCCCATCACCGGCTCCAT
>NZ_JARYZI010000064.1 GCF_029914245.1 Fusibacter bizertensis
AAAATTAAACTTGCACATTGAAAATTGCATATAGAATCGACATTAACACGCAACGCAAGTTGCGTCGCCGACATGAGAAGCGCAAGCTTCTAGGAGGCAAACGTAAAAAATGTATCTAATAGTAAGATGAAGTAAGCTATCGAAAGATAGCAATTCAACTCCCTAGAAACTAACGTTTCCCACGGGAGAGCGATAACACTTCGTGTTACGCTTAGGTC
>NZ_JARYZI010000065.1 GCF_029914245.1 Fusibacter bizertensis
GAACTCTTGACCCCCTGCGTGCAAGGCAGGTGCTCTCCCAACTGAGCTAAACCCCCATGAGATAAAATGCCTCACATTTTATCGAACCCGACGTGGGAAACGAAGTTTCCAGGAGGCTATTGCCCACTCACATCTGATTCATTATGCGAATCATTATTTGTATTCACTTTTGAAGTTCTTATTTCCACTTATGATAATCACTTA
>NZ_JARYZI010000066.1 GCF_029914245.1 Fusibacter bizertensis
GGTGCCCAGAGGCGGAATCGAACCACCGACACGGGGATTTTCAGTCCCCTGCTCTACCGACTGAGCTATCTGGGCATTTTCGAGAAACATATTTCAGTTTCTCTAGAAACTTAAGTTTCATATCATGGTGGGCATAAGTGGACTCGAACCACCGACCTCACGCTTATCAGGCGTGCGCTCTAACCAGCTGAGCTATACGCCC
>NZ_JARYZI010000067.1 GCF_029914245.1 Fusibacter bizertensis
CAAGATTACATCAGAACTGCAAGATCAAAAGGTTTATCAGAGAAGGTTGTAATTTATAAACATGCATTTAGAAATGCGCTTTTACCAATCGTAACCTTACTTGGTATGTATATTCCTGGACTTTTTGGTGGATCAATTCTACTTGAGACAGTATTTATATGGCCAGGAATCGGTCACGTCCTCTTCACATCCATTGGAGA
>NZ_JARYZI010000012.1 GCF_029914245.1 Fusibacter bizertensis
CTTTAAATCGACATCTTCAAAAGAATTACGTTTTTGGTTTTTTTCATTTGCGCTATTCAATTTTCAAGGTCCTGTTTCACCTCTTTGTTGTAAAGTTATAAGTTTTAAAACTTAGCGTTTACAACGCCGACAGCTATTTGATTATAGCAAACTTAAAATTCATTGTCAATAGAAAACTTTGTTTTTTTTAATTTGCTTTTTACATTGTTGCCGCAACATTTAACATTTGTTTTACTGTTGTGAAGCGACTTGATAATAATAACATCTCCATTAGTTAGTGTCAACAACTTTTAGCA
Source organism: Fusibacter bizertensis (assembly GCF_029914245.1). Classification (GTDB taxonomy): domain Bacteria; phylum Bacillota; class Clostridia; order Peptostreptococcales; family Acidaminobacteraceae; genus Fusibacter_C; species Fusibacter_C bizertensis. The sequence goes on from NZ_JARYZI010000012.1 coordinate 297, forward strand.
AGAAATTTCAACATCTAAAAAGAAAATGTATTCGTAATTTTCAGACGAATTCTTCTGTAAAAAAAGGAACTCATTTTTTGAGTTCCTTAAATTAATCATTGTAAAGTTCCTACATTATATAGCTAATAATTATATTCACTTCTAGCTTCAACCGTTATCCATCGTAGATAGCTAATTGCTGATATATATACATCAACTAATCATTGCCATCAAAGGATATGGTGTAGATTTAAATCAAATCAAAGATTTCTCGAGTTGTTACTTCAAACACTAAGTAGCGATTGAAGTAATTTCGTTTTGTTATGAGGATTTCATATCCATCTTTTTCAAAGATCATACCTCTACCGTAGTGTTTCAGAAAATGCCAGCCCATCTCTTGCATCCTTAATATAAAAGCATCTTCACTATCGGTATAACCGACAAATGACAAGCTTTTCATAGAAATACGTTGTATTTGACCTTTTCTACTCGTTTCTAATCTACAAATTCCAGTTGCTACATCTAGGTACTTGAGTTCATAACTTGCTTTTACGATAAGCCCAATTGCTAAAGCCATAATAGTATAGCGAAAAGCTTTTTTTGTACGTTCACTAACATTACACATACCCGACCTCCTTAGAAAGACATTTTATGTTATACCCTTTAAATTTAAAACTTAATCCACTTATTTATAGTTAATTTTTCTAGAGGATCAATTTCTTCTCCAGATTTTGGTATATCAGTTACGCGGAATCTTTCAATATTTTCAAATGGATGTAGTTCAGTTTGAAACATTGCCGTCATTGTTGAGCCTTTTTTCAACCTAAAAGTTTGTATCCCTTTAGTATTTTTCGTTACTTTTTCAGTTATAACACTAGTATTAAATACAATTGCACGGATTTCTTTGCTTGATTCACGGATTGCTGTTATATCACTTTCCTCAGAAAAATACATAATCTTTACAACTTTAGATTCATCTGAGTACGCTTTAACCAGTTTTTTTCTATTGGTTTTAGTCTTGTAGGCTTCAAGAGGCACTCTTGCAACTTTACCATTTTCAAATCCAAATATCATAAAACCAGCAAAGTCATTTGTTACTACACAATATAAGACTTCTTCATTGGTCTCAAGACCTAAAATATTTGGTAAGTATACACCTAAATTACTAACTTTATGATCTTCTATTTCATGAAGTTTCATTTTATAAGCATTGTGTTGATTTGTAAAAAATATAATTTCATCTTTATTGGACCCATCTATTTCTTGTAGAATCTCATCTTCTTCTTTCATCTTGTGATCACCACTTGATCTCCATGAAACCAAAGAAACTTTCTTCAAGTAATTGTGAGCCGTGAAAAATACTTTTAAATTATAATCTTCAATATGTTCCTCTGGAACATGCTGTACAACATCGAGTTCAGAAACAAGATTTGTCTTTCTTGGTATACCAAATTTCTTGATTATACCTTGAAGTTCTTTGATGATAACTTTGTCAATTTTTTTATCATTATTGACTAGATCCATTAATCTTTTCATTTCGGCTTCTAGTCCTTCAATTTCGCTTACTCTATTAAGAATATATTCTTTATTCAGACTACGAAGTCTAATATCCGCAACAAAATTAGCTTGTATTTCATCGATACTAAACGCTGTCATCAGGTTGGGAATAACGAGTTTATCTTGTTCTGTTTCCCTGATAATCTTGATTGCAGCATCAATATCTAACAAGACTTTCTTCAAACCGTAAAGCAAATGAAGTTTCTCGTTTATCTTATCAATATCATAAAGGGCACCTCTTTTGATACAGTTACGCCTGAACATTAACCATTCCATTAGAATGCCTTTTACACCTAATACCATCGGTCTACCTGAAATAAGAAGATTCATATTACATGAAAAGCTATCTTCTAGCGTTGTAAATTTAAACAACTTAGCGATTAACTTCTCATAGTCAGTCCCTCGTTTAAGATCAATTGCAATTTTAAGACCTTTTAAATCTGTTTCATCACGAATATCATTTATCTCTTTTATTCTACCAGCCTTGATCAGTTCAACTACTTTTTCAATGATCTGTTCTACCGTCGTTGTATAAGGAATTTCAGTAATTTCAAGCATATTTTCACTTTTAAGATACTGAACCTTCCCCCTTATTTTAAAAGATCCCAAACCTGAATCATAAATTTTATGCATATCCGATTTGCTATAAATTAATTCTCCACCTGTTGAAAAATCAGGTGCAGGCATGATATCGATTATTTCAGCTCCAGGATTTTGAATAAACGCGATTGTCGCTTCACAGAGCTCCTTTAGATTAAAACTAGGAAAGTTGCTTGCCATTCCTACTGCGATTCCCTTGTTTGGGTTTGCCAATATATTAGGAAAAGTTGTAGGCAATAACATTGGTTCTTCCATTGTACCATCATAGTTGTCAACAAAATCTACTGTGTTTTTATCTATATCACCAAATATTTCTTCACATATCGCGTCAAGTTTGACTTCGGTATATCTAGGTGCTGCAAATTTCATATCTCTAGAAGTAACCTTACCAAAGTTTCCTTTTGAATCGATAAATGGAAGTAATAATGATTCATTGCCTTTTGCGAGTCTAACTAATGTTGCATAAATCGCTTGATCACCATGTGGATTTAATTTCATAGTTTGTCCAACGACATTTGCTGATTTCGTTCGATTACCTTTTAGTAATTTCATTTTATACATTGTATAAAGAATTTTTCTATGAGAAGGTTTAAAGCCATCAATCTCAGGTATCGCTCTTGAAACAATTACACTCATAGCATAAGGCATGTAGTTCTTCTCAAGCGTTTCGACGATCACTTGATCTGTATAATGTAGTTTCTTCATTTTGCACCTCTATTCTATGAATTAGCTTAAGTCGAGCATTTCTAAATATTGTTCTCCATGATCTTCAATAAACTCTTTTCTGCCATCTAAGTCATCACCTAAAAGCACATCAAACATATGTTGCGTCTCTATAATATCACTTGGTGTAACGCGGATTAATCTTCTCGTATCAGGACTCATAGTCGTTAACCACATCATGTCTGGATCATTTTCACCAAGACCTTTTGAACGTTGAATTGAGTATTTCTTGTTAAGCTTTTTGACATAATCATTCTTCTCTTTCTCATTATATGCAAAAAAAGTCTTTCCATCATGTGCAATTTCAAACAATGGCGATTCAGCAATAAATACATTTCCTCTTTCAATCAAAGTAGGAATCAGTCTATAAATCATTGTTAAAACCAGTGTCCTTATCTGATAACCATCGACATCAGCATCCGTACATATTATAATTTTATCCCATTTTAGATTTTCATAACTAAAGGTATCTAGATCTTTATTATGACGCGTTTTTATTTCTACGCCACACCCTAAAACTTTTATTAAATCAATAATGATATCAGACTGAAAGATCTTCTCATAATCTGCTTTCAAACAATTTAATATCTTTCCTCTGATTGGCATTAAAGCTTGAAACTCACTATCTCTAGCAAGTTTACATGAACCTAGGGCTGAATCCCCTTCTAGAATATAGACTTCTCGTCTATTCGTGTCTTTGGTGCGACAGTCAACAAATTTTTTCACACGATTCGTTACATCTATCTTAGAACTCAATGTCTTTTTCAGATTTAACCGCGTCGTTTCAGCCTTCTCGCGCGACCTCTTGTTGATTAATACTTGTTCTGCTATCTTCTCAGCATGTTCTTTGTTTTCAATAAAATATATTTCAAGGTTTTTTTTGATCATATCGGTAATAAACTCTTGTACAAATTTATTAGTGATTGATTTCTTGGTTTGATTTTCATAGCTAGTTATCGTTGAGAAACTCGTTGTAACTAAAATCAAACTATCTTGAATATCAATAAATGAAATCTTTTTCTCGTTTTTGGTGTATTTATTTAATTGCTTGATAAATTTGTCTAGTTCATATACAAAAGCATTTTTAACTGCTTTATCAGGAGAACCACCGTGTTCAAGGTAACTTGAGTTATGAAAATACTCAAGTGTATTTACTTCGTTATTAAATGCAAAAGCAACTTGGGCTTTTGCTTTATACTCAGGCATATCATCACGATCACGACCTCTGCCTTCATCTTCAAAGTATACAACACTTGTAAAATTCTTTTCCGCTCCAATTTCAGAGACATAGTCTTCTATCCCGCGTTCGTACATAAACTCAAAAGTTAGTTCAGAAAACTCATCTTTCAAAACAAAATTTATACCAGGATTTACAATTGACTGCTTTTTCATAATATCTTGAAAATATTCAATTGGAATATCTATGTCTTTAAAAACATCGAGATCTGGTCTCCATCTTATTTGTGAACCAGTGCTTTTATACTTTGCTGGTGTTTTTTTAAAGCCACCTTCAGCAATCTCGCCTTTCAAGAAATGTAATTCATATTCAAATCCATCTCTATGAATAATTACATCCATATACTCAGAACTATATTGAGTCGCGCATAATCCCAGACCATTTAGTCCCAAACTAAACTCGTATACTGAAGAATCATTGTTATTATATTTACCTCCAGCATAAAGTTCAGTAAAAACTAACTCCCAGTTGTATTTTTCCTCTTTGCTATTATAATCAACTGGAATACCGCGCGCTTGATCAATAACAGAAATTGATAAATCTTTATGCCTAATTACTGTTATTTCTTTACCAAAACCGCCTCGTGCTTCATCAATTGAATTCGATAATATCTCGAAAAAAGAGTGTTGACAGCCTTCAAGTCCATCAGATCCAAAAATTACCGATGGTCTTTTTCTTACCCTATCAGCACCTTTTAAGGACGTAATACTTTCATTATTGTAATTGGTTTTACTCATTTGTCACCTCTTTAAGTTATCTATCATTCTTTATAATATCAAACTTACCTATATTTGTGCAAGGACTTTCATCGGAACGTACGTTCTTGCTCAAAAAAAACCAGTCGCTAACACCAAAATGGCATCAACGCTGGTTTTATATTATTCAATCATAGTCACAATTTCGATATCAATATGTCGCCTTAAATCTATATAATCCTCACCCACTCTTACAAGCGGTCTTGCAGGATCATCTTTATATGTCATAATGATTTCGCCGTGCTGCTCGTTGTTTAAAATTACTTTATGTCCTATATAAAAATGAGAAATATTTGATAAAAACGTTTTAGACATTGAAAAATCTAAGGATTTATGGCATTTTTCTAAGATATAACTTATTGCTTCAAATGGATGCATTGCCTTTTTATAAACTCTGTCTTGTGTCATTGCACAATATACATCTGCTACTGCAACTATCTTAGCTAAATAATTAATCTCATTTCCTTTCAATCCGTTTGGATATCCAGAACCATCCACACGCTCATGGTGTTGCATCACACCTTGAAGTACGTCATACGAAATATTTGGAATATCTTTAATTAAAATATAACCAAGTATTGCATGCGTCTTCATAACTTTAAACTCTTCAGCTGTTAAAGTAGTAGGTTTATTTAAAATCTGATCTGGAATATTACATTTTCCAATATCATGGAGCAAGCCTGCTAAAGCTGCTTCTTTAATCTTTACATCATCTAGACCACACCATTTTGCAATTAAGCCAGAAATCATGGAAACTCTAACAGAATGATCAAATGTGTAATCGTCATACGCATGAATTTGCCACATTTTTCTGGTAAAGTGATCATCATTAAGAATCGCTTCATACAGTGGTTCTAAAGCATCATCTATCTCTTGATAGATAGGAACTCTTCCAAGTCTAAATTCAGTGTAAATCGACTTAAACTTAACCACAGTTGATCTATATTTTTCTTCAACATCACTAGGTGCTTCTTTTGGAATACGATAAGCACTTTTTTCAGAGTTTTGAATTTCTTCTGAATTCCCCTTTGATGAGATATTAACTTCAAATATCATTTTTCTTTTTAAAAAATCAATATGATTATCTGATAGCTCTGTATCTGCACCAATGAGCAGTATATCGTTTTCGTCAAACACGTCATCAAGCAATATCATGCCTGGTTCAACCTCTGAAACTCTTAGCTTTGCCATCTAGTCACCTTTGAATTATTTTATCTTACAAAAATATTATAATATTTTACAGCCAAAAACTCCAGCACAAATATTTATACTATTTTAACAAAGGAAACAATTCAGCGCCACTTTACGATTCAATTTCTTCTTGTGACATAGTATGTTTTCTAAATTCTGAGTTAACTGGCTCTAAAAAATGGACCCTTTCACCAACAATTTCTGTTAAGTATACATTCTCACCATCAGTGTTTTCAAACACCGACGTCGCAACTCTTCCTGCAACACTTACCATCGCCCCCTTTAAAAGATACTTGCAGCAGTTTTCTGCTTGCTTTCCCCAAACGATTACACGTGGAAAATCAGCCGTTGCTTTTCCTTCATTCTTTTTTTCTTCTTTTTGTGAATTTGCATAATAGCGATCAATTGCAATGCTAAATTTAGTGACACAATTCCCATCTTGTAATACTTTTAGTTCAGGTGTTTGCACCATTCTACCTACTAAACTCACTTGATTCATAACGCCTCCTTAAATTTGGGATATTTTTACAATTATAGTTTATCCATTTTTTACCATATTGTCAATAATTTAATAATTCAAACCACTTGTTTTCATCTTAAGATGCATTATAATGAATATGTATTTCGAAAGTCGAAGCATTAGGAGAATGTCATCTATGTGGCCAAAATTTATTAATCGTATTCACATTCGGTCAAATTCACCAATGGATCCTAAATTTAAAATAAATATTTTCAACGGTATTGCACTTGCTATTTCTGTGAACCTAGTAAATCCTTATTTTGCCAAATTTGCAGAGCGCTTAGGTGCAAATGCCTATCAGATTGCATCACTGAATTCATTACCTGCTTTTTTTAGTTTATTTGCTCTCATTCCTGGTGCAATTTTTTTAGATGTTTTAGGTAACAAGCAAAAAAACACAGCTTTATTGATGCTTTTTCATAAAATATTTTACTTGTTAATTGCTTTTGTTCCACTTGTAAAAACCGTATCCCAACCATGGCTTTTTATAATCTTAATCGCTATTATGAACTTACCAGGTTCAATTTATACGATGGGTTATCAATCGAGTATTGCTGATATCTTTTCGCCATCAGAACGTGGACAAGCAATGAGTTTAAGAAATAAATTTTCTGATATGTTCCGTTTGATCATTACTTTCTCGTCTGGAATTTTATTATCTATTCCCAAAGATTCTAATAATATCATAAAAATGTATCAATTTTTCTTTATCGTTTCCTTTGTTGTTGGGTTAGTTGAAGTATATACTTTTAACAAATTTTCTGAAGAACCTCTGCGTTTGCTTATTACATTTAAAAAAGAAAAAAAAGGCACAAAGTCTATTAACTTTTCAGCAATAAAAAAAACATTAAAAGAAAGCCTGCAGTTTATTATTCAAAATAAAAATTTCAAAAAATTTATGCTTGCATCAATTTTGTTTCATTTTGGATGGCAAATGGGATGGCCTCTATTTAACATCTATACCATTACAAAACTCGGTGCTACTGAAGCCTGGTTAAGTGCACTTTCTATCGCAGGCGGTCTTGCTTCTATTCTCACTGCAACGCGTTGGGCTAAATTCGCTGATAGATATGGTTATACACTTACTGCATTTATAGCCACTTTCGGTATGAGTATCACCCCTTTCTTATATGTCCTTAGCGATTCTTTAGCTATGTTAGTTTTATTCAACATCGTCATTGGCTTTTCAATTACTGGTACAGTTTTAGTTCTTTTCAACCTGTTGCTCGAGACTACTCCAACACAAAACAGAACTACTATCATCGCTATTTACAACACAATCATTGCACTTTCAGCGACAATCACACCAATTATCGGTGTGTGGATTATGAATTTTACTTCTCTAGAAACTTCTCTAATCATCACTGGTATCTTCAGATTTATTGGCTGCTTTGCATTTTTAATCATCAGTGGTAGTTTAATCAAAAGAAAAAAAAGCTACTACTAATTAAATATCAATAATTAGCAGCAGCTTAATATCTATAGTTTTTTAGCAAGCGTAACACCATAATCAAAACAAGCTTGTCTTCCTTCTTCATCTGGTCGCCACAAAACACCAAGTCCTTCTGCAACAACTTCAAGGCCACATTGCTTAAGTGCCTCAGTCATAAGTTTAGGTGATTCACCACTCCAACCATAGCTGCCAAATCCGGCAGCTTTTTTATGCTTGAATTTAAGACCTTTCATAATTTCAAGTATAGATGCCATCCCAGATAGTATCCCTTTGTTTATGGTTGATGATCCAGCTACCACGAGTTTAGCTTTAAAAACTTCTGTAATCACATCGTTTTTATCTATCTTTGATACATTAAACAGTTTGATATTTAGCGTTGGATCTACACTTTTAATGCCTTCTGCTATCGCTTCAGCCATATGTTTGGTTGCATCCCACATGGTATCGTATAACAGCGTGACTTGATGTTCTTGATAGTTGTTAGCCCAATCGACATACTGCTCTACGATCTGGACGGGATTGTCTCGCCAGATCACGCCATGTGATGGGCATATCATATTTACTGGTAGCTTAAAGCCAAGTACTTCTTCGATCTTTTTCCCAACAAGTGCACTAAAAGGAGTTAAGATATTGGCATAGTATTTAATCGCTTCTTGTTTTAGTTCAGCTTGATCAACCAGGTCATTGTACATCAGTTCAGAAGCATAATGCTGACCAAATGCATCATTAGAAAATAAAACTGCATCTTTTGTGTAATACTCAAACATACTATCAGGCCAATGTAGCATAGGAGCTTCTATAAACACAAGTTTACCTTCTCCTAAGTCAAGTGTATCTCCAGTTTTTACCACATGAAAATTCCAGTCCTGATGATAGTGTCCTTTTAAAGACTTTACACCATTGGCAGTACAGTATATTGGCACATTTGGGATTTCCTTTAACAGTTCAGGCAATCCACCACTATGATCTATCTCTGCATGATTGGCTATAATGTAGTCAATTTTCTTAAGATCGATGACTTCCTTTAACCTTTTCACAAACTCTTCATCAAATGGTTGCCAAACAGTATCTATCAGTGCTACTTTTTCATCTTGAATCAAATAAGAATTGTATGATGAGCCACGATGTGTCGAATACTCTTCGCCATGAAATTTTTTTAAATCCCAATCAATTTTTCCTACCCAAGTAATTCTCTCGTTGATTTTAAACATAACGTTCTCCTCTCTTATACTCTTTTAAATAAAATGTTATTTTCTGTATGCACGTGCATGTACATATCAGCAACTAATTCTTTTAGTTTTGCATACGCGAGTTCATATGTTTTGCAGCCATCTTTTGGCACTTTGAAATGATCTGTAATCTCTGTTAGCTTATGCAGTGCGTCTCCAGCACCATCGTGTTCTGCTTCAAGTACTCCAATTAAATCCGCTAACCCATCTTGCTTATTAAGTAGTGCTGGGAACAATTGTTTTTCTTCCTTAATCATATGGCTTTCGAGTTCAGTTTTTAGTCCCCCAAATATATGATGTACTTCAAATAGTTCTGGATGAGCTGTACCATGTACGTTTAATAGTTTGAAGAGTAATGTTGAAACTTCTGGTAATACGCCTCTTAAATAAGCATGATGCGTGTTGATGATTTTATCGATTAATTCAGCATCACTGAGGCTGGAGAGTTTAATGTTTCTACCGTTCATAGGTACCTGAAAAGCGTGAGCAAGTGCCACCGTAACCGCTTCTTTAAGTGCCTCTATTTCGTCTGTATCACGGCGTACTGCTTCTTCAAGTGAGCGATCTCCACCGCAACAAAAATCTATTTCATATTCCATAAACACTTTAACAAGTTCTGGATGTTCAGTCACAACTTGCCCAATTGACTTTTGAGAAAGGTGTTGATAAGTAACCTGCATAAAACTACCTCCTAATTTAATTCTTAATTTTAGTCCAAATTTCTCTTATAACCTTATTTTAAAGCAAAAAAAGAACGCATCATGTGATTTGCCTCACAGTTTGCGTTTTAATTTATAATTTAAAGATTAGTCCTTATGGTATAATGATGTTGTATCAATACTAGTTTTTAATCTAAGGAGGCCATTATGTCACCAAAAGCTACAGAATCCTTTCAAATAAACGGCTGTGCTACTTGTGGACACACACTTTGCGCTAAGAAAGTAAGCTTATTTGCATCACTTGATGAACTACATATACTTGAAATTATCTCGTTAATTGAACGAAAGCACTATAAAAAAGGTGATATTGTTTTACGTCATGGCGACTTATTTGATAGACTTTATATTGTCAATAAAGGCATGCTAAAAGCAATTAGTCTACAGGAAGATGGCAAAGAACAAATACTCCACCTTCTCAGTGATGGTGATAGTATCGGTGAACTTGCACTTTTAAAAAGCCAAGCTGCAATCTACGATATAGTTGCAGCTACAGATACGTACCTGTGTACAATCCCTAAATCTCGTTTTGATATTTTTTTAAAAGAAAATCCCGACTTAATGTTCGCGATTTTAACTTCAGCATATGAACGCATCAGTTCACTTGAAAAATTGGTTGGTGCTATTGCTTCAAATGACGCTGATGTACGTTTAAAGTTTTTGATTCAGCAACTTTACAAGCAGTCAGGCAATCAAGGCGATGTCTTATCTCTTTCACTCACAAGGGAAGATATGGCAAATTTTGTAGGTGTTACAAGAGAAACGATTAGCAGAAAACTATCTCAACTTTCAAAAGATGGTGCATTAGCATTCATCGATCAAAAGAAAATTCGTCTACTTGATTTTGAGTATTTTGATTTAGATAAAACATCTTAAATTCAGCATTTGTTCAATTAAGTGGTAATATCCGTCTACATTATGCACCCAATTTTTATACTTTTACGATATTCATAATCTTGCCTATAAATCTATTGTCAGCATCATGCATGTTAGCTGAAGTTACTTTTAGGTGGTATTGATCAGATGTATCCGTAATGATAAAGGACAAATTTTCAGTATAACTAGGTTGATATTTTTCAGCTAACTTTTCCAATTGATTTACCTCATAGTTGTAAAACTCTTTTTTCAAGTGGGCAATTAACAGTTCTACCGTTTCACACTGACTTTGCGAGATATCTATTTTCAAAAGTTCAACAGCCCCTTTGTTGATCTTATCAATAACACCATTATTTCTTATAACCACGATACCGTAAGACGCTTGTTCAACAACGTGTTCAAGTAACATTCTTGATTCTTCAAACCTTTGTCTTGCAATCATCTTTTCTGAAACATTTGCCATACTGCCAATGGCATACACAGGCATATTTTCATCGTCATAATATACCTGCCCTATAATGTTTACAAATGTAATTCTACCATGTGCATGAAATCTAACTATAATATCTAGCGCTTCTCCATTCCAAATAAAACGACGAAACTTATACTCGAAATAAGCTGAATCTAAAGGATATATGAGTCCAACTAAATTATCATAATAGATTTCATCTATCTCTTTTTTTAGGGCGAAAATTGGTCCAAACGTACTTGAAACAGAGAATAAGTTTTTTGACACACTAAATTTCCAATGTGACATATTGGCTATCTTTTCCGATTCTTCTAAGATGATTTTACTTTCTTCGAGTTTCTCTATAACATTTTTAATCTCACTGATATTTTGATTGATAATAATTACCGATGCGCCTTCCTCAGATACAATATACTTACCAGTTGCTCTGTACCACTCCCATCCACTATTTTTAAAATACCTATATTCAAAAACATGATGGTCGCTTTTCTCTGACGTTATAATATCAATCGCTTCATATACAATTGATCGATCCTGATCCGAGATACTATTAAGCCACTGTAAAAATGAAATCTCCATTCCAATTAATCCTTTTTCTGAGTCAAACTCTCTGAAAAAATTCACACTTTTATCTGGAAGTCTAATTTCAAGCACATTGTCTTGTAATGACTCAAAAATTTGCGCGTATCTCGATTGCGAATCTACTAATCTCTTTTTATATATAAACTTTTCACTGATATCACGTATTAGCAGCAACATTTTATCAGCTACAATATGTTCCATATTCATCGCTATAACTTCCGCTGGAACGCGGTAGCCTTCACGCGTCAAATATATCCTCTCAAAATGCAATGAGCTGTGTGCTTTTGTTAACTCCATATTTCTTTCTAACATCTCTTGCGTAAGTCCAAGTGATATATCCACAATTGCCTTGCCAACTAAAACTTCATCTTCATAGTTTAGTATCCTTTGCATCATTTCGTTTGCATATTCAATAGTTCCCTCTTTATTGACGATTATGATGCCTTCTTTTATATGATTTAATATCATGGTGCCAATCACAGGGAGATTATTTGTCATGATCTCCGGGTTCATATATCGAAGTATGACCCCTACCAAATGTCCACCCGACGATCTAATACATCCCTCAACACTAAAATAGAACAAATCACTATAGCAAATAATCTTGGAACTAAAATCTTGTTTCTCAAATATAATGTCGTTAAAGTAAGTACGATCTTGTTCTGAGAGTCCGCTTATAAACATACTCAATGAAGAAATATGATGCGGAATAATGTTTAATAATCTCTCTTTGAACAAAAGATCAAAATGAATTAAATCTGCTACAACATAGGTTGCACGATTGAGGTTGTTATTACCAACATGTATCGTTTGAAATGATTTGAATAACATTTCTAAGATATACTCTTTAGTAATGTCTATACCTGTTGTAAGTATATGTTTTTTTCCTTTATATGTTATAAATTGCTCTTCACATTTATAATACCCTACCGACTGTAGCGGATAAGTGTATCTTAAAATTCCCTTATATGATTCAATTTCACCATCTACTAGTTTCTTCGTAATTGATATATGCTTTAATTTTTCCGTCTCATCATTAAAAAGTGTACTGAAATCTTGGTCGAGCAAACTCAATCTAGATTTGTGTAAAAAATTAGACATGGGCTCGTTGAGATAAGCTATTTCACCAGTTAAAGTTCTCAGCATAACCAAGCTAGATGCACTCTCCCAGTTATAAATGATCTCATTAATCATATCATCGGTTAATTTTTTACTATATGATGCTTCTGTTATATCTTTAAAATAGAGAACAGCATATTTTCTGCCATATCCGTTTAATCTGAAGTGAAGTGTTTTTCTATGGTTGTTATAATCTGTAATTTCAAACTGATCATTTCCTCTTAAGACAGCACTTAAGATATCCGCAAGAGAGATAAATGAATAATTTGCTCCGAAAATTTCTTGAAAAGCTTTATTCGAAGCTAAAACATCTAGTGTATCACTCCTTAAAAGCGCAACACCCTCTTCCAAATTTTCAATTATCTCAGACTCAAAAAGAGTCTTTACATCAACAAAATTCCTCATAAAAGATGACAAACTCGAACGATCGCCTATTAATCTTGATAAAAAGAATATCAAAAAAAACAAAATAGCCAATTCGCTTGTTAAAGTTTGCGGTAGTGTTCCATTGAACAAATTACGTAAATCCACCATTACGATAAAAGAGATCACTAAGATTAGCATCACATTTTTCTCGCGCTTATCAAAGATTGCTTTTACAATAAGTTTATAAAGGATATACATTGCTACCGATAACTTAATAAAAAAAACGAAAATGGCCATAAACACCTCAACTAAAATTACATTTCGATTGTTTTGGTAATAAATACAGTTAAATAATCCATTAAGTCTAACTGTTCTGCTCTCTTTTTCTCTCTAATAATTTGTACCACAGGACGTGTTTGTGCATCAACGTTCTCTTTGATCACTATTGCAACATCCCCCGTCGAAAGTTGAACAAGAGTCCCTACGGGATAAATATTCACTACTTTTAATAGGTGATAATATATATCTCGATCAAGCTCATATACCGCTTCAGTTCTTATGAGCTCAAGTGCTTCATCTGCATTTAGTCTATCCTTATATGCGCGATTAGATGAAATCGCATTGAAAATATCGCACATTGTAACAATTCTAACATGTATAGGTATCTGATCACCCGATAAATGATATGGGTATCCTTCTCCATTGAGCTTTTCATGATGCAATAAAACGATTTGACGAGATATTGGAGAAATAAAATCGTTATCCTTTAACATATCGTAGCCAAACTGAACATGTTCTTTGACTAACTTTACTTCCTCTTTTTCTAGTGGATTAACTTTATTTAATACTTCACCTGGGATTTGCATCTTTCCAATATCATGCAAGATCGCACCAACACCAATTTTCTGAATAAAGTTTTCGCTTAACTTCATCCTTTTTGCAACTAGCATAGAAAGTACAGCCACTTCAGCACTATGATTATATGTGTACATATCAGTACCCATCAACTCTGTCATATGGTAAAGTGTCTCAGGATTATCATAGATTACACGCATCATTTCATCTACTACATTTTTGATGCTATTGATATCTTTGACATTGTAGTTATTGCCCTTGCGTTCGGATATATCTTTAAAAACAGTCTTCACGGCCGAAACTGACCTAATTTTTAGTTCATCAGATACGACGTTAGTTGGTTCTAACCCTTCTGATAGTTCATCTTCAATATAGATACATTGAATATTTGCTTTTTTAAGTCTCTCAATATAATTAAGTGTTAACTTAACTTCTTTTGCTAAAAGTAATTGACATTTATCATCATAAACTGGTTTGCCCAGTATATCACCAATTTCTACATATTCTAAACTTTTTAGTCTCAAGAGGACCTCCTATGACTTATTATAGTCATTATACCATAAAAAGGGTCATATACAACTTGATGATTTCTTCTCCAAATAGTGCAGTGATTATGCAGGAAACTGACATGAAAGGTGCAAAAGCAATTTCCATCTGTCTTTTAACTACACTTCCAATAATTTTACTAATCAAAATCCATATAAGAGCGACATAAAATGTTAAAAGTGCAGCTAACAAAGTTAATTTGACTCCTAAATAAAGTCCTATCACACACATGAACATGACGTCACCAAATCCAAAAGCTTCTTTTTTATAAATTGCTTTAGCAATAAAATAGATTAACCCGTATATGACGAATCCACTTATACCACCAAAGATCACATCTTTTAATAACATGCCCTTTGAAAAAGCGAGGATAACAAATAAAATGCCACCAAGATACATCATCGCTGAAACGATACTTTTAGTGTGATAGTCAATCACACCAACAATTACAATAAACAACATCATGATCAAATCTTGAATACTGTTATAGGAGTAACTAATCGTTAGCGCACCGACTGTCAATAAAAGCATACCAATGCCTATCGCTTCTTTAATGAAAATTTCTTCACCTTCCAAAAAATATCTCGATATCATAACGATTATGGGCGTTGAAATAACAGCGTAAGTTACGATTATTAATAATTGTATAATTGTCATGTCCATTAAACCTCAAATTCTAAAAGAGGGTCAAGATTACTCTCGCCCCTCTCATATATATTTATATTAATATTAATTCTAGTTCTGGTTCTAAAAAAGCATGTTTTAAATATTATCTAAAAAATACGGTTATCATATATGCAACTTCAGCTTTTGTAATGGCTGCATTTATGTCAGAAGCCCCTTGTGACCTTGCAAATTTTTCCATTAACATCTTATTCGAAACTTCTTTCCAGGACATGTTTCTTAAAAACATCTTACTCAGCATATTTTCGATTTCATGATATGATACAGTTTGATTTGGATTGAAATTCGAACTGCTATCTAAGGTTAAATACCTTTTACCAACCATATACTCAACAGCTTTTTTTGCAGTTCCAAGTGTTGAAGAATCTTTAATTGTTGGTACTGAAGTTCGCATAGGATCAACATTCGCTAAAGTATTATACATAAACGTAGCTAGTTCAGCACGTGTTATTTTGGCATTAGGCGAAAACATCTCATCATCTGAAATTACGTCTCTTCTCATCAAAGTATAGATTTCCTTATAAGCCCAATTGAAATTGATATCATCAACTGTTTTATAATCCTCATCTATAAAGATCGCGTATTCACCACCACCATAAGTGCCCGCAGGAATCTCAATTGAAAGTTCTTGGTCTGATAATGTCGTAAATTGATATACCCACTTGCTTCCAATCCACTGATAAATCCCAGCTCTTTCAGAACCATAATATTCAAAAGTAAGTGTAATCGGTTTTCTCAGTAAAACACTTCCGCTTGCGTTCATAACCGAAACTGTATACTTACTACTTACAGGCGTATATTTTGAAT
Source organism: Fusibacter bizertensis (assembly GCF_029914245.1). Lineage (GTDB taxonomy): Bacteria > Bacillota > Clostridia > Peptostreptococcales > Acidaminobacteraceae > Fusibacter_C > Fusibacter_C bizertensis. Next base: position 16,561 of record NZ_JARYZI010000012.1, read on the forward strand.
TTTCATAGTTAAATGAATTTTGAGTTTTAAATGTTGCAAAATATGTTGGCTGATATACTGTTGCTGTAGGAAAATATAGCGAAAGCGGTGTTCGCATCTCACTTTCAGAAACACCTAAAGAAAAGTGAATGTACTCTTCATCAAAATATAGTGTATCTTCATTCATACTAATCAATCTTGCATTTTTATTTCTAACTTCTGTTTCAAGGTTTTTGATCTGGAAGGTTTCAATATAACTATTCATAAAGGCTTCACGATAACCGGATGTAAAATAATTTTTATAAGCAATGCTTTCTCGATCTAAGAAATACCTTGCACTCAAACTACCTTCGCGTAAATAGTTGTTATATGCTCTTGACCAATCATCTGTTTTTCCTTGTACAAAATCGATCATTGCTGATAATTGACCTTGTACAGATCCAGCTTGCGAACCATGATCATACCCCATCTCAAAAGGAGATGAATATTCATCAATATTTACAGTCCGATACCCTGTATTATAGGCAATTTCAAACGCTGCACGATACGCCGCTATAAAAGCATTTTGAAACATTGAACTATCCTTGTTAAGTTGGTACTTTGTAACTAATGATGTACTTGAGGGAATCGACTGATTAGCGGTATTAGCTTTCCCCGCGTTACGATCAGCACGCCCAGCTAAGTCCCCATCAAGTGTCCCCATCAACGTACCAAAGGATTCTCCTTCAGCTAAAGTTGACTCGCCTGGATTCGCTGCGAAATTCAAATTTGTTACCGCGCTGACCATAATCATAATCAACATCAGCGTCAGTATACTTGTCTTTTTTAAGATCTCTATTTTAGTTTTCATTCGCCCCCCTATTGCAACGGATATGATACTTCTAATTGGTCAAATAGATATTTTCCAGTTAGTTTTTGATCATAGCCAACACCTTCTACATATATTCTCTGAATCATACATGGATATGTGATTTCTACAGGCATTAGAACTTCTAACTCCTGCCACTGTGTCCAGCTCACATCAGATACAAGCTCAAGTTTATATTCTTTTCCTTTTGAGTCAAGTAAAACAACTCCAATTGCATGATTAGAAGCTTCGTAAGCATAAACCCACAAGCCTAGGTATTCAACTTGCTTAGTAAGCATAATTGGACTTTTATCAAATACGAGACTTGCTTCACTGTATTCTCTACCTGTTTTGAAATCAAAATCAACCATTGCAGAATAGCCACCTGCAATCTTAGTTTTGCTTCTTGAAACGGTACCACTGATATCAGTCGTATTGGCTACAAAGAAATTGTCGCCCTCTTCAAATCCATGAATTTGAGTTTTAGGACGATAATTTTCATAATCAACTTCCGTTGGATCAGTTGGATACTCAGGATATATAATTACATCAGTTGGTTCCTGAACCTTAGTAACTTCAAATGATTCATATGGTATAAATGGGCCTGCTAGTACATCTCTAGTATTCAATTTAGCAGAAACTAACTTTCCTGAATCAGCTATAAATTCAGCAGCTTGAGGCAATGCATTGAATTCTAACATAAGCTTACCTTGTAATCCATCTAACATTGAGTTAGAAATGGCAATTTCTTTTACCAAGATCTTCTTCTCGTTGTTTCTGACGCTTCTTATATAGCTAAGCAGTGCATCATAGTCTCCATTAAACCCAACAGTTGCATTATACTGAACTGTACCTGGCGTTAAACTTATATCACTTGTAAACGTCATGTCTGTCAAACTTAAAGGTGAACCTTCAGCGTATCCAGAAAGCGTTGCAAGCATATCTTCTTGTGAAATTTGATCATAATAATCATTTGTCGCTAGATTTAGAGTCGTTGTTAAGTCTTCAATATTTCGATCAATAGACCGCTCTGATATGATCTTCATATCAACATCAGCTTTCATCGAAACCCAGTTTGAGTAATCTGCTTCCAAATCTTTAATTTTGTTTTCTTGCGGCTGCATAAGAAGAAAATAATACAGTGCAAACACTAAAACAAAGCCCAACAAAATTAATAAATATTTATCTCTTCGACTAATTCGCATCGTTTACCTCCATACCAACTGTAGCATTGATTGTAAATTCAAAGCTGCCATTATTTTCGTTAATAGAAGGAATTAATATATTACCCAGCCCACCGCTTTCTCTTAAGTTATATGCAAATTGTGCGATTGTAGGATATTCCATTGAATAGCCTCTTATCGTTATCAAGCTTTGATTAATATTAAGTTCACTTAAAAATGCATTTTCTGGTAACTGTGCATTAATCTGCTCAATCAACATATCGTCTAGCTTATCAGCTTGTTCAATTTGAGATGTTGCTATGCTGACATTTGCATAAATCCCTTGTAATCTTTCTAATTCTTTTTGCTTTTGTTCCACTATAACTAGCTTATTAGTAGTTTCTGAAGATTGAATGTACATTTGAATTTCATCAATATCAGTCTGTAAATTTTTGGCTTTATTCATAAGCATAAACTGATAATATACCATTAATGCGAGTAATAAAGCGCCTAGTACAACTAGTACGATCCTATTTGTATTGGGTTTAGCCTGTGTCTTCAAATAGGGATCAAAAAAGTTAAAATCTCTCATATCGCGCCCCCTATTGTCGTATTAGAGCACCAACAGCATTAACATATATTGGTAGCTCCTCCACAGTATTTTTTGTTGCAATCTCAATTGTTCTGAAATTAGTTAAAACTTCAGTTGGAATTTCAAACCTTTCTTTAAAGTACATCGAAAAATCCTTCATTTGCGATCCACCACCAAAAAGATAGATTTGATCAATTTTATTATCAGCACTTCTACTGGTAAAATATTTAAATACTTTTTCTATCTCTTCACTGCACTCGTAAATATAATTTGCGGTTTCCTTGAGTACAATTCCTTTTTCATCATTTGCCTCAAAGCCAGTTTTTTCAACTGCATCAAGAATAGAAGTAATGCTTGTTTTTCTTTTTCTATTTTCTGCTTCTATAGTATCGATATTAAAATGATTTTTTAATATCAGATCAAACTCGTTGGATCCAAGTCTTAGAAGTCTATTGAATTTAAACTGCCCCTTCTCAAACAAAGAGATGTCAATTAATTGATGTCCGAAATCTACAAATGCTATGGTTTTGTTAAGTGTAATTGAGTCCAATGAGAAGTTTACAAATTTATCAAGAGAGTTACTATGCATATCCAAGTATGCTGGGGTCAAACCACATTCAATTACTAGATCAAAAAGTTCTTTAACCATCTCTCTTGGCATTGCGCCTAATAACACTTTAATCTTTTGAACGTTTTCTTCTTCAAACTCTTCAAGGATTTTGTATTGTAGTACATAAGCATCAATATCGATGGGTAAGTATTGTCCAACTTCATAAGTGATGAGTTCCATTTGGTCTGCAGCATCTACCTTCTGAACGATTAGTTCACGCTTTATGATATCTTGTCCTTCACAAGTGATGACAACCTCTTTTTGCTTTATTTTCTCTTCTTTTAGCGTATGCATCAAGTGATTTTTAAAGGCTATGCCATCAACAATTCTACCATTATTGATAACCCCTTCTTCTACTTTGATCTTTGTCATGGCAGTTATTTTCAACCTACCACCATTGAATTGTCCTGCCACAACTTTTAGGCTATGGCTGCCAATATCAATCGATAACAAATTGGACTTAATCCGTGGCTTCTTAGTTCTCATGTAGTTCCCCCTTAACCAATAAGTTTTAGTATGGTCTCTCTTTCAGTTACATGCTCCAATAATGTGTTTCTCTCTATAACATTACTTCTATATAATCCAAGCAAATAATCATCCATGGTCTGCATCCCCGATTTTTGACCAGTTTGGATAAATGAGTACAGTTGGTGTACTTTATTTTCTCTTATAAGGTTTCTAATGGCAGGCGTAACAATAAGACTTTCTACAGCAGCAATACGTCCATTGCTGCGTTTTCTTGGTAATAATCTTTGAGAAAAAACCGCAACAAGCGAAGTTGCCAGTTGCACTCTGATTTGTTGCTGGTGAGGTCCTGGAAAAACATCGATAATTCTCTCAATCGTCTGATATGCGTTTCTCGTATGAAGTGTTGCTAAGACGAGGTGCCCAGTCTCAGCTGCAGTAATCGCAGTTGATATCGTTTCTAAATCTCTCATTTCGCCAACCATGATGACATCAGGATCTTGTCTAAGTCCTGCTCTAAGTGCATCAGAAAAGTTATTACAATCCCTCCCGACTTCTCTTTGTGTGATAATCGATTTTTTGTTTTTATGAATGTACTCTATAGGATCTTCAATGGTTAAAACATGACAACTTTTCTTTTTGTTGATGGCATCTATAATTGACGCAATGGTAGTCGACTTACCACACCCTGTTGGACCTGTTACTAACACTAACCCCGAAGTGAATCCCGCTACACGCTCAATAGTCTCTGGAAGTTCTAACTCTTTTGCAGTTGGAATATGTTCACTTATGACTCTACAAGCCAATCCAATTTTATCACTATATCTAAATGCATTGACACGATAAACATTTTGATTGGGAATTCGATACGCGAAATCAACTTGACCATCATTCATAAGTTTCTCATATTGTTCGTCGGTCAGCATGTCTTTAGCATAAGACATCGTGTCAGACTCCTTAAGAATCCGTTTCTCCAACGCCTTTAATTCTCCATCAACTCTTATCGTAGGAGGATTTCCTACGGCAAGATGTACATCAGAAGCATTAAGTTGTACAGCAGTCGTCAGTATCTCAGTGATTGTCATGATTCATCTCCAATTGTTAAAATTATTAGTTAAAATATGCTACTTTACAATTCTTATAAAATCTATAGAAAACGTTCCTGTACTATTAACGGCTGGATCAATCCTCAGTTGCTTTAAGCTACCTGTCCATAGTGATGAACTGGACATATCTATGATATAGTCTGTGTAATCACTATTTGGTAAAATTGGGAAAGTCACAACTTTATCCTCTCCCCAACCGGTTGAAGACGTTGTGGTGTAATACACCTGTGCTTGAGTACTTGCAGTACTATTTTTAAGTCGTAACACAATATTTTTATTTGTTGAGATATTGATTCCCAAACTATTACTAGAAACTATATAGGGGTCATTACCCGTAATATTACCTTCTAGATAGCCACCACTGACTTGACCTAAACCCGTTGTATTACCACCAGCGGTCCATCCTTCGGTATCATTGCTGGTAGAAAAATACCAACTATTTGCTACAGTTGCGAGCCATTTTTTGTCTAGATAGTTTTCAACTAACTCTCGATCTGAATCTGATAGATGATCATTGAAAACTAAGATTTCAGCAATGTCACCTTTATAGTAAAAATTATTTCCGCCACCTGCAGCGCCAATTACTATAAATTGTGATTGATTGTTCTTATTTCCCACATCATTATGTCCATCAACTTCCATACCATTTACATAATACAAATGCGTTCCACCATCCCATGTAGAGACGTGAATGTTGAAATCAGCATTTCCACTGGATGCATTCATGGTTCCCCTAAGCACTTGAGCAAAATCAGTTCCAGATACGCCAAACGAATAAGTTGCCGATCCACCCCATCCTCCAGATTTACTGATGAAGGTTCTGTTGCCACTTGTACTTGTAGATTTTGTAAGAACAAAAACCGTAAACTCATTTGAACTGTCTAAATAGAAGTCTTCATTTGATCCTGAAGATACATTTAACTCATTTGTTCCCAAAGTGAAAAAATCGTTACTACCATCAAATCGGATGATTGGCATGCCATTTAACACACCATCAACTAAAACTGGACGATCACTTTGGATAGTTTGCTTAAAATTGTTGTTTTCGATTGAAAGGTCATTCCAATTAGTAACTGAAGTTGAATTTAAGACTGTACCAAGAGAAGCATCTAAATGTAAAATCATGCTGCTTGGCCAGTAGTAGCTTGATTGCACAGTTACAGCACAGGTACTACTTGCTTCGCCATCACCTGATGTAGCTGTGATCGTTGCATTGCCATTTGCATGTGCCGTTACGACACCGTCAACTACAGTTGCTACTGAATCATTGCTACTAGACCAATTGATAGACAGATCATGGGTATTTGTAGGTTCAAGTGTTCCTACTATGGTTTGAGTATCACCTATGTTCATCGTTATACTTGTCGGCGACAAATTAACCGCAGTTGCTAAAATAATCGGTTTAATCGTCACAGTAAGTGTCATTGTCTTAGATGTATCTGTGACTGCAGTACCTGTAAGCACAACAGTTTTAGGAGAATCCGCTATAATAGAGCCATTCCAAGTAACCTCAACCATTTTGTCTGCTCCCTCTGACATATCTGCCATTACAGAGCTTGGTAAGGTATAAGTATCTCCAACAAAAATTTCATCAGTTTGATCGTATAGAGAGACGATAGTCGCTTCAGAGTCAAGTGGTAAATATTTAGTTTTCAAATGTTCTGACACTACATTGACATCCACTGCGCCTTTATATAAAACGAGTTCAATTAAATCAATATTATCGTTACCCATCGTGAAAATATTGTTATCTGATGTATAATTCCCTGTTACTAAATACCAGCCATCAGCTTGGATCAAGTTTTCGGGTGCCTCAGTGACTTTTGCTGTATAACTTCCATTGACAAAAAGCGTTTCTTCTCGACCAACATCACGTCCTCTAACAATTGCAAAGTAAGAAATAGATTGGCCTGATGTACTTTGCGCATCGATGCGCATGTCCTTAGATGTATTAAATTCTATATACCTTGCAACAAATGAATTTGAGATATCTGTGTCTACTACAAGCGGTCTTTTAGACGTTGAAGTCGCTGTTGCCACTCGAGTTGGATTAGCAACACCAATATTTGAAGCCAAATCATTCCACTTAATGACGCTTCGGTTGGTTGAAGATAGAACTTCTGTGCTATTATATGGATCAACATAAGATGCATCAAGATGCAATGCCAAACCAGTGGTTTCAGGCAAGCTGTTAATGTGAACGGGCAAACTGATACCAGGATTACCAATTTTCCCTGATTTTGCTGCTGGTGTTACAGTAAGTATAATTTGCCTACCGGCATAACTCGAAACGTCTGCTAGATCTGCTGTCGTTTGTGACGCTATTAAATAGAAATCACTTGGAAAAATCGGATATCGATCAATGACTTCAGCTTCTGGCAAGTCCGTCATATAAAAGAAAGTACTACTGTTTCCCCTAGGAACAGGTATATTATAACCAGGTTTTGATACATACCAGTTATAGATATTGACCATCAAATCATCTATTGTTGCAGGATCATTTGTAAAAGTACCTTTTAAATTGGCATTCGAAACAGGATACAAATACTTGGTAGTTATTGCATCAAATCTTGGAATTGCTGAAACGCCGGAAATGTTAAGTTTTGCAATTGAAGGTAATCGCTGATCTGATACATAGGTATAATATGTTTTCCCATCATATACATTTGCAAGTTCATAGTAGCTAACTGAAACACCTTCAAAAAGTGATAGTGTTTTCATTGTCAGGCCACCATTACTTGGACTTGCAATAAGCTCTTTAGCATTTTCTATTCCAAGCTCCATATCTTGTTGCGCCAAGAAAGCTTTTTCGGTGATCTTTTTAGTATCAAATAAAAACTGATAGTTGTTACTGATTACACCTAAGAATCCAGCAGAAATAATCCCAATCAAACCGATTGCGACAATAATTTCTATAAGTGTAAAACCTTTCACTCGATTCTTCATGCCATCAACTCCTAGTTCATAATTTGAGGTCCAGTCACTAACCAAAGTTCAGCCAAAATATCTTGAGCAATGTTATCAAATACCTCATCTAAATCAAAATCATCATTATAGTTATATATTTGTTCAGCATCTAATGCTGTACCCAAATTGCTAATCTCAGTTGTAATACCATTTGAGAAACCAATAACATATGATTTGGTTTCAGCTGCAACAATCATACTTCCAATAGTTGAGATGTAGCTGCTGTTATTTCTGCTATAAGGGTATACGCGTGTAACATTATCATAACTGATACTTGGCGTAATTCCACCTCTTCCAGTATATTGAGAATAATAAGTATACTCATCGGTATACCATGTAAAACCGAAAAAAGAATGCAACTGTTGATAGCCTTTGCTTTCCCATGAAGATTGGTTTGTCTCTCCATCTACAAGTAAAATCATATAATTGTACTGTTCAGTTTCAGTATTGTAGCCTTCTGCTACCGGACTGAAGTCAATTAGACGATAATAAGCGCGTCTTAATCCATCTCCAGTGTTAGTGTTACCATAAGTTTCAATATTGTTCACAAGTGTTACAAGTGTAGATTTATCATCTTCTGCATTATAAAATGGATGTTCTAAGTTCGATGCTGAATTTGGCGTTGGGTAATTTGCTGTTTGCGAAAAAGGAACAATACTAATTTCAATGTTATTCTCTCTAGAGAATGTATTTATAATGCCTTCAACAATGGTACCATTATCTTTGGTATAACCAAGCAGTGCATTTTTCACTCTAGCAATCCTAGACAATCCGTTGAGGCTAGTATCCATACTGCCAGATACATCAAGCACTATAGTAATCGTTGCAACTTGAGTTCTGCCTGTTCCCTGTGCAGAACTATCATTTCTAAAGGCAAGCGCAACTGAAGGTGATAGCACCGTCCCTTTATCAACTATTTGAAGTGCATTTTGCGCTTCAACTTCAGATTCAAACGCAATTTTTTGACCAGTTCTGACGAGTGTACCGTCAGATTCAGTTTTGGTGACATAACCAACAATTTGAAACTTTAAGAGGTTATCACTTGATGTAGTAGCATCTTTGACAAACTCAATTTCATATTCAACGTTTGGACTTGCATCTACTAAAATTTGCTCAAGATGTGTCCCGGCAGTATCATCATATACGTACTGTACTATCCGGCGTTTGTCAGGAGATATGGCAAAATAAGACCATCCTGGGTCCATCTTGCTAGGGTCACTGACAAAGTCTACTGGCACTGCAAAAACTGCTTTTGAATAGCGGATGATTTCATTGGCTCTTTGAGAAGCCTGTCTAATGGTGGTATTTATTTCATATTCATCCATTGTTTTTTTCTGTGCTGTCATGGTTAAACTGATCATACTTGTGCTGAGCAATATAATCATTGAAAGCAAAGAAATTGTGATGATCAGTTCTATTAATGTGAAGCCCCTCTTCAGTTTTGTCGGTTTCATATGTGCCTCCTAACTAAGGGGTAAACGATTCCCTAATGGTATGTTGGGTGTTATCTGGATTAATTCTAAGAATTGATGCAACTGACTGCGTGCCATCTAAAAGCGTACCCACTGAATAAACACGAATCCATCTTTTAGAATCTACTGTGACACTTTCAAGTGTAACGACTGCTTCTCCTTTTTTGGTTAGCCCATCAAAGATCTCTATCGTATCAGTCACAGTTTTGGTGCTATCATTTAAAAACTGGTTGATGTAAGGTTCACTCCCAGAGTTTGCCATTAGCGAAGCATAACCAAGATCAACACCAGCCAGTGCTATATAATATGTTTTTAAGCGTTCCTCATGGAGGCGCGTCTCATGAATGTCTTGACTTGCGACATAAGTCATAGAGGCTGTTAACGTGATCACAATTGTCATCAAAATCAACACCCATACAAGTGCAGCACCGTCTTCTGTTTTGAGTTTTAGTTTGTTGTACTTATTCATGAGAGCACCTCGTAGGGGAATATGTATCGTGTGCCTTTGACGAAAGTCAAAGGTACACGTATTCGTTTTTTAAAGCAACATATAAAATTATTTAGGAAATATAATTCTAAACAAACACTTCTGGACTTCCAACTTCCATAATAACTGCCTGGCAATTATTCGGAAGTTTAAACGAAATTGTTCTTGTACCTGTTGCAATTAAATGTGTTCAGGCACTGAAAAATCCGAAATTCCTTTTTCTTGCCTGGGAGTGATAATCTCCCCTTATAACTCCCAGGCAATTTTTGGAAGTCAAAAGAATATTAATCTTAAGTGTATTACCATTAAACGATTGTAAGCACTGAAAATTTTGAACTTCCGTTTACTTGTCCGGGAGCGTTATTTCTTACTTAGATTCAAACAAACCTGAACTCCCATAATGTTGCAAGGGTAGGGTGATTCATTCAGAATGAACAGAATACTTATGGAGTTACTACTATTCTCCCCCATACTCCATCAGTTGGTACTAATGTTAAAGTAACATCTTTAACATTAATTGTTATTTCAGCTTCAGTACCAGCCGCACCATCAACATAGGTAGTTGGCCAAGTTCCAGAAGTTTTATCAACTGAATATATTTGCCAAGCACTATTTACAGTTCTAATAGTAGCATCTTCAGCCGCTGTTTGAGCTTTTCCTGTTACATCCGTAAACCTAGGAATAGCTATCGCTGCCAAAATCCCCAAAATTGCAATTACCACGATCAATTCAATCAATGTAAAACCTTTTTTTCTTTTTTTGTTTAAAGCTTTCATCATGTGTTTCTTCCTCCTTAACATTATTAGTATCTTTGGCATCTTTATGCCTCTATATTTTATGCTTTACGCTATTACACCGACATGTTTGAATACATATCAAACATAGGCAGTAACATCGCAATAACAATAAAACCAACAATTAGTGCCATAACGATGATCATTACAGGTTCAATAAAACTGATCATCTTACTGATGGCTGCATCAAGTTCTTCATCATAATAGTCCGCTGTTTTAGAGAGCATCTCTTCAAGCGCACCAGACTCTTCGCCGATGTTGACCATGCTGATCATCATCGGTGGAAATACACCAACTTTTTTCAGAAGTGAACTAAGAACAATTCCTTTTTTTATATCTTCAGAAACCACGTAGATGCCATCGATCACCACTTGGTTCCCTGTAACTTGCGCAGAAGTCTCAAGTGCCTGGATAATAGGGATCCCACTGGCAAGTAGTGTTGATAGTGTTCTTGTAAATCGCGAGGTTGCTATTTTAGCAATAGACGTCTTTATAATAGGCATTTTAAGTTTTAACCTATCAAAGAACCTTTTTCCTTCTACCGACTTGCCTATGCGCCTAACTGCATAAGTAACTGCTATAATCACGCCTAAAAAAATGTACCAATAAGCTTGCAACGCATCACTCAAACCCATAACTATACGGGTTGGAAGGGGAAGGGCATCGCCCGTTTGATTGAACATGGTTATAAACGTCGGCAAGACAAAAGTTAGCATAAATACCACTACAACCACTACAAGTACACTTAAAATAGTTGGATACATCATTGCACTTTTAACCTTCGAATTAATACGGTTCTCTTTCGTATAATGTTCTGACATTTTAAGCAGTACATTGTCAAGATTACCTGTAAGTTCACCCGCTTCAACCATGCTTATCAGTAGTGAGGGAAACACTTTAGGATGTTGTTTCATACTTACTGATAATATATCCCCTTTTTGCACTTGTGTTGCCATCTGCTTAACTGTTTTTGCAAGTGTTACATTTTCAGTCTGTGCACCAAGTACATCTAGTGATGTGAGCAGTGGCATACCAGCATTGAGCATGGTGTGCATCTGCTTACAAAAGATTGAGATGTCGTTGACTTTTACTTTCTTTTGAAAAAGTTCAATTTGAGCTATATCATTTCCTTTTTCTTCTTCAATGTTCACAGCAACTGGTCTGTGTCCTTTTGAACGGATCAAGTTTATAATCTCACCTTTTGATTCAGCTCTATAGACGGTTTCAATCACTCGACCTCTGAGGTCGATTTCTTTACATCTGTAAACGCTAACCATAATGCTCCCCCTCTTGTCTAAGTTTATAGATAACCGATCTGTTTCATCAACGCATCACTATCAACCGCATATTTACGTAGTGTTGCTTGGTCAATAATTCTCTTTTTGTAAAGGTCAAGTAGCGAAGCATCCATGGTCTGCATCCCTTGACTTGATCCTGTTTGTATTACAGTTTGCATCTGATGCGTTTTACCTTCTCGTATCAAGTTTCTAATGGCAGTGTTTGCTATCATAATTTCAAATGCTGCCACCCTACCAGTGCCATCGACTTTAGGTAGAATTTGTTGTGATACTACCGCTTCTAGCACCGAGGCTAATTGAATCCTAATTTGTTGTTGTTGATGTGGAGGAAAAACATCAATGATACGATCAATTGTCTTAGCTGCACCAATTGTATGTAGTGTCGAAAGTACGAGGTGTCCAGTTTCCGCTGCAGTTATAGCTGTAGAAATCGTCTCAAGGTCACGCATCTCTCCCACTTGAATGACATCGGGATCTTGTCTCAATGCTGCTCTGAGTGCATTTGCAAAACTATGAGAATCATTTCCGATTTCTCTCTGATTGATTATACTTAAGTCGTGCTTGTGCAGATATTCAATTGGATCTTCAATCGTGATGATATGTTCATTTCGTGTGTGGTTCATATAATCAAGCATAGAAGCTAAAGTCGTAGACTTACCACTCCCAGTTGGTCCCGTTACAAGTATCAAGCCTCTTTGTTTTGACGCTAACTCCTTAAGCACAGAAGGCAATCTCAAAGCCTCCATAGAAGGAATGCTTAGTGCAACTACACGTAGTGCCATGCTTGCACTTCCCCTTTGCTTATAGATGTTAACTCTGAATCTTCCTAAACTTGGATAAGAATATGAAAAATCAAGTTCACCTTTCTTCTCAAAAGCAAGCCTTTGCTCATCCGTCAGCATCGCTCTGATAATTCGATGTGTATCTTCTGGCATCAACCTTGTTTCATTCATCCTTATGAGTTTGCCATTGACGCGCATAATAGGAGGAGATGCCACTGTGATATGCACGTCTGATGCACCTGCTTCTGTTGCGATTCTTAGTAATTCTAAAATTTCCATAAAAACCTCGTCTATTTTTATATTACTTTTAAGTTCTTACTTTATATATCGGCACAAAAGTCAAAACTACTCATCAAAACTAAAAGTCATTCGCATCATTTCATCTATTGTTGTGATGCCCTCTTTTACAAGTGACTTACAAGTTTCATTTAAAGTAGTCATTCCCTTGCTAATAGCTTTTTGTTTGATGAGGTCAGCTTGCTTGCCAGAACTGATCATATTACGTATGTCTCTGTCTACAACTAAAACTTCATGAATTGCAGTTCTTCCAGAGTAACCAGTATGGTTACACGAGTTACATCCAGCACCCACTGAAAGTTCTAAGGCTTCACTTTCAGGTAAACCTAAAATTTTAAGTTCTGAGACTGTAGCTGGCTTGGTTGTTTTACACTTTAAACAAATCTTCTTTACCAATCGCTGCGCGATGACACCAACAGTTGCCGAACTGACAAGATAGTTCTCAATCCCCATATCTTCAAGTCTCGATATAGTACTTACCGTATCGTTGGTATGAATCGTAGATAAAACAATATGTCCTGTTATCGCAGCTCTTACCGCTATCTCAGCAGTCTCAGCATCACGTATTTCACCTACCATTACTATATCTGGGTCTTGCCTTAATATGGATCTAAGACCGTTTGCAAATGTTAATCCCGCTTTGACATTAACCTGTACTTGGTTGATGCCCTCTAGTCTATATTCAACAGGATCTTCAACGGTGATGATGTTTTTAGTTTCTCTGTTGAGTTCTTTTAATAGCGTGTATAAAGTTGTCGTTTTTCCACTACCAGTTGGTCCTGTAACTAATACAATCCCTTCAGGTACTTTCATGATTTTGTTAACAAGTTCTAAATTCTGCTCACTAAATCCAAGTTCTTCTTTAGTAACCACTAAACCTGACCGATCAAGTAGTCTAATAACTATTTTTTCACCATATACGGTAGGTAATATGGAGATCCTCATATCAATAGGCATACCATCTATTACAGTTTCCACACGACCATCTTGTGGTAATCTTTTTTCAGAAATATTGAGCTTACCCATAATTTTTATACGAGTAACAATAGCAGAATGTGTAGATTTGGCAGGCGTCATTACTTCTCTAAGTTCACCGTCAACTCTATAACGAATACGTAAATGTTTTTCATAAGGCTCTATATGAATATCACTTGCTTTACTCTTTACCGCTTGCGTAATAATCGTATTCACTAGTCTTACCATGGGAGAATTAACAACGTCAGCGTCCTCTTCTTCAGTATCCTCTTCTGTAAAACCAGATTGTGATCTAAAGTCTTCTACAGCTTTTTCTGCACGCTCTGAAGCATCATAATATCGATTAATTGCTCTTGCAATATCTTGCTGAGCACTGATGACAATATCGAGTTCAATCCCAGTAATAATACGGATATCATCTTTAGCAATCATATCCAGTGGGTCAACCATAGCAACAGTTAATCTGTTTTTCTCTAGTTTGATAGGTATCGCCATGTGTTTTCTGGCAAGTGATTCACTGATCAATTTTGGGACTTTAGGGTCAATATAGATATTGTTTATATCAAGATATGGAATCTGGTATTGTTCTTCAAGCACACGAAAAAGCTGTTCTTCATTTAACCAACCTTGTGTAATCAAGACAGCACCTAGCTTTTGACCTGTTCCTTTTTGAAGTTCCAACGCTTTTTGAAGTTGTTCTTCAACAATTATTCCGTTATTTACGAGTATATCACCGAGTCTCATCTTATACCTGATCATAAATTATTATTTCCTCATCTATATTTTCTGTAGTTTACTTTCCCTATAAACGACGAAACGGCTAGCTGATCAATCTAGTAATAGATTAAACAATTACTAGTCATTCGAACAGTGCCATTCGTCATTTGTCATTGACAAAATCATTATATACTTACATAAAAACGCTAACAGCAAATTCTAAATTTATCTTGTAAAATAGAAAAAACTGCAGTAATTATACTGCAGTTGAACGATCGTAGCACTAAAGCCTTAGACTTCTAACTTTGCGTCCTGCATTTTCATGCAGTTTGCCAAAATATTCATTTATATTAATTAAGATTATACACTATTCGTATTTCCTTGTAAATGCTAGATGTGGGGATTTAACAGCAATTTATTTGAAAATTTACACAACAATTCGTGTTCATAAATTAAAACAATACACGAGATTATTATTGTTTGTATAAAAACGCTAAAATTGATACCCCATAAAAAACTGAGACAAAAGTACCAATAACGATAAAAGGAGCAAATGGGATATAATCTTTGCTGCTTTTCTTGAAAGCAAAAATCCATATTAATCCAAAAATTCCGCCTAGGAAAAATGCAATCCATATACTTAAAAGAGATAGTTTCCATCCTATGAAAAGTCCTATAACAGTATAGATTTTAACATCTCCCATCCCAAGTCCACTCTTTTTTAGAATCAGCAAGGAACCGAAAAGAAAAAGGAACATTAAAACTGTAGGCACTAATACCCCATATAAAGGTGCTAACTTTTCACTTGATTGATATATAGGATATGTCCAAAGTAAATGATATAAAACAGGAAAAACGCTAGAAATCAAACCAAAAATCACAACTTTGTTTGGAATAATTTTATGGTCTAGGTCAATAAAAAACACAACCGTCATAATTGAAAAGAATAGCCAAAATATAAGTGTCAGTAGTGATAGCTCAAACTTTAAATAAGTAAGCAAAAATATGATCCCAACCAAAAGTTCTACAATAGTATATCTCACAGAAATTTTTGAATGACATTTTTTACATCTTCCTCTTAAGAATAACCAACTAATAATAGGGACTAACTCACTACCCGATAAAGTATGACCACAATTGCCACATCTCGACCTTGGCTTAACAATACTCATCCCAGCAGGTATTCTATAGATACAAACATTTAAAAAAGAACCAATGACAGTACCTAATATAAAAGTTAATACTAAAAAATATACGTCAAAAAAATTCATGTTGAAACCACCTCTGCTTTTAATAATTAAATGCTTCCTCTGTCATAATAACACATTGATCGAATTAATTTATCCTTAATTTATTTTTAATGTATTTAAAGTATCTATTTAAGCAAATATGGGTATAATAAACCATATGAGTCACCACACTATTGGGAGGATTTATGCAAGACTTTGATAAATTAGATGATCTCGCAAAAGAAATGGCACAAAGGGATTATTTGATAAAAAAACGAAAACATTTAGCAGAAGAACTCAACCAATTGTCACAGGAAGAGATCCGTTTGCAATCACAGTTAAAAAAGGAGACACACGATTATAAAAGCATAGAAAATCTTTCCGTAAAACGGCTTTTAAAACTTTTTGATGAACAATATGAAGAGATGATGGATAAAGAATATCGTGAGATGAAAATTGCTGAGTATAAGCACGATTCATTAATTGAAAAAATGCAAACAGCTCAAGACGAAATCGTGGGAATTACAGAACTTTTGAAAAACTACACCACTATCGAATCAGAATATAAAACGCTTTTAAATGCTAAGCGTGTATGGGCTACTTCCAACGGGCACATGGAAATAGACAATTTTGAGAGTGAGCTCATACTACTTAAGGGAAAACAAAAAGAAATTGAAGAAGCAATTAATGCATGTAAACAGCTCATTTTGAGTTTAGAAAATGCCAGAGAGGATTTATCTTCTGCTCAAAGCTGGGGAATGTTTGATATACTTGGAGGTGGGCTAATACCAGCATCAGTAAAACATGATTATCTAAAACGCGCTTCACAGTATATTAAAGATTCTAGTGATAAAGCAGTTACTTTAACCCGTGAATTACTGGATCTAAAAACATACTTTAGTATCGAAAGATTAGAAGTAGATGCTTTAACGCATACTTTCGATACGTTTTTTGATAGTGTTTTATCCGATCTAAACATTCAAGAACAAATTGACAAAGCCTATCTTTCTATTTGTAATAACCATGCGCATGCAGAAGCTTTGATGAAACTTCTAGATGAACTTAAAATAGATAATGATGAACGCATGAATCAGTTAAAGCAAAAAAGAGAAAAAGTGCTTATATCATTATAATAAGCACTTTGCAGCTCCTAGAGCAGATTGATGCATGGCAGAAAGATAACTTTCATCTTTTATACCTAGTGATAAATTCCGCTGATATATATCTTTCAGCTTGTGTTTATCACTATTTTTATGTTCTACTACATATTGAATTTCTACAAGCAGTTCTGAAAACTGTCTCAGTACCATTAAATCAGCAGCACCTTTGTCGTGTTTGATCCTAAACATAATTACATCCAATAGGTAATGTGTAAAATCTCTAAGTTCCATTAAAGCACATTTGTATTGATCAAATGGTAACCCCTCAGCATCAAATTTTTTTATATCGCCAATTTGACCAATGACTAAATCAATATCAGCAAATAATCCAGTAATATCTTTTTTTAACTCTTTTAAGTCGCCTTTTTCCTCTTCGTTAATATATATCCCGACATAATTAGTCAAGCTCTCTACAATATATACAATTCTTTTTCTCAACATACTGTGGTAGAAAAATTTAGAAAAAAGGAAATTATAAAAAATTGCAATAGAGATACCAGCACCCAGTGCAAGTAATCTGAGTCTTAATGTGATAAGCATACTTGGCTCACCTAATGCATTAAGCTGAATATACTGCGTCATATAAATAGCTGTAAAGATCGCAACTGGAGAAACAAAACGCCAATTGAACTTTAAAGAGATATACATAGTAAGTGCAACTCCCAGTGGAACCGTTAAAGCATTGACGCCAAAGATGCTTACTAAAAGTGCAGTGACAACACCACCGAGGATACTTGCTTTTATTTGATCCAGACCGCTTTTGATCCCGATTATATTTACAGGTTCAAGTGTTAGCATCATACCAAACAAAAGTGAAATCATATCTTTCCCAATAATTGAATGTGTATGAAATAATATGTAGCCAGTCATTATACTTAAGAAACCCTTTAAAACATACAGATAAGAATCAAACAAAGTTGCTTGACGTCCAAGTCTTATCTTATTCCAAAAAAAACGCATATATAGTAACTCCCCTAAATTATATTTAAATGATTAGTTGAAAACTTTACTTACCAATCAAAATACTCCTTAGCTGAATTGTACCTTACTCGTTTTACAGAAGCAATTTTTTTATAGAAAGTATACAATAAGAAAAAGAAAGAGGACCATCACATAGTGATTAATCCTCTAAATGTCTTTATATATTTTTCAACTCATCCACTATGTTTTTTGCCTTATTTGTAATGATTTTTTGATCCTCTGAAATATCATTTAATTTAGTGATTTCCGACGAAATTCTGCCATTTTCAAATTTAAGCGACTTAAGAAGTTCTGAGATTTGCGTGGCAAAATCACTTGTAGAATCAGACATCTTCTGCACTTCAGTTGCTACAACCGAAAAACCCCTACCATGTTCACCAGCTCTTGCCGCTTCTATATTAGCGTTAAGACCGAGAATTTTGATTTGTTGTGTAATCTTATTGACAGCCCGCGTCATTTCATCTGTCTGCTCAATAAACTTATTAGATTGTTCAGCCGAAGCTGCTAAATCAAAATTAATCTTGTTGAGATTCCCAGTTATATCAACAATCTTGTTCATTTCTAAGTGAAGTTTTGAACTTGATTTGTTGATTTCTTCAAGTTGAAAGTTCAATCGATTTCTTATCTCTATTTGTCGATCTACGATGAACATCATTAGTTGTGCCGCATCCGAATCAACGATTCGCTTGTTATCACCAAAAGTTTCTTTGATCATCTCATAAACACGATGACTTCCAGTTGCTTCAACAATCATATCTGCTCTTTGATCAATATCAGCGATATTTGTTGAACAATGGATACCAAGACGCCTTGCAATTTCTATCCCTGGTGTCTGAAGATTTTTGTCAATTACTGAAACTACTTCAATTTCTGGAATTTCATTAAAAAGTTCAATAAGTTTACTGCCTCCAGCACCCGCTCCAACTACAGCGATTTTCATGACTACCCCCTATTTTCCTCATAATACACATACCGACTCATTATAACATATTACATGTGAAATGAAATTAGAAACGCTTTAAGTTTATTTAATTATTAGCTCAAAAAAAAACGGTTCTCCATAAGGAAAACCGCACTTTCTTTTATTATTAATCAACATTTCACGTTGTTATGGTGTTACGACTAGAACTGCAGTTGCTTCAAACGCATCAATTAATGCTTCCAAATCAACAATATAGTTCTTTAATATCTCATATTTATGAGATGTGCCATTTAAATAAGCATCTGCTAATGTAACTTTATTCAATAGCTGTGCTCTTTCAGTGTCACCATAGGTATTTGTTGTATCAACTAGTAAAGCATTTGCAACGTCAAGTTGATTTTGTAATTCAACTTTTATTGCATCATATAGGTCTTTAATATAAACTTTAGACGCATCTAAAAAGTAGTTGAACTTTGTTTGAGATAAAGGATTAGTCTTGTCAATATAGGTCTGCATATCAGTGATCAAAGCATCTAATGTTGTTAATGGATTTGTAACTGCAACATAAAATGTGTCATAATACGCTTTAAGTTCAACTTGAACCATCGTTAATGTTGCTATGTCATCGTCACCCAATATAATACTGTTTTTAAACGTACTAATCGCCATATTCAGTGTATAGTATGTGTTTTCAATGACAGGTACACTTTCACTTGAATATGCAGCTATAAAATCTTGTGTCGTTTTAATCGTAGTTTCAAGCGCAAGGTTCGATCCAACTAAATAACTGCCAGTTGATGTACCTTCAGTGTTTTTAAATACTTTTATAGCTAAAGTAGGATCTACATACAATAAAGCTTCTGCTTCACTAACTAGTGCCTTAAGTTTATCAAGATGATCTTTAAATTGATCTGCGTTTAAAACAAAATCGTTGTACACACCAAGTGTAAGTAACAAGCTTGAATCTACTACAGTATAACTTGTGATTGATGCAATCAAATTATCCAATACAGTTTTTTTAGCAGGTAACAATTTATCATAGTAATTTGCTTTATAAATAGTTAAGTCCGCTAGTATCACTTTAAGATTAGTCATATAATCACCAGAAACGATTTCACTATTATCAAATTCTTGAATTGCTGATTTTAGCTTATCATACTCAGTTTTGATCAAATTGACTTGATCACTATTAAAATTGGTTACAAATGTTTGTGCTGCAACTAATGCTACTTGTAATTTTACTTTTGCATCAGGAAGATAAACTTTTGTATTTTCGACTGCTAATTTCGTTTGAGCGCTTACGATTAAGTTTTGAATAGCCTCTAAAGTTTGACTAGAGTCATAATCACCACAGTGAAAATCTCTAATTTTCTTTGCTAGACCATAAGGAAAATCGCCATGGGTATATCTTTTAGAAAGTCCAAATGGAAGATATCCTTTTTTTTCCATCCCACTTGGTAATCCTAACCAATTTCCGTCTCCAAAGCTCACCATAAGTTTAAGTCTCTCTCTTAACTCAGCTCTATCCTCGTCATCGATTTTATTGAAATAATAATTGTAGTCATAGTTTTTGTCATAGTCATAGTTTTTGTCATAATTGTAATCTTTCAAATTGTTACCTCTGCCGTTGTTACCATTATTTTTGTTGTTGTCTGCAAACGAAAGTACAGAAACTTGTGAAAATACTAGTGCAACCGCTAACATAATCAATAATCCTGATTTAATATTTTTTCTCATTTGTTTTCACTCCTTTTAATTTATTTGATCGACCTTCGCTATAATATACGGTATCTCCTTTACTTTTGGGTGACAAAATGGATATTTTTTAAAGAATGTAATAAAATTGAAACAAAATGTAAATTTTTTTGATATGCCACTATAACTTTTGGATATATACTATATACAACATCATTTTACAATATTTAAGACAAAATCTTATTAGGAGGGAACACCATTGAATCTATCGCTCAAGAATATAAAATTTATGAAGCAGATGATGATGAGAAAAGTGGTATATTCACTTATACCCTTAGTACTTGCAGGCATCTATTTTTTCGGATGGCGGGTACTAGCACTACTAATCGTCGTTAATTTCTTTGGATGTGCAACAGAATGGGTCTTTGTAAGAAAAACGACAAAAAAAATAACCGAGGCAGTCTTTGTCACAAATGTACTATTCACTTTAACACTTCCACCTAGTACGCCTTATTGGATCGCCATTATCGGGATTATTTTCGGAGTATTGTTTGGAAAAATGGTATTTGGTGGGTTTGGTAAAAATCCATTTAATCCAGCTTTAGTCGGTCGTGCATTTATCTATGTAAACTTCCCTGAATTTTTGACCCTTCACTGGACAAAACCGGTCGGTGGTTTACTCGGTGGGTTCACTTCATATTTAGGAGAAAATATCGACGCTGTCACTCAATCAACACCAATGCTTATCTTTAGAGCTTCTGGTGATCAACTACCGCTTACCAAACTATTATTTGGTAACATCGGTGGTTCAATTGGCGAAACAAGCGCAATTCTAATCATCTTAGCAGCCATTTACTTAATCTATACTAAAACAGCAGCAAAAGAAACAATCTTTTCAGTCATCACTGGTTTTCTCGTGATGAGTGGTGTATTTTACATTGCAGGATTTGAACAAGTATTAAATCCGATTTACGGTCTATTTGCTGGTGGTCTTTTATTTGGAGCAGTTTTTATGGCAACCGACCCAATTTCGTCACCTAAAACCTTTGAAGCGCGTATCGTATATGGTCTTTTAATTGGCGCAATCACAGTTATTATACGTAGTTTTGCGCTATTTGCAGGTGGCATTATGTTCGCAATCCTTATTGGTAACACATTTGCTCCGATTATGGATGAAGCAGTAAAATCCATTAAGAATTCGCGAAAAGCAAAGGAGGTAAAAAATGGCTAAGAAAAAACAAATTCTTTACCCTGTCCTCTTTATGCTACTTGTAACCGTTGTCTACACTTCTGTACTTGCTTTTATAAATGAAAGTACCGCATCTACTATTAAAGCTCAAGAAGAGCTTCGCGTAAAACGCTCTGTTTTATATGTTTTGGATTTACCTGTATCAGATGTTGATTCAGAAGTTAATGCACTTTATGATGGCAAAATTAATGAAACGACAAAAGATGGTCGAGATTATTTCGTTTACGCCAACGATGGTACAGTAGAAGGATATGCATTTATCTTCTCTGGAACTGGACTTTGGGGGAGCATCACTGGCTACATTGCCTTTAATCCTGATTTCACTAAAATACTTGGTATAGACTTTGTCTCTCACTCTGAAACACCTGGCCTTGGTGGTCGTATAGATGAACCGTGGTTTAAAGAACAATTTAGAGGAATTACACTTAACGATGATATGTCTATTATCGTCAAGCCAGCTTCTGGAGGCAACATTGATGGTATCACTGGTGCATCGTTAACTACTGACTCCGTTAAAAAAATGGTTAATACCTTTATCGAGGAAACACTCACATTTGCAAAGGAGGCTAAATTATGAAGGAGGTCATGCGCGTCGTTAAAGCAGGGATCTACAAAGACAATCCTGTTTTTAGACAAATTTTAGGCATCTGTTCCTCATTGGCTGTAACTAACCTTCTTACAAACTCATTTGTTATGGGTGTAGGTTTAATGTTTGTTACTGCATTTTCTAGTTTTACTGTATCGTTAATTCGAGTATTTACACCTAAGCATATCCGTATGATGGTCCAAACACTGATCATATCAGCGTATGTCATCATGTTAGATATATTTCTTAAAGCATATTTCCCATCGATGTCAAAAGCACTTGGACCATACGTCGGCTTAATTATTACGAACTGTATCATCATGGGACGTGCTGAAGCATTTGCTCAAAACAACAAACCTTTTATTTCATTTATTGATGGGTTAATGATGGGTGTAGGGTATACCATCGTGTTGATGGCAGTTGCATTTGTCAGAGAGTTACTCGGTTTTGGCTCATTATTTGGCATCCAAATCTTAGGTGATGGTTGGGTAAACTGGACACTTATGATTATGCCACCAGGTGCATTCTTTATGATTGGAATCGTCATTTGGGCATCTTCAAGGTTATTCCCTAAAGAAGATCAAGAAAAAGGAGGTGCTAAGGTATGATAGAAATTAATCCGCTCGTAATATTTTTCGCATCAATTTTCACAAATAACATGATTCTTTCAAACTTTCTTGGTATGTGTTCATTCATTGCTGTTTCAAGCGAAATCAAAACTTCACTTAGCTTAGGACAGGCGGTAACTTTTGTACTTGCAACCACTTCTGTTCTCAACTACTTGGTTTATCACTTGATTTTAGTACCACTAGGTCTTGAGTATCTTCGTTTCATCGTCTTTATCATAGTTATCGCTGCATTTGTACAACTTGTTGAGATGATCATTGAAAGATATTTTGAATCACTTTATTATTCACTTGGTATTTTCTTACCTTTGATCACTGTAAACTGTGCTATCTTAGGGGTTTCCCTTTTTATGATTATTAGAGATTATGATTTAATTCAGTCTTTTGCATTTGGAGTAGGATCTGGTCTCGGTTGGACGCTTGCAATTGTGGCAATGGCAGGTATTCGCAAAAAAATCATGGGCGCAAAAATTCCAAAAGGACTTGAAGGTGCTGGTATCACATTGATTATTACAGGTATTATGGCACTTGCCTTCTTAGGTTTTTCTGGCATCGTACAAATTCAGTAGGAGGAAAGAATGGAGACAATTGGAGTAACCGTATTAACAATTAGCGGCATAACTGGCATACTCGCTTTACTTCTTTCAATTGCGAATAAAACGATTGCCAATTATGGTGAAAAGAAACTGATTATTAACAATAAAAAGGAACTCACTGTAGAAGGTGGGGACACTTTACTTTCAGCACTGATAGAACAAAAAGTCTTTATACCTTCTGCTTGTGGTGGAAAAGGAAGTTGTGGTTATTGTAAAGTAACCGTTACTGAGGGTGGTGGTGAAATCTTGGCAACTGAGCTTGGATACGTATCACCTAAAGAACGTGAGGAAGGCGTTCGCCTCTCATGTCAATGTAAAGTGAGAAATGACATGCAGATCGAAATTCCTGAAGAACTATTCAGTGTCAAACAATATGACTATCATGTTGAATTTGTCAAAGACCTTACACCTACAATTAAACATCTACGTTTAGCACTTCCTGAGACTGAAGAAATTGAATTTTCAGCAGGACAATATGTTCAGATCTTAGCACCTAAATACAAAGGAAGCGACGAAGAAGTATACAGAGCTTATTCAATCGCTTCGTCTCCTGTTGATAGCAAAGCGGTTGAACTGTATATCGGTTATGTAAAAGATGGAAAAGCAACCACGTATGTTCATAACTATTTAAAGCCAAGCATGAAATTAACAGTTGTTGGACCCTACGGCGATTTTTTCTATCAGGATACTGATCGGGAGATGGTGATGGTGGCTATCGGTACTGGTATGGCACCTATTATGTCTATTTTAAAATACATGCGTTCTAATAATATCCAAAGGAAAGTGACTTTCTACTTTGGTGCTAGAACTGCAGAAGACCTCTTTGAGATGGATACACTTGAAGAGCTTCAAAAAGATTTACCAAACTTCAAGTTAGTCTGTTGCTTGTCTCGACCTGCCGAAAAAGACAATTGGACGGGAGAAGTTGGACGTGTTACAGATATGTTAGAAAAACACTTAGATGATGGTTCGGAGGCTGAAGCATATCTCTGCGGTAGCCCTGTTATGATTGATTCAGTTATTCCTATCTTAAAAGCAAAGGGGATGCCTGAAGAACAAATTTTCTACGATAAATTTGAGTAGAACTTAATTTTAAAAAAAAACGGTGCAATTGCTCATCTAAGTATTAGATTTGCAATTGCACCATTTTTATGTGTTAAAACTAACAGATACTGTGTTACTCTTTGCTTTCATCTTTGGGTGCTGTAAATTCCCACTCTGGAAAGACTGTATCTTCTGTATATTCCATTTGAATCATTTCTCCATAGGCAACATGTCTTCCAGTTAGTGATTGTATCACCATACCATGTGCAACTACAATCGCACTAGAATAGATCCCAAGATAAGGCTTGATTGACGCATTTACTCTAGTTCTAAAACTTTCAATATCTTCCCAAAGCGTAAACTCCGTGTAGTCTTCTTTATTGGGACGAATACCTTTGTTTTTATAAAAATCAAGGTAAATTGATTTTAAATCACTATATGAATCGTAATTATAAGATAAGTCTGGAATCCACTCATGTAAATCATGCACAACTTTAGTGATTAAACCCGTTTTGCTAGCAACAACTGCAGCAGACTGAAGCGCTCTGGTATATGGTGAAGATAAAATAATCTGAGCATCATTGCCAATCATTTGTGGCATCGTAACAGTGATCATCTGGTTGATTCCCTCTTCATTTAAAGCTGCTAAGTCACGTCCTTGTCCTTTTAAGTTCCTGATCGTACAAGGCGAATAGCTTGGTTCACCATGTCTCACTAAATATAATTTCATCGCAGCCTCCCAAAAAACATTTATTATATTTTACCCGCAATAAAGATTATAAATCAAGAACTTTTTTAGTTAAACTGATGGTTAATTATTATATTTAGGCTGATGGTAAAGTAAATCATATATATTCCCTGTGATTTCAATGTCATCAATTGTTAGTTTATTTGATTTATTACCCTTTATCGCAGTAACTGCACACGAGTAAGGGGATGCCAGTCTAATATCCTGCCAATCCATCGTCTCACGTGCAAGCGGCAAAATATACTCCCCCTCCCATATAGATAAGGTTGAATTTCCGCTTTTCATTGACAGTTGAATAGGAAAGGTTGGCTCGTACCCCACTTCACTTTGGTATCGATAGGTTTGTCCTAGCTTATTAATATAAACCATCGCTTCAAGTTCCGGTGAAAAATTCAAGAACACCTCATCTGGTTCACCAATTACTTCAGCTCTAATTTTCACCTTCTCATATGAAAGAAAGCGATGGGGATTAAAGGTCATTCTTTGATCAAAAGCATCAATTTGACCTCGCCAGTGGTTCCAATACCCTTCAATTAGAATTTTTTTTATTTTTAGAGCAATTACTTCTCTTTGGGTTTGATAAGAAGCTTGATTGCCACTTGGCGTCTGAGCAGTAAATGCAAATGTATACTGATCTTCTGGAATCACTTCACTGATCAAGAACTCATTTTCCCATGTGATTGACTCATCATCAAGTTGATTCGAAGATTTATTTAAACTTACCGTAGTTTGGTATGAGGTGTCTTTAAATAAGACCACATTGACTTTGTTTGCATACTTATTGGTATGTGCCGTAATGTGAGCAACTTCTCCTAGAACTAACTCATCTACATCTCCGATTATAGTTACTGGTGTCTGTACATGAAAGTCTAAATCTAACGTGGTTTTTATTGAAGGCTTTGATACCGCATATGCTTCGAGCTTTACTTTATAATGATCATCTTGATAAATTTCAGGAATTTCAATGTCATGTGTTTGCCACTCGTAAACATTGCCTTTTATGTTATAATTTGGAATGTTAGAACTGAATAATAACGCTTCATCTTTTAGTTTTAGACCATTTATATCATAGATACTAATTCTTAGATTATGCGCTTCGTGGTAATTCGTAATTATTTCAAATACTTGAATTTTTTCTGATGCTGGGATATTGTACGTTTCGTATGGTGGTGATATAGACCTTATTTTGGCCTTTAATTGAACAGGTGGTTCAACTGATAATGTAAAAAATCTAGTAATTTCATCATTCCAAGCCCCTTCAAGGTCTTTTACCGTGTATCTAAGTTCGTAGGTTCCTGAAGTAAGATTATCAGGAATTGCATAATGCCAAACATTATCGCCACTTGTTTTTCTGTACATGATTTTTCTATCAGTTATGCCCTTATCAGGATCAGAAAATTGATGGTCAAGATCATAAGACTTATCTACCCATGTTGTTTTATAAGAGGATGAAGCAGAGTCATAATCCCAATCAAGCGTAAAGTCTGCAATAGGTTTTCTATGAACGTAAATATCAAGCTGTGGCACGTTTGAATCCTTTGTATATGATGGATAATCAGTAGGTATATCTTTAATCTTTCTAAAGACTTTATAATGCCCTACTTTTGTAAAACTACTTTTAAGAGTACTTGTATATGAGCTGTCACTATAAGTTGCTACTGCGCCTATTTCAAGCCCCATACTGTTATCATAGTAGTTTGCATCTTGAACATATTCATAACCAATATCGGTAATTGGATCTCCTTCTTGGTCATAATCTGCCTTTTGAATCATGAAAGTTTCTCCAACTTGAACAAGTTGTTTATTTTCATAAGGATTGGCATCAGCAACGATTGTGTTTACTTCACCCATGATCTGAGAGAGCGTTTTACTTGAATCTATATAGTAATCATATGTGAGAAGCGATTTAGTAGATGCTTTACCTACCATTATGACTTTAACTGTTCCTTTATCTTTGATGGCTTGTATATCAACTTGATTATTGATATTACCATCTGCAAAGTAAACAAGGTATTTGTCGCTATTGATCCTAAACGTAGGCGTAAAAGCTTGTTTCACATTTTTATAAATTGTGCCTGAGTAATAACCCGTGTAATCGTTATACCAAACCCAATTTGATTGCCATACTTGGACCGATTTTGACGCTGTTCCTGTGTAGATGGCTTCCCAAGTAGTTGTACGTGAATACGTGTCCCCTGCTTCTCCACCACCACTAGGAGGACCATCATCTGAAGTAACGCCACCACCACTTTTAGACATAGTTCCAACATAACCTCCTGAGTTGTAAGAAATGGTTGATGGTAATGAAGTCATGCCATAGGACTGAGACACATACCAACTTGAACCCGTATAAGTGTAGGTTGCTGTACCCGTTTGGGACTGACTATCACTTATTGGAATGGTATCCGTAACTGTTTTATAATAACCGTTATCTACTTGGTACTGATTGTTGACAGTGTTGTATTTTGAAAGTGTACCTGAGTAACCACCGCTTGAATAACTTGTTGTTGCAGGGGGTGTAGAACCACCTGAATTCACTGTGGTAGATGCGCTTTGTGAGTAGATGTAAGTGTATAAATCCCACACCTGAACACTTGCATCAACACTAGATTGTCTTAGTCCGTTGATCCAGTTCACACGTTCAGACACGATGCTGTTATTAAGTTCTCTAGTGATTTCTTGGTCGTTTAAAACAATGACATCTGCTTGTGGAAAATCGTATTCAATATCTGTAAAGAGCTTTGTCATTGGTGCTAGATTGTCTACATAGAATTCTCTTTCAAGCGTAAAGGTACGTTGATCATCTGCTGTGATGAACTGAGCAAGTGTTGGCTGACCGAAAGTTTCTTCCGCATAGAAAATGATTTTATAATGTCCTAGTGAGCTAGGCTGATAAGCGGTAAAATCTGCATAATTACCTTGCTTAACAACAGTTTCAAAGACACCATCATCATTTGCATCAAATAAGATTTTATAGGTATTCACGCTGATTAAATCATTATCTGTACTAACTGCATCATAGTAAAAATCTAGTGTTTCATTTCTTGTAAGTGTACCGTTCCAAACGTTTGCAATTAATGAAGGTGTATAATCTTCAAGGGTATAAAGCGTATAAGTGTAAAGATTTGAAGTGTGGTAGCCTGAAGGTATATCACTTCTTTCAATCTTGCTTGGATTTACTGTGGCGGTCGCCCTTATCTGAATGTTCACTTGTTCTTGACCTTTTACGATAAAAGCTAAGTTACTGGTATTTTTAGTACCAAACTTAACAAGTCCATTGTTACCACTACTCGTTGTTGCATCAAATAGAAAAGGTGTGATGCTTGCGTTTGCCATTAAATAAGCCGAATTGACACTTCCTATATCTGAAGATGCACTGATCAAACGATTTTCTTTAAAAGTGCCTGTCACTGTCATTTGCGCTTTAGGTTTAGTGGTATAAACCAAAATGTAGTTCATAAACGCGTAACTATGATCAGTTACATTATCCAGGTAAGTGACGCTGTAGGTATAAACCTTATCTTCTCCAATGAGCGGAAAAAGATGATTGCCTGATAGAAATTCATCCGCTTCAGCTTCACTTAATATAGCACCGTTCAGTTCAACTGTTCTAGTGAAATCATCCCCTGTGGTGCTATCCACGATTTTGAATTTTTCAGTATCAAGCATTTCATGTGGTGCTGTAATGTTGATTGCCACTTGGTCTTTTTCATCTATGATTAACGCTTCTATCTTTCCACTTGTGGTAGCAGTTTCACTTGATTGATCCCCTGTTGTGAAGATACAAGTCGCTTTTCCTGTGAATATTGGCGTTATAGATTGTTCATCTTCTGTGAGCATTGGTTCGTAGGTATCATAAGGAATGACAACGGTAAATTCCATTGATCCTGCTTCTGCGCTTGTTCTCTTACCTACTAGGGTTTGAACTTCAGGTGTAAAATTATTTTTTAGTTCCATTGACCAACTACCGATATCATCCCTAGTATACCTAGAAGTCATTAAAATATCATCCGCATAAAAGGCTTCATCTAGTAGCAAACCATCTACCTTAACGGAAAACTTCTTATCTACTTTACCGTTATTAATGACATCTGATACGCCTATAATCGTTACAGTCGCTTCAACTGGCGTAATTTCTTTTGCCTTTATTTGAGTCAGTGAAAAGACTTGATACCACGGATTACCATCATACTTAGAAAGATGGTACATCAGTGTTTCCCCTGCCATCCTTGTAGTAGGTGGTGTGAGGACTTGTGCATAATTATAACCACTTTTATCTGTGTTGTTGGTGTTGCTAATTTCAAATGGAATCCCATCATTGATCCATTTTTGAATCTTATCTTTGTCTTTCGTAGGGGTAGGCAAAGTTCCCGTTGCAACCTGATTATATAAACTGGCTTCTTTGATACGAGAATCACTGTAGTAAGGTGTTTTTTGATCCCAAATACGGTATATCCAGTTTTTAGCGGTGGCTTTCATGCCTGAGTTGGCATCTATAGGAAAATCACCGTTGGTATATAGGGAATGATTGGCATCATACCCATGATAGCGGTACTCGCCTGTGCCACTTTCATAGTAGCCCTTGTTCGGGGTTTCAATGTACTTTCCTTCTGCATCAAGATCACCCGTAGCGTTTTTAAAGTCATTTACAGTACTAGAAACAGCACTAAAATCACCGTAGACAATGATATTTTTCTCTTTCCAAAGTTCAATATTAAAGGGAAGATTTTTAATATCCACCCTTGGCGTAAGTGCAGGAATGTTATAGTCAATTTTGACTTGTTCCCATTCAGTAGCCGTAAAATATTTGTTTTTATGCGTCCCATCATAATAGGCTGTAGAAGTAGAATAAGTACTTGCAGACACGATAGCATGTGGAAATATTGGCACAATTTGAAGTAGCACAAAGAAAATCAGTAAAAGTGAAAATTTACATTTATTCATATAAAAGACTTCCTTTTTTTAACTAGCGTTTAATTGAAAACTGCATATAGACACCATTTGAACCCGATACAAAACCGATATCACGACCATTAATTTGATAAATCACTTGCTTTGATGCGCCTTTTGCATTGAGACCCGTTACAAAGATGTTCCAAGCCTGTTCATAGTCATTTTCAAAAAGGTACTGAAAGAGTGGTTTAAGTTGGTCGCCATAAGTGTTGACGATATAAGTTGAATAATTAGGGTACTGTTCACTTACTGAAACTCTTTTGAATATTTGTAGGGTATACGGGCTAAATTTATTTGCAAAGTCATTGTTTTCAACTGAGAAGCCTAAATCAACATAATCACCCATTGCAAGAATTCTTTCAAGTGAACTTGGCAAACCATAAACATATTCTTTAACGGCTTTAGATTCATACCCTGCCGTAGCAAATGTATTTTCAAGCACATTATATTGATATTCAATGTACCCTTTTCCAAGGTCATGCAGTTTCGCCACAAGTTCAGCTACTTCTACCACTTCATTAACGGGTTTACCGTTATAAAGTGGTGCGTAAAAGGCAGTTTCAACTAATTCTTCGTTACCGAACTGGTCAACTACATACGTTGGCAACATAACGTATTTTGCATCTGTCTTTACAAAAGGCTTTCTTAAATCCTTATTGAGAATTTTAGAAATAACAGCAGACGCTTCAGCTCTTGTAGAGAAATCTTTAGGTCTAAAAGTCTTGTCAACAAAACCCGTGATAATCCCAAATTTATAGCTGTCTAGGACATTTTGTTTATAGTAATCACCTACTAGGTAATAATCTTTCGTTTCATTTTTAATGTATTGATCCAATGCACTAGACGGACGATATTCAGAAAGAGCTACTGCATTAACCACAATTGAAGTCATTTGTTCGCGGTTAATTTGAGCACCATAAGAAGGAAATTCTTGATCTTGAATAATTTTAAGTTCAATTGCCTTGTCTACATAAGGTTTCGCCCAATCACTTGACATAGATTCAAAGCGATAACCAAGCGCTTTTACAGTCATAGCGATAAATTCATTGATCTTAACATTTGCCTGTGGCTTAAATGTGCCATCGGTATATCCTGCGATAATTTCACTTGATTTCAGTGAGTTGATAAACGGTAACGCCCAGTGATTTGATGCAACATCGATAAACATATTATTTGATTGATTTAACTCATTAGCCGCCGATAAACTCACACTGGTGTCGTCTGCAAAAGTTATATCGCTTGATGCAACAAATCCAAAAGTAGCTGTCATAAGTAAGAACACTAGTGTTAAACTTGATATAATGATTTTCTTAAATACATCATATTCATCAAAGTCATCCTTGACAGAAAAATACTCTGAAGCTTGAACGGCTTCTTCTTCTCTTACAAAACTATCTGTATATCCAATCTTTATGTAATGACAATTTTTTGATGTTTGCTCTTGATTGATTAGTGTAACTGTAGTTTTTTCATGTGCTTTAAATGCCATAGTATGATTCCTCTCCATCTTTTAATTTTAATTTATCATCAAATCTATAATGGTTCTCATTGTATAAGTATAACCGATATTCTCTCCATTTAAAAGTTAATTATGTAAATTAATGTAAAATGTGTTCAAAAAAGAAAAACAGCCCTTCGTTAGAAGAGCTGCTTTTCAGTGGGGTCGGTAGCGCCGATGTTGTGCTCGGCACTGTATTGATTAATCCCTATATAAAGGGAATTTATCACAAAGTGCTTTTACTCTAGCACGTGCAGGGTCTAAATCTGCATCGCGGTTATCAATGGTCCAGCTGATGATATCAGCGATTTCAAGCATCTCTGCTTTACCAAAACCTCTAGTTGTAGATGCTGGTGTACCAATACGGATACCGCTAGTTACAAATGGGCTAGCCGTTTCGTTTGGTACAGTATTTTTGTTAGTTGTAATACCGATTTCATCGAGTAATTTTTCTGCTGCTTTACCAGTGATATCTTTGTTTCTAAGATCAACAAGCATCAAGTGGTTATCAGTTCCACCAGAAACGATTTTAAAGCCTTTATCATGAAGCGCTGCTGCCAATGTTGCAGCATTTTCAACAACATGCTTTTGATAAGTTTTAAATTCTTCTGACATTGCTTCTTTAAAGCAGACAGCTTTTGCTGCGATGATGTGCATAAGTGGACCACCTTGGATACCAGGGAAGATTGCTTTATCGATATCTTTTGCATATTTTTCTTTACAAAGAATCGCGCCACCTCTAGGACCTCTAAGTGTCTTATGTGTAGTCGTCGTTACAAAGTCAGCATAAGGAACTGGACTTGGATGGATACCAGCAGCTACAAGGCCAGCGATATGCGCCATATCGACCATCATTAAAGCACCAACTTCATCACAGATCTCTCTTATTTTTGCAAAATCTATTGTTCTAGAATAAGCACTTGCGCCTGAAACGATCATCTCAGGTTTTTCTGCAATTGCTTGTGCTCTTAAAGCATCATAGTCAATAAAACCTTCTTCGTTTACACCATATGAAACGAAATTATATAGTTTTCCAGAAAAGTTAACTGGGCTACCATGTGTTAAGTGACCACCGTCTGATAAATTCATACCTAGGATTTTCGCATTTGGCTGAAGTACTGCCATGTAAACACCCATGTTTGCTTGAGAACCTGAATGTGGTTGAACATTGGCATGTTCAGCGCCAAATAAAGCTTTCATTCTGTCTCTCGCAAGATTTTCGCTGATATCAACAAACTCACAACCGCCATAGTAGCGTTTGCTTGGATAGCCTTCAGCATATTTATTGGTTAAGTGAGAACCCATTGCTTCCATTACTGTGAGACTTGTAAAGTTTTCTGAAGCAATTAATTCGATATTACTTGATTGTCTTTTAAGCTCAAGCTCCATAGATTCATAAAGCTCTGGATCATTTTTCTTAATTAAATCAAAATTCATCATCTTCTCCTCAATCCTCTACTTCTTTACTTTGGGTGGTGCCATGTGAATTGCTTCACCTCTAAGCCCTAATGTTGCTTCAGCAAATGATTCTGCTAAAGTTGGATGGGCATGAACAGTGTTTGCAATTTGATCAACTGTCATTCGATTTGCAACTGCAAGTGTGCCTTCTGCTATTAAGTCAGATGCATGTGGTCCCATGATATGAACACCAAGTACCACGTCGTTCATATCTGAAATCACTTTTATAAACCCATCTGGCTCGCCAATTGAAAGCGCTTTGCCATTGGCACCAAACATAAATTTACTTTTCTTAATCTCTATGCCTTTTTCGTTTGCTTCATCTTCAGTGATTCCTACACCTGCAATTTCAGGAAATACGAAAATACAGTTAGGAATCGCATCGTGATTGCCCTTATGTTCAATACCCATAATCGATTCAACCGCTGCAATCCCTTGATGTGAGGCAGCATGAGCTAACATGATTATCCCATTGACATCACCAATTGCATATACATTGTCAACATTTGTTTTAAATGTATGATGATCTACTGCAATTCCTTTTTTAGTCACTTCAACACCAGCAGCATCAAGGTTAAGGTCCTTGTAAACTGGTACACGGCCTGTGGATAAAAGAACAGTGTCAGCTGGAAACTCCACAGGTCCTTTCTTGTTATCTCCTGTCACTTTAAGGCCCGATTCAGTTTGAATGATCTTCATATTTTCAACGGACTTATTCAGTTCAATGCCCTTTTTCTTTAGCATTGCACCAAAACGCTTCGTGATCTCAGAATCTACTTCTCTAAGGAATTTATCGCTTCTAATGACAACAGAAACTTCTGAACCAAGTGCTGCAAAAATACCAGCAAACTCCATACTAATAACACCGCCACCTATAATGACGAGTTTCTCAGGAATACTCTTAAATTCTAAAAGTTCTTTAGAAGTAACAACGCCTGGTAAATTTACGCCTTCAAATGGTGGTACAGCTGATGTAGAACCTGTAGCAATGATGATATCATCGCCACTTACTTCTATCGTTTCACCATCAGCTTTAACAACCTTCAATGTTTTTGCATCGATAAAACTTGCAGAGCCATCGATGATTTCCACACCGTTGGCTTTAACAACTTGTTCAATTCCACTAACAAGGGTATGAACAACTTCATCTTTGCGACTCTGAATTTTATCGACATCGATACTATAATGATCTACCTTGATCCCAAAATCTTCGATATGTTTCAAGGTATGGAGTAATTCAGCATTTTTATACAGTGTTTTTGTGGGAATACATCCGTAATTCAGACACGTTCCGCCGATTTTGTGTCGTTCGATTAAAGTGACCTTAGCACCTAGTTGAGCGCCTCTTATAGCGGCAACATAACCGCCCGGTCCGCCACCTATTACGACGATTCTCTTTTGCATTGCTGCCTCCTAGTTATTTCTTTTCCCATTTTAAGATTGGTGATCTTGCTGCTAATACTTCATCCACTCTTCTGATTTGAGTCGTTGTTGGCGCATTTTTAAGGAGTTCTGGTGTCTCATCAGCTTCTTTGCTAATCTGAATCATAACATCAATAAATGCATCCAAAGTTTCTAAACTCTCAGTTTCAGTTGGCTCAATCATTAAAGCATTTGGTACAATCAGTGGGAAATAAATCGTAGGTGGATGATATCCCATATCGAGTAATCTCTTCGCCACGTCTAACGTACTGCAATGATTTAGCTCGTTCTTAAGTCCAGCAAATACACATTCGTGTTTACAAATGGTATCCACAGGCAAGTTATAATAAGGTTTAAGTTTTTCTTGAACATAATTTGCATTAAGTACAGCTATTTCAGATACACGTTTTAAGCCTTCAGCACCCATCGTCAAGATATAAGTGTAAGCTCTTACTAATATCCCAAAGTTTCCAAAATACGACTTCACTTTACCGATAGAATCTGGTCTATCATAATCAAGATAATAACGATCTGAACCCTTGCTCACAACTGGCGTAGGCAAAAAAGCCTCAAGGTATTTCTTAACACCAATTGGACCTGAGCCTGGACCACCACCACCGTGAGGTGTCGTAAATGTTTTGTGAAGATTATAGTGGACAACATCAAAGCCCATATCGCCAGGTCTAGTTTGACCCATGATCGCATTGAGGTTTGCACCATCATAGTATAAAAGTCCGCCTGCTTCATGGACAAGTTTAGCTATTTCTACTATATTTTTTTCAAATAAACCAAGTGTACTTGGATTGGTCAACATAAGTCCTGCAATTTCGTCGCTTAAAACTGCTTTTAAGTTATCAAGATCAATTGCACCATCTCGTGTTGATTTGATTTCTACAATATCAAAGCCCGCAACGTTTGCACTTGCTGGGTTTGTACCATGTGCAGAATCTGGAACGATAATTTTAGTTCTCTTCATGTCCCCACGTTTTTCGTGATATGCTTTGATGATCATCAATCCAGCGAGTTCACCTTGTGCACCTGCTGCAGGTTGAAGCGAGAACGCATCCATACCACCAACTTCTCCAAGCATACCTGAAAGATCATACATTAGTTCAAGTGCGCCTTGAACCTGTGTTTCTTCTTGTTGTGGATGAAGATGTGCAAATTTGCCTAAGTTCGCCATATCTTCATTGATCTTAGGGTTATATTTCATCGTACAAGAACCTAATGGATAGAAACCTGTATCTACACCAAAGTTCTTGTTACTTAATAATGTGTAATGTCTAACGAGTTGAGGTTCACTTACCTCTGGTAATACCAACTCTTGTTTTCTACGTAAACCAGCTGGGATCACATCGTCAAGATTTACAGTTTCAACTTTGCAGGTTGGGAGTCTATAAGCTCTTCTGCCCTCTTGCGAGATTTCGAATATAAGTTGATCGTATTTTACCATGAGATTTCCTCCATTGCTTTTACGAGACAATCGATTTCTTCAATTGTACGTTTTTCTGTGACACAGAACATAATGAGGTTTTTGTCAGATTTATAATCTTTACCAACATTATAGCCTCCAAGGAATCCTTTAGAAGCAAGTTCAGCGTTTAGAGATTCAACATCCATAGTTGTTTCAAGTACAAATTCTCTGAAGAATGGTTGATCGTAAACTGGTTTAAATTTACCTGTTGCAATCAATTTATTGTAAGCGTAATACGCTTTTTTAGCTGATTCTTCTGCAACTTCAGCAAGACCTTCTTTTCCAAGAGCGCCTAGATAAATAGTCGCTGCAAGTGCGTTGAGTGCTTGATTA
This sequence comes from Fusibacter bizertensis, assembly GCF_029914245.1. Classification (GTDB taxonomy): domain Bacteria; phylum Bacillota; class Clostridia; order Peptostreptococcales; family Acidaminobacteraceae; genus Fusibacter_C; species Fusibacter_C bizertensis. Next base: position 53,086 of record NZ_JARYZI010000012.1, read on the forward strand.
GAACAGATATTTGAAGTTGCTTTATCTCTTCTAATATGTTGCTCGCGCGCTTGAAGTGTCAACGTAAATGCACGTTTACCATCTAAATCTACTGTTTGACCAGCGATACGTCCTGGTAACTTTCTCATTTGTTTTGTAGATGCAGCCATAAATCCTAAATAAGGGCCACCGTAGTTTAGTGAATTTCCTAGCACTTGACCTTCACCAACTGCAAGATCTGCACCATACTCACCTGGTGTTTTTAACATGCCTAGTGAAATTGGATCAACATTCATAATAAAAAGTGCTTTATTAGCATGTGCAACTTCCACTGCTTCTGTACAATCTTCTATATTACCAAAGAAGTTTGGTGTCTGAATAATCACACCTACTGTATCTGAAGTTACGATATCTTTTAATGCTTCCATATCTGTAATACCATCTTTAGCAGGTACTTCCACAACTTTTACGCCATAAAAACGCATATACGTTTTAACAACATCTCTCGTTTGTGGATGTACAGTTTCAGAAATTACAATGGTATCACCTTTTTGATTTGCTGCTGCAAGCATAGCTGCTTCAGCTGTTGCAGAAGCACCGTCATACATAGATGCATTGGATACTTCAAGACCCGTTAAGTTAGCAATCATTGTTTGGTATTCAAAAATTGCTTGTAATGTCCCTTGACTGATCTCTGGTTGATATGGTGTATATGCTGTATAAAACTCCGATCTTGAAATCAAGTGATGAATCACAGATGGAACAGAGTGATCATATGCGCCTGCGCCTCTAAAACAAACGAGTTCATCAGTGCCTATATTTTTATTCGCGATACTTTTAATCTTTTTGGAAACCTCAATTTCTGATAAAGGTTTACCGAGATCTAATCTTCTACCAAGCTTGATAGCCTCTGGAATATCATCGAATAATCTATCTATCGAATCAATACCCAGTACTTCAAGCATCTTTTGCTCATCCTGCTTAGTATTTGGGATATATGGAAACATTCTATGCCTCCTCGTTACAAAATGCTTCGTACTCTTCAGCGTTCATTAATTCATCAAGATCTGCTGGGTTAGAAAGACTAATTTTCATAATCCAAGACTCATAAGGTGCTGTATTAACTAAAGAAGGATCATTCTCTAATTCTTCGTTAACTTCTATAATTGTACCAGTTACAGGCATAAGCATATCTGAAGCAGCTTTAACTGATTCGATTGTACCAAAGCTTTCTTCGCCTTCAACTTCTTCATCCACTTCAGGAAGCTCTACATAAACAATTGAGCCAAGTGCATGTTGTGCAAAATCAGTAATACCAACCAAAGCTTCTTTACCTTCAACCTTAACCCACTCATGGTCTTTTGTATAATACAATCCGCTAACTATTTTCATCTTAATACCCTCCTGATAATTTTTAATATTTATGAGGAACCTTTTGTTCCTTAAAATCAGTATACCGCAAACTTTAATTATTTTTTATAGTTTTTTTGATAGAATCTTTTACTGATAACAGTTGCTGGAAATACTTTTTTACGAACTTGTACACTTAGACTAGAACCCATCTCACCATATTTAGCATCAACAAGAGCTAAGGCAATGTTTTTCTTAAGTGTCGGTGAGAAATAACCTGTTGTGATCACACCAATTACTTCACCTTCAGCTAAAACTTCATAACCTTGTCTAGGTATTCCTTTTTCCATTTCAAGACCAACTGTCTTTCTTGGTAAACCCTTAGCTTTTTGCTCGACAAGTGCATCTTTTCCAATAAAATTATCTTTTGCAAGTTTTACAAAGAATCCAAGCCCCGCTTCAAGTGGTGTAATACTTTGATCGATTTCATGTCCGTAAAGTGGTAAAGCAGCTTCAAATCTTAAAGTATCTCTACAACCAAGACCTGCTGGTTTAAGCCCTTGATCTTTTCCTACTTCAAGCAATTTTCTCCATACTTTAACGATGCCTTCATGGTCAGCGTATATCTCAAATCCGTCTTCTCCAGTATAGCCTGTTCTTGATACCAAGCATTTTACACCTTCAATCGTTACATTACGGTTACAATAGAAGAATTTGATTGTTGATAAATCTACGTCAGAAATTTTTTGAAGAATTTCTTGCGCCAATGGTCCTTGTAACGCAATCTCAGAAACTTCATCTGATAAATTTTCAAGTTTCAAATCATAGCCTTTAGATTGCTCTACCATCCAAGCAAAATCTTTTTCAACATTGCTTGCATTGATGACAAGATAGAAATGTTCTTGGTCAAATTTATAAACTAATAAATCATCAACAACACCACCATGTTCATAGCACATCATGCCATAAAGAATTTGATGATCTTCAAGCGTTGCAACATCATTAGTTACAAGGTTTTGGACAAATGCAAAAGCATCTTTTCCAGTAACCTCAACTTCACCCATGTGTGATACATCAAACATTCCTGCAGCATTTCTTACAACTTCATGTTCTTCAACAAGTCCCTCATATTGAACAGGTAAAGCCCATCCAGCAAAATCAATGATTTTACCACCCGCTAAAACATGTTCATCATAGAGAGCGGTTTTTTTAACTGAATCCATAATGCAACCTCCTTATATTCGTTAATGATATTTAAAACGGAGTAGATAAAGAAAAAGAGGTATACAATGGTATAGCAATGCTAGCCGCCATTATATACCTCTGTATTTTTACCTGAGAGTGTTTCGCAAAGCTAACGCTTTGCACTTCCGCCTTCGGTGCCTACTTAAAGGGCTCTCCAGAGTTCCATCAGATAACACTACTTTTGCCTGAGAGATTCTGTGGTGTCGGCAAACACACACATTGCTCCTTCGGCTACCTTACGGTATCTCGCATTATCCTCACTTGGTTCTTTATTCAATTAATCACGAAAAAACATCCTTCGTCTACTACATTTTATGCGAAAGTTACACGTTTTTCAACTCATTTTTTCGTTAGAATTATGATATTTTTTTAACCACTAGGCGTTTTTTTGAATACGCAAAGTGAAATGTGGCTCAATCTACTCTGATTAGAGGTTTCTATCGTCTATACTTCCAAGCACATTTCGAAGTGCAGGAATCACTTTTTTAATTGATCCTTCTTCAAAAGGACTGTCTAATCCAGCTACTTTTAAAAGACCTGTAAATGGTAAACTTCCACCCATATTACATAATTTAAGGTATTGATCCCAAGCAGATTTTCTATCCTCAGTTGATTTAAGGAAAAACTGGAATGCACACACTTGTGCTAACGTATAATCAATATAGTAAAAAGGATTACTAAAGATATGACCTTGTCTAAACCAATATCCGCCTCTTTCTAAGAAATCGTTGTCTTCATAGTTTTTATAAGGTTGATATTTTTTCTCAAGTTCACGCCATTTGGCTTTACGATCAGCTGGTGTTGCTTCAGGGTTTCCATAGACGAAATGTTGGAATTCATCCACTAAAACACCATATGGTATAAATAAAAGTGCTTCACTTACATGGTTAAACTTGTATTTAGTCACTTCATCTTTAAAGAAACTTTCCATCCATGGATAAGTCAAGAACTCCATGCTCATAGAATGAATCTCACAAGCTTCGAGTGTCGGGAACTGATACTCTGGAAGTTCATAGTCTCTGCTTTGGAAACATTGGAATGCATGACCAGCTTCGTGAGTAAGAACATCTATATCGCCTGAAGTCCCATTGAAGTTTGAGAATATAAATGGCGCTCTATAGTCGCTGATATAAGTGCAGTAACCGCCACCTGTTTTTCCCTTTTTCGCTTCAAGGTCCATGAGTTCACTATCTAGCATAAAGTTGATAAATTCTCCTGTTTCAGCGGATAATTCTTCGTACATTTTTTTCCCATTTTCGATAATCCATTCAGAATCACCTTTTGGCGTTGCATTACCACTTGTAAATGCAATTTGTTCATCATAATATTTCAGCGTATCTATTCTAAGACGTTCTTCTTGACGTTTGCGTAGCTCAAGTGATAATGGTACAAGCTCATCTTGAACTTGCTTTCTATAAGTTGCTACCATTTGATCATCATAGTCAGTTCTAGAAAGTCTCATATAACCTAACTTGATAAAATTATCAAATCCAAGTTTTCTAGCAATTTTATGTCTTACTTCTACGAGGTCTTGATATAAATCATCAAAAGCAGCTTCATTTTCTTCAAAAAACTTCGTTGCAGCTTCTTGTGCTTCTTTTCTTACGAGTCGATCTTTTGACTCATAATAAGGCACCATCTGAGCAAGGTTGCGTTCTTCTCCATCAAACATGATCTTTGCTGATGTTCTAAGTTTAGTATATTTGGACGCAAGCATGTTTTCTGTTTTTAAGTCCTCAATAATGTCAGTGTGAAATGTTTTCAGTTTTACTTCTATAATATTGAAAATATGATCGCCTAGCTCTTTGCGAAGCGCATCCTTAAACTTCGATTGATCAAGTGCACGATAATATTTGTCCACCATCTCCATATATAGTGGCATTGCATCATCTATAAAATCATTTTCTGCATCATAAAAAGCATCCGTCGTATCAATCGTATGTCTTATTTGGACAATTTGTGAAAGTGATTCTATATGGTTTCTCATGGCGTTGATTTCTTTAATTATAACTAGCTGTGCCTCGGGACTTGTTGCATCATTGAATTTTTCGATTAATGCCTCAAAATCCACTTTAAATTGATGCATATCTGGACGTTCGTATTTAAAATCTTTAAATTTCATAATGCCTCCTAATTTATAAATTACTTTACTTAACTATACCATGACTTAAGTTTATCATAAAAAAAAGAGCACGTATAATTTTTTTTATACGGCCCTTACCATACATATTCATTTGTTGAAAAAATCACTCTGCAAACATTTCAAATTCAGGTGGGTTGAACATATGCTTTTTAACGGAGCACAAATCCATTGATCTCATAATTGCAGCTTTATATTTCTCAGGAAAACCATCTGGTAAAGTCAAGTTTAAGGTAACTTTCTCTATCATTTTAGTTTCTGGGTTTTTAACGGTATCCATTGTAAGTGCTAATCCCTCTGAACTGATTCCTTTGTGTTGACAAAAGCTCAAGGCATAGATGCCTGCACAGGTGGCAATCGATGATAAAAAAAGATCAAAAGGTGCTGGTGCACTGCCTTCTCCCCCAGCATGTACAGGTTGATCAGTTGATATAACATGCCCTTTCATATGAGCGTCCACTCGAACACCACCAGGAAACTTTACTTCAATCAAAGCCATATTTAACTCCTTTTCATATATTATTTCAATATAAGTTAGATTAATTGCATTATAGATAATTCAAATTTCTCCGTCAAGAGATTTAGTCACACTATGGTACTAAGGATTCATTATTTTTGCATCTTTTGGAAGTGCTAATTCAGTTTCAAAAGTGCCACCAATCGTCAAATCTTTAAAATAATAACTATAAGATGGTTGTCCCTCAGTTTCGACGACCATCTTGACAATCAACCCCTCATCTTCCCATACATAATAAGTCACTTTCATTCCTAAGTGCTCTGCAACAAAAATATAACATGTTTTTCCATCAATGATTTCGGTTCCTTTTTCTTTCATGCTACCAAGTGTCTCATCGTCAATCTCGCCTGCAAATAGAAATGGAGACTCCCACTCATTGCTGGTCGTTTCAATTGGTGTTTTCATCAACAGATTTTCTGAAGGCATGTAAAGAAAGCCTTCCCCTTTGTCATAGTCAAGGTATAAACTTTGTCCCTCATCTATTGCATCATATCTTGCTTTATTTCCTGCAATCCATAACTTAAACCCACCGATTCTTTCATCACCTGTTGTCATCACAAACTCATAATAGTAGTTATCAATTTTGCGATCGCGATTTATCATATCAAATGCTTTGACGTTATCAAAGTTTTCTTCAGTATTTTCTTCATTTGTAGCAACAGAGACTGGTATGTTTTCAGTATTTTCAGTAGTCGCGTCATCATTAGAACTACAAGCACTCATCACTAAAACTACTAAAATCAGCAACATCATGATACTTGCACTTCTAAATGAAACTCTTTTAAAAGACATAAAAAAACCTCCCTTCTTCAGAGAGGTTTATACCCATATTTACTTGAAAAATGCATACCCGGCTTTTCCCGAGTTCTTAACTTTATAAAGTGCTTGATCTGCTTTGTCAAGCAAATCATCTGCATCGTTACCATCTTCTGGAAATAGACTTATCCCCATTGAACATGTCACAAACAAACTTTTATTTTCAATGATAAAAGGCTTAGTAAATTGATCGAGTATATGATTTGCTACCCGCTCAATATCTTTTCTATCAATGAGACCTTCCATCATTATGACAAACTCATCCCCAGAAAGTCTTGCAACAGTGTCAGAGAATCTTATAGCATTTTTAAGCCGTTTAGACATTTCCATGAGAATCGAATCCCCATATCGATGACCAAACTGATCATTTACTTCCTTAAGGTTATCTAGATCAATAAAAAATACGGCTATACTTTGTGCTGATTGATCTATGATAAAGTCCTCTAGTCTTTTCCTTAATTTATCCATAAAAAACAAACGATTAGGTAATCCTGTTAAGACATCGTGCATCGCCATCTGTCTGGATATTTCTTCATTTTGTCTAATTTCGTCATTTTCTTTTTCAAGATATTTGATAAAATGTTTCATCTTTTGTACTTTCTGATAATGGCCAGTATGATCTTCAATTTGAATCAATATAAACTTGTTGTCAATACTTTCAATTTGAAGATTTTGCTGCATATTGGGATTGAGCTCTAAATCAATATTGGAAAAAAAACCACCATGAACTGCGCCCGCCAAAAACCGACCTTGACCTGTTTCTATCACTAGGTCCAAGATTTTGCTGTATTTGGGTCTTAAAAATTTTGGAGCAACTTCATCAATTTCATAGTTAAAAACGGTCTCCATTTTTAATTCAGTTTTTAACTCCATCCAGTGATTCCAAAACACGATCTTCTTTTGGTGATCCAATAATATTACGCCATTATTTAATTTATTCAAAACTTCGTAAAAAAAATTGTTCATTATAATTCTCCAAGGACCTCATCAATTTTACCTAAAAGCTTATTTAAGGAATTTAAACCGAGTGCAACTATGACAACACCTTCAACTTGAGCCTTTTCAAGTTCAAAGCTTGTGTATAACATCATCATGTACACATTGTTTTTAAGGTACATTTTCTGCTCGTCCTCAGATACAAATACCACTTCAACATCGGGTATTGAAAATTCAACAGTTGTTCCAATGAGATTGCTGAACTCACCAATTACTGAATTTAAAATCACATTACTAATTTCTTTTAACACATCAAAATCTGTATCAATCAAATCAAAACTATTTTCTTCAATAGAACTCGACGCCATGCCCATGCATGCATCCACTAAAAGTTTCGCTTTTTGAGCAGGAAAAATTAAAAGTGCTCTACCAGAAAATTCGTGTCCAAACTTCATAGAAGAAGAGACGATATGACCATGAGAAAACAACGGCCTATCAAGTGCTCCTTTTTCATCAGACATATTGACAATTTCAACTTCAGGCACACTTAAAAGGACACGCTGATTTGCCATATCAGAAAGCATACTGGCTGCTTGTCCTATAAAAACATTCACATATTCTTTTAAAAGATCTTTCTGAAGTTCAGTCATCATAAATTTTCATCCTTTAGTAATTCTATTAGTTCACCTATTTTATCTGACGTCAACGGCTTGTTAATAAACTTAACAATTCCAAACGCTTCAAGTTCTACTTTTGTGCCTTTCTGAACATCCGCTGAGATGACAATAGTCTTCACCTTTGCGCCATCTTGATCTAATTTTAAAAGTAGTTCTTGCCCTGTCATCTCTGGCATAAGCAAGTCAGTAATAAGCCAATCACTTTTTATTTCAGTATACGTGTCATAAGCCTCTTTTCCATTGGTACAAAAGGTCAATTTTGCCTCTGGAATGGCGGTACTAATCGCTCTCGAAATGATACTTCTAACAAATGCCGAATCATCTGCAATAATAATATTCATGTAATCTCCAAACTTATTTATATTTATAATCTATGTCTCATATTTTATCACATTGGGTAAAATTTTGGGTAAATGATTTGTAAATATTCTCTCTCAAACATTAGATTCAACTACTTTTTCACAGCCATTGAACTTAGCAAATTGATCAAAGCACTTGTTTAATGCAACTTCTAACTTCTTAGTTTTCTTTACGCCTTCTTCTAACCATATGTTTTTTACCAACAATGTTTTGGTTTTCTTTTGATTGATGACTTCAACTCTGCCAATTAATCGTTCACCATATAAAAGAGGCAGCACATAGTAAGCATATTGCCTTTGTACTTCAGGTGTATATATCTCCCATTTATATGAAAAGTCAAAAACTGCTTGAATCAACTTCCGATCCCAAAGAAAATTATCAAGCGGTGCCAATAATTCACATCTTGGTTTTTCACTTTTCATTTGTATAACTTGATGGATTAGCGGCACATCTTCTGCCAGAATATAAAGTCGGTCATTTATTGACTCGACTTGAACTGCTACGATTTTGTGTTCGGCAATGAGCGCTTCAAAAGCCTGCTTTCTCTTTGCCGCTTTAAGTTCCCATATATTGAGCCATGCATCTGATGGTTTATTCCAAAGCAAACCAATGGCTCCAATTCTTCTTAAAATGCGCCACTTAATGTGCTCAATCTCATCTATATATGGATCCGATGATTCTAAGATCCTTTGATCTATACATCGCTTGGCTAAGTCATAGTATTTAAACGTTCCTTTTTTATGGTGAACTACCAAGTCCCCTCTAAAATAAAGTGTCTCAAGAGCTGCTCTTGATAACTTGGTATCGCTCCAATACCAGTCGACTTTGTGATCATATCCAATATCTCGGGATGATAAAGGGCCTTTATCTTCAATCATTTTAAGTACTTCATCACAAATGTCTTCAATTTCTTGATGGCTTCTACCACCACCTTTATACGCATCGCGGTAGCGCTGAAAATATGGCCAATCAGAAGCTTGCATAATCGCTAAGTTCTTGTCGAAATAATCTATTAGTTCTCGCTTATGGTAGAGCAAATCGTATAACCACTGTTTGTCAAAATCTTTTATTCTAGATTGAAGCACAAGTTCAGCGTTTTTTCCACATACATCAATAGGGTCAAACTGGATACAACCAACCTGCTTTACAAAAGCCATGATGCCTTCTTGTCCTTTAAAAATGTGCTTTCCCATTAGACCATGTTTTACAAGCATGAATCTACGTGCTTCTTCCTTTGATAAAGCGATCATGTAAAATCTCCTTCACTTTTGATATATTTCCAAGAACTTGAGCCGGAACATTTGTTCTTTTTTTATATCATGATTTTACTACAGTCCAAAGCAATTGGCAACCGAAAGGAAAGGGATACTTATTCTGCATATTGTACCGCGATTCCCGTTGAACGCAGATTTTCTAATAGTCCCCTATCAATAATCTTTTGGTCAAGTTCCTCATATGCAGTTAATTCTATCAATTTTGTCAATTGCATAATAGGCGTAATATCTGCCACATGGTTATAAGAAATATTAAGGCTTTGCAAATTTGTCAAAGTAGACAAAGCATCTATACTAACGACATTATTCATATGAATATTTAGGCTAATGATACTGTCTTTTCCTCTGAGCGGCTCAAGATCAGATATTGCATTATAGGTGAGATAAACATCTGTTAAGTTTTCCCAATTTTGCATAAACCCAATATCTGATAAGTTACAATCCGTAACAATAATACTGCTAACTGCTGTAAGATTTTTTAGAAAATCATACTCTGCTACATTAGTTTCTATAAAACCAACACGTTCAAGTGCAGGCGCATCGAAATCAGCAATAGGGTCAGATATTTCTGCATAACTCACATTTAGATAAAATAAATTCTGTAGGTTTACAACTGGGTTAAGAGATTTTAAAGTTCCTCTAGAAAATGAAAAATCATTTAAGTTAACCGCATATTCCAGTCCTGAAATTTCATTAACTGGATTTTTTTCATAATTGATATTAATTGAATAAAGCATCTCCATATCAAGCGTTGTAAGTTCACCCTCAGGCTTATCAAGTTGTTCTCGAATCATTTGCTCAAGAACTGGATCTTTAATTGTGATTCTTTCTTCAATGACAGGGGCATCTGTTTCTAGCATATCAGTATCTTCTAAAGTCTCTTCTTGTTCTATTGATGCTTTATTTACATCATCAATGACTTCATCTGATGTATCACATCCCACTGTAAGTAATGCAATGACGCAGAAACCAATAATTCCAATTACATTTTTTCTCATTATATTCACCTCCAATTTTATCATAACGCTACTCAGAAGATTGAGCTACTTCAATTAGAGATTTGTCATTGACATCTTTAGCTATAGTTATAGTACTGGTATTCTAGATAAGATAAAATATAATAGATCATACAAATATAAGCTCAAAAAAAGACTATATAGATATCTATATAGTCGATCATTTTGGTGCGAGTAATGGGACTTGAACCCACACGATATTACTATCATACGATTCTGAGTCGTACCTGTCTGCCATTCCAGCACACTCGCAAATACTTGCTTCAAGTGTAATTATACACCTTAAATTCGCAAAATGTAAATTGAATTTGAGCAAAACTTCTTTTGGTTGAACAGTAATGCCTCAATTGATATAATGTACTGGAATCAATTAATAGGAGGCAACATGACAAAGAAAAATTATACCAGTATTCATTATATGAGGATTGTTGCTTGTTTGATGGTCATCGCCATACATATCACTGCAGCGCCAGTCGTTACACTCGACAAAAATTCGATAGTACAATTGTTTTTTTTGTTTATTAATCAAGTTTCGAAACCTGCTGTTCCAATTTTTATATTCATCAGCGGTTTTTTACTGCATCATATCTACGCGAACAAACCTATACACCTGTTCACATACTATAAGAAACGATTACCTGCGCTAGTTTTCCCATATATTGTGTGGTCTTTGGGGTATTATTTACTCTATGTTAAGCTTGGCTATTATCCTCTCAATTTCAAATTTGCCTTGTCCGGGTTGATGTGGGGGACTTTCATTTACCATCTTTATTTTATGATCATCATCATACAGATGTATATTCTCTATCCATTATTGAAAATGTGCGGGAACAGATGGGGTGAAATCAAGTTGTTTATCGGAGTACTTGTGATTCAACTCCTATTGATTAAAGTTCCTTTTGAACATAGAGACCGCATTTTCATAACTTACATGAGTTATTTTACTTTTGGGATACTGCTTCAGTCACTCTATTCGAAAATTAATTTTAAATCGCTTTCATATGGGATTATGATTTGCCTTTTTATCTTATTTGGTATATTAAATGCAAGTGTATTTTTAGTACATCAAAATGGTTGGTTTGAAATCGCAAGTATTTGGGATTCACTTATATATGTAGACCTTAGCTTATCAGCGATCTTAGTCCTCTTCATTGGTCTAGAGTCATTTGATCAAAGGCATCCTCTTAAAACGACTCGGCACATCTCTATATTAACTCAGAGTAGCAGTAGCACTCAGTTTATCTACTATGCACATCCATTGTTTATTCTTTTAAGTGAATACTTTATGGATCAACTGGGCGTCATCTCTATCTCCTTACGGGCACTGTCAGCTTTTATGATGATTCTCTTGCTTTTAATCCCACTTGGTTATAAACTTGAGTCTTGGAAAACCAAATCAATTGAAAGGAAAAATTATGCCTAAAGATACTTTCTTTAATCTATCTGAAGAAAAAAAACAAAAGATTATGGAAGCTGCACTTAAAGAATTTGAACAAAATGATTATGATGCGGCAAGCATCAATCAAATCGTTATCAATTCTGGCATTTCTAAAGGAAGTTTCTATCAATATTTTCAAGATAAAAAAGACCTTTATATTTACCTTATGAATTTGATGGTTGAGAAAAAATTAAAATATATTACACCTGCAATGATGAATCCTTTCGAGCATAGTTTTTTTGAAGTTATTCGTGAAATGAATCAGTCGGGACTTATGTTTGCTAGAGAAAATCCTCAATATATGAAAATAGGCACACGACTACTGAAAGATCAAAACAGTGATATCTATAAAGAAATAATGGCACAAAATCAAGATCAAGCTTATGAAGTTTACGAACAACTACTACAACATGCTATTGCAAAAGGTGAAGTAAGAAATGACATTGATGTTAAATTAACTGCTCGAATTATATTTACAATTAGTGCGGACCTCGTTTCATCAAATAGTGAATTAATTGCTGAAACATGGCCAGAAAACCTTATCCAGCAGCTTGAGAAAGTAATGGCACTTATCCAACATGGAATTGCCAATCCAAAATAATGAAAAAAGGCGTTATTGCGCATCTAAGTTTTGATGTGCAATAACGCCTTTATTTATATGGCAAAATCCTGTACTATCTAATAAATTCTTTACCACCCATATACATCTGAAGCGGTTTAGGGATCTTAATTGACCCATCTTCTTGTAAGTTGTTTTCAAGGAAAGCAATTAACATCCTTGGAGGTGCAACCACTGTGTTGTTTAGTGTATGTGCAAAAATGTTACCTTGTTCTTTGTTTCTCACCCTGATACCAAGTCTTCTAGCTTGCGCATCGCCTAAGTTTGAACAACTTCCTACCTCAAAATACTTTTGTTGACGTGGTGACCACGCTTCAACATCTATGCTTTTTACTTTAAGGTCTGCTAAATCTCCAGAGCAACACTCAAGTGCACGTACTGGAATATCAAGTGTTCTAAAGAAATCAATTGTGTTGTTATATAGTTTATCAAACCATATTGGACTTTCTTCAGGGTTACATACGACGATCATCTCTTGTTTTTCAAATTGATGAATACGGTATACGCCACGCTCTTCAATACCATGTGCGCCAACTTCCTTTCTAAAGCAAGGAGAATAGCTCGTCATCGCTTGTGGCAATTCTTCTTCATCCATTAATGTATCTATGAATTTACCAATCATTGAGTGCTCACTTGTACCAATAAGGTAAAGATCTTCCCCTTCGATTTTATACATCATATTTTCCATCTCAGTGAAACTCATAACGCCAGTAACTACTTCAGAGCGAATCATATACGGAGGAATGTAGTACTCAAATCCTCTATCAATCATAAAATCACGTGCATAAGATAATATCCCAGAATGTAATCTCGCTATATCTCCCCTTAGGTAGTAAAAGCCATTACCACTTGTTTTTCTTGCACTTTCAAGATCAATGCCTTTTAATTTTTCCATAATTTCAACATGATATGGTACTTCAAAAGCTGGTACAAATGGTTCGCCAAATTTCTCAACTTCTACGTTTTCGCTGTCATCCTTACCTATCGGCACAGAATCGTCAATGATATTTGGAATCACAAGCATTCTCTCTCTGATTTTGTCAGCAAGTTCTTGTTCTCTTACTTCTAACTCTGCAAGTTCTTTTCCAATAGCTGCAACTTTTTCTTTTGTTTTTTCAGCTTCTTCTTTCATGCCCTTAGCCATGTATCCACCAATCTCTTTACTGATGGCATTACGTTGTCCTCTTAGATCATCGCCTCTGGTTTTAGCTGCTCTAAATTCAGTATCCATCTCGATAACTTCATCTACCATGACGAGTTTTTGATCTTGGAATTTCTTCTTAATGTTTTCTTTTACTAGCTCTGGATTACTTCTAATCATTTTAATATCTAACATGTTCTTCCTCCTGATTCAATAGTCAAGTATTCTGCGGCATCACCCGCTTTAATAAAATGGAAGTTCCTTCCTTGATGGAAGAATTTTCCGGTTAATGGTCAGAAAAAAACTCCCTGTCCCATTAAACAATGGGACGGAAGTATCCGCGTTGCCACCCAAATTGCAACAGAAAACTGTTGCCAACTCATAACTGCTATAAAGGGCTTACCCTTCGACTCATCGCCGATAGCTCCTAAAGTGGACAGATATGATTACGTACTAGCTCTCACCAACCGCTAGCTCTCTTAACCGCCTTCATTATCTTAGCTTTAATCATAGCTAAATTCATATGTTAGTACTATTTTACCTTAGAATCAGATAATTTCAAGTGGAATTTTAAAAATGCCAAAATCTAATTTAAATTATATATAGTTTTCAATATAAATGTTATTCATGGTCATCATTCTATTGCTCGTTCAACAGCTTGGTTTGAACCATGCTTTACATCTCTCAAAATACCAAGACCGAGTAAAAGCATCCCAATACCTGATAGCAAAACACCTGATAGTAGCATCTGATGAACCCCTAGTAGTTCAATTACCCATCCGCCACCGATGCTACCGATGATGCCACCAAAAGTTGTAGAAGCAATCAGGTAACTTTGACCTTTAACTTTGTCAAACTCAGTCATTCGATCATGTATATAAGAAACCGATGCTGGTACATATAGTGCAAAAGATAGAAACTGAAAACCCTGTGCAACATAAAGCATCGTAATATTCGTCGCAAATGCCATCAAGATACTTTTAATAAAGAAGAAAAGACCAGAAGCAATAAACAATTTGCCACAATCAAATTTTTTCAGTAAAAAACCAAAAGCGAGCATCGTTGGAAGCTCTGACATGGCAGCTATCGTAAGTGCTTTCCCAAATTGTAGTTCATTTCCATTGACATTTTGAACGATTTGAATCAAGTATATATTTGCCATGGTATGAAAAGCATATAATAGAGAAACCCCTAATAAAATCATGATAAATGTAGGATATTTATTGAAAAAATGTCCTTCCTTGTGTTTATGGGCTTGTGCGTGAGTACGCACTGTTTGACTTGCAGGATCGACTGGTAATATAAAAACTGCAAGACCACAAAATCCAAATAAAACTACCCCCATGAACGGTACCATTTGAGCTGAGAAAAGCCCTATTAAAACTCCCAAGAGGCTTGACTGTACTGCAAATGATAATGATCCAAAAGCACGTGTAATCCCAAAATTAAGCTGTTTACTTTGAATGATTCTGGTCATCACAAAAGCGTTGATCAGCGGTTGTAATGTCACTACAAGGGTGATGGTCAACAGATAGAGTACAGTCATTAACCAAAATATTTGATTAAAAACCATAGCTATTAACATCAACAATGCGCCTACTAGAAGTATGCTAATAATGATTTGCTTTAATCTTTTTGCTCCACCTTTATCAGCAATCGTGCCAAGTATAGGCTGAATCGTTATCGATAATACACTTGCTATAGCAATAATTATACCTATGCTTCCACTTTTATGTCCTGCCTGTTTTAAATAAAATGTTGAATAACTGTATACTGTGCAAAATATCATCCAATATAGGATTTGCACTAAAATCGTCACCACGCCATTGTTTCTATTTGATATTGTTTTAGCCACTATACTCACCAATCCTTAACACCTTTAATCTACAGTTATATTAACTGTAAATTATATATTTATAAACTTTAATTACAATACGAGTATACCCCATAAAAGTATGATAAAATATGAGATATCTCATACTAATAACAGAAAATTTTATTTGGAGGCAAATATGCAGATCAGTAATAACCCTGCAAACGTAGAAATGCTTTGCAATACCCATCATTTTAAAGATTTTTTTTCATTTGATATTATACCTTATTTAGAAATACATACATTTTCAAATAAAGAAATTATTTGTAATGAAGGCGAACCATTTCCTTACCTTTACTATCTAGTTAAAGGTAAAGCAAAAATATATTTGACGCATAAAAACGGACAACGCACTCTTGTACTTTTTGCCCAAGCACCTTGCTTCATTGGAGAAATGGGCCTCTTAGAAATTGAACCTTACGCAAAAGGGGTTACTGCTATGGAGATGTGTACATGCTTAGCACTCCCTTTATCAAGCTGTAGTAATATGCTTCTAGAAGATCCCAAGTTTTTAAGAAACCTCGCTAGAATTCTCGGTGATAAAGCAAGAATTCGAACTGATAATTTAGCTAAGAGCTATGCATACCCTTTTGAAAATCGCTTTGCATCTTTTATACTACTAAGCTCATGTGATAACGTCTATAACGAAATGCATACTGAAGCTTCAGAATTTCTAAATGTAAGCTACAGGCATCTTTTATTTACTTTGCATGATTTATGCTCCCGTCAAATTTTAGAAAAACATGGACGTGATTACCATATTCTAAATCGCGATTACCTTGAAAAATTAACAGATGAAATTAGCGAGACAATCTAAATTAACACATAAAAAGAACCCTTTTATGATTTTAAAAGGGTTCTTTTGCACAATTTAATCTAATCTTCTAAAGAAAATTGATCAACAACCTCTAATGGATATATAACTTCAACTTTCCATGTATCAGCCCCATCAAATTTTGATAATGCTTCATAGTTATCGATAAACACTTTAGGATATGTTACGTCACTGGATTGTATATACTGATCATTCGAATTCCAATTTTCCGTAGGTAAATACAGAGGCTGAATGTTCATGGATACTTCTGACATAGACTTACCAATTTTTTTGTACATTTCCTGAATTGGTTTTATCAATTCTTTTCTAATTGTAACTCCAATCTTATCTGATTGTACATTACCTTCAGTTGCATATGCAATTAAAGCAGGTATAAATATTTCATCTTCCCCAAACGTCACTAAATGACTCTTAAAAGGTTCCTCCATCTCATAAACATTTAATGTATTTTCAACCGTATCAATGTTTGGATAAAAATAATTTAGATCTTTATAATCATATGTCCCCATATATCCTTCTGCTTTTGGCATATCGACTTCTTCCATTTGCGGTAACATGTCCTTAACCTTATCTTCAAATGCTGCAATACATGCTTTGGCATAGTCTTCAGTTGGGTTTTCTTCATAGTATAGTATTGAATTATACCAACTTTCTTGATTAAATTTCTCTTTAAACGAACTTTTCGAATTTGAACTATTAGAAGCTGCTACGCTTGAGTCTTTTGAAGCATTTGAGTTAGATGATTCTAAAACGGGTTTTGACAATCCTATATGTGTCAATTGACTATCTGTATTAAATACAAATTCAACAGTATAAGCGCCTGTAAAATACGATAAAATAATTGAACCATCTTCATAAACTGCCATACCTTCTGGATCATCTACAGTCACTTGAAGGTTAGGTTCTCCAACGATTCCTCTTACATCTTCTATACTCATGCTAGGTGAAACACCATAAATCGATTCTTTAGGTGTCACCGAAATAAAAACCAAATCAGAATCTCCAAACTGATACAAAACATCATCATTATAAAGTCCTGGAGATCCCCAATATTGAGTTAATTCAAGTTTGTCATTATAAAGCGACTTTATCTCATCAAAAGTTGATGACATCGAGCCTTTTATAGTAGGAACCTTTCCCTCATATGCAGGTAATAAATTGTTTTTCAATATCTTATTTTCATATTCGTAGTTATCGATACAGTACCACTCAGCTATCCAGCCTGTAGTATCACCATCTATTATTTTTAGCCACTGTTTGCCCTCGTCACCAAAATAAATTTCTTGAACTTCTACTACTGCATCTTTTTCTAGTTTTCCAATCACATTGCTGTCTAGGTTATGACCATCTCTGACATTTAAAACGTCTGTTAGAACTCTAACTGAATTAGATTCTTCCGATTCCATCTTTTCAGTTGTAGCTTCGTTATTGTTTGCCGAAGTCACAACTTCATTTGTGGTTTCTTGGGTACTGTTCATAGATTTCTCTTCGCCTGAACATCCTATGGCAGAAAGTGCCATTACGATGCATAGCAATACGACTAAATATTTTTTCATAAGTCCTCCTAGTATAGTTTTGCATAAAACCAATTATATAAGAAGTCTTTTATTAAAACAAGTAATTGTCAGTCTCATTTTTCAAATTTATTGCCCTTTTTTTTATATCTGATAAATAAGGCAATGCACTTTGCGCACCCAGTTTAGTCACTGTAAATGCCGCTACCTCTGTTGCAAACTCCATTGCTTGTTGAGCAGTACCGCCTCTAGAGAGTTCATATATAAACCCGCCAATAAAACTATCTCCAGCTGCTGTAGTATCAACAGCTTTAACAACCTTTGCAGGTGTATGAAATTGTTTCACTCCATCATAAAACCATGCCCCTTTTGTACCAAGAGTCAAAATAATATTTTTTACGCCTATTTTTTCATACCCCTTGATTAAGTCATTGTGCTGAGTATAAGAAATACCAGAAATTTGTTCAAATTCAGTTTCATTTACGACGAGATAATCTACTAACTCTAGTAATTGGTCGTCTAATACTTTTGCTGGTGCGGGGTTCAGAAAAGTTGTTTTTCCAAGTTTTTTTGAATGCTTAAGGATTTCAGAAACTGTTTCAATAGGAATTTCAAGCTGTAAAGCTACATAATCCATCTTATCAAACCATTCACTCTTAACGTCTTCAGGTCTTATTTCTCCATTTGCACCTTCTATCACAACGATAGAATTATCTGCGTTGTCATTGACCATTATAAAAGCTAAACCGGTTGAAGCATTTTCAGTAACTTCAACATTGTCCTTTACGTTCATCTTCGCTAAATTTGCTTTCAATTGATGACCAAAAGTATCATTCCCAACTTTACCAATCATTGTTACATTAGCACCTAACTTACCAAGAGCCACAGCTTGATTCGCACCTTTCCCACCAGGATTATGATGAAGACCATTTCCTGAAACAGTTTCACCTATCTTGGGTGTTTTATGAACCCTTGTTACTTGATCCATATTCAAACTTCCTATGACGACAATGTTTTTCATACTCATAAGCGACTCCTTTACTGCGAATTAAATGATTACCTTGATTGTATCATTTAATATTTATTCGTCAATTCATCTATATTATTAGCGGATTATTTGTCTAACCCTAAAAAACACCTCCAAGTTAGAATCCAATTCTACTTAATTAGATTCTCTAACATGGAGGTATAATATCAAAATTAATACGGCTAATAACTCATCCTTATTTAATTTAATTTATTTTATTTTATTTTGTTGTAAGCATTCCGGTATAATTCCTTTAACTCTGAAACCAGTGGATACCTTGGATTAGCACCTGTACATTGATCATCAAAAGCATTGATAGCCATATCATCTAATGATTCTTCAAAACTTTTATGTGATATGCCCGCTTCTTCGATACTTAGTGGCAGCCCAATTTGAACTTTTAGCTGATTGATAGCATCTATCAAACGTTCAACTTTATCATCTTCAGTTATGCCACCAAGTCCTAGATAGTCACTAATTCTAGCATATCTCCACTTTGCATTTGGGTATTTATACTGAGGAAAGGCAGCTTGTTTTCTTGGATTATCCACAGCATTGTATTTGATCACTTCATTGATTAAAAGTGCATTGGCTACTCCATGTGGGATATGATGCGCAGCACCCAATTTATGTGCCATTGAGTGACATACACCAAGGAATGCATTTGCAAATGCCATGCCAGCCATTGTAGAAGCATGTGCCATTTTTTCTCTTGCTTTTATGTTCGTTTGACCTTCATTATAAGCAATAGGCAAATATTTAAAAATCAACCTTATTGCTTCTAGTGCTTGACCATTTGTAAATTCTGATGCAAGTACTGAAACATATGCTTCAATGGCGTGAACTAAAGCATCTATTCCAGATGATGCAGTTAAAGCTCTAGGCATACTCATCATCAGTTCTGCATCTACGATTGCCATATTAGGTGTAAGCTCGTAATCTGCAAGGGGATATTTAAAGCCTGTTTTTTCATCAGTTATAACCGCAAAAGGTGTCACTTCTGATCCTGTTCCAGCGGAAGTAGGGATGGCAATCATACTGGCTTTTTTACCTAATTTAGGGAAGCTATACACACGCTTTCTAATATCCATAAATCGCATTGCTAAGTCTTCAAATTCAACGGTTGGATGTTCGTATAATGTCCACATTATTTTCGCTGCATCCATAGGTGAACCACCACCAAGGGCAATGATTACATCTGGCTCGAAACTAAGCATATCTTCAGCACCTTTTTTTGCTGTTTTTAAAGTTGGATCAGGTTCAACATCGAAAAAAACTTTTGAGTCAATCCCTAGCTCATCTAAAAGTATTGTCACTTTATCAACAAATCCTAACTCAAATAAGACCTTATCTGTAACAATGTATGCCCGCTTCTTCTTTTGTTCTTTAAGTTCTTTAAGAGCAACCCCCATACATCCATATTTGAAATATATTTTTTCTGGTACCCTGAACCAAAGCATATTTTCTCTCCTTTCAGCTACCTGTTTAATGTTGAGTAAATGCTTTACACCAACGTTTTCAGAAACTGAATTGCCACCCCATGAACCACAACCTAATGTCAATGATGGTGCTAACTTAAAATTGTAAATATCACCAATAGCTCCCTGAGAAGCTGGCATATTAATAATGGTTCTACCCGTTTTCATCATGTTTCCAAATTTCTCAATTCTATCTTTAGACTTTATTGGATCAGTATACAGTACAGATGTATGTCCAAATCCTCCAAGCTCAATCAATCGTTCTGCTTTAGTAAGGGCAATATCAAAATTTTTGACTTTATAAAGTGCAAGTACTGGAGATAATTTTTCGTGCGAAAAGGCTTCTTCACGCTCAACTGAGCTCACTTCACCTATAAGAATTTTTGTTGCTTCATCCACTTCAATTCCAGCCATTTTTGCAATCGCATATGCTGACTGACCAACAATCTTTCCGTTTAGATGACCGTCTATGAGTATGATCTTACGCATCGCTTCTGTTTCTGCTTTGTTCAAAATATATGCGCCATGTTCAGCAAATTCTTTCTTAACTTCTTGATACACATCTTCAACCACAATTGCAGCTTGTTCTGATGCACAGATCACACCATTATCAAAGCTTTTTGATAAGAGAATAGAGTTTACTGCCATTTTGATATGTGCAGTTTCATCAATGATTGCAGGTGTATTACCTGCACCAACTCCAATCGCTGGTTTTCCTGATGAATAGGCCGCTTTCACCATTCCCGGACCACCAGTTGCTAGGATTAGATCCGATTCAGCCATCACCATCTGTGTTAATTCAAGTGATGGTTCATCAATCCACGATATTATATTCTTAGGTGCACCAGCTTTTACAGCTGCATCAAGTATAATTTTTGCAGCCGCTATTGTTGCCTTTTTAGCTCTTGGATGTGGCGATAGAATCATTCCATTTCTAGTTTTTAAAGCCAGTAAAATTTTAAAAATTGCCGTAGATGTTGGGTTAGTAGTCGGTATGACAGCAGCTACAACACCTATTGGCTCAGCAACTCTTGTAAATCCAAAAGAGGTATCTTTTTCAATAACACCACACGTTTTTTCGTCTTTGTATTGGTTATAGATGTACTCAGATGCAAAGTGATTTTTAATTACTTTATCTTCTAGTATCCCCATCCCTGTTTCTTCAACTGCAAGCTTTGCTAAAGAAATACGCGCATTATTTGCAGCAATAGCAGCTCTTCTAAAAATTTCATCAACCTGTTCTTGCGTATATATACTATATTCTTTTTGAGCGGCTCTGACTTGCTCAAATGCTTTTTGTAACTCCTCTATATTAGTAATAGCCATGTCCATACCACCTTTCGAAATCGTTAATATATCTCATCTTGTTTACACACTCATCGTAACACAAAGATAGTTAAAAATATATCAATTAAAAGCGTAATATCGATTAATAAATGTTAACAATTTAAAACAGTCGTTGAAAATACTCAGTTTTGAATTTGATTAATCGTTATTTTTTTAACAATAATAGTTAGGAATCAAGCTCTTCTTTCTACGAATATTACGAAATCGTCATGATTAGAGTTAGATAAATACTTCACTGTAATATATTTGTAATATAAAAAAGAGGACGCATGTGCCCCACCAATATAAGTAGTCCATTTTGTTGCTGTAGAACATATATGTAAATCGAAAAAGGGTAGCAAATTAGTTGCCGAAAGTGCATCCCGCAGGAACGAGGACGCATGTGCCCTCACATGTAGGTAGTCCATTTTGTTGCTGTAGAACTATTTGATATTAAATTGAAAATGACCGATGTAAATCAACTAAAGTGCATTCCGCAGGAACGAGGACGCATGTGCTTTAGTTGATTTACATCGGTCATTATTTAACTATCTCAAATCGGTCTACCCCAACATACAGGACTACTTAACCCAATTACGCCTCATCTTCTCCCACTTCTTATCTCTCGCTGCTTCAAGCTGCTTGATCTCAGCGTCCTTAAGGTGTTTGAATCTACCTTGCTTTTTCACATAGTTTTCTACTGGTGTGAATTCTTTTGGATTTTTGTTGAGTTTAAACTCGCCATCTTCATACTCTGCTAAGTACCAAAGACCACAGTCTACGGCTTCTTTTGCAAGTGAGATGGTGATTTCACTAGTGGTTCCCCAACCAGTAGGGCATGGTGCAAGAACGTGGATATAAGATGTTCCTTTAACGGATTTTGCTTTTTCTACTTTCATCATATAATCTTCAAGATAGCCAACACTTGCCGTTGCTGCATAAGCAATATCATGTGCTGCGACGATCTCAAACATATTTTTCTTCATCGTCGTAGAACCTGGGAGGTTTGCACCTGCAGGAGAAGTCGTTGTTTTTGTACCAAATGGCGTCAAGCCACTTTTTTGAATACCTGTGTTCATATAAGCTTCATTGTCATTACAGAAATAGATGATTTGATCGCCTCTGTCAATTGCACCAGAGAGTGCTTGAAGGCCAATATCAGCTGTTCCACCGTCTCCAGCAAAGCCCACTGAATATGTGTCCTTTATGCCAAGTGCTTGTAAACCTGCTGCAACGCCAGCTGCAACTGCACCTGTTGATGCAAAAGGTGTGATGATGGCATTGGTTCTAAACGCCATGTTTGGATATATAAATGAAACCGCAGACATACATCCTGCTGGTAATGATGCAAAAGTTCGCTCGCCTAATATCTTCATTGCAAGACGTACGGCTAAGCTTTCGCCACAACCGCCACATGCTTTATGCCCATAAAAGAGCTCTTCGTTCGTTAGATTTCTCGCTGTTATCCTCTCCATTATAATGCACACCTCACATTCATATAGTGAATTCGATCTTGTGGTTTGCTTGCAACATTAGCATCATTAACATCAGCTGAAGTTTCCAGATGAACTAACATCTTTTCATACATCTCATGGATGTTTTCTTTTGTCACATCTCTACCACCAAGTCCGCAGATAAAGTTATCTACCTTTTGTGATGCGCCTTCTTGCATAAGTGCAGAATTTACATTGGTAAAGATCGTCCCTTCATAGCCAAATGAGATGTTTTTATCAACGACGCCAACCACTTTAGCATTTTTAAGTGCCTCTGTAAGTGCCTTGGTTGGGAAGGGTCTAAGGTATCTCAGTTTTAGAAGACCTACTTTTTTACCTTCAGCTCGAAGCGTCTTCTGAACCATACGCGCCGTACCAGTGATACTACCTGTTGTTACGAGGATGACATCCGCGTCTTCACAGTCAACCGTCTCTAGGAGTCCGTTATAACCTCTACCAAATTGTTTTTCAAATGCTGCGTCTACTTGCTCAATGACACTGATGGATTCAATCATTTCTTCATTTTGCTTGATTTTAAACTCCATGTTATAGTTGTTACCCGCCGTGATACATAAACTCTTAGGTGCTTCCATGCTCATGATATTTTCAGATAAGTTGATCGGTGGTAAAAAAGCGTCTACTTCTTCTTGCGTCGGAATATCTACCACTTCGTAGGTATGTGTCAAAACAAAACCATCTAAGTTAACCATAAATGGTGTCAATACTTTTGGGTCTTCTGCTATTTTATAGGCTTGAATCATCATATCAAGCGCTTCTTGGGCATCTTCAACATAAACTTGTATCCAACCTGAATTGAGCATGAACATAGAGTCCATTTGGTCGCCATAGATGTTCCAAGGCGTTGCAAGTGCTCTGTTGGCATTCATCATCACGATTGGCATCCTTGCACCACTTGCATAAGGCAAATTCTCTGCCATATATAGTAAGCCCTGTGATGAAGTTGCTGTAAATGCTCTTGCGCCTACGGAACTTACACCCATTGCCGCTGCAAGGGCACTGTGTTCTGATTCTACATGCATGTAGATGGACTGTAATGAACCGTCCTCCACAAATTCAGATAATCTTTCCACAACGATGGTTTGAGGTGTAATAGGATAGGCTGAAATGACGTGCGGTCTTGCAAGTCTCACACCCTCTGCTACTGCGTCGTTTCCACTGACAAATCTTCTAGCCATTGATTGCCTCCTTCACCATGTTGATGGCTTTTGGTTTGCATTCATGTGCGCAAACGCCACAGCCTTTACAAAAATCATAATCTATCTCAAGTTGATCGCCAGATTTGTCGATGACGCCATCTGGGCATACTAAAAAGCAACGCATACATTTGATGCATTTTTCTTGATCTATGACAGGTCTAAACGTTCTCCAGCCGGCATTGATACTGGTAAGGTGATCGCTATCACATGTAGCGCCCATAGGATAATCTCTGACAGTTTCAGGGTCTTTAAAATTTACCATTTTAGGTCTATTCACGGGATGCTACCTCCTTTACAACATAATCAAATAAGGCTATATTTTTACCTGCAATTTTAGGGTTCATACTATCTTCAATTGCTGATTTACAACTTTCTGTCTCAACGACGCCTGTTATGGCTACAAGTGCTGCTAGCATCGCGGTATTTGTGATTGGGATCCCTAGATAATCAAGCGCCATCTGAGTCGCATCTAATCCCACCACTCTTTGTGATAACTCTGCTTGATATCTTTCTGGGTTTTTAGTGTTGATGAGCACGATAGAATTCTCTTTTAATCCTACTTTAACATCAGCACCCCATAGTGTTTCATCTAAAATAATCACATAATCGCATACGTCTAGTTCACTGCGATCTGTAATTTTATAATCATCTATTCGGGTGAAGCCAAGTACTGGTGCCCCTCTTCTCTCTGGTCCAAACGAAGGAAATGCCTGTGCGTATTTGCCATCATATACAGATGCTGCAAGGCCAAGTAACCGCGCTACTGTAAAGCTACCTTGTCCACCTCTTCCATGCCATCTTACTTCTATCATCTCATACCCCTTAATCATATTTGACTTGAGCAACTCTTCTGATATATCAGAAGTATATTTAAAGAATAATGGAATTTAGGAGACGTGTCAACACGATTTGCTAAATAATTTTAATTTATCAAATTTTTTTATAATTATTTACAAATAAAAAAGCGTCAAGACAACTGATGCTAATTTTAGCTCAATACTTGACGCTCTATTTGGGGGAATATTGGTTTGCTTTATTAATTTCTTCTGCTTATAGCTTTTCTAATTCAACTGCCAATTTTGATGCTAGTATTGCATTGTTAAATACCAATTGGATATTTGAATCTAAGCTATCTCCACCTGTGAGCTCTTTTACTTTTGAAAGTAAGAACGGTGTCGATTCTTTTCCTTTAATGCCCTTTTCTTCAGCTTCTTTAACAGCTGTTTCAATCGCTTTGTTAATAAGTTCTGGATTCATTTCATATGCTTCAGGAATAGGATTTGTAATCACCATACCACCGTTTAAGCCAAGGTCCCATTTTGCTTTAAGCGCTGTAGCAAGTTCAACTGGTGTATCTACTCTGTAATCTACACCGAAACCACTTTTTCTCGTATAGAAAGCAGGCAGTTCATCTGTTTGATAACCTACAACTGGTACACCATGTGTTTCAAGATATTCAAGTGTTAAACCGATGTCTAAGATTGATTTTGCACCAGCACATACAACTGCTACGTTTGTTTGTGCAAGCTCTTGTAAGTCAGCCGATACGTCATATGTTTCTTGTGCCCCTCTATGCACACCACCGATACCGCCAGTCGCAAATACTTTGATACCCGCCATTGCAGCGAGGATCATAGTTGTTGCAACTGTTGTAGCGCCATCTATGCCCTTAGCAACGATAAAAGGGATGTCTCTTCTTGATGTTTTTATAACATTTGGCGCTTTACCAAGATATTCAACTTCTTCTTCAGTTAAACCCACTTTAAGTCTGCCACCAAGGATCGCTATCGTTGCAGGAATTGCACCGTTTGCTCTCACAAGTGCTTCAACTTCAAGCGCTGTTTTAACATTTTGTGGGTAAGGCATACCATGTGAAATGATGGTTGATTCAAGTGCTACGACTGCTTTACCTTCTGATATCGCTCTAGCGACTTCTGGTTTAATATCTAAATACTTATTTAACATGATTGATCTCCTTTAATTTTTCTAATAGTAGTTCTTCTGACATATATGGATTAATGGTGTCTTCATGTTCTAGTGCTATAAATGAAGCTGCCATTGCCATAAGTGTGGCTGATTTTATATCTTCTCCCTGTGCATAACCAAGGGCGATGCCTGCTAAGAATGCGTCTCCTGCACCAGTAGCACTTACTACTTTTACAGTTGGTGGTTTAAGCATACCGGAAACTTTACCATCACTATAAAACACACCGTCTTTTCCCATGCTGATAAATACATTTGAAACGCCCAGTCCATGAAAATACGCAGCTGCGCTGAGCATGTCTTTTTCGTCTTTGATCTCAATGCCACTGAGTGACTGCGCTTCTATTAAATTGGGTTTAATGGTATGACAAAGACCTATTACTTCTTTGATCTTCATGGCTTTTGCTGTTGAGACTGTATCGAGTAAGAATTTTTGTTCTTTATGTGTGTTCAAAATGTATTTGAGTACGTCTGGTGATAAGTTGGTATCGATGACACAAAATTCAGCATTTTCAATGATATGCTTTTTACTTTTGATAAATTCAACGGTCATGCGATCACATATATCCATATGAGAAATCGCAACTGCCATATCCTTAGTTTCATCTAAAATAGAAAGATACGTAGATGTTTGCTCGCCCTTTAAGACAAGGGTATCTTGCATATCGAGTCCAATTTGTCTCGCTTCTTCTAAAATCTTTTGTCCATAGAGGTCGTCTCCGATGACACTGATAAGTTTCGTTTTCAGTCCAAGTTTCACCATGTTCTCAGCGATGTTTCTACCGACGCCACCTAGTGTACTTTTAACGGATCCAATGTTTGAATCTCGAAAGATTAACGTGTTATTTGGAACACCTTGTATATCGATGTTTGACCCGCCAATCACACAAACATAAGCACCATCTCTGACGATATAGCCCTTACCTAGGATGTGACCTTTTTTCATAAGATTTGTAATATGAACAGCAGCTGATGATCTTGTGATCCCCAGTTGATCCGCTAACTCGTTTTGAGAAATCAACGGATTCTGTTTTAAAATTTCTAAAATCTCTTGTTCTCTGTTGGTCATAGGTTCTCCTTAGTAAAAATCAAGTTTGATTAAAAAAAGAAAAAGTAAGCAAATGTTTACAAGTTAATCATTTGCTTACTTTGATGATAATATATTTTTTTTTCTTTGTCAACCCACTTTTTGAGTTCTGACTTAATTCTTTTATTAGCTCTGTCTCAATTCTTTTTCGTGATCAATTTATCTAAAAATCCCTTATTTAACAAGTGGACGGTTTCAAATTGCCCTTTGTAAAAAACTGCCCAGTTATTAAAAACTGAAGGGAGGTTTTTAGCTTTTTCAAGTGTGTCAACATGGATTAGTTTTAGGTCAATATTCTTTTCCTCAGCGTAAGATACAACTTGAGAGATACAGTTGTGAATATACGGACATTGATGTGTATAGTAAATCACAAGTTCTTCACTATAAGGTAATTCCTCTTCAAGTGAATGAGAGAAAGCAGGAAGCGAGCCGTCAAAAGAGAGTGCCAAAAGTTCATATGTCTCTCTATAAGTTGCTACTACTTTAAAATCATATTTGGTCAAAAAAGCTTTGTCCGATAAAAAAGGGGTTTTCTTTTTTGAGCTTAAAATGCAAACACCAGATTTCCCCTCTTCTTTCGCTTTGGCAATACAACTTTCCAGAAGCTGTTTGCCATAACCTTTTCCTTTGTAGCTGCCAGAGACCCATAAGCAATAGATATAATAGTAATTTTTGCCAATAACGGGTACCCAAGCTTTTTCAAGAGGAGCGTATTCAATGAAAACTTTTCCTTTTGCATCTAGTTTTCTAAAGGTATGACCTTCTTCCATACGAGCAGTTAACCATTCTTTCTTGAGTTTTACGCCTTTTTGGTGCTTTTTATCTGAGATGGCACAGCATACATGCTCTGTTTCAATGTTTTCTTTACTGAGATCGATAAAACTGTTCATTTCATGGCCTCCATAATATTATTGATTATGAATATATTACCACGATAACGATGACAACAGTATGTCAGTGAATTATTCTATGGCTGCATCGCACCAAATAATACAAGCCATGCTAATATAGATTTAGCAACTAAGCTAAGTGTAATGTAGACTCTTTCACCATAAATATAGTTTTTCCACTTGCCTACTTTCTTATATTGAAGCACCATATTGATTGGAAATGTGTTAAATGCTACAAAATAAGTACCAACAATTGCCCAAACAAACCATGGTACTTGATCAAAATTGCCATTACCAAACATATAGAGTAAAATTGCAATCCAAGGTGCGATACCTGCAATTGATCCCCAGACAAATGGTCCCCAGTTCACATGGTCTTTATCCTTACCAGAATTCAGTTGTTCCATCACTAGACCAAAAAGGTTCATTACTGCATTGACAGTAAAAATAAGAATTAACGATGCGATATCGTAAATACCAAATAGAGTAGCGATCAAAACGATCATGATTGAAGAACTAAGTGCATATTCAAACCATCTAAATTGATTAATTCCCTTTTGTAAATCTGAATTGTATTGATCGTTTAATTTTTTAGGGATCGAGATAAGTGCATGTGCGCCAGCAGATAACAGTAAAAAGCTAGCAACCAATACTCCAAATGGGAGTTGAAATAGTACTTTTGATGCAGATTCAAGCGACATTGTTTCTGTATTAAATGCAAGGTAAAATTGTGTGATACTCGGTTTAAATTCACCAATGTTTTGAATCACTGTAGTTGCTAAAAAAAACATCATAATTCCCTGAATTAAATGTAATCCACCCATAATCATGTTAAATCTTCTTAATTTTCCAAATGACAATTTATCCAAACTCTTCTCTTTCATACTTAGCCTCCAATCATAATTTGTTGATAAAAACTATATACCCCTAAAAAAAAAATAATATCACAAATTGTGATATTATTTAAATATTTTATTGATTAGTATATACTTGTTTTTTCATCATGTTATTTTTAATGGTTTAAATGAAGACGATTCAGTTTTATTTTATGAAACAGCATTTGATTCTTTGTTATCAAAATCTCTAATTGATTGCATTTAACAAATTTTTGTCATGTATTACTTTTTTTGCAATAAAAGCTTTTACATCATCCTTGGGCATATTAAAAGCGATAGAAAATTCTCCATAAAGCATCTCTTCTGCTTTCTTCATGTAAAATTTATCGACTTGACCTAATTTTTTGCCTTTATCTTGTGCCATTTGATCTTTTACAGATACAGTTTTGATAATCTGTATGAGGTCATCACAATTGTAATTCTCTAGTGAAGTTTTATAATGTTCTTTTAGCAGATTGAGATTTTTATTATCAATAATTTCTTCTCT
This sequence comes from Fusibacter bizertensis, assembly GCF_029914245.1. Classification (GTDB taxonomy): domain Bacteria; phylum Bacillota; class Clostridia; order Peptostreptococcales; family Acidaminobacteraceae; genus Fusibacter_C; species Fusibacter_C bizertensis. The sequence continues at coordinate 82,700 of NZ_JARYZI010000012.1, forward strand.
AATCTCTGGAATTCTATGAATGAGGTCTATTGCCTCTTCTTTTGTGATAATTGATCTCATAAAAGCCTTGCTGTCAATAGGGATGTATATTTTTCCGGATTCAAAAACGGGATCCAATGTATAATACCTCTTCGATTGATCGACACCACTAATTGCTGGAACTCCTATATCTTCTACTTTACATACACCTGTATTTCCATACACGATTATTTCGCCCTTTTGATACACTTTTACGCCTTCCTTTCAAAATGATACTTGCTTAGTAAAGAACAATAAAATAACGTGTGCATTTACAACTGGAATTACGCCGTAAAGCAACACGTTATATTACATTGTACCATTTTTTTGCTCTCTCATGTAAGTTTGAATCATTTTAATTAAAAAAACTTAACTTTTTTCTTTAATCTTCTATTTTATACAATGTATCAAGTACTTTTCCATCCCAAAGCACATCACGATCTTGTTCTAATATTGCCAATACTTTATCTTTCGACATTGCTTTTCGATATGGTCTATCAGATAACATAGCATCATATGCATCTGCAACTGCTAGTATTCGAGACTCAAGTAATAGTTCGTCCTTCGTTAATCTATCCGGATAACCAGAGCCATTACACTTTTCATGATGCTGTTTAACAATTAATGCGATTTTTTCACTTACATTCGCTTTAATCATTTGGTAACCATCTTCCGAATGTTTTTTGATGATGTCGAATTCTTGATCATTATATTTACTTGGTTTATTTAAAATTTCTAATGGCACATTTATTTTGCCCAAATCATGAATTTTGCTTGCAAACAATAAATCATTTAGTGCATCACTCTCTAAATTTAATACAATGCCCATTTGAAGTGCTAAATTTCCTGTTCGATTACAATGTTTTTCAGTGTAATGATCTTTGTCTTGAATTCTTTGAATTTCTTCAGACATCTTAACAGCATAATCAACCTGAAAATCAAAAAAATCCTTTTGAGTAACCATGAGCATCTTTACATCTTGAATAATATCGAAGTATTCAGTTTCTCTTAAATCTTTAGCCGAGATACAATCTCCCATAACAAGATCCACTTTGGTTTTTCTATGAAAAATTCGTCCTTGAATAATATAGAATAAATACAAAGCCCCTTCACACTCATAAGGATGAAGAAATAAACTTTTACCAGCATTAGCTTCTATATGAACTATCTCAAGTTGATCATCCTTTGCTTTTAAAGAAAAAGCACCTACACTGGATACCACTTTCATTATAGATTCATTTTTCTTCACAAGATTTAATCCACTCATGTTTTTCTCCAAGAACATTTTATTTATAGTGAGATTTTAACACAATTTATACTTGAAAGCTATAATATCAAGTACAGAGTTCCTATCATAATCAATAGCAATCTCACTTTATTATATATAATTATTGCTAAATTTTCTTCACATATTCTGATTTTAGTGACATAGCACCAAATCCATCAATTTTGCAATCAATATTATGGTCACCTTCAACCAATTTAATATTTTTAACCCTTGTTCCCATTTTAAGCGCTGAAGAACTGCCTTTTACTTTTAGATCTTTAATGATGGTAACCGTATCACCATCTTGTAATACATTACCATTTGAATCTTTTACAACCAGTTGATCATCTTCAGCAGCTTGATCAACGATTTCTATAGACCATTCATTTGCACATTCTGGACAGATGTACATCGTACCATCTTCATAAGTATATTCCGAATTACATTTCGGGCATCTAGGTAAACTTGACATGTTTATTTCCTCCAACATTTTCTTTATCGTTTTATATAGTAACATAGTAGATACAGTATCGCAAATAAGTAAGTTTTAGAGTAAGTTTTAAATTAACTCTAACCAAAATCAAATGTTACATATGCTATAATATGACTGATACTTATAACAAAACAATGCTTTAGAAATTTAATATGTAATTGGAGGAAATAAAATGTCATTACTAGGCAACTTAGTCTGGATTATATTTGGTGGATTAATATCTACTATAGGGTGGGCGCTTGCAGGTATTTTGCTCTGCATAACCGTTATCGGTATCCCTTTTGGTATGCAATGTTTTAAAATCGCAGGGCTAACACTGGCACCTTTTGGAAAAGAAGTAACACTAGGTGAGTTTGGCGCAGGTGGGCTTTTAGGCAATATTTTATGGATTGTCTTTCTTGGATGGGAGCTTTGCATCCTCCATTTAACTGCAGCAGTACTGCTTGGCATCACAATCGTTGGTTTACCTTTTGCGAAACAACATCTTAAACTTGCTGGACTAGCCTTGATTCCTTTTGGTGCTAGATTCTAAAAAAAGCGCTTTCAAATTTGACTTTATTTAGCAGTCTTATTTGTTTGCGCTTTTACTTATACTTTCCTTTTGAGGGTGATCTTCGTTTTTTATAAACCATATATTTTTTTCATTTCTTCTTAGTTTGCTTTCAACGCTTTCAAGGAATTCTTCTTGCAGTTTCTTTCTGTCAATATCAAGTTTACTTTTCTCTACAACTTTATCAGGCATAAAATCCATCTCCTTTTTTTATTTATACCCACTTAAAGCTAGAGTTGTCTATTTATTTTATTTTTCTCTATCGAACTCAAACTTTTTACTCTATAATAAACTGAGCCCTATAAAAAGTTAAGGAGTTTATTCCATGAAATATTATCTTGCACCACTTGAAGGTATTACGAACTATATATATCGCAATGCTTACCATACGCATTTTGAAAAATTAGATAAATATTACACCCCATTTATCTCAACAAATCAACATAACAGTTTTACAACAAGAGATCTAAAAGAAATACTTCCTAAAAACAACAAAGGCCTTTACACAGTGCCTCAAATCTTAAGCAATAAATCAGCAGATTTTGTAAGAGCAGCAAACTCAATTAGTGAATACGGCTATACAGAAATCAATCTAAATCTAGGGTGTCCTTCAAATACTGTGGTTGCAAAAAACAAAGGTTCTGGTTTTTTATACCACACTGAAGCACTTGATCGCTTTCTTGACGAAATATATAGTCAAGCAACCATGAAGATCTCTATCAAAACAAGACTTGGAAAATATAGTCCAGATGAGTTTTATGAATTGGTTAAAATATACAATAAATATCCCCTTGAAGAACTAATCATTCACCCGCGTATCCAAAAAGACATGTACAGAAATGTTCCTAACTTGGAAGTTTTTAAACAGACACTAGAAACTATAAACTGTCCTGTTTGTTACAATGGAGATGTCTTTACAACTGATGACTATCAGTCAATTACTGATAAATTTCCAGATGTAGATTTAATGATGCTTGGAAGAGGAATCATTGGAAACCCTGCCTTAGTCGGACAAATCAAGGGCAAACCAATGCCAAGTATTGCAACATTTAGAAGCTTTCATGATACTCTATATCACACCTACAGTGAAGTTATGAGTGGTGAAAAAAACATCTTATATCGAATGAAGGGCTTTTGGTTTTATATGATTCATATCTTCTCGGAAAACAAAAAAGTTATAAAGAGTATCAAGAAATGCGAGCGTCTTAGTGATTATGATAAAATCATGGATAACTTATTCAATGAACATGCGCTTACATTAAACACGCGCGGTTTTCGCAACGTGGTTGAGGGATTATCAAAATAAAAAAGCTTTCCAATTTGGCAAATCTCTAATTCCTTGCTCATATCCTAACTGATAACTATTATGAAGTTTAGAATAACCAGTCTCACGACTTGAGACTGGCATAACTTCAGGATAAACTAAAAAAGCTTTACCTTCACTTTCAAGCGCTTCAAGTTCCTCTAAAGTTTGATTATAGACTATGTGTCGATTCATCATTGCTTCGACTACACTCGGATATTTTCTATAATAAGTCTTAATAATTCGAGAATATTTCATTGGACTTTTTCGATATCCTTTTGGACGTGTTAACACCACAAAATACTTTTTCATCCCATCGTTTTTAGCAACATCTAGAGCGATCCCACCGCCAAGACCACCATCCACATAAATATGATTTTGAAACTCAGTTTCTGGCATAAATATTGGCATCGAAGATGATGCACGAACTATCAACATCAAGTCTTGCAGTGTCTTTATATCATCTTTTGAATGGTATTTAACAATTCCTTTGTCTCTGTCAAATGCACCGATCTTTAAGGTTGCTGAGTTAGACATAAATGTTTCAAAATCAAATGGAAACTTTGCGCCTGGAAGAGGCGTCACTTCATATAAATACTTTGATTTAAAATAGCCTTCCCCTTTAAAAAAAGATCGCCATCCTCCAAATTCCGGATCTAACACAAAATCAACAAAAGCACTTTTAGCACGCACTTGATCCCTAGAGAGATAGTTAACACTGTGACTTGAACCAGCTGAAATACCTGCAACATAGTCAAAGTAAAGTTCGTTTTCTAATAACACGTTTAGCATTCCAGCAGTGTAACTTCCGCGCATACCTCCCCCTTCAAAAATAAGAGCGGTGTCTTTAATGTTGTTTTCGAGTTTCATGTCAAATTCCTCCCTATGAAGTTTTTAGCGGTTGTTTGATAAACCAAGCGAGCACTAATGCACAAATTGTGGCTATACTCATTATAACAAATGCCGGGACATAAGTGCCCGTTACATCAAAGCTCATCCCAAATGGAACAGGTCCAAATGCAGAACCAAAAACAGCAAATACAGTTGCAGAACCTCTTATACTTCCCAGATACTTTCGACCAAAATATTGCACCCAAATCACATTAAGAGATATAGTTTGGATGATGGTTGCAAACCCATAGATGATGATAAATAATCCTGCACCAATAACGGATGACACAAAGATCATGAAAAGTAAATCTAATGCAATCGTTAACAGTGTAAATAGCATAATAATCCTTGGTGAATAACGATCTATAATAACTTTAGATACAATTGGAGACAATAAGCCCGGTAGTGCCATAAGTCCAATAATAAAAGCAGTTTGTGTTTCAGCGACGTTTTTTGTACCCATCAATGAATAAAAATGAAACATCATACCTGTCGTTACAAGTGGCGTCACCATAGAAATTAAGCCAATAAACCAAAACTCTCGTGTCTTTGTCGCTTCTTTTAATGTAAATGATGTTTTCTCAATATTCGCAAGTTCTAAGTCAGCTGTTTCTTTATTTAGCGCCTTTTGATTATCTGGAAGCAAAGAAAGATCTTCTGGCTTATTTATAACCGTAACTATAACCAATGGCAATAAAATCACAATTAGTCCGACACCCCAAACTTGCCAAGCTACGCGCCAGTTGTAATTGTTAATCATATAAGTATTGGCGATTGGTACTAGCAAATTGCCAAGTATAGTTCCCATAGATACAATGCTCAGTGCAAAAGCTCTTTGCTTTTCAAACCACTGTGGCACAAGTGTACTTGGAATGAGCGTCATTGAACCTTGTCCCCAAAATCTCAAAAGGAAAAAACCAATAAAAATCATAGGAATATTAACGACTGTACTGTTGAAAAATGTCGTTAATGCCAAAAATACCGTTGCAACAATCAACATATTTCTTGAACCAAATCGATCAACACTTTTTCCCATAAAAATCATTAAAAGTCCCGATAAAATAGTTGCACCTGAGTATATAGTAGACATATACGTTCTAGAATAACCAAAATCTGTTATATAGTTCCCTATAAAAGCCGATATTGAGTAGGTTTGTCCTGGTGACGAGAAAAAAGTAGCAACAGTAGCAGTTAATAATACAATCCAACCATAAAAAAAGTACTTGTTAATTTTCTTTGCTGTTTTAAATAACATATATCCTCACTTTTATCTTACATTTAATATCCTGTTAATTATAGTAGACCTTTTTATAATTAGCAAGTTGGTTAAAATAAAGCTTTAAAATATGGTACTATAGAGAAAAGTTGGTTACAGACTTATAGATATGTTTGGAGGTAAATATGGCTCAAAAAATAATACAAGTTGGTCTTGCTGGTTTTGGCATGTCAGGTCAAATTTTTCATGCCCCTTTTATTCATGCGCATGAACATTTTAATTTAAAAAAGGTATTCGAACGCAGCACTGAAAATTCGAAGTTAGAATACCCTTATGTGGAAGTCGTGAAATCATTTGAAGAGTTATTAACAGAAGATATAGATTTAATCGTCATTTCTACACCGAATAACTATCACTTTTCTATGGCTAAACAGGCGCTTGAGGCTGGTAAAAATGTCATCGTCGAAAAACCAATGGCAATTACAGTATCAGAAGGCGAAGCACTCTGTCAACTTGCCAAGGAAAAAGGATTGCTTCTTTCTGTCTATCAAAGTAGAAGGTTTGATAGTGATTTTTTAACGGTAAAAAACATTATAGAGACAGAGCAGCTCGGCGAGATATATGATTACGAAGTCCATTATGACCGCTATGTTACTAAGCCAAGTGCTAAGAAATGGAAAGCTGATGGTGGCAAGGGCATTAACATCCTTTATGACCTCGGCGTTCATATCATCGATCAAGTCTATTCCCTATTTGGCATGCCAGATGAAGTTTATGCAGATTTTAGAAAACAAAGACCTACAACTTATGAATTTGATAATTTTGAAGTTGTTTTATATTATGGTCAAAAAAAAGTAACGCTAACAGCAGGCGAATCCGTTATCTACCAAGGACCACGTTATAAAATCGGTGGCAGTAAAGGGTCCTTTGTAAAATATGGTCTCGATGTTCAAGAAGCTGCATTGGTTGCTGGCGAAAGACCACCAAGTGATCACTGGGGTGTTGAACCTGAAGAAAATCACGGCACTTTATTCTATCCAGAAGGTGATCGAATCCTTGAAAAAAGGTTGCCTTCTTATATAGGTAACTATGGCAATTACTATACAAATATTTTTGAAGCATTATCAGATCCAAATGCACTTTATGTCAAACCTGAGCAAGCAGTCGATGTCTTAAAAATCATTGCAGCAGCTGAAGAAAGTAATCTTTTGAAAAAAAGGGTCTCAATGATTCGTTAGATGTGTCACATAAAAAGTTACTAGATTAACAAATCGAAAATCCTAATGAGGTGAACAAATGATTATACTTACAATAGCTATATCAATCTTTATCTTTTTAGAAACGCTAAATGTACTGATTTTATATTTTAAACCAGATTCAAAAATGGGCAATGGTGTTGCGATCTTTGACGCTTGGGAAGATACAAAGGTCGATACAAATTTACACGATTTTGCACAGTACATGAAAAACTGGGTTGCAGGTACGAAACTAATCTTTATTGTATTGCTTTTGGTCATCCTTTTTGCAGGTACTGAAAAGACCAAGCTCTATGCTGTAGTCGCAATGATTCTATCAATTGCAACTTATTTTTGGAAATTACACCCATTCATCAAAAAACTAGATGCCAAAGGAAAAATAACACCAAAGGGATATTCTAAGCAATTAGGAACTACAATTTCTGCGTTTATGATGATGTTTATTATCGCACTAATCTTATATTTTGTTTTATAAAAATAAAAACTACCATTCGCTAAAATGGTAGTTTTTTGAATCCGATAAATTTCAACAAATTTAAAGTGTCTTCATTGTTTCTTTTTCTATTAAGTTGAAGATTTTTAATGAAAATTTACTTACAATGAGAAAAACGCAGCCAGGAACTACGAGTATCCCCAAAAACATAAACAAAATATTAGATGTGAATAACAAAATGATCATACCTAATAAAAGCCAAAGCATAAATGTTTTCATAAAGAACTTAATCGCAATTGTCACAGAATTTACAAGTATTCCCAATAAGGTGTTATGATAACGTGCACATAATGGAAATGCAAAAGTCAGACATAATAAGCTTAAAATTCCGATACCAATTACTGCAATAAAAAAAACAATTGGTGCTACATCGAATTTCGTTAAAAATTCTAAATTCAAATAGAAAGAATACATGACAACTAAATGAATTAATCCTAGTGGAATACCTTGCTTCAAATTCTCTAGAAAATTTTTCTTAAACTCTTTGAATATAAATACTTCTCGTTTTTCAATCAATTTAAATGTAACAGCGTAAGCTGCGACTGTTGAAGCACCAATGGTTACCAATGGCAAACTAAAAAATAACCATATCAAACTTAATTTAATTATATCCAAAGCCCATGTCTTAAAAGAATTAATATTACTGTTTAAACCTAATCGCTGCATTATAATACTCCTTTCGAAATATTATATCATTAATTCTAAATAGTATCTATTTAATAACAGTTACTCGATGTCACTTGGCATATTCATCACTTCAGGTGTATTAGAATCGTAAGCCATACGATATACTTTACTTTCATAATCTTGTACATTATAGAAGTAGAGATAATCACCATGAGAAAATGAATAATTAACGGGAAAATCGAGCACTTTTTCTGTTGAATAATCGCTTAAATTCATCTTATACATATTGTTGCCATCCAAATCGTTGGGATAAAATAAATAGCCTTGACATACGTTCATAAAGCTACCGTATTGATCTGTCAGTTTAGCTTTTCCACTGCCATCAAGATTATATTTATAAAGTCCCGGATCATCTTCCTGCATCGCATAAATCATATCATTTTCAATAATAAAGAAATCAATCCATTGATCATCCAGCATGTTCAGGTTACTGCCATCAGTCTCCATACTATAAAGTTCATGAGAATTCCAATAACGGCTGAAATATAATTTACCTTTATATAATATCATGATGCTTACGTTATCAAGATCACTGATTTGTGTACGTTCACTTCCATCTGGTCTAATTTTATAGATTAATTTATCCTCTTTATCATTTACATAATAAAGCCACTGACCATCGTAATTTAGATTAAGTGCAAAATCGTTTGATAGATTGAGAATTTCTCCAGTTGAAAGGTTCACTCTATTTAGCCCCATGATATTAGATTGAAAAACAAGGTCGCCCATGACAACATAGTGATTGCCACCCCCGTTTTTTACTTTTGAAAGTTCACCTGTCTCAAGATTTAGTATACCTAAATCATAATTTGCTGTATAGAACATCTCATCGTTTTGAAATCCAAAGAAAGCAGAATTGGCAATATTTCCTGGTGAAGCTGCCACTTCGTTTGGCACTCTAGAAACTTTTTCTTGTGTGGTTACTTGTTCCTCTGTCAAATTTTCACTCATCGTTATTGATTCATCTGAATCGACTTCTTCCACTGATGATTCTTGTAGTGAAGTAGCAGTGTCGTCCGAACTTTGTCCACATGCTACAAGAAATAAAGAAATCATACACATCAACATTATCAACTTAACCTTACCAAAACACTTCATAAAAACACCCCCTCTTATGCACTATATTTACCCAATATCGACCATTGTAAGACTAATTTAATACTTTCATTACAGAAAATTCAGATAATTTCAAAATAAAGTATGTTAGTATAAAGAAAATGTACCAAATCAATTTAATACAAGGAGGAGAGCATGTGGAAATTTATCATGAAAAGTCTATTTGCCATAGTGATCTTGCTTACTGTGACAATGATTACTTTTTTCTTTATGGATATGCGTCCAGTCAAAGCTGAAGAAAGAGCACTGAATAAAACTGGGGTTATATCGCAAGCAAAAATTGAGCTCCAAAAAGAAGCACTTGGTTACAATGATCCTATACATACAAGATATTTAAGATGGTTAGGCAATGTTTTTAAAGGCGATTTGGGTTACTATTATGACCGAGATAGTACCGTGAACAATTATTTGTTTATATTTATGGGACGGTCGTTACTGCTCAATGGGGTTGCCTTTATCGTTTCTCTGGCAATCTCCATCCCACTTGGAATACTAGCAGCAATGAAGGCAAGGAAAGCGAGTGATACCATTATTTTAGTATTAACGATGATTTTCACTTCAGTTCCAAGTTTTTATTTTGGCGTTCTAATTATACTGTATTTCGTCAAGTATGTCCCAGGCCTACTCCCAATCAGTGGTATAGGAGATGTCTTACTTAGAGCGCGTGGATATCCTAATATATGGGTTCAAATCACTGATACTGCACATCACATGGTCCTTCCTGTCCTCTCAATTTCAGTGGTATGGATTGGCACTATGGTGCCATTTATCCGCCACGCTATGCTTGATGTAATTCATCAAGACTATGTAAGAACTGCAAAATCAAAAGGTTTAACTAATTTTGCAGTTTTCTTTAAACACACATTTAGAAATGCTCTACTTCCTTTGATCTCTGTTGCATCGATGTTGTTGCCTACCTTAATCATCAGTAATATATTAGTCGAAAAAGTATTTAGTTGGCCTGGGATGGGCATGCTTTTTATAGAAAGCCTCAACTTTGGAGAACGCGATATGGTCATCGCTATCACATTGTTTTATGCTATTTTAGTTATTGCAGGGAATTTCATATCTGATGCCCTATATGTTAAATCAGATGCGAGAATAAAGGAGGGCATTTCATGATAAAGAAAATGTTTAAGAAAAAGAACCCCCTTTTGCTCTTTGGTTTAACCGTGTTCACTCTGATAGTGCTTGGCACAGTTGTATTTCCAATGGTTTCACCTTATACATGGAACGCCATAGATAGCACACAAAAATTTCGAGCGCCATCAAGCACTCATTTTTTCGGTACTACAGAACGTGGATTAGACCTATTCACGTGCATATGGATTGGTGGAAGAACATCACTATTTATTGCAATTATTGGCACACTCCCGTACACTTTGATCGGTAGCTTCACTGGAATAGTGGGAGGCTATTTTGGAAAAAAATTTGACTTTGTATTGTCTCAAATAATGACCTTTATATATGCCATGCCATTACTACCACTCATTATGATGTTGAGTTTTGTTCTTCGAAATATAGGACTAAATACACCACAAGTCGTCTACACGTCTATTATCATTTACAGTTTATTTAGCGCACCAACGCTTTATAAAATTATCCGTGTTGAAACGATACGGATCAATTCTGAAGAGTATATGAAAGCTGCAGAATTAATCGGTATTGGTAGTTTCAGACGCATCATAAAACACCTTTTGCCTAATTTATCTGGTCAAATTATCGTCGCAATGATCCAATTTATGTCACAAGTTTTAATCTTTGAACTGATCCTCTTCTTTTTTGGTGTTTCTTTCATGCCATTAAGTACTACGAGTTGGGGCAGTCTTATTCCAAATCTAAGTGGACCTAATACATTTAAGGATTACTACTGGATATGGCTTTTTCCAATTCTCACAGTATCTGTCACAACGATAAGCCTTAAATTTATTAGTGAAGGGTTACGAATAGCCTATGATCCAAAAGTTGAAGATAGCCACTAGACATAAAAATAGGTGCTGTTGCTTATCTAAATTAGATTTGCAACAACACCCTTTTTTTATCCCATATTAATGGTAATCTTATGCAGTACTTGATCGTTAACCAAAGTAATTATATTTCCAGCTAAAATCTCACCATCAAGTATAGTCTCTTTAACACCTTTGTTCACATGATAAGGGTTAAAAATTTCAATTTCATATATAGTTTCTTCAAACTGATACTTCATTTGAAACTCATGCCATTTTTTCGGTATGCAAGGATCAATGCTAATTGTGTTCCCTTCTTTACTAAAACCTAAGATTTCTTTGGTGCCAACGCTGTACATCCAGCTGGCAGAACCTGTGTACCAAGTCCATCCGCCTCTGCCTATATGAGGTGCACTGCTGTAGACATCAGCTGCCATGACATAAGGTTCCACCTTATAGACTGATACCTCATGGTTAGTCCGTGTATGGTTGATTGGATTAATGAGTTCAAATAACTCATGTGCCTTATCGCCATAACCTAGTTTAGCAAAGGCTGCTACTACCCATGCAGCAGCATGCGTGTACTGTCCACCATTTTCTCGAACACCAGGTACATAACCTTTAATATAGCCCGGTTCTAGTTCACCATCATAAAAAGGTGGCGTCAAGAGTTTAATTAAGCCCTCTTCTCTAAGCACTAAGTAATCTTCAAGTGAATGCATGGCTCTTTCAACACGATCTTGATCAGCCTCACCAGAAAAAACTGCCCAAGTTTGTGCTAATGAATCAATTTTACATTCAGCATTTTCAACAGTGCCAAGCACATCTCCATTATCAAAAAATGCACGTTTATACCAATCGCCATCCCATGCAACGCTTTCTATGGCATAGATTAAGTTATCGCACACCATTTGATAACGCTCCATTCGCTCGACATCTCCATATTGGTTACATATCGGGATAAACTTTTGAAGTGTTACATGCAAGAACCAAGCTAACCATACACTTTCACCGATCATCTTGTTTCCTACCGTATTCATACCATCGTTCCAATCTCCAGTTCCCATAAACGGCAGTCCATTTTTACCAAATTTCAGACTATGTTCTAGTGCGCGTATACAATGTTCATAAAGTGTTTCAGTTTCATTTGAAACCGTTGGTGAACAGTAACGTTCTTCTTCAAATTCTTTCAAAACGTCATCCACAACAAAAGGTGCTTGTGCATTTAAAATCGTCACGTCACCAGTTGTTTTTACATACTCTGCAGTCACATACGGTAGCCACAAGTAATCATCCGAAATCCGCGTTCTCATCCCTTTATTGGTTGGTTCATGCCACCAGTGTAAAACGTCACCCTCTATGAATTGGTGCCCTGCATGTTTAATAATTTGCTCCCTAGCAAGCTCTGGCCATATCGCTAAAATAGATAAACTATCCTGCAACTGATCTCGAAACCCAAATGCACCACCTGATTGATAGAAAGCAGAGCGACTCCATAGTCGACATGAAATGACTTGATAAAGTAACCATCCATTAAGCATATAATTAAGTGAACGCTCAGGCGTTTTCACTTCTAACATCTGTAGTTTCTTTTTCCAAAATGACCTTACATCTTCAAGCGCTTGATATGCAGTTTCATACGAAAGATATTGTTTTGCTTCTTTTACTACACCTTCTATACTCTGAGCAATACCAAGTACATAGACGAACTTAAAGGTCTCGCCTGGTAAAATGGTAATTTCTGTTTGCATTGCCATACATGGATTATACCCTGCGCCAACGGTACCTGATAGATGAATTTGTCTTAATCCATCTAACTTCCTTTTGCAGTTACTTCCATAAAATTCGTGACGATTACCAGTGACACTTCTATTGTTTTCTGAGACATCCATGTACATTTGCTCACCCTTAAACTCTTGGTTATAAGGATTTTCAACTACAAGTGTGCCATTTTCCATCATGGCACTTTTTAGATGCAGTCCTGTTACACTAGGCTCTACACCCATTACTGGTGTTACATAATATGTGACGGCGATTTTTCTTTCACGATCACCTTTATTCTTTAATTCTATGATACTTATCTTAACAGGCTCTTCAAGTGGCACAAATTGTGTCAACTTTTGGTGGATGCCATGACTCTCATGTTGAAAAGACGTATAGCCAAAACCATGTTCCACAGTATACGGCGCATCTTCTCTAATAGGTTGTGGCGTCATTGACCAAATATTGAGGTATTCATCTCTTAAATAGAATGTCTCACCTGGTAAGTCACTGACTGCATCGTTACTCCATGGTGTCAATTTGTTTTCACGACTGTTGTTGCTCCATGTGTAACCACCACCCGATTCTGTTACCATAAATCCAAATTTAGGATTGGAGATTATATTAGACCATGGAGCAGGTGTTGTTTGCCCATTTTCAAGGTTGATAATATAGCATTCTCCATTTTCATCAAAACCTCCAAGTCCATTAAACAATTGAAGTTTATTCTGAAGTTGACTTACTGAAATCTCAGTTGTGTAAGATGCCGTTTCAAGTGGTTCTAATTGTGTTTCAACCATTGGTATAAATTGAACTGGAAGATTCAGCATAAGTTGCTCTTGCATGGTTTCTCCATTTCCTCTGAATATTAACCGCGCACTTGCCTTGACCAGATCTGTATCACCATCTGCCATATTGCTGGTGATAAGTATAAAGATATCTCCTCTATTACTTAACACGCCACTGGTTTGGTTGTCATAAACAATCTCTTTAACCAAAGAGGAAAGTGGATTTAGATAACTGTTTTCTTCTTGGATGAGTATGACAAGGCTCACATTTAAAGCTTTTATTCTCCAAAATTCTTGTGCTTTTAATAGTTCAAAAAGAATTTCCACTTCGTCGATTCGATCTAAGCAGACCAATACAATAGGTGTGTCGCCAGATATACCATATGGCCATAGTGAAGTCTGTCCTTTTTGATTTGAGGCAATCATGTGTTGGTTCATTTGCCTCATTGGACTTAGGTACAAGATATCTTTAATCATATCTTGATAAACTTCCATATCAGCAGCTTTTATGTTTAAATATTTTGCTTCAACTTCACTTCTTGCTAGTGCCAACCAGAAAGATGCATCGCAAGTTTCTAAGCTTGCGTACTTTTCAACAAGTTCCAAAATAGCTTCTTTACTATCGGCAATCATTGTCACAAACGAAATTCTCGTTGCTTTTCCACTTTCAATGTTTAGCTTAAGTCGTATACTCATTATCGGATCTAAAACAGTCCCTACTGTATTTGAAAGTGGTTTATCACGTTCAATCATAATAGGATTTTTAACGGTTCTACCTCGTCCAATAAAAAGTGAACGATCTGTTTCATACTGGATTTTAGAGATTGTATCACCTTCAACGACAGGCATATGTGCCATCCAAATCGATTTGTCTTCAGCACTTCTAGGACGCCTTTTTGCTAAAAGTGCATTAAATTCACTATTGTATTCAGTTTCAACAAATAAGTTCCCAAACGCTGGATGTGCTAAATCACTATTATGTGGGGCAAGCACTATTTCAAGATAACTTGTCAATTCTATAACGCTAGCCGAATCGCCATTGTTTTTGAGTTTTATTCTTCTTATCTCTGCATTATCCGCTGATGTTACAATCACCTCTGTTGTAGTTTCAATATTTTCATCAGCCCTTTTATATACGGCTTTATCTGCAGTAAAAACCACTTCATACGCATCAGGCTCAGTCTCTATTGGACAATATGTCGATGACCAAATGCGATTGGTACTCTTGTTTTTCACGTAGAAAAACATACCATAGTGATCTAAGATTGGATCTTCTCTCCATCTGCTAATAGCTAATGATTTTGTCTTACTATAACCTGTACCTTTATCAGTTAACATCACAAAATAGCTATCACTTGAAAGTACATGCGCCATTGGCAGAGGTTGATTAAGCTTTGTAAACCTTCTATAGGAACCTTTATCTCTATAAATTGATCCTTTAAATGGCATAATTTTTTCTTTATTTTCTTTGCTTAAGACTGTATTGGTCGGTATTCTCTCCTGGAGTAATAACCGCGCTGCATTTACATAAGGTTCGTCTGAAAAACGTGTTTGCATAATGTTATCATTCAAGTAATTGGTAAGCGCTAATAAGCTCATCCCCTGATGATGTGCCATATAGCTTTTGATCACTACCGGTTGATTATTAAAACCTAACCTCTCAGGTGTGTAATCAATCGCTTCATAGTATCCATATGCACCTTCACCACCTTGTGCTTTTAGTATTTGCATATTTTTATAGGCTTCAAAAGGCGATACCATAAGTGCCAACAGCGTCGCATAAGGTGCAGCGACAGCATCTTCAATTAGTCCTCTTTTAAGTCCCAACCAAGGAACACCTATGGCTTTATACTGATAATCCAAGTGAATGTCCATTGAATTAAATGCGGATTCTGAAATTCCCCATGGCATACTTCGTTCATTTGCATATTTCTTTTGACATTTAATCACAAATGAATAGGTTTCATCTAACAATGTGTTGCTATAGCTTTTCATGATTAATAAAGGCATCAAATATTCAAACATCGTGCCACTCCATGAAATCAAACCTTTGTAGTGGTCAACAACAGTTAGTGAACGCCCTAACATAAACCAGTGCTTAACTGGCACTTCTCCTCTAGCAATTGCAATATAGCTTGTTTGTCGTGCTTCAGAAGCCAATAGATCATAATATGAATTCGTCATACGATTATCTTCAATATTAAAACCAATAGAAAACAGATGCCTTCTATTTTCAAAAAGCACTCCAAATTTGGTATCCACCGAAAGTCGATTTACTTGTGAGATCAAATCATCTAACGCTGTGTATAAGTTATGCGCAGTGACTTGCGATTTTTCAACGGTATGAGTAAGAGTGTTTAACCATAGTATAGCCTCTGCAATCTCATCAACTTGCATAAGATCAGATGCGATGATGATGCTTTTGAGATCAACTATACTCGATAAAATCAATTGATTTTTATCAGGTATATCTATAAGTTTATCGTTCTTTACTAACATTTTTACAAGTTCATTTGTATAAGATGCTATCGATTGATCTAGCAGAATATCAGGCAACTGACTCATCTGTTCAAGCCATGGTGCAAAATATAAGACATCACTTTTAAATTTTTGTAGCTGTTTAATAATTTTTGCTCGCCATACTTTATCTTTCATTTCTTGGATTACTTTGCTTTCAAGTAACTTGTTGATTATCTGAAGCCATAAATCTAGGTTTTGTTCTTTTTTAAAGGATTCAATATCTACAGCGATTATCTCCTCTATACTTGCATATAAAATATTGTTTGCACAACGTATTGTATCTTCAATTCCCCTTAAATAAGCCTCATCAAACACGGTTTTATGATATAAACTTCTTAAGCCCTGTTCTAACGTAATAAGATAACATACAAAGTTTCCACTATCTACTGTGGATACATATCTTGGTCGAAGCGGTTCAAGCGATCTTGTATCATACCAATTGTATAAATGACCATTCCATTTCTCCATCTGATCAATTGTCCGGGTTGTTTTTATAAGTGTCTCAACAGATTCAATTGTACCAAGATACCCCATATCACGTGCCGACAAAGTTGCTAACAGACCAAGTCCAATATTCGTTGGAGAAGTTCTGTATGCAATACCTCTATGTGGTTCCTCTTGATAGTTATCAGGGGCTAACCAACTGTTCTTTTCGTTTGCGAACTCCTCAAAATAGCGCCATGTCTTTCGTGCAACAACTCTAAGTTCTAGTAATGCGTTATCATTAAGTCGTTCGATCTCTTTATCTCTATTTTTACTGATTAAATAAGCAATGATCGGTGATGAAAACCACAAAGCAGCCATTAATAAACTTAAACCAAAATTTGATGGTTTGAAAAAGTAACTTAAACTTGCTAAGATCAAGCCTCCAATTAAACTTGGTCCCATTGAGTATAGATAACTTTTAAGTGAATTGCTTTGAAACTTTTCAGCATCATCAGAAGTTACCCATTCCAGCATTTTCTTTTTTGAAAAAAAGACGCGAAACAATGTAGTACCAATTGCTTTCATTACCATCAGAGCATGATATGGTAAGAAAATGAGCGCCAGCATAAATTGAAAAAGTGAAGATTTTATACCAAAAAAACCATTAATATGTCTTCTGACGCGCCTAAATAGTGGTGCGTTAGAAATCAGTTCGCTAAAAACATGGATTAGGAAAGGCAGTCCCAATGCAGCTAACCCATATCCGATCCAGACAATTGCATTGCCTGGTAAGAAACTAAAACTTGCTATGAATAGTAGCATAATAGATGGCGCAACAAGACTCCTTCTTAAATTATCAGTGATTTTCCACTTGGATATTTTTGAAAGCGGATTTTTTACCTTTTGTAATTTTCTGTTGGTAATTGTTTTGCCAAGCCAACGAATCAACTGCCAATCGCCGCGAATCCATCTGTGAAGTCGTGTCATATAAGCATTATATTTAGTTGGATATGAATCAACGAGTTCCAGATCTGACACAAGTGCCGCTCTGACATATGAACCTTCAAGTAAATCATGACTTAAAACAACATTTTCTGGAACGATGTCTTTTAGAACTTGATTGAAAATACTTAAATCATAGATTCCTTTTCCTGTAAAAACACCCTCTCCAAATAAATCTTGATATACGTCTGAAATTGCACTGGCATATGGGTCCATCCCTTCTTGACCTGTCAATATTCTTGAAAAAATAGAACGATTTGAGCTTTCAACATCAAAGGAAATTCGAGGTTGCATTAAGCCATAACCGTCTACAACGATCCCCCTAACAGGATCGATAATTGGGGTATTTAAAGGATGAGCCATCGTACCAATCATTCGCTTTGCCATGCCCAGTGGCAAAATCGTATCAGCATCTAGTGTAATGATGTATTTTATCTTTTCAATTGGCATTGTATTTTCTGAGTACACAGAAAATGTCGTTTCTTTTGACCCTAATAGGAGCTCATTGAACTCCATAAGTGCACCTCTTTTACGTTCCCAGCCAGTCCAAGTGTTATCGTTTTTATTAAGTACACTTACTCTATGGTAAAAGAAAAAAAGTGCTTCTCTTCCCTGTGCATATTGCTTATTCAGCTTTTCAATCCCCTTTTCAGCTTGAAACAATATTTTGTTGTCTTCAATCGTGTTTGGTCCTTTTGAATCTTTAAACGCACCAATCAAGGCAAAGTATAAATTTTTTTCAGGATTAGAAAGATAATGATTCTCCAAGTTTTCCAACAATTCAACCACACGCTCCTCATTGTTTAGGAGTGTTGGAATCACAACCATGGTACTGAATTCTTGGGGAATTCCATCTTTAAATTCAAGTTTCGGAAATATAGCAGGCTTAACGACTAATGTGACGCCCCAGTTGATTAATGTAATCGCTAGCTCTGAACTTGGTATAAGCAGCATTATAATTACGCCACCTATCATCCATAATGATGCAGTTGCCGAATTTATAATGCCATATGCAAGAGCCGTTCCTAAGACGGTTAACATCACCGCTACAATTGCACATGCGTATATGACCCCAGGATACAGACTAAGTTTTTTATGGATTTTGCCAATAAAGCTACTTGTTCCTTTTTGTATATCTTCTAATCTTTCAATACCTGCACCTAACAAATAATAACCGACATGTTTTTTACGGTTATAAATATTTTCAGCCTCATTAGCAGAATTCCCTTCTATGAACGCTTTCTCAGCCATGGATAAAGCTTCTCGAGCAATATGAATCTCGGATACACTGTATTTTCTCGCAAGTAATTCTATTTTTCTCAGATAAAATCCTCTTGATATCTCATCCATTAGCAAATATGTTCCATCGGGATCAGATTGTAGTATTTTCTCAACATAACTAGCAGCTTCAAAAAAGTAACTCCAATTTAAAGTTGATACGTACTTTAGGCTCATGATACAATTCCCAAAAGAAACGGTACTAACTGCTTGTGCATTGTGCTCTTTGTGAGCAATCAATTCAGTTGTCATACTAAATTTATCCAGCACCTGATCTATACTTCTCAGTACACCCGAATAACTTCTCCCTGCTCTTCTCAATCTATAAAATAGATGTTCAACAAAAGACGGGTTTACCTCACTCTCTTTTTCAATAATACTTTTGAACTGTATTACTAATCTATCAAGGTCAACTACATCTTCAGACCAGTATTTATCAATAATTAAATCCGCTTTGTTCCATTCTAACTGAGTATCTTTTATTTTCTCACAAATCATACGCACATGTTCAATTAAAGCTATTCGCATCATAATTGGTAACACACGAATTTCTCTATCAAAGAGGATACTATGTGATTGATAAGCTTCTAAGTACCTAAGTAGAGTGCTCTCTTCAACCTGACCATCTACCACCGATATGAACTCAACAGCAATGGCAAATACACGTGTATAACCTTTAAATGGTCCCTTTTTTAAGACAGGAAGTTGATAATAATTTTTCTTTGTAAGCGCATGTGTCACGCCCTTAACTTGCTCTTCTATAACATAAAAATTGTCAAGTAACCACTCTGCTGCTGGTGGTATAGATCGCTTTAAATTAATATCTTCATTTAGACTTTTATAAAGTTCGAGTATTAAATCATAATTTTCGTTCATTCGTGTAATTGGCCAGTTAAGTACATTGCGTTTTACAGAAATCGTATGGTCTTGTGCCATTCGTCTCGCACGCTTTTCAAGCTCTTCAACAGTCAATGAGGCATATCTAATATTGAGGTCCCTATTTCTTCTAAGTTTTAGGATAAAGATAATGCCCGATATAACTACTAACGCAATAATGATGAATTGAATCCATGCCGAATAGTTCAATATAATCCCTACTTTCCAATTGGTTTTCCCGTACATCTAAGTATTTTTAGAAAATTTTAAATAAAATAAAGCCACTTATAAATAAGTGGCTTTGAAAATTTATTTTTAATTCTGTTGCATCCGTCACCCGTAATGCTCCTTTCTTAAGCATACGCTTATAAAGGCATAATGTCAATTTTCCAGTACTACATATATTCTCCTAAGGCTTATGGTAGTGACTTCGGTAATGGCACATGTTATACTAAATTTATTCGAAATTTTGGAGGCTATTTTGAACATACAAAATTTGATATCAACTAAAAAATCGTCTCATAAATATACTTTTTTATCACTTTTTCTTTTAGTAATTTTACTTGTGAATATAAATGATGTTTTACCAACTTATCAACAACCTATTGGTGAAATCATCTCTATTGATGAGGCTGGTGTGCCAGATACTGAGTTATCACCATTTTTGGATTATAAGCAGATCCTAACTCTCAAACTCATCAACGAAGAGCTTTCAACTCAACCCATTAAACTTGAAAATGAATTTTCTTATTCTCAAGCATTTTCTAATCGTTATGAAGTTGGTCAACTATTGATTTTAAGGAAAACTACTGTTGGCACAAAAAACGAATATGATATAGTCTCCTTAAAACGCGATACATACATGGTTTCCCTGCTGATCATTTTTGCGTTTTTAGCTGTGCTAATAGGTGGCAAACAAGGCGCTAAATCACTTGTCAGTGTTTTACTAAATTTTGCTATTGTATTTGTCATTATGTATCTATATAGAAATAATGTTAGTATCTACCTTTTGGCACCCATCGCAGTTATAATCTTTATTTTTACTTCTATGACACTTGTGACTGGCTTCAATAAAAAAACACTTGCCGCATCACTAGGAACTGCACTTGGTTTACTTTTTGCTATCACAATTGCATATGTGACTTTTAAACTTACGGGCTCTCGCGGTGTTAACTATCAAGAAATGGATATCACCATTAGTTCGCCAGTTGAACTCTTCTATTTTCAACTCGTAATCGGTACACTCGGGGCAATCATGGATATTGCTGTATCAATTGCCTCTTCAATAGAAGAAATCCTTAAAACTTCAACTGTTGTTACACGTAAAATGCTTATTAGTTCAGGCCGTAAAATTGGGAATGATATCATGGGAACTATGACAAACACTTTAATTTTAGCTTATCTAAGCGGTAGTATACCTGTAATCCTTTTGATGATGAAAAGTGGCATTTCACTTGGCTATATGATGAACATCTCACTATCATTAGAACTTTTACGAGGTGTCATTGGGAGTATCGGAATCGTACTCTCCATACCCATCACACTCTTAATTTCCATAGTACTTCTAGACAAAGTACCTCATTCGGAGGTCAAATGAATACATCACTAATAGTTCTTACTGGTATATTATTTATTCTGATGGCTACAATTGGCGGCGCAAGAGGGGTTAGATCTTTCTTTTCGATGCTCTATACGGTTACAATTTTCATAGTGTTACTCATCTTTATCTCAATGGGGTTTAACCCACTTAAAACGACATTAATAGCGAGTCTTTTAATTAGTGTAATTTTACTCTTTAATATAAACGGCATCAATAAGATGACCATTATTTCGAGTATTTCAGTCCTTATTGCAATCATTTTAACGCTGCTCATTTCACTCCCCTTTGTTAAAGAAGCTAGAATACAAGGCTTTAGTTTTGAGCAAGTTGAACAACTCTCTGCCATGAGTGCATATGTTAATATCGACTTATCAGAAATCGTCTTTATTGAAATCCTTATTGGACTGTTAGGGGCTGTAATTGATGTGGCTATATCAATCACTTCTGCAATGAACGAGTTATATGTTATTGATTCATCTTTAAAATTTGAGCAATTGTTTAAATCAGGCATGAAAATCGGTAGGGATATCCTTGGTACCATGACACACACGTTGCTTTTTGCTTTCCTTGGTGGCTTTTTTTCGATATTAATCTGGTTTTCAACTTTAAACTACACCTTTGTAAATACCATCAATTCAAAATTATTCGCTAGTGAAGTTTTCCATATCATCTGCGGTGGTATAGGTATACTTTTGATAATACCTATTGCAACTGCATTGATGGCTGCTACGTTAACTAAAGAAAAGTAGAACATCCACATCATCTAAAGGTCATGTGAATGCTCTACTTTTTCAATTTTGCTTTTGTTGATTAGTCTATATCTCTTACAGCTAACACATAATTATATACATATCTAACATCACCTTGTGGCCCAAAATACTTTGGATAATCATCTGAATCACCAGACTTAGGATCACTTCTAACAGCACCAGCGCCGTGAACATCCATGATGGAACCATTCATTTTTCCTAGTGCTTCCCCAAATGACACATATGAAGCACTGCTTGATTTGTTGATGCCATCTTGATGTGTTGTACTTGACCAATAAAAGCCATAATTTGTATTGCCATTTGGATCAGTCATCTCCGATAGTACAAACAGCGGATCTATCGCAGGAGAGTTAGTTGTATCTGGACTTCTTGAATAATCTACGATACTTTGTAGCTCTTTGATATTTGGTAGTCTCCAGTCATCATAACCTGCATATGATAAGTCCTCGGCATACTGAAGTGCTTCTTTCCAGTCACGTGTCTGACCATCATCTGTCATCTGCCACATTAAACCAGTGGCTAGATCACTGATTGTACCATCACCATTGTCAACAAAAAGGTTTTCACCGTATGACGTGTTTCCTCTAACTAATCTAAAATAAGCGGTGTTATCTAATTTGGTTTGTGGTTTTATCATACCATAACCTTTTATACGCCCATCAACGAAATTCACACCAAATACTGTTGCATCATCTTTCATAGTAGTGCTCACATACTTTGTACTTGACCAAACCTGCGCATCAATCTCTCTTTCTCCAATACTTGTGTTTCCTATAGGTTGATCAAAGTAATCAGTATCTATAAAAAGTATATCTGCTTTCTCTCCACCTGAAGAACCATTATAATTTATAAGCGAAAATAGTTCTTTTATATTTGGGATACGCCAGTCATCATATCCGCCGAGTTTAGCATTATTTGCATACTCAAGTGCCTCATCAAAAGTCATTTTAGAGTCCATGGTTTGCTGCCACATTAGGCCAGTGACTGTATCCGTCACCGTGCCATCACCATTATCAGTATAACTTGGCTCATAGCCACTATAGTTTGCATCTTGTCCATAAAACGCCTCACCAGAGGATATCTTAGAAACTGTCGTCACATCAGTAAAAAATTTAGAAGTTCCTGTATCAACGATTTTATAGGATAATTCTGTTGCAGTTAAATCACTGTTATTTAAAGTTACTGACTCGCTCGATGTCGCTATCGATTTTACAGCCTGGATGTTATCATCTTTTTCATTTGCAAAACTATAAAGCAAACCACCCATTATAACTATTAAGACGACCAATATAATTCCAATTTTATTCATCATCACACTTTCCTTTCTTATTTATTATCCAATACCTACATACATTATATGATGCATGCAATTGGAAATTCAAAGGTCAAAATGTGGCAAAGTATCGTTTTTTTGAATTTGATAATTATTTTGAAATTTTAAAGTTGTTTTCATATTATTCACATATTTTACCTCAAAAAGGGGTATGATATAGTTATACTTAAAAACTAATAAATATAATTATGCTATGAATGGTCTTTAAAATAAATTTAATACTCTAGTTTCAGCCTCAACTGTGCTAAGATCGATCATCATGAAGATTTAGTTGAACCTAATAAGGAGGTTATACTTTATGAAAATTAACCCAAATTCTCAAGCCTTAAATACGTATCGACAACTTAGTACAAATACATCAAATACTAGCAACACCATCGATAGAAGTATTGTAAAACCAGATACGAAGCAACAAGATCCCCAAAAGACTTCAAATAGTAATTCTGTCTCTAGTAATCCCATCAACGTATCGATTTCAAAAGAAGGTCAAGCCCTTAGTAAAGCACAAACAACAGCTACTGCTACACCGCTTGCCCCTACTGCTACCAAGACAAATACCGTGACATCTGCTGGTAAGCCCGTGAGTGCAAATTATTCACCACAAAGACCTCAGCGTTCTGTTTCTCAAAATAATTTAGGTGAAAATAAAATTCAACAAAAAGCTGATCAAGCTGCATTGGATAGTCCACAAAAAGCAGCAGATGCGCTTAAATCAGTGAATGATATGATCACTAAGCAAGCAAGTAACGCTAGGATGGCACAAGCGAACCAATCACCACAAAGTGTTTTACAATTATTAAAATAGTGAACAAAAATAGAACCCAAAAGTTTAGATCTATCATCTAATCTTTTGGGTTTCTTAATATCGGATCTATGCTAATTCATTGATTGCAACATGATAGTTTGGATCTTCTATGATGTTAATATCCACAACACTTGTTGCATCTTTTATAAATTCATAACACTCTGGCGACAGATGCTTTAGATGAAGAATTTTTCCCTCATTTTTATACATCTCTGTCAGCGAGTTGATAATATCGATTCCAGAATGGTCAAATACCCTAGCATGGAGGAAATCAATAACAACTTCATCTGGATCACTTGATATATCAAAACTTTCAATAAAGTTTCTCGCAGAACCAAAGAACAAAGCCCCTCTTATCTGATAAACTTTAGTATGCTCCGCTTCCTTCGTAACTGTAATATCAATTCTTTTACCTTTTTCCCAAGCAAAAATCAGTGCTGAGACGATTACGCCAGCGGCAACTGCCACTGCCAAGTCTTGTACAACTGTTATCCCTGAAACAAGTATAATTACAAAAGCATCTGACTTTTTAATGTTCCTAATCATTTTAAATGATGACCACTCAAAGGTCGCGATAACTACCATAAACATAACACCAGTTAGTGCTGCTATAGGAATCATCTCTATCAGTGATGAACCAAAAAGGATAAACCCTAATAGGAAAAGTGCAGCTGAAACACCTGATAACCGATTGCGACCACCAGAATTTACATTGATCATACTTTGACCAATCATCGCACAACCACCCATACCACCAAAGAAACCAGTAGCAATATTGGCAACGCCTTGACCGATGCACTCCTTGTTTCCACGACCTCTTGTTTTAGTGATATCATCCACCAACGTTAGCGTCATCAAGGATTCGATAAGACCAATCGCTGCAAAAACCACTGCATAAGGTAACAGAATCTCTAATGAGTGAAGGTTGAAAGGTATACTTGGGATGTGAAACTGTGGAAACCCACCACCAACTGATGCGATATCGCCGACACTTTTCGTATCAATATGAAGAAAGTTCACCAAAACCGCAACAGAAAGGATCGCAACGAGTGCTGATGGGATCGCTTTAGTTAACTTTGGCAATATATACATAATGAACATCGTCATTAGAACAAGTCCTATCATGGTAAAAAGTTCCTTACCACTCATCCACACAAGCGTGTCATTTATACTCTTTACTTTAAACTGATTGAGCTGGGCTAAGAAGATCACAATCGCAAGTCCATTGACAAACCCAAACATCACTGGTAGTGGAATGATCCTGATAAACTTACCTAATTTGAGAAGTCCTACTGTGATTTGTATAATTCCCATTAGCACCACGGCACCAAAGAGATATTCAACGCCATGCTCTGATACAAGATCAACCATAACAACTGCTAGTGCGCCAGTTGCACCTGAGATCATACCTGGTCTTCCACCAAATAAAGCTGTTATAAGGCCCACCATAAACGCAGCATAAAGTCCCACAAGTGGCTCAACGCCAGCCACAAAAGAAAATGCAACTGCCTCAGGAACAAGAGCGAGTGCAACTGTTAACCCTGATAATAATTCGTTCTTAATATTGATATTCTTAAATCTTGATTCTCTTTTTGACAATGTATTACCTCCGAAATTTTAAGTACATAAGTCATTAATATACCATAAAATAGAGGTAAATAAAAGAAACACTTTATAGCTGGCTTAAATTCCTATGTCCCACAGGTAGTTGTATAGTTTTTTGGCCAGTTTTTCTGTGGCGTACCGATAAGGAGTTGTTCATCTGTATATAGATAAGGATTCGATAGCAATCGCATCAATTCCCTAAACGGCTTATCGTCACCCTCTAAAACCCAATCATTAAGAACGCGCTGAACGATGTGATTACGGGGGATAATTGCAGGATTCTGTCCTTTCATGAATTCCCTTAGTGATTTTTCATCCCCTAGTTCCTGTGTGAGACGCATACGCCACTTTTGATACCAGTTCTTAAAGGCTTCTGAAGAAGTACTTTCCTCGGTTTCAAAAGTGCCTAGTGTTAGTTTTTTAAACGTCTCGTGGTAGTCTAGTTGATCCCTTTCCATGCATACTAGTAATTCATTTACCATAGCTAAATCCTCATAATCAGAACTTAAAAGACCTAATTTGTTTCGCATCTTTAAAAGCCACTCTGCTTCATATACCTGGTCATAATAATCTAAAGCCTCATTTGCGACTCGTTCACCATCATGATTAAAAAGTGGTATCAAAGTCTCTGCGAATCTTGCCAGATTCCATTTTCCAATAAGGGGTTGGTTCTTATATCGGTATCTACCACTTGTGTCTATAGCGCTGAATACCGTATCGGGATCGTATTGATCCATAAAGGCACAGGGCCCATAATCTATCGTCTCACCTGCTAAAGTTACATTATCTGTATTCATGACACCATGTACAAACCCGAGGCTTTGCCAGTGTGCTATCAGTTTAGCTTGACGCATCGCAAAGTTAAAAAGTAAGCATCTTATCTGATCTTCTTTATCAGAGCACTGCGGATAGTGCCTAGCTAAAGTGTAGTTGAAGAGTGCCTTTAATATAGCATCACCGCGCGAAGCGGCATACTGAAAAGTACCTACTCGTATATGACTGGACGCCATACGCGTAAGTATCGCACCTTCTTGCTGGGTTGCTCTGTATACGGTCTCTCCCGAACTTACAACCGCAAGGCTTCTAGTTGTAGGTACGCCAAGGCCTGCCATGGCTTCACTAATTAAGTATTCTCGAAGCATAGGTTCTACCCCAGCTCTTCCATCACCACGTCTAGAATAAGGCGTTGGACCTGAGCCTTTTAATTGCAAATCAACCCGCCTGCCTTCAGGCGTTAGATGCTCACCAATCATTAGTGCTCTTCCATCTCCAAGGTGGTTAAAGTAACCAAATTGATGACCTGAGTAGGCTTGTGCAAACGATCTACTACCGAGAACTTGTTGATTTCCGGATAAAATAGCAGTTCCTTCTAAAGTACTTAACCCATCTGCATCCAGACCAATTTCAAGTGCTAATGCAGTATTTAAAAGAATAATCTGAGGATCTTTTACTGGCTTAGCAATTTGAACTGTATACAGTATATCTGGTAACTCCAGATATGAGTTATCTATGCAAAAACCAAAGTTATCTTTTCTTTTTATATTTGACATCATCATTTATACCTTTCTGTTATTATAAATACTTTTAATGGATTTAAATTGTACTTATATCAATTAAATACCCATCTCAATTTGACTTAACCAATGCGCCTAACTTGGTTAAACCACTTGCTAATGGGTATAGAAACACCGTATACTACCTATTAGAGGAAGGTGAAAAAATGTTACAAACTTATAGTGAAAAATTTAAGAGAAGTCTATCAAAAGTTGCATTTGGCGGTATCGTCGTTGCTAACGAAGTGCAAGAAGATGCAAACAGATATGTTGAAGAAGCTATAAAAAGCGGGGTGAATTATTTTGATGTCGCTCCTACTTATTTTGATGCTGAATCAAAACTAGGGCCTGCACTTAGAGGAAAGCGAAAAGATATCTTTTTAGCGTGTAAAACTGAGGATCGCACAGCATCTGGCTCAAGAAAATTACTTGAAGAATCTCTCGAGAAATTGGAAACAGACTATTTTGATCTTTACCAACTTCATGCTGTTTATGATCTAGAGGATGTCAAAAAAACATTTGGTCCTGATGGCGCTTTTAAAACTTATTTAAAGGCAAAAGAAGAAGGCCTTATCAAACATATTGGTTTTTCAGCACATTCAACTGAAGCTGCACTGGCACTTATGGAAAGATATGATTTTGATTCTATTATGTTTCCTTTTAATTTTGCTTCGATGCTAAATTATGGATATGGTGACGATGTCCTCAAACTTGCAAAAGAAAAAAACATGACCATTTTAGGCATCAAATCTATGGTACTTACAAGTTATCAAGAAAGCGATAAAGAAAAATATCCTAAAGCTTGGTATCATCCAATAGAAGATTTT
The DNA here is from genome assembly GCF_029914245.1 of Fusibacter bizertensis. Classification (GTDB taxonomy): domain Bacteria; phylum Bacillota; class Clostridia; order Peptostreptococcales; family Acidaminobacteraceae; genus Fusibacter_C; species Fusibacter_C bizertensis. The sequence goes on from NZ_JARYZI010000012.1 coordinate 111,080, forward strand.
GAACTTGCTAAAAAAGCTGTGAACTACTCGCTGAATCGCGGTGTAGATATTATAGTTCCCCCTGGAAATATAGAGCAATTTAGATGGGCATTAAAAATAGTTGAACAAGGACTACAGCTTGACGTGTCTGATGTAGAAGACTTAAAAAAAGTTGCGCGTTCAACAACACCTTTGTTTCCACTTAAATCTAGATAAAATTCAATGAAAACCCCTTCAAAATTCAACTTGGATTTTGAAGGGGTTTTTTGTGTCTCATAAGTTTTAGACGCATAGTGGTTCACTTTATTTCAGATTATTGACGCATCTCATCACTAAGAACGACTGAAATGATCCGGTCAACGATAGCACTATAACCCGCTGCATTTGGATGAAAATCATCTATTGTCAGATAAGCATCTAAGTGATACTTAAAAAGATCATAAGTTGGGATGTAAACACTACTCGAGTAAGAATCTACTAGTAATGAGGTCTTGTAATTCATATTTAGTAACAGTTCAATTTTCTCCATATCAACTTTATCGCCATAAGGATTATAAAGTCCGATAAAAACAATTTGTGTATCTGCGTTTTTAGCTTTTATTGCGTTTAAAATGACTTTTAAATCACTCAGATATTGCGTTAAGAGTTCTTCATAGTCAATTGAAAGTGTGGAAGCTTCATTATCAAGAAGGCTTTTGATATCATTACCACCTATTGAGATCATCACCATATGCGATTGAATCAGAAACGCATCTGTCTCGGTATTTTGAATGACGGCTAAGAGATCTTCAGTTTTCGCACCTGGAACAGACAAATTAATCACTTCAGTCGACTTTGAGTTATCATTCAATTTTAAGGCATAACCTTTGCCAAGTCCCATACTTGTTTCATCACCAACGCCAGCGCCTATAGAATCTCCTATTACTAGGATATTGAGATTATCTGCCGACTTAAAAACACTATTGGTCTTTTCAATGCTCGTCTCAATGTTTGACTTTGTCATTTCACCGTTCTGAGTTGATGTCGTAATATGAATAGTTGTCACGATTCCTATAATAAAGCCCACTGCTATCACAATTGAAAATACAAACAATATCAGCCATAAGATTTTTTTGTTCATACCATGCCTCCTATAGAACTACACCAATACATCTTGTTTCGAAAAAACAAAAAAGCTTATAACCAAAGATACAACAGACCATACACTTAGCACCAATACTGAAAATACTAAACTCATCCCTTCAATTGGTTGGAAGGAACCTGTTAAGTATTTTATGAGATTGAGATTTGACACAAAAAAGTATTTCACAATTCCCCAATCTGATAAGAAAAATTGTAAAAACTGTCCACCAATCAGTGATGCCATAATTATCCCTATGGCAGTTGCTGTACTTCTAACAAGTGCAGAGATCATGAACGTTATTGATGCAATTGCAATAGATACAAACCATCCTAGTGCATAGACTAAAAACATATACTCTAATCGTGTTATCCTTATGACTGAGTCTGAGTTTAATGTGCCTCCAATATATTTAAACCCAGTAGCGATGGGTTCATCAAATCCCCATACGCCAAAAAAGAGCCTAGAAACGCCGCCTGATATAATGCCAATTAAGAGTATAACCATAGTCGTCATCATCACGAGAGCAAGATACTTACTTAAGAGAACTTTCCATCTAGGCACTGCCCTTGTAAGTAGTAATTTTATGGTTCTATTTGAGAACTCACTTGAGATTAAATCAGCTGCTAAAATGATGATTAGCAATGGTAAAAATAGAATAATAGATTGTTCCATAAATTCTACTGTAAACCTTGCTGTGCTTGGGGTAATTGGATTCAAATCATGAGATACAAAGTATTCTAATTGCTCGATCTGAATGTTTATGGATTGAATCGCAGATTCAGGAATATAGGGGCTATCTACTCTACCTTTTAGTTGCTCGATTTGCTGATTGACGAGGCTTTTCCAATCATAAGAAGCGCCACTTACTGAGGATTCAAACTTACTAATCGTTTTATCATATGCATATTTTTCACCATAGGCAAACAGCCCAACAAGAACGATCAGTAAAATGGCGATTAATATCATTTTCTTCTTTAAAAATATTTTAGTAATTTCATTCTGAATTAAAGAAACCATCGTGCCATCTCCTCTATGTGATATGATGATGTTCAGTTAGGTTTAAAAACAACTCTTCAAGTGTAAGACTTTTTATACCTACATATTTAAGTTTTATCCCTTCATCAATTAGGTACTTGTTCATCTCTTCTATTTTCTCAAGATCGATATTTCCCATCAGTTCATTATTTTCAATCTTTAAATCGGCTTTATATTTTTCCTTTAATAAGGTCTGTCCCTTCAGAGGGTCATCAAGAACCCAATAAATAGTGCCTGAAGATAATAAATCGCTCACCTTTGCATTTTTAATAATTAGTCCATCATTGATAATAGAAACTTTATCGCACATGAGTTGTATTTCAGAGATAAGATGAGATGATATTAACACTGAAATGTTTTTATGTCTCACTAAGTCCTTTATAATTTCCCTGAACTCAAAGATCCCTTGGGGATCAAACCCATTTGTAGGTTCATCAAGAATTAAAAGTTTCGGTTTATGAATCAAGGCCTGTGCAAGACCTAGTCTTTGCCTCATCCCCATAGAGTAAGTACTTACTTTGTCGTTGATCCTATTCTCAAGTCCAACGAGCCTAACAACCTCAAGAATATCTTCTTTAGAGATATTTTTAGACATAGCAGATAACATCTCTAAATTCTTCATACCAGTGGCAAAATTATATAGATCTGGCCCTTCTATTAAACACCCAACGTTCTCCATGGCTTTTATATATTGAGTTGATATAGACGCTCCGCAAATTTCGATTGTACCTGAAGAGGGTTTCGAAAGTCCCACAATCATTCTAAGGGTTGTTGATTTTCCAGCACCATTAGGACCTAAAAAACCTAAGATTTCACCTTCTTCTATATTAAAACTGATGCCTTTAATGATTTCTTTTTTTTCAATATATTTCGTGACATTATTAACTTTAAGCACCCTACTCATAATCTGCCTCACTTCAACTCTACATTAATGACTCGTAGCAATCTAATCGTTCTTATATTTAGAGTATTATATCCAATTTGTGCTTATATAAACGCATCTTACTGTTTGCTCAACAATATAAGCATTGCCAAACCAACACCCGCTAAAAAGGCCAAGTAAGAATGTTCCCTTTCATTTTCTCTTACTTCTGGCAAAAGATGGGATGCGGAAATATAGATTAAGACGCCCACTACAAACCCAAGAGCAAGTCCTAGAATTGAACTGTTTAATTTGCTTACAAATGGAAAGGCTATAAAAGCACCTATCGGTGTAGTGAGTGCAGCTACCAGAAAAGCATAAAAAATGGCTTTTTTATCACTTAATCCTGCTTTAGTTAATACTGAAAATGTAATGACCCCTTCTGCAAATTCATGTACGACGAGCCCAATCCCTGCCAATATACCTATGAAAATATTCACATTAAAAGCAACTGAATAAATGATGCCATCTATAAAAGAGTGAATCCCAATTCCCTCTAAGGCTGTAATTCCAAATGCCAATTCATGTTGCTTGGTTTTGTGTTTGATAATCCTATTGCTAAAAAACATAAATACAAATCCAATTAACGCAGCCAAACCTGCGTTTGGGTTTTTTTCTATCGCCTGAGGAAACGCCATGATTAAAGGTGATGAGATCAACACGCCAGCAGCAAAACACATAAAGTACTCAACATTCTTTTCAGCCCATACTTTGTTTTTATAAATCACCAAAATTCCAATACTATTAACTACCATTGCACTTAGTGCAAAAATAGCCACCCATGTAAATGTACTGAGTTTTAACACTTAAATCATCTCCGATCTGATCATTATTTTAGTCTATAGGTCAGCATCCCTTTATATTCTATTAAAGCGATTTGCTCATCTTGTTTTAACGTATTCATAATTTTGACACTATCTATGCAGCCTCTTGTCTTCAAGAAGCTTTCTATTTCAAATTGATTCATAGGATGTCTTTTAATGATACTGATGATGGCTTCATAATGATCTTTTATTTCACTATAAAATCCTTGTGAAGCTAACAACTCTATAGAAATACCTCCAAGTATATTGACTGCCCTTTCTATGCATTCATGGCTGACAGATTTTACGTTAGCTTCTGCAGGCGGTCTAACGGGTGTATTGATATAGACCTTATCATACTTTAGTGTTTTCAAGATTTCAGAAAGTTTTAAAAGTGAAGTGTTATCATCATTCATGTCAGGAATTAGCATAATTTCTATCCATAGACTTCCTATAAATTCTTCAGAAAATGTTTTTAAACCACTCTTTATCTGTTCAAAACGGATTGCACCGTGAGGTCTATTGATGCTCTTTAACGAAGCATCATCATACGCATCAAGCGTAGGCAACACAATATCTGCATTGTATAATTCCTCTCTCAATACTTTATCATATAGCAATGCACCATTTGTAATGACAACAACTGGCTTTTCTGTTCTTTTTTTAACTTCACATATGAGTTTTCCTAATCCTAAATAGAGTGTAGGTTCTCCTTCTCCAACAATGGTGACCACATCAAACTCAGTATTTCGTTTAAGATAAATATCAAATTCTTCTATTATTTCCTTCACTGAGAAAAACATCTGCCTCGTATTCGTCATGTTATCGGTTCTACCAAGTTGGCAGTAGATACAAGAATAATTACAGGTCTTTTTGGGAATTGGGCTTATCCCTAATGAAATGCCCAATCTTCTAGATGGTACTGGTCCATATACAAATTTCATTTCTTCCATTTGCGTTTTACCTCTTTTCTAAATGATCATTAGATTAAAGACGAAAAAAGGGGCATTCATTGCCCCTTCTGTAAAAATTAAAAACTATTTACCTTTAAATTTAGAAATTTCTTCCTCTACTTCCTTAGCGCCTTCTGAGTAAAAATTCTCTTCATCAGGATCAAGTTCTTTTAAAAGCCTTAAAAACTCACCAGCATGAACTCTCTCTTCATCAGCGATATCTTTTAATACTTCAATTGCCAATTTGTTATCAGTTGATTCTGCCAATTGCATATAAAGTTGAATTGCTTCATATTCAGCAGAAACCATAAAGCGAATAGCTCTAATGAGTTCTTGCTCTGTTAATTTGCGTTCTTTCGCTAGTCCAGAAAATGGATGTCCAAAATCAGGCATTTAACGCACCTCCTTTTTAGTTTTCGGCATATGCCGGTATTTATTTTTATTATACTCCGTTTCCGGCATATGTCAATTATTCTCTGTAATTCAAGAATTTTTTAGCGGGTTGAAACTTAGCATTTCTTTAAAATAATATCAATATATGGTATACTAACGGTCTAATAGCAATACATCTGAGGATGTTTATATTTGGATTAATCGTGCAACTATATTTTAAAAGGAGACCCTCATGAAATATTCAATGTTACACACGTGTTTACGCGTTATGGACCTTGAAAAATCTCTCGATTTTTACAAAAACGCACTTGGCTTTAGAGAAACCAACCGCAAAGATTTTCCAGAACATGAATTTACTTTAGTTTTTTTAACTGATGAATCAGGACATTACGATATTGAACTTACTTATAATTATCACCCAGAAAAGCCTTATGTTATCGGCAACGGCTTCAGTCATCTCGCCGTAGGCACGCCAGATTTAGAAGCATCTCACAAAAATCATGAGGATATGGGCTATAAAGTCACTAAACTTATGGGACTTCCTGGGGAAGCTCCTAGATACTATTTTGTAACTGATCCAGATGGTTATGAAGTTGAAGTGATTAGAAGAGCTTAAATAAACTGTAGCTTATAAAAAAATCACCATGTACATTTGTTGAGATGTACATGGTGATTTTTTTATTACTCATTTTGGAAAACTTTTATGTTGAGCTATGCCTCTTCAGAGTAGTACTGTGCTTGAGCCAACCACAGTTCTCTATACTTCCCATCTTTTTGCTCAACGAGTATATCGTCTTCAATCCTTTTATATATATTTATTGCTTTTATATAAATTCATTTCAATTGTAATTATATCATTATAATAGAATATAAACATAGACAAAAGTATACTTTCTTTAAGTAAAAAACAGATGTTAATGCAGTCAAATTATTTCAAATAAATATCTGGTGCTAGCTGGTAGCCAGTTTCTATCTCTAGACTGTTAGAATTAAAAAAACGCTTAAACAATTGTTTAAGCGCTAAAAAGATTAAAAGATTTATTATCTTCTTGTATCCCTTGGTGATGTTAAATTAAAATCCTGAAAACAATGAAAGTAACACACCTGCAGATACTGCTGAACCGATTACACCAGCAACGTTAGGTCCCAT
>NZ_JARYZI010000013.1 GCF_029914245.1 Fusibacter bizertensis
CCGTTGGTTCCATTTTCCGGATTGGGTGGTCAACACCCACCGGAATCGGTGGTCTTATTAAAAAGAATATTCATTTACCTCAACTGTCCAGAAAAGAAGAAATTCTTAAAGATAAGATTCAAGAAGAAATTCAATACTGTACTTACTGTCAACCTTATGATGGTGGTGAATGCATATGGATTCTTGGAATAAAAGTGGAATTGAATGATCTCTTTGATGAATATGATGTACCTGAAAAATCCAGAGAAAATATAGCTCATCATTTGCTTTGTCCTGGCTGCGGACATTCTGATTTTGAAGAATATGAGATTGTTGGTTTGGAAGAAAGGTTTGATAAAGATACACGGTTAAGACTTCAAGAAATTGAAAAAACGTATGGTACTAAATTAGATGAATTAATAGAATATGTCAAGTTATATCCAACGCTAATATTGAATAATTCACTCGGTAGAAAGATTTCGAAAGAAATATCTAGTAACAACATTAGCTCAACAAGTATTAATGGAATGTGGTATAGAGCAAGAGTTGTTTCTGAGGGAAAAGTTTATGGTTATGATGATTTACATGTACCTCAAATAGGCATACCAAATGAAGGCAGATATAATCATTCGGGACAAAGTTTTTTGTATATTGCTAGGGATTTAAATACTGCGGTTCAAGAAGTTATAAAATCAGATGAACCTTCATTAGTTTGGATACAAGAATATGAAAGTGTTGAGATTGACAACATCCTTGATATGAGGAATGACTGGGAACATCTTGGTACAAATACGAGTGATTTAATAACAGCACTCTTATCTTTTCGTATTTTGGATCAACCAGTCGATTTATCGAAAAAGAACTATAAACCAGAATATTATATTACTAGATTTATATCGGATTTAGCAAGGAATGCTGGTTATAATGGTATCATATATAATTCAACAAAAAGTTATTCAGAGAATGTAGTAATTTTTGATAAAGATTTACCGAAAATAAAATGCAACCTAAAACCAAGGGTTATAATCTATGATGTGACCAAAGAATTTGATTTTTAGTGATTGGTGATGTGAAAAAAATTATAAAATATGAGGTGAGTATAGTGAAATATATAATGCTAGATACAAATATTATTATAAATTTGTTTGTGCGTCGTGATATAAGCCATAAACCTAATTCTTACAATCAATTAATTAAATTATTGGATTATGATAAAGCTAAAGTAATCTTGCCAAGTATTGTGATTACAGAAACAAATAGGCATTTGACAAGAGAAATAGAAAAAATTGGAGCTAGTATTAAAGAACTCAAAGTAAGTGTAAGCAAGCTTAATTGGATAAATAATGTAGAGGCGATTGACCGTTTTAATGAAAAGTTAAAACCAATGGAACTTAGTATTAATAATCTTTATGAAGAATTCAATTTTCAAAAAGATGATTTTATACATAGTTCTAATGAAATGATAAAATTTCTATTTCAACATGAAAATGTAGTAATCATAGAAGAAGATGAAATGCTACTTTTTAAGGCGAGTCAAAGAGAACTTCATAAAAAAAGACCATTTCACTACGGGGGCAAGAAAGAAGATAAAAACTCCTTACCGGACGCTGTAATAATCGAAACCTTAATAAATTTGAAAAACTTTATTGATCTGAACTCAGAAGATGATGTGTATTTTATTTCAAATAATCCAAAGGACTTTTCGTCTGTGGAAGATAACGGTTTATTACATGAAGATATACTTAATGATTTAGAAAAAAATAGTATGATTGAACATGTACACTATAGCACAAAATTCACTTTGACTTTGAAAGACAATTTTAAACCTGAATTTACCGTAATTGGTATGTATGAAGAAATAGAAAGTGAGGCTCAATACGAGGAAGAAATTGAAAGAATACAATATGATTATTGGATGGAAGAGAATAATCGTGAATACGGAGGACTAAGTTCTTTGTCAGTGGATTATGAAGAAAAGATAAGTGTAAGTGATGAGTTTGAAGATTTTACTAATCATATACAAGAAAATTTAGATGAACTAAGCAAACAGTTTGAAAAGTACTACGAACTTCTTTATTCATTTTACGAAGAATTATTTAAGTACACTGATGAAGAGTTTCAAAGAATTCTAAACGAATATCATACAAAGGAACCACTTTATTTATTTACAGATACAGATGATTTAGATGATTTGAGATGCGATATTTATAATAAGTTACAAGAAATCTGTTACCAAGAAGATTATTTTGACGTGTATGATTTTTATTCATTAGATGAAAGATTTGTGTTGGGTAACCAAATTGCAAAATTTAAGATTGATGAAGTTGAATATGCAATTAATTGTGAAGGTTATATCAATCCTGAAAGTGGTGAAACCGATGAGGTATATATTCAATTTTATAAAGACAAAACATTAGTTAGTAAAGGTGAAATTGAAATTTATTATGGGTACATGAATTTTGACGAAGATGGGAATGCAGACGATGGTGCAGAAGAAAGTATGAATTTCCGATTAGAGAAATTATATTTAAGTTTGGAAAATCTGTTTAATCCAATCTTAAATGATATTAAGGAAAAATGTGAGTTACTTGCTAGATATGCAAATCAGTTCGGTATTAAAGTTAATTAAAAAGAAGTGATGATCCATGATTAATAAAGTGTGTAAAAATGTTAATTAATTGAAGGGTAAATCATATTTATTACAATGTTTTGATAACAGGGGTGTCCAAAATATTGTAATTTTGACACTTCCCCAACGGCGATACCCAGAACCTTACCATAAGTTAAGAGCTAAATCCTTATAAGTTGAAATTAAGCATAAATTTTATTACAGAATGCTTATAAAATAGGTGTCTTTTTTTGACGCCAATATAATGAAAAACAAAAAATGCTTAGTCCCATACACTAAGCATTTTTTTTACGTTCTGATCAATTACATCACCAAATCACATCACCAAATCACTATATCCTCAACCGTCACACTCTGAACGTGCGGATTGCTTTTAAATGCTAACAAAGCTTTACTATCGGCAGAGATGTACATGCCAATATACATGGCACCATTATCCTCAACTTGCGCAATCAACGCGTCAAAGTCAGTATCTTCAAACATTTTCTCATGATAAATTGCCTCCAACAAATCAAGATTGCTCTTTATGAGGTTGAGATTGCCAATCAGAGATGCCATATGCGCATCATTATCAAAACCCTCGTAAAGCGTTTGCATTGAGACATTATCTTCAAGAAGTTCAGTATGCTTTTTATCATATGGATATACTGTCTTCATCTGGTAATATGAAGGATTCGCTATTAAAAACTCCGACCCAATGGCCGCTATAGGCATAAAATCTAAAGACGTGTTATCAGTATTACTATTGATCAATTCCTTTATAAACTGTTCCTCTATCTCTAAAGCGGTTAGCGCTTTATCAAACGATACATACACTTTTGATTTAGTACCTTGAGGGGCATTTTCTAATACTTTAAAACCCGATAAATCTACAGATGTCGGATCATCAGAGTAAAAGAACATAGCGCGGTGCGCCATAAAGTCAGCCGAAGACACTGGCCTTCCAAAATGATATTTGACACTTATTTCAGTTTCATCTATTTTGGTGTTTCCAACTTTTTTTTCGAGGAAAACATGGATACTCTGCTTTGCAAAAAGCGAAGAACTTACACTGCTCCTGTGTGATACATACTCAGGTTGAAAAATCTGAGCCAACTGCACTACCGCCTCTCGCTCAACATAAATTTCTTTATGGTCTAAAGCAAAGAGAGAAGTTGTGATCTTGGAACCAGTAAAAAATAATATGGTAAAGCCCAAGAAAATGAAAATAGCAGTAAATGCAGTTAAAAGAACAATCCTCGAATTTACTTTACGTTTTATATGCTGTGCCGTAAGATCCTCCCTTTGAAGATTAGGTTGTATCTGTATCTTCAATTCATCCATAAACGCCTTTTCATCGTCGTTAAGGTATTCTGTTATGGCGATATATTTATTAATCTCATCCGTCATCTGAGACATTTCCTCTTGACTCAATTGCTCTTCTTTATAGAGCTTTAGTTTTTCCTGAAAATCATTATTCATGATTATACCTCCTTAGAGCCCGAAGTGTTTTCCTAGCTCTATATATCAAATTTGTCACTGCAGAAACACTTATACCTAAAATCTCAGCGGCCTCCTCATATGAAAGATCGTTTACAAGACAAAGCAAAACCGCCTGGCTCTGATTTTCGGGCAACTTCTGAATATACTCAAAAGCACACGCTGTAGCTTCTGTCAGTATTAACGCACCCGTAAAGTCTTGCACACCTATTTCGTTAAGAAAGCTATTCTCCCTAAAATCTAATCGTCTATTTTTTCGAACATAGTCCACATATAGGTTATGCGCAACAGTGAGAAGCCACGACTTTATGTTTTCGTTAGGAAACAAAGGCATACAAAGTGCCCTTATAAAAGCCTCTTGAGTAAGGTCTTCAGCGGTCTGATGATTATAAGTTAGCCCATAAACATATCTATAAACATAAGGAAAAAATGCATTATAGACTTCCACAAAAACATCATCCTCCAAAGCATCACCCCCACCTGACTTTTTACCTCTTATACTATATACGTTTTAGTTTATCAGATATCGCACTGTTTTTAATATTAATTGTCTTTTTCCCTTCACATCAATTATAATAAGTATATGTTTGAGTTTTTTTAAGCACAATTAAGGGTATAATTAATATAATCGAAGTAATTGAAGGGAAATATAATGGATAAACAAAAAAATGAAGAACGTCAAAAGTTTATTGAAAAATACAATTATAAATTAGACAATCAACCACAGAATTTACGAAATAATCCATGGAAAACTATATTGATTTATATTCTATTTGGTTTTTCTTGGATTTTATTTTCAGATAAAATTTTAGGAGTCCTTGTACCAGATCCTGATCAATTTGCATCATTTCAGACCTACAAGGGCTGGTTTTATGTATTGCTTACTTCTGTGCTACTTTATCTAATTATCAGAATGGATAATAGGACCGTGTATAGTTTAACTAAATCAATATCTCAAAAAAACCAAGAATTGATCGGGTTTTCAGAAGAAATGATCGCAATTGAAGAAGAGTTAAAAGATAATTTAGAAGCTTTAAACTTGTCGATGAAAGCTGTTGAAGCGCACCAAAAATATATTGAAGATATCTTTAATTATGCCAACACAATCATACTAATCTGGACTCAAGAGGGTATTGTACTAGATGTAAATCAGTATTTTCTTGAACTCACTCATTTTGAAAAAAAAGATGTCATTGGGATGAAATGGCTTGATCTAGTAAATGTTGACATTGGTTTCAAATTGGGCAATCATGTTAACAGTATTAAAAATCCTTCAAAAAAATCAAATAGTGAGTTTGCGATCAATACAAAAGAACAGGGTGAGAAAATCATATTGTGGAGTGATAAAATGTTGAAAGATCCTGTTTCTGGTAAAGAATACATTGTATCTTTCGGCATAGATATTACAACTGAAAAAGAAAGAGAAAGAGAAATTCACGAACTTGCTTTCTCTGATAAACTCACAGGTCTAAAAAACAGAACAGTCTTTGAACAAGAAATGACAAATTGGATTGATAAAAAGCAACCTTTGACCATTTTCTATATTGATTTTGATAATTTTAAAAATCTCAATGAAGTTTTAGGTCATGCTTATGGAGATGAATTTTTAAAGAGTTATGCTATGACTATAACAGACAAATTTAGTTCAGCACATGTTTATAGATGGTCTGGAGATGAGTTTGTATTTGTTCAAGAATCTGATGATGAGAAGTATGCAATCGATATTGTTGATCAACTCATGAAAGTGACTAGACAGAAATGGACAATAAGTGATATCGAATATTATCCGGCGATTAGCGTTGGGGTTACACAATATCCTAAAGATGGTGATGATTTTTCTGAACTTCTTAAAAATGCAGAAATGGCACTTTATAAAGCGAAAGAAGCCGGAAAACAACAATGCAAATTTTACGAACATAGTTTTCAATCAGATGTACAAAAATTGATTAAAGTAGAGAGTATAATAAATAAAACACTTCAGGCTAAAGAGTTTGAGCTACATTATCAACCTGTTTTTGATTTAAAATTAAGAGATATATCAGGGTTTGAAGCGTTACTACGCTGGAAATCTTCAGAGCAAACCGTATCAACTGGAGAGCTTATAAGTGTTGCTGAAAAAACAGGTCAAATCATTGATATTGATAGATGGGTTATTGATGAAGCGTTTAGATTTTTAAAAGCAAATTTAGCTCATACGTCATTGGTTTTAGCTGTGAATTTATCCGCAAAATCCCTTATGTCAACAAAGTTAGTAAGTTATATTGAAGGATTAATTGAGACTTATAAAATTATGCCTTCACAAATTGAGTTTGAAGTGACTGAACATTCCCTTATTGAGAACTTTGATTTGTCATTAAAAGTAATCAATGAACTTAAAGAATTGGGCTTCAAAATTGCACTTGATGACTTTGGAACTCAGTTTTCTTCTCTTAATTACCTCAGTAAAATTCCATTTAACAGTTTAAAAATTGATAAATCCTACATTGACCGTGTGAATTTACCGGGAAAAGATCAAGTGATTGTTGAACAAATCATTCATCTTGCTTCTAAGCTAGGACTTAAAACTGTTGCAGAAGGTATTGAAGAAGAAAATCAAGCGATTACACTTGAAAGCTTAGGATGTAATAGTGGGCAAGGTTATCATTTAGCACGGCCAATGTCAGCTGAAATGGCGCTAAAACTACTTGACTAAATACCATATACACATCAAGAATTGAGAGGTGTTTGATGTTTTCAAAAAGTGTCCACTTAATTGAAGTCAAGAACAGAATATTTAAAATGATATTAGCGTTAAGTTGTATCGCTTTTACAGCAGTAGCAATAGTGAATATTGTTAATAAGCGACCTATCAGTAATTTTCTCGTGCCTTTTTTTGGTGCGATTATTGCAGGTGTTTTGCTTATTTTATTTTGGAAGAAAAGGTATACAAGGCAAATTAAATATGGATATATGTTTTTTCTATGTATCCTATATTTACCGGTTGCATGGCTTACATCGCCGGGGTCCTATAGTGCGATGTCATTTTACGCAGTTTTGATTTTTTTCGTTGGTATTATAATGTCTCAAGAGGTTTATGATTATTTATTTCCCTTAGCTTCAGTTGTCGAAGTCTTGTTTTTTCTAAATTATGAAGCCACAAAGCCAAGTCAATACACTTTATATACAGATACAGTTTCAAGAGGATATGATCTCTCAATTAACTTCATAATCGTTGCGGTTACTATTTTTTCAATTATGATAGTTTTAAATAATTACTTTGATACAGAACACAAGAGAATCTATCATTTATCTATTACAGATCAGTTGACGGGGATTTTCAATAGACGGCACCTATATCAAGCGTTAGAGACATATCATAATAACTCAAATAGTGCTGATAATTTTGTGATTTTGATGATGGATTTAAACAATTTTAAAAAAGTAAACGACACATTTGGTCACGTCGCAGGGGATAGAGTTCTTAAAGAGTTTGGAGATGTCCTGAATAACTCTTGTAGAAAGCATGACTTACCTGTAAGATATGGTGGTGATGAGTTTATACTTATCTTGCCAGACACTTCAGTTCAAGATGTTGAAAGTATCAAAAACCGTATTAACGAGCTCTTTTCAGACACGATGAGCGTGTATAAAAGCGTCGGTTTGGCGATTAGTTTTGGCGTTGCAAATAGCGTGGGAAAATCAATAGATGAGATCATGCAGCAGGCAGATGATCATCTGTACAAAAATAAAGAGGAGTCTAAACGTGTAGGTCAAGTTAACTGACCTAATAGGAGGATAAAACATGTATGAAGCTTTATTAACTGATGAAATGAAACCTTGGCGTGATTTACTACTTGTTCATCAGTTTGCAGTTGATGAAATCAGGACTAAACTAAATATTCTAGACGAAGAATTTAGAAACATTCATGATTATAATCCAATAGAACATATCAGATATCGTGTGAAAAAACCTAAGAGTATAAAAGAAAAATTGCAACGTATCGGACTTGAACCCACAATAGAAAATGCCAGATCTCATATCTTTGATATTGCTGGCATCAGAATAATATGTGCGTTTACTGCAGACATCTATAACGTTTTAGAGTTACTTTCGAAGCAAAGTGACTTTAAGATAGTCGAAGTTAAAGATTATATAAAATGTCCAAAGGAAAACGGGTATAAAAGTTTGCATGTTCATATAGAATATCCAGTGTTTTTGAGTTCGGGAATTGTACCTACGAGAGTTGAAATTCAGTTTAGAACTATTGCAATGGATTTTTGGGCAAGCATCGAACACAAAATATATTATAAATATCGAGAAAAAGCGCCAACAATGATTCAAACGGAGTTAAAAGGTTGTGCTGACTTAATCTCTAGTTTAGATGATCGTATGTATAATCTAAAGCAAGTTATTAATGATCTAGAAGAAAGAGATCCCGATTTAAAAAGCGAAAGTACTTTTTATAGAGAAGAGAGCAATGTTTTTTCTAGTAGTCCATCAATTAAGAAATTGTAATTTTTTATTGACAAGGAGGTAGTTTACCTCTTATAATCAAATTGACTACATAAACAGAAAGGAGAATGTAAAATGTTAGTGAAAATTGTAGAGGTGTTAAAGGACTAACTGAATATTCGCTCAGTGCTTATTGCGCTGTGCACTTCTTTCGAGCAATCTGAATCGTGTAATATCAACACGCTTAAAGGGCGTGTTTTTTTATTGCCTAAATTTATCCCGCAGATGGTCGACGCTGCGGGTTTTTTGCGCTCTAAAGAAGGAAAAAAATGGAAATTATTTTGTCGTTGTAAA
The DNA here is from genome assembly GCF_029914245.1 of Fusibacter bizertensis. Classification (GTDB taxonomy): domain Bacteria; phylum Bacillota; class Clostridia; order Peptostreptococcales; family Acidaminobacteraceae; genus Fusibacter_C; species Fusibacter_C bizertensis. Next base: position 8,874 of record NZ_JARYZI010000013.1, read on the forward strand.
AAAACTACATTTAAATTTAAGGAGAACGCATGATAAAAGAAAGCGTAAAAGTTGTAAAGTATGATAAGGACAAAGAAAAAATAAAAAGTGATTCAAAGGAGATGGTTTATTTGGATAAAGAAGCAGTTGATATGGAACAATACGGATTTGACGAATTTTTTCAAAAAAAATGGTCAGAGATATATAATGAAAAATGGATAGATGAACTAAATAAAAAGAGCGAGTTAGAAAGTAATATAGTCCCTGCTAGGGTTGTCTCTGATCATGGACAGATGTTAAAGGTGATTTCACCATATGGAGAATTAATGGTAAAAAGGCCTATAACCCATCAACTACTTGATCAACAAGTTGCTGCAGGAGACTGGCTTGCTATAAAATATAGCGTTGAAATGGAAGACGCTTCAATTGAACATGTTTTAGCAAGAAAAACAAAGTTCTCAAGAGCAGCTGCTGGAATAGAAGTAAAAGAGCAGATTGTAGCAGCAAATGTCGATGTGATTTTTCTTATTCAGTCACTTAATAAAGATTTTAATATGAGAAGATTAGAAAGATATCTAATAGCCTCATGGGAAAGTGGTGCAATTCCAGTTATTGTCCTGACTAAATCTGATTTATGTGACGATATTGATAGAAAAGTTACAGAAGTTGAGGTTACAGCACCTGGAGTTGATATTTTTTCTGTGAGTAACCTGACGGGTGAAGGTATAGATACGCTAAGACAATTTGTGACAAGGGGAAAGACAGTTGCGCTCTTGGGGTCATCTGGCGTAGGAAAATCAACATTAGTAAACCGTTTAGCAGGTCAAGAACTTTTGAAAACCCAAGCAATTCGAGAAGATGATAGTAAGGGTAGACATACAACAACCCACAGAGAATTAGTGCTCTTACCCAATGGTGGTATAATTTTAGATACTCCAGGTATGAGAACACTTTCTCTGTGGGAAGCTGAAGACGGTATGGAAAAACTTTATGGTGATATAGAAAGTTTGATCAGATCATGTAGGTTTACAGATTGTAAGCATAATAATGAACCAGGGTGTGCCGTCCAAAAAGGTCTGAAAAATGGTCAAATTGATGAACAAAAGTGGATAAACTGGAATAAATTGCAAAAAGAAATGCGTTTTTTAAACGCAAAGAAAAGGAGCAAACTTAGAGCTGCTGAAAAACAAAGTTACAAGAGACAATCAAAAGCTTCAGTATTTTCAAAAATAGATCAATTTTGATTTTGAATCCAGTAATCTATCTCTTGTAGAACAGTTAAATGGTCATGATCACTGTAATGCCTATCAATAGATAATTCATCAATGTAAGCTTCAAAAGCCTTCATCATAAGAGGGTGATTAATTGCAAAGATAATTAATGGCTCAGTTGTTTTATAGATGATGACACCAATGTTTTTTTTATAAGAAATCAAAATGCCGTTTGGAAGTGGGTGTGCATTTAAAATGACATGATAGTGCTTGTTTGATTTTATAGCTTTTTTAACACTCTCAAGTTGCTGCAGGAGCAGAGAGTGACTAATGATCATGCCCTCATGTAATATTAGAGAATTGACATTTGAAAAAGCATGATGTAGGGAACTGAAAATTTCCTTCTCAGGTAAATGGATCAAATCATATCTGTTGTTGTTCTTTAGGTGCTCATAAAAAGCGTGCTTTCGTTTGATGTAAAAATTTTTGTAGTATTCAATGCTTTCTTGTGATAGTTTACTTGCATATAGTTTTTCACATAGACTATCATAGGGAAGCATTACAAGGGGTGGCGATGAAGACATGTAAGTCAAATCGCCATCTTGCATTTCAAACTCATGTAAGAGTTCGTGGAAGTCAGTGATATTTTTTTCTGTAAAAATTTTCATTAAAGGGCGACAGAGATGAAGATAGGAGTCAAATTCATTCTGAAGTATAGTGATCATATTGTGGTCACGATAATAGACTTGCTCCATTGACTCTACATCGGCCATTGCACTAGAAGTAAGCGCACCTATCCCTGGGGCAATGAACATCGTTCTTTTGAATAGGGCTTCTTGATAATTTGGATAATAATATGGTTCAATACCACCTGATAGATAAAGAGGAAGCCAACGATCAATTGCGGCTATAAGTTCTTTGGGATTCCGATCAATAGTGTGGATAATTTTAATACGGTGTCCCTGAGCAATGACGTCATTTAGCAACACGCCCCACTTTTTTAAGAATTGAGGATCTTCTAGTAGCCAAGTCATAGGTTCATCACTATAAAGTAAAAGTTCACATGGCTTAGGAGTCGCTATCACAGCACTCAGAAATCGTATGACCCCTTTTCTCTTGCCTTCATTGCCATGAAAAACTTCAACACTTAGTTTTTTACCTTTATGTTGATTATCCATATATTCAGGATGCAAATTTGACGCAACAGGTGCGATATTTTTAGAGAGATGGGATAGAAAACGATTGGCAAAAGTAGAGTCGGAAACATGGTCAACCACCATCCACTCGCTAAGTGCCTTTGCCAGTTGCTCTTGAGTATCAAATTGCGTTAAATTAATCAGTTCATATAAACATTGTTTATCACTTGTGTGGGTGACAATATATTGAGAAATGAGTTCAATATAAGTACTATTTCTCACGGGATCTCTTGAGCCATTTCGCCATCGGCTAATAAGTGAAGGATCAACAGATAGCGCTTTTGCTAACTTATTGTTAGGGATATTAAGTAGGTTCATCAAAAGATTAAATTTTTCATCAAATTTCATAATCATCCCCCCTTTGAAAAAAGTATATCATAAATGCAAACCAAATATTAAGAAAAGTTAAAAAAGCGTGTCAGATATCAATTTGATATTTAGACACGCTTTTATATAAAGAATATTTTTTTATGATTTACTAGATTAAGCCTTAAACTTAGTCATTTCAGTTGATAAGTTTGTGACATCTTCATTTAAGTCATCTATTGCTTGTGCGATCTCAGATACTCTAGATAGTTGTTCTTCAGTTGAGGCATTGATTTCTTCAGTAGAAGCTGCAGATTGTTCCGAAATAGCAGCCATTGATTCTAAAGATACGATTAGTTCAGATTTTAAAGTATCAATTTTTTGCGTTTCACTGATGAATTCCTCAATAATACTTTCAACTTGTACAACACTCTGATCGATTTGAGCAAAGACATCAACCGTTTCATCTAAGTTGACTTTAGCACTTTCAACCGAAAGCTGTGTACCGCGAACGGTTTGATTTGTTGAACTCACAATTTGAACGATTTCACCGATAATTGAGCTGATCTCTTCAGCAGAAGTTGCGGATTGTTCCGCTAATTTTCTTATTTCTTCAGCGACAACTGAAAAGCCTCTGCCTGCTTCTCCTGCTCTAGCTGCTTCGATAGATGCATTAAGCGCTAATAAATTTGTTTGATTTGAGATCCCTTTTATTGTACTGACTATTGTTTCAATTGCTTGTGAACTGACGCTTAAATTTTCAACTTTCTTTGAAACAGCATCTGTACTGTCAACTGTTTCTTGGAAAACGAACTTAAGTGCATCAATTTTTGTTCTTCCTAAATCATTGACCGTCACCATTTCAGATGAAACTGATTTTGCATTTGTAAGTTTTGAAAATATGATGTTAATGCTCTCACTTAGTTGTTGACCTGTAAGTAAACGCTCATTAACATTGGAAGCTAAATCAGTCGCACCATGAGTAATTTCCTCAATTGCCCTTGTCACTTCTTGACTTGTTAAACTCAATCCTTCCACATTTTCAGTAATTGTCTCTGATGATACTGCGAGTTTGTTGATGCTCTGGCTTACTTCCTTAATTAAGTGGCTTACATTTTTGGTCATTGTGCCAAATTGCTTTGAAAGCGTACCAATTTCATCTTTTGATTGATAATCCACAGAAGTCTTAAAGTTCCCCGAGCCAACTTCGACCATGGCAGCTTCCACTTTCTTCAGTGGTGAGGTTACATATTTTTTAATCAACCTTGAAATGATGAGAACAAGTATAAATACTGATACAACAACGATGATGATATTATTTGAAAGATTTTTAGCAATAATTGCATCAAGTTCAGCTTTTGGATAAGTGACAACGATAGTATAGTCATCAATGCTCTGTTTATAGGCAATAAAAGTCTCGCCGTCAATTACAACAGGGGTACTTTCTTTAGTACTTGCAAACACATCTGACAACCAAGGCTGATCTGATGCTGCAGTACCAACAAGTGCAATATCTTTATGAGCGATAAAATTGTCATTTGAGTCAATAATAGCACCAAAACCATTTGATCCGATGACAAGTCCTTCTATTCGCTTTTGAATATCCAAGTTTTCAAGTAAGTCAATTAAAGTTGAAGGTATAAACCCAATCATTACTACGCCGGGAACATCTCTTCTTGATACACCTACAAATTGATACATCTGGCCATCTTTTTCCCGAGGGGCTGGTTCTTGTGCGTATGAAACGTCGCGCTGACCAATTAATGGAACAAAGGGTGCCATTGTAGGGTCATTAGCGATATTGGTTCCAAAAACCTTCTCATCATTTCCAAATTGTACAATTCCGTCGACATCAGTGACCCGAATTTCAGCTACTTTCAGCTGATCGGCCAGTTTATCCATATTATAAGTTTTTAGCCATGTTTGATTATAAACGATCATTTCAGCAATAGCTTGTGCCAATACTGCATTTTTCTCATTCATGGCATCTTTAGTAATCTGAATGACGTTCTGTGCAGTTTTAAGTTCATTCGAGATGTTTTTAACTTGATCGGCTAATTGCTGCTCAACGATCACATCTAATGAGGAGTTCGTTGAGATAATACTAAAGACAGCTTGAAATCCTATAGCTATGATTATGATGATACTGGTTATTAGGACGATTCGTGCTCTGATTTTCATGTTCATCCTCCTTATGCTTCTAATTGTCTTATTATAGCATAAGGCGGTTAACAAAATACAAGAAAATATTAAGATAATGTTATTTTTGCAGAAAATTATGTTTATTTTGTAAAGTTTTTTTTGTACTTATATTTGAACAATGTGTTGCGATATCTTGTTTTTAAATCTTGTCACCCTGATACAGTGTCAACCTTGGTGGTCTTTTGTTTGTAAATTTTAATGGCTAAAAATATAATCTAGTTGTAACAGGCCAGTTATAAATCGATTGAAAAAAGAATAAGGGGGACACAATGGAAAAAGTTTTAGACTCAAATTCTAAAAAAGGCGGCGTGCAAAAATTTGGTCGCTTTCTAAGCAGTATGGTGTTACCAAATATTGGTGCTTTTATTGCTTGGGGTATAATTACGGCATTATTTATTCCTACTGGATGGGTTCCAAATGAAACGTTAGCTGCACTTGTTGGACCGATGATTACTTATATGTTACCACTATTAATTGGTTACACAGGTGGTAAATTAATCGGTGGAGTTAGAGGCGGCGTAGTTGGTGCAGTTGCTACAATGGGTGTAGTAGTTGGTGCTGATATCCCTATGTTTATAGGTGCAATGCTCATGGGACCACTTGGTGGTTACTGTATCAAGAAGTTTGATGAAGCTGTTGAAGGTAGAGTAGCTGCTGGTTTTGAAATGCTTGTTGCAAACTTTTCAGCGGGTATTATTGGTATGTTGCTTGCATTACTAGCTCTTTTAGGTATTGGTCCAGTTGTTTTGATGCTCAACGATGTATTAAAAGCTGGTGTTGAAACAATAGTAAATGCAAATTTATTGCCTTTTACATCACTTTTTATTGAACCTGGTAAAATTTTATTCCTTAATAACGCTATGAACCATGGTATTCTTGGACCACTTGGTATACAAGAAGCTACTGAAATGGGTAAATCAATATTCTTCTTATTAGAAACAAATCCAGGACCAGGTCTTGGTATCTTACTTGCATATTGGGTTTTCTCAAAAGGCATGATCAAAGAATCTGCTCCAGGCGCTATTATCATCCATTTCCTAGGTGGTATTCATGAAATCTATTTCCCATATGTATTAATGAAACCTGTTTTATTACTTGCTGTAATTGCTGGTGGTATGAGTGGCGTATTTACATTTAGTATACTTGGTGCTGGACTTATCGCTACACCTTCTCCAGGAAGTATCTTTGCTTTACTAGCAATGACACCAAAAGGTGGTTTCCTTCCAGTAATTGCTGGAGTAACTGTTTCTACAGCTGTTTCTTTCCTAGTAGCTTCTTTCTTTATTAAAAGAAGTGCTGATGCTGACTTAAACTTAGAAGAAGCAAAATCTAAAGTTGGCAGTATGAAAGCAGAATCAAAAGGACAAGCCAAAGTTGCTGGCTCAGTTAAAAAAATAGTGGTTGCATGTGATGCAGGCATGGGCTCAAGCGCAATGGGTGCAACAACCCTTAGAAAGAAAGTTAAAGCAGCTGGACTAGACATTGAAGTCATCAATACATCGCTAGATGATATTCCAGCAGATGCAGATATTGTTATTACACATGAAAGCTTAGCTGAACGTGCAAAAACAAAAATCACAACAGCAGAGCTTATAACAATCGATCAGTTCGTTGGCAATCCAATTTACGATGAGTTGGTAAAAAGATTAAAATAATCAAATTCTTAAATTAAAGTTTAGAGGCAGTGAAGAAATCTTCACTGTTTCTTTATTAAAGCAACAAGCTAGTATCGTTTAAGTGTTATTTAGTCATTATTTATTCGTTATTTATTCGTTATTCATTCGTTATTCAATAATGTCACTCATAAATAATGTCACTTATACCTTATCTTTTAGTGAACAGATGCATAAAAAGGGCGTATAATAATAATTGAAGAGTTATCAGAAAATTTAATTATTAAGATGTGTCTCAATTTTATGGGGGTAAGAAGTGGAATATTCAAAAAGAACCATGGATATCGTAGATATTTTACTAAATCAAGATTCTTATATTTCAATTGCAAAGCTCGCTGAGGAACTCAATATTAGTAAACGTACAATTTTTCGCGATATGGAAGAAATTGAAGCACTTGTCGCGCAGCAACAAATGAAACTCCATAAAAAATCAAAACTCGGTATAAAGATTGAAGCTGACCCTCATCAAATAGAAGCATTTAGACAGTTTTCACAAAGCCATAAAAATGTTCATTTTACACAAGAAGAGAGACTAAATCAAATTATCATTGAACTTTTAAGAAGTCGTGAACCAAGAAAATTTTTCTTTTTTTCAACTTTACTCAATGTTTCAGATGCAACTATTTCTTACGATATGGATAAAATTGAACCTTGGTTCGAAGAAAGAAATATAAGTTTAATTAGAAAACCAGGATATGGTGTCTTTTTAAAAGGAAAAGAAATTGACTTTCGAAAAGCAATTGTCGATTTCTTATATCAAAACTATGAACATCAAGATTTAGTGTCACTTATTGATAATACAAGTCATTTTGTTGAAACTGTTATGGACCGTGAAATTAGCATGAAAGTGAGTCGTATCCTATCACAATATGAAGATTATCTGGCAAATCGATTGACAGACCAATCATATATGGGCTTGATGATTCATCTATCCATAGCAGTTCAAAGGATACTTCGGGGCGAAAGTATAGTGATGAATCCAGAAGTACTTACACCGCTGAAATCAGATGTACAGTTTAAAATGGCGCAAGATATTGGTTTTGATATTGAGAAAGTATTTGGCATCAGATTTCCTGAAGATGAACTAGGTTACATTACCATGCACCTGAAAGGTTCAAAACTAAAAACAGGTGCACTCATCGATCAACAAGACTTGATAATTTCTAACTTTGAACTCAGTAGGCTAGCATCTGGGATGATTCATAAATTTAAAGAACTCAGTGGTTATGATTTACGTGAGGATGAAAAGTTGTTAATAGGGTTAGTAAGTCATCTAAGGCCTGCTTTGACAAGAATCAAACTTTCACTGGATATTAGAAATCCACTTTTAGAAAAAATTGAAGAGATGTATCCAGAGATTTTTAAGATGTCTATGATCGCTTCTGAACTCATAACGAAACAATTTTCAGTAGTAATTCCCCGTGAAGAAGTTGGCTATGTAGCGATGCACTTTGGTGCTGCAATCGAGCGTTATGTCAAATTACAAAACATAGAAAAGCGTATTAGAACAGGCGTTGTGTGTTCAAGCGGAATTGGAACTTCAAGTTTACTTTATTCAAGACTTGTAAAATTATTTCCTAGATTAGAAGTAGTAGGGCAGTTTTCTAGAGAGGATGTTTATTCTGAGAAAATTGAACAAAATGAACTTGAGCTTTTAATCACTACTATTAGTCTTGATAAAAGTAAATTGCCTTCAATCCAAGTAAATCCTCTACTAATGTCTGAAGATATTGAGCGCATTAAGCAAGTTATTAGCATATTAAGCAGTAATGTCAAGCCTTATAAGGAACAAAGCGATGTGGTAAAAAAAGCAGAGCCAGTTGTTACTGATATTGAAAAAGTAAAAAGAATTCACGGGTTAACAGATAGTTTTTTGATCATTGAAAACAGTTTTAAATTGTATGATAACGTTAGAGCAAAAAGCATAGATCACTTGATTAAAGCTATTTCTGAAAGTGCAACCCCTGATCATAAAACACGAAAGGTTTTGCAAACTGCATTGATAGAGAGAGAAAAATTGGGAAGCACAGTCCTACAGGGTGAAGGGATCGTGCTAATTCACGGCAAGACATCTGTAATAAAAAATATGAGCTTTACAATATGGCGATTAGAAAAGCCACTTTATGTAGGCTTAGAGAAACGAAGAGAAAAGATAATAGCAGCAGTTGTGATGCTTATACCAGCCGACCTTTCTAAAGAACAGATGGAAACCATGAGTGTTCTTAGCAAGGCGTTAATTGAGGAAACTGAATTTATTGAATTTATTAAAACAGCTGACGAAGTTAAATTATTTGATTATGTCAAAACCATTATGCATAAATGGCTTTCAAAACAATTGAAAGCAGGTGGCGCATTATGATGGAGAGAATTCAAAGTCTCGGTAGGTTTTTAAGTCGAATGGTTATGCCCAATATCAGTGCATTTATTGCCTGGGGGGCCTTGACGACATTGTTTCACTCAGATGGATGGTTTCCAAATCGTGAATTAGAACAATTAATTGGTCCAATTATCATTTATGCACTTCCTTTGCTTATTGCATATGCAGGTGGAAAAGCGATATATGGTACACGAGGCGGTGTCATTGGTGTAATCGGTACTATGGGGTTAGTTGCCGGTACAGATATTCCTATGTTCATAGGTGCCATGTTGATGGGTCCTCTCGGCGCTTATATATTAAAAAAAATAGATTCTGCAATAAAAGATCATATTCCTACGGGCTTCGAGATGCTTGTGAGCAATTTCAGTGCTGGATTTTTAGGGGTGTTATTAACTGTTATAGCTTATAAAGCGATAGGTCCACTAGTCGCAGTGCTAAATGAAGTTTTGAAAACGGGTGTTACATTTGTCGTTGATAGAGGGTTGTTGTTTATGGCATCTCTATTTATCGAACCTGGTAAAGTACTTTTTTTAAACAATGCAATCAATCATGGTGTCCTTAGCCCTTTGGGAATCCAAGATGCACTTACAAACGGGAGCTCAATCTTCTTTTTACTTGAGACAAATCCCGGGCCAGGTTTAGGCATATTGCTTGCATATTGGTTTTATTCAAAGGGCGTTGCAAGGGACAATGCGCCAAGTGCTATGATCATCCACTTTTTTGGAGGAATTCATGAGATCTATTTTCCTTTTGTGGTAATGAGGCCAGCACTTTTTGGAGCGGTGATCCTAGGGGGGATGAGTGGTGTATTTTCTTTTCAACTTTTGGGTGCTGGTTTAAGAGCAACACCCTCACCAGGCAGCATCTTCGCGTTACTTGCGATGGCGCCTAAATCAGAGATATTGGCGGTGAGCACAGGCGTCATTATATCCGCTGTTGTTACTTTTATCGTAGCGTGTTTGATACTCAAGCGTTCTCCGATTATTGAATTTGAAGAGGAAATCGAAGTAAATGAGGGCTATGCATCACTGTTTAAAGGGCGTCCAGATACATTTAGGATTTCCAAAATAACATTTGCTTGTGATGCTGGCATGGGTTCTAGTGCACTAGGTGCATCTTTATTGACGCGCGTTATCAAGCAAAACCAGATGACACTTCCAGTTATCAATGTACCTATAGATGCTATACCATCTGACTCTGATCTGGTTATTACTTATTCCGATCTAATTGGAAGGGCAAAGAAACAAGCACCAAACGCAATTCATGTGGGTATAAAAGATTTTTTGAACAAAGAGGCTTATGAACAACTAGTGGATGCCATCAAGGCATATTGTATCGTAATGGAGGTAAATATGGAAAATTCAAAACCAAGCGAAATACTTATGAAAAGTAACATCTTACTCAACAGAGCAACAGTATCAAAGGAAGAAGCGATAAAGCACGCAGGTGAGTTGCTCTATAATAGTGGCTATGTTGGAGAAGATTATATAGCTGGGATGTTAGCTAGAGAAGAAAAATTCTCAACTTACATTGGTAACAATGTAGCAATCCCACATGGTGAAAATAGTGTGAAAGAGTCTATCATCGCCTCGGGAATCGTAGTTGTACAATATCCAAACGGGGTAAGTTTTGGTGAGGGTAAACTTGCTAAACTTGTGATCGGTATTGCAGGCAAAGGCAATGAACATATACAATTACTTGCCAACATAGCTGAAGCCATTGAAGATGAAAGTATCCTTGAAAAGATGCTCACAACAAATGATCCAGAGTATATCTATGAACTATTTTCAAGTGAAGGGATGATGTAGCATGGTTGTTACGGTTACTTTAAATCCAGCGATAGATAAAACGATTGAGATAACGAGCTTTGAAATTGGTGAACTCAATAAAGTCGAGAATAGTATTCAAGATCCAGGAGGTAAAGGCATCAACGTTTCAAAAGTAATAGAATCTTTAGGTGGAAAAAGTGTTGCTACGGGCTTTTTAGGAGGCAGTGCTGGTCAATATATCAAAAGTGCATTACAGAAACTACAGATAAATAATGATTTTATAGAAATTCAAAATGAAACCAGAACAAATCTAAAAATATTTGATCGAACAAGTTCAGATACGACTGAGATTAACGAGCCTGGTCCATATGTTAACGCCTTAGAAGTAGAAGCTCTGCTTGAAAAAGTAGCAAGTTTGTTAAGTGATAATGATATATTGGTGATCTCTGGGAGCGCGCCAAAATCAATTCATGAAAGTATTTACAGTGATTTAGTTTTAATAGGTAAAAAGAAGGGGACTAGCGTTTTTTTAGATGCTTCAGGTAAAGCGTTTGAAAGTGGTATTCAGGCTAAGCCAGATTATATTAAACCTAACAGACATGAACTTGAGCTTTATTTTGACCATGCAATTCCAGATGATGCAGCACTTGTAAAGGCAGGCAAACATTTTTTAGATTTGGGAATTCCTCATGTGTTTGTATCTCTAGGAAAAGAGGGGGCATTTTATTGCGATAAAGAATTGGCTTATAGGATGTTACCACTTAAGATTGATGCACATAGTAGTGTTGGAGCAGGGGATGCATTTGTAGGTGCTTTTGTGTATGCCCTGGATCATGGCCTTTCACTTGATGAGATGTTAAGGCTTGCGGTTGCAACGAGTGCAGGTGCTGTGATGACCGTAGGTACAAAACCGATGAATGTAGAGTGGATCATGAATCAACTCGACCGCATAGAAATCGTGATGTGTTAATAATACGTGTTTAAGAATGGAGAATATTATGAAAACAAGAGCAGTGAGAATGTACGGTAAAGATGACCTTAGATTAGAAGAGTTTGATCTTCCCGAAATGAAAGAGGATGAAATACTAGTGAAAGTGGTTTCAGATAGTATCTGTATGTCAACATATAAAGCCGTTAAACAAGGTAATAAGCATAAGAGAGTACCTGAAAATGTAGCAGAGCATCCGGTAATTGTAGGGCATGAAATGGCAGGTGTAATTGTAGAAGTCGGTGCAAAACATCAAGATAAGTTTAAGGCTGGTATGAAATTTTCACTTCAACCGGCACTTAACTATAATGGTAGTCCGTATGCACCAGGGTATTCTTATGAGTACTTCGGTGGCAATGCAACTTACAACATTATTCCGCCAGAAGTTATGGAATTAGGATGTTTGTTAGTTTATGATGGCGATAGCTATTATGGCGCATCGCTTGGTGAACCAATGTCTTGTATCATTGGTGGTTACCATGCCAACTACCATACAGTGCCTTATAAATATGAACATATTATGGGGACAAAAAAAGGTGGAAATATAGCAATCTTAGGTGGCGCAGGACCAATGGGACTGGGTGCTGTCGATTATGCGCTAGCAATTGAAAACAAACCTTCTAAGATCGTGGTAACTGACATCAGTGATGATAGACTTGCAAGAGCTGCAAAGTTCATCACACCAGAAAAGGCTGCTAAAGTGGGTGTTGAACTATTATATGTAAATACTGCAAACTATGACGATCCAATCGCCCATCTTAAAGGCTTAACTGATGGTCATGGCTATGATGATGTATTTGTTTATGCACCAGTTGTGCCACTTGTTGAACAGGGGGATCAACTTTTAGCATATGATGGATGTATGAATTTCTTTGCTGGTCCAACAGACACTAAGTTTACAGGTCCAATAAATCTTTACAATGTGCACTATAATAACACTCATATTATGGGATCAACAGGTGGGAACACAGAAGATTTAATTGAAGCTTTGGATATGTCTGCTAAAAATTTAATCAATCCATCTGTTATGTTGACACATATTGGTGGACTTGACTGTACCATTGATGCAGTTATGGATTTACCAAATATCCCTGGGGGTAAAAAACTAGTTTATAACCATATTAATATGCCTTTAACAGCAATTGATGATTTTGAAAAACTAGGAGAAACAGATCCACTCTTCAAGAAATTGCATGAACTGGTTGAAAAGCATAGTGGACTTTGGAATGCTGAAGCAGAATCATATTTATTAGCACATTTTAACGTATAAAGGTAAATAAGAGGTAATAAAAAATAAGGAGAAAATACGATGAAAGTATATGAATTTGTTCTAAATAATACACATGGTCTACATGCGAGACCTGCTGGACTTTTTGTACAAGCTTGTAGTAAATTTCAATCATCTGTAGCACTACACAAAGGCGATGTAAAAGTCAACGGCAAAAGTATGTTAGGAATCATGAAAATAGCGGCATCAAAAGGGGACGAACTTAAAATTGAGATTGAAGGTGCAGATGAGTCTGAAGCACTTGAAGCGCTAAAGCAATTAATTGACAACAATTTTGACGAATAAAAGATTTGTCAATGACAAACAAAGCTTTTTAGTTGTAAATAATTACTAGTGAGTGTTATATTGGGGTTGAGGTGAATAATATGAGTATGAATATCCCAATTGAACTCAAAACAGGTTTTTTTCAACTTGAACAAGGGATTATCAAATTTGATAATCATGCCAAACAAATTCAGATTGAACTTGTTGATCAAAGAGCAGCAATAATTATAGAATTTAGCAGTATTCACCGTGTGATTTATAACCCCTACTCCAAGTATGAACTGGAGATACAGACAACACTTGATAACTATATAGGTTATTTGAAAAAAGAATCTGTTCAGAGAGGGGTTATCGATTTTCTGAAAATTGAGTTTGCTGATAAATTTAAAGAAATAAACTAGAGCGTCCAGTCAATGGGCGCTTTTCCTTTTGAAAGTAAAAATTCATTAGTTTTTGAAAATGGTTTGCTACCATAAAATCCTCTATAAACAGAAAGGGGACTAGGGTGAGGCGCAGTTAAAATAAGGTGATGTTTGTTGGTAATAAGCTTTGCTTTTGTCTGAGCTGGTTTTCCCCATAGCCAAAAAACAACAGGATCTTCCTTTTCGTTGATGCATCTAATGACTTGATCTGTAAAGGTTTCCCATCCTTTTTTACGGTGTGAGTTTGCTTCGTGTGCCCTTACAGTTAAAACTGTATTGAGAAGTAATACACCTTGGTCAGCCCATGATTTTAGGTAGCCGTGATTTGGTATAGGAACCGACATGTCATCGTGAAGTTCTTTATAGATGTTAACAAGTGAAGGTGGAGCAGGGATACCAGGTTTCACACTAAACGAAAGACCATGTGCCTGACCTACACCATGGTAGGGGTCTTGCCCTAAAAGTACAACTTTGATATCTTTGTAGCTTGTATAGTGGAATGCGTTGAAAATATCATTTTTATCAGGATAAATTGTTTTTGTATGATATTCATCGGTGATAAAACGGTTTAGTGCCTGATAATAGTCCTTTTTGAATTCCTCCGAGAGAATCTCGTTCCAATCGTTATGAAATTTATGCAACATAATTCCTCCAGTTTACCTCATAGATAAATAATATATAATTACAATTAAGTCTAGCATAAGCTAATAGACTGCGCAATAAATGGAAAAAATATCATGTATTTAGCTTCGAGATGTTCTAAAATAAAATTAGAGATCTCGGAGGTTGTATGCAAATGGATGTCCTTAGTCAATTTCAAAATTCTATAGAATATATTGAGAAAAGGTTGGTAGAGCCTATAAAACTTGAACAAGTTGCGTCAGAAGCTTGTATGTGTTTGTCTTCTTACTATGCACTTTTTAAAGCGCTTACACATTTTACGCTTAAAGAATATATTCGCAAGAGAAGGTTAACAGAAGCCGCCTCGGAGCTGGTGTATTCTAAACAAACGGTACTTGAGATTGCACTTAAATATCAGTATGAGACGTATGAAGCGTTCTCACGCGCATTTAAGTTGATGTATGGACTCTCACCAACACTGTATAGAAAGACTGGTATTTTTGTAGCGGCGTATCCACGCCTTAAAATTATCCATATTGATGAAAGTGAAGGTATAAAACTGATGAGTTATGAAATGAATAAAGAACATATTATTGAAGATATTGAACGTGTCCAGACAGGGTATATTATGGATGTTGATGTGGATCACTTTATAAGTGTAAATGAGAATTATGGTAGAGATGGTGGCGATAAGGTCTTGGTAGAAGTACCAAGACGGATTAAAAAACTTCTAAAGAGTAAGGCGATTGAATCAGAAGTGATGCGATTTGGAGGCGATGAATTTATCATCGTCTTTAACCAGATGACGAAAACTGAAATAGAAGCCTTAGCAGAAGAAATATTAGCCCAATTTGCTACGCCGATTCTCTATAAAACGGATGAAATAAAGATTACAGTAACGATTGGCATCGTACCAATCCATCACGGTGATAATGCTGAAGTATATATTGATCAAGTGAATGCAACGATGATTAATGCAAAAAAAATGGGCCGTAACACACATCAAATGCTTTAATAAAGATATTAAGTAGCACTCTAAATTATAATGGGTATATAATAGTGATAGCTATATGATGACCAATATTACTCCGGGAGGTTAAAATGTCTGAAAAGAAAAAAATACTCATGGTAGATGATGAAGTTCACATACGAGAGATCATGAAAGAATACATGACGATAGGAGATTTTCAACTAACAGAGGCTGGAGATGGACTTGAAGCGATAAAACTATTAGAAACCCAAACTTATGATTTGATTATCCTAGATGTGATGATGCCAAAGCTCGATGGCTGGAGCACTCTGAGAGAGATTAGAAAAAAAGGAAAACAACCAGTGATTATGCTTACCGCTAGAGGGGAAGAATATGATAAACTCCTTGGGTTTGAATTAGGTGTCGATGATTATGTTGTCAAACCATTTAGCCCACGCGAGCTGCTGGCACGAATGAAAGCCGTTATTGCAAGAACACAGGTAGAAGTTTCAACTTCTAATGCTCAGATTGTTTTTGAGCCTTTGGTATTGGATGCCGATGCAAGAACGATAGAAATTTCTGGCACACGGTTAAGTTTGACACCAAA
Organism: Fusibacter bizertensis; assembly: GCF_029914245.1. GTDB lineage: Bacteria > Bacillota > Clostridia > Peptostreptococcales > Acidaminobacteraceae > Fusibacter_C > Fusibacter_C bizertensis. Next base: position 24,747 of record NZ_JARYZI010000013.1, read on the forward strand.
AGAATACGAACTTTTACAGTTTTTAATGCAAAATCCTAAAATTGCCTTTTCAAGAGAGCAACTTCTAACCTCTGTTTGGGGATATGATTTTTATGGAGATGATAGAACTGTAGATACGCATATCAAGATGGTAAGAGAACATATGGGTGACCTACGTAACTGGATTGTTACAGTATGGGGTGTCGGTTATAAATTTGATCCTGTAGTGATAGAAAAATAATGGGGGAAATATGAAGAGTATCAGGGGGAAACTTTGGACTTGGCTCATGCTGTTGGTTATCTCTATGTTAGTTATATTATGGCTGTTTCAAGTTGTTTTTTTAGAGCGCTTTTATTATGCCATGCATTTCCAAAGAACTGAAGATAAAGTCTATGAGGTATCAAAATTAATTGGCGCTACTGGCTCTAGTCAAGCAGGATTAAACGACGATGGCGTCAGAACGAAGATAGAGGAACTAACAGAATTAACAGGATTAGGCGTGATGATCCTCGATGGGCAAGGAAGTACATTATATCAGGATAACCTAGCAGTTGAACAGATGTTTAAAAGGTCTTTATCTGAGTTGGTTAGCCATGTCCTCACAGGCAAAACAGAGATTACAACAGTAGCACATATGCGCTTTGATACTGAATACTGGGTTATGGCTACTCCTGTTATTGATCAAAAAAGTATAGTAGTAGGGGCGATGATTATCACAGCACCAATTGAACCAGTAGCTGAAACTGCTGAAATAATAAAAAGTCAATTACTTTATATCATGTTGATTTTATTGATACTCGCTTCAGCAATTGCACTTGTTGTATCTAAGCAATTCACTAGACCACTGATCAAGATCAGCTTGGCTGCAAAAGAAATCGCAAAAGGTAAATTTGATACAAAATGTGAAGTTGCTCAAGATGATGAGATTGGTCAGCTTGCCAAAGATATAGAGGAAATGGGTAAAGAACTCGGTCAAATCGACGAATTGAGAAAAGATCTTATAGGGAACATTTCACATGAACTCAGAACACCACTTAGTATAATCAAAGGTTATGCGGAAACTTTAAGAGATGTCACTGGTAACAATCAAGAAAAAAGAGAACTTCAACTCGACATTATTATTAAAGAATCTAACAGGTTAAGCAGTTTGATTGATGATGTACTTAACATGTCTCAACTTCAGTCGGGTCAATCGATTACTCAAGAGTCTTGTTTTGATATGTTGCCACTATTAGAGGAAATGAAAGCTAGATTCAATGTGATGCATCCTGTGGAAATTATCTGTGATGTGCATAGGACGCTTGTATTTGCAGATAGGGATAAAATTGAACAAGTTCTTATTAACCTTATAGGCAATGCCATTAACCACGCACAGACGGAAACAGCGATTAGAATAAGGGTGCTAGAAGCAATGCAGTGCCTGAGAGTTGAAGTCAGTGATGATGGAAAAGGTATACCAGAAAAGTCACGCCTTCATATATGGGACCGGTTTTATCAACTTGAAGATCAAAACAAGGGTAAACCCATGGGATCAGGACTGGGGCTCGCGATTACCAAAGCACTTCTTTTAGCGCATGATGCGAACTTTGGTGTTGAATCTGAACTTGGTGTAGGCACCACTTTTTGGTTTGAACTTAAAACATGTTCATCTAACCAATAGCAAGCACTCAATGACTTGCTGTTACCATAAAATGATAAAGTTAATAAAAAAACAGGAATTTAGTTTTGATATGATACCTCCTAAGTAGACAAGGTAAATAACCTAATCTACTTAGGAGGTGTTTTTTTATTTTGCAGAAAATTCAGAAAACGATTGTATTTCTAAAAACATAAGCATATAATAATGTCTAAGTTGTGGTATTACCACAGAAATGGGAGGCTTACTATGAAATCAGCTGAAACCACTGTAGAGGAAATCTTGGTAGAAAAGATACTGACGAATGTTTATCCGCCGCATACGATGTTACCGCCAGAGAGAGAATTGGCAGTGCTTTTGAGTTACAGTAGACCTGTAATTCACAAAGCAATTATTAGGCTTGAAGGGAAAGGTCTGGTGACGATTGTACCAAGAAAAGGCATAAAGGTGAACGATTATTTGACATCAGGTAAGCTTGGACTTTTAGAAAGTTTATATCATATGGATCGAGGCCGTTTTCCTAGTTTGAACAATGCGATGCTGGAATTTATCATTAGGAATCTAGAAGCGATGATCAGACAGATCCATAAGATGAGTCCTGTTAAAAGGAAAAAATCATATGACATGATCACTTCTGTTGAGATCAACATTGGTCATGATGTTTATATATGGGTACATACATTAGCCATGCTCAGTGGCAATCCGATTTATACGATGTTAGTTAATGAATTTCAAATAGGGATTTTAAATGTCGGCAATGCCGTGGTCAAAGAAAAAGGGGCTTCGGTTATGAAAATTTGGTTGAAGGAGATCGAAGAACTGATGATTGATGAAGCACAGGAAATCGGTACAGCATGTTTTGACCGGTTTTATGAACGTATAGAGAATGTCTGGTTAAAATAAGGGGGGGAACATGTCAAAGCAGAAAATTATCGTTAAAAAACAGAAAAAGGGGCAAGATTATGGCGCTGCAAAAACTTTTATTAGTGCTGCGGTCATATTATTTTTAATGCTGATGCTCACGGGTTTATTGACTTATTTTATTCCGGGAGGTGAGTTTGACCCTGAGACCATGATTTTTACAAAGTCACAAACAAGAGGAATTCCAATTGTAACTTGGATTGGGGCGCCTATTTTAGTGCTCTTTAGTGACTCGGGTGCTCTTGTAATAGCCATTATTATTTTTTTACTTATTATTGGTGGTGCAATTCATGTTTTAAAAGAAACGGGGTTAATCGAAGGCGTGATACTTGCGATCGTCAAACGATTTGCAAACAATGAAAATTTATTGTTGGCGATGTTGATTTTTGTGTTTATGACACTAGGCGCATTTGTCGGGGTTTTTGAAGAAGTTGTACCCCTAGTGCCTCTTATCTTAATCCTTGCTAGAAGAATGGGCTGGGATGATGTAACAGGACTAGGCGTTAGTGTACTTGCAACAGGACTTGGTTTTGCTGCTGCAGTGACCAATCCATTTACAATAGGTGTTGCCCAGCAACTTGCAGGACTGGTTATTTTCTCGGGTGCACTATTAAGGTTTTTTGTGTTTATATCTGTTTATGGTGTCTTATTCTTCTTTCTTAAAGGCCATATTAAAAGAAATAGAACAGAGCGTATTGACGCAAAAATACAAGATACATCACATGTACCAGCAAGTGCTTATAAATTTTTTGTCAGTCTGATGTTACTGATGGTTGTCGTTGTTGGTCTGACACCTTTCATCTCATTTTTAAGAGACATTACACTTCCAATTATAGGACTTATATTTTTAATCGCCGGTATTGGAGTAGGGAAAATTGTAAATGGTAGTGGCAAGTGGGTAACTAAGCAGTTTTTCCAAGGTGCAAAAGAGATGTCACCTGCTATCATACTTATTTTGCTTGCAACAGGGATTAAACACGTGCTTATTGAAGGCCAAATTTTGGGAACAATCTTATATGGAATTTCTAACCAACTTCAGAATAAATCGCCGTTATTTGCGCTATTTATGACTTTTTTAGCAGTAATGGGACTTAACTTTTTTATCGGATCAGGGAGTGCAAAAGCGTTTATATTAATGCCAATTTTGATGCCATTAATGGACCTTTTAGGTATTGGAAGGCAACTGGGTATACTGGCATTTCAATTTGGAGATGGATTTTCTAATATTCTATATCCTACCAATGCAGTACTGCTAATCGCACTTGGATTATCACGTATAAGTTATGTAAAGTGGTTAAAATTCATATTGCCACTTCAAGTAGTCCTATTTGTTTTAGCAATGTTTTGGCTTGCAATCGCATATAGGTTTGGATATGGACTTTGATGCGACGTATGTATAAATAGAGATATAGACAAATATATATATCGATATAAAAAACGATAAAAAGGGGGAGCAATTTATGAAGTTTGATCTTAACAGTGGATTTATGTACGCTTTGGCTGCAATCATCGTTGTATTCGTGATCGCTCAATCGCTGTTTTTCATGTTAAAGGCGATTAAACAAGCGAAGGCTATGGGGTTTGATAAAAAAGTGATCATGAGAACCATCAAAACCAGCGCGGTCTTTACCATTGCACCAGCGTTGTCAATTTTACTAGGGGTTATTTCACTTTCAAAATTTTTAGGTTTACCATTACCATGGATTCGTCTCAGTATTCTGGGGGCAATCACATATGAGTTAACAGCAGCTGCATCTGCAGCGTCTTCCTTAGGGGTATCAGTGACTCAGCAAATTACGGATCCTCATGTATTTTCAACAATTGTATGGGTAATGACAATAGGTATTATTCCAAGTGTTGTTCTGATTCCACTTTTCTTAAAAAAGATTCAACGGGGAATCGTCAAAGTTAAAGATAAGGACAATGAATGGGGAGAACTTTTTATAACCGCTATCTTTTTAGGTATGATCTCAGCATTCTTAGGTGTTGTTTTTGCAGATGTTCGCTCTGGTATTCAAGGTTTTATACCTATATTCGTACTCCTTGCATCAGCAGTAATCATGATAATCTGTGGACTATTGATGAAAAAATATAAACTTAGGTGGTTACAAGACTATGCATTGCCATTTAGCATCCTTGGTGCCATGGGGTTTGCAATTGTGATTACCAACTGGATAGGATAAGGGGGACAAAATTATGGAAAAGAATAGCAGTTTAAAGTTGGCGCAGGTTAAAAAGAGCCGTAAATACGAAGATGAAGTTCACGTTTTTGGTCGGATTTGGATGATTTGCGCATTTTTTATGATGATGAGTATACCTTTTATGATCAGTGTTTATTATGATGCATGGCCAGGTTTTGCGCCTGTATTTAAAGGCCTGTTAGGCGTAGCACCAATTTTTTGGACTGTAGCTGTGATTGAGATTATCACCTACACGCCGATGCTCGGATCGGGAGGGTCTTATCTAGGATTCGTTACAGGAAATTTAACAAATCTTAAAGTACCATGTGCGCTTTATGCCATGGAGAATGCTCAGGTGAAACAAGGTACACTGGAGGGTGAAGTAATATCGACAATTGCTATTGCAACTTCATCGATAGTAACAACTATTATTATAGCGGTGGGCGTACTGATGCTAACCCCCCTTACACCAATCCTAAATTCAGAGATGCTAAAGCCTGCTTTTGATAATATATTACCTGCTCTTTTTGGTGGACTTGCAGTGGTTTATGTGAGTAAAAATTGGAAAATTGCCATCTCACCACTCCTATTTATGATTGTTTTATTTTTATTAGTGCCATCTCTTGCAAGTTCAGTTTCTGTACTTGTTCCAGTGGGCTCGTTGATCGCGATTGGTATGGCGCGGTTACTTTATAATAAGGGATTGCTAAATACCGATAAGAGTTAAATTTGATAAAATTTAAATTTGACAAATGGAAGCGTTAATTGCTAGTAAAATTGTTAACTGGAGGTATGAAAATGATTATAAACGTTCTATTAGCTATATTGTTGGTCCTTATCGTTTTGATCGTTGTTTTATTGTTTAACACGATTAGATTTAAACCAGATAAAAGGACAAGTCAACCAACGGGTCAAGTTGAATCTGCGTATAAAAGTGAAGCTGAAAAAGATGCAGCCATGGCACGTTTCCAGTCTTTGTTAAGGGTCAAAACAGTTTCCTATAATGATCAAAGTCTTATAGATTATAGTGCATTTGATGCGTTTGAGAACACGCTAGCAGAGCAGTATCCTTTGATTCATGCAAACTGTGAGAAAACAAAGCATGGCACGACTGGATTGCTTTTTAGATGGAAAGGAAAATCAGATAAGGCACCTGTAGTTTTGATGTCGCACTATGATGTTGTGCCAGTGAACCAAGAGCTTTGGACGAAACCAGCTTTTGATGCTATTTTAGAAGATGATGTCATCTGGGCACGTGGAACACTAGATACCAAAGGGACTTTATTTGGTGTATGTGAGGCAGTAGAAGCGCATATCAAAGAAGGGACACTACCTGATGTGGATATATACCTTTCGTTTTCTGGAGATGAAGAGATTTCTGGCGATTCTGCACCGAGCATTGTCAGTTATCTAAAAAAAGAGGGTGTTAAGCCAGCACTTGTTTTAGATGAAGGAGGCGCAATCGTAGAAGAAGTCTTTCCAGGTCTTGATAAACCTTGTGCCCTCATCGGCGTAGCGGAAAAGGGATATCTAGATGTATCACTTAAGCTAAAAGGACACGGCGGGCATGCTTCAGCACCACCTGCAAAAACGTTAGTTTCTAGACTTGCTGCGGCACTGCTTAGGATTGATAAACACCCGTTTAAGTCGCATTTTACACCTGCTGTAACAGAGATGTTTACTACATTAGGTAGGTATTCGAGTTTTACTTATCGATTGATTTTTGCGAACCTTTGGTGTTTTGCACCAGTACTTAAGCTTCTGTTTAAAAAGCAGGGTGGTGAAATGAATGCACTTATTAGAACTACAATTGCACCAACTAAGATGGAGGGGAGCAAGGCTTTTAATGTGATGCCTCCGGCTGCAAGCATAGGATTAAATTTAAGGTTACTGGGTACAGATACTGTAGAAAGTGCAATTGCACATCTAAAAACCGTATCAGGTGAAGCAGAATTGGAGATTGAAGTGATGGAAAAAAGAAATGCATCGCCATACTCTAGAACCGATACTGAGGCATGGCAAAACGTAAGTGATACAATTGGTGAAGTATGGAAGGATGTCATTGTTTCACCTTATCTTATGTTGGCTGCAAGTGATTCAAGGCATTTTTGTGAGATTTCTGAAAATGTTTTAAGATTTTCAGCCATGACACTTTCAAAAGAGGAGCGTGGTTTAATCCATGGTAATGACGAGCGAATTACTGTTAAGACAATTCTCGAAACGGTTTCTTTTTATAAGTCACTTATTCGTAAATTTTCATAAGGAGTGAACAATGTGTGGAAGGTTTTATCTTGATGCAGATGCAGAGTTTTTACTGAATTACTTTAAAATCAAATATGAGCCTAAAATTCACGTACCAGAGGCGGTAATTTTTCCGACTCAAAGTACGCCCGTAGTGATACAGAGTAAAGGTGAGAGACGCATCGGTTTGATGCAGTGGGGATTAAGACTTCCTAAAGTGGGGAGACCTATTATTAATAGCAGAGCTGAAACAATTAGCAGTAAGCCTTTATTTAAAGCTTCTTTCGATAAAAGAAGATGTATCGTACCTGCAAATGGTTTCTTTGAATGGTCTGAATTTACGGATGATAAAAAGAAACCTAAGTATACTGTCGAGCTTCCAAACCAGCCAATTATGTGCATGGCAGGAATTTATACCAAGCAAAAAGATGAAACCGGGGAAGAAAATTGGAGATTTAGTATCGTCACTCGAGAGGCCAATGCATCTATGGGAACAATACATCACAGGATGCCTTTAATCCTTGAGGCGTCGGGCATAGATTTATGGTTAAATCCAGAATCTGACTATGATGAACTTGATAGGCTCCTAAGTTATGACATAGGAGATTTAATGCTAAATCTGGTGCCTCAAAATTCAGGAGATTTTAATCAACTGACTATTGACACTTAGAAAAAACTTTGTTATTATACGTTCAATACCAATGAACGAAAAAGTATATGCAGTGGAAATTAAGCGAGTGAGGAGTTGGTGAAAGCCTCATATGGAAGCGGCATAGAAAGACATTCGCAAGGTGCATTTCTGAAAAGGTAACTGTATAGGAAATGCCGGGTTCCTACGTTATAGGGATTTGAGGACTACGGTCGGAAAAAGGATGGTACCGCGAATTAACCTTCGCTCCTTACAGGAGTGAAGGTTTTATTTTTTTTTGACGTAGTTAAATTAGGGTGGCACCGCGTGTAAACACGCCCCTTGAACTTAATTGTTCGAGGGGCTTTTTATATAAGCTAGAACCTTTATGTGATTAATCACAGTGGTACTCTTATAGGGCCTCTCGAAAACAGAGAGGAGAATGTGTATGAAACGTATGAATTCAGAAGAAAGGCAATTGGTTGGTAAGATTAGTTTGAGCAGTGAAAGCAATCATGAAAGCCATGATGAGGTTACTGTAATGGGATGGATACACCGTATTAGAAAACTGAAGTCTGTTACTTTTTTAATACTAAGGGATAGAAGTGGTTTACTGCAGTGTATTCTAACGCCAGAACAAACCGAGCAACATAATCTTACTTTAGAATCTGTCGTTCAACTACAGGGAAGATGTGTACCAAGTAAAAATGACTATGGACAAATAGAGCTTATTGCTAGAAGTGTAAAAATACTCTCACAAGCGATGCCAGAATTACCAATTCAGATCAATGGTGCATCACTTGAAGTTCAACTTGATACGCAATTAGAACATAGAGTTTTAGCACTTCGTCATCCAAAAGAACAAGCAATTTTTAAAATTCAAGCGGCTATTGGAGATGCTTTTCGCAGTTTTTTAAAAGAACAGGATTTCACAGAGATTCATACCCCTAAACTTGTTAAAGAGGGTGCTGAAGGGGGATCGAATGTCTTTAAACTCGATTATTTTGGAGAAACAGCTTACCTCGCTCAAAGTCCTCAGTTCTATAAACAGATGATGGTTATCGCAGGTATGGAGCGTGTTTTTGAAGTCGGTTCGGTTTTTAGAGCAGAAGCACATAGCACGAGCAGGCATCTCAATGAATATGTTAGCCTTGACCTTGAGATGGGGTTTATTGAACATGAGGATGAACTTATGTCACTTGAAACAGAGCTATTAAAATATATCTTTCAGGAGTTGAGTAAAAACTATAAAAAAGAACTAGAATTACTTGAAGCAGCTTTACCAGATGTGCCCTCAGACATTCCAAAACTCAAACTAGAAGAGGCCATAGTAATCTTAAAAACTCAGTATGGAAAAACGGAGCTTGAAGGGGACCTTGATCCTGAAGGGGAGAAGCTCATTAGTAACCACATTTTTAAAGAAACAGGATCAGACTTTTTATTCTTAACACATTATCCTCAAAGGAAGAGACCGATGTACACGATGCCTTGTGGTGAGGAAGAAACACATAGTTTCGACTTGATTTTTAGAGGTGTTGAAATCACAACAGGTGGACGCAGAATCCATGACTATCAAACACTTGTCTCAGCGATGCAAAGAAAAGGTCTTGATCCTGAGATGTATAGAAGCTATCTAGAAGCTTTTAAATATGGTGCACCACCACATGGCGGACTTGCTATTGGACTTGAAAGATTAACAGCATTGCTTCTAGGCTTTAGTAACATTAGAAGAACTTCCCTCTTTCCTAGAGATGGTCAAAGACTTATGCCATAAAAAACTTACAATAGTAGCGAGGCGTGACTTATAATAACTCAAACTAAAAATCCTGCTTTCTCATAGTGCTTAAAACGTTGAGAAAGCAGGAGCTATAATGATTGGTTCATATGTCTAATAAGATTAGTGGATTCTTTTTTCACAAAAAAGTATGACTTCTTCAATTGGAAGTGGTTTACTATTGTAATAACCTTGCATGATAGAACACCCGTGGTCAAGTAGATAATCTTGCTGTTCTTTTGTTTCAACACCTTCAGCGATTACGTTGAGGTTGAGTTCTTTTGCAAGATAAAGGATCGTATCTACAAGTTTTGCAGGTTTAGAGTCTGTGAGCATTTCATCTATAAAGGATTTATCAATTTTGATCTCATTGATTGGAAGCTTTTGTAGATAAGTAAGGGAAGAAAAACCTGTTCCAAAGTCATCGAGAGAAATGGATATTCCTTTATCGCGTATTGAGTTCAATTTAACGATCATTGTGCCACTAGTTTCAATTAAAACGGATTCAGTAATTTCTAGTTGAATATATCGGGGGTCTAAATGATAACGCTCTAACCTTTCGAAAAGTTCATCTTCAAAGTTGCTTTCTAGTAATTGTACAACAGAGATGTTAATGGAGACTTTGAAGTTTGATGAAAACTTTTTCTTCATTTCCAGTGCAAATTGAATAGATTGTTCAATTATACATAGACCAATTGGGATAATCAATCCAGTAGATTCTGCAAGTGGTATCACTCTATCGGGAGGAATATATCCAAAATCCTTGCTATACCATCTTATAAGCGCTTCAAAGCCAATGATCTCATCTGTGTGAGCATTGATCTGAGGTTGATAATGTAGTGTGAATTCTTTATTCTCATATGCATTTTTAATATGAGAAATGAGCAAGTGATCGTTTTCAAGTGCGTTACTCATGGATGGATCGTAATGCATGTATTTCGATTTCCCACTTTTCTTCGCGTTGAACATGGATAAATCAGCTTGCATAATCAGCTCTTCAGCAGTTGAGCCATCATCTGGATATAGGCTATAACCGATACTAGCTGATATGGTAATGTAATCTTCACCAATGACAAGTGGTAAAGAAAAGGCATGCTTAATGCGATTAAATACATTTTCAAGTAATAATTTCTCAGTTTTAAAATTATCAATTACCAGGATAAATTCATCACCACCTATGCGAGCGCTAAACTGATCAATATTTACTTCAGCTAACCTATTAGCAACTATTCTAAGCACTTGATCACCAAAATGATGACCATAGGTATTGTTGATAAATTTGAAATTATCAAGATCAATAAAGACAACTGCTACTTGGTCGCAGGCCATGGTGTCTGAGTCTTTTAGATGGTTTGAAATAAATTCTTCAAGGTAAACTCTATTGGGTAATCCGGTTAACGCATCATGTTTTGCTATATGTTCAAGATGGCCTTGATATTCCTGAAGAGATTCATTTTGAGCCCGAAGTTCTTCTTCAGAGGTTTCCAATTGTTCATTCAGGCCTTGAAGGCTAATCTTTTGACGACGAATTTCACTTTCAGATTTTTTTCTTTTTTGAATATTAATAAACATCATTAAAATATATAGAATCAATAAGCTAAATACCAACAAAGTACCGAGAACGATGTTTTTATAGGTTTCAAAAAAAGAAAAATGTGCGTTTAGGATAGTAATATCTTCAGGTAGAGCACTTTTTTTTAATCCAAAACGAATTAATTGATCTTCATCAACAGCGCTATATACAGTGGCTTTGCTCACGTGCGGTATCAGATCAGGTGCAGTTCCTTCCAAAATTTGGATTCCTAATTTTGCAAGCATCTCTCCTTGCATAACGCCGCTTAGAAATGTCCCCCCAACAATCCCATGATCAAGTAAAAATTCATCTACTGAAAATATAGGCGCTGAGCTAGCTGCGGATAGTAATTCACCAAAGATTTCTGGTTTTTCAAGAAAACCATCTGAAGAGATGTTATACGAAATCAGCATTACTGCAGTATTGGCATCTAAATATGGTACTTTATCAAGTAACACTTCAAAAGACATATTTGACCAGTCTTCAACAACTGTAGAGTGACTTAAGCTATGTTCTTGGTAATCCTTATCGAAAGCTTCATAAGTTCGCAGTCCACTTTCGGTGAGATCGTGGATGACGATGATTTTGTTGAGGGAAGGTTTTAACTTTGCCATTAAATCTAAAGCACCAGCAGGTGCCATATTCTCATAAACGCCAGTGATATTATCTTCATTACCTATAATTGAAAGCGCAGTATGTTCGATAATGCCACTAAAAGCAATGGGAGCATTATCAAAAAAAACTTTTCTATAATCCATTGCAAAGATTAAACCTTTATCATCCGTTGTAAGAATCAAGTCGATATCGGTATTTTCATATTTAGCACCCAATAGCTGGGCTTGTTTTGTAAGTAGTTCTTCATCAGCAAATCTTTTCCAATCCAAGAATTCATTGTAGATGATGGCGTCTGGATATGCATCAGTTAATGTTTTGTTTATACCGATGTCTTGGTTAAATGTCCATTCATAATTAAAATGATAAGCATTTAAAACTAGAATGTGTCGTGGTTGAGGTTCATCATTTGCAAACGATATGTTATGTAAGAGCCCAATTGTAAATATTATATAGACAAATAATATATACTTTTTCATAGAAACCTCCATCTGAAATGCCTATAGTACCTATACCACATTTTTACAGCATTTAACAGCAATTAGCAGTATATCAAAAAAATATTGATAAAGGCACATTGTCAGATTTGAGAGTATATAAAAAGACACCACTAATCCGAATAACGTCTTTCAGGTTAGTGGTGCCACTATTTACGAACTTAGATTCGAGAAAAGTCGTTGAAGATTTTCCCATCTTTGATTTCTATGATACGATCTGTTTTTTCAGCAATTCTCCGATCATGTGTGATGACGATAAAAGTGGTTTCGAACTGTTTGTTGATATCACGCAATAAATCATAGACAACTTCAGTTGTATCGCTATCAAGGTTTCCAGTGGGTTCATCGGCAAGTATCAATTTGGGATTGTTAATAAGAGATCTTGCAATTGCTGTTCGTTGTTGCTGTCCACCGGACATATTTCCCGCTAAGTTGTTTTTTACTTTAGAAAGCCCAACGAGATCCATCAGTTCATGTGCTCTAGCATTCATTTTCTTATCGATCTTTTGTCCTTTGATGTAATAAGGCATTAACACATTCTCGAAAGCTGTAAACTCGGGAAGAAGATAATGGAATTGAAAGATAAAGCCTATGGTTTCGTTTCTCAATTTTGCTAAAGCGTTTTTCTTCATCTGGTCTGTTCGTACACCATCTATCATGACCGCGCCTTGAGTTGGCTGGTCCAAAGTACCTATGATATTAAGTAGAGTACTTTTGCCACTTCCAGAAGCACCGATGATGCCATTAAATGAATTGGATTTAATGTTGAGATCAATATCAAATAGCACTTGTGTCTTTATCTGGTTGCCATATACTTTGCTGACTTTACTGAGTGTAATTATATTATTATCCATTTTTGATCACCTCGATTGGAGAAAGTTTTCGGGATTTAAGTGCTGGTATGATTGATGCTAAAGTAGAAGCAGCAACTGCGATAAATCCTGATAAGCCTATGAATTTCATATTAATAAAGATTGGTACAACTGGTGTACCATCCGGGTTAAGTGCAAATTTAGTAAAGACAACCAGTAGTCCTAAACCAAATAGAATTCCGAGAATACCGCCGAGTATCCCAAGTATAAATCCTTGGAACAAGAATACAAGGCTAGAGGTTTTATCGTTGATCCCCATGGCTTTTAAGATACCAATTTGTCTTGATTTTTGAAGAACTGTAATCGCTAGAACACTGGCTATACCTAAAACGACAGAGATCACAACAAAAACTTGTATCATTAGACTTGAGGTGCTTTGCCCACTAAGTCCACTTAGTAACTGTTCGTTTTGATCTTTCCAGTTATCAATCCTTATTTGGTCTGAAAGGTTGTCACCTAGCATCTGTGTCGCCAAGATATCAGCATCAAATGGACTGTCAATTTGAATTTCAAGTGAAGTGACTTGATCTGTGGTAAGCCCTAAAGTATTTTGTGAAAATGCAAGCGGACTAATAATCCAGCTTTGATTGATACTAGCAACTTTTAAGTCGAAATAGCCCACAACTTTGGCTGGATAAACTTCACCGGTTGCTGTGAGTATATCAATTGTTTCACCTATGGTGACATCAAACTCTTCTGCAAGACTAATACCTAATAAAATTTCATCATCAGAGGAGGGCATCATAGAGCCATCTATTAGTTTATCGGAAATCTTATAGATATCATCAGCAAGATCAAGTTCAAAACCGCGTAATAAAATTTGCTGTGTCTTGTCATTTGTTTTCATGAACGCCCCACCACTCACTGAAGGGGTCATAAATGAAACCTTAGAATACTGCTGATCGATCTTGTTTTCTAAAGTGAGATAATCTTCAACAGGATCGTTTTTCTCAGCTGCGCTTATTGTGATATGTGGCGAACTTCCAATAGTGGAATCGAGTAAACTAATTTGAAGTCCTTCTATTAAGGAGCCAATAAAGATTTGTACTGAGATCCCTATAGCAATACCCAGTGCGATTAATACGGTTTGACCTTTGCTTGATGATAAAAAACGCAAGGCAATTCTGAATGCTAATCTCATCGGATCGCCTCCTTTACAGCTTTTAAGTCATCAAAAGTACGGACATAATAATCAGCTTTTATCTGTGATTTCACATCTGAGCTGTTGTGAACGGCATAACCGCCAACGATAAACGTAAAATGTTTTAAAACTTCTATTGTTCTGAGTTCTTCAATTAATCGATGAAGTTTAGTAAGGTGAAAATAATTAGTCACACTAACACATACTAGATCGGGCTTGAAATGCTTAATCGCACTAAAAATCTCTTGCTTAGGTGTATTAGCCCCTATAAAATAGGCGTCAAATCCAAGTAAGGTTAAAAAATCAGTTGTCATACGTGCACCAAGTTCGTGATACTCTTCTTCAAGACAAAATACCACAGCTTTTTTACGATTTAAGGGTTGAGTATGATTTGCTTCAAGTTGCTGTCTTTGCTGATATACATAAGGCAAAGTAAGTTCAACAACAGTTCTGACTATATTGCTGCTTAGATGTTCTTCCCATATTGGCATTGATTGTTCTTGTCGATTGCTAGAAATAGAATTAAGACTTTGGGTAAGAACTTCTTCGTAGAGCGTTTGAATGCTAATTTGATTATTTTCTAAGGCATCGGTTATGATTGCAACTGCTTCTTCACGATTATGATTTTCAAGCGCTTTTGAAAATCGACTATGAATGAGTTCTTTTGTCATTATTATGACCTCGCTTTCACTGAGTTTAATGCATTAATACCCCAATAAAGAGTGATTATAAACATTATATTGATATATATTCTTATTTATTTTTGATATTTAGTTTATAAATGTATCTTATCAAAATTGCTGTATGAGAAATCTGGTTTGGAATGAAAAACGGATTGATAATGTTATGAAAAAACTCCTCAGCTGATGGTAAAGCCATGAACTAAGGAGTTAATGAATCGTATTTAACCAAAAAGGTGTTTAGAATGCACTTATAATAGTGGTAATAGATGTTCTTTTAAGTCAAGTGGCTCAAATGATGATTCAAATCTTTTAACGACGTTTCCTTTGCGATCGATTAGGAATTTTGTGAAGTTCCAACGTATTGCATTTCCAATTGTGAATTCAGGATATTTTTCTTTCAAAATATTGTCCAAAATTTTATTTGTTGGATGGGATAAGTCAAGGCCTTCAAATTGCGCTTCATCTTTTAAATATTTAAAGACTGGATGGGCATCAGCGCCATTGACATCTGTTTTCTCGAATAGTGGGAAAGTGACACCGTAGTTCAGTGAACAAAAGTTTTTTGTATCATCGTTAGTGCCTGGTTCTTGTGCGTTAAACTGATTACAAGGGAATCCTAGAATTTCTACGCCTTGGTCTTTGAACTCAAGATAAAGCTTCTGTAGATCTTCGTACTGGGGTGTGAAACCACACTTGCTAGCAGTGTTAACCACTAAAAGAACTTTCCCTTCATAATCACTAAGTGAAACTTCGTTACCATCAATATCTTTTGCATTAAAATCGTATATATTCATCATATCCTCCATATATTTTGTATGTACTTTTGTTTGGTACAATTAGATTGTATACAATCAATAGGGTGTTGTCAATACTTTTTTGGAAATGTTTTTATAGTTATTGACATATATCGAAAACGTATTATACTTATAGTGGTTGGGACTAGAGCTCATACTAAAAATTTAAGGTTTTATTTGACCACTATATTATAGAAGGAGATTTAATATGCCAAATAAAGATGGAACTGGACCAAAGCAAGGCGGATGCTGTGGTGGACACGGCCATCACGGTGATATAGCTGCGGAGCATAAGCAAGGTGGATGCTGCGGTGGATATGGAAAAGGTGAAGGACACGCTGGACATCATGGTGAAGGTAAAGGATGCTGCGGAAAATAACGGATATAGATGAAAAATCCTAATGATGAGGAGGCTTTCATGAGCAATTCTTGTGACTCAAATTGTAGTTCATGCGCAACTGATTGTGGAGATCGCACAACTAAAAGCAATCTTGATTTATCACCTTCGCATGATCTAAGTAAAATAAAACGCGTGATAGGTGTCGTTAGTGGTAAAGGCGGTGTAGGAAAATCGCTTGTAACGTCTATGTTAGCTGTTGAGATGAATAAGCGTGGTTATGAAACAGCTATACTCGATGCAGATATCACAGGGCCCTCTATACCAAAGAGCTTCGGTATAACGGAAAAAGCCAGTTCAAACGAACTAGGGATGTTTCCAGTACGCAGCCATATGGGAATTAAATTGATGTCGATCAATCTATTGCTTCAAAATGATACTGATCCAGTTGTTTGGCGAGGACCTATGATTGGTGGTGCAGTTAAACAATTCTGGACTGATGTAATTTGGGGTGATGTTGATTATATGTTTGTGGACATGCCACCAGGAACAGGCGATGTAGCACTTACTGTTTTTCAAAATTTGCCTATAGACGGCATGATTATCGTCACAACACCACAAGATTTAGTATCGATGATTGTGACTAAAGCAGTTAAGATGGCGAGTATGCTTAAAATACCGGTTTTAGGCATCGTAGAAAATATGTCGTATTTTAAATGTCCAGACTGTGACAAAGAACATTATATCTACGGCAAGAGCAATGCGGATGAAGTTGCTAACAATTATGGTTTAAATGTGATGGCAAGGCTACCGATTGATCCTAAACATGCTGCGGCGTGTGATAGAGGCATGATAGAACTTGCAGATACATCCTTACTTGATGAAATGGTAAAAACAATAGAGACTCTAGACTTAAGTTCAGAGTCAAAGGATTTCCCAGTTGTTTAAGTTTGAATGTATATTTTAATCAAGTATAGAAGACGTATCCAAAAAATGAGCTAGACTTAGGATTCTCTAAATAAGAGAGTCAAGTCTAGCTCTTTTAAGTCTAGTCTAATTTAGTTTAGTTTCATTTTAAATTAAAGTTTTGGATTATAAATTAAAGTTTAGGATTTAAAATTAAAGTTTAGGATTTTAATTTTAAGGTGAAAGTTGTTTTTTCATTAGGGAGGCTTTCACAGCTTAGTTTTCCACCGTGTTGCTCGGTGATGGATTTTGCAATCGCTAGTCCTAATCCATAGCTACCACTTTCGCGGGAACGCACCTTATCACCTCTATAAAAACGATCGAAGATTTTAGGTAAGTCTCCTTCGGGGATGCCTTCACCAGTATTTTCAATTTCAAGTGTGTAGTGATGCGTTGATCTATATAGTTTGATTTTAATGCTGCCTTTTGAAGGCGTGTATTTGATGGCATTATCAAGTAAAATCATTGCAACTTGAGAGAGTTGCTCGGAATTGCCATAGATTTCTACGCCTGGTAGTATATCATAAGTTAGATCTATCTCTTTTTCAAAAGCTACAACTTCAAGACCCAATAAAATATGTTCAATTTTTTCTGAAATATCAAAATTAGATTTCATCATCTGATGATCTTCTGCACCATCCATTTGAGTTAGATAAAGTAAATCGTTGGTGAGATGTCCCATTCGTTCAACTTCTGATTTAATGTATTTAAGCCATTTTTTATCCGACTCGTCTGTACTGCTAAGCAGAACATCTACATTGGTGTGTATGACCGCCAGTGGTGTCTTGAGTTCATGTGATGCGTCTGAGATAAACTGTTTTTGCTTGTCGAACGCTTCTTTGATCGGCCTAACTGACCTTTCCGTTAGGAAGCTACTAATAAAGAAAATAACGAAAAGCATCACAACTGAAACACCTATAAAAGTGAGAATTAGTCGGTCAAGTACATCCTTTTGGGTGGTCATATCTAAAAAAGAGATGACATAGCCACTTGGTCTTTTTTGAACCATGTAAGCCCACGTGCTACCATCGAGATCGAAATCACCATAGGCATCCTCAGTTTTGTCGACATTTGCTAAAGCATTGGTATAAAATGTGTCATCAGCTGAGAAAAAAGAGAGCCAAGAGGAAAGTTTGAAGCCCTTATTGGTTTCGATTACAAAAGCTGCAATTCTCTCTTTAGGCAACTTATCATTTTCCTTAGTATTCATATTATTATCTGCGATTTGGGGTTCAGTTGGTACAGGCATTGATCCACCTAGCAAATCAAACTTTGGTAAAACAATGCGGTCGCTTTTATTGAAATCAGCAATTCTGAACAGATCTTGTTTGATAACCTCGTGGATATTGTTATATGTCATGATATAGATCGTTGAGAAAGAGATGAGCATCAATATAGAGATTATGCTTAAGTTCATTAGTAGCAAACGATTGCGTAACTTTTTGAACATTACTTATTTACCTCCAATGCATATCCGACGCCTCTAGTAGTTGCAATTATAACGTTTGATTTTAAAAAGCTTAGCTTTTTACGAAGGAATGAAATATAGACTTCTACATTATTATGCTCAGCTTCAGAGTCAAACCCCCATAGTTTATCAATGATCATTTCTTTAGAAGCAATCAAACCTTTTCTAAGAATCAAAAATTCTAGTAGTTCACATTCTCTAAGCGTCAGTTTAATTTCTTGAAAGTCTTTCGTGAGCATCAGAGTAGACGGTGTAAGCTTGATATCGCCAAAATTCAGATCATCACTCACTTGGATTTCACCTTTTCTTCTAGAAAGGGCACGGATACGTGCTAAAAGCTCTTCGGTTGCAAAAGGCTTTGGCAAATAATCATCTGCTCCGCTATCAAGTCCAGTGACACGATCACTCACTTCTCCCTTTGCAGTTAACATCAGTACGGGTACCTTTATGCCTTCTGCCCGAAGCTCTTTTAAAACTTGGAGACCATTCTTTTTAGGTAACATAATATCAAGCAGTATCATATCGTATATTTGACTTAATCCGTAGTCTAATCCATCTTCACCATTATGAACCATATCAACAGTGAGATTATTTTTTTTTAGAATCTGTGAGATCGCTTCTGCTAAATGCACTTCATCTTCAACGAGTAAAATTCTCATACATTCACTCCTTTTCTACATATTATAACCGATTTTCTTCCTATAGAATAGCAAGGTAACCTTTAATGAATCTTAAAAGCTAAAAGGTGTCAGGTCATAGTTAGCCAAATGGCTAACTATGACCTGACACCTTTTAGCTTTTTTCTTTAAGGTTCATTAAAGGAATTCATTTTATAATAAGCTCAAGTTAGAAAATAGGTAGTTCAGTGAGGAGAGAGCAATGAGTATAGAAGTTTTTAATAGATATGAGAAAAAATTTTTGTTAGACCAACAGACTTACGAAGCTGTATCAGCAGTTTTACAGGAGCAGATGACTTTGGATGCTTATAATCAAGCAAACGGATTTTATACAATTAGCAATCTCTATTGTGATACTGTAGATGATGCTTTAATAAAGAAATCATTATCAAAACCGATCTACAAAGAAAAGTTGAGGCTCAGAGCATATGGTATACCAGAACTTGAGTCAAAGGTCTTTTTGGAAATAAAGAAAAAGTATCAAGGGCTTGTAAATAAACGTAGAACGACGTTAGAACTCACTGAAGCATATCAGTTTATTAACGACAAAGTGATCCCAGAGAAAAAGCCATATCAGAATAGACAAGTTATTAATGAAATACATTTTATGCTACATCAATATAAACTTAAACCGATGGTATATATCGCATATGATCGCAAAGCTTTGTTTGCAGATGATTTAAGAATCACCTTTGATACAAATATAAGAACACGCCGGTATGACCTAGGTCTTGAACGTGGTGATTATGGGCGGCCACTTTTGGCAAAGGGACAATGGCTGATGGAAGTTAAAGCTGAAAAGACATTGCCCATGTGGCTTGTAAGAGTGCTATCCGAATATAAATTATATGCGACGAGTTTCTCAAAATATGGCAAGGAATTTCTGACTAAAGATGAAGATTATAAGTATCAAATTGAAGAAAAGAAAAAAGTGAAGGGAGAAAAAGTGACATGTTTGAGTCCTTATTTAGTACAACAGCAACAAGCAGCTCGTTAAGTTTGATTGAAGTTATTGTTACAATTGTGATGGCATTTATCTGTGGAGGGATTATCAGTTTTACGTATCATAAAACATCCATTAAAGGACATTATTCTGAAAACTTCGCTTTAACGATGATTTTATTACCAGCAGTGATATCTATTATTATATTTCTCATTGGAAGTGATGTTGCTAGGGCCTTTAGTTTAGCAGGAGCATTTTCAATTATCAGGTTTAGAAGTGCTCCTGGCGAGCCTAAAGATATTGCATACGTATTGTTTGCCATGGCAGCGGGGCTTGCAAGTGGCGTAGGTGCATTCGCATATGCAGCTGTGTTTACGGTTATTCTCTGTGCAGTGATGTTTCTGTTATTTAAAACTAAATTTAAAGGTGGTGCCACAGAATCTAAACAACTGGTAATCACCATTCCGGAAGACCTAAACTATGAAACTGCTTTTGCTGACATTATGGAAAAATTCACACTAAAAAGTAATCTGAAACGGGTAAAGACAACGGCACTCGGTAGTTTATATCAAATCTTTTATGACATTGATTTAAAAGAAAATGTGAGCACTAAAGCCTTTATCGATGAGTTGAGGTGTAGAAATGGTAATCTAAATATCAGTTTGACACTTTTATCTGATCAAGCAGGTGAGTGAAGCTAGTGACAAGTATACAAGAAAAATAATAAAGAGGGGTCGATATGGATAATTTGAGAAGATTTTTTGAAAAACAGAAAATATTGGTGATGCTGAGTCTGGTGTTGATACTAATATTATCTGGATGCAGTGCCGATGATGCAATCGCTTCTACTCCAGATGAAGTGATAGAGACGCTGGCTGATACACAAGAGGAAATGGATGAAACTACGAAAACAGAGATAGATAAAACCGCTTACAGCGAACTGTTTGATGATGAGAAAGTCCATGAGATCAATATAGAAATAGCTGCTGCAGATTGGGCTGAACTTTTAGCTAATCCGCAAGATGAAACCTATTACTCTGCCAGTATAACAGTAGATGGTAACTTCGTCAGCGATGTTGGTTTCAGAACTAAAGGAAACTCTTCTCTAAAATCAGTGGCGAGTTCCGAATCTGAAAGATATAGTTTTAGAGTGAAAATTGACAAATACATCGATGATCAAAATTTGATGGGGCTTGATGAGTTTGTACTTAACAACATGTTCTCAGACCCATCTTATTTGCGCGAATACCTTAGTTATAAAATTATGGGTGAAGAAGGTTTAAATGTGCCACTTAACAATTTCGTACAGGTGAAAATAAATGATGAACTTTATGGACTTTACCTTATGGTAGAGGCAATTGATGATAGCTATTTGACGAGACTCTTTGGAGATAATGATGGTAATTTATATAAGCAAGAATCTGGTAGCACACTCGTGTATGAAGAAAACAGTGAGTACAAAAACAGTGAACAAAAAAACGGAAAAGATGAAAGCAAAGAAGACCTATCTAACTTTATTAAAATATTAAATGATATGCCTATAGGAGAAAAAGGTGATATTGAATCTGTACTAGATGTTGAAAGTGCATTAAAGTATATCGCTGCAAATACAGTGCTTGAAAACTACGACAGTTACAATGGGAAGTTTGCACAAAATTATTATCTCTATAATAACGAAGGTAAATTTGTAGTTTTACCATGGGATTACAATATGTCATTTGGTGGATTCCCTGAGGGCGCGCAGTCAGATGCAGCTATTGATGAGCCAATATCTGGTACAAGTATGGAAAACGTTCCAATGATCAGTAAACTGTTAAGTGTCGCAGAGTACAAAGAGAGGTACTATGAAATAATTAAGGAATATATCGTTTTGCTAGGAGATTTTGAAAATCAAGTCACAGCGCTTGCAGATAAGATTAGACCTTATGTTGAAGCAGACCCAACTAAGTTTGTTACGATGGAACAGTTTGAATATAGTGTGGCTTATCAAGAAGTTAGTGTAACACAAAAGGCCCCTATAGCTAATGAGAATCCTATAGATGCTCAAACAAATGTAACGCCATATAATGGACCCGAAAGGGGAGCGCTACCAAGCGATGAAGAAGCTTTTTCGAGTGGGGAAAGACCAGTCTTTGGAGAAACCCCTGAGGCCAGAGAGCGTCCTGAACCTGGAGTAAGACCTGATAATGGGCAGTTCAATGGTGGTATGATAGGTAATCGCCAAGGTGGGGTTGCTTTATCTGGGACTGAGGCATCATTGATTAACATCGTGCAGTCTAGATTAGAAAATTTAAGAAATCAATTAAATGAAAGATAATTCTAATTTAACACTTTTTTAAGATTAATGGCGTATAACGACAGTAGAACATCTAATAGGAGGAGACTATGTTGTTATACGCTATAATTGGTTTGATACTGATCGCATTTGGACTTTCACTACACGTGTTTAAAATGTATTTTCTAATTAAGAGTTACAGAAGAATGTCTGTTGAAAGAAAAGCTGACGTTGATATTGAAGGAATGGCAAGATTTATAGGAATTGTAAGCTACTTTGACGGTGCTTTACTTTTGCTTGTTGCAATATTAAGCGCGCTAAATATACATGTAAGCTCATTTGCAATTGTCGTGGTTATTGGTATTTCAATTATATTTATGTTAATTTATTCGTTGAGATATGACGCTCACTATTTTGAGGAGTCAGGTAAGTTAAAAAAAGGTGCACTTAAGAGTATGCTTTTACCTGTAACATCTGGTGGTGTAGTGATTGTAATTGTCGCAGTTGTTTTACTATGGACGATGCAACCACTAGGAGTCGTTTTAGGTGATGATGCTCTGCAAATTAAGGGGATGTATGGTGGCACATATGCTTACGATCAAATGGAACAGCTAAAATACATGGATGAACTACCTAAAATATCTATGAGAACAAATGGAGCTGCTCTTGGATCGCATCTAAAAGGACATTTTCAATTAGAAGAATTAGGTGCGGTAACTTTATTTATTAATACAAATGATCGTGGCTATATTTATTTTGAATATGAAGGTAAAAAAATCATCTTTAACCAGCCATTAGAAGAATTGAAAAAAACTTATGATGAACTTAAAGTGAAACTTTTACCATGATATGATAAGTACTTGTTATAGATATATAGTGCATGTGGTCTGTGATTAAGTCATATTAATAGATCTAATAGCAATCAATATATTGACAGCTATACCAACAAAGGATACTATTATAGTATGAAAAATCATGCGAACTACGGGGAAGAAAACACCATCAACTTAAAGTTGGTCATAGCATTATCAAGGTCAAACACCTCGTTTCAAAGGGTGCTTCAGACGTTTTTTAACAACTACGATTTGACCATCGCACAATTTGGTGTACTTGAAACTTTATTTCATCTAGGTGATTTAAAAATCGGTGAACTCATAGATAAAACACTATCAACAAGTGGTAATATGACAGTTGTCATTAGAAACCTTGAAAAAGAAGGACTCATAAAGCGACAGGTCAATGTAGCAGATAGAAGAGCTTTTGTGATTGGACTTACTGATGAAGGAAGAAGTCTGATAAAAGAAGTATTTGACGCACATTTAGCTGTTTTAGAAGGTTTCTTTATTAACCTAGATCAAGATGAAAAAAAATTATTACAAAAAATGCTGAAGAAATTAAACGGACTTGATTAGTAATCAGGTCCTTTATTATATCTTAAAGAGATATGTAGAAAGGAAAAGACATGCTTAGAAATTTTACTTCACCTGAGGCTGTTAAAGAAATTATCAAGAATGAAGATTTAGTTGTTGCTCTTTTTAGTGATTTGGGCTGTAATGTATGTTTATCAATTACACCAGATTTAGAAGAAATGTCTCAGTCATACGCGAAGGCGCAATTTATCTCAGCAGATGTTGAGACGATTAAAGCTTTAGTAGGGGAATACATGGTTTTTGTATATCCAACGATTATCATTTTTGCGCAAGGTAAAGAGACAAAGAGATTTGAACGTGTGTTTTCAATAGGAGAGATTGAAGCAACCGTGTCGAGGTTTAGTGAATTATTATTTGGCTAAAAGGTGTCAGGTCATAGTTAGCCAAAAGGCTAACTATGACCTGACACCTTTTAGCCATTAGTGAATGTGATATAGCTTTCGTTTTTAAGGGCATTAAAAGTATGTAGTTATGATATAATTAATTGATAAAAAATAAACAAACATTCCGGTTAAAAAGGAGTGTTTTTTTGATGAATAAAAGGAGCACAAAATGCACAATAATACTCAAAGAAAAATCAATAATGGAAAAATAATGTTGATCGTTGTGATAGTATTCATTTTGTTTCTTGCAGGCTGCTGGGGGCTTATTTTTTCAAATGAGACGAAAAAAAGAGAGACTTTGATTATTGCTGATCAATTTGGGATGGCATATGCACCGATTGAAATTATGAAACAAAAGGGTTTTTTAGAAAATGCATTACTTGAAAATGGATTGGATGACATTGAAATCAAATGGCAAAAATTTGGAAATACAGTTGCAATAAGAGAAGCGATGCTCTCAGGTAGCTTAGATATTGGTTTTGTAGGAATTCCCCCTTTTTTGTTGGCGCTGGATAATGGTATGCCATGGCGTATTATGACTGGACTATCAGAAAGTAACGTATCTTTGATGACCAAAGATTTTGAGATTGAAAATTTTTCTGATTTAACAGATAAAAATCGAATAATACTACCTCAACCAGGTAGTATTCAACATATTCTTCTTATGATGGCGGCGGAAAAAGTATTTGATGATGCTCATAAGTTTGATGATCAATTGATTGCATTGTCTCACCCAGATGGGGTAATTGCGTATACTGCTGGTGATGACTTGCAACTACATTTTACAACACCACCTTTTATACAAGAGGATTTAAAAGCGGCGGGCTCTCATGAAATACTAAATGGGCGAGATGCTTTTGGAGAAGACTTTACTTTTATAGTAGGCGTTTGTCAAGAGTCGCTATATAGCGATACGTTGATATATCAATCTTTTATGATAGCACTTGAAGAGGCAATATCATATATTAATGAATCTCCAGAAGAAGCATACTTTATATTAAGTGAGAACTATGATTATTCACAAGATGAAATTAAAAAGTATCTGCAACGTGATCAGATGTATTTTAGTACAGAAGTTAAAGGCATTGAAAAGTTTATCTCTTTCATGAAGTCATCAGATCAATTAAAAGGAAGTTATTCTTCGGAGTCCCTATTTTGGGTTAATAAATGACATTCAATATTCTTTTAGTTATTAACTTTCAATAATTGAAGAATAAACTTCAAGGAGCTTACAATGAGACCACTAGAATATCAGAAACGAAATAAATCAATGAAACAATATAATAAAATATTTATGCAACGTAAATCATCTTTACTAAACAGCAAGCATAAAACGCGTGATCAAATCATATTTTTACTAATGATTTTAGGTGTATGGGAAGTTATTGTAAAGTTGAAAGTTTATCCTGAATCCTTATTTCCAAGTGTAAGCACAGTGATAGAACGATTGCTTTATATGTTTTTTCATGAATCATTAATAAGTAAAATTATATTTAGTTTAGGAATCGTTTTTTTTGCTTTAATCGTAAGCCTGATTATAGCTTTTGGTCTGGTTTGTGTATCAAAAAAAATAAATTTTTTTAAGAATGGAATTTCTTTGATTAATGGGATTGCTAGCCCTTTACCTGGTGTTGCTGTTCTACCAATTGTAATTCTTTGGATGGGAATATCTAGTACTTCCATGATACTGATTATGATTCATGCAATGGTATGGCCGCTTTATTCAACTTTGTTACTTAGCGCAGATCGTTTGTCCTCACAATATAGTAGGATGATTAAGGTTTTTCGTATAGATTTTAAAACAATGATGATTCAAATTTATCTAAGGGGGATGATGCCAGATCTTTTATCTGGAATTGAAATCGCTTGGAGTAGAGGGTGGCGTGCACTTATTAGTATAGAAATGATTTTTGGAATAGTAGGGAAAAACTCAGGTTTGGGATGGTTGATATACGAAAGAAGGATGTACATGGATACATCGGGAATGATCGCAGGACTGGTTGCTATTGCAATGTGCGGTACAATTTTCGAAAGATTAATTCACTTCGCACAACAACGTGAGGTAGTGTCATGAAAACAATAATTCAGATAAGAAATTTAACAAAAGTAATTAATAAACAATGCATATTTAAACAGATTAATTTGGACATTTATGAGAATGAAATACTTGTAGTCATGGGTAACTCAGGCGCAGGTAAAAGTACCTTACTCAATATTTTGTGTCAAATAGACAATGATTATGAGGGGGAAGTAAAATATGATAATTCAATTTTTGATGAAATAAAAATTCCATTTCCAATGGTTTTTCAGGAATCTGAAAGTTTACTGCCTTGGCTCAGTGTTGAGGAGAATTTAAAAGTAATACATCAAAATATTGATGAAAAAGTACTTGATGATGTCCTTGAAAAGGTTGAATTAAAGGAACATAGGTATAAAAAGCCTAGAGCATTGTCTGGTGGTATGAAGCAAAGAGTGGGGATTGCGAGAGCTTTGCTATGTAAATCAAAAATCTTGTTCATGGATGAACCTTTTGCAAGTCTTGATATGGAGTTGAGAGAAAAGATGCAAGCACTAGTCTTAAAAATTCAAAAAGAACAACAGTTATCAGTTGTTTTTGTAACACATGATGAGAGGGAAGCAGCCGTCATGAGCACAAGAATATTCAGAATAGATTAATTTATGTATAAATTAATCTATACATTAGCGCAAAGATTATCTCATGAAGAGCTCCATTTGTAAAAAAGAAAAGACCTGCGGTTATGCAAGCCCGTTGGTCTTTTCTTTTAGGTTGGGTTAGAGTTTTGCACTAATAAGGCTTGAATCTAGATCATATATTTTATCAGTAACTTTACCATCTTTAGTTATAACTATTGCAGGGACTTGATCGAGCTCGAGTTTCAAAGCTAAACCATTTGATTTATAAGTGTCAATTCTATTAACTGCAATTTTTCCCTTGTTAGATTCTTCTATTGCTTCAATTTCTGATAGAAAGTTTCTACTTTCTGCGTCAATAGCATTGTAAACATATATTAAACCGGGTTTTTCGCACTGCATTATTTTGTGATCAAAGATTTCCTTCTCAGCGATATAACGCTCAGCAGCAGTCCCAGCAATTGCTCCATCGCCAACTGCAGTCGCAATTTGTTTAAGCCATTTGTCCGTAACATCACCTATAGCAAAAACACCTTCAATTCCCGTTTCTTTTTTCTCATTAACGGTAATATATCTTTGTCTAGTAAGAGGTAATTGACCTTCAAAAATTTCGGTATTTGGCAAGTAACCGATAAATTCAAAGCAATTATCGCAATCAACAGGAATTTCATCACCAGTTTTTACGTTTTTAAGTACAACACGAGATAAATGTTCATCTCCTTCAAAACGTTTAACAACTGAATTCCAAATAAATTCCATCTTAGGATTTGCAAGAGCGGCCTCTTTTGCAATTTCATTACAGTCCATAATGCCTTCGTCGTGCATAACTGAAACCGTTACTTTCTTAGCAAATTTCGTTAAAAACATACCTTCTTCAATTGCTGCATCACCAGATCCGATTACGACAACATGTTTATCAGTGTTTCCTGCAGCATCACAAGTTGCACAGAAGCTAATTCCTTTATCAAATAAGAATTCTTCTTCATTTTCGCCACCTGTTGTTCTTGGTCGACCACCAGTCGCTATGATAACTACTTTTCCGATGTATTTGTTTCTAAATGTCTCAACGACTTTTTCTTCACCTTTTAATTGGACGCTTGATACAGCTGTCAATTTGAAATTAACACCCATATTTTTGGCTTGTTCTTTCATCAAGTTCGTAATAGCTTCTCCTTTAGGTGCATCAGGAAAACCTGGATAATTAGCAATTTCGTTTGTATATGTTGCAAGACCGCCAACAAGTGCCTTTTCAAGCAAAAGCGTCTTTAGTCTTGCACGTCCAGCATATATTGCGGCACTTAGTCCAGCTGGACCACCACCAATAATAATTACATCATAATTTTCAACAACTTTTTCTCTAGCCATGATAAACTCCTTCTTATTTTCGAAGGCTAATAATTTACTTGTATACAGCATTCCATAATATATTTATAGAATGCTGTAATAAAAATCTACATAAAGTATTTTACAAGTAGCTTACTGCCTACTACTGCACCAGCAAACATACCAATAGCAAATACCCATCCTGAAAGGGATAAAGAAGCGATACCGCTATAGAGTGCACCGATGTTACAGCCAAATGCGATTCTTGCACCGTAGCCCATTAAAAGGCCACCAAGAGCTGCTGCAATAACTTGTTTTTTAGACTTGATTTTTTTGATTTTAAATCCTGAAGCTAGGAGTGTTGCTGCAAGAGCACCAAATATAATCCCTAAGTTTCTCCATGAATCTGCATGATTTAAAAGACCACCTTCAAGTGTAGCTTGTGCGCCGGAACTTGCAAAGTAATACCATTTATCCACACTACCACCGACCGCTTCATAGATCCAAGCACCCCATACTGCAAACACGCCTGATACGCCCCATGGATTTTTCGAAACAGCAAGCGTCACAATTTGAAATAAAGAGAGAAGTACGGCAGCAACGATGTAGGTAAATGGATTTTTGAGCCATTTGATATAGTATTCATTTGATTTCATTCGATCAAAAAATTTACCGTTTTTCTTTTCCAAGAGTTACACCTCCATATATGGTGTGATACGACTTTATTTTGTTTTTTCGATGATTACTTCCCATTCACCGTCATCAACTTCTTCAACTTCTACGTTGTAGCCTTCTTTTCTTGCCCATTCAGGTACATTTTTCATAGCACAACTGTGATCTATTTGAACGATGAGCATATCACCAATTTCAAGTTCTTTAAGTTTGTTCTCAGCTTTTACTAAAGGGATTGGACATGCTTCGCCTAGACAATCTAACATTACTTCTTTCATTATAGTTTCCTCCTAATAGGTATTCATTATTTAGTAGATTTCGTTACACACATATTTTACTTTTAAATACATAATTTTCTTTAACTTGATTTCTGTGAAATCTAAATATTATTAGATATTTGTGTATTTTAATGAGACGAACCGCGTTTTTTCTCATATTGTTCTGCAAGTACGTATAGTCCTAAAAGAACAAATAGTTGTAAAAGTACTGCCCCCATCCATCCGAAAACGTCAGGTAAGAATATACTTGGTCCTTTTGATATAAAGAACTCTTTCCACCATCCAAAATCATGTGCGCCCCAAAGAGAGCCAATGATAAAGAAAACAAGTGCAATTGCATTCATAAAAAAGCCTTCACCAACACGCATAAGTGTACCTGATGCGCATCCACCAGCGATAACCATGCCGATACCAAACATAAATGCGCCAATAAGAGTTGCAATACTTATTGGAACTACATAACTCATACCTGGAATTGGTAGTCCTGCTGAGGAATAGCCATATTTAATGGCAGTGAAGCCAATTGTCGTTAGAGCAAAAGCAATAATCACAGCTCTAGTTATAGAAGTACTACCGGTTAAATAAGGATCGCGCATAGAAGCTGTAAAGCAAAATCTTCCTTTTTGAAGAATAAAGCCGAATGCAGTTCCCGTGATCCAAAAGAATGCTACATTTGTAGAATTCATATTGAGTAGTATGGCAACGACAACGATGAAAGCAACTGTTATAAAACCAAATGGAATTTGATTTTTCTTTGGCTTTCTGTTCGCGGAAGAGCGTCTTGATGCTGCTGGTCTAGTTTGTTCAGCCATTTTTTCACACTCCTGATTAAAAAAGTTTGCTACACTCTTAACAATCTCACAATAATATGATAACATTTTATCAATGAATGTTATCACTTGCAATTCTAAAGCAGTATAAGAAAATACGATACCCAATGAGTGTGCTTATCAGGCATGATGGTAGTGAGGTGGCTTATGAATTTAACAGCACTTGAATATTTTAGGGAAGTTGTTGAGACGAAGAGTATATCAAAGGTAGCGACAAACAGACATATCTCCCAGTCTGCATTAAGTCAGAATATCCAAAAACTCGAAAATGAGTTAGGCTTTATGCTGCTTGAGAGAAGTAACAAAGGCGTTGAACCAACGGAAGCAGGAAGAATTCTATTCAAGTATTCTGGAACAATCACTCGAATATACGAGAAGATGAAAGAGGAACTAGATTCTTTAGAGTTTAGCGTCGAAAATATAAGAATTAACGGCTCACTTTCACTTGTAGATTATTCTTTGCCATGTGTTCTTTATAAAGTAAAAAAGAAACATCCTAGCTACAACTTTGAAATGCATGCTAGATCTAATATAGATTCTATCAATGATCTAATAAATGAACTCACAGACCTTTGCTTTGTAACAGAAGAGCCTTGTGATGACCGTTTGGATTACGGAAAAATAGGAAAAGAACGTATTGTGTTGATTGCAAATGTAAATTCGCGCATTCCTGATGTAATTGATGTACAAGACTTACAAAAACATGAGATGGTTTTACTAGACGATGAAGCGCTGGTTATATCTTCATTTTTAAAAAGTAAACTTAAGTCAGTTGGTGTGACAATAGACAAAATACCTATTATGTTTAAAGTGGATTCGATTCCAGCTGCGAAGTCATCTGTTAATAATAATTTAGGAATTTGTTTCTTGCCATATATGTCAGTTAAAAAAGAACTATATGAAAAACGCTATAAGATAGTGGAAGTTACAAATTTTAATTTAGATTACGATATTTATCTTGTATCACATCGGAAATGCAATCGCAACAGAGCCGTAAATGACGTCTATAATTACTTCATTGAAAATGCTGAAAAGGACTTTTGCTAATATTTTTAGTTTTTTAATACAAAAAAGGATGTGATCGTATAGATCCATCCTTTCGTTGATTGAGTAGTTATGAGGATTATGTTAAAAGTAACTTAGATTTTTGTGATAATGATTTCCCAAACGCCGTTCATGACTTCCTCTATTTCATATTGAAATGATGTACGTTTTAAATGTTCTTTGATAGATTCAATAACACAGCTATGATCAACAACCATTTCAAAAGATTCGCCACGTGTAAGCAGTTCCATTTCATTTTGCATTTTTAAAAGTGGAATGGGACATATATCCCCAAAGCAGTCAATTTTATTCATAAGATCACCTTCTGTAAAGTTTATATCACATCTTGAATAGCAGGACAAATTGTTAAATTATAAACATAATAATAGTATATCATATCATAAAGGAGATTCAATGGACTTTTCAATTGTTATTCCGGTATACAATAGCATAGCATCTCTAGCAATATTAACCGATGAAATTCATGATTTTTTTGATGGAAAAAACTTTAATTATGAAATTATCTTTGTGAATGATGGAAGTGAGCATGCAACATATACTGAACTTGAAAGACTTAAAAAGTTACCCAGAAATTCTTTAAATGATAAAGTAGTACTTACAGTAATTCATTTGGAAAAAAATATCGGTCAGCAAAAAGCAATTGCTGTTGGACTTTTAAAGGCTAACGGGCAATTCGCTCTTACCATGGATGATGACCTTCAGCATAATATAATTAGTTTGGATGAGATGCTTAAACTCTCTGAAAAAGGTAGTGATCTCGTGTTTGGGATATATGATGACTATGGCATCAATGGTCCGAGAGCGTGGGGTTCCAAAATAATCGGTGCCTTCTTTAGGTGTAAGTTTAGTGTGTTAGATGGTAAGCGAGTAAGTAGTTTTAGATTGATTCATCGATCAGTCTATTCAAAACTTAACCCAAATTTTTCAAAGTTCTTTTATCTAAGTGCCGAACTATTAGCATACTCAAAAAAGCCTGAAAATATCAGCATTGAACGTAGAGAACGCGTATATGGTAAATCAGGGTACAATTTAAAAAAGTGTCTTTTAATTGGTGCTAAGTTGACACTTTATTATGGTATAATACCGAAAAGATGGCAAAGTGTAAAGGAGACAAATCATTATGAAAAAGTTGCTGATTGTAGGCGCAGGTAGTTGTCAAATTAATGCGATAAAGAGAATGAAGCAACTGGGATACTACGTAATCGCAGCTGACTATAATAAAACAACAGACGGTAAGGCTCTTGCAGATGAACAGGTGCTGGCGGATGCTTTCAATGTAGATGCTATACTTGCATGTGCGAAAGACATGAAGCTAGATGGACTGCTTACAGTCGGTACTGATCAACCGGTATACACGGTAAGTAAAGTAGCTGAAATACTAAATTTACCAACACTTATAGATAGTGAAGTCGCGCTTAGAGTGACGAACAAAAAAGTGATGAAACAAAGGTTTCAACAATTTAAGCTTCCTACAGCTCCTTTTGCAGTAGTTAGTAAAAATTTTGCTACAACTGCGATAATGCCTATTAAGCCACCGTATGTAATTAAACCTGTTGACTCCCAAGGTCAAAGGGGAATTTTTAAAGTTGATACAGTTGATGAAATTAGGATGCTTTTCGATGATGTTTTGAGGCATTCTAGAGAAGAAGAAATTATAGTTGAGGAGTTTTACGAAAGTACAGAAGTTACTGTAAGTGGGTGGGTTAGTCAAGGGAGAGTTTCAATTCTATCTCTTACTGATCGTGTCACTTTCCCCTCAGAAGAAAAAATTGGTGTGTGCATCGCACATAGGCATCCTTCGGTGCATAAGCATATGTATGAGAAAATCGAAGACTTAACGAAGCGCATCTGTCATCATTTTGATATCAATAACGGACCAATATATTTTCAAATGTTGATAGGAGATAAAGGAATCTGGATCAATGAAATTGCGTGCCGTCTTGGTGGTGCATATGAAGATAAAACGATTCCTTATGTCGCGGATGTAGAAATTATGGATTTGGTGATAGCATCAAGTATAGGTGAAAAAATAAAGATAGACAATATCAAATATAATCCAACTGAAAAGGCTTTTAATACACAGCTATTTTTTGCAAAGCCAGGAAAGATAAGCGCTATGACGCCTATATCAGTATTGAAAAACTTGCCTTTTGTTTTAGATGCTGGGTATAACTTTAGAATAGGTGATGAGATTGGAGCAATTAAAGATGCTTCGCAGCGTGCAGGTTATTTTATCGTAACTGGAAAGAACGAATTAGAAGTAGAGAGCAATATCGAAAAGATTTATGCAATGTTTGAGATTCAAGATGAACAGGGAAAGAATTTGGTGATTACCTATAAAGATGCAAAAAAAAGATAAAAGGTGTCAGGTCATAGTTAGCCAGATGGCTAACTATGACCTGACACCTTTTATCTTTCTAGTTTGTAGATTGTAGTGGTCCAAGGATAAGTCCCACTGTATCTTGCAATTCTCATTGCATAGATGGGATTATCAAATGTTTTTACAAGTGTTGCATTTGCCTGCAAATAACTTTTTAGAGCTGGGTAGTAATCTAGGTTGACATACAAGAAATCCCATTTTGGAGAAGTTCGCCAGATATAGTCCATTTCTTCATGAATAACGATATAGTCTATTGCTCTAGTTTCAAGGTAATTTTCTATCGTAGTATCCAAATAGCCTAAGTTTCTGATGTCATAAAATTTTTGAGATTGAAAAGCTTCTATTGTGTTGAGATTGCCAAGCACAGTTGCGTCGCTGGGAATGTTTTTTTGAAGTGTCTCGATCATAGTATCATAACTTACGGTATAGAAGTGTTGTCGGTCATAGCTTTGCAAATTATTCCAAAGTTGATTTGCATTTAAGAGTACAAATATTAAGCTAGTGGCTAATAAAATTGATGAAGTGACTTTTGACGTAGTTTTTTGTAGAAAATACCCTACGGTTGCGGCTAAAGATAAGATTAAAACCGGAATAAAGAATATGATGGACGTCTGATTGTATCTTCCAATGATCAGAAGGCCCAGTAATAGCCCAATATTAGCGCCGAATGCGTTGGCAAACAGCACACTACTTGAGGAATTTAGATGTATTTTTTTGATTTTCATACCTATAATGATAGGTGTTCCGATAATAATGATGAGAGCAAGCGTCAATAGTTGAATTTTTATATTGAATAGATCATATGTGCCGCCGATTTGCTGATAGAGTTTATAAAAAAACCAGTAGAATCCTTGAAATCTACCTGTAAGAGCTTGGTCGATTCCAAGTGTGGTTCCATAATTTATATACTCAGTTATGAAATTGGGGTTCATCGAAAAGCCGACGATGAGATAGGTGATCACACCAATACATGTATAGAGTGCGAGGCGTAAGATGATTACTAGATATCGTTTAAAGCTGGAAGGTGCCAATAAGCCCTGGATAAATAAAGTGGCTGTAAAAGCTACGCCTAGTAAGAAACTGTTGGGATGAATTCCCATTGCTAAAAACAGGATAAATGATAACTTAAGAGAGAGTTTTGAAGTGCCAGGTCGGGTTAGGAAAAATAAACCAAGCAACATAAAAAAAACCAATATCATCTCTTGGCGTCCTTGGTGAGAGCTATAAATAAATTGTATGTTTATAGCCAAAAGAATGGATCCTATAAGTGGTAAGATTTCGTTTTTTATAGAGACTTTGAGGATTTTGTATAAAAGAATCAAACTGGTAATAGCAAAAATAAATGAAAGTGTTCTTATACTGCGAATAGAGCTGCCAAGTACGGGTCTTACCAATATGATCAGGCCATTATACAACCATCTAAACGGATGAATGGTTCGTGGGTAAAGGTCGTAAAATGGCTCTGTTATCGCTAAAGATTTTTGCAAAGCCATCTCACTGGCAATGCCGTTTAACCATAACTCATCTGAATGTATGACTGGAAATTGCGTAATCGACGCAAAGCTTACAAGTACATAGAGTGACAAAAGGAATATTCCGACGATATCAACGGTTGTAAGATGACACATATATTTTTTTGTAGATGAAATTGGCTTGAAATTGAGCTTGAGCTTCATATAGGCAATTGACCCCTAACTTCTGATAAAGAATGTGTAATGTACAAATAATTGAAATTATATAGTTGCTTTCTCTTATCATATGAGAAGAATTAGATTTTGTACATATCAAATCTGAGCTTGTTAAAATTCTATCATTAAAATATAGAATTTAATATAAGTAATTACGATAGCCAAAAGAAAGAGTAATAACATATAATTAATTAGAAATCGTTAAGTTTACGACAAAATGTTTGTCTAATATTTAACAAATTACTCCAAAGCAATCTCACAAATTCGTTTAGGAGGTCGAAATGACGAAACGACAATTAAGGATCCTTGCTATGATCGTAATCATGGCCTCATTACTTGCTCTAACTGCATGTGGAATTGACACGACCTATCCAGGTGATCTTAACGTGATTGAAGCCACTGCAGCGATTGATGCTTTAAACGCTAATCCAAAGGTGATTGTTATTGATGCTAGGGGTGAAGAGGCTTACAACAACGGGCATTTAGAAGGTGCTATCTGTTTGTCGCCGTTAGCTTTAGTGGCAGAATCACCTATACCCATGACTTTGATTGATAAAACTGGCTTTGAATCAATTATGTCTGCAAATGGAATTGCCAATGACAGCATCGTGTATATCTACGATGACAATGGTGGTGTAAATGCAGGTCGAATCTGGTGGACAATGAAAGTGTATGGTCACGACCAAGTAATGTTGATAAATGGTGGTGCATCTGAACTTGTAAAAGCAAAGGGTAAGCTCACTGCAGATGCTACAAAACTAAGTGAAACTTCATATAATGCAAGTGAAGCAAACACAAATATGATTGCAACTTTTGATGAAGTTTCAACGTTTGCTGAAACACCAGTTGAAGGGGTTAAACTTCTGGATGTTAGATCTGCAGCAGAATATGCTGAAGGTTATATTCCAGGAGCAATTTTGTATCCACATACTAAAAATTTGTATAAAGATGGTACTTTTATGTCGAGTAGAGACTTGGGTCTTTTTTATAAAGACGCAGGGTTTGAAAAGTCAGATACCATAATTGTATATTGCAAGTCGTCTTTTAGAGCAACACAGACAGTGGCTTTACTTCAAGAGGCCGGTTATACCAACTTAAAGGTATATGATGGCGCTTGGATTGAATGGTCAAGTAAGGTTGATGTAAGTAATATGCAAGAAGATACTGCACCCGTAGGGGAATCAGACGGATCCTGATGGAATCTTGATGGAGGATGAAGAGATGAATAAAAAATGGTTAACAATTCTATTGGCTTTAGTACTTGTTTTTTCCATGTCAGCATGTGGTAATACTGATGAACCAGTTTCAATGACAGTTGAAACAACTCAAAGTACAACAGAAGCTGGTATGAGTTTTGACATGTCTAAACTTGTGACAACATATTTCGAGAACATGCCTGAGCATATCTATAAAATTGATCAAAAGGAGTTCATAGAAAAAGTCAATGCGGATGAAGCAATGACGATTATTGACATTAGAAGTGCAGAAGACTATGGAAAAGGTCATGTAAAAGGTGCGGTTAACATGCCTTGGGGACCAGCCATAGCAGAGGGGCTTTCAAGTATTCCCGCAGATAAACCTGTATTTGTTTATTGCTACACAGGACAAACTGCTGGACAAGCAGTTACAACACTTAATATTGCAGGATTTGATGCAAGAAGTGTCAACTTAGGTTGGAATTTAGGTATTTCAAAAGTTGATGGCGTAGAATCAGTAACAGTTACTGATGTAGCAACGCTAAAAGCAGGAGCAACTGTAATTGATCCTGAAATTCAAACTGCTATGACAGATTACTATACTGGTCTTGCTGGTGTTGCAGATAGTAAATACAAAAATTATAAAGTTTCAGAAGCTGAACTTAAAGCGATGGTAGATGCTAAAGATGATTCTATCTATGTTTTATCAGTGAGAAAAGCGGATGATTATAAAAAAGGTCATATCGAAGGCGCAAGCAATATTCCTTTTGGGAAAACAATGTCTGCAGAATTTACGACATTACCAATGGACAAAACAATCGTAGTTTATTGCTATACAGGACAAACTGCAGGTCAAGCGACTGCTGCTTTAAGATTAATGGGCTATGAAGCTGTATCACTTAACGGTGGTATGGGAACTGGTTCAAATTCACCTTCAGGATGGGCAAACAATGGTTTCCCACTTGTTTCTGAAGTAACATCTACTTTGGAAAAACTTTATGCTGAGATGCCAGATCATATCTATAAAATAGGCGAAAAAGATTTTATTGATATGGTAAAAGCAGGTGATGCGATGACGATTATAGACATCCGTTCAGCTGATGATTATGGAAAAGGTCATGTAAAGGGTGCTGTAAATTTGCCTTGGGGGCCAGCAATTGCTGAAAACTTAGCAAGTATTCCAGCTGACAAACCTGTTTTTATCTACTGCTATACTGGGCAAACTGCTGGTCAAGCAGTGGTTACGCTTAATTTAGCAGGCTTAAATGCACGAAGTGTAAATCTTGGATGGAACTTAGGCATTTCAAAAGTTGAAGGTGTTGCAGATGTAACTGTGACAGATGCGGTTTCATTCGAAGGCGCTGGCCTAGAGATTTCGCCAGCAATTCAAGATGCTGTGACAGCCTATTATGCTGGACTTGCAACAATTGAAGATGCACGTTTTAAAAACTATAAAGTATCTGAAGATGATTTAAAGGCAATGGTAGATGCTAAAGACGATTCAATCTATATTCTTTCTGTTAGAAAAGCAGAAGATTTTGCTTTAGGACATATTGAGGGCGCTTCAAATGTTCCTTTTGGGAAATCGATGATTGATGGTTTTAAAACAACGCTCCCTATGGATAAGAAAATTGTGGTTTACTGTTATACTGGTCAAACTGCGGGTCAAGTTGACGCTATTCTTAGATTAATGGGCTATGATGCTGTATCATTAAACGGTGGTATGGGTACTGCTTCAAACGCACCTATGGGTTGGGCTAATAAAGGTTTCCCAGTCGTTCAATAATATAAAAATCAGGTGCCTTTCGTGATATAATCATGAGGGGCATCTTTTTTAATTTTAACTATGATACAATAACCGTAAGAAATTTTAGAAATCATTCTGTAGTTTTGACAGTTTTGTGGAGGTTCTTATGCCTAAAAAAATACCTTTTCATATTCCTTTTGAACATCCTCAGATATTGAGTCGAACACTAGAATGGATGAGTACTAAGTCAATTGATGATGATGCGATTTTAAAAGATCTCAACGAAATTTACAGTGAGTTTCATTGCTCTGAGCGCGCCTATAAAACTTATTTTACACAGTCAGCGACACAGGCCCTTGAGATGATGGCACTTTCTTTAAACTTGAAAAATACTGATGAAATAATCATGCCCTCTTACACTTATGCTGCTACTGCTAATGCTTTTGCAAGAACAGGTGCTAAGGTAATTTTTGCTGATATCGAAAAAGAAACCTTGAATATTTCTAGTCGAACAGTGGCGCCTTTGATCACAAATCATACCAAGGCAATTATTCCTATTCATTATGGCGGTTGCGCAGCAGATCTTCAAAGTATTAGTCGATTGATTGAGGGGCGCAATATCTTGTTATTAGAAGATGCAGCTCACGGAATTGGCTCGTTTTATAAAGGCAAGTCCCTTGGAATGGTGGGAGAGATGGGATGTGTGAGTTTTCATCACACCAAAAATATCCACGCAGCAGGAGCTGGAGGAGTTCTTTATGTTAACCGAGACCAAGAAGAACACATTAATAATTGTGATATGATTTACTTTCAAGGTACAAATCGACTTGACTACATAAAGGGTGAGTGTTCCAAATACTCTTGGCAGACATTAGGTGGAGAATATCAGATGTCTAACTATCAGGCCACTTACCTTTTGGAATCCCTCAAATATATTAGAAATGTAACTGATAAACGAAAAAAATTTTTTGAGCGTTATATGGAAGCTTTGCTCTTTCATAAAAATAAATGGGATGCACAAATGAGTTTGATTGAAATCATCGAAGATGCAAGCATAAACGGACACATTTTCCCAGTAATAATGAAGACTTTGGAATCAAGAAAAAAACTTTTAACTTTATTTTATGAAAATAACATTGAAGCTGTTACACACTATGAACCCCTACATCAGTCAATAGCGGGGAAAAAGTATGGCACAACGCGAACTACTATGAAAGGAACAGTTGATGTACATAGTGGACTTTTGCGTTTACCTCTATATTATAGTATGTCAAACGAAGATCAAGATCGTGTTATAGATACACTAATTAAATTTTTTGAGTTTTAACTGGAGGCGTAATGCAAGACTATAAAATATGTGTAACTGGTGGCGCTGGATTTATTGGAAGTCATTTTGTAAAGTTCTTAAGAAATAAACTTGGTAACGATGTAACAATAGTTGTCTATGATAAATTAACTTATGCAGCCGATCGACTCCGTCTATATGGAACTAATGCCACTATCATTGAAGGTGATGTCTGTAATGGAAGTCTTTTTTTAGAAACTCTTAAAAAGTATGAGATTACACATATCGTACATTTTGCTGCTGAGAGCCATGTTGATAGAAGTCTTAAGGATGATATGCCTTTCATCCAAACTAATATCTTGGGAACCGCTAATGTAATTGAATGTGCCACACAAATTTGGATAAATACGCCCGAAGGTTTTAATGGAAAAAAATTAATCCATATCAGTACTGACGAGGTTTATGGTAGTATTAAAGTGGAAGAAGAGCCAGCCAATGAGCTAAGCGTCTTAAATCCTTCTAATCCATATTCTGCAACAAAAGCAGCTGCAGACCAACTTGTGATTGGTAAGATGAGGTCAGATAGATTGCCATGTTTAATATTGAGAAGTAGTAACGTATTTGGTGGATTACAGCATACTGAAAAATTTATCCCCAAGACCATGTCGGCAATAAAAGAAAACACCCCAATAATTGTATATGGAAAAGGCGAACAGATGCGCCGATGGCTTGATGTAGAGACTTATTCTCAAATCATATGGTATCTCTTAGAAAGTTCGGTTGTAGGTGAGATTTTTAATGTTCCTGGAAAAGAAGCATATTCAAATATAGATCTGGTAAAAAAAATGAAGCAGATTTATCAAGACTATAGTAAAAAAGAAGTCTCTGATATTCAATTTACCAAGGATCGAAAAAGTCATGACTTTTTTTATAATATTTCAGGTGAGAAATTAGAACGATGGTTGATGTCGGTTAATAAGAATGTCCAATATGGAAAAATGGAAGACTTCATATTGCGAGAAGTAAAAGGCTAAAAGGTGTCAGGTCATAGTTAGCAAAATTCCATTATATGGTAGTTTCCCAATTATGACCTGACACCTTTTAGCCATGGAGTGATAAATGGAATGGATTGAATCAAAAAAAATTGTATCAAGTACAAAAAACGACTTTTGGTTTGGCACTGACTTTAACATGAATTTATATAGAGGGTGCCATCATGGTTGTATTTACTGTGATAGCAGGAGTACTTGTTATCATTTAGAGGATTTTGATACCGTAAGAGGAAAACGTGATGCACTACAAAAGCTAAACTTAGAACTGAAGGGAAAAAGACGTTCCGGAGTTATCGGAACAGGCGCTATGAGTGATCCTTATAATGCCTGTGAAAAGCAATACAATCTCACAAGAGGTGCACTTGAGATCATCTCTAAACACGAGTTTGGTGTCGCAATAGCAACCAAAAGTGCATTAATTCAAAGAGACATCGATTTATTAACAGAGATTAGTACGAAAGCACCGGTCATTTGTAAGCTAACCGTAACGACAGCTGATGATACACTAAGTCGATTGATTGAACCTAATGTATCGCCCCCATCCGAACGATTTGAGGCCATAAGAAAATTGTCCGATGCAGGCATCTACACTGGGATCTTGATGATGCCTATATTACCTTTTATTAATGATACGGAGGAAAACGTCTTAGCAATCATCGAGCAAGCTATAAAAAGTGGCGCAAAATTTATATCACCAGCCTTTGGATTAACGCTTAGAGAAGGGAATCGTGAATATTTTTATGAAGCCTTAGAGAAAGATTTTCCTGGCATTAAATCAAAGTACGTAACTACTTTTGGAAATAACTATTCTTGTGGCAGCCCCAATGCCAAAAACTTGAAAGCATTATTTAGGATAGAATGTGAAAAACATGGATTAGCATATAAAATGGAAGACATTATTAAAGCATATAAATGGGAAAGACCCAAAAATCAGTTATCAATGTTTTAGCTAAAAGGTGTCAGGTCATAGTTATCTTTTTACCATTTTATGGGAAAAAGATAACTATGACCTGACACCTTTTAGCCTTGGAACTTTTTTATTTTTATTACGTCTTAATATTATAAGTATTATTTCATGCTATTTAGAGAGGTGATTAAATGAAATTTAATATGAAAAAAAACGGAATAGCTTTAGTGCTAGCAGCATTAACAGTAACTGGTGCAAGCTTTGCTGGATTAGAATTCAAAGATATTAGTGGCATTTCACAAGAAAATGCTATTATGACATTGCATGAAAAAGGAATTATAAATGGCACATCAAGCGAGTTGTTTATGCCAAAAAAATCATTAAAAGCATCAGAAGGTATTTTGATGATCGTCAACACATTTGATCTAAACCTAGATACAATTAGGTTTATTAAAGAACCAAAAGCGACTGATTATTTTAAAAATGCCGATGATACGGCATGGTATGCACAAGGCTTTATTGCTGCAAGTGTCAACGGCGTGGAACTTGATGCAAACTTAGATCCAAATCAAGTTTGGACAAAAGAAGAATTTATTTATCATATCGTTAGCACGTATGAACAAAAGAACGATATGCCAATGATCAAAATTACACCTGTAGAAATCAAAGATGAAGCCGATATTACTGCAGATTACAGTGGGCTTTTGCAAAGAGCATTGTACTATGGTTTTATATCACTAGATGATATGGGAAACTTATCACCTAAAGCTGATATTTCAAGAGCTGAAGCAGCTGACATCATGTATAAAATTGTTGAAGTAATTGGTAAAAATCAGTAATTTCATTATAATAACATCTAATTAGGAATCAAAAATTTAGAAATAAAAAAATCTTAAATTGTAATAAAACTGAAGATTTTGTTGAAAATTTCGCAGAAGTCACTTTAAATGATAACCATCATTTTAGAGTGACTTTTTTATTAAGATTGCGATTTTCTAAATTAAATGTGAGATAAAAATGAATAGGTAGCAAAACTATTATTAATTTCAATGAAAAATAATTAATATAAACAAATGTGAGGGTTTGACACTTGACTTTGCGAGTGATAATCGTTATCATTTAAGCGGATAATCGATTATTAGTACATGCTTAAAAAGGAGAATTTTTTTGAATCTAGATCAGGTACTTGCATTTCACTGTGCACCAACCATTGGAGGTCTTAAACCTGCCAACCTAATTGCGCACCAAAAAATCGTGTCAAACAACAATATAATAGATACTGTGAATAGTTTAAATAGAAAAGGTGTATTTTTAGAAAAGTTATGGGAGTCTAAGTACAAAGAACTGACACTCATTTTTAATAAGGATCTGCTACTATCTAGCTTGGAATCGCCTGAAATTTGGGGTTATTTATTAGTACAAGGTTATCCTATGTACAGTAACCTTGATGCGATAATATCTCATTTGAAAACGAGAATAAGTAAAAATGGTAGCTTTCCACATGAAGTAGGTCTATTTCTAGGATACCCACTTGTAGATGTGCTAGGTTTTATTAAAAACAAGGGCAGAAATTGCAAAATTTGTGGCTATTGGAAGGTGTATGGAGATGAACAAGAAGCAAGGTGCTTGTTTGATTCATACAGTAAAGCAAGAGATGAGATGTGTGCTCAAGTACAAAATGGATTTAGTGTAGTTGATATTCTAAATGCGGAAAGCACACTTTATTTGGAGAGGAGAGTCATATGAAAAATTACGCGGTAATATATTGGAGTGGTACGGGAAACACTGAAATTATGGCAAAATCAGTCTTTAAAGGTATAAAAGAGCTAAACAGTGAAGTAGAAATTTATAATGTCTCAGAAATTACTGTTGAAGATGCAAAAAAGTTTTCACACATTGCTTTTGGTTGCCCATCTATGGGAGCTGAAGTCCTTGAAGAAACTGAATTTGATCCTTTTTTTACAAAGTTGGAAAGTAATCTGTCAGGGATTAAAGTTGCACTTTTTGGTTCATATGGATGGGGAGATGGTGAGTGGATGCGTGATTGGGAAACTAGAACTGAGAATGCAGGTGCTCAACTCTTTGAGGAAGGTTTAATTTTAGGTGATAAGCCAACTTCAGAAGGAGAAGATGAATGTTATCAGTTTGGGAAAAAATTTGCAGCATTCTAATCTTATTTTAATGAAAATCAAATTATCATTATAGAAAGCAGCTATACAATGAAAGTAAGGTATAGATTTGTCAGACTGTAATGGAGGATTGATGAAAGTAGTGAAGTCAAATAGAGGGCAACCGGCTGTATCATTTATCAGTTCTATTCTTACTATTGGATTTGGGATTTTATGGACAATGATGGTACATCGTTTCATAAGCATAGTAGGTGGATTTGGTCCCATGGGGATATTGTTTCCTTTAATTGGAGTGTTTTTTATAACAGTAGGGATCATACAAGCAACGCTCTTTATTAAATACATCACTAGACATGATTTTCATACAACGGATACTGATTATTTTGGTAGATCCGGATCAAATAGATTTGATTTTAATTTCACTGGAAAATTTGAAAATATTAGTCAAAAATACTGGGGGAATTCTAAATTTGATTCAAAAGTTGAATTAAAAGTTGAATCAAAACTTATAAGCTGTAAAAATTGCGGTGAATCTTTTGATATTATTTTTTCATATTGTCCTAAATGTGGTAAATGCAACGACAGTTAAACTTTATATTCATCCCTTTAATAA
Organism: Fusibacter bizertensis; assembly: GCF_029914245.1. Lineage (GTDB taxonomy): Bacteria > Bacillota > Clostridia > Peptostreptococcales > Acidaminobacteraceae > Fusibacter_C > Fusibacter_C bizertensis. The sequence goes on from NZ_JARYZI010000013.1 coordinate 68,575, forward strand.
AGGGGCTATCTAAAATGGGTATTGTGCTTAATATTGATATGATATTGATATAATGCATCCAAGTTAGATAGCCCTTTTTAATTGTTATTTTTAGTGAGGATTAATCTATAAAACAAAACAATCATCACTATAGAAATTTTATTTTGGATATTACTTTATGATTGTATTATGATATGCGAAGATAGAATTTTCCTTAAAATGCTGGTACTACAGCACCATTGTATTTTTCTTCGATGAATTTTTTAACTTCATCTGATTGAAGTGCTTTGATGAGCTTTTGAATATTTTCGTTATCAACATCTGCAGGTCTTACAGTGACGATATTCGCATATGGTGAATCTGAACCTTCAAGTAAAACTGCATCTTCAACAGGATTGAGGTCTGCTTCAAGTGCATAGTTGGTGTTGATTACAGCGCCATCAACATCTTCAAGTGTTCTTGGAAGTTGTGCTGCATCGATTGGTTTAAAAACAAGTCCTAGTGGATTTTCAACAACATCTGCTTCAGTCGCTTCGAGTGTTGCATCAGCTTTAAGTTTGATAAGCCCGTTAGCCTCAAGTAAAAGTAAGGCACGCCCTTCATTTGTTGGATCGTTAGGTATCGCAATTGTTGCACCTTGAGGGATACTTGCTGCATCAGTAAAGCTTAATGAATAGAGTCCAAGTGGTTCAACGTGAACAGTGCCAACACTTGCAAGTTCGATGCCGTGTTCTGCTGCAAATGAATCCATGTAAGGCACATGCTGGAAGAAGTTTGCATCGATTTCACCATCGTTAAGTGCGAGATTAGGTGTTACATAATCTGTAAATTCAACGATTTCAAGTGTGATGCCTTCAGCTGCCAGTGTCGGTTTGATAAATTCTAAAATTTCAGAATGTGGAACTGGTGTCGCCCCAACTTTTAGTATGTTTTCTTCAGTTTCTTTTTTTGCACAGCCTGAAAATGCTGAAATTGCTAATATCAAAATAAGTGTGAGGATCGTTAATTTTTTTGTCATGAGTATTCTCCTTTTTTACGGCAAATAGGTGTCAGGTCATTGTTAGCCATAAGGCTAAAAGGTGTCTGGTCATAATTAGCCTTTAATTAGCCTTCTTAATTAGACTTTTATTATATTTATTTTTTATCTTTTGCGATGCTTTAAAATGCTGTTTGCGAGTAGGTTTCCAGTGGATTGGAGCAACTGCACCAAGACGATTAGTATGACGATGGTTTCTGCCATGATATCAAGTCTAAAGCGGTGATAACCATATCTTATTGCAAGGTCACCGATTCCGCCGCCTCCAACTGCTCCTGCCATGGCAGAATAGCCGATGAGGTTGATGATCGTAATGGTTGTTCCTAAGATCAAGGATGGCAGTGCCTCTGGAATGAGAACTTGCCTGATGATTTCCCACTCACTTGCTCCCATGGCGATAGCAGCTTCAACAACACCGCCTTCAACTTCGTAAAGCGCACTTTCGACGATCCTTGCAAAGAAGGGAATCGCCGCGACTACAAGTGGCACGATTGCCGCATTTGTCCCTATTGATGTGCCTACGATGAGTCTCGTAAATGGGATGATGAAAATCATGAGTATGATAAATGGCAATGATCTTGCCATGTTCACGACATATGAAAGTGTCTTGTGGAGTGCCTGATTTTCAAGGATATGACCTTTTGAGGTAATGACGAGCACTGTGCCAAGCGGCAGTCCAAAGAGGACGGTAAAGCTTGTGGCTATAAAAACCATATATAAAGTTTCTAAAGTTGCTTTTATGAGCATTTGATTCATCAGCTTACCCCTTTCATATGATCACTTCGGCTAAGACATTTTCGGATTTGAGAATGTCGAGTAGTTCGTGGATGCTGGGCATTTGTTCTGCTAATCCTTTTTGAGGAAGGAGTTCAATTAAAAGCTTTCCAACAACTTCGTCTTGTATGGATTCAATATTACCGGAGAGGATATTGATATCGATTTCAAATTGCCTAATTAATTTTGAGAGTATTGGAAATTTTGCACTGCCTTTGGCGAAAGTAAGCAAAAGTCTTGTTCCTTTTACGGGTAAGCAAGTAGGTGCTTCAACTTCGCCAAAGAAATGTCTGGTTTTTTCTTCGGTTTTGCTTGTAAAGAGTTCAGTTGTATCGCCTTGAACGAGTACTTTTCCTGCCTCAAGTATCGCTACTTTGTTGCAGATTGCTTTGATGACTTCCATCTCGTGTGTAATAACAACAAGAGTTATTCCAAACTCTCGGCTTATATCTTTGAGTAAATTCAATATTTGCTTTGTCGTTTTAGGATCTAGAGCGGACGTCGCTTCGTCGCAGAGCAAAATTTCAGGTGAATTAGCAAGTGCTCTTGCGATGCCAACGCGCTGCTTCTGTCCGCCACTTAAATTAACCGGATAAGCATTTGTTTTATCAGTAAGCTCAACTTTTTCAAGAAGCGCCATCACACGGTTGTGGACTTGTTCTTTGCTTAATTTTTGTAGTCTTAATGGAAATGCGATATTTTCATATACTGTTTTGCTACTGAGCAAGTTGAAATTTTGGAAGATCATTCCTATACCTTGTCGTGCCTCTCTTAGCGCCTTACCATTGAGTTTGAGAATGTTTGTATCTGCGACGAATATATCCCCTGAAGTAGGGTCTTCAATTCGATTGATACATCTGACTAAAGATGATTTTCCAGCGCCACTAAGGCCAATGATGCCAAAGATATCGCCTTTTTTGATGTGAAGATCAACACCATCTAGCGCTTTGATGATTTGATCTTCTTTTTTATATATTTTGGTTAATGCACCTATTTTGATCATAAAAAAACTCCTTTTACGGACATGTAAAAGGAGTCAAAGACCATTCCTCTCACATCTTCCAGTTAATCTGACGGAATTAGCACCGTGGTTTAAAAAGTTTACACTTTTTAAACGGGTTGCTGGGTATCATCGGGCCGTTCCCTCCACCTCTCTGGATATGAGTACTTATATTCAATTCGCGAATCTTGTGACAAACTAAAAGCCTCTTTCCGCATGCAGAAAGAGGCTTATCGTCATATGCACTCTCTCATCTGTGGAATAATCCAAGGAATTAGCACCATCGCTTAAAAAGTCTTCACTTTTTAAACTGGTTGCCGGGCATCATAGGGCCAGTCCCTCCGCCACTCTGGATAAGAGTTATTAAATTGTCTTAGCTATGAAATGGATTATACTTGATACATATTTGGTCTGTCAACAATATTAAGTTTATTTAATATTATAAGCTAAAAGGTGTCAGGTCATAGTTAGCCGTTTGGCTAATAATGACCTGACACCTTTTAGCTTTTTCTTATAGGATAAATCAACACGTTTACAAGGGCGCTTATGGAGAGCCCTATAAAAGTATCAATTGTCCTAAAAAAAGCATATGAAACATTATCACCATCATGCACCCCAAGTGCGATTGCGAGGAAAACAATCGTCGTTATCTTAATGGTGCCATGCCATTTAAAGAGATTGCAAATATAGATTACAACTATGATGCCAAGTCCTATCGTTATAGGATTCACAGGAAAGAAAGTTACATATCCTAGAGCAACAAGGGCACCTAAAACCGTACCGTACATCCGATCCCTCACGACGACAAAAGTGGCTTCTATAGAAGATTCCATAGCAAAGATAGCAGCGATTGCTGCGAAAAATGGATTGGTTACTTTGAATAGTTCGCAGATTAAAAGGGTAATCATCACTGCGATTCCTGTCTTTATATTTCTCATTCCAATTTTGTTAATGGCGATCTTACTGAGGCTCATTTAAGTTTCCTCACTTTCTTGAGGGCTAAAAGGTGTCAGGTCATAGTTAGCCATTTGGCTAATAATGACCTGACACCTTTTAGCCTTTAGCCTAATTCAATAATATTTGTCGCAATATTCTCTATAAATGCTTGATCGTGCTCTACAAAAATCATAGTAGGGGCGTAAGCGAGTATCATGTCTTCGAGCTGAACTCTGGATAAAACATCTACATAGTTAAGTGGTTCATCCCAAATATAAAGGTGCGCACGGTCGCATATACTTTTCGCAAGAAGTACTTTTTTCTTCTGACCTTCGCTGAAAAAACGAATGTCTTTCTCAAATTGTATCACATCGAAATCTAGTTTAGATAGCATAGATTTAAAAAGACCTTCATCAAGTGCATGTTCTAACGCATATTCTTTTAGCGTGCCTTTAAGGTGACTCGTATCTTGAGAAACATAGGAGATGACAAGGTCCTTAGCACCTTTGATATTTCCACTCGTGTGTAAATCTTGTATAGCTTCATTTTCTGAGTATGAAATGCCAGCGTTTAGCTTAAGTGATTGAATGATCGCTTTTAAAATACTAGACTTCCCAGAACCATTGGCCCCTATGATAGCAACACGGTCACCTTTTTCTATTTTAAACGTGAGGTCTGACAAAACGACATTTTCCCCATAGCTTGCGCTAAGTGTATCAATGACAAGATACGTATTTGAAAAATGATCAGCTTGCTTAATTTCAAGCGCATCATTGGACTCAATATTTTTAAGCAGTTTCTTTTTATCCTCTAGTGCTTTTTCACGTCTTTGCGAGATAGCTTTCGCACGTTTCATCATCTTAGCAGCCTTATGGCCGACATATCCTCTATCAGGAACATCACTTCCAAATTTACTTTTCTCAGTAAGGTCAGACCATCCTGCTGTACGTTTAGCAGATTCACCAAGTCTATGAATATCTCTTAGCAGTTTTTCGTTTTCTGCGATTTCAAACTGGTCTTGGTAAGCTTTGTTTTGCATCCAAGAAGAGAAATTACCCTTTTGAATCTCAATATTTGTTTTGTTGATAGATAACACATGGTCGATAATGTGGTCTAGGAACATTCGATCATGGGAAATTAAGATAAATCCTTTCTTGCGCCTTAAATAATTTGAGACACATTCACGCCCCTCTAAATCGAGGTGATTTGTAGGTTCATCAATCAGCAGAAAGTTATTGGATTTTAAAAAAAGAATAGCAAGTAAGACCTTAGTTCTTTCACCTTGACTTAGCGTATTAAAAACACGATCAAGAATCCCCTCATCAAGCTCTAGCTGATAGAGCTCTTTGCAGAGCGCCCAGTGCTCATAGTGTGGTTCAATATTTCCGATCACTTCACGTGTCGTAAGTGACATGTCAGCGACTGCATACGGGAAATAATCAAAGTGGACGCTGGCATGGATACTCCCCGTATAACTTAGTTCGCCCAGTAAAAGTCGCATAAAAGTGGTCTTTCCTCGTCCATTTCTACCAGTGAAACCTAGTTTCCAATTGGTATCTATTTGAAAGGAAACATTTTTAAATATGTTATCGTAAGTACCTTCATAGGCAAAAGTTAAATTTGTTATTTTTATTTGTGACATACAGTACCTCCAAAAAATTAAAATAGGATGCAAGAAAGATTCTTGCATCCTAAAAAGGTCAATGGAAATAAAAGTTCACACAAACACATCTAAAATTAACGTGTATAAATAATAACCTACATGTTAACAAAAATAGCGTTGATTCATGAAAGCTTTTCTTAATAGCGTTACATGAAAATCAGTATGAAAATAAAGTACATTGATCGAATGAGCAGATATTCTTTCTTGCTGAGTACGACAAAAAAACGTGCCAATCCTTTGGATGCACCGTCGACTCTATAAAATTACTAGCAAGAAAAATTATTCATTCTCTCAACTCCTATCATTTAAATTCATTAAAAGCGTAACATATGAAAAATTAAGTGTCAACTGAAAATAATTAAATTATCCATACAACATCCTGGACGATATTATCAAAATTGAGCTATTCTAAAGTGTCTGCTTCAATTACCCAGATAGGCTCTTCGCTCTTAGTTTCAGGAGATAAATCAATTTGTACATCCCGACTATTAGTTTTGATCCCTTTAATTTCCTCTTTACTAAATGCGCCGTGCCCATATTGATAAAAATAACATTTAAGCTTATATGTTTTGTACGCAGTGTCTTCACTTATAAGAATAGGAGCGTCATAGTAACTGTAGAGTGTTGGTGAGTTTTCATCATTATAAAAGGCGGCTGTATTACTTTCTGTTGCTGTTTCTTTTAAAAGCGGATTATCATAAGTAACATTGACATGCCATATAACTTCTTGTTGATCTAGCACAGGAACTTGGTAAGTAATTTGATAGTAGTCATACATATCGTGAGACCAATTGGCATCAAGCACTTCTAGCTGGTTAAGGAGTAAAGGATCCTTGGAATAATATGAGATTGAATCAATGCCATAAAACTTGACTGGGTAGATATTTTTAAGCCTAAACCTAGAATTATATTCAATATTGCTAAGATATATTGAACTTGTATGATCCTCTATCTTCTGATCATTTGGTTGCTCTATAAATGCACCACCGATTAAGAGTGGAACGCCATCTGTTTCAAAGCGATAGGTAATGGACTGCAAATGATAATTATATGGCAAGGATAATGTAGGTAAAGGTGATACAGAAAGCTTAATATCAAGTGTTTTGTTATCTTCTTTTTTATAGTCAATAGGTCTCAGTGAGATTTGATCATCAAAGGTTGTGAAAGTTTCTTGATCAGTAAAATTTATAGTCTGAATACGATTCGATTGTTGGTTCAAGATAGTAGTGTTCGACAAAAAAATAGCCAAAGATACAAGTAGTACGGCATAGATACTTAAGAAATTTAATTTTGATTTTAGATTCTCTTTTTTATTTATCAACAAAGAGACTATATTTGAAAGTAAGCTACCGATGATATATGAAGTGAAACCCGCTACAATGATCATCCCAATATTTAACTCGTAGCTTTGTAGTCCCACTAAAAGTGTGATGGGAAAGAAGATCAGTATCGTTTTCTTCCAAGAATGATAGATTGATTTTAGTGCAAAAGCAATTGGAATTAAATAAGCTATATGAAACCCCAAATTTTGCAGTAGTGGGGTTATGATAGAAGTTGGCAAAGTATTATAATCAGCATATACATGAGCCATAAAACGAGAGTAGTCATATTGTAAAAACCAATCTTCAAAAGGTATAAATTTTAAATGTGAAAGATTAGATAGTCCCAAAAATGTTATACCAGAATCGCTCAACATCTGAAATTGCATAGACGCTAAAAGAAAATATATGTATAGTGCAAGTGGAAAGATGAGAATTTCATTATCTTGATTTATACTCGAGTTGTCGTTGCTTTGATACGCTTTGCTTTTGAGTATTAAATAGATAAAGTATAGAAGTGCAAATAAAAGTAAATTGATAAATAGTGTAAACATAGCGCCTCCTCATATTTTGTGGATATATATGTTAATTGTATATGAGAAAGGTATGGTTGTAATTAAAAATTCATGAGAACGCAAGAAAGCAAGAAAAGAAGCTAAAAGGTGTCAGGTCAAAGTTATCTTAATTCCATTATTTGGAATAAGGCGAACTTTGACCTGACACCTTTTAGCCCTTTTAGCCTAAATTGTACGCTTTTCGTAATACGTGAAAGACAAGAGTTGAGCAATCATAAATATGCAAGAAATTACGATTGCAAAGCCACCAGTTTCAGCAACAATATTCATGAATATTGAGATGACAATTAAAAATAATGTAATAGTTTTAAGCAATTGCAATGATTTGTAAGCAGACTTGAATACTTTTAATTGTTCAGCCTCATCCATACTTTGTATGAAATCTTTATTAAAGGTAACTTTGGTTGGATCACCTTTTAAACGTTGATCGTTTTTTTGAATAAATTTCACAATTGAAACTTGTAAAACAGCAGTAAATAGTATGCCAAGCATAAACAAAATTAAAATTGTGGTGGGATTTTCAGTTGTTTTGTGATATAAAACACCGTATTGCATAAAATTAATCACATTAAAGACGCCAAGAACTGTCATTGAAGTATCCAAATAGCCAGCCTTTTTCTTTTGATCGATATCAAGATCATCTTCATCAAGTAACATTTTTAAATAAGCCTTCTTTCCTGCAAAATATAGGATCGTCGATGGCAGTAAAAACAAAGCTGCGCTTAAAAAGTAAACATAAATAGTGTGATTGAATAAAAAGTTCTGAATATTAATAAACAATTCCATGTTTTCAATGTCATTTCCAATCAATAAAAACAATGCTAGAATTGTGCCTACAACCAAACTTAATGCATATTTTGTTGCAATTCTAAATTTTGTACTCTTAAACATTAGTTATCCTCCTCATAATGGAAAAGTTCCTCAGTTGTTACACCGAAAACCTTTGTAAGTTTTAGAACCAAAGTGATAGAGGGATTGTAATCGCCTCTTTCAATTAGACTAATTGTTTGCCTTGAAACACCAACCAAATTACTTAACTCAGATTGATTGATTCCTAATATTGCTCTTTGAACTTTTAAAGTATTAGATAATCCCATAAGATATTTTTCACTCCTTTATCCAATCTAATGAAAAAATTATTAACCGATTGAGTCTGTTGAATGACAAATTTGTTTTTCAATATGACAACTTTATTTGTCATATCTATCGTATCACTGACAACTAAAGTTGTCAACACTAATCAAAAAAATATCTTAAACAACAAAAAAAGGTGTCAGCCCAAAGTTCACCTCATTCCATTATTTGGAATAAGGCAAACTTTGACCTGACACCTTTTAGCCTAAAACATCTCCAGTGCCCCACGCTTAACCGCAATTTTCTCCATAAAACTAAAGAGTAACACACCGACGAACATAAGTGCCATACCCACCAGTACCTCGCCGTATAGCAAGTTCATATGAGCTGATAACACCTCGCCCGCTTGAAGTGCACGGCACAGCTCGATACTTCTCGTCAGTGGCATCGCATGACTGATAGTCTGAAGCCAGACGGGCATCCGTTCGATAGGGAAGTTTGCACCTGTTAGCCCCAGCATCGACATAGAAGCGATATTGAGGATGAGGTTGAGATCCCTTGAAAGAAGCCCAAGACAAGAGATAATCAGTCCAAAAGCCATGGCTGAGAAGGAGGCAACAAGTAATGCTAGTAAAAACGCAGGCCATGTGACAAGTGGAAGCGTAAACCCTAGAAAAATAGCACCAACGACAAACCCTAAAATCACAGCGAAAAGCCCATCAAAGATATGGAGAATCGCCCGTGGCAAAAAGATGCCGATGCGATCAGAAGGTGAGGCAATGAGTAGTTTCAAAGTGCCACTGTTTCTTTCCGCCGAAAGCTGGCTACCTACACCGAAAACCGCATTGAAATAAGTCATGACAAGCGCATTGCCGATAAGCCACTTAGACAAATCCGTATAGCCATATACATAGTTTGCCACCAAAGTGAAACAAAGCATCTGCATGATCGGCGACCCCAGGTTAACCATCAAGTATTGTTGCCAGTTCATCACACCAAAAAGCCCTTTATAAGAAAGCGTTGCCTTTCGTATGAGCCTTTTAAAAGGATCAGCCCATGCGACACGTAAAATAGTTGAATTTTTAGTCATTAGTACACCTCCAAAGTTGCATCAACACGGCATTTTACATCGATGCGATTAAACATGACCACCGAGAATAACCCATAGATCAAAGTCAGTGAGATCAGTCCGTAGACATAAGGGAGCACCTGGGACACCTCGCCGCCAGCCACAGCAAAACGCAGAATTTTCACCGCCCAAGTAGGAGAGAAAGCATAAGATAACACCTGAACCGCTTTAGGTAACATCTCAAGTGGAAACAAAATCCCACATAAAATATACACGGGATACTCCATAAAATTCATCATCACACGCGCATTTCGAGAAAGCGTAAAAAGAGCTGCGAAAAGATATCCGATGGCAATTAGCGAGGCCGTCATCAAAGATAGTCCAATGCCGAGCCATAGCGGCTGTGCAATGACAAGGCTCTTATCAAAAAAGAGCGTCACCACCGTGACACTGAGGCAGATGCTGAGAAATCCCCATATGGAGTTGCCGATAATTTTCCCAAGCACAATCCATTTAAAACCAGCAGGCGCAGCATAGATCGTTTCAAGCGTTCCATACCAGCGTTCACGGTGAATATCACTTGCTGAAGAAAAACAGATACTTGACCAAAAGGTTGAAAGACCACTGCCAAGTACTGCGTAAAGTGTAAAATCAACCGAAGACTTTTCAAGATAGATCATCCCAAGCAAAAGACCAAAGATGATCGGCTGAGCAATCACACAAAACCGAAACATAGGTCTTCCAATGGAAGTTTTAAACTGCTGAACTGCACTGCTCGTTAGGACATTAAACGTAGAAATCATGATGCCACCTCACCATTAACAAGCTGAACATACACATCTTCAAGGCTTGCATTTGCCGTATTCGCTTTTGATTTTAGCCCTTCTACTGTATCAAGTGCCACCATTTCACCACCGCTGATGATGGCGATACGGTCGCAAAGTTCATCCGCTTCTTGCATATAATGTGTCGTCAAAAGCACCGTTTTCCCCTGTGCGGAGATATCGCGAATCATTTGCTTAAGCGCACGTGCTCCAACAGGATCAAGCCCTAAACTCGGTTCGTCAAGAAAGATGATCTCAGGGTTATTGAGTAAAGCCCGTGCAATCTGTAGCCGTTGCTTCATCCCCTTTGAGTAAGTCTCAACTTTATGTTTTCTCACATCAGATAAACCCACTTGATCAAACAACCGATTGAGTAGTTCGGGTTGCTTAGCTCTTGGAATCTTGTAGATATCTGCAAAATACTTTAAATTGTCCTCACCACTTAAGCGCCAGTACAAACTGCGTTCACCGCCAAAGATAAAATTAATCCGCGGTCTAATTTTTTTCTCCTCGCCAAAAGCATCGCATCCAAAAACCTTAGCTTCGCCAGAAGTGGGGGCGAGTAGCGTCGTCAAAATCTTGATCGTCGTAGTTTTCCCAGCACCATTTGGCCCAAGTAATCCAAATATCTCACCAGGGTAGATCTCAAACGAGATCCCTTTAAGTGCCTCAACGGATTTTTTCTCTTGATTGAGTAACCCAACCTTCGTTTGGTAGGTTCTCTTTAAATCCTTCACAGAAATAACAGGCAATTTACCTATATGTAGTTCCCTTTTAGTGCTACTTTGTGACATTCCAAATCCCCCTTAAAGTGTTAAATTACATAAGTAGTTTTAGCGATTTTGTTAATCGATAGCATATTAGACACTCGTCTAATTAGATGTTCATCTAATATTACATCAACACCATATTTTTTGTCAATATAAAAATCATATCTTCAGTGTAAAATAAGAGGTCATCTATTGATCTTCGTGTAATACAAGCCGGTTGCGAAAAAATAAAAACCCCAAACAATAAAGTTTGAGGTTATCTAAATCTCTTTATCCATATGAAAGTAACGGTTGAGGTCTAATTGAAGTGACCGCACGCGCTGATAATTGGTACTAAAATACTTGATTTGTTTCACCTGCTCCATATTGATCAGCCCTTGCTGTCTAAGGGCGTCAAGGTGATGGGAAACCGTTGCAGTAGTGAGGCTGAGCGCATCAGCGATCTCTTTACCATACATAGGTTTCATATAAAGCATCTTCAGAATCTTCAGCCTTGTGGGATCACCTATGATTTTAAGTCGCTCCGAAAGGACATCGGGATTAAGGTCTTCGCCGTTGTTTTTCCTAAGGAGAGAATGCACATAGATCATCTTTTCACCATTCATCAGCCTAAGTCTGTAGGGGCTTAAAAAATAAGTGATGAGAAATTCATATTCCTGATAGTCCGCAATATTCCAAAACGGTTTTCCCATTTGCTCCTGAGCAAAAGAGAGTGGATGTCGATAGAGCATCCCTTCCTTAAAAGATGCAATGACCTCTTCATACTGCCCAGATGCCTTTATTTCAGCAATCTTGAGATTAAACGCAGGATGTGCATCGATTTCAAAAATGATCGCTTTAAACCCTTCAAAGACCTCTTTCAAATTTGAAAAATGCAAAGCCATGACCGGATCAATCTTCAAACCCTTAAGGCAATTTTCCATGGCAGTGATATCTTTAAGCGCAACATTCGCTTCAGCTTCATCTATTTCTGAACCTAGAAAGGTAACAAGTGAAAGTGTTGGCGAAAGCGCATCAAGTGCATCAAAAAATACTGAAACAGAGTCCCTTTCAGCGATAGGAATCGCAAATTCAAGCCAATTAAAATGAAAAAAGGGATGCGGCGCAAAAGTATCTATAAAATTTTGGTGGTGATTTACAATATCATCAAAAGGCGCAAGGTCAAGCGTGCCGCTATGCGCATCAGGCTGTAGCAAAGCAACCATCAAAGAAATCGCTTCAAACACGCGACTGGTTCCGATTTTAAGGACATGATCAAACTTAACTTTCATAGCTGCCTCCTTTCACATAACATCATAACGTGTTTACTCAAAATTGACAAGATGGCTAAAAGGTGTCAGGTCATAGTTAGCCTTTTAGCTAACTATGACCTGACACCTTTTAGCCTAACTCATACTGATAGTCTGCTATAAATCTTTCAATAACACCTATGCGCTCATTGTAAAATCTTAAACCGGTTTCAGTTTGGAGATATTCTCTACGATTAGCAATATACCCATGGTATTCTTTAATTTTCTCAAGGATTGATCGATAAGACACTGTAGGTTCATATGAAGCACTAATGATATCCCATGTGACACTAAGAGCGCCAACTTCATCGAGTATATCTGCATCCATAACAATCAGACTCTCTATGTTAAATTGCGCTTTGTCAGCACTTCTATTGTTATGCATTTCAATGGCTTGAAGCGTTTTTTCAAGTTTAGTTTCATCGTAATGATGCGCAAGAAGATAGGGCTTGGCAAGTTGCCTGCTAATAATAGCATGGTTAATGTGTTCATCCCAACCAATATCATGGCATATCGCTGCGACTTCTATAGTTTCTAAATCGCCCCCTTCCAGTGCTTGTATCCTTCTAGCCCACGAAAGTACACGTAGCGTATGCAGATAACGGTCTCTAAAAGGATAGCGATTTGGCCTTTCTATTTCTTGTATCGATTTTTCTGCAAATTGTTTTAAGGCTTCAAGGTCTAAAGAATAGTGAATAGAGTTGCTGTTTTTTGTATCGTGAACGTGTGTCATAAGATCTCCTTATCAATATTTGATGCGTTTGGTAGTCTAATTTGTGTATGGTGACTTTTATAATATCAATTGCCAGTATGAAGTCTCTAACCATTGGTCATTCTTAAAGCCAACTTCTTTAAAAGTAGCTACTTTCTCAAATCCAAACTTCTCGTGTAATTTGGAGCTAGCAGGGTTTGACTCTGCTACGCCTCCGATAACGGTATGTACGCCTTGGATTTTTAATTGATCAATTAATGAACGGTACAGAATAGTTCCGATACCTTTTCCTTTTTGATCATGTCTCATATAAACCGAAGATTCAACAGAAAAACGATAAGCACTTCGTGCGCGCCACTTACTTGCATAAGCATAGCCGATGATGATGCCATTTTCTTCATAGACAATCCATGGAAGTGTAGTGATAACATTGTTTATGCGTTCAGCCATTTCAGCTGCTGTTACAGCGCTTTCTTCGAAAGAAACGGTAGTATTTAGCACATAATAATTGTAAATATCGCAAATTTGATTTGCATCTGCTATAGTTGCTTTTCTAATCATCCGTACCTCACTTTAAAATTTATTATTTAAACTTTAGATATATGATGTGGTGGTATAAGAACTTTGGTATCACATAAAAACTTTTAAAGTAAAACCAATGTTATATAAGTGAGAATGGGTGCCCTTTCACAAACTCTACAAGATCCCAAAGGTTGCCGTATAAGTCTTCAAAGACAGCAACAGTACCATAATCAGTCACCTTAGGTTCGCGTATGAAATGGATATCCTTTAATAGCATTTCTTTATAATCTCTCCAAAAATCATCCGTAGAAAGGAACATAAAAACCCGTCCTCCAGCTTGATTGCCAATAAATGCTTCTTGCTCAGGAGAAGAAGCTCTAGCAAGTAATAATGCAGTTTTATTAGCTTTTGTGTTTGCGTTTTCTGTTTTACTAGGTGGTGCAACCACAACCCACCTTTTATCTTGTTCAGGTTGATAAGTATCTTCGACTAAAGTAAAATGAAGCTTTTCAGTATAAAATGCAATGGCTTCATCATAATCTTTAACCACGAGTGCCATATGTGCAATAGATTGATTCATAATTTTAGAGAACTCCTTTCATGATCAAAGCCCAAGCCGACAGCCGTATGAAGCCCGAGGACTATAAATTATATTCGACAAAGAAAACTAAATTCCTTTATACAAAAAACTAATAACTAAAAACTAATAACTAATAAGCTATAAATAGATAGAGGATGAATTTTATTAATTCTAGATTTAGAGAATTGATGTTAAACTATATTTGTTGGGGTGAAATAGCAGGTGAAGTTAAAGGAAGTATGATATGAAAATTGCTTTTTTAGATCGAGATGGTACGATAAATAAAGATTATCCAGATAAAGATTGGAAAGACCGAACAGTACCTGAGATTTTAGAAGGTTCAATTGAAGGTTTGTTATTACTTCGGGAGTTAGGGTACGAAATTATCATCGTGACAAATCAATATATTATAAACGAGGGAATCATCACGATAACGCAGTATCATGATTTTCAACATAATTTACTAAAGTTGTTGAAATCAAATAATATAGAAATCTTAGATACTTTTTATTGTCCGCATACGGATGCAGATAGATGTAACTGTAAAAAACCCAAAACAGGATTAATTGATATAGCACTTAAAAAGTACCCAAATATTGATTTACCAAGTTCAGTGTACATAGGTGATTCTATTTGTGATCAGGAGCTTGCGTTCCAATTTGAACTAAAATTTTTCGAAATAAATGGCCATCATTTCAATACTTATTATCATTCAATAAATGAAGTTGTTTTAACTAATAGGGAGTTTTTATAACCACTGGGATAGAATTTGATGAAAAGCAAATCGAGAAAGCTGAGATTTTCTCTTCGGAAAATGATCTAGTGCTTGGCATTGTAAAGGGCGATATGACAGAGCTTAAATTCGATGATGATAGCTTTGATTTTGTGTATTCTTATAATTCTGTGTTCCATATGAAAAAAGTTCAAATTGCTCAAGCGATAAATGAGATGAAACGAGTTCTAAAGCCAAACGGGTTACTATTTCTTAATTTCCTGTCGATAGATGATTTTAGATGTGGAGAAGGACCTAATCTAGGTAATCACCAATATGAGCAAATGGATGATAAACCTGTTATACATTCATATTTTACTTATGATGAAGCAGAGCAGTATTTTGATGACATGGAATTTGTTGTTAAAGAGCGCAGAATAATTGAACGAATATATGAAGGCGAGCGCATCAAACAAGGGTTTATAGATTATATAACACGTAAAAGATAAACAATTCTTGAAAATAGGTATAGAGCAACAGAAACAGTATATTTCAAAATGGGAATCTCGACATACAAACGAGCGTTTCACAATTCAATCCATCTTTTAAAAATTAACGAATACCTTTATATAATTAATGAATAAAACTATAAATTTAACGATTATCATTAAAAATCATTGACTTTCATGATTGTTAATATTACACTGTTTTTAAACCAAATAGATTAAGCTATAAAGTTTGGTGATAAAGTAGCGGAAAATTCGCATACTATGCTTTTTACCTAAGTTGATAATGAGCGAATAAGACAAAAAATGAGAGGTGCTTTATGAGTGAAGAACAATTATTTACAAAAAAAGCAAAAACGCTGAAAATCATATTCTTACTAATTTTTATAGGAATATCGCTTCAAACTGCATATGGGTTTATCTTTCCGGTTATGCAAGTATTTGGCTTAACAGAAGGATATACATATAATATTTCATATGATGGCACATCACCAGAATCTGCGCTTTCAACCACAATTAGAGCGGATGCACTACCTTATATACACTTGTCGCGTGATATACTTATACCGAAAACTACTTATAAGTATTCAGAAGGTGCACTTTTTTCAAGAATAGTAGTAATTAGTACTATTTTTAGACTTCCAACTTTACTTGTATTATGGTTAACGTATAGTTTGTTCAGAGAAATTGCCAAAAGTAGTACACCCTTCACAAAGGAAATCTACAGAAAACTGAGTTTTTTAGGGTTTGTATTGATACTGATAGGGATTTTCAATAATGCGCTTTGGAGTACTGTTTTAAATACTGTTATAACAGGAAGTCTTATACTTCGTTTTAACATTAACTTTTATCTCATACTAATGGGTTTTATCATCTATGTGGTATCAGAAATTTTACAGTATGGCACATATCTACAAACTGAAATGGACACATTATTATAAAAGGAGTTTTTATGGCAATTATACTAAGGCTTGACCGAGTGATGGCAGATCGCAAAGTTTCTTTAAATGGGCTTAGCAATGCGATAGGTATCTCAAACGTCAACCTATCCAATATAAAAACAGGTAAAGTAAAGGCGATTCGCTTTTCAACGCTAAATGAAATCTGCAAGTTTTTAAAATGCCAACCAGGCGACTTGCTCGAATATGTGGATGATGAAGCAGTAGATGAACAAGATGTACATGTAATTTAGTGATGAATACTACAAAAAAAGGTATCAGTCTAAGACCATTATATAATCTTAGGCTGATACCTTCATTTCTGTGTAATTTTATTTTTAATAAGACAGTTCAAAAAGAACTGATCTAGAATTCAACTAAACTAGTATACTGTTCCAACTTTGCCATAGACACTGGATATAGTCTTTATGGTCATATTTACATTGCCGTCATTTTTCAAAACTTCATGTAAATCAGAAAAGCAATTTCGTGGTAATATTATTTTTAACATTAATCTTTCAAGCCCATTAACACCATACCCAACTGTTGTTGTTACGGAATAGCCTTGTTCACGTAGAGCATCTGCCAATAGTTTTCCTTGATCCTTATGCTTATATACATCAACTTCAAGAAGTCCGAAAGCAAGCTTCTTCTCGATAATATTTCCTAAAAATACACCCACCAATTTTCCTATAGCAAAAACAGTAACAAAAGCAACCCCTGATGAAGTTGTTGTGAGCTTAAACGCATAAAAAAACACTACTGAATCTATAAATGTAGTAATATAGACCGGTTTAATTGCATTTTGTGATAGAAAAACTGTTTTTAAGTTTTTTAGGCATGAGCCTAAAATATTCAGAAAAAGTATAACCGTTAAATTAATAAAAATCTCTATAAAAATTCCCCCCTTTAATAAAAAAAACAAAACATCATCTTGGATGTTTTGTTTTGCGAACTATATATATATTAGTTATTTATAACTTCACTATATTCTCTGCTTGTTCACCACGAGCACCTTGTTCAACATTGAAACTTACTTGATCGCCTTCATCCAACGACTTGTATCCATCTGCATTAATCTGTGAAAAATGTGCAAAAACATCTTTGCCTTCTTCTGTTGTGATAAAACCAAAACCTTTATCCGCGTTAAACCATTTTACTGTACCATTCATATGAGGTACCTCCTTTTTATTGTTTCTGTAATTTATGAAACAAAAAAAATTCACATAATATTACAGATTATATATTGCTGTGCTTATAATCTCTAATATGACGTGAATTTTAAAAAACGAACATAAAATAAAAATTTAAAACTAAACAACTACAAGATTTATTATACACTAGATTTTATATTAATACAAGTTTTTAAATTAACGCAGACTTTTAAAGTATCATCTAGGCGACTTATTTGAATTTGCAGAACATTCCCCACTTTATGGAAAATAATGATATAATAAAAAAATAAAATGACCATGGAGGGGAACATCATATGAAAAAAATGCTGGCGTTTATAATACTCTGTGCAATTCTATTAATGACAGGATGTAACTCAGGCGATCATGAAACTGAAACAACTGAAAAAATTGAAGATACAACAACTAACAAAATCGAAGTAACAACATCAAAATCAGCCAATGAAACCACAGAAGAAGTGGACACTAATAATATACTACATGATGAAGACTTGATATTTGAACATTTTTATGACGTATATAAAAGCAAAGCCAATCTAGGATCGCTTCAAATTCCCGAAAGAGTCAAGGAACATATCATTTATCAGTACGATGATTTCAACGAAGATGGACAAGAAGATGTCCTATGTTATTCAGAGACGCCATCATCAACATTTGAAGAAGTGGTATTATTTACTTTAATTGGTGACCAAGTGACAATAGTCTCTAGTGATTTTGTGCCAGTGTTTGCATATGGTCAGACCTTTATGAAAGAAAGAAATTTCATTGTGCACGCCTATACTGGTGGTGGAACTGGCCTTCAGGTCAGCTCGATTTCCCTCTACTATGTATTAAATGGTAAGATTGTAGACACAGGTGTCATGTTGACTTTAGAGGGAAAGCTAGGTGTTCCACCTACTGAATCAAATCCAGACGGAATCACCATGACCTATCTTGGCGAAATTGACGATTTATCCTATGAAATAGGCAATGCAGATGACCGCTGGTTGATGTTTGAATACCATTATTCTGAAATAAATGATGATACGCAAAGCATCGAATATGAGAAGACAGAATTATATAAATTGGACACTAAAACGGGAAAATATCAAGTTGAGTTATTGGATGAAAAAATTGCAAAGCCTTCCAGTGAAACGGCTAGCAAAACCGGTGAAGTCTATCTATTAGATAGTCTTAAAAACGGTCAGATGCTGGAACAATTCATAATAGAGGACGCATATTATAATAGTGAGAACAAGGTTGGCTTCACATTAAGTGGTGAGGCAAAACTGCAAGGACAGATTATTTGGGATGAAGCAAGCGCATCATTTATATTTAAAAGTGATGTCGCACTATTATCAGCTCCTATTCGGATCATGATTCATGGACTACCAAATGATTATGACCGTCCAAGTTATGCCCAATTTGATAATTCGATTTTAGAACAGCTTACGGATGCACAATATAAGCAGTTAGAAACCAAATTAACAGCAAATGTTGAAATTACAATAGGGTCATACAGTGTCAACTACAATTCTGATTCTGAAGTCGTTCAAGACATAGCAATTGAAACACTTGAATGGAAAGAAACAGGAGAGTAACCGGAAAGTAATAAGTAAATAACTTGGAAAGTAATAAGTAAGTAACTGGGAAAGGGCGTAAAAACGTCGAAATATAAAAGTTAAAAATCTGATCATTGCCTCTAATTTAAGTGGCATTGACCAGATTTTTTTTAGTTTTATGAGTTTTTAAGATATTCGTTTTCAAATGCTTCTAGTGTTGTAAAACTCACTGGAGAAAGTCCTACTTTCTCATATTCTTTTAAGTAGTCAGCCAGTACCTTAATAAAGTGCTTTTCACTTTTAGTCAGATCATCAGCATCAAAGTGAGAAATCACATCGAAGTGTGGCATATCAAACTGACTATACATATCATCATAAAAAGATTGGCAACTATTAAGTGTCATGAGAGCAAGATGTATATTGTTAGTTTTCATTGCAAGTGTCATTTTGTGACGCCAGTTTGAAAATATCTCTTCATACGAAAACCGTAAAGCATCAACAGTTGGTTTGGCTTTATTGGGACTGAGGTCTTGAGTTATTTCCTCGACATACTGATGAAGTGAACGGATTAAATTACGTGACGAAGTTTTAAGCGCATCCAGTGAATTTGCACATACAGTTTGATCATAACCGTGCATAAAGTCAGCAGGCATTCTTTGCATCTCACTAAGTTCTTCTCTAATACGTTTGATGCTTTTCTTAAAATAAGTTTTATTGAGCAGACATATTGTGGTTTCAACTGCCTCAATTAATTTAGCTTGGTCCTGTCTTGCTTCACTAAGTGTCTCAACGAGCATTAGTCTTCCAAAGGCAGTAGTGGCTTGGTCAAGATGTTTTTTAGCCTGATTTAATTCTTCAAGACAAAGAGGTAATTCAAGTCTATCGAGAATTTGAGCTTTTATCTTTTCCAGCCTGTGTAGACTTGCTTCGTCTGCTGTATACACAATTTTACTATCTAAGATACGTGATAGGTGGGGCGATATATCCTGCGTTGATTTTTCAAGATAGTCCCAAGAGTTACAATAAATATCGTGGCCAACATCATCTAAAATAAAGCAAGTAGCAACTTTCCAGCCATCATCATCGTTTATAACGATAAAAAGATCAAGGTCTGATTTATCATGGATATCACCAGTTAAGAAGGACCCGTAGATGCCTATAAGTGCAACAGAACCAGGGCAAACTGTTTCCGCTTTCTGGATAACAGCCTTTATGATGCGATTATTTCTTTCACTCAGTAGCTCAATTTGAATTGCGTTCATGTGAACCTCCTTAGGATAAAATGGATAAAAGGTGTCAGGTCATAGTTATCCTTTTAGTTATCCTTAGTTGCCTATTAATGAGACTTTCGTTAGTGATTAGGCAACTATAGTATAAAAAGTATCATTTTTATTATAACATTATGTCCACATGGTACGCGTTCAAATTTTATCTTGTGAAGATATTTACTAATGCTTTAAGTGTTATAGATAAGCTGTTAAGTGTGTTACTTGATTCAGAGAGTTCTTCCATAGAAGCAGTTTGTTCTTCGATAGAAGCAGAAGCTTCTTGTGTACTTGCAGCATTTTCTTCTGAAATAGCAGAAAATTGTTCGAACGTTTCTACCAAGCTATTTTTGTTATGGTCAATCGCTCCAGAAAGTTCAGTTATTTGGTGGATCAACTGCTGAATTTCTTCAATAGAAGTTGCGATGCCATTAAATTTACTTTGAGTCATGTCTATACTAGTAGTTTGTTCAGTTAGGGCTTCACTCACATCAGCCATAGCAGCTATACTTTCTTTCGTCTTAATTGCTAGATTACCAATTACACTTGAAATTTCACCGGCAAATAGAGTAGATTGCTCGGCAAGTTTTCGAATTTCATCTGCCACCACCGAAAAACCACGACCGCTTTCGCCAGCTCTTGCAGCTTCAATTGCGGCATTTAAGGCTAAAAGATTTGTCTGATCGGCGATGGTTTTGATCATTTCACTCGCTTGGTGAATTTTCTCTGTAAAATGATTGGTTTCATTTACACGTGTATAGATCAATTGACTCGCAGATTTAACTTTATCATTTTTCTCTGTCAGTGAGTTCATCAGTTCAAAACCGTGAGATTTCAATTCATTGACATTTTTTGCTTCATCACCAAGAAGCTCAACAGCATTCCCAGATTGATTGATAATTAAACCGAGTTCACTAAGCATCGTAACGCCATGCTCAGTTTCACATGCTTGAACGCTTGCACCTTGCGCAATTTCCTCTATAGTTTTAGCAATTTCGATAGATGCAGATGTAGTAGACTGAACCGTTTCATTGAGATGATTTGCCGAACTTGAAACTTGATCAGCAGAATTTTCGATTTTAGAGATTATATTGTTCAGTGCACCCAGCACTTCATGGAAAGCTTTTGCTAGTATTCCAATTTCGTCTTTACGGTTTATTAGTTTTGGATTGATGGTATTTGATAGATCTAGTCTTGAGATTTCCTCAGCATGAATTTTCAGTTCGCTTAAAGGCTTCTTAATTGAACGTGCGATTATAAATGACATGGCAATTCCAAGTGCTAAGAAAAAGAGCGCCATCCAAAATAGTTTGGCTTGTAATGCCGTTAATCCACTTAACATCTCGGTTTTATTTGAGCTTATTGCCATGGTCCAGTCTGTGCCTTGAATAGGTGTCACTGCAGTAATACGTTTTATACCATCATATTCATAATCAATAATACCTGAAACTCCGAAACCAAGTTCTTTGAACTTTTTACCAAAAGCAGAAGTTGCCGAATCGCTATCTAGATTTTCAAGTACATTGGTTTGAAAGAGTACTAAGTTCATATCGGGGTGTGAATAGATGACACCTGTAGGGCCTAATAAAAAAGCATAGCCATTTTCCCCAATTTTAAACCTTGAAATGACATCTTGAAGATAAGAGGCTTCCTTTACACCTAAAATAGCACCTACAACTTGAGTGCCATTTAAAATAGGAACAGCATTCATAATCAGAGGTACATCCGTTTCGCCCATATAAATCTCTGAAAAAGAGGATTTGCCAGAAAGTGCATCATTTACTACTTGGACATTACTTAAATTACGTGAACTGCCTGCTTTAGAAAAATAAGCATCGCCGTTGGAGCTAATAATTGCCAAATCGAGATAATCCAGACGATCAACATCGTTTTTAATTGCACTTAATTGTGTTTGTAAAGAGGTGCTTTTCACACGATCACGAAGCGCAATCTCTTCAAGAATCTTTAGTTCTTGATCTAATGTAAATCCCGTTTGATTTGCAGTTTCTGCACCATAACTAAGCATATTATCGTATATGATATTAGTTAACTCTTTAGAGCTAACTTTTAATGAATAATAGCCTAATCCCAAAGAAGTGATAAGTACCAAAGTAATAATTGCAATTCCAATCTTTTTTCCTAAATTCATCTAGACCTCCAGTTTAATTAATCTGTACTGAGTTTATAACAGAAGAATAGTGGGAGTTAGAGAATTATATTGGTATTTTGATGAAAATCATCACTATATTAGTAGATGCTAATCTAGTGGGATGCCTTTTTGAGTAGATTTTTGTTTAAGAAGGCGATGGTTAAGTTGACGGTATGAAATAGGTAAGGTACCAGTGTATGTTTTGAAAATTCTAGAGAAATGTTGTTCATCTTTATAGCCGAGTATATTTAAGATATCATCGATGCTGTAGTTTTGATCAAGTAGCATCAACATTGCACCGTAGATTTTTATTTTCTTGATATATTCAGAGAGTGAAATGTTGGTTTGGCGTTTAAAAGTCATACTAAGATGACTTTGGTTGATATAAAGTTTTTTAGCAACATAACTGACTGTCTTGATATGAGTAGAAGGAGATAATACTTCGAAAATCGCTTTTCTCACTATAATAGTTTGAACATTTGGAATAAATATTTCTTGATAAATCGAAGTGATTTTTTTGATACACTCTTGAAAAGCAAGGAATTGATGATCATGCTTAGAGATCCAAGTGGAGCAGATATCTGCGATAGTAGACTTCTCAAGTGGCATAGGATTAAATGAAATATCGCTTAATAGATCTAGTAGAGCAACATATAAGTTGAGAGACTGATGACTTTGACTTATTGAGGGCGGGATATTTTCATGAAAGAATACTTTAAGATCATGATTAAGTAAAGCAGACTTTCCAGTAATTGCATTTTGAATATTGCGTTTTGCATTTGTCACACTTATTTTAAAGTAAACTTCACTAACGACTTTAGTCAGTGTACTCTTAATTAATTCATAGTTGTAAGGCTTAATCCAATAATCATAAGCACCCTCAAAAAAAGAGTTCCTAACCTCAGTGTAGGAAGCATCTTCATTAACTTGGATAATTCTTTTTGTATTTAAATAACTACTTTTTACTGATGAAAAGTAATTTTTGAGAAATGTAGATGTATTATTATCAAAGATAATTAGATCAAATTCAAATTGCTGGTGAATCGAATATTGATCTAACGTGTCAGTTAAAAGTGTAATGTCAAGTAGACTAAAAGAGTCAATAATTTTTAACTCACTTGTAATGAACGCCTGCAATTCACTTTCAATATCAAGCATTAATATTCGTAATGAAATCATAATATCACACCTTTCAATGACATATTAACAATTTGGAAAAAATTAGTAAAAAGCAAACAATGACCTGACACCTTTTAGCCAAGTATGATGGTGTAGAGTATTGGGATGACCATCACGGCGGTTAGTAATCTGGCAAGCTGCAATGTGCTGATGGTTACTATATTTACATCGAAGTCTTCTGCTAATACGATCATGGTGGAGAGCCCGCCAGGGAGAACACTCATAAGTCCAGTAAGATAATCTAATTTAAAAAGTTTTGAGAAGACAAATCCAAGGATAATGCTGGTAGTCAAGATCAGTGTGGTCATCACAAGCATCGGAAACCACAAAGAGAGGATCATGCGCATGCTTTCGAGGGTAAAACTCGTGCCAATAACAGCGCCCATGCCAATTTGTGAATATCCATAGATGGCCTGTGGTGGTTTCTTAAAACTTGATTTGACCGATAACTGCAGTATGGCAACGCCAAATGCTGCGCCTAAAAGGAGTGCCGCTGGAAAGCGAAGCCATTTAAACAACATCGCACCAAAGATACCTACAATGAAAAGCCAGTAATATGCGTAACGCATTGTGTTAAGAGGTGTAAAATCCTCTGAAAATTTTTGGTTATTGAGTGTCATATCTGATTTTGTGCTCGTATTTGATTTTGAGTTAACCACTTTTATGATTATTGTTTTTGTGAGAAGAGGGATAATCATCACAATAGAGAGATAGCGCAGTAGTTGGAAGGCTGATACTTGCGCAAGGTCAGCACCATATGAAACCGCTAAAACACCTGACTCTGCAACGCCTCCAGGGATCACTGACAGGAAAGATGTGTTTTGGTCCATGTCACTGATGCGCATCAAAAGTTCACCATAGCCAAGAGTGATAAAGATATAGACCAAAGAGATAACGATTGTAGGGATAGCAAGCTTTCGCAGCTGCTTGACAGCTTTTTTGTCAAATCTTAACCCAAGAAAAATCCCGAAAACGATTGAAAACACTGTTTTAAAAATCGATGGGATCTCAAACGTGATACCAGTGAGTTGAACAAGGGCAATGGCCAAGATGGGTCCTACAATTTTACTTGCTGGGAACTTTAAAATTTCAAGAAATTTATACCCTGCAAAGCTGATTAGTATAATCAAAACAAATGAAAATATAAAATCTATGGATTTTGATGGGATAAAAGTCTGAAAAACACCCCAAATAGTGAATAAATTATACAAAATAGCCTCCTAATCTTTCAGATATAATTATAACTGATATAATAGATATAGTGTAGTCACAAAACAAGATCAAAGCAGAAATTCGAGATGATTATTAAGAAAAAAAGAGCGTCGGCAAGTAAGTCGTTTTGGCAAACTAGGCAAACTATGACCAGACACCTTTTAGTGGAAGGAGAAACAATTTGCGAAATGTACATAGTGAACAACTGGAGCAACTGAAAAGTGAATTTAAAACCGATTTTGAAAGCGGATTAACCAATAGCCAAGTGGAAGCCAATCGAAACACCTATGGCAAAAATGAGCTGGAAGCGAAAAAACAGAGAACAATCTTCAATATGCTCTTTGATCAATTTAAGGATTTTACTGTGATTATCTTAATCGTTGCAGCAGTACTGTCTATGGTCCTTAAAGAATGGGTAGATGGAATCGTCATCATTGGTATCGTTGCACTTAACGCAGGTCTGGGCACTTACCAAGAAAACAAAGCGAGCAACGCACTAGAAGCCCTTAAAAAGATGGCATCGCCAAAAACGAAAGTCTCAAGAGATGGAACCCTTTCTGAGGTGGATTCGCCAAGCCTTGTCCCAGGAGATATCGTACACCTTGAGACGGGTGACTTTGTCCCCGCAGATATTAGACTACTAGAGAGTACAAACCTTAAAATAGATGAATCTGCACTGACAGGTGAATCTGTTGCATCAGAAAAAGACGCAACAGTGACATTAGAAGCGAACACCGGGATCGGCGACAGAGCAAATTCAGCTTTCTCAGGAACCATCGTCACCTATGGACGTGCCAAAGGTGTTATCGTTAACACGGGGATGGATACTGAAATCGGAAAAATCGCTCAAATGTTAAACGAAGCAGAAGACGAGATGACACCTCTTCAGAAGAAACTGACGCAGTTTGGTAAGATGCTAGGGATCATCTGTTTGGCAGTAAGTTTGATCATCATCATCTTGGGATTTGTTAGAGGTGAAGATATGCTGGAAATCTTCTTAACAGCAGTTTCACTCGCCGTTGCAGCGATACCAGAAGGATTACCAGCAGTTGTTACAACAGTACTTGCACTCGGCATGCAGCGTATGGTAAAGCGCAACGCTATTATGAAACGGTTAAGTGCAGTTGAGACGTTAGGCTCTACTACAACCATTTGTTCAGACAAAACAGGTACGCTCACACAAAACAAAATGACCGTTCAAAGTATCTTTATCAATAAAGATTTATATGAAGTAACAGGAACTGGATACAGCTTTGAAGGAGAAATTAGATCAGATAAAACAAGTCAAAACGATAAAATAGAAAATACACAAAATACACAAAATACACAAAATACACAAAATACACCTGACAATAGTTTGCCCAAAGAAGCGACATGGCTCTTTAGAGCAGCGGCACTTTGTAACGATGCTGAGATAGAGGATGAAAACTGCATAGGTGATCCAACAGAAGGTGCCTTGGTGGTATTGGCGCAAAAATCTGGCATAGACTACAAATCACTTCGAAAAGAGTATCCTCGTATAGATGAGTTTCCATTTGACTCTGATAGGAAGCTTATGTCAACCGTCCATGAGTTTGACGGTGTAAAAACATTGTTAACCAAAGGTGCAACAGATGAACTGATCTCGAGATGTGATACCGTGATGATAGATGGGGAGATCAAACCGCTTACTGACGCACTTAAAGAAGTGATATTAAAGCAAAACAAAACCTATGCACAAAATGCACTTAGAGTGATTGGCTATGCTAAGAAAACGATGGACTCAGGTGAACGTGCAGTAGATGCTGAAGAGGAGATGACATTTATAGGGATGTCGGGTATGATTGATCCGCCTAGAGAAGAAGCCATCAAAGCGATCAAGATCTGTAAGAAAGCTGGCATCAAAGTAGTGATGATCACTGGCGATCATATCACAACTGCCACAGCAATTGCGAAACGTATGGGGATTATCACTCAAGATGATGAAGCCATAGAAGGCGCAGCAGTTAACGGGATTGAAGAAACTGAACTTTTGGAAATTCTAAAACATAAGCGTGTATTTGCAAGAGTTTCACCAGAGCATAAAGTAAAAATCGTAAAAGCACTTAAAGCGGGTGGTGAAGTCGTCGCTATGACAGGTGATGGCGTCAACGATGCACCAGCACTTAAAAATGCAGATATCGGTGTCGCGATGGGGATCACAGGAACAGACGTCAGTAAAGAAGCTGCAGATATGATTTTGACGGATGATAACTTTGCAAGCATCGTCAGCGCAGTGGAAGAAGGACGGATTATTTACAGTAATATCAGAAAATTCGTTGGGTTCTTGCTCTCGTGCAACGTAGGTGAAATCCTCATTATCTTTATCGCCATGGTTGCCAACTGGGGCGTACCGCTTGTTCCGATACAACTTTTATGGGTGAACCTTATAACAGACTCACTGCCAGCCTTTTCCTTAGGTATGGAAAAAGGTGAAAAGACGATTATGGATGTGCCACCTAGAGAACGAGATGAACCAATCGTCGATAAAAAGATGGCAATCGCCATAATCTTTCAAAGTATTGGCCTTGCGGTAGCAGTACTTACATCTTATCGACTTGGCTATATGATGGCAGATGGACACAACGAAATCGTAACAGCAAGAACATTTGCGTTTGCAACCCTCATATTTGGAGAGATGTTAAGAGCTTATTCAGCAAGACGAGAAAATCAGTTTGTTTGGCATTTCAACATTTTCTCCAATAAATACCTCAACCTATCAGTTGTGGTGGCGATTGCACTTTTAATGATTGTCGTCTATGTCCCTTCACTACAAGGTATATTTAGTACAATAGCATTGACACCAATTCAACTGTTAACAGTTATCGGGTTTAGTATTTTACCTGTTCTTTTTGGTGAAATTGCTAAAGTGATCAACCGTAGATAAAAAGGGATAAAAGGTGTCAGGTCATAGTTATCCAAAAGGATAACTATGACCTGACACCTTTTATCCTAAAATAGACAGTAGTTATCAAATTTTAGTGTAAATAAGTTCGATAATATATTATAATGACAGTGGGTAAAGGATAAATCTATTTTAAGAGGAGATGTATTATGAGTAAACCAATTCTCTCGGCACACTTTGAATCTAGAAAGCCATCTGATGTTAGATTGGCTCAGATGAAATATGATGAACGTAAAGTTAAACCACAAGCTGTTATCAACGTAGGTATCGGAAATGTATCACTTCCAACCAATCCTGCAATGATGAAAAGAATGTTCGAACTTAGTGCACCAGAAAGCCCATTTTCAAAGGGTGTTGTTAGATATTCAGGCACTGCTGGTACACCTGAATGTCAAGATGCGTTTAAGAATATTCTTAAATGTGAAGGTTTCGATACAAGTAAATTACATGTCCAAGTTACCGATGGTGGTTCTTCAGGAATGGAGCTTTTATTAATAGGTGTATGTGGTCCTGCGGGAACAGATGAAAAACCATTGATGATGATAGACCCCGCTTATACAAACTATATCTCTTTTGCAGAGAGAGTCGGCCGTAAAACAGTAACTGTTAAACGCCACTTAGAAGAGAATGGTAAATTTACACTCCCAGAAATGGATCTTATTGAAAAAACAATCATTGAAAATAAACCGGGTGCACTTCTCGTCATCCCGTATGATAATCCAACAGGTCAACTTTATGATCACGAAACATTAGTTAAACTCGCTAAACTTTGCGTAAAATATAACATGTGGATGATCAGCGACGAAGCCTATAGAGAACTTTATTATGAAGCAGGAAAAGACCTTGTAAGTATTTGGGGCATAACAGACGCAGACGTAGAGGGAATCGAAGGTAGACGCATCAGCATAGAAACAGCTTCTAAAGTTTGGAATGCATGTGGCCTTAGAATTGGCGCTGTGATCACTGATAGTCCTGAATTTAACAACAGATCAATCGCTGAGTATACTGCAAATCTTTGTGCAAATGTTATAGGTCAATATATCTTTGGCGCACTTGCACATGAAACGCCTGAGCAAATCATGGGTTGGTGTACAAACATCAGAGAATACTATAAAGAACAGATTATGATGGTTTATAATGGACTTAAAACGCAAGAACCTGGCCTAATCGTATCGAGTCCAGATGCATCTATATATACAGTAATAGATGTTAGAAATGTTGTAAAACCTGGTTTTGATGCAATTGATTTCGTACTTTACTGTGCCGAGGAAGGCGCTGTAAATATCGATGGAATAGAGACGACACTTTTAGTTGCGCCAATGAAAGGTTTCTACGATATTAAGGCAGGCGATAAAAACCCAGGAAGCACTCAATTTAGAATCTCTTTCGTTGAAACACCTGAGAACATGGCAAAGATTCCTGAACTTTTTGTAAAACTCTTAAGACAATTTGAAGCACAAAGATAGAGTAAGCCAAGAAAGAACATGCCAAGATTGACAATTAATTTATCATGGATAGCATAGTCTCATAAATAAACTAAAAGCTCAGTACTACAGAACATGTAGTCACTGAGCTTTTTATTTGAGCCAAAGGTGCGTAACGGTATAGGGCGAGGATGAGAAGAATGAATATACCTCAAAGAAATTTATATAATTTAAAATGACTACAAATAATTTATAAACGAAAAATATGAAAATAGAAAAATATGTAAATAGGAAAATATGAAAATCAATTTTAGGATAGACAAGTTTGGGATATAATAAGAAATAAATACTTGTCGTAATTACAATTAACTAATGAAAGGTGATTAAATGCATAATTATATAGAGCCTGAAAAATTAAATAAAAAAACACATACATACGCCCTTAAAATTGCTTTGATTAGTATCATTTTATACAATATCATTTTTTCAATTATTTTTTATGTGCAAAAAGAAAATCTAATTAAAATCAATGAATATAATCAAAAGTCAGCAGTTGATATAACTGATTTATTTATTTCAGAAAAATTTGATATAGCATATGATGAGCTAAATATTGTAAGAAATTCTAACGAGATGTATGACTATGTTAACGCTCCATTAGATACAGTGAAGAAAAATGAAGTGGAAAAAATGTTTACCAGGTTCATAAAGAACAAAAACGGTTTAACCCAGATAAGAATGCTCAATACAGAAGGTCATGAAATCATAAGAGTCAACAAAAAAGATAATGAAATATCAATTGTCAAACAAAGTGAATTACAAGATAAAAGTGATAGATATTATTTTCAACATTCTTTAGATATCGACAAAAATCAGATATACATTTCTGATATAGATTTAAATGTTGAAAACGGAAAAATTGTTGAGCCTTATGAGCCCACTATTCGATTTGTTGCAAAGCTTGTTGATGAAAACAATCAGTTGGTGGGGATGCTTGTTTTAAATTTTGATGGTGAAGACTTTTTTTCAGTCATAAAGAAATTTGAAAAATTAGATTTTGGCAATCTAGAAATAGGAATCTTAGATCTTAACAATTACTGGTCTTTGAATCGAGCAAATGTGGACTTAGAAGAAATTCTTTTAACGGTACAATCTAATGAGTCTGATCAGATGAGAACTATTTTTGAAAAATTTCAAAAGAACAAAAAAGCAACTTCCTTTGGATACTTTGATAATGAAGGACTAAACTATTATTTCAAAAAAATAGATGAAATTGAGGAAAGTAAATTTGTATTTGAGGGAAAAGAGTTTGCGTGGTATTTTATTAGTTATTTTGACATTAACAAGATAATTGATGCTAAGCACATATTGTTAAATAATAGGTACTTAATTGAAATTTCTAGTAGCATTATAGTGTTTTTTTCGATTTATATTATTACCTATTTATTACGTCAGAAAAAAAATCAAGACATAACGATATTGACTTCAGCCTATATCACTGAAAATACAAATGATGGCATCTTAGTGCTAAATTCATTATATGAAATAGTATATTGTAACAGAGTTTTTGAAGATATTTATGGCTATAAGCTAGAAGAAATAAAAAATACAAAGGTAATTAATATTTTTGAAGGTAAAATCAACAAACAGAAGTATTCAAATGAAAACGGGAGACAATGGAAGGAAAATATATGGAATAAAACAAAATCAGGCAATTGGTTACTTAAAAACTTGACGATAAAAGAAATCAGAGATGCGAAAGGCAAATTGATCTATTATATTGGGATTTACTCAGCACCTCTTGAGACAAATAAAATGACAAATTTAAGCGAAGATTATAATTATTATTCGAGTAAGATGGACCAAGAAGATATTTTAAAGATCGGTAATGTAATTGATCAAATGGATAAATCAAGTGAAAAGATGATGGCACTAACAGTTCAATTGAGAGGTGAAGGTCAGAAATTACTTGAATCTAGTCAATCAATTCATGGAAAATTCTTTGGTGAAGGTCGATTAGATGTCATGTTGGACCCTGAATATACATTGATAGCTTTACCTAAAACTGAATTATTTATATTTGTACTTCCATTAAATTATGATGTATTATCACGAGATGAAGATAACTATCTTGGCAATGAGAAATATCATGATAAAGATGAAATACTCGTAGAAAAAACTATACAACATATTAACCGCCTTCTAAATAAAATTCAAATAAATCTTGGATACTCAACGATTGAATTTAAGTATCAAGTTGGCGTTTCAATTTCTGACTTGAAAGTTGAAAGTGGTTCAGACTTAATCAAGAATTCGTTGATTGCTTTAGAAGCACTGAATAAATATAAGAAAACTTCATATTTGATTTATGATGAGACACATTATAACTTCATTAAATATGAAAATACATTAAAGAGTGAATTAAGATCAGCATTTGATAATAATGAGTTTTACACGGTTTACCAGCCACAATATAATGTGAGAACAAATAAAATAATTGGATTTGAAGCGCTTGTAAGATGGGAAAATAAAACTTTGGGAAATGTACCGCCTGATAAATTCATTCCAATTTTAGAGGAGACGGGCGATATATTTAGTCTTGGGAAAAGAGTTTTTGACTTAGTAATAGCTAATTTGAAGACTTTTGACTGGAAAGATACACCAACAAGAGTATCAATCAATTTATCAAGCAAAGAATTTACAAATAAGAACGTAATTAAAGACTTAATTGAGATTATCAATAAAAATAAGATAAATGGAGTTAAGTTTTGTTTCGAAATAACAGAAACTACAATTGTTGACAATTTAGAGCAAGCAAATGAAATCATTGCGTTACTACACAAAGAAAATATAGAGATTTCAATTGATGATTTTGGGACGGGCTACTCATCGTTGGGCTACCTTAAACAATTAGTAACAGATGAATTAAAAATTGATCGCATGTTTATAATGGATTACCCACATGAAGATAACGGTAAAATTATAAAAGCAATTATTAGTATGGGGGCAGAAATTGAGATGAATATCGTTGTTGAAGGCGTTGAAACTGCTGAACAACTTGATCTCATTAAAGAATTAAAATGTGATTATTATCAGGGGTATTATGGTTCAAAACCAACTCAATTAGAGAATATTCATAGAATGATCGTAAAATCGAATCAAACGGATGTAGATGATTAATCAACTTATAAAAAAGGGCTCTATCTTATAGATGTAGTAGGTTTTAAGCCAACTCATTTTTTAAGGTAGAGTCTTTTGATGTATAAACAGCGAAATAATCAATTAGTTTTTTGAACGAGATTATATTAGAACTATTTTGGGTAATAAAGACTTATTCTATAAGTTAAGATATGTAATTTTTGAATATATGAAAAGGAAATAATTATATTTAGGAAGGAGAATTTAATGCAAAATTTCTTTGAGCCTGACAAACTACCAAAGAAAACCAATACATATGCAGTAGCTATAGCGATTATTTGTGTCATTATTTATAATATTGGGTTTTCAATCGTGTTTTCAAATCAAATGAATGCACTGGTTGGCAATTATCAAGAAAATCAACATACAGCAGTGGATATAACTGATTTATTCATTTCAGATAAATTTGTAGATATATATGAGGAGTTAAATATACTCAGAAATTCAAGTGAGATGACGAGCTATCTCCGCGAACCTGATGCGGTGCCTATAATAGATGAAGTAGAGGACATGTTTATCAGATATGCAAGCAACAAAAATGGTCTAACGCAGATTCGAATACTAGATGAAACTGGCGAAGAAATAGTACGAGTGAATAAAGCGAAAGAACTAATTAAAAGAGTTCCCAAATCAGATCTACAAAATAAATTTGATAGGTATTATTTTCAACATGCAATAGTGATTGATGAAACACAAGTTTATGTATCAGACTTTGACTTAAACATTGAAAACGGAGTAATCGTTGAACCATATGAGCCAACGATTAGGTTTGCTGCGAAACTTATAGATTCCTCAAATCAAGTGAAAGGAATCCTAATCTTAAATTTTGATGGTGAGGAATTCTTTTCTGTTATTAATAAATATGAGAACTTGGATGTAGAAAATCTTGAAATTGGCATCCTTGATCTTAACAATTATTGGTCTTTAAACCATTCTGATATGACAGACCTAGATGAAATCGTAGTCACCGTAAAGTCAAATCAATCTGACCAAATGAGAGATATATTTGAAAAAGTTCAGATCAATAGCAAAGATAAAGATGAAGGCAAATTTCGAAATAATGGTTATCATTTTTACTATAAAAAGATAGATGAAATAGATGAAGGCAAATATGTGTTTGAGGGAAAATCATTTTCATGGTACTTTGTGAGTTTCTTTGATTTAAAGATGTTGATTGCTAATAATCATCCTTATTATGCCAATCGAGTTATGGTTCAGATAGGTAGTAGTATAATTGTCTTTTTCATTGGCTTTACAATAAGTCGATTGCTTAGACAGAAGAAAAATCAACAGATTCTCATCTTGACTTCAGCATATATTTCAAATAATACACATGATGGTATCTTAGTGGTTAACCAATCCTATGAAGTCGTGTATTGCAATGTTGTATTTCAAGATATATATGGCTATAAACTCAATGAATTACTTAACAGAAAAATAACTGATTTTTTTGAGGGCAATATTCATAAATCTGAAATTGCCAATGACGCTGATGAAGTTTGGAGTGATAACATATGGAATAAAACGAAAGCGGGGAACTGGATACTTAAAAACCTCACCATAAAGGAAATAAGAGATTCTAAAGATATTTTGATCTATTATATAGGCATATATTCCACACCTGTCGAAGTAAATCCGCTAAATAAATCCTTAGAGAAACTTGAATACCAATCGAGCTTAATCTATCAAGATGATATTCAGAAAATAGGGCGATATATTGATGAGATGGAAAAAGAGTATGAAGAATATATGGCAATAACCGTACAATTGATGGGAGATAGCCGTAAGCTTTTAGAATCTAGTCAATCAGTTCATGGAAAATTCATCACTGCTGGACAGCAAGAAATGCAGATCGATATGGGCTATAATCTCATAGCAGTGCCAAGGACTGACCTTTTAATACTCGTTAGTCCTGTGGTTTCTAATCTAGAAATTGCGCCAGGAGAGGCGTTCATAAAACCAGAGGATATCATCGTCGAGAGAGCTATGATGGACATAGATGCTATGCTAAAGAAACTTCAGATTAGACTAGGTTACTCTAACTTAGAGTGCAAATATCAAACTGGGGTAGCTATATCAAGTTTGAAAACTGATAGTGGAACCGATATAATTCAGAATTCTTTGATCGCACTTGAGGCACTTACAAAGTATAAAAAATCTTCTTATTTGGTTTATGATGAAAAATATTATGAGTTTATTAAATATGAGAATACACTTAGGAATGAATTA
The DNA here is from genome assembly GCF_029914245.1 of Fusibacter bizertensis. Lineage (GTDB taxonomy): Bacteria > Bacillota > Clostridia > Peptostreptococcales > Acidaminobacteraceae > Fusibacter_C > Fusibacter_C bizertensis. Next base: position 103,166 of record NZ_JARYZI010000013.1, read on the forward strand.
AAAGGCGCACTCTCAAATCAAGAATTTTATATTGTGTATCAGCCGCAGTTTGACGTTAAAACAAATGAAATTATGGGTGTTGAAGCACTTGTAAGATGGCAAAATGCAACATTGGGCAATGTTTCACCACTTAAATTTATACCTATAATGGAAGAGACGGATCAAATTTATCAATTGGGTCAAACCGTTGCGGCACTCGTAATTGATGATCTGATGAAGTTTGATTGGGAAAAGATGCCATCAAGAGTGTCCATCAATTTAACAAGTAAAGAGTTCATCAATAGAAAAGTAATCAATGACTTAGTTTATATGATCAATACCAGTAGGATAGAGGGGATATCCTTTTGCCTAGAAATCACTGAAACCACGTTGGTTGAAAACTTAGAAATAGCAAATGAAATCATTCATTTACTTCATGAAGAAAACATAGAAGTATCGATTGATGATTTTGGCACAGGTTATTCTTCACTCGGATATCTAAAGCAGTTGTTAGCCGATGAGCTTAAAATTGATCGCATGTTTATTATGGACTATCCTGAACGCGACGATGGAAAAATCATCAAAGCAATAATTAGCATGGGAGGAGAAATTGGTATGAGCATGGTTGTGGAAGGTGTAGAAACCTTGGAACAATTGGAATTGATCAAGACCTTAAAATGTGAATCATACCAAGGATATTATGGTTCAAAACCAACTACACTAAAGGCGGTGTATGAGATGTACAAAAGCAAACATAATAAGTAATTTAACGATACGAGGCGATAGGTTATAACTAGACTATTCAATTAAACCATACCAAACCAAACTATGCAATATACTCAAACTATGCAAAATAACCAAACTGTGTAATATCATTATTGTATGTTAATATCGATATACTCAAAAAAAGTACAGATGACTTAAAGTTAAGTTCAGCTGTACTTTTTTTGAGTATGGATTTATTTTTGATTACTAAAATCATCTTCGATAATTGCATATTGGTAGGCATCATGCCATATAGGATTACCACAGTCATCAGATGTAAAAAATGCGGGCTTTCTAAAGTGCCCCTCACGCGTCATATTTACACGCTCCATTAATTTCCAAGATGGGATGTTTTGAGGATTACACCTTGCCATAATTCGATGCGCACCAAGTGTTTGAAAACCGTAGTTGATAATCAATTGAGTGGCTTCGGTGGCATAGCCCTGTTTTCCATAGTTAGGATTAAATACGTAACCTACTTCCCAAGTGAGAAAATCTAAAGGTTCTTGTCTGCTAAAATATATATTTCCAATAACTTTTCCGGATTCTTTAAGACATACAGCCCAAAAATCATTATTCGTTGCACGATTTTGAGCAATTAGTTTACATTCATTTTCAGTTTGAACGTCATAAGGCTCGTATTTAACGACATTTTCTAGTGATAGATACTCATAAAGATCCATCCAATCCCTTTCAGTAAATCTTCTGAGAATAAGTCTCTCAGATTCCAAAAGGATATCTTTTTCAGTATTTTGAGGATTTTTGTACATTTTCCCTACTTTCTAAATAGAAAAACTAACTTTTATTTTTTTTAGAATTTGAATTGTTTAGTCCTAAACCTATTGCGACTCCAAGTGCTATTCCTATTGCTAAGTTTTTAAAAATAATACCAAATGTTACACCGAAACACAGACATAAAGCGAAATAGTCGTTATCTACCGCCTTAGTGCCTTTTTTCTTTGGTTGAAGAGTGGAAGGTTCAGTTATTTCAGATTTCTCTACCATCTCAACGGGTTCACTCATTTCAATTGGTTCTTTAGGTTGATCGTCCATAAAAGCGCTCCTTTCATCTAACTGAGGGTTTCGTAAGGGGAGTTTCAGAATAGCTTTGATATTCTGCTTAAAATATAACACCATTTTAATGTCTAGATATTAAACAAGTATTAAAAGCATCTAAAAACTTCTGAAAAATTTATGTGATTTACTTAGTAAGCGGACGCAGTACTTTTAGCCAGATCAAGAAGTAAGGGATATCAAGGCCGATAATGGCAAGTAAAAGTAAACCTACAAAAGTAAGTTTAGTGGTACCCACAGTAAGTATTACAAAAGCTAATATGATCACATTAAGTATTGCAAGTGAGATGATATTTGATTTTAAGTCCAAAGGTTTTGAGACTTTATTTTGATGTTCACTGACAACCTGTGTATAACATTCTTTGTGGTATTTTTTGAAGATAAAACTATACCATTTGCTAATGACCAAATCTTCTTTTGAAGTTATTTCTTTTGAGCAATGATTACATTTGACGCTATTGTTATGCATGAGGCCTCCAGTTTAAATGTGTTTAATGAAAATCTAATATGGTTAACGCAGCTTACTATACAGATAACGATCTTCATAAGTATGGGAAGTGGGATTAAAAGCACATTGTTTTTTTAACCCTTCTCGTTCATAACCACAGCGCGTAGCAACATGGATAGACGCACTGTTATCTGGATGTATGTTGAGTTCGATTCGGTGAAAAGCATGCTCGTCTAGCAGGGCGCTTGTCATATGAGATAAAACTTTACTCATGATTCCCATATGCCAATAACGAGGATTTAGAATATAGCCAAATTGACAAGTGTGATTGATTAAGTCCAAATGATGCACAGAAAAAAGCCCTATAAGTTCATGAGAACTTATTTCTCTTATCGCCCATTTCATAAAATAACGCTTTGATATATGCAGTCTGGTGTTATCGAGATAGTGACTTGCATCTGAAATGTCATGCATCGATTTCAGTGCTTGAAACTCAGTACATCTTGGATCTTTATAGATTTCATATATACTTGGCACATCTGCGGAGTTGAGATGGGTCAATATGTATTGATCAATCTTGATGATGTTCTCGTCAAACAAATTTTCGAGTTTCATAGTACACACCTCGTTATCTCATCTTAAAGGAGGATGGGAAAACTTATTCCCATGTACTCCATATTTCTGGAACATAACCAACCGTTGCTTTTTGTCCATTTCTCACCACAGGTGTCTTGATCAATTTAGGATTCTCAAGTAATATCTCTTGGATGATACTTGGGGTGCTGATGCGATCTAGATTCTTAGTCTGATATAAAGGACTCTTTACATCAATGAGGTTTTTAAGTCCAACAGCTCGAGCGACACTTTCAAGTTCGCCTTTACTCATTCCTTTACTGACTAAGTCAATCGCTTGAAACTTAACCCGTCTTTCCTTAAAATAACGTTCAGCCTTTTGTGTGTCAAAACATTTTTTTTTGCCAAATATTTGGATATTCAACTTAATTACCTTCCTTAACTATATTAAAGCTAAAATCAATCAACTAATCGTTTGCTGATAGCGCTAACAATTTGTTCTTCATTACCTAGTTTTTTTACAATATCGCCAACAAATAAATAATTTTCTCTATTTGGAAGTTTTGCAGCGACACTGGCATTTGAAGACAATATAAGGCATGTTTTGTTAACAGGTCTAGTGGCAAGGAACTGTCTTGCGGCTTGTGCGGCACCACCAGCCCAAAGAGGTGTAACAACAACGACCTTTGAATCAGCAGGAACTTCAACGGAAGTTCGAATTGCAATTTGTTTGTCCTTCATCGTATAATAACCAGCCTTAAGATACCCCAATAGTCCGTTCCAGTCCATGTTATCTGATAAAGTTACAAGTTCATATCCTGTGTTCTTAGCAATTGACTCAGCGATGCGTTTTGAATTACCACTACGGGTAAAATACACGACATAACCACTCATATTAAGCCTCCTATATTCGTACGTCATAATCTTATGATATAATGAAATATGCAATTTTGAAACTAAATTTTACCAAATTTCTAAAAAAGAAATCGAATTAACGCTTAAAATTTTTTAAGGTCAATCAGGAGGATACATATGAACAAACGCAGTACACGATATAATGGCATGTTGCCAGTTGTGATCTTACTTGTAGTGATCATGATCTTTGGTATAAAAATCATTGGTGAGTTGACAAACTCAAATGATATTTATGCAAATCTTAATGTTACAACACTTGAAACTGAAATTGATACTACATCTAAAGCTATAATTGAATCGGCAAGCGAAGGATTCACCGAAACTGTAACTCAAGTTATGACAGAGGTGCAAACTGAGGCACCAACTAAGGCACCAACTGAGGCGACAACCCAAGCTGTCGACGAAACCACTATAGATGAATCTTCTTACTACTATACAGCAAATGACGTGGCACTATACCTTTACACATTTGGACATCTTCCCCCCAATTATATCACTAAAAATCAGGCCAAGGAAATGGGCTGGGTCGCTGATAAAGGTAACCTATGGGATGTCGCTAAGGGCATGGTCATCGGTGGCGATTACTTTGGTAACTATGAAGACAAGCTGGCAGAGGCCACTGGACGCAAGTACTATGAATGTGATGTGAACTACGAAGGTGGCTATCGCAACGCATACCGCATCGTCTTTTCAAACGATGGACTCATCTATTATACCAAAGATCACTATGAAACATTTACAAGGCTCTATTAGACTAACTATATGAAGTCAAGTAAATAAGACTAGAATTTTATTTAGATTTATTCTTGAAAAGTGAGCATGACAAA
>NZ_JARYZI010000014.1 GCF_029914245.1 Fusibacter bizertensis
GATTCATTGAATTTCCAAGAAGTACGAAAAAAGATGCTGCTGCTAATCTAATTCTTAGATTTGCAACAGCACCTTTTAGGTTATCAACTGTTATATCGTGTTATCCCCACTGTAAAGGGTTTAAATTAACAGCATTTCAACAGAAAAACACTATAAATGTGGATAACTCTGTGGATAGTGTGGGCAAACGCATGTTTGTCTTAATTCGTCGACACCTTTTTAAGAACGATTTTTTCAAACTCATCCACATCTTCTTTGATTTTCTTAAGGGAAGCATTCCAAAATAACTGACTACTTGGATCGATATCCATAAGTGCACAAACATCTTGTATACACATCTTGCCAGTTGCTTTTAACATATCATCGTATTTTGATACAAATCCTGATTTGTCTTCAAGATATTTTGCATAGAGTCCTGTAGCAAATAAAAGCCCAAAAGCATAAGGGAAATTATAAAAGTTTCTAGATGCGTAGTAATAATGTGTTTTATTGAGCCACATAAAAGGATGAAGGTAATTTTCATCTAAACCATCTCCATATGATTTTTTCTGAGCATCAATCATTAAATCCTTTAACTCATTAACTGAAAGTGGATGATCTTTTCTGGTTTCAAAAACAGATGTTTCAAAGTAATATCTAGACAAAATATCAACAACTACTTGCGTAGCGCTTTGAAGGCTATTTTCTAGTATAGAAAGTTTTAAGTCCTCGTCAGCGTCTTTTAGAACTGCATTTCTAACAATAGTCTCACAGAAAATTGAAGCAGTTTCGGCAAGTGGCATAGGATACGTTGTATTGAGTATACTCTCTGACATGATGCGATCGCCATGGAAGGCATGACCAAGTTCATGTGCAATGGTAAGGACGTTTTTTAACTTGCCAGTAAAATTGAGTAAAACCCTGCTTTGCTTAATACTAGGAATATTGGAGCAAAATGCACCCCCTACTTTACCTTCTTTTGGTTCAAAATCGATCCAATTTGCATTAAAGCAGTGATCGGCGAAGTGTGATAACTCAGGGCTAAAGTCAGCGAAATATTTAACGATAAAGTCTTGAGCCTCATCAATTGTATAGTTACGATCGGTTGCTGAAACTGGCGCAAAGACGTCATAGAAAGGCATTGGACCATCATTTCCGAGTAATTTAGATTTCAATTTGAGATATCGCCTAAACTCATCTAGATGACTTTCCATTGAACTGATCATAGCATCTAAAATTTCACGTGACATACGAGCGTTGTAAAGCGTCTCCTCAAGCGGAGAAGAAAAGCCTCGTAATACGCTAAGAGTAAGTACTTCACCCTTGATTCCATTGAGAGCTGCAGCTGATATTTCAGCATGTTTTTCATAAGCTTTAAGCTCAGATTCATAACCGATTTTTCTGATTTTACGGTCCGGACTAAATGCTAAATTACGAATAGACATAATTGGCATGTTTTTTTTGCCTTCAGGTAAAGGGACTTCATATGATAATTGTGAGGACGCTTTGCTCTGAAGTGTTTCCCATGCTGATGAACCTGTAGCAACAAGCTTTGAGACAAGAATTTCTTCTTCTGAACTAAGCATGTGATCAGTTGATCTGATCAGTTCATCTAGATAGAAAAAGTGCTCTTTGATAAATGAGCTTTGCTTTGCAAGTTGATCTAAACTGCTGACTTCTTTTAACCAAAGCTTAAAAGCGACAGTTGGAGATGTCAACTCGCTGTTAAATTTTTGGACTTTGGCTTTTAATGATAAAGCAGTTTGGGATTTTGAATTTGTCGTAAACGTCAAATGTCCAAATGCCTGCAGCTTTCTGAGTAAAATTACATCATCAATATATGCTTTTAGATAATTTTCAATTGTCTCAATTTCATTTGAATGATCGCAAAATAATTTTGAAGTAAGTTCTTTATACTTACTCGTAATAGTTTCACACTTTTTTAGATCTGATAAAAATTCAGGAGAATCAAATCCAGTATAGAGGTCGTTTAAGTTCCAACTTGTATTCATGATAGATCACCTGCCAAGTCAACAAATTTAGTAATGTCTTTTTTGATAATTTCTAGTGAAGCATCCCAAAATGCTTCATCTTCCACATTGATAGACATAATTTTACAAACATCTACGATACTCATTTTACCAGAAGCGGCAAGAAGTTTGTCGTAATTTGACTTGAAAAATTCAGGGTCTTCAGTATATTTTGCATAAAGACCTTTTGCAAATAATAAACCAAAAGCATATGGGAAGTTGTAAAAATTAAGGTCCGCAGAATAATAATGAGGTTTGATAAGCCACATATATGGGTGTAAGAAATTATGATCAAGACCATCTCCGTAAGCTGATTTTTGAGCGTTAAGCATAGTCGTTTTTAGTTCGTCAACAGATAATGGATGATCATTTCTTGAAGCAAAAAGATCTGTTTCAAATAAATAACGTGAATATATATCGCAGATGACTTGTGTTGCATCTTGTAGTGAATTTTCTAGAATAGTAATTGCCTCTTCTTTTGTAGCGATATTAAGGGCTGCATTGTTAACGATAGTTTCACAAAAAGTAGAAGCTGTTTCCGCTAGCGGCATAGGATAGTCAATGTTTAATATGTTTTCTTCATTTGTACAAATTGCATGGTAACCATGCCCCAGTTCATGAGCCATCGTCGTTACGTCGCCAAGGTTACCAGTATAGTTTAGGAGTACTCTAAATTCTCCAAGTGGATGGAGGGATGCACAGAAAGCGCCACTTACTTTACCTTCTTTAGGTGCAACATCGATCCAACCTTTTTCAATTGCATTTGATGCCACTTGAGAAAGCTTATCTGAGAAAGCAGCGAAGTTATCCACTACAAATTTACACCCTTCTTCATAGGTAAACTTTTTAGATGCAGTACCAACAGGTGCAAATAAATCATAGAACGGAAGACCTTTGTCATGTCCAAGTAATTTTGCTTTAGTTTTTAGATAAGATTGAAAACTTGGAATCGATTTTTCAATAGAATGCATCATCGCATTAAGTGTTTTTTCAGTCATACGTGATTTTTCAAGTGTCATCTGGAGTGGAGATGAAAAGCCTCTAAGAGCACTCATTGTTAAGACTTCTCCTTTGATGCTATTAAGTGACATAGCAACTGCCTCATCAATGGACTGATATGCTTCGAGTTCGGCTTCGTATGCGGATTTACGTACTTCTTGAGATGCATCACTTGCTAAGTTTCTAATCATCGTAATCGGCAATGTTTTAGTTTCACCATCAAGCGTCAGCGTACATTTTAAAGTAGAAGTTAATTTTTGTTGTAGGGTTGTCCATGCACTAGAACCTGTAATAGAAAGTTTAGATGCCAAGATTTCTTCTGCTTCAGAAAGAAGATGAGTTGCGTATAGTTTATTTTCCGTCAAAATGTATTCAAATTGTTTTAAATAAGCTGAAGACTGGATAAAATCTGATATATTGTCAATTTTACTTAAAAAGATTGTCAACTTTGTACTTGCCACAGTGGCTTTAGAAAAAATTGTTCTTAGCTTATTTTGAGTTTGAAGCGCTTTCTGACTGCTTGTATCAGTCGAAAAAGTTAAACTAGAAAAGCTATATAGTTTAATAGCAGTCCTTTGAATTTCTTCGTTAAGTTTAAAATAAAATTCAACTGAAGCGACATCTTTCAATGTATCTGCATGTTGATTTAGTGTAGCAATATCAGCTTCAAGTTTGTCGAAGTCTGATATAAATTCTGGCGCATCAAACCCAGAATAGATTTCCTTTAATGACCAATTCAATTGCATGCTTACCTCCATAATATTTAGATTGTCGAATTAATAATATAATTATACCATATAAAATATTTTTTGCGACAAAGGACAATAAAAAAGCACCTACAGATCATTGATTTGTAAGTGCATACCATTATAAATCACATTGTGTTAATGAGTGATAAAAGTTTAGGATTTTCTGATTTGAATTTTTCTTTAAATTTGTACATGCGTATATCGGCAATTTTAACTAAGATGTCATAGATCATGGAATCGTCTGGAGAAGCTGAGATTCCGTAACTGAAACTGACGGGTAAATCATTACCTTGGTATTCAATGCGGTGGTCTTTTAGTTTTTCGAAAACTTGCGACATTTTCTCTTCGGCATGAATCAATGAAATGTTCCTTAATAGGATAACAAATTCATCTCCTCCGATTCTTGAGAGTACATCTGATTCACGGATAGAACTTGTGATCATATGAGAGAATTCCATGAGGATGGCATCACCTGCACTATGACCAAAGCTATCGTTAATTAGCTTTAAATAGTTAAGGTCACATAATACAATCGCATAGGGTTCTAAACTTTCCAGAGCATGTTCTCTGTGTGCAGTTAAGAGTTTTTCAAAATAGTTTCGATTGTATGCGCCGGTAAGTTTGTCATAACGCGACATATTCACAGTTTCATCTACAAGGTACTTGTTTTTTAATGCAATTGCAATTTGAGATGCGAAAAAATGAATCAGCTGAAGATCGATTTCATCAAAAGCATGAGGAATCTCACTATCTATATTGATAATTGCAAAGATCTGTCCATCAATTACAATTGGGGCAGATAAAACTGCTTCAATTTCCAGTCCACCAGCTTCTTCAATGTTATTCATACGTTCATCATCCAATGAGTCAAGGTCGAATTCTCGAATATTATTGATAATCATAGGGTTTTCATTATTTCCGGCAGAGTTTTTATAGAGAAAAGTCTCTTCTAGCGTCATAGTTACCTTTTGGAGTGTCTCTAAATCGTATCCAACACAAGTCTGATATTCATATGTTTTGGTGTTGGTATTGTAAAGTAGTAAACTTCCTTTTGAAGCATTTTCTATAACTTCGATAGCAGATTTTAAAATCATATCGTAATAATCATTAGAATCATTTAAGTTGAGAAAGAGATGATTAACTTTAAGTAGTGTATCTAAGGTATGATTTTTGAATATGTTAATTCGCTCAAGTTCCTTTAATTTAATCTCAATTTCTTCTTGTTCTATCAGTGTTTTGTTGATGGCTTCATCATAGTGGCTAAAAAGAATATCGAAATTTTGAAATTTTCGAAAAGGCTTCTTTTTAGGTTTTATAATGTCATGATCATAATTTAACTTGATTCTTTTTTCTAGATTAAGTATGCTGCGATCAACAACAGCAATCATTCTAAGCACGTGAACATAAGTTCCTGCTAAGGATATGAAAAAAATTAGAAAAATAGAGCAAAATAATGCAAGCGGACTTAAGCGCATTAAAAGCATGGTTATCGCTACTGATAATAGAGCAAGTAACAATAGCATCCCTATTGATTTGATTATTTGTTTGGGTTCGAATTTCATATGGTCACCTTTAATTGTTCTTTTCTTAAGTACGCGTTAAGAGTTTTTTAATATTTATACATTATAAATAGAGTATAGAGAAAATTTACATTAACGTTATACAAATCTATAAAACTATTATACATGATAAATACTATCAAAGAAATAATAGGATTAAGATATATTTACGAGGAGGTTAGTATGAACGGAGAAACGTTATCAATTATTTGGGCAGTCCTTATTGTTTTCTTCACAGTTGTTGAAGCGTTTACCTTAGGGTTGACATCGATTTGGTTTGCAGTAGGTTCTTTGGCAGCATTGATTGCTTCAGCACTTGGACTGGGATTGGCAATTCAATTTATTGCTTTCATCGTAGTAGCTATTGTGCTTTTAGTATATACAAGGCCCGTTGCAAGGAAAGTTTTCAAAGTGGGTCAAAATAAAACGAACGTAGATGCTTTAATCGGTAAAACAGGTTTTGTTACTAAGGCTATCTTACCAAAAGAAGTAGGACAAGTAAAACTCAATGGTCAAATATGGACTGCAAAAGGGCCAGAACATGAAAGTTATGATGTTGATGAAGAAGTAGAAGTAATGGCAATAGAGGGTGTAAAATTAATTGTAAAGAAGTTTGAAGAGACTAAATAATAGTTTTACTACGGTCTTTATCACGAAAGTGATATAATAAAAAATATATGATTATATAATAATTTAGGAGGTCTTTATGGGTTTTATCATTGGATTCACACTATTAATACTGCTATTAGTCCTTATAGCATCAAACGTACGGATTGTTCCTCAATCTAACGGGTATGTTATTGAGAGACTTGGTGCTTATTTAACAACTTGGGAAACAGGTCTACATTTTAAAATTCCATTATTAGATAGAATTTCTAAGAAAGTGTCTTTAAAAGAAATGGTAGCTGATTTTCCACCACAACCCGTTATTACAAAAGATAACGTTACCATGAAAATCGATACAATTGTATACTACCAAATTACTGATCCAAAACTTTATACTTATGGTGTTGCAATGCCAATTGTTGCAATAGAGAATTTAACAGCTACAACGTTGCGTAATATTATTGGTCAACTTGAACTTGATGAGACTTTATCATCAAGAGATATCATTAATACTCAAATGAGATCGATTTTGGATGAAGCTACTGATCCTTGGGGAATTAAGGTTAATCGTGTAGAACTTAAAAACATTCTACCTCCAAAAGATATTCAAGATGCTATGGAAAAACAGATGAGAGCAGAACGTGAAAGACGTGAATCTATCCTTCGTGCTGAAGGTGAAAAAAGATCTGCAATCCTTATAGCGGAAGGTAAAAAAGAATCTGTTATTTTAAATGCAGAAGCTGAAAAACAATCTGCAATATTAAGAGCTGAAGCGAAAAAAGAAGCTCAAATAAGAGAAGCAGAAGGGGAAGCCGAAGCAATAATCAAGATCCAACAAGCAACTGCTCAAGGTCTTGAAATGATAAAAGGCGTTAATGCTGATCAATCAGTACTCGCACTTAAGAGTTTTGAAGCCTTAGCTAAAGTTGCTGATGGACAAGCTACTAAGTTGATTATTCCTAGCGAGTTGACTACTGTTGCAAGTATGGTTGCAAGTATCACAGAAGTAGCAGGTATGGGTAAGAAAGAATCTTAAGATCCTATATATAAAAGCTTTATGATGAGTCATTCATCATAAAGCTTTTTTTTGGCGTATTATTTATTTTGATTTATAAAATACTGGCGATTTAATTTGTTCAAAAATATCAACTTATTTAATATTAAAATTAATATTATTAATCAAAACATTAGAATTAGGTTAAAAAAATCAATTATACATTGACTAAATTTAATTAAAAGTGTAATTTTGTATTAAGAGAGGTGATGCCCTAGTGAAGAAAATGGTATTAGGAAGATGTCCAATTTGTAGTTCCAAATTGAAAGTTGTGAGGCTTCAATGTGACCACTGTAAAACAGGAATTGACGGAAGTTTTGAACTTGATAAATTCAGCTATTTAACAGAAGAACAAAAAGAGTTTGTTGAGATTTTTGTTAAGAACAGAGGTAACATCAAAGAAATTGAGAAAGACTTAGGTATTTCATATCCTACTGTTCGACGGAATTTAGATCAAGTGATAGAGGCCTTAGGATATAGTGTTAAACCTACCGAAGAAGAAGTAAACAAAAAGGATATTCTAGAGAAATTAAGTTTAGGTGAATTAACATCAGAAGAAGCACTTAAGCAATTAAAAGGTGAGTCGTAACGGAAATGAGTAAAAATATGTGTTAGGAGGGAATACCATGCATGAAGATGAATTAAAAATTTTAAAGATGATAGAAAGTGGAACAATAACTGCTGAGGAGGGAATGAAACTTCTTGAAGCAATTGGTTCAACAGAAAAGAAAAAAGCTACAAGTAGCTCAAAAAGAGAAGCTAAAAATGTTAGGGTAGTCGTTGAAAGTGATCATAAAAGCACTCCTGTAGACATTAAATTACCACTGGGTATTTTTAAAGCCGGTGTAAAAATTGGTGAGAAATTCTCACCAGAATTTCAAGGTGCAATGGCTGGTATAGATTATGAATCGGTATTAAATGCAATTAACGAAGGTGCCACAGGGGAAGTTGTTTCAGTTACAACTGACGATGGACATCTAGTTAAAATTTATATTGAGTAGGTGGAGTGATGAGTGATAAATTAGAAATTCTTAAAATGATTGAAAATGGTAAAATTACAGTTGATGAAGGGCTTCAAATGATTGAAGCTCTTGAACAAACAGAAAGAATTGAAGATGATGTCAGAGAAGAAATATATGGCAAAGAGACAGAAACAGTAATGGATATTGAGAAAGAAATATATGGGTCCAGTAACACATCTCCCAGCGACCTTAAGAATTTTGACGTATCTTTGACAACTTGTAAACTCAATGTTGAAAGATCAAATGTTGAGGATGTAACAATAGAATTATTAGATGACAAAACGCGAGAATATATCAATAAGCCAGAGTGGCTTCATATGGTAGAAGATAAAAATACGATTTCGATTAAAGAATCTCGTGTTACAAACCTCACAGATATTTTTGACTTTTTCAAAAGTAGTAACTTATCATTGAATTCAGTTTTTATCAATGTAAAGCTTCCTTTGGATTCAGTTATAGATAAGGGTAAGTTCACAAATGTTTCTGGGAGTATTTCGCTGATAGGATTAAAAGGAATTGATATTGAAGCAAGGTCTGTAAGCGGTAAGATATATGCAGGAGATATCAAGGCGAAAATAGTACAACTTAAATCTACTTCTGGTTCAGTAATTGCTGATAATATCAAAGTTGCAAAAGGCTATCTTAAAACGACTTCAGGTAAACTGCGTGTTTCAGGAGAAGCTCATCAACTTGAGTGTAAATCAGTGTCTGGCAGTGTAGAAGCGCAGTGTGGTCAGGTGTTAACTAAAATCATTGCAGGTACAGTTTCTGGCAAAGTGACATTACATTTACCTGAACCTGAAACATTCAATCTTCAATTATCATCGATATCTGGAAATATTGAAACCAATGGGTTTGCTGTGGTTAATAAAGGTACATCAGGAAAAAGAAGTGTCAATATTAACAATAGGTCACAGACCAAGATGATCAATTCAACTACAGTATCGGGAAAGATTATCATAGATAAAATTTAATTGTTCGGAGGCGAGATCACATGAAAGAACTTTTATTCAAAAGAAAAAAAGCATTTGCAGTATATGTTCTCGCCTGTTTTTTTCCAGTAATAGGACAATTGTTAGGAAATCTTGGATTTGCCAATCTTATCGGTGTAGTAGAAAAGGCTAATATGCGAGATTTCTACATAGCTGTTTTGGGAATTGTGGCAATAGTAATTATCTCATCATTGTTACAGTTAAGTTCGAGATTCCTTAGAATTCGCTTTATGCGAGATACATTACTTGATATAAGAAAACAGGCATTTGATAAAATACTTAATTACAGTTATGCACATTTTAGTAAGAAATCAAAAGAAGTATATATCTCTAATTTAGTAAATGACATTAACAATTTTGAGCAGATTTTTTTTCATAGATTATTAAATGTAATCTTTAATAGTGGTGTATATTTTACTTCACTTATATTACTTGCCTTCTTTGATTGGCAATTTGCGATTGCGATCTTTGTTGTTTCACTAGTCGTATTTTTAATAACCAAGGGTTTTGAGGGCAAGACAGTTTCGCTCCAAGAAAATGTATCAACATTAAACGAGGAGTTCACGATTAAAGCTTCCAATACTTTTAATGGTCTTGAAATTTTAAAACTCAATAGCATTGAAGATAAGTTTTTACTACAAACTATGAAGAGTATCGATAAGGTTGAGCAAAAAAGGTTTTTCTTCACGTTATTCACTGAAGGGCAACGTGGACTCACTAATATTTTGAGGTATTTGATATTTATTGGTATATTAATGTATTTACTACTTCAAGCTTTCGGAGGGCTTTCAATTGCAAAACTCACTTTTATGCTGCAACTAGCAACCGGATGCGTATGGCCAATTGGTCAAGTAATGCCTATGTTTAACGAATTAAAAGCTGCTATAAGGATTTATGAAAAAATCACTGTAAATGATGAGCCTGAGAGAGACATCAATCAAAATTTAACACCTTATGTTTTTAAGCAATCCATTGTAGCAAAGGGGCTTTCTTTCGCTTATGATAATCAACCAATTCTCAACAACGCGAGCTTTAACCTAATAAAAGGTAAGAAGTATTTATTGAAGGGAGCAAGTGGTGCTGGTAAATCTACTTTAATTAAGTTGCTGTCTAAGATTTACGAAAACTATCAAGGAGAAATTTATCTTGATGATGAAAATTATCATCATGTTTCTTCAGAGGCATTTAACAATAATGTTTCGTATATTTATCAAGATGTGTTTTTGTTTGAAGATACACTTTTAAATAATATTACACTCTATAGTGACTACTCTAGTGAGATTATAGACGATGCGATAAAGCGATCGGGACTTGAAGAACTTTTGCTCGAAAAAGAAGAAGGGCTAAATTTCAAAATCCAAGAAAATGGCAAAAATCTCTCAGGAGGTCAAAGACAAAGGATCTCTATAGCGAGAGCAATTATTAAACAAACCGACATATTATTTGCTGATGAAGCAACTTCAAGTTTAAATGAACAATTGGGGAGAGAGGTTGAAGAAACAATTCTATCTCTAAAAAGTACAGTAATAGCAATTTCTCACAGGTATTATGAAGGAATAACTGAAAAGTATGATTACGTACTTGAACTCAAAAATGGATTGTTACAAGAGTACCCAAGTGAAGTCTATTTTAAAGAGGTGGTCACACTATGAAAAAAGCGATTTTTAAAGCTATACCACTCCTAGTGATTGCTGCATTTATAGGTATTCTAGTTTTCTCGGTTGATGGATTGATATCAATAGAAATGATGAAAGCGATTGATGCGGTAACTTCACAGAACAAAGTAGCTTTTGGAGAACATATTAAAGGGCTATTGTTTCTAGCGATATTTCTTGTGCCCACAACACTTCTCCTGGCTTATCTTAAAGGAAAATACAAGAAAAAGGCAATTGTATCTGCAAAGCGATATTATATGGAACAAATCTTTGATAAAGAGATCAATCAATTTCAATCTGAGAATACAGCTATGTATATCAGTACATTAACAAACGACGTTTCAAATATTGAAATGAATTACATTGATGGACTATATGAAGTTGTCATTAATACAATGAACTTTATCGTAGGAATAATTGTAATTGCTTATGTGAGTCCGATTGCACTTGTCGTTGGTCTTGTACTAGGTTTGCTTGGTACGGTGATTTCGGTAGTGATGGGAAAACCACTCCAAAAACATCAAGAACACAGAAGTGAATTTTATAAAGACTATACTTCATATATCAAAGAGTTTTTAAGTGCTTTTCATATTATTAAATCCAATAACCTTAACGACAAAGTCAGAAAAGATTTTTTTAATAAATCAGAAGCAATCCAAGAAAAGGGATATCTTATTGACCGAATAGTTTCATATATTAGTGCGACTCAGAATTTTATGATGATGACGATGATGTATGGTTTGTTGGCTTTTTCAGTGTTTATGGCAATTAAAGGAAATTTGACGTTAGGTGGTGTGATTCTTATCGTCAATAATATGGAAAAAATCATGTTTCCTTTGATGCAGATTAGTGAATGGTTGCCTAAAATACAGTCAAGTAAAGGAATCTTTAAGCGAATTGATAACTTGTTGATTAAGGCTGTTGAGCATGTTGAAACAGTTGAAATTGACGCAATTAATGAAGCGATTGGATTTGAGGATGTTAGTTTCTCATATGATGTCCAAGAGGTGCTTAGTCATACAAATTTCAATTTTGAAAAAGGCAAAAAATACCTTGTGATTGGACCAAGTGGTGGTGGAAAATCTACGGTGCTCAAGCTAATGAGAAAATACTTCAATCCAACAGAGGGCAAGATTAGGTTAGATCATTATAACTTAAAAGATGTTTTCAAAGAAGATTACTTTTTACAATTAGCCAATATTGAACAACAGGTATTTATCTTTGAGGATACGTTGCTGAATAATTTGTGTTTGTATAAAGAATACTCTGCCGAGGAAATTGAACTGGCTATCATAAAAGCCGGATTAACAGACTTTGTTGAGGGCCATCCACAGGGCTTAGAGCGTATGCTCTATGACAATGGCAAGAACATATCGGGTGGTGAAAAAAGTAGAATAGCAATTGCAAGAGGTTTATTACAACATGCTAAGGTTATCATATTAGATGAAGCGTTTGCAAGCTTAGACAGTGCAATTGCAAAAAATATTGAAAAGACAATTTTAGATCTTGATGAGGTAATGGTCGTCAACGTAAGTCATGTTATTTTTGAGGAAACTAAAGCTTACTATGATGAGATCTATATGATAAAAAATAAAAATGTGTATGCAATGTCTTAACATTGCATACACATTTTTTTTTATGTTGAGTAGACACAGTTACCACCAACATATGTTTTAGCAACCTTAACGTTTAGAAGAGCATCTGCTTCAAGCGTCTCAAGTAAATTAGGAATGGCTATAAAATCTGCTAAGTATCCAGTTTTCAATTCACCTTTAAAGTGGGCTTCGTATGAGAAGTAAGCACCAGCTTTAGTGTAAGCATCAAATGCAGTATTAAAATCTAAGCATTCCTCGCTATAAAAAACTTTTCCTGATGGATTTTTACGGTAAATTGCATAATATAGTCCTCTGAAGGGATTGGGGTCTTCAACAGGTGCATCTGATCCAAAAGCGAGTATGATATTATTTTCAATCATGGTACGATAAGCATAAGAAAATCTAGCGAGTTCAGAGCCAACACGCTGCTCGACTATATTCATATCATATTCTAAGAATACAGGCTGTACCAACGCGTGGATACCCGATTGACCCATTGTTTTTATCATTAAACGGTCCATTATCTGACAGTGTATAATCGCATCTCGTCTATTTTGCGGTGCAGAGGATCTATCTGTATTGCTCAGATGCTCAATGATCCAATTGATGGTGTAATCCCCTATGCCGTGAATGGCCACATCTATATGATTAGCCATTGCAATTGAGATTAGATTTTTGAGTTCATTCTCATTGTGAATCAAAATGCCTTGTGTATCAGCAGCATCGCGATATGGTGCTCTTAGTTTCGCTGTTCTGGAGCCTAGACTTCCATCAGCCAATATTTTTAGAGGACCTGTCTTGAAAAAGATACTGCCTTGGTTTTGCTGATAGCCACTATTAATATGGCTCATGAAGTCTTCTGGTGTGAAAAACTGCGATTGTTCATATACTCTTAATTTTAGCAAACCATTTTGATCTAGTTTTTTAAAGAGAACGATAATTTTGAACTGGTCTTTAGCATCTACCATGATGAGGTCGTCAGTCTGTACTGAAGTTATACCATATTGATGTAGGCAAGACTGTGCTTTTAAAATATAGTGCTCCATGTCACTTATGCTAGGATCTTGACGAACAAGTGACAGTGCATTTTCTCGTAGAATGCCAGTGGGAATAGTATTTTCTAACTCGATTTCGCCACCTTCTATTTTTGTGTCCGCATTAATGTTGAAATAATGAAGTGCATAACTATTTACCACAGCAATATGGCCACATGTTCTGTAGAGAATAATAGGGCGATCATTAGAAACGACGTCCAAATCAAAACGACTAGGGAACTTAACTGAGTCGAAAAGATCTTGATTCCATCCCCTCCCCACAACCACAGAGGGTTGATGTATAGTGATATAGTCGGATAAAATCTGCTGAAGTTGTGATAGGCTTTTTACACCATCAAGGATACATTGGCTAAGTGAAGCGCCATAGCCAATTAGATGCATATGAGAATCGTTAAAACTTGGATATAAGTGGTAGTTGGATAAGTCTATAAATTCATAGTCAGTCATTTCGTAAGTCGTTGGAAGTTTATCAGTTATTCGCTCAATGATGCCATTATCCACATAAATGATTGAATTTTCATCGTGATTTGGGTAGATTGATTTAGCTTTGATTACCTTTTTCATAGTCGCCTCGTTTAAAAGTATTTTACAATTATTATATATGTAAAATCGTGACTTGTCAGTGGATTATGATATAATGGATAGGGTAAAATACATTGTGTAATAAATCACAAATAGTCCTAGAATATAGATAAAAAGAGAGTCTAGGCCGAAATAGGAGGAAAAATGAAGTATAAGAAACATCTGGTATTAGCGATTAGTATGTTGTTTTTATTAAGTGGTTGTAAAGCGCAGCCAAGTGATATAAGTAATACCACGGCAGAAACGAGTTCGACTGAAGTTGTTCAAACTTCAGAAGGTACATCACAAGAAACTACTTTGGTCCCAGGGACAACTGAATCAGCTTCATCTGAAGTTGTTACAAGTGAAGCTGCCACAACTGAAACTACTACAACAGAAACTACTACTACAGAACATAAAATCACTAGAAGTGAGTCAACCATTCGAAATGATTCGAAGACAAATAGTATCATAACTACTCAAGATAGTTTTCAAATAGGTACTTACGTTACGCTAAGTATATATGCAGATGCACAAGTACCTGATCGCGTATTTGATGATCTGTTTGGATTAATTGATAAGTATGAGTATATGATCTCTAAAAATATCAAAGGAACTGAGCTCAATCAAGTGAACCAAAATGCTGGAATAGCACCAGTAAGAGTATCTAAAGATATAATAGAGATGATAAAGTTGGGCCTCAAGTATGCTGATGTAACAAAAGGTAGATTTGATATTTCAGTTGGTCCATTAGTGGACTTATGGGCTATAGGTACTGATTTTGCTCATCTTCCTACAGATGCTGAAATCAAAGAAAAAATGGCACTTATTGATTATAAGAAAATCGTGATTGATGAAACAAAGCAAACGGTGTTTCTACCCGAAAAGGATATGGAAATCGATTTAGGCGCAATTGCAAAAGGATATATTGCTGATCGTTTAAAAGGATTGATTCAAGAAGAAGGCTATGAAAGTGCAATTATTAACTTAGGTGGAAATGTCTTAACTGTTGGTACAAAGCCCAACAGTGATAACTGGAACATTGGTGTAAGAAATCCTGAATCTAATGCAGGTTCAACCATGGGGATATTGAAGCTTACGGATAACTCAATTGTTTCCTCAGGTGTGTATGAAAGATTTTTCATCGAAGATAATGTGAGATATCACCATATTATCAATGCGACAACTGGCTATCCAGAACAGAATGATATGTTATCAGTATCGATTATTTCTGAGCGATCTGTTGATGGAGATGCTTTATCAACAACAGTTTTTCTACTTGGACTTAAAGAAGGTTACCGCTATATTGAATCACTCGATGGTGTCGGTGCGGTATTTATTATGAAAGACCATTCTGTATATGTAACAGATAGCCTACAGGATAAATTCACACTGACGAGCAAAGATTATACAATTAAATCGATCAATAATTAAGTTATAGTTTATGAATAAAGAGAGAACCTTGGATCATGATCCAAGGTTCTTTTATTGTATTATGAATTTGTTTTTATTATGACTGTGTCTATATACCCGAAAGACTATAGCCTATGAAAAAAGGAGATTTTCCTATCTGACAATTGTCAGGTAGGAAGATCTCCTTATCATACTTGATTAGTGTTTTGTTGTTTGCACTTCTCTTTATATTATCTTAATTTAAGCGCTTGCTTAGCAAGTTCAATGAAATTACCTACGTGAATAGATACGCCTGTAATTGCATCAGTGTGTCCTTCAGCATCAGTTAAAGTTACTGCTTCAAAATCTTGAGTATCAACTAAGAATCCTTCAACTAGAGCAGCTTGCTCATGCCATTCAGATGAAGCTTTACCGATAGATACCATACCATAGTCACCATCGATTGAAGCTGTCTTTTTATCTTTTTCAGTATCTTTGCTTGTTCCATTCCAGTTAGCAGCAACGATAAAACCGTTGATTACTGTAAATGAAGCATTTTCTTTCCAACCTGAATCGCCATAATCAGCATCTTCAGCGTAGAAAGAACCATCTACGTATTTACCAGTTCCAACAGGACCAGCAGCAAGAGCTTCATTTGTTAAGTCAACAAAATCACTTACATGGATTGAAACGCCAGTGATTGAGTCAGTATGACCTTCAGCATCTGAATAGTTAAGACCATCAAATGATTGGTTTTCTACTAAGTAAGCTTCAGCAAGAGCAGCTTGTACATCCCACTCAGATTGTGCTTTACCGTAAGCAACCATGTTGTATTCGCCATCCATAGATGTCGTTTTTTTGTCTTTTCCAGCAGTTACGCTAGCGCCGTTCCAATCAGCATTTACGATCTTACCATCTTTAACTTCGATTGTAACAACTGTTTTCCAACCTGACTCAGCGTCAAAAGTTGGTTGTGTAGCAAAGTAGATTCCATCAGCTAATGAACCACCAGCTGCTGTAGTTTCAGCTGCTGTAGTTTCAGCTGCTGTTGTTTCTGCTGCTGTAGTTTCAACTACTGCAGGCTCATCTTTTGCACATCCAATAAATAAACTGCTCATCATAACTAATACGAGCAATAGACTTAATAATTTCCTCATAAGCCACCTCCTAGTGTTTTGCAAACAACCTAAACTTATTATATCAAAAGTTTCGATAAAAGCAATTTATATTAAGGAATCTTGATACTTTTTTAACGTAAAAAAAGGAAACATTTGAGAAATGCTTCCTTCTGTTGATATAAGTGAGTCGTAGAAATTTTTTTGTATGAAAATACTCAAAAAAGTGACAACGTTATTTCCAATTTGAGGTTGTTACTCATACACAACTGCAGTGCCATACACCATGATTTCTGCAGCACCTTGTACAACACTTGATGAGGCATATCTTATGTTTATAATTGCATTTGCCCCTTGAGCGGTTGCTTCATCTACCATGTGCTTAGTAGCAATCTGTCTTGCTTCATTTAACATATCGCTATATTCCTTCATCTCCCCACCAACGAGATGGCGAAAACCTGATGCGATGTCTTTGCCAATGTGTTTGGCTCTTATTGTGCTTCCTTTTACTAAGCCTATTGTCTTTACAATTTTTTTAGAAGGTATATCTGGGGTGTTTACCAATAACATAAAAATTCCTCCTTAAGTTGATATCAATATTTTTTATAGTCGTTTCCTTCTTTTTTAGACTCTTTAAACCGATCGTTAATCAGTGAAATAATGAGGACTATTCCTACAATTAATAAACCAATTGCTAATATATTGATGATTTGGTTAAGGACCATCAAGGAAGGTATCAAAATTGTGAGAACAGCAAACAAAAATATTAAGACAATGAAAGTTACAAATAAAACACTTGAAAATTTGATCATAAGACCAGCCCCTTTTTAATTTCTATCTTTATAGCCTTATATTATCAAATAACACTTCTTTAGTTATTAAAAAAGAATTAACTTTTATGCTTTTAATGAAAAATTATAAAAAACCATAAAAATTTTTTTATAAATTAAAAACGATTTTTATACAGTGGAAGTAAAATTTGAATAGCTCGAATTATTAGACAATTCCGAAATTTTAAACTGTTTAGACTTACTAAGCTATAAATACTTATAAAAATATACAGTGCATGAATATGCAAAATTGTTTGAAAATTCTACAAAAGGCTACAAACGTTGAAAAACTAAGCTTGTCAATATTTTGTCACAAGTGATATACTGTAAGTGCTTCAGAATGATTATGAATAAATTGCCATATAATTACAAACCAAACTGAAAGAGGTGTTATGATGAACCCAAATGGCTTACAGGTCTATTCAGAAATTGGAAGGTTAAAAAAGGTTTTACTTCATAGACCAGGTGAAGAAATAGAAAATTTGACGCCAGAACTTATGAACAGACTCTTGTTTGATGATATTCCTTATCTCAAGGTAGCAAGAGAGGAACACGATGCATTTGCAAAGGTATTCCAAGATAATGGTGTTGAAGTAAACTATCTAGAAGATTTAATTGCAGAATCACTATTTGATAATTCACGTAAAGAAGCTTTTATTGATGAATTCGTTAAAGAAGCAGGCCTAAAAAACCAATTGAGAATTGAACAAGTAAAAGATTACTACAGAAGTTTTGAAACCAACAGAGCTATGATTGACAAGATGATGGCTGGTATTCGTAGAGAAGAACTCAAACCTTCAGGTCTAAGGACACTTTCTGATTTAGTGGACATGAACTATCCATTCATAGTGGATCCACTTCCTAATTTATATTTTACAAGAGATCCATTTTCAACTGTTGGCAGCGGTATTGCTCTAAACAAGATGCGGACACCGACACGTTGTCGTGAAACTATTTTTTCCAAATATATTTTTAGATACCACAAAGACTATAAAAACCTTGATATTCCTTTCTGGTATGACCGTGATATGGCTAATGCTATAGAAGGTGGAGATGTGTTAGTGCTTAGTGACAAAGTAATTGCAATTGGTATATCACAAAGAACGGATGCGGATGCAATAGAGATTTTTGCACGTAATGTTTTCTCTGATGGACAGCCATTTCAAACTATTTTGGCATTTGATATCCCTAAAACAAGAGCTTTTATGCATCTTGATACAGTATTTACAATGGTAGACCATAGTGTATTTACAATTCACCCAGAAATAGAAGGACCACTTACAGTGTATTCGCTCACAAGATCTGATAAAAAAGGCGATTATAAAATTGAACGCGAATATCAAACACTTGAAACAATATTGAGCAAGTACTTAGAGGTCGATTCTGTTAAGTTAATTAGATGTGGTGGCAAAAAAGGAATTGATGCTGGTAGAGAGCAATGGAACGATGGCTCAAATACACTAGCGCTTGCTCCTGGAGAGGTAATCGTCTACTCTAGAAATCATGTCACAAATCAACTGTTAGAATCTGAAGGTATAAAAATACATGAAATTCCTTCTTCGGAGCTTTCGAGAGGTCGAGGTGGCCCAAGATGTATGTCTATGCCACTCAATAGGGATTTAATTATTAAAAAATAGCAATGCATTATATCCAAAATTTGATTAGTTAGCGCAAGCGCTAATATTATAAATTTAACCACTTTATAGGAGGGTTCATATGCCAGTTAGTTTAAAGGGAAGACATCTATTGACATTAAAAGATTTTACGCCAGAAGAGATTAGATACTTGTTAAATTTATCAAAAGATTTAAAAGCAAAAAAACGCGCTGGAATTAGAGGCGATTTATTAGATCGAAAAAATATCTGTTTGATATTTGAAAAAAATTCTACTAGAACACGCTGTGCTTTTGAAGTCGCAGCATTTGATGAAGGCGCAAGTGTGACATTCCTTACCAATAGTCAAATGGGAAAAAAAGAAAGTATTGAAGATACTGCGAAGGTACTTGGCAGATTTTATGATGGCATAGAGTTTAGAGGATTTGAGCAACAAACGGTTGATGCTTTAGCAAAATACGCAGGCGTTCCTGTTTGGAATGGACTAACAGATATGTATCATCCAACTCAGATATTAGCAGACTTTTTAACGATTATGGAACATGTAGATAAACCTCTTAACAAAGTTAAGTTTGTTTATTCAGGTGATGCTAGAAATAATATGGGAAATTCACTCATGATAGGTGCCGCTAAGATGGGAATGCATTTTGTTGCACTAGCACCTAAGTCGCTTTGGCCATCAGAAGCACTTGTTGAAGAGATGAGAGTCGTTGCTAAAGAAACAGGAGCAATTTTAGAGTTTTCTGAAGATGTTGCTGCAGTTGATGGTGCAGACGTTATCTATACTGATGTATGGGTTTCAATGGGTGAGGAGCATCTATTTGAAGAACGCATTAAAACACTTAAACCATATCAAGTAAATATGGACATGCTGAGAAAAACTAATAATGAAGATGTGATTTTTATGCACTGCTTACCAGCTTTCCATGATTTAATGACTGAGGTTGGAGTCCAAATTGAACAAAAATTTGGGATGAGAGAAATGGAAGTTACTGATGAAGTGTTTAGAAGTAAAAATTCAGTAGTATTTGATGAAGCTGAAAATAGAATGCATACAATTAAAGCAATTATGGTTGCTACAATAGGTAATTTGTAATACAAATTTATGCCGGAGGCTAGTTTATGAATACGAAAGACAAGATAGTTGTCGCACTTGGCGGTAATGCACTTGGAAATTCACCAAAAGAGCAATTGGAATTGGTGAAACTAACTGCAAAGCCAATTGTTGATTTGATTGAAGCCGGTCATGAAGTGATCTTAGCACATGGCAATGGTCCACAAGTTGGCATGATTAATTTAGCGATGTCAACATCAGCAGAATCGTCATCTCATACACCTGAGATGCCTTTTCCAGAGTGTGGTGCTATGAGCCAAGGATACATTGGTTTCCATCTTCAAAATGCAATTAGAGAAGAACTGCTTAATCGTTCGATGCAAATACCAGTTGCTACAGTTATTACTCAAGTGATTGTTGATAAAGATGATCCTGCATTTAAAAATCCTACAAAGCCGATTGGTGCCTTTTATACTAAAGAGATATCTGAACAGTTAGTATCTGAAAAAGGGTATACCATGGTTGAAGATTCAGGACGTGGATTTAGGAGAGTCGTTGCTTCACCTAAACCAATAGATGTAGCAGAAAAGGAAACAGTTAAGACACTTGTTGAGAACGGGCATGTAGTAATAACAGTTGGTG
Source organism: Fusibacter bizertensis (assembly GCF_029914245.1). Taxonomy (GTDB): domain Bacteria; phylum Bacillota; class Clostridia; order Peptostreptococcales; family Acidaminobacteraceae; genus Fusibacter_C; species Fusibacter_C bizertensis. The sequence goes on from NZ_JARYZI010000014.1 coordinate 20,503, forward strand.
GAGGCGGCATTCCAGTTTATAAAGACGGCAATCGATTGATTGGTGTTCCAGCAGTTATTGATAAGGATTTTGCTTCAGCTAAAATTGCAGAAATACTGGATGCTGATTACTTGATTATCCTTACAGCAGTTGAGAAAGTCGCGATAAATTTTGGTAAACCAGATGTTAAGTGGCTAAGTCAAATGTCCATATCACAAGCGTATCAATATATTGAAGAAGGTCATTTTGCACCTGGAAGTATGTTGCCAAAGGTTCAAGCTGCAATCCAGTTTGCAAGTTCGAAAAAGGGAAGAAAAGCACTTATTACTTCTCTAGAAAAGGCAAAAGAGGGAATAGATGGGATAACAGGAACAGTTGTTATCGCAGAGTAAGGATGTTAATCTCATTTATTTAATATATTCACTATCAATCATATTTCAAAAAACGCCCCTGAAAGTCCACTCTTTCAGGGGCGTTTTAAAGTTTTGTGGCATAAAAATTGCGTGTAATATTTATATATCCATTTGAAAGCTGATTCAAATGATTTATAATGAAGAAAAGAGACTAAGATTGTGAGCGTGATGAGATGAGTAATTATACTGGAGAAAAAGAAAACTTAACTGACGATCTGTTTATCAAAAGGCTTCACCAAATATTTGACCCAATTTCAGTGCCGATTATCATGGTTAATAAGGAGACCGAGGTTGTAATGATCAATGAGTCCTTCGCTGATTATCTAGGTTATCCTAGAAGTCAAATTCTTGGAAAGAAAGTAGAAACAGTCGATCCCAACACACGCTTCCCTTATGTTATCAAAAATAAACAACCAGAGTTTGCACATAAGCACAAGTTTATCAACGGGCATACAGCTTTAGTTCACAGAATTCCCGTTCTCGATGACGACGGCGAAGTGGTGTATGGTTTTGGTATGGTTATTTTTGACGATTTAAGACAGCTGCAACAAGTGCTAGAGAAGAACAAATTATTAGAAGGTAAACTAATGATTTATCAAGAAGAACTAAAAAGTATGCGTGGTGCTAAGTATTCTTGGAATTCAATCATTGGAAATTCTGTAATCATGCAGGATGTTAAAAGCATTGCAGCAAAGGCGGCAAAAACAGACTCAAACGTATTAATTGTCGGTGAGAGTGGAACTGGAAAAGAACTATTTGCCCATGCGATACACAATGATAGCAAACGTTTTGATGGTCCATTTATCAAAATCAATTGTGCCGCTATTCCCAAGGATCTCTTGGAGTCAGAGCTTTTTGGATATGAAGAAGGTGCTTTTACTGGCGCGAAAAAACAAGGAAAAGTTGGTAAATTTGAACTTGCTAATGGCGGGACTATTTTTCTAGATGAGATTGGTGATATGCCTCTTGATATGCAAGTGAAAATTTTACGTGTATTGCAAGAAAAAGAAGTTGAGCGTATTGGTGGCAACAAAACTACACCTATTGATTGTAGAATTATTGCAGCGACTAATCGCGACCTAGCAGAACGAATCAAGGAAAACGAGTTCCGAGAGGATTTATATTATAGGCTAAATGTTGTCAATATTGAGGTTCCACCCCTAAGACTCCGAAAGGAAGATGTGGAAATTCTAACACTTAAGTTAATGGAAAAGTTATCACATTCACTTGGAAAGTATGTTAGCAATATAACCGTTGATGCACTTGATTGTCTAAAGACTTATAATTGGCCAGGTAACATTAGAGAACTCGAAAACGTTGTAGAGCGTGCTATTAATATGACTGACAGTGAAACCATAGAGATTCAACATTTACCTACTTTCATAATTGCACATAATCCCAACGAACAAGTAGAACCAACAACGCTTACTAGCCTTAGACATGCGGTAGATGAAGTGGAAAAGGCGACGATTCTCAAATGTCTTAAAGCGGTTAATTACAATAAATTGAAAGCGGCTAAAATTTTAGGCATCAGTCGAACGAGCTTATACGAGAAAATAGAAAAATTTAAAATTGATGCAGAGTAAAATCTGGAGAAGTGACACTGTCCATAAACTGTTGTACAAATTATGGACAGTGTCTTTTTTTTGTACAACATTTAGTACAAGATTCTTATAAAAATTGCCTAAATACATCTTATTTTAATTGGCACGACTTTTGCGTATTCATATTCACAAACAAGAGTGGTTCAGATTGCATAATAGATTTAGGAGGCAACAGATGAAAAAGAGAACTGTTGGAATAGTAGGCACTGGGATTTATATCCCCGAACAAGTAATTACTGCAAAAGAAATTGCAGATGCTACAAATGGTATATGGGCTGAACAAGCTATTATTGATAAACTTGGTTTTACTCAAAAACCTGTTCCAGGTCCTGGAGATGGTACACAAGCAATGGGTGTAAAAGCAGCGCTAGATTGCCTTAAAAATACAGGTGTTGATCCACTTGATATAGATGTGGTTCTTTGCATGGGTGAAGAATGGAAAGAATATCCTTTAACGACTTCTGCAATTTATATTCAAGAACAAATTGGTGCGAAGAATGCTTGGGGTATTGATGTTCAAAATAGATGCTGTACAACGGTTACTGCTATGAAAATGGCGAGAGACATGTTAATCGCAGATGAATCAATTGATACAATAATGGTTTGTGGAGGTTACAGAAATGGTGACTTCGTAGACTATAGCGACAAAAACATGAGCATGATGTTTAACCTTGGCGCTGGTGCAGGTGCAATTATATTAAAAGCAGATTATAATAGAAACATTTTATTAGAATCTCATATTATGTCTGATGGAAGCATGGCAAGAGATGCTGGCGTAGAAATTGGTGGTATAGAAAATCCAATAGATGTTGACAATATAGACGAAGCATACAAATCATTAAGATTATTACAGCCAGAACATATGAAAAATAGACTAAATGAAGTATCCATGAGCAACTGGATGCAATGTATTGACTTGGCATTTGAGAAATCTAATGTCGAAAAATCACAACTCGATTACTTAGCAGTACTTCACTTCAAGTACTCTATGCATAAACAAATGCTTGGCCTTCTAGGTTTAGATGAGAGTCAGTCTATCTATCTTAGTGAATTCGGTCATATAGGTCAAGTAGATCAAATTTTATCTTTACATCTAGCCGAAAGACAAGGGAAACTTAAAGAGGGGTCGGTCGTGTCTATGATTGCTGCAGGAATTGGATATGCATGGGCAGCTAATGTAATAATATGGGGAGAAGGGGGTGAAGGCAGTGTTCGTTAAATCTGAATACCAAAAGAAACTAGTTCATGTAAAAGACGTACTCTCAATGATAAATTCAGGTGATCACGTGGTATCTGGACTTGCAGGTGCAGAGCCAAAGGCTATTTTGTCGGAGCTACATACTGCGGCAGACAGCCTAAGAGATGTATCGATCATCACATGTTTACCAATGGGAAATTACGAATTCTTTGGCAATCCCCAGTACAAGGACTCGTTTTTAATGGAGGGATGGTTTTATAGTGGATTTATGCGTAAACTCCATGCAAACAAGAACATTACCTTTATCCCCAATCATCTTCATTTTGCTTCAACTAAAAGGCTCGATTATAAAGTACCACGTATCTATATGGGCAATTGTTCACCAGTTGATGCGCACGGTTATGTATCGCTTGGACTTAGTGCAGTCTATGAAAAAGATATGATAGAGAAGGCAGACTTGGTTATTTTAGAAGTAAATCCCAATGTGCCAAGAACATTTGGAGATACGTTGCTTCATTATTCAAAAGTTGATTATTTTGTAGAAGCAGATTATCAGATGCCTGAATTACCAGTTACTGAACCTAACGAAAAAGACAAACTGATTGGGAAACATATCGCTGAACTTATAGAAGACGGTTCAACAATCCAGCTTGGCATTGGAGGAATTCCAAATGCAGTTGCACAGGCACTTAAAACTAAGAAAAACTTAGGTATTCATACTGAGATGTTTACTGATGGCATGGTTGATTTAGTAGAGTGCGGTGCCGTTAATAATAGCATGAAAACAATTCACCCAGAAAAAATGATCGCAGCATTTGCACTTGGAAGCAAAAAGTTATATGATTTCATTAATGATAATCCAAGTGTAGAGATTAAAAAGGGTACTTATGTGAATGATCCTTATGTAATTGGTCAAAACCATAAAATGGTATCCATCAATACATCAATAGAAGTTGATTTAACAGGACAATGTTGTTCCGAATCTATTGGTGTAAGACAAATTAGTGGCACAGGTGGTCAAGCAGACACAGCAATTGGTGCACAACTTTCAGAAGATGGAAAATCATTTATAGCACTTTATTCCACTGCTATGATTAAAGATAAAACAACAGGTGAAATTATTGAAAAATCAAAAATTGTACCTATGTTAACGCCAGGAGCAATTGTATCCCTTTCTAGAAATGATGTCGATTATGTTGTAACAGAATATGGTGCAGTTTCATTAAGAGGTACCTCGGTACGAGAACGTGTTAAAAGACTCATCAGTATTGCGCATCCAAAATTTAGAGAAGAACTTCAAAAAGAAGCAGATGCCCTGATGATCTGGTAAAAATGCTATATTCGTCTCCTTTAAATAGACCCTAAACGAAAAGAAGAAACAGGACACCCAACCTGTTTCTTCTTTTCGTTTATATAAAATAAGGTTTATTTATCGTATTCATTATTGAGTCGATCGGCGATTTCTTTGCCAAGTGCATTTAGTGCTTCAAATTCAACATCTTTAGGAGAATAAGTTGCTTCTATGGATGGTCCGATTTTTTCCCATCCAATTTCAGAGACAAAAGCCTCTATACCAGATACACCGCCACCTGACCAAGACTTATTCCCAAATACTGAGATATAGCGATCTTTTAATCCTGAATTACCAAGTTTGGCAAGAACAGTTTCAACAGAGCTAAAAACTTTTGTGTTATAAGCACATGAGCCTATGACAACTGCTTTATATTTCCAGATTTCACTTAAGATATAAGAGCTGTGCGTTTTAGATGCATCAAAGACTTTAACATTTTTAACGCCATTTTCTGCAATGATTCGCGCTAAATAGTCTGCCATTTTAGCGGTATTACCGTACATAGAGCCATATACGATTACGACGCCATGGTCGGCTTCGAAGCGACTCCATTTATCATATAAATCGATAATTTTACTTGGATTACTTCTCCAGATTGGCCCATGCGTTGGTGCGATCATCTTGATATCAAGCCCAGCAAGTTTTTTTAGGCTTCTTTGAACCATTGGGCTGTATTTTGCTACTATATTACTATAATATCTTCTAGTTTCATCTTCATAAAAATCATAATTGAGTTCATCATCAAATATACCGCCATCTAGTGCACCAAATCCACCAAAAGCATCCATAGAGAAAAGAACACCTGAAGTTTCATCAAAAGTCATCATCGTTTCTGGCCAATGTACCATAGGTGTAAGATAAAATGTCAATTTATGCTTACCAAGATCAAGGGACTCACCATCGCCAACTTCATAATAGTTTTTTGTGATGCCATAAAAACCTTCTATAAAAGGAAAAGTCTTTTTGTTGCCTACGATTTTCATATCAGGATATGCACCAAGAAGTGCTAGCATAGAACCCGAATGATCTGGCTCCATATGATTAACGATTAAGTAATCAACCTTGCGATCGCCGATGATTTCTTTGATTTTTTCAAGATATTCAGTTGTTTTATTAAACTTAACCGTATCAAGAATGGCTATTTTTTCATCGTTGATAAGATATGAGTTATAAGCAACACCTTTTTCAAGTGGCCAATAGTTTTCGAAAAGTGTCGTCTCTCGGTCATTGACACCTATCCAGTGGATATCTTCTCTTATGCTTAATCTACAATTCATTTTTCACCTCATATTTTAGTATGTTATAGTTAATCCAGTCTTTCTATGCTTCTATTATAAAATAAAAGTGCATATTATTACAGACAATTTTTGTATTAATTTATTTACAGTTATGAATTGTATACAAAATACAGATATGCTATAATACTATTTGTGAGTGAAATGGCTATAGTAGTTTACATCCTGACTATTCTTTTATATAATGTACTTGAAACTTTAGTAGTATAACATTTGGCGATTCTGTCAAATGATTAACAAAATGTAGTAATGGATTGGGAGTACGTCGATTGACAGGAATGTATTTTGTATACTATACTGTTTTTGTAATCAATGATGATTAAAAGGAGGCTATTTTTAATGGGTAAAAAAGTTATGAAAACCATGGATGGTAACACTGCTGCTGCATATGTAGCATATGCATTTACAGATGTTGCTGCTATCTACCCTATTACCCCATCGTCTAATATGGCGGAATCAGTAGATGAGTGGGCGTCTAGTGGTAAAAAGAACATTTTTGGCCGTCCTGTAGCTGTTTCTGAACTTCAATCAGAAGCTGGCGCTGCAGGTGCAGTACACGGATCTTTACAAGCCGGAGCTTTGACAACAACTTTTACTGCGTCACAAGGTTTGCTTTTAATGATCCCAAATATGTACAAAATCGCTGGTGAATTATTACCTGGCGTATTCCACGTTAGTGCAAGAGCAATTGCTGGACATGCACTTTCGATTTTTGGAGATCATTCAGATGTCATGGCAGCAAAACAAACTGGTTTTGCATTTATAGCTTCTGGCTCAGTTCAAGAAGTTATGGACCTTGCTGGTGTAGCACATTTAGCTTCTATTAAAGGTAGAGTACCTTTTGTACATTTCTTCGATGGATTTAGAACTTCACATGAAGTTCAAAAGATTGAAGTAATTGATTACGCTGAATATGATAGATTAGTTGATCACGATGCAATCAATGCATTTAGAAATAACGCACTTAGCCCTGAGCATCCTGTAACAAGAGGAACAGCTCAAAACCCTGATATTTTCTTCCAAGCAAGAGAAGCTTCAAATAAATACTACAATGCACTTCCAGAAATTGTAGTTGACTATATGAATGAAATCAACAAAATCACTGGTAGAGAGTACAAGCCTTTTAACTACTATGGTGCACCAGATGCAGATAGAGTTATCATCGCTATGGGTTCTGTTACTGAATCAGTTGAAGAAACGATTGACTACTTAGTTGCTAAAGGCGAAAAAGTAGGTATGATCAAAGTTAGACTTTACAGACCATGGGCACCAAAATACTTCTTTGATGTTTTACCAGCTACAGTTAAGAAAATTGCTGTACTTGATAGATGTAAAGAGCCTGGTGCAGATGGAGAACCATTATTTAAAGATGTTAGAAACATGTTCTACGGAAAAGATAATGCACCAGTTATCGTTGGTGGTAGATACGGTCTTGGTTCAAAAGATACTACACCTACACATATTAAACGTGTATTTGACGAACTTAAAAAAGATGTTGCAGCTCAAGAATTCACTATTGGTATCGTAGATGATGTAACTAATTTATCTTTAAATATTGAAGATTATATTGTTGCTGAAAATGTAGGAACAATTCGTTGTAAATTCTGGGGTCTTGGATCAGATGGTACTGTTGGTGCTAATAAAAACGCTATCAAAATCATCGGTGATAAAACAGATATGTATGCACAAGGTTACTTCTCATACGATTCTAAAAAATCAGGTGGTATTACTGTATCTCACTTAAGATTCGGTAAAAACCCAATTCGTTCAACTTACCTTATTGACGAAGCTGATTATGTTGCTTGTCACAACCAATCTTACGTTTTCCAATATGACTTATTAAAAGGTCTCAAAAAGGGTGGTACTTTCGTACTTAACTGTAAATGGAATGCAGAAGAAGTGTCAGCATTATTACCTGGTAGCATGAAACGTTATATTGCTAAAAACGATATCAAGTTCTACACAATTGATGCAACTAGCATTGCTGAAGAAATTGGTCTTGGAAATAGAATTAACATGATCATGCAATCTGCTTTCTTTAAACTTGCAAAAGTTATTGAACTTGATGACGCAGTTAAATACCTTAAAGAAGCTATTGAAAAATCATATGGAAATAAAGGTGCAAAAATTGTTGAGCTTAACAATAAAGCAGTTGAACTTGGTATCGAGAGACTTGCTCAAGTTGCAGTTCCTGCTGAGTGGGCAAATGCTGAAGATTCTGCAGTAGTAGAAGCTAAAGGTGATCCAACATTTATCAAAGAAATCTTGAGACCAGTTAATGCACAAAAAGGTGATGATCTTCCAGTTAGTACTTTTAATGGTTATGAAGATGGTACTTTTGAAGCAGGTACTGCTGCATACGAAAAACGTGGAATCGCAGTAAATGTACCAGAATGGCAAATCGATAATTGTATCCAATGTAACCAATGTTCATATGTTTGTCCTCATGCTGTAATTAGACCTTTCTTATTAACTGAAGAAGAAATGGCAAATGCACCTGAAGGATTCCATACTAAAAAAGCAATTGGTAAAGGACTTGAAGGTTTACAATACAAAATTCAAATCTCTCCTTATGACTGTACTGGTTGTGGAAACTGTGCGGATGTCTGCCCAGCTAAACAAAAAGCACTTGTTATGAAACCAATTGAGACACAAGTTGATGTTGAGTCAGAAAACTGGAACTTCGCAGTTGAACTTCCTGTTAAAGATGATAAAATGGCACTTAGTACAGTAAAAGGTTCACAATTTGCACAACCTCTTTTCGAATTCTCAGGCGCTTGTGCTGGTTGTGGAGAGACACCATATATTAAAGCAGTTACTCAATTATTTGGTGATCGTATGATGATTGCAAATGCAACAGGTTGTTCTTCAATCTGGGGTGGTTCTGCTCCAGCTACACCATATACTAAAAATGCTGAAGGCAAAGGTCCAGCATGGGCAAACTCTTTATTTGAAGATAATGCTGAGTATGGTTATGGTATGGGACTTGGTGTAAAAGCAATTAGAGAAAATATGGTTGATAAATTTGAAGCACTAGTTGCAATGAATGCTGATCCTGCTGTTACTGCAGCATTTACTGAATGGTTAGAAACTAGAGAAGATGCTGAAGGGTCAAAAGCTTCATCAGCAAAAGTTCTTGAAGTTCTTGCTAACAATAATGTAACTGATGCAGCTGCAAAAGAAATCTTAACATTTGCTGCTAATCATAAAGATTACCTTGTAAAACGTTCAGTTTGGATCCTTGGTGGTGATGGTTGGGCATATGACATCGGTTTCGGTGGTCTAGACCATGTAATCGCTAGTGGTGAAAATGTAAACATCTTAGTATTTGATACAGAAGTTTACTCAAATACAGGTGGACAAGCATCTAAAGCTACACCGGTTGCTGCAATCGCTAAGTTTGCTGCTTCAGGTATGAGAGTTAAGAAAAAAGATCTTGGTATGATCGCTACAACATATGGCTATGTGTATACTGCACAAGTTTCTATGGGCGCAAACCAAAATCAATTCTTAAAAGTAATTCAAGAAGCTGAATCTTATGATGGTCCATCACTCATCATCTGCTATGCACCATGTATCAACCATGGTATCAGAACCGGTATGGGAACAACTCAAAGAAGAATGAAAGAGGCTGTTGAGTCAGGTTACTGGCATCTATGGAGATTTGACCCTAGAGTGAAAGCTGAAGGCAAAAATCCATTTATCTTAGATTCAAAAGAGCCAACTGCAAGCTTCAGAGATTTCATCTTGGGTGAAACGCGTTATACAACATTACAAAAACAATTCCCAGAAGTAGCTGAGCAATTGTTTGATCTTGCAGAAGAGCAAGCAAAAGATCGTTACGCTGGTTATGTAAGAATGACTAAGATGGAATACTAAGCATCTAAAAGTTCATAAACAAGGTGCCACTCAAATTGAGTGGCACTTTTTTTTCATGTATTGTATAGAGATGAATTTAGATATTTTTCCTAGAATATTGCAATGCGTTAATAAATGCATTAAAATATATTTAGCATACCGAATTAATTGAGATAAAAGAGGTGACAATGAACTTTTTGAGATTTCAAGTACGATTAAATACAGATATTTATAATGCTTATCGATCTTTAGTTAATATTGAGAAAATATTGAAGTGGACTGAGGTTCGAGCATCATCTATAACAGGCGTTCCGTATTCACAAGTGTCCTGGGAGTTTGAAGATGCTCTTGATTATGAATTCAATATCATGCAGTGTGCTGTAAAGACAGAGTATTGTACTGAAATTCATATGCTTATCAAATTAGATGCTATCAATAGCTCAAAGTTCAATGAGGTTGAAGCGCTTGATGATTTTATCAAAAGTGAAAGTGCAAAGGCGAATGCATTACTTGAATCATTGAGAAAACACTTTAATAAAGATTGGGTTATTCAAGATAGAGATTTAACTGCTGGTATTTTAAAAGGCTCATTTTAATTGATCTCAAGAAAGATTAGTAGAGTGAGTGAGGTAATGAGGAGGAAATATGAAATATAGAGTGATAGGTAAAACAGGGCTAGAAGCATCAGTTTTAGGGCTTGGATGTATGAGGTTTCCAGTTGAAGGTGAAGATGCTTCAAAAATCAAAAAGGATGAAGCTATTGAAATGATTCGCTATGCCTTAGATCATGGCATTAATTATATTGATACTGCATATCCTTACCATGGTGGTGAAAGCGAGACTCTTGTTGGAGAAGCTTTAAAAGATGGCTATCGTGAAAAGGCAATTTTGATCACAAAGTCACCAGGATGGTTGATCAAAACGAAAGAAGATTTTCATAAATATTTAGATGAACAACTAAAAAAACTACAAACTGATCACTTAGATATATATTTGTTACATGCACTTAACGTCAACACATGGGCAACTTATAAAGAAATTGATGTTTTTTCTGCTATTGAAGAAGCTAAGGCGCAAGGAAAAATCAAACATATCGGTTTTTCTTTTCATGATGAGTATAAGGTGTTTGAAGAAATCATTAATGCTTATGATTGGGACCTTTGCATGTTGCAGTTAAACTATATGGATATGGAAGAGCAAGCTGGTTTAAAGGGCCTTAAACTTGCAGAAGAAAAAGGTATTCCAGTTATAGTGATGGAACCTTTAAAAGGAGGCATGTTAGCAAACCCTTCACAAGAGGTTTCTGAGTTATGGGAGACTTATCCAGAGAAGAGAAGTGCTGTTGAATGGGCACTTAGATATGTTTCGAATTTTGAAAATGTCAAAGTTGTTTTAAGTGGTATGTCATCTCTAGATCAAATTAAGAATAGCATCAGCATCGCAGATCAATTGACAGTAGGTAACCTAGATGATGCAGGACTCGAACTCGTAGAAAAAGTTAAAGAAGCTTATAAAGCAAGAGTTCAAGTGCCATGTACAGATTGTAAGTACTGTGTACCATGTCCACAAGGTGTTCAAATTCCGCGTGCATTTACTTTTTACAACCGAGCGCATATCTTCAATCAAATAGAAGCTATCAAAGGCCAGTATAACGCACAAGTGCCTGCAGAAGCTAAAGCAGGACAGTGTATTGCCTGTGGTATTTGTGAACCTAAATGTCCTCAAAAAATTCAAATTATTGATTCTTTAAAACGTGTCGCGGTAGCGTTTGAGTGATTATGAAAATATTTTAAGTGTTAAAAATATTGTTGAACCTCATGCAAAAAACGTCTATAATGAAGTGAGCACTTATAAGATATTGAAAGAGGTGGCATTTTGAAAAAAGGTGATTTTTTGTGGGCAGCGATATTACTAGCATTTACTGCTTTTGTTATTACGCCGGCTACACATGTTGTTTTTGTTGATTTTACAGGAGCACACCCATATATTGGCGGATTCATCAAATTTGGTTTGCTAGCAACAATGGGTGAAATGTTAGTTGTAAGGATTTCAACTAGAGAATGGAAGAAAGCCCCGGGTTTTTTATGGAGAGTTGCCATATGGGGGTTTCTAGGTATGGTTATTACATTGATCTTCACTATATTTAGTGGAGGTGTAATGGGAGCCCTAGATAAAGGATTACTCCTTGGAAAGGGTAATAAGTTCGCTTTTGCATTTTTCACCAGTTTTCTGATGAACTGTACATTTGCACCAACAATGATGGCTTTTCATCGATTTACTGATACTTACTTAGATCTTAAGTATGGTGAAAAGATAGCAAAACCAACAATAGCTCAAGTTGTAAATAAAATTGATTGGAAGGGTTTTGTTTCATTTGTAATATTAATTACAATCCCATTTTTCTGGATACCAGCGCATACGATAACTTTTTTACTCCCACCAGAGTATAGAGTTTTAGTAGCTGCTTATCTAAGTATGGCTTTAGGATTGTTACTTACAATTGCAAAACGGAAGAAGTAAACATTTAAAACTTAAAGGCATACTATTCACAGCTTGTGAATAGTATGCCTTTTTTAATTGTCATAAATTTTCTGAAAGGACTCTAGATTGTATAGGTCTCACCTAGTTCAGGGAGGTGAAGTTCTGCTTTTTCAAAATCTTTAATCTTGTCAGCTAAAGCATCTCTAGAAGATTCTTCTCCATGATTGACAAAAATATGCTTTAATCCTTTAACAGAGCTGATCCAAGATAGCAAGTGACTTTCATCTGCATGTCCTGAGAACCCGTGTAGATCATGAAGCTTAGCACCAACTGTTACATCAACGTCTAGGATTTTAACTGATTTTGTACCATCTAGAATCTGTCTTCCGATAGTGCCTTCTGCTTGATAGCCAATAAACACAAGATGTGTATTTTTACGCCAAAGATTATGTTTCAAATGATGTGTTATGCGACCTGCTTCGCACATACCGCTTGCTGCTATGATGACCTTGGGATGAGGATTGTGATTGAGTCCCACAGAACCTTCAATTGATGTTATCAAATGAAGATTATCCATTTTAAAAGGTGCACCCGAAAAGTTTTGTACTGCTGGACTCATGAAGGAAATATGACTCTCATAAATTTTAGTTGCTTCAAGTGCTAGGGGGGAATCGATATAAATTGGAATGTTCTTTAGGCGAGCGCCTCTTTCATCAGGGTGCTGTTTGATAAAGTTGTTGAGTTCGAAGATAATCTCTTGAGTTCGTCCCACTGCAAATGATGGAATCAGTACAGTACCATTATGAGAAGTTGCCTCAAGAATGATATCAACTAATTTTTCAGCTCGCGTTGTTATATCAGTGTGTAACCTTCCGCCATAAGTGGATTCGACAACGATTGCATCCGCAAAGTTCACTGTTTCTGGAGGGAGTTCCAATAGATTTGTCCCATTACCTAAATCTCCTGAAAAAGCTAAAGTCATAGTTTTATTATCCTGTTTATATGTGAGAATCAACGATGAAGAACCGAGTAGATGTCCAGCGCGAATAAATGTAAAGCTAAAGTGTGGATTTAACTGATGTGGCATGTGGTAAGGAAGAGGGTAAAGGTATTGAAAGGATTCGACTGCTTCATCTTCTGTAAAAAGCGGTTTAATTAAGTCCAGTCCAGCGCGCTCTCTTTTCTTATTCTCCCATGCGGCTTCAGTTTCATGTATTTTTCCTGAGTCTTTTAAAAGAATTTCAGCGAGATGACTTGTAGGTTGTGTACAAAATATTTTTCCATTAAAGCCTCGCTTAACTAAAAGTGGAATTCTACCAGAGTGATCAATATGTGCATGTGTTAGGATGATGTAGTCAATCTCTTTGGCTAAGAAAGGCAATTCTTCAAAGTTCAATGATTCTTCTTTTGGAGTGCCTTGAAACTGGCCAGAATCAACTAAAATCTTTAAATTTTCAAAATGTATCAGTGTCATTGAGCCTGTTACTTGTCCAGCGGCTCCCAAAAATTGTAATTTCATATTGGCCTCCTTAAAACTGTGATATTATATTATTACCCCTTTTTTTTATTAAAACATAAATTTAATATACGAATCGCCTAGATGTTTGTTAAAATAAATATGTATGACTATATTGTATCAGAGGAGCGAGGCATGAGGTATAAAAAATCAAGGGTCCTGCTAGTTATAACCCTTATTGTCCTTATCGTTGGTGGAGCTTATTTTGTAAAGGCTCAAAATGAAAAGGCGCAAATAATAAATCAAGAAAAGTTAGCCCAAGCAGAAGCGGCTCGAATAGAACAAGAGAGGCAAATTCTTGAACAAGAAAAGGCAGAGAAAATTGCCGAAGAAAAGAGAAAGAAAGAAGAAGAAGAAAAACGTATTGAAGAAGAACGGAAGTTGAAAAATGAGAAGATTGCCAATAACACATTCTATATAAAAGCGGGTGGTACTTCACTTTATGAAAAAGCAGATGCCTCTAGTGAAATAATCTCTAGTTTAAAAGGTAAAAGGAGCATTTATATTGAGGAACGCATTAAAGATGAGAACGGAGAGTTAAGTTATCTTAGAGTGAAAAATAACATCGACGATGTTGATGATTTAGGGTATATAAAAGCATCTGATGTAGTTGATTCTTTGGTCGCTTATATTGCTAAGCCCTATTCTGATGTAGATTATTCTTACTATCCAAAAAATGATTCTTTTGAGTCAAATCCTAAGATAGATGTTAAAGCAATCTATGTAACCGGTTCTACAGCCTCTAACGAGAGACTTGATGAAATGATAGCTCTTATAGATGAAACAAAGTTAAATGCAATGGTGGTAGACGTAAAAGACGATAATGGCTATTTATTATTCCACTCACCTACTGCAGAGAAGCTTAATCCTGAAGCGAATGATCATGTATATATTGATGACATGCAAGCTTTTATGGACAAGATGAAAGAACATAATGTATATTTAATTGCAAGAGTTGTAACTTTTAAATCACCAATCTATGCAAAAGCACATCCTGAAAGAGCTATAGTATATAAAGATTCTGGTGAACTTTATAGTGACAATGATCGTCTGATTTGGGCATCGGCGTATGATCGCGAGCTATGGGCGTATAATGTAGGCATTGCAAAAGAGGCTGCTGCATATGGGTTTAATGAAATCCAGTTTGACTATGTTAGGTTTCCAGCGATTGCGAAGCAAGAAGCAATGGATTACAGAGATGGAACGGGTGAGTCGCATACAGCAATCATTCAAGCTTTTATAAAATTTGCATATGAAGCGCTCACAGAAGATCAAGTCTATATATCTGCGGATGTTTTTGGTTGGGCAGCAACTGCGCTGGATGATGTTGGTATAGGACAACATTGGGAGTCAATTGCAAATGTAGTAGACTATATTAGTCCTATGAATTACCCTAGTCATTATGGACCAGGCAACTATGGGCTTCCTGTTCCTGATGCTTATCCCTATGAGACGATGGATCGTTCTGTAAAAGATGCGATTGCAAGAAATGCCAACTTGTTGAATGCGGGACATATTCGCCCTTGGATTCAACATTTTACAGCGACTTGGGTCGACGGGCATATCAAGTATGGTATCAAAGAGGTGAAAGCTCAAATAGAGGCATTAGAAGCAAATGGCATTAACGAGTATTTAGTATGGAATGCAGGAAATTACTATTATGAAAACGCCTTTAAATAGTGCGTTAAATAAATTAGATTTTTAGGAGGCATTATATGTTAGCGAGAGAGATTGCAGAATCTTTACTTAAGATTAAAGCTGTAACAATCGTAGATGAAAAAAATTTGTTTACATGGGTTTCTGGTATTAAGTCGCCAGTATACTGTGATAACCGAATGACTATTAGCTACCCTGAGGTAAGAGAAAAAATTGCTAATGGTTTTGTAGAGATTATTAAAGAAAAGTTTCCTGATGTAGAAATTATTGCAGGGACAGCAACTGCTGGCATTCCACATGCAGCATGGGTTGCCCAAAAGCTGAACTTACCAATGGTATATGTGAGAAGTAGTGCAAAAGAACATGGTAAAGGAAAACAAACAGAAGGTGTCTTAACTGAAGGTGCAAAAGTTGTTCTTATTGAAGATCTCTTGTCAACAGGAGGAAGCTCTATTAAGGCGTGTGAAGCATTAACCAATGAAGGTGCAAATGTAATGGGAACACTTGCAATTTTTAGTTATAATTTTTCACAGGTAGATCAACTTTTTAGCGAGCGAAATATTCCGTATATTACTTTGACAGACTATAGAACTTTATTGCCAATTGCTGTAGAGATGGGTTATGTACCCAATACTTCATTAGAGACATTGATCAAGTGGAGTGAAAATCCAAAAATGTTTACAAAAGAATAATTTAGAGGTGAAAATTGAGAGTTAGAAAGAAACCAGGAGCGTATGAAGCGCTTCTAGAATATGACACGTATTATATTGATCAACCTGAAGTGCATAAAGGAAAATGGCACGAGGTATTTGGAAATTCTCATCCGATCCACGCAGAATTTGGCGGGGGAAAGGGAAAGTTTATTATTGAAATGGCAAAAAGAAATCCAGAAGTAAACTTTATTATGGTTGATGCTGTTACAGAAGTTGTTTTAAAAGCAGTTGAGAGAGCTGAACAGGAAGAAATGATACCGAATTTGAAAATTATTAAGATTGATTTGAGATTTGCTCAAAATTACTTTGATTCGGAAGACTTAGATCGCATCTACCTTAATTTTAGTGACCCATGGCCTAAAAAACGTCACTATAAGAGAAGACTAACTTATAGAGACTTTATGGATGTGTACAAAACCATCCTTAAAAAGGATGGATGGATACACTTTAAGACGGATAATAGAAGTTTATTTGAGTTCTCGCTTAATGAATTTGCAACGATGGACTTAGTTATGCGCAATATTGCTTTAGATCTTCATGCACAAGACGGTATTGACAATGTGATGACAGAGTATGAAGAAAAATTCTCTTCTATGGGTCATCCTATCTTTAGAGTAGAGGTAGCATTTAGATAAGCTTAGGGGGTGGTGTTATTCTTAAGAAAACATTTTATATATTTGTAGCACTTATTATATTGCTGATGACAATTGCTTATATGGCAGGTTTATTTAATGATTTGAGTTTTGATACACCACTGTTAAGTAATATCTATGAAGGTTTAAAATTACTCTTTAGAGTAAATATCATCTGGATTGGCTTAGTGATATTTTTAGAAAATAACAATCCATCTAGAACTTTGGCTTGGTTGCTGGTGTTAGTACTCTTACCAGTGGTTGGATTCTTTTTATATGTACTTTTTGGTAGAAGTTATAGAAAACAGAAAAAAGCCAAAGCTAAGATTCTCAGTGATTCTGATCGCATGGAGAAAGCTGCTGAAATCCAATCGAGTTTGCTTGAGTATATAGACTTGCCAAACAGCGAAAATCCAGCAAATCGAAGACTGATGCAACTGCTATTAAAAAATGCTAAAGCACCTTTTTCTATGAGTAACGAAGTAACGGTACTTACCAATGGTCTCAGTAAGTTCAACCGCCTATTTGGGGCAATAAAGCGCGCTACAGATCATATTCATCTAGAGTATTTTATCATCAAAGATGATCACATTGGCAATGAACTGCGAGAATTGTTAATCGAAAAAGCAAATGAAGGTGTAAAAATTAGAGTTATATTTGATGATGTTGGCTCTATGGGACTATCAAGAAAGTATATTAATAGTTTAAAAAGAGCTGGTATTGAAGTCCATTCATTTTTCAAAGTGCCATTACCTATTCTATCAAGAGACTTGAATTATAGAAATCATAGAAAGATTGTTGTCATTGATGGTCTTATCGGTTTTGTGGGCGGACTCAATATTGGTGATGAATATATTGGAAATTCAGACAAATTTGCTTTTTGGCGTGATACACATTTGGAAATCAAGGGTGAGGCAGTATATGCCTTGCAGACGATTTTCTTAAATGATTGGAATTATGTTGCAGGTCAAGTAGTACAAGGGGTTACGTATTATCCGGAAATTAAAGTAGCAAAGACTTCTTTGGTGCAGATTGCTGCTTCTGGTCCAGACTCAGAGTGGAAATGTATTTTACAAGCTTTTTATAAAATGATCTCTAATGCAGTGGACAAGATATGGGTTACAACACCTTATCTAGTCCCCGAAGAAAGTATCTTAATGGGGCTTAAAACTGCAGCACTTAGTGGTATCGACGTTAAGATCATCATCCCATCACAACCAGATCATTTTTTTGTGTACTGGGCATCACAAGCCAACATACAACAACTTTTAGAAGCTGGTGTTAAGATTTATAGGTATAAAAATGGTTTTATTCATTCGAAGATCATGATCGTAGATAAGTTAGTTGCTACGGTTGGGACAGCCAATCTTGATATTCGATCAATGGAAATAAATTTTGAAGTCAATGCGTTTATGTATGATGTTGATGTTATTTCTAGACTAGAAGAAGATTTTATCCATGATATTGATGAGAGTATTATGTATGAACTGGAAACGTTTAAGCATAGAGGCATTCATAGAAAACTTATGGAAGCACTGGGCCGACTTGTTTCACCACTACAATAACTGGAGGAGAATGTGATATATTTTTTAGGTGCAATTATACTATTAGGATTAGATCAAGTTACTAAGATGCTTGCAGTATCCAACTTGATGAACAAAGGGGCCGTTACCTTTATAGAAGGTTTTTTAGGATTTCGTTATACAGAGAATACAGGTGCAGCTTTTAGTATCTTGAGGGAAAAGCAGTTATTATTGATTTTGTTAACATCGGTAGTAATCATAGCTTTAGTAGGTTTTTTTGTGAAAGCACTTAGAACGGATACACATATCGTTGTAAAACTTTCATACATGTTGCTTCTTTCTGGTGCAATAGGAAACTTAATTGATAGAGTGAGACTTAACTATGTTATTGATTTTTTGGAGTTTAGATTTATACAATTTCCAATATTCAATGTAGCTGATATGTGCGTGGTCGTAGGGGTCGTGCTATTAGCCTTTTCAACTTTGTTTTTAAAATATGATTTTTAAAATATAGTTAGATGGAGGGGAATATGTTAATAGGGATCATTGGTTCAGGAACTATGGGTGCTGGAATAGCTCAGACAATTGCTTTAAATGGCATACAAGTAATTGTTAGAGATATAAGTGAAGCACAACTTGAAAAGGGAAAAGCTTCGATTCGCGGAAGTTTGTCGAGATTATTAGAGAAAAACAAAATAACACGTGAAAAAATGGACGAGGCATTAGAGTTACTTTCTTTTTCTACTGAAATTGCAGCTTTGATTGATTGTAACATTATTATTGAAGCAGCTTCAGAAAATTTAGCAGTTAAATGCAAAATATTTGAAGAGTTAGACAGAATTATCAATAAGGATGCTATTTTAGCAACCAATACTTCTTCACTTTCGATAACCGAGATCGCTGCACATACCCTTAGACCTGACAAGGTTGTTGGGATGCACTTTTTCAATCCGGTTACTAAGATGAAACTTATTGAGATCATTAGTGGTATTGGGACTTCGAAGGAAACTTTGGCAACTATTTTTACCATGGCTGAAAATATAGGGAAATCACCTATTAAAGTAGAAGAAGCACCTGGATTTGTTGTCAATCGAATCTTAGTTCCTATGATCAATGAAGCGATTGCTATTAAAGCAGAGGGCATTGCATCAGCAGAGGATATTGATAAAGCAATGCTTTTAGGTGCAAATCATCCTATTGGACCAATAGCACTATCGGATTTAATTGGCAACGATGTGGTGCTTGCAATTATGGAAACACTATACAGTGATTTTGGAGATCCTAAGTATCGTCCACATCCACTTTTAAGGAAAATGGTCAAAGCTGGACTTCTAGGTAGGAAAACGAAACAAGGGTTTTATAATTATTAAAAATTATTTAATAAAAATTTAAATGAATCAGTTTCCATATTATGATAGAATATAGTGCACGGTGTATATTGTGTACGCATATGTGTGATAGAGTATTAGGAAGGATAGACAATGAAGTTTTATATAAAGGTTTTTATTATATCATTTATAGGATTTTTAGCGATATTTACAGGTGTTTTGTTCGCGATAGATTCAATTATGGACAAGCCTGAGATTCCAATAGCAACTGTCGATACGACAGAGCCAACAACTGAAGTCATAGATCCTGAGGGCGGCGGAAATGTTGGTGAAGATGATCAGAGAACTGAACTAGAGAAGATTGCTGAAGATTCCCCGAGAATCAATATAATTGCATTTGGACTCAATGGCCAATTGGCAGATACCATGATGCTTTTTAGCTATGATCCAGATTTAAACCGAATGGACATATTGTCAATTCCACGTGATACTTATCACCATATTGAAGGATATGATGATCCAGCATATAAAAAAATGAATGCCACTTACGGTTTCGCTGAAATTGGTGGCGTAAATGGCATGAAAAAAGTGCTTTCAGAATTTTTAGGAGTACCAATTGATTATTATTTAAAAGTTGATTTTGAAGCGGTAAGAGCAGTAGTGGATACGCTCGGTGGCTATGAAGTAAATGTACCTTTTGATATGAAATATGATGATTATTATGATAAGCCCCCTCTTCATATCGACTT
This sequence comes from Fusibacter bizertensis, assembly GCF_029914245.1. Taxonomy (GTDB): domain Bacteria; phylum Bacillota; class Clostridia; order Peptostreptococcales; family Acidaminobacteraceae; genus Fusibacter_C; species Fusibacter_C bizertensis. Next base: position 40,799 of record NZ_JARYZI010000014.1, read on the forward strand.
AAAAAAAGGTCCTCAAGTTTTAAACGGGACTGATACAGTTAAGTATCTTAGATTTAGAAAAAACAATGATGAATCGATTATGGAAGGGGATGTACAGCGCATTCCAAGGCAGCAACATTTCGTGAGTACGATGATGAGTAAAGCCTTAAGTAGTAAACTTCCTTCGGTGATCAATACCATTATTGGTGGAAAATATGTTCAAACAGATATGACGATAGAAGAAGCACTAAGTCTAGCTATAAAAGGTGCAAGCATTGAGTCTGATGACATTCATTTTTATATGCTTGAAGGCGAAGCGAAGATGATTAAAGGTTCCTCATACTGGATCCATGATCCAGCAAGCTTAGAAAAAACACTATATGGATTCTATGGATTTACGATAGGTGAGGATTCAACACTAGAGCCAACTGATGAAGCATCTACTGAAACGACAACTAAAAGCGGCAACTAATTATAATAAAGAGCCAATCGCAACATCTAAAGGATGTTATGATTGGCTCTTTTTAATTATTCTTGGTTAAAGATTCGAGGATAATATGACTTAGTTTATAGACATCTCCAGCTCCCATGGTGATAATCAAATCGTTAGGGAGTGCATTTTGTAATATATAGTTATTAACTTCATCAAAAGTCGGGTAGTAGTTCACTTTGACTTTTTCCTTAATCATGGCTTTCATTAAATCAAGAGAACTTACTTCACCATGGTCCACTTCTCTTGCTGCATATATGTCGCAGAGGATTACTTCGGATGCGTTTTTAAAAGCACCTGCAAACTCGTTGAGTAAGTCTTTTGTTCTTGAATAGGTATGTGGCTGGAAGATACATATGATGCGATTGATATCTGTCATCCTTGCGGCTGCTTCAAGTGACGCTTTGATTTCATTAGGATGATGGGCATAGTCATCAACTATTGTGATTTCTCCTACTTTGCCAATTAACTCAAACCGTCTATTAGCGTTTTTAAAGCTTGAGAGCCTTGAAGTTATAAGTGCTAAATCGTCAATGTATATATTTGCCACGACAAAAGCAGCCAGTGCATTATATATATTGTGCTGTCCTGGAATGATGAGTGAAACTTTAGTAAGTTTTTGTTCTTTATTAAATATATCAAACGTCGCTTGACCAAGACTGTTATAAACAATGTTTTTTGCAATGTAATCGCAATGATCATTTAATCCAAAGGTTAGTACTTTCCCAGTATAATAAGGTATAATTTTTCTCGAATTATAATCATCTCCATTTAGTACCAAAATGCCTTCTTCAGTGATGTTGTTAGAAAATTTTGCAAATGCACTGACAATATGGTCAAGATCACGGAAGTAATCCAAGTGATCTTCATCTACATTGAGAATTACCCCCACTTTTGGGAAGAAAGAGAGAAAATTCTCTTTGTATTCACAAGCTTCTGTAATAAAGAGATCACTATTGCCTATTTTAACATTGCTCTTAATATCATTGAAAAAGCCACCCACTAAAGCGGTAGGGTCAAAAATTGTATCGTTGAAAATTCGAGTAACCATTGAAGTGGTTGTTGTTTTTCCATGTGTTCCAGCAATAGCGATGGATTTGTTATAACCTGCCATTATTTGACCAAGCATCTCAGCTCTGCTAATACATGGTATATTTTGATCTACAGCATATGCTACTTCGGGATTATCTTCTGCTACCGCCGAAGTATACACCACCAAATCTGCACCAGAGATGTTTTTAGCATCATGCACGTAATATACGACAATTCCCTTTTGAACAAGTATATCTGTTACATCACTTTGATGGAGGTCGGAGCCGGTTACTTTGAAGCCTTGGTGCAATAATATTTCAGCAATAGCGCTATTGCTGACGCCGCCAATGCCAACAATGTGAATGTGTTTAATCATAGATAGATCTATCATACTTACTCCTAATTGTTTGAATTTTACATCATAGGAAGCATCATAAAGATGTCTCAATATATATTTTATACCAGTTGATGTCTTAAATCATAATGATTATACCTTATTTTGAGAACAGTTTAAAGACCTACATATTGAAAAACATGAAACAAAATAGTGAAAAAGTATTGAAGTAATGCCTAAAAACGAATAAAATTAAACTATTATAATAATAATATTCGGAGTGTGGTGCTGTGAGCAAATTAAAACGTAATGAAAGAATCGGTGCTATTGTGAAAATACTGTGTGATTCCCCAAATAAAGTATTCACACTAAATTATTTCACTCTTATTTTTGATTCGGCAAAGTCGACGATAAGTGAAGACCTTGTCATTGTCAAAAAGATTATGGAAGAACTATCTCTTGGAAAAGTTGTAACAATTGCAGGTGCATCAGGGGGTGCAAAATATGTACCTATGATGGGTAGAGAAGAAAAACATGCTTTGATTGAGCAGATTTGTGAAGATATAAAAAAACCAGAGCGCGTTATGCCAGGCAAGTACTTATATATGGCAGATATATTATATAATCCGGTTTACACAAAAGGTATCGGAGATATTTTTGCAGAAAAATTTTCTGAAGACCATACTAAAGTCGACTATGTATTGACCATCGAAACAAAAGGAATTCCAATTGCCATGATGACAGCTCGAGGACTCAATGTTCCACTTGTTATTGCGAGACATGAAAATAAAGTGACTGAAGGGTCAAAGATTAGTATAAACTACATATCAGGTTCCACGGGTAGTTTACAGACAATGTATATTTCAAAAAAAGCAATAAAGAAAGATTCCAATGTACTAATCGTCGATGATTTTATGAAAGCTGGTGGATCAGCCAAAGGGATGACGCAATTGGTACAAGAAATGGATTGTAAAGTAGCGGGAATTTGTGTTCTATTTGATACAACAGTTCCTTCCCAAAAATTAGTTGACAAGTATATATCCTTAATTAAATACGAGGGAATTGATACTAACGATGAGATCTTGGTTCATCCTAATTATGAGTATCTTTAGGCTGGAGATAAATAAAAATAAAAAATTAAAAAAAATTAACAAAAAAAGAAGGATTTTCGTAACATATATAGAATATACACTCTTAACAGCTTAAGTTAGGGGGATAAAAATGAACATAACAGATGTCAGAATTAGAAAACTTCGTGAAGATGGTAAAATGAAAGCAGTGGTATCATTAACTTTTGATGATGCATTTGTCGTACATGATATTAAAGTGATCGAAGGACAAAATGGACTTTTTGTTGCAATGCCAAGTCGAAAAGTAGGTGAAGCAGATTATAGAGATATCGCTCATCCAATTAATCAAGAGACACGGACGATGATACAAGATATCATTTTTGAAGAATACGAAAAGGCGAAAAACTTAACTGGGGAAGAGTTTTTCGAAGAATAGTATAAGTATGAGTGAACACGCTAGAGCGTGTTCTTTTTTTATGTCTACTTTGCTTTATTGAGATTGATTTTGAAGATTTGAGGTTCAAAACTTAAAGAAAAGCCTCATTAGTAAGAATATACGAACTTTTCTCAATTTTTCTTAATAGTTGTTTAGTTTTATGTGTAAAAGTGATATAATTTTGCGTGTTGAAAGTCAAAGTTTACGAGGGAAGTCAAATGGATAAACTAATTACAATTATACTAGCTGCTGGATATGGTAAAAGAATGAAATCTAAGTTACCAAAGGTACTTCATAAAGTTAGCGGTGTCCCTATGATTCAGCATGTTGTCGATCTTGCAAATGAAATTGGTACAGATGAAACAGTATGCGTTGTTGGACATGGTAGAGAATTGGTTGAATCAGCACTTGCAAATCAAAATATAGAATTTGCTGTCCAAGAAGTTCAACTTGGAACTGGACATGCAGTTAAATCAGCTCAAGCTTTTATAGATGAAGGTTTGGTTTTAGTTTTATTTGGAGATGCACCGCTTTTAAGTGCTTCGACACTAAAAGCCTTTATTACAAATCATAAAAACGGAAAATATAAAGCTAGCCTAATATCGACATTTTTTGATGACCCAACAGGGTATGGTAGAATTGTCAGAGATCAAGAGGGTAATTTTGATCGAATTATTGAGCATAAGGATGCATCGGAAGATCAAAAACGTATTGGGGAGATAAATTCAGGTATTGGTTTGTTTGATGCATCAATATTGATGGACGCACTAGATGCACTTAAGAATAACAATAGTCAAGGTGAATATTATTTGACTGATGTATTTGAATATGTGAAAGAAAAACATGGTAAAGTAGATGCCTTTGTAATTAAAGATGCTTATGAAGTAATGGGAATCAATGATCGAATGGCGCTTGCCGAAGCTGAAAAATACCATCAAGATCTAATTAAAAAGCATTGGATGCGTGAAGGCGTTACACTTATATCACCTGAAAGCATCTATATAGAAAAGTATGTTACTATTGGTCAAGATACAATTATTGAGCAGGGCACAATGCTTAAAGGGAGTACTGTGATCGGCGAAGATTGTCATATTGGCCCCTTTAGTGAAGTGATAGATACAAAAATTGGAAATGAAGTAAAAGTGAAGCATTCAACACTTACAGATTCATCGGTAGATGATCGTACAGTCGTTGGACCTTATGCCTACTTAAGACCAAAGTCAAATGTTGGTAAGGATTGTAAAATAGGTGATTTTGTAGAAGTGAAAAATTCAACTATCGGTGATAGTACTAAAATTTCACACTTAACATACGTTGGAGATGGCAAGGTTGGTAAAAATGTCAACCTTGGCTGTGGCGTTGTGTTTGTAAATTACGATGGCGTTAACAAACATCTTACAGAAATCGAAGATGATGTTTTCGTAGGTTGCAATACAAACTTAATTGCCCCGGTAAAAGTGGGTAAAGAAGCGTATATTGCAGCAGGCTCAACTATTACACAGGATGTTCCTGAAAAAGCACTTGGAATTGCGAGAGAACGACAAGTCAACAAGACCGATTGGTCAAACAAATATTTAAAAAAGAAGTAGGAGGAAATAATGCAATCGAATGACAGGAGGATAAAGGTATTTACAGGTAATGCCAATCCAGATCTTGCAAGAGCAATCTGTAAAGAACTAGGGTTACCGCTAGGTGACAGCATTGTAAAAACCTTTAGCGATGGGGAGATCTCAGTAAACATCAATGAGACAGTAAGAGGTATCGATGTTTTCGTAGTGCAGTCCTTTTCTTTGCCTAAAGTAAACGACTATTTGATGGAACTTCTTATTATGATTGATGCGCTTAAGCGTGCATCAGCTGGAAGAATTACTGCAGTAATTCCTTATTATGGTTATGCAAGGCAAGATCGTAAGGCTAAAGCAAGAGATCCAATTTCAGCAAAATTGGTTGCAAACCTAATTGTTGCGGCAGGTGCAGACAGAGTTTTAACGATGGATTTACATGCGGCACAAATACAAGGTTATTTTGATATTCCTCTTGATCACTTAAAAGGAGTCCCGATTATAGCTGAGTATTTCAGACAAAAAGATATCAAGGACCTCGTAGTGGTTTCTCCTGACCTTGGTAGTGTTACAAGAACTAGAGATTTATCAAACAAAGTTGACGCACCAATAGCGATCGTTGACAAAAGAAGACCGGAACCAAATGTATCTGAAATCATGAATATCATAGGTGAGGTAAAGGGAAAAAATGTTATCTTAATTGACGATATGATCGATACAGCTGGTACTATTGTCAATGCCGCAAAAGCTTTAAAAGAAATGGGTGCAAAAGATGTATATGCATGTTGCACGCATGGTGTCTTCTCAGGACCAGCTGCATCAAGAATTAGAGATTCGGAGATTTCTGAATTAGTAGTGCTTGATACGATTGATGTTTCACCTGAAATGAAAGAACTTAAAAATGTAACTATGTTATCAGTTGCACCATTGTTTTCAGAGGCAATTAGAAGAATCTTCAACAACGACTCAGTTAGTACGATGTTCGAAGAATAGAAAAACTGAAGCTCATTATGATTTTCCGACGCTTAACCAACATTGTTGTTAAGCGTTTTTTTTGATATAATCTTATGGTCTAATACATCAGTGTATAAACAGATGAGATGAAGGAGATATTTCGTGTATATTATCGTTGGCCTTGGTAATCCAGGCAAAAAATATGATTTAACTAGACATAATGTTGGATTTGAAGCGATTGATCGCCTCAGTGAAAAATTTGGAATCAGTGTCAATAAACTTAAATACAAAGCCTTGATTGGTGAAGGGGTCATAGCAGGAGAGAAAGTAATCTTGGTAAAACCTCAAACATATATGAATTTAAGCGGTGAAACTGTAAAGGCAATTTGTAGTTTTTATCAGCTACCAATGGAAAACTTGATTGTTATATTTGACGATGTTGATACTGATTTTGGTAAATTAAGAATCCGCAAAAAGGGAAGTGCAGGTACACATAATGGGATGCGTCACATTATATATCTTTTGCAACAAGATAACTTTCCGAGAATAAGAATCGGCATAGGGCGTTCATTGCGCCTTGAGTTAAAAGATTTTGTGCTTCAAAAATTTTCAAAATCTGAACTGAATGAAATGAATGAAACAATTGATAAAGTAGCTAATGCGGTTGAGTGTATTATTGATGAAGGTGCTGACAGTGCCATGAATCGTTATAATGGTTAATTGAGGGGCAAAAATGTTTGATTTATTACTAAATCTATTTAAGCATTCTGTTGAGGTGCAAACACTTAATAAAAGTATTGAGGAAAATATTAGTCCTATCTTAATACATGGTTCAGATCAACAGGTTGTAAAATGGGTTGCACAAAGTGTAGCTAAAACTCAAAAAAGAGCAACAATTCTCTTTTTTGAAGATGAACATAAAGCGAAAATTGCAGCTGAAGAAATTGAAGAAGCAGTATATTTACCGGGTCGTGAGCTTATATGGTTTGACTCATATGCGCATTCGAATCAGGTGGCACTCGAGCGAGTGGAAGCTATTTTACAAGCTACCCAAATGGCAGTTCCTCTTGTTTTTACATCGATCAACAATTTACTTTATCGCTATCCTCGAAAGAAGTTGATCGCTGATAAAATGATCAAACTGGATTTGAATTCCGAAATTTCATTAGCAGAACTTCAAAAAACACTTTATAACTATGGGTATGAAAGAGTAGAAATAGTTGAATCAAAAGGTCAATATAGTATCCGGGGTGGAATTTTAGATGTCTTTTCTACAATGTATGATGTCCCATATCGTATTGAATTTTTTGGAGATGAAGTAGATTCGATCAGAGATTTTGATATTGAAACACAAAAATCATTAAACAAATTTGAGCGTTTTGATATTTATCCAACGAGAAAACTGGTACTGGATGAAGCTTTAATTACAAAAGCGATTCAGAAATTAACCGCATCGAAAGGCAAATACAAAAGCGATAAACGTGAAAAAATAGAGGCAATTGTTGAGCATTTATCTGAAAACATTTTTGTAGATGGTATTGATAAATATTTTCCACTTTTTTATGATCAGACGGATACGCTTTTAGATTATTTTGAAAATCCAATTGTCTATATTATGGGTAACAATCAATGTGTCTCACGAATGGGACAATTTATAGCGGATTATAGAAGACAATTTACTGATTATCTAGAACGTGGCGAAGTAATTGCCGAACAATATCATAGAATTTACGATTTTGATGAAATCAAAACTGAATTATCAATGCGCCAAGTTATTCTAACGGAATTGTTGATTAAGCACACTGAAGGTTTTGAACCTTCTCAAATCATCAAGTTATCATCAAGAGAGATGAACAAATATTATGGTAAATTTGATCAAATTGCATTAGATCTAAGAAAATGGAAGTTAAAAGGTTATCATATACTCATTGCTTTTAACAGTGCTGAAAGGTTAAATCGCTTTCTATCGGCGATGGCATCATATGAAATAGCGGTCAACACTGAAGAAGGTTTCTTAAATGAAGGCTATGAACAAATAATGAGTAGCCAAGCAGTCGCAGTGTTTCATCCAGCTCAAAGTGGTTTTTATTTTGATACGTTTAAAGCACTTGTTTTAACGGAACATGAGCTTTTTGGAGAAGGAAAAAAGGTTTCTAAGAAAAAACCTGCCCAAGGAAAAGTAATTAAAGCCTTTTCAGAACTTTCAGTTGGTGATTATGTCGTTCATGAATCTCATGGTGTTGGACAGTATTTAGGTGTTGAACAGATGAAAATCGATCAGACACGTAAAGATTTTTTAAAGCTACGATACGCTCAAGATGATTATCTTTATATCCCTGTTGAGAGTGCCGGACTTGTTCAAAAGTATATGGGAACAGATTCTGATAAACTCAAACTCAATAGATTGGGTGGACAAGAATGGAAGAAAACTAAATCAAGAGCTAAAAAAGCAATTGAAGACATGACAGATGAACTTATAGAACTTTATGCAACAAGAAGTACCAAAAAAGGTTATCAGTTTAGTCAAGATAACGAGTGGCAGCGCGAATTTGAGGCACTGTTTCCTTATCAGGAAACACGTGATCAACTAAAGTGTGTTGAGGAGATCAAAAACGACATGGAAAGACCTCAACCTATGGAGAGATTACTATGCGGTGATGTTGGCTATGGCAAAACCGAAGTTGCTCTTAGAGCCGCATTTAAAGCGGTTTTAGATTCAAAGCAGGTTGCGATTCTCGTACCAACCACAATTCTAGCCCAACAACATTATAACAATATTGTAGAAAGGTTTTCTAAGTATCCCGCAAATGTTCAAATGATCTCTCGATTTAGAACCAAAACAGAGCAAACGAAGATTATTAAAGATATAAAAAGTGGTGTTGTGGATGTTGTTGTAGGGACACATCGCATATTATCAAATGATGTTATTTTTAAGGATTTAGGGCTATTAATTATTGATGAGGAACAGCGTTTTGGTGTGAAACATAAAGAGAAGATTAAACAAATGAAAGAAAATATTGATGTCCTCACGCTAACTGCAACCCCAATTCCTAGAACACTTCATATGTCCATGATTGGTATAAGAGATATGAGTGTTATTGAAGATCCACCAGAAGATCGCTATCCAATTCAGACTTATGTAGTTGAGTTCGATGAAAACTTGGTAAGAGAAGCAATTTCTAGAGAACTAGAACGCGGCGGACAAGTATATTTTGTGCATAACCGTATCTCAGATATAGATAGGGTTGCTGCGAAGCTTGGGGAACTCGTTCCAGAGGCCGTTGTACACTATGCACATGGCCAAATGAATGAACATCAACTAGAGAAACTGATGTTGGATTTTATGAACAATGACTTCAATGTACTTGTATGCACCACGATAATTGAAACAGGACTAGATATTTCTAATGTTAATACCATTATCATCAATGATGGAGATCGATTCGGATTATCTCAACTCTATCAGTTAAGAGGTAGAGTAGGACGAAGTAACCGATTAGCATATTGCTATATATTCTATCAAGAAAACAAAGTGCTCAATGAGATCGCTGAAAAAAGACTAAAGGCGATTAAAGAATTTACAGAACTTGGTGCTGGTTTCAAAATTGCTATGAGAGATTTGGAAATCAGGGGGGCTGGGAACGTGCTAGGAACTGAGCAACATGGGTACATGGAAGCGATTGGTTATGATTTGTTTTGTAAGTTATTAGAAGAAAGTGTTATGGTTAAAAAAGGTGAGGTCGTGAAAGAAAAACCTCAAGCAAAAATTGATTTAGCAGTCAATGCATTTATCCCTGAGAACTATATAAGCAATCATCAACTTAAGATTGAAATCTATAAAAAAATTGCTTCAATTGAGAGCCGTTCTGATGTTGACTTGATTTATGAAGAAATTGAAGATCGTTTTGGCACTGTACCTGTCTCAGTAAATAATTTGATCATGATTGCCTATATTAAAGCGCTTTGCGAGATGATGGGAATTGACGAGATCTCAGAAGATGGAAAAGATTTTATCTTGAAATTTGCAACTGACTTTGCAATCAGCCCAATTTTTATCAGTCAAGTGATGACCTATGATGCGAAGAATGTATCTTTCTTTGCAGGAAATCCAGCGGTTTTAAGGGTCAAAATTACAAACAGATTAAGAAAAAAAGAAGAACAATTAACAATGCTTGAAAAATATGTAGAAAAAATATATAGTTTTCATAGTGAATATTTAAATATATAATGATATGTGAAATTGAATACGTTAAGTCTTTTGACTTACCAAATAATTTGAGGAGTGGGAATATGTCTAATTTAAGAAAGATTACAGCATTGCTTTTGGTTGTGCTGATGGTAGCATTAACAGGTTGTGGTGCTAAAGAAGAAAATGGTGTTACAACAGAAGGCGTAACGAAAGTTGATAGAACAAATGCTGTTGCAGTAGTAAATGATGAAGTTGTAGATATAGATACATTTAATATTTACTATGCGATGTATGAAACTGCTTATAAACAGTACTATGGAGAAGATATACTCACTCAAGAATTTGAAGGTGTGAAATTTGGTGATGTTTTAAGAGAAGATATTTTGGATATGTTAGTACAAGATTCACTTATTCGCTCTTATGTACTCTCAACAGGTTTTACAATTAAAGACGATGTATTTAAAGAGAAATATGACGAATTAAAAGCAATGCTTGAAGAAGATACAGAAACCAAAACAATGTATGATACTATTGGCGTGACAGATGCATTTCTTGAAAAACAAGTTCAAGGAAGTATCTTGATGGAAGAATTCACAAATACAGTAAATGGCATGATTGATGCTGAGACAGCGCGTTTAGAGGAATTGTATAAAACCGAGCCAGTTCAAGTAAGTGCGCGTCATATACTCGTTGCAGATGAAGAAACTGCAGCAGAAGTAAAAACTAAGCTAGATGCTGGTGAAGACTTTGCAGAACTGGTAACGCAATATTCTACAGATACTGGTTCAGTGGCTACTGGTGGAGATTTGGGCTATTTTCCAAGGGGTGTAATGGTTGCTGAGTTTGAAGAAGCTGCATTTACGCAGCCAATTGGTGAAATAGGCGAACCTGTACAATCTTCTTTTGGCTATCACATTATAAAGGTTGAAGATCGACAAACAATTGCGGAGCTTATTGAGGCTGGTGAAGACGAAGCGGTGATTAACGATTTTAAACAACAAATTAAAGACAGTCTTTATAACGAGTACTACACGAAAAAAATTGACGAATTAAAAGCTGCTGCATCTATAGAAACTTTTATAGATAAAGTGACACCAAAAACAGAAGGTTAATAAGCGATACGCTACTAATATATATAAACTTTGAGAGGTCAGACTAGCGCTGGCCTCTTTATAATAGGAGTAATTATGTCGAAGTCTAATGAGCATAGTGCATCAGATTCATTTGTTAAAGGTGCCTTTATATTGGGTATTTCAGGAGTATTTATAAAAATACTAGGTGCGTTTTTTAAAATCCCATTAGCGGATAAGTTAGGACCCGAAGGGATGAGTTATTTTCAAAGTGCTTATCCAATATATAATTTCTTTATCGTACTGGCTACTGCCGGCTTACCCACCGCACTTGGTAAAATAATTGCGGAGCAAAGAGCACTGGGTGATTATAGAAATCTGGATAAAACGTTTAAATCAGGATTAGTTTTAATGACGTCGATAGGTCTTATGGGGACGCTTATTATGTTCTTTGGCGCTGATAAGATAGTCGAGATCATCAAAAATCCAGAAGCAGCATTAGCTTTTAAGGCACTTGCGCCTGCAATTGTTATTGTTTCTGTTATGGCAGTTTTTAGAGGCTTTTTTCAGGGGTTTCAGCATATGAAGCCATTTGCACTTTCGCAGATTTTTGAGCAACTAGGAAGAGTAATTGTTGGATTTGCACTTGCTGTTTTTTTATTGGATAAAGGGACAAAGTATGCAGCTGCCGGTGCGACCTTTGGCGCAACAACGGGTGCAATTGCGGGCTTATTTGTAATTTTCCTTTTGTATAAAAAGTTTAGGAAAAAACATTTTGAAGCACATTCCAAATTAATGACTGGTAAAGCACAAGAAACAAGTGAAATTATGAAGCGAATTGCTATGATTGCAGTCCCAATAACACTTGGTGCAGCAGTTATGCCGCTTATGAGCACTATAGATGTTATGCTTGTTATGAACCGTTTAACAGATATCGGTATGGGAGAACAAGCCAATGATCTATATGGAATGTTAAGCGGATACGCTGCGGTTCTTGTTAACTTGCCACAAGTGATTACATCAGCTATTCAGATAAGCATTGTTCCTGCAGTGGCAGCATTTTATGTACAAAAAGAAGTTAAATCTTTAAGTAGCACTATTCAAAATGGTATTCGCATGACTTTAATTATAAGTCTACCAGCTACTGCTGGCTTGGTACTGTTGTCACAACCGATAATGGAACTCTTATATCCAAGTCAATTACAATATGCACAGACAACGGGACAAATATTATCTATTTTAGGTTTTGGTGTTATTTTCTTAGGGATGTTCCAAGTAACTACAGGAATCTTGCAAGGTTTGAGCATGCAAAACAGACCTGCAATGAACCTTATGATTGGTGCAATTATAAAAATTATACTCACGTATGTATTAGTTGGAATTCCAAGTATCAATATATATGGCGCAGCTATATCAACATTAGCTGCTTATGGAACAGCCACTACGTTGAACCTTATCACTATGAAACGTAGTGCCAATATTACTTTTGACCCCAAAGCTGTACTTTTAAAACCACTATATTCAGTTTTTGTAATGAGTATCGTTGTATTATTGGGGCGTCAATTAGCGTTATTGTTTATTTCGCCAAATTTATCCACGGTATTTGCGATATTCATCGGTATGATTGCGTATTTCTTTATGCTATTTAAGACTAAAACTTTAACAGATGAAGATTATGCATTAATGCCAGGAGGTAGTAAGCTCAAAAAAATTAGTGATCGATTTTTTAAATAAGGAGTAAGACATGTATAATATTACGATTGTGGGGATGGGCCCTGGCGGACAAGCTTATTTAACACTTGAAGCATTTAATCAGCTCACACAGGCAAACGATATTTTTCTCAGAACAGATCGACATCCTGTAGTAAGTTACCTAGTGAAAAATGGTATGAAATATGAATCTTTTGATGCGCTTTATGACCAGTTTGAGACGTTTGAAGAGGTGTATGCTGCTATTGCAGATGAAGTTATAAAAAAAGCAGAAACCTCAGATGTAATATATGCAGTCCCAGGAAATCCTTTTGTTGCAGAAAAATCAGTTGCTATGATTATGGAGAAAACAAATAAAGATATAAAAATCATTCACGGGGCAAGCTTTATAGATGCAATTGTCACATCGCTTCATTATGATCCTGTTAAAGGGATGGTTATCCTAGATGCGCTGACGATTGAAACTGAAATCATTAGAACCAATAAAGACCATCTTTTTATTCAGGTATATGACCAGATGACCGCTTCAATGCTTAAACTTAAGCTGATGGAGTACTGGGAAGATACGCATGAAGTTACTGTTATTCAAGGTGCAGGCATTCCAGATATGGAAGTAATTAAAAAGATGCCACTGTATGAACTCGATCGCCAAAGCGAATTATTTAATCATCTAACAAGCGTATTTGTACCAGGTGGAGAATCTATACGTCATGAATTACATGAACTTGAACAAATCATGGTTAAATTAAGAGCGGAAAATGGTTGTCCATGGGATCGAGAACAAACGCATAAAAGTTTAGGCCCTTACTTGATAGAAGAAGCATATGAAGTTAAAGAAGCTATAGACGCGGAAGATGACGATTCGCTTGTGGATGAATTAGGGGATGTTTTGCTGCAAGTTGTTTTTCATGCTACCATTGCATCAGAAAATGGTTATTTTGAAATGAGTGATATTATAAATACAATTTGTGAGAAGATGGTGCGAAGACACCCGCATGTATTCTCAGATGTAAGGGTTAATAATTCAGAAGAAGTACTTATTAACTGGCAAGAAATTAAAAATAAAGAAAAATCAAATGAAACAGTCGTAGACAGTATGATTTCAATATCGAAAAGTCTTCCTGCGCTTTTAAGGGCTCAGAAGGTGCAAAAGAGAGCATCAGATGTAGGCTTTGATTGGAATACTGCTAAAGATGCACTTGCTAAAATCGATGAAGAGGTATCAGAAGTTAAAGAGGCATTTGAAAAAGAAGATTTCGATGGCATCGCTGAGGAACTTGGTGATCTGCTTTTAATCATTACCAATGTAGCACGATTGATGAAAATTGATGCTGAACAATGTTTAGTTGATGCAACTGAGAAATTTATAAAACGATTCAGTTATATAGAGGAAGAATTGTTAAAAACTGGTGCGAGACCTAGTTCCCTGTTACTAGAACGCATGGAGGCACTTTGGGTGCAATCGAAAAAATGGGATAATTTATAAAAAAAAACACGAAATTTCTTGTAAAAGTTGAAATTTCAACGTATACTAATAATAGTTAAAACAACTTAATATTTTAGGAGGTTATATCGTGAATAAAGCTGAATTAGTAGCTAGCATGGCTGAGAAATCTGGTTTAACTAAAAAAGATGCAGAATTGGCATTAAACGCTTTCATGAAAAGTGTTGAAGAAGAACTTGCTAATAGCGGTAAAGTTCAATTAGTTGGCTTCGGTACTTTCGATGTTAGAGAAAGAAAAGAAAGAACTGGTAGAAACCCAAGAAATCCTAAAGAAACAATCAATATCCCTGCTTCAAAAGCACCTGTATTTAAAGCTGGTAAAGCTTTAAAAGAAACTGTAAACGAATAAGTTATGATATGAGAGAAAGCAGCAGCTGTGCTGCTTTTTCTTGATTCTAACACCACAAAGAGGTGAAGATATGCGTATAGATAAATACTTAAAAAATGCGCGCTTAATTAAAAGAAGAACCATTGCAAAAGAAGCGTGTGACCAAGGTAGAATTTTAGTTGATGGTAAAGTAGCCAAGCCGGGAACGGAAGTTAAAATAGGGGATGAAGTTAAAATCACACTAGGCAGTAAAGCAACGACGATTCGTATTACCGCATTGGATGAACATGTAGCGAAAGATGCTGCTAAGGATCTATATGAGGTAGTTTCGTAAAGCGAGTAGAGGTGCCCCATGAAAAAGAAAAAAGGCAAATTTTTCAAAAGAAATCGATTGACGTTATTTCTGATTATATTAGCTTTTGGTTATTATGGATTTATAATGATGAAAGCAGATCAAAAGTTAGAGGAATACCAAGGTGTCCAGCAAGAGTTGAGAGCAGAAATCGGCGATTTAGAACATGAAATTGATAAATTAGTTGATGAATATGCTTATTCACAAACACCAGAAGCAGTTGAGAAAATTGCGAGAGAAAAATTGAAAATGGTTAAACCTAACGAAATTATCTATTTAATTAAAGAACTAGAAGAGTCGGAAGGAAACTAATATGAAATTATCTTGTATCGATATTGGAACAAATTCTATAAGACTTATGATTGCTGATTTTGATGGCAGCAAATTTAGTAATGTGCATAAAGAGCTAGAGATGACGAGAATCGGATATGGCGTTAACGAAACAAAGCTATTAGATGTTAATCGAATGAAATTATCTGCAGAGGTAGTTGAGACCTATTATAAAAAATCAATTATAGCAGGTGCTGAGCATGTTTTTATGATGGCAACTAGCGCTGTAAGAGACGCTGTGAATGCAGATGTTTTTATTGAGATGGTAATGGCTAAAACTGGTCAACTAATTGATGTTATATCAGGAGAACTTGAAGCTGAAGTCGGATTTCTAGGGGTTTTACTTGGAAATGACAGACCGGAAGATAAACTCTTGATCATAGATATTGGCGGAGGATCAACTGAACTTATAGTAGGTGATCTGGATGGCATCCAATTTTCAAAAAGTATAAATATTGGTGCAGTTAGACTTACTGGTGCATACGTTTATAATGATCCAGTTAAACCTGAAGAAGTTGTTGTGATGAAGTCAGTTATTACAGAACATATAGAGGCCGTGGTTTCAGAAATTAGTGCTTTTAAAATTGATAGTGCAATTGGGATTGGTGGAACTGCAACAACTATTGCTACTATGGTTCATAGTGTTGAGCATTATTCGAGAGAAAGCGTACACCAGTTAAAAGTAGATCAAGAGGAATTGGCACAAATTACAACGCAACTTTTAGAATTAAATGTTGAAGATAAAAAGAAGATTATTGGATTAGAAGCGAAGCGTGCGGATATTATTTTAGCGGGTAGTTTGATATTAGAAGAACTCTTATTAAAGTTAAAGATACAAGCTTATTCTGTAAGCGATTACGACAATCTAGAGGGGTATACAGCATACCAATATAAACGTTTGTAATCTTTTAAAAGTTTTTCTTTAAAAATATTGACATAAGAATAATAATCATGTAAAATCAATCTTGTCGCATCATTATATGGTCCAGTAGTTCAGTTGGTTAGAACGCTAGCCTGTCACGCTAGAGGTCGACGGTTCGAGTCCGTTCTGGATCGCCATTAACTAAATTTTGTGTTACAAAATTTAGACCGACATGAGCAACTTTAGTTGCAGGAGGTTTTAGACCGACATGAGCAACATTAGTTGCAGGAGGTTTTAGACCGACATGAGCAACAATAGTTGCTATGAGGTTGTAACATGTGCCGGTGTAGCTCAATTGGTAGAGCAACTGACTTGTAATCAGTAGGTCGCGGGTTCGAGTCCCATCACCGGCTCCATTAAACAGCATTTTAGTGCTGTTTTTTTTATTTTTTTGATAAATTAGAAGAATAGGTTGAGGTATGCATCGTATTTGTTTAAAATAGTAAATATACACATAAAATGAAGCGAAAGTTGAAGATTTTATGTGTTTTCAGATTAACTTTAATAAAAAATTTACATTATTGCCTTAGTTACGCTATGATTAGTGCTTATGATAGAGTGAAACGGTAATAAAATGGAGGTACTTCATGCTTAGCAAAGAAATTTTGAAGGATGTTTTATCTGCAGCAATGTCAACAGGTGGTGATTTTGCTGAGGTATTTGTCGAAGATCGATTTAACAATTCGATAGAAATGGTTCAAGGTAAAGTTGAAAAGTCCCTCTCTGGAAGAGATTTCGGTATTGGTATAAGAATTTTTAGTGGCTTTAATAGTGTATATACCTATACCTGTGAGAAAAATAGAGATCACTTAATTGCGGTTGCAAAAAAAGCAGCGACAGCGTTAAGTGGCGTTCCTAAAAATGCAGCGATAGACTTTACGGTATCACCAAGACGAAATTTACATCCTATAATTAAGATGCCGGGTGGCATAACAAAAGATCAGAAAGTTAAACTAATGCGTCGAGGTTACGAAGCTGCAAAAACATATGATGCATTAATTGATCAAGTAGTTGTAAATTATCTAGATTATACTCAAAATGTTCTTATCGCAAATACAGAAGGCAAATTTGTGGAAGATCAGAGAACAAGAACGAGATATACTGTGAGTTCTGTTGCTAAACGTGCTGAAAAATTGCAAAGTGGCAACATGGGTAAAGGTGCTGGAAAAGGATTCGAACTTTATGACGAAATTGATGTCGATTGGATAGGGAGAGAATCTTCAAGAATCGCAGTAACAATGTTAGATGCAAAAGCATCTCCAAGTGGTAAATTTCCAGTAGTACTTGATAATAAGTTCGGCGGTGTAATTTTCCATGAAGCATGTGGTCATGGTCTTGAAGCTACCTCAGTTGCAAAAGGCAATAGTGTATTTGCAGGCAAACTAGGAGAGAAAATTGCTTCTGATGTTGTAAGTGCTGTGGATGATGGTACTGTATTAAACGAATGGGGTTCTTCGGATGTAGATGACGAAGGCACTCCAACGCAAAGAAATATTCTTATTGAAAACGGCATATTAAAAGGTTATATGATTGATAAGTTAAATGCTAGAAGGATGAAGATGGATATAACAGGCTCTTCACGTCGCCAATCTTATAAATTTGCTCCAACTTCTCGTATGACGAACACGTATATATTAAATGGTACTTCAAAATTTGATGATATGATTGCTTCAATTGAGTATGGCGTTTATGCTAAGTATCTTGGTGGTGGTTCAGTTAATACAGCTACAGGTGAGTTCAATTTTGCGGTTCAAGAGGGCTACCTCGTTGAAAACGGTAAAATTACTGAACCAATTAAAGGAGCAACACTTATAGGAACAGGACTTGAAATACTTAAGAAAATTGAGATGGTGAGCGATAACTTTGACTCAGGCGAAGGTATGTGCGGTTCGGTAAGTGGTTCAATACCGGCTGGTCTTGGACAACCTGCACTTAAAGTATCAGAAATAACTGTTGGTGGAAGGGAGGAAGCGTGATGAATGAGCAATTTATTGAAGCGCTCTTCGCAAAAGGTTCAACAAAAGGATTTGATGCGCAAGAAATATATTATGTAAATAACAAAAATACTGAAATTTCGGTATATCAAGGTCAAATTGACAAATTTAACGTTTCTGAAGATGGTGGGTTAAGCTATCGAGGGATGGTTGATGGCAAGTTAGGCTATTCGTATACTGAGATTATGGATGAGTCGTCAATTGAGATGTTGGTAAACGAAGCATATGCAAATGCTAAAGTAATTGAAATAGAGGATGAGGTTTTTTTACACGATGGATCAGGCGAATATGCTGAAGTAGATAATTTCAACCCAGAATTGGAACGGGTTTCTATTGAAAAGAAAATACAGTTTATGCTTGATTTAGAACAGTCTATTTTAACGGATGATCCACGTGTTAAAACGATGTCTCAAAATAGTTATGATGAAGTTGAATCTATCCGAAGAATTAAAAATACCAATGGACTTGATGTCACTGATCAAGTAAATTATTGTTTGGCTTATGCAGTTGCAATTGTAGAAGAAAATGAGGACAAAAGAACAGGCTTAGGCTATGACATTTCAAATTCTTTTTCGGATTTATCAATAGAAAAAATCACAAGAGAAGCAACAGGAGAAGCACTTAAAATGCTAGGTGCGAAATCCATTAAATCTGTTAAGTGTCCAGTTGTTATTAAAAATGAAACATTTGCTCAATTGTTTAGTGCTTATATGGGTATTTTAAATGCTGAACGCGTTCAAAAGAACCTATCTAAGTTAGGGGATAAATTAGGTGAAGTCATTGCTTCATCAGAACTTACTTTATATGATGATCCTCATTTAAAAGGTGCTTTGTCATCATCTTCTTTTGATGCAGAAGGTGTAGCAACTATGAAAAAGCCTGTTATTGAAGATGGTGTTTTGAAGACGTTTTTCCATAATCTTAAAACTGCTAGTAAAGCTGGTGTTGTTTCAACTGGGAATGCGAGCAAAGGGTCATATAAAGGAACTGTGGGTATTGCACCTAGTAATCTTGTGATCAAACCAGGAGAGAAATCTTTAGAAGAAGTGGTTTCAACTATTGATACAGGTGTATATATATTGGAACTTCAAGGATTACACGCGGGAATTAACACTATTTCAGGAGATTTTTCTTTACAGTGCTATGGTTATATGATAGAAAATGGTGCGCTGACTAAACCTGTGAGTCAAATCACAGTAGCAGGTAATTTTTTTGAAATGTTAATGGATATTGAATGTTTCGCAAATGACTTTAGATTTTCAATTCTTTCTTCTGACTATACTGGAGCTGCTTCTGTTAAAATCAAACAGTTAAGTATCTCGGGTGAATAAATAGTAGAGGTATGGAGGATGTGATTTGGTGTTAATGGATAAGATGATGGCTACCATTGAAAAACACAATATGATCGAACGGGGCAATTGTATCATTGTTGGTTTTTCTGGAGGACCAGATTCGCTAGCGATGCTCCATGCACTGTCGAGGTTGCGTGATGAACTATCAATAAAAATTGTAGCGGTGCATGTTAATCACATGCTAAGAGGTAAGTTGGCTGACGCTGATGAGGAGTATGTAAAAGGTTTTTGCAAAGAATTTGATATTCCTTGTCATACTTTTCGGGTTGATGTTGAACAGTTTGCAAGCGAAAATAATATGTCTTTTGAAGAAGCCGGCAGAAAAGTAAGATATGATAAATTCAATGAAATTTTTAGTCATTACAGTGCGGACCGCATCGCCATTGCACATAATAAAAATGACGTTGTTGAAACTTTCCTCATAAATTTGATGAGAGGTGCTGGTATTGATGGACTGTCTTCTATTGATTATATGAGAGATGATATAATCATAAGGCCAATCTTAGATGTTGCTAGAGATGAAGTTGAAAAATATTGTGAAAAATATGAACTTAATCCCCGTATCGATCATACAAACAACGAAAATCATTATCTGAGAAATAAAATTAGAAACCGCGTTTTACCGATGATGAACGAAGCTTTTGAACAGTCATGTGGTGATGCAATTGATAAAACAGTTCAATTAATGAAAATTGAGAAGGATTATTGGCTCGTAAAGCAAAAAAAACTTTTTGAAGAACTGTGTACTTACAATGATGAAGTGATTAAGATCTCCACTCAAAAATTTTGTGAATTACATTTGGCAGAACAACAGCAACTTCTGCGGTATGCTATAAAAACACTATCGGGAAGTTTGTATAATATTGGTTTTGATGTGATTCAGCGTATCATCGATCTCGAGAGAGTAGGTGCGATTGCAACTATCAATGCGAATTATATGGCGAGGTTAAGTAGTACTGATCTATACCTTTTTCCGGTAAATCACATTAAAAACCCTGATTTACAAAATGATAATGCGTTTACACTTTATCAAACTGTTGTTCCAATTTCACAGATGAGTAAGATGGAGTTAAACGATTATAAAGTTGCATTGGATTTTGATAAGATCAAAGGAAAGTTATACACTAGAAATAGAAAAGCTGGTGATCGCTTCGTGCCATTGGGCATGAAAGGACATAAGAAAATAAAAGATTATTTTATTGATGAAAAAGTCCCGTTCTTAAAAAGAGAAACGATTCGTCTGGTATGTGATGAAGAAAAAATAGTATGGGTAGAGAATATGAGAATCAGTGATTTGGTCAAAATTACACCGGATACTAAAAACATCATAATTATCAGTTTTCAAGAACTTGTTGAACTTAATTAATTATGCTAAAATAATATGATGTATACTCGACGAAGGAGGATGCTATGAAGAAAGGTTTGAAAGGTGCCTCGATTTATATTATGATATTTATCGCAATTTTGGTTTTTGTAACGCTTAACGGCGTAAATACTCAAAAGACCACAGAATTGTCATATGATGAATTCATTCTTAAATTGGGAAACGATCAAATTAAAGAAGTTCAAATAGACGGCAACAAGGTATCTGGCGTATTGAGTGATGAAACAAATTTCACGACCTATGTACCAAGCATGTTGGCGCTTAAAACGGGTGAGCTAATCATAACAAAAATTGCCGATGGCAGTGTATTACCCGTAAAAGGAATTCAACCAGCTGGTACACCGTTTTTGTTGGAAATATTACCAACAATTATAATGGTGTTACTGTTAGTGGTATTTTGGTTTGTATTTATGCAAAATTCTCAAGGTGGCGGATCAAAAGTGATGTCATTTGGGAAAAGTAGAGCTAAAATTGTCAAAGACTCAAGCAAAAAGATAACTTTTGCTGATGTCGCTGGTTTAAAAGAAGAAAAAGAAGAAATGGAAGAAATCGTAGAGTTTTTGAAAGCACCTCGTAAATTCTTAGCATTAGGTGCGCGTATTCCAAAAGGTATCTTAATGGTAGGACCTCCTGGAACAGGTAAGACATATTTGTCAAAAGCTTGTGCTGGTGAAGCTGGCGTACCATTTTATACAATTTCAGGATCAGATTTCGTTGAAATGTTTGTTGGTGTTGGTGCATCTAGAGTAAGAGACTTATTTGAAGAAGCTAAAAAAAGTGCACCATGTATCGTTTTTATTGATGAGATTGATGCCGTTGGTAGACGAAGAGGTGCAGGTCTTGGCGGCGGACATGATGAACGTGAACAAACATTAAATCAGTTGTTGGTTGAAATGGATGGCTTTGGTGACAATCAAGGTGTTATCGTTATTGCTGCAACTAACAGACCTGATATTTTGGATCCAGCATTGCTTAGACCAGGTCGTTTTGATAGACAAGTTATGGTTGGAATTCCTGATATTCGTGAAAGAGAACAAATTATCAAAATTCATGCAAAGAACAAACCGGTCGCACCAGATGTAGATTATGCTAAATTGGCTCAAAGTACACCTGGTTTTACGCCTGCTGATCTTGAAAATGTTATGAATGAAGCTGCTTTATTATCCGCTAGAAAAGATGACAAAGTCATTCGTATGGAGTCAATTAAAGAGTCTATTACAAAAGTCATCGCAGGTGTTGAGAAGAAAAGTAGAATTGTAAGTCCTAAGGAAAGAAAATTAACTGCATATCATGAAGCGGGGCATGCTGTACTTGCAAAAGTAGTACCTGATTCTGATCCGGTTCATCAAGTAACAATTATCCCAAGGGGGAGAGCTGGTGGATTCACTATGCAATTACCTGAAGAAGATAGAAGTTACGCAACTAAAAAAGGTATGGAACGTGAACTTATCATACTTTTGGGTGGTCGAGTTGCTGAAAGCCTAATCTTAGGTGATATTAGCACAGGTGCTCAAAACGATTTAAGTCGTGTGACGAAAATTGCTAAGGCAATGGTTATGAAATATGCAATGAGTGAAAATCTAGGTTCTATGAGCTATGATACGGAAGATGAAGTTTTTATTGGAAGAGATTTTAATTCCATGAAAAATTATTCTGAGCATGTTGCAGCAGAAATAGACCGTGAAGTTAGAAATATTGTTGATACTGCATATGATAAGGCAAAAACATTGCTTGAAGAGCATATCGACAAACTACATGTTATTGCAGAGGCGCTTCTTAAATTTGAGACCATTAGTGGTGAAGAATTCTTATTGGCATTTAATGAGGGAATAGATAAACTCACAATAGAAGTTGAAGCAGCTAAAGGACAGATAGAAGAAGAAAGAAAAGCATTTCGTGAGCAAGAAGAACTAGAAAGAATCGCTTATGAAAAAATGAATGCAATGAAAGAAAAAGAGAACCCAGAAGCTAAAGCGGACAATCCTTTTAGTGATGCTGCAAAAAGTTAAATAGTATTAAATATAAAGATGGTGAAAACCATCTTTTTTTTATAAAAAGTTCTTTTATTTCAATACGTCGAAATGGTATGATTAACATATATTAATATTTGGAGGATTAGGATGCATACATTGAAGATTGGTGATAAATTTACTTCTGAATTAATCGTTGAAGAAAAACACACTGCAGCTGCTTTTGGTAGTGGCAATATATTGGTATTTTCTACACCAATGATGATAGGACTAATGGAAAATGCGGCTCTCAACTGTGCGCAAAGTGGATTAGAGTCAGTTTATAGTACAGTGGGGACTTTCTTAGATGTTAAACACATTGCTGCTACACCTGTGGGGCATAAGGTTACTGCCACAGCTGAGTTATTAGAGATCGATGGAAAAAAGTTGCTCTTTAAAGTTGAAGCATATGACGAAGTTGAGAAGATTGGTGATGGTACACATGGTAGATATATTATAAATGCTGAAAAGTTTTTAGAGAGAGTTAATAATAAGTCAAATAAGAAATAGGTGGGAATATGAAGCGTATAAGTGTAAATGCAATTATTCAAGCGGTCAAGGAAGCCTGTATAACCATGAATTATGAAATTGATCCTTTAATCAGCGAAGCTTTTGAAAATGCAAAAAAAGTTGAAAAATCTCCTGTTGGGATCAGCATTATTGAAGACTTGATTAAAAACGCTGAAATCGCTCAAAAGTATACAGCCCCAATCTGTCAAGATACGGGTATGATTGTTGCTTTTGTCACATTAGGACAAAATGTTTTAGTTGAAGATGGTGCTATATCTGATGCTATCAATGAAGGTGTTAGACAAGGTTATGCCGAAGGCTACTTAAGAAAATCTGTTGTTAGTGATCCTGTTTTAAGAAAGAATTCGGGTGATAATACACCTGCTGTGATCTATTTTGATGTCGTTGAGGGAGATGTGTTTGAAATTGAGCTTGCATCAAAAGGCTTTGGAAGTGAAAACATGTCAAAATCAAAGATGCTCAAACCATCAGATGGAATGAGTGGTATCATGAATTTTGTGATTGAAACAGTTAAAATGGCGGGTCCTAACCCCTGTCCTCCTATAGTTGTGGGCATTGGGATTGGTGGCACGATAGATAAAGCAGCGCAAATTGCTAAAAAGTCACTTCTTAGACCATTAGGTCAAAAAAATGAACTTCCTCATATCGCTCAGATGGAAGAAGAGCTGCTTGAAGAAATCAATCATTTAGGAATCGGACCACAAGGATTAGGCGGTATAACTACAGCTTTGGCGGTACATGCGGAGACGTATCCAACGCACATTGCTGGACTACCTGTTGTTGTTAATATAAATTGTCATGCATCACGTCATAAAAAAGTTGTTTTATAGAGGGTGAAAATGGATAAAATATTGATAAATACACCGTTAAATGATGAAAAATGTAAATCGCTTAAAGCTGGAGACCAGGTTTTGATTAGTGGTGAAATATACACCGCTAGAGACGCAGCACATTTGAAGTTAGTAAACCTTATTCGTAATAACGAAGCGCTACCAATGGATTTTAATGGACAAATCATATACTATGCTGGGCCATCGCCTGCAAGACCTGGCGCTGTAATAGGAGCCTGTGGACCGACAACAAGTTATAGGATGGACGATTTAACAGATCCCTTGCTTGAAAAGGGTTTGAAAGGTATGATTGGAAAAGGTGATAGAGAAGAGAAAGTGATCGATAGTATGAAAAAGCATACAGCTATTTATTTTGCTGCAATTGGCGGGGCAGGTGCATTGATTGCAAGTACCATTAAAAGCAATACAGTTGTTGCTTTTGAAGAGTTAGGTCCAGAAGCGTTAAGAAGGTTAGAAGTTGTTGATTTTCCTGCGATTGTAGTGATAGACTCTGAAGGGAATAATTTGTATGAGACTGAACCAGATAAATATAAAAAATAATATAACGTGTGTTGATTAGGTAAAAAGAAAAAGGGGGAATGTAGATGATTAAACAATACTACAACGCTAATGCTTCAGGAATGATTGAAAACACACTTGAACTTGATTTGAAACCTATATATGAACGTTTTGAAAAATTTTTAAAGCCTGGTGCTAAACTTTTGGATGTTGGATTTGGTTCAGGAAGAGATAGCCTTCACTTTGACGCAAAAGGTTACGAAGTAGTTTCAATTGATTTTGCACTAGAAGTATATAATCGCGGAAAGATTTTACTGAACACTGAAGTTCTATTGGTCGATGTTAAAGATATTAAGTATAAAAACGAGTTCGATGGAATTTGGGCAAGTGCAGTCTTTTTTCATTTTAATGAAGATGAAATTAGAGATGTTCTAGTACGTTGTCATGAGGCGCTTGTGGATAAAGGTGTGATGTATATATCTTTTAAATATGGCAATGAAGAACTAATAAGGCATGGACGTTTTTTTAATGATTTTAATGAAGAAAAATTTAATAGACTTATGTCACAAAATGGTGATTTTGAAATTATAGAGATTTGGCAAACGCAAGATGCTCGTCAAGATCATCTAGATCAAAATTGGCTCAATGTAATACTTAAAAAAAAATAAAGATAGTCCTCCAAAACATAGATATAGGTGTTTCTGGAGGTCTTTTTTTGTGTGAAGGGACTATATGCAAGATTTCTTGCAAATATGAAAAGTCATTAATTCGTTAAATTCTTTATAAAAAAGTAATTAAAGTATACAATTATACTTTGTCAAAAACAATGTATTTTAATGGGATTTGTGATATTCTAGTATAGGTAAAACCCGATGCGGAGAAAAATAGTGAAGGAGGATTTAGAATGTTTGATAAGAATCAGATTTCTATTCTTAAAGATGCTGTAGATAAAGAAAATGCTAAAACGCAAGAAAAATTGCAAAAAAGACCAGAAAGAAAAAAAGAGTTCACAACTGGCTCAGGTGCACCTGTAAACAGATACTATACACCTGCAGATGTATCAGAACTTGATTACATGAACGACCTTGGTTTACCAGGACAATTTCCATTTACACGTGGTGTACAGCCAACGATGTACCGTGGTCAATTCTGGACAATGAGAATGTATGCAGGATTTGCAACAGCAGAAGAGTCTAACAAGCGTTATAAGTTCCTAGTAGAACAAGGATCAGGCGGCTTATCAGTAGCATTTGACCTTCCAACACAGATCGGTTACGATTCAGACCACGCACTTTCAGAAGGTGAAGTTGGTAAAGTTGGTGTTGCAATCGATTCACTTGCAGATATGGAAATCTTATTTGATGGTATTCCACTAGATAAAGTAAGTACATCAATGACGATCAACGCACCAGCATCAGTACTACTTGCAATGTATATTGCAGTAGCTGAAAAACAAGGCGTTTCATCAGAAAAATTAAGAGGTACCATTCAAAATGATATCTTAAAAGAGTATATCGCAAGAGGTACTTATATATTCCCAACAGAGCCATCAATGAGACTGATCACAGATATCTTTGCGTTCTGTTCAAAAGATGTACCACTTTGGAATACAATCTCAATTTCTGGATACCATATCAGAGAAGCAGGCTCAACAGCAGCACAAGAAGTAGGTTTTACACTTGCAGATGGTATTGCATATGTAGAAGCAGCAGTAAAAGCTGGCTTAAACGTAGATGATTTCGCACCGAGATTATCATTCTTCTTCAACGCACACAACGATTTACTTGAAGAAGTAGCAAAATACAGAGCAGCAAGAAGACTTTGGGCTAGAATTATGAAAGAAAGATTTGGCGCTACGAGTGCAAAATCTATGCAACTTAAGTTCCATACACAAACAGGTGGTTCAACACTTACAGCACAACAACCAGAAAACAACATCGTAAGAGTTGCGATTCAAACACTTGCAGCAGTACTAGGTGGCACACAAAGCTTACACACAAACTCTAAAGATGAGGCACTTGCACTTCCAACAGAAGATTCAGTAAGAGTAGCACTTAGAACACAACAAATCGTAGCACATGAAAGTGGTGTAACAGAAGTAGTAGATCCACTTGCAGGTTCATATTATATAGAAGCAAAAACAAAAGAAATCGAAGATGCAGCAATGGCATACATCAAGAAAATTGATGATATCGGTGGCGCAACAAAAGCAATTGATATGGGCTATATCCAATCAGAAATCATGGATGCATCATATGACTATCAAAAGAAAGTCGAAGCTGGTGAGATTATCGTAGTAGGTATGAACAAATACCAAATCGAAGAAGAAGCACCAAAAGGACTATTAAGAGTCGATCCTTCAGTAGGCGAGATGCAAAAACAAAAATTGGTTGAACTTCGCGCAAAACGTGATAACACAAAAGTAAACGAAACGTTAATGGCGCTTAAAACAGCATGTGAGGGAACAGATAATGTAATGCCTTACATCTTGGAAGCAGTTAAAGCGTATGCGACACTTGGAGAAGTATGTGGCGTAATGAGAGAAGTGTTTGGTGAATACCAACAATCAGTTAACCTATAAAACCAAGTGGTTAGAAGGAGGATTAAGATGGAAAGACCAATTAGAGTATTAGTTGCAAAGCCAGGCTTAGATGGCCACGATAGAGGTGCTAAGGTTATCGCTAGAGCACTTAGAGATGCGGGTATGGAAGTTATCTACACAGGCTTAAGACAAACACCAGAACAAATTGTAAGTGCAGCGATTCAAGAAGATGTTGACTGTGTAGCGATGAGTATTTTATCAGGTGCACACAACACGCTACTTCCCAAAGTAGCAGCAATGCTTAAAGCAGAAGGTGCAGAAGATATCCTTGTAATTGGCGGGGGCGTAATTCCGCAAGAAGACATCCCAAGCTTAAAAGAACAAGGCATCAAAGAAATTTTCACACCAGGTACACCAACTCAAGTAACTATAGACTACATTAAATCAAATGTAGCAAACTAAAATAAAGCACGTAAATCAAATGGCGAATTTGCCATATAAAAGGAGATGTTTATATGGATATAGAAAAAAGAATTCTAAATCATGATAAACGTGCAGCAGCCAGACTTATTTCAATGGTAGAAAATAAAGATCCTGAGGGACTAAGAATCCTTCAGAATCTTTATTCACATAGCGGTAACGCTTATGTAATCGGCATTACAGGACCCCCTGGTGCCGGAAAAAGTACCTTAACTGATAAGCTCACAAAGTTGTTGCGTAAACAAGACAAACAAGTTGCAGTTATTGCAGTAGACCCTACCTCGCCTTTTACAGGTGGCGCCATCTTAGGCGATAGAGTTCGTATGAATGATTTAAGTGTTGATCCAGGTGTTTTTATAAGAAGTATGGGTGCACGAGGTCATTTAGGAGGAATATCGGAAGGAACTGCAGCAGCGGTAAAGATACTTGATATCTATGGCGCTGATTTCATATTTGTTGAGACGGTAGGTGTAGGCCAATCAGAGATAGATATTGTAAAAAATTGTGATACAACTTTGATGGTAATGGTACCAGGACTTGGAGATGATATTCAAGCAATTAAAGCTGGTGTTATGGAAATTGGGGATGTTTTCGCGGTTAACAAAGCTGATCGTGATGGTGCTAAAAGAACAGCAAGAGAGATTGATATGATGCTTGATTTCAACAAAGAGTTGGAATGGCGTCCGCCTGTGGATTTAGTTGTAGCGTATGAAAATAAAGGTGTTGACGTACTTTTGAATTCAATTATGGATCATAGAGAGTATTTGCTTGAATCAGGTAAATTCCATGAAAAGAGAGTTGCCAATGCCAAAAGTGAAATAGTTGAGATGATTAAAGAAAGAATTGAGAGATCGATGCTGGACAATTCGCGAAATGAAGAAAAATTAGATGCTTTATCAAAACAAATAGTTGAGAGAACTGTAGATCCGTTTTCTGTCGTTGAACAATTGTTTGAAGCATATATAGCGTCTGTTGAAGCAAAATGATTCATATAATTAAACTAAAATACAAAATTGCTTAATTATCATAAGTGGCACTAATCCATTAGTTAATTTGTTAGGTTTACAGCATTTTGTGATGCTGATAAAATTTATTTAGTATTGGAGATAAACTATGAAAGCATTAAAAGTTGATCATATTGGTATAGCTGTAAAAGATTTAAACGAGACTTTGAGTTTCTATCAAGACGTTTTAGGCCTTGAATTTCACGGTACCGAGGTTGTAGAAGACCAAAAAGTTAAAGTTGCCTTTTTACCAGTTGGTGATACTGAAATCGAACTACTTGAATCAACATCAGAAGAAGGCCCAATCGCCAAATTTATAGAAAAAAATGGTGAAGGAATCCAGCATATTGCTTTTAAAGTTGAGAATATTGAAGAAGCAATTGAACATATGATCTCTAAAGGCATGAAAATGATTGATGAAGTGCCAAGATATGGTGCTGGTGGTGCGAAAATTGCTTTTGTACATCCAAAAAGTTCAAAGAGAGTTCTCGTTGAACTAAGTGAAAGACAAGAATAGGGATTTGGAGGTTTTGAAATGTCTGTAAACAAGCTTGAAGATTTAAGACAGAAAAAAGCAAAAATCCTCGCAGGCGGAGGAAAAAGCCGTATCGAGAAGCAACATAGTAACGGAAAACTTACAGCAAGGGAAAGATTAGATCTGCTGTTCGATGAAGGAACTTTTGTTGAGTTAGACGCTTTTGTAAAGCACAGATGTACTAACTTTGGTATGGAATCTGTGGAAGCGCCAGCCGAAGGCGTCGTTACTGGCTATGGAAAAGTAGAAGGTAGATTGGTCTATGCTTACTCACAAGATTTTACAGTTGTTGGTGGTTCTCTTGGTGAGATGCACGCTGCTAAAATATGTAAAGCAATGGACAATGCACTTAAAATGGGTGCTCCGATTGTTGGATTAAACGATTCAGGTGGTGCTAGAATTCAAGAAGCAGTTGATGCACTCTCTGGATACGGTAAAATATTCTACAGAAACACATTGGCATCAGGTGTTATTCCTCAAATCACAGCTATAATGGGACCATGTGCTGGGGGCGCTGTTTACTCACCTGCACTTACAGATTTTATCTTCATGGTTGATAAAACTTCACAAATGTTTATCACAGGACCACAAGTTATTAAAACTGTAACAGGTGAAGAAGTTACTGCAGAAGCACTAGGTGGTGCGATGACGCACAACTCTGTAAGTGGAGTAGCTCAGTTCATCTCAAATAATGATCAAGCTTGTATCGAAGAAATTAGAAGATTATTAGGTTTCTTACCATCAAATAATCTTGAAACAGCTCCTGAATATTTATGTGAAGGTGATCTTAGCGCAGTTAACGATGCATTGGATTCAATTATACCTGAAAATCCAAATAAACCTTATGATATGTTTGATGTCATTAAACAGATTGTAGATAATGGCGATTATATGGAATACCAACCGTATTTTGCTAAGAACATTGTAACGTGTTTAGCGAGATTAGGTGGCAAAACTATCGGAATTATTGCTAACCAACCAAAAGTTAATGCAGGTTGTTTAGATGTAAACTCTTCTGATAAAGCAGCAAGATTTATTAGAACATGTGATTCTTTCAATATTCCACTGTTAAATATTGTTGATGTTCCTGGGTTCTTACCTGGCACTGAGCAAGAGTATGGTGGAATTATCAGACATGGTGCTAAAATGCTTTACGCATATAGTGAAGCTACTGTTCCAAAATTGTCTCTTATCGTTAGAAAAGCATATGGTGGTGCATATCTTGCTATGTGTTCTAAAGATTTAGGAGCTGATCTAGTGATTGCTTGGCCATCAGCTGAAATTGCTGTTATGGGTCCTCAAGGTGCTGCTAATATAATCTTTAGAGCTGAAATCTCTAAATCAGAAAACCCAATTGAAACAAGAGCGAGAATGATTCAAGAATATACTGATGAATTTGCGACACCATACAAAGCTGCTGAACGTGGTTTTGTTGATGATATTATCGAGCCGGCAACTACACGACCAAGATTAATTGATGCTTTTGATATGTTATCGTCTAAGCGAGAAATCAGACCAGCTAAGAAACACGGTAATATCCCATTATAAGTGAGGTGAAGTAATGCACGTACTTGAGAGTTTTAAACACGCAGATACATTTTCACAAATGCCAATGGGTGACAAAATGCTCGCAACAGGTTATGTTATTTTGCTAGGAATGGGAATTACAGTGGTAGCATTAGTACTCATCTGGATCGTTACTGTTTTGATGTCTTTCATCATAAGAAAGATGGAAAAAAGTCAAGAAATCCGTAAGGTTCCTAATGCTCCAAAACCTGCTGTGGCGTCAACTGTTGAAGCACCAGCTTTACAAGTGAAACAAGAAGATGATGAAGAACTTATTGCTGTTATTTCTGCAGCAATTGCTGCAACTTTGAATACTTCTATGCAAAATATCAAAGTTACAAATATTAGACGTATTTCTGACAATACTCCAACATGGGGAAAAGTTGGCAGAAACGATGTCATGAATGCAAGATTATAAATTTTAATTTAAGTTTAATGGAGGATCACATGAAGAAGTTTAATATAACTGTAAATGGTAAGTCATATGAAGTTGATGTAGAAGAAATCGGTGGCGCGTCAACACCGTCACCAGTAAGACGACAAGAAACTGCTGCGCCAACACCAGCTCCAGCTCCAGCCAAAGCAGCAGCTCCAGCTCCAAAAGCTGCACCGGCTCCAGTTGTAGAAGGTGGCGAAACAGTAAACTCACCAATGCCAGGTACAATTTTAGATATCAAAGTTAATGTAGGCGATACAGTTGCTGATGGTGCTGTACTTGTTATACTCGAAGCAATGAAAATGGAAAACGAAATCATGGCACCAGTTGCTGGTAAAGTATTATCTATCAACGTGACAAAAGGTGCATCAGTAAATTCTGGAGACGTTTTAGTTGTTATTGGTTAATCTGATAGCAAACTAAAAACGAAAGGAGATGCACTATGCTTCAAACTGTAAAAGATTTTTACATGTCTACGGGCTTTGCTAATATAACTGGCGGACAGATCTTGATGATCTTAGTATCGTTTTTACTGTTATATCTAGCAATAAAGCGTGGTTTTGAGCCACTACTTCTTGTCCCAATAGCATTTGGTATGTTCTTAACGAATTTACCGCTTGCTGGTTTAATGACAGAACCAATTATGGGACCAGATGGTCATGTTCAAGAAATCGGTGGTTTACTTTACTACCTTTATCAAGGCGACCATTTAGGGATATTCCCACCGCTTATATTTTTAGGTGTAGGTGCAATGACAGACTTTGGTCCACTTATTGCCAATCCTAAGTCACTATTACTTGGTGCTGCAGCACAGTTTGGTATCTTTATCACATTCTTTGGTGCAATTGCATCGGGACTATTTACACCAAATGAAGCGGCATCAATCGGTATCATCGGTGGAGCTGATGGTCCAACGGCGATCTTCTTATCATCAAAACTTGCACCACATTTATTGGGTTCTATCGCGGTAGCAGCTTACTCATATATGGCACTTGTACCAGTCATTCAACCGCCAATTATGAAAGCACTTACGACGAAAGAAGAACGTAATATCAAGATGAAACAACTTCGTCACGTCTCTAAACTTGAAAAAGTAATTTTTCCAGTATTAGCGACTTTAATCGTATCAATGATCGTTCCACCAGCAGCAGCACTTGTTGGGATGTTGATGCTAGGTAACCTTTTCAAAGAATCAGGAGCAGTTGCAAGATTAACAGATACAGCACAAAATGCACTTATGAATATTGTAACTATATTTTTAGGCGTAACAGTTGGTGCGACTGCATCAGCATCTGCTTTCCTTAATGTTAAAACACTTGCCATAATGGGCCTAGGGGTTGTTGCATTTGCTTTTGGTACAGCAGCAGGTGTAATCTTAGCAAAAATTATGAACAAGTTCTTAAAAGATCCAATCAATCCATTGATTGGTTCGGCAGGTGTATCAGCTGTACCGATGGCGGCACGTGTATCACAAGTGGTTGGCCAAAAAGAAAACCCAAGCAACTTCCTTCTCATGCATGCCATGGGACCTAACGTTGCTGGTGTAATCGGTTCTGCAGTATCTGCTGGTGTACTTTTATCATTGTTCTCTGGTTTTTAATTTAAATGCTAGTGTGCTTAATGAATCATTAAAGTTCACATTGATCAAAAAAGGTATCCTTTAGGGATGCCTTTTTTATTTGCAAAAGTGAATGATTTGACTTTTATTTTTTAATACTTTTGTGTTATGCTATAAGATGAGCAAATTACGAAATAGATGAATGGAGCTTCGTGTGAAATCAAAAATTTTAGACCTTTTACAACTTAATTCAGAAGGGTATTTATCAGGAGAGCAGATAAGTGATCAACTTGGTATTTCAAGGACAGCTGTATGGAAACATATAAAAGCTTTAAAGAATGAAGGTTATATTATTGATTCAGTGAATAATAAAGGTTATAAGTTGTTGTCTGATACTGATGAACTCAATAGTTCTTCATTAAAAGCACTTTGTAACGATTTTGATTTTATTCAGTTTATTAAGTTTCTTGATACTGTGGATTCAACCAATTCTGAGGCTAAAAGAATTGCCATGGAAGAACAGGTTTTAGAAGGTTTGATTGTCTCATCTGAGCAAACTAAAGGCAAGGGAAGACTTGGTAGACAATGGGAGTCAGAAAAAGAATCTGGATTATGGATGAGTTTGTTGTTGAGACCAAAAGTTAAACCTGAAGCAGCATCATCTATCACTTTGGTTTCAGCAGCGGCAATGGCACATGCTATAGAAGCTTGTACATCATTAAACGTCGGTATTAAGTGGCCAAATGATTTAATCGTCAATGGGAAAAAAATATGCGGCATTTTAACTGAAATGAGTGCAGAAATCAATCAATTACATTATATTGTACTTGGAATTGGCGTGAATCTTGGTCAGATGTCTTTTCCAGTCGACATTATCGATAAAGCAACTTCATTGAAAAAAGAAGGGGTAGAAGTCTCAGGAAAAAAAATATTAAGTGCTTTTTTACTGGCATTTTCTAATTTCTATTCACAGTATTTAGAAGGTGATATGAGTCAAATAATTTCCTATCATCTTGCACATTCAGTTACAGTTGGTAAAAAAGTGCAAATTATTACACCTATTGAAACTAGAAATGCTTATGTTTTAGACATAAACGCAGATGGGAGTCTACTTGTTGAAAATGAACTCGGTGAAAATGAGGTTGTTTTTTCAGGAGAAGTTTCTGTACGCGGAATTAATGGATATATTTAATAATAAAATTATTAGGAGGCAAAATGTTATTAACATTCGATGTGGGAAACTCCAATATCGTCATGGGTGTTTTTAAAGATGACCAGTTGATTACAAACTGGCGAATGGCTACTGATTACTCAAAATCAGCTGATGAAATTGGGATTTTTATTCATCAATTATTTACTCATGAGAAATTAGATGTTAATGAAGTACAAGATATTATTATCTCATCTGTTGTGCCACATGTTATGTATTCGTTACAGCATATGACACAGAAGTATTTTAACCGTGAGGCAATTATTATTGGACCTGGTATCAAGACAGGTATGAACATCAAATACGATAATCCGAGACAAGTTGGCGCGGATCGGATTGTTAATGCGGTAGCAGGGTTCAAAAAATATGGTGGACCATTAATTATTGTTGATTTTGGTACAGCAACCACTTTTTGCGCTATTAGTGAGAAATGTGAATACCTAGGTGGAGCAATTTTGCCTGGTATTAAAATCTCAGCAGACGCTTTATATGAACGTGCTGCAAAACTTACCAGAGTTGAACTTGTTAAACCAGAGCATATTATTTGCAAAAATACTTCTCAAAGTATACAAGCGGGGATCGTATATGGGTATGTTGGAAGCGTTGATTATATTGTGAAAAAAATGGTTGAAGAGCTTGGTGGCGGTGATGTGAAAGTTGTGGCAACTGGTGGTCTATCGACTCTTATAGCAACTGAATCTGAAGAAATAGAGTTTGTTGACAAGTATCTTACACTAGATGGGCTAAATATTATCTATCAAATGAATCGTCCTAAAAAAACAAATGGTAATTTAATTAGCCCTGCATAAATAATTAACACTAAGAGAATAAAAGAAAATGAGGCAAAAATGAAAATCGGCAATATTGAGTTAAAAAGTGATGTTGTTGTTGCACCAATGGCTGGAGTAACAGACTTACCATTTAGATTAATTTGTAGAAGGTTTCACAAAGGGTTAATTGTAAGTGAAATGGTAAGTGTTAGCGCACTGTATTATAAAGACAAAAAAACAGCGCAATTAATGAGAATTGAACCTGTTGAGCACCCTATGGCACTACAAGTTTTTACTGCGGATGTAGAAAAACTAGAAGTCGTTATGGATGTGCTAAATGAACAGCCCAACGAAATCTTGGATTTCAACATGGGATGTCCTGCGCCTAAAATTGTAAACAATGGAGAGGGTTCAGCACTGATGAAAACGCCTAAATTAGCAGAACAATTATTAAAGATGGCGGTACGAAAATCACTGAAACCAGTTACGGTCAAATTCAGGACAGGTTGGGATTCAAGTTCGATTAACGCAATAGAGTTTGCTAAAATGGCTGAAAATGCTGGCGTAAGTGCAATAGCAATTCATGGAAGAACAAGAGAACAGTTTTATAGTGGTACAGCTGATTGGGAAATGATCAGGAAAGTTAAGGAAGCCGTAAAAATTCCAGTTATAGGTAATGGTGATATATTTACAGTTGAAGATGCAGTTAATATGAAAAAACAGACTGGTTGTGATGGTGTCATGATTGGTCGTGGTCTACAAGGAAATCCCTGGATTTTAGAAGAAGTGGACACTTTTTTCAAAACTGGTAAGCAACCTAATAAACCTACTTTAGCGGAAAGATTAGCAGTTTCAACAGATCATTTTAATAATTTACTATTGTATAAAGGACTTCATATAGCGGTGCTTGAGATGCGAAAACATGCAGCTTGGTATTTTAAAGGATTAAATGGGGCTTCTCATTATAAAAATGAAATTAATAAGGCTATGACACCAGAGCGTGTTCTAGAGATATTAACACAGGCATTTCAATGAATTGACTTTAAAAGTGCTAGCGCATATAATAACAAAAAAAGAATCAATTAAAGCCAAAGACTTTAAAAATAAACGATGGAGGAATACGATGGAAAATTTAAATGAATTATTACAAATTCGCCGAGACAAATTAGCACACCTGAGAGAAATTGGTAAGGACCCTTTTAAAATAGAGAAGTATGAACGTACTAACTTTACAAAAGATATCCTAACAGCTTTTGAAGCTTTTGAGGGAAAACCAGTTAGAGTAGCTGGTAGAATTATGGCGAAGCGTGATATGGGTAAAGCCTCTTTTATAGATGTTTTAGACAGCGAAGGTAGAATTCAAGTTTATGTAAGAAAAGATGCAATAGGTGAAGAAGATTATGAAATTTTCAAAACATATGATATTGGCGATATAGTTGGTATTGCTGGTACTGTATTTAAAACTCAAAAAGATGAAATTTCTATCAAATCAACTGAAGTTATTCTTTTGTCAAAATCACTACAAGTTCTTCCTGAAAAATGGCATGGATTAAAAGATCAAGAGATTAGATATCGTCAAAGATATGTTGATCTAATTGTTAATCCGGAAGTAAAAGAAAAATTCCTTATGCGCTCTAAAATTATCAAAACAATGAAAAACTATTTTGATTCAGAAGGTTTCTTAGAAGTAGATACCCCTATTTTAAGTACTCTTGCTGGTGGTGCTGCTGCAAAACCATTTGTAACACATCATAATACGCTTGATATTGATATGTATATGAGAATTGCCAATGAGCTTTATCTTAAAAGACTAATCGTAGGTGGTTTTGACCGCGTTTATGAAATGGGCAAGATGTTTAGAAATGAAGGGATGTCTATTAAGCATAATCCTGAATATACAGCAGTAGAGCTATATGCAGCGTTTGAAGATTATGAGTATATGATGAAACTCACAGAAGAGGTTGTTGCTAAATGTTGTATGGAGCTTTATGGCAAGACTGTGATTGAATTCCAAGGCACTACTTTAGACTTTACGCCTCCTTGGAGAAGATTTTCTATGCATGATTTAGTTGAACAAAAAACAGGTGTTAATTTCTATGCTTTAGCTACAGATGAAGAAGCTCGTCAAGTTGGAAAAGAAAAACTGCACTTAGATGTAGAAAAACATTATACTAAGGGACACTTGGTTAATTTAGCATTTGAAGAGTTCTGTGAATCTGATTTAATTCAACCAACATTTGTTTTACATCATCCAGTTGAGGTTTCTCCTCTTGCCAAACGTAATCCTGATAATCCTGCGATAACTAATCGTTTCGAAGCGTTTGTTAATACATGGGAGATAGCAAATGCGTTTTCTGAGCTTAATGATCCGATTGATCAAAAGCAAAGATTCGAAGATCAATTAAAACAAAGAGAAGCTGGCGATGAAGAAGCTCATGTGATGGA
Source organism: Fusibacter bizertensis (assembly GCF_029914245.1). Taxonomy (GTDB): domain Bacteria; phylum Bacillota; class Clostridia; order Peptostreptococcales; family Acidaminobacteraceae; genus Fusibacter_C; species Fusibacter_C bizertensis. Next base: position 78,226 of record NZ_JARYZI010000014.1, read on the forward strand.
TGATGATTTTGTCAATGCACTTGAGGTAGGTTTACCGCCAACAGGTGGACTAGGGATCGGTGTGGATAGATTAATTATGTTATTGACAGATACAACATCAATTAGAGATATTATACTTTTCCCAACAATGAAGCCTATTAAGTAATACGCTCAGTATAGCAAGTAAATATTAGCGCCTTTCCTATAAGTGGAAAGGTGCTTTTTAATAGAAAAATATCAGAAAAATAAGAAAAGGTTCTATATTAAAGTGAGTATTTCATATAATACTGGGTATAAAATAGATTGTCGCTTCATAGGCGATTAAATGTTTCATCTTCTTAACAAAAAAAGTGAATTAAAGGGTTGACGATAGGGTGCCACATAGTGTATTATTATCAAGTCGCCTAACGCGAGCGGTTAACATGAAAAAAGAAATTAAAAAAAGTGTTGACAAAGCAAACGATAGCTGATAAGATATAAAAGCTGTCACATCACATAACAACTTCGGTTGAGACGTGAAACAGCCACTACTAAGTAAGATGAAATGAAGCTGTGAAAAAGGCTTGATGGATTAGGAAGTAGTAAAAAACAGGACCTTGAAAATTGAATAGCGCAAATGAAAAAAACCAAAACGTAATTCTTTTGAAGATGTCGATTTAAAGCGATTTAGATTGAAGCTCCAAAGAAAAACAATAAAACAACTTAACAGTTGTTTCCGGATAAACTTTGCAGAAAGTTTATACAAACGTAAGAG
>NZ_JARYZI010000031.1 GCF_029914245.1 Fusibacter bizertensis
TGTCCTAGTCAAGCATAATTGTAACACTATCATATAGTTTGACGAGTATAAGCTTGCCTTGCCTCAAATGGTGTTAATTTATTATTGTAAGAATGTGGTCGTTGATAGTTGTACCAAACGAATGCATAGTCATTAATTGCCTCATTGAGAAGCTCATCAGTATCAAAACTATAATGGTTGATAAATTCATTTTTCATAGAATTGTAGTATCTTTCCATCACTGCATTATCATAAGGGCAACCGGCACGACTCATGCTTTGAATAATCTTGTTTTCTTTACAATACTCAGTAAATGCAACGGAAGAAAACTGTGACCCTTGATCGCTGTGAAGTATTGTTCCTCTAGCAGGTTTATGGCTAGAAATAGCCATTTTTAGAGCTTCAATAGCCAACTTTGAATCAATGAAAGAACTATTTTTACTTGCGATTACGCTTCGATCATACAAGTCGATAATTGAACAGTTATATCTTTTTTTCCCATTAGACAGTTCTAAGTACGTGAAATCTGTACACCACTTTTCATTTGGTGCAGTTGCTGAAAAGTCTTGTTCAAGTAAGTTGTCAAAGGTCTTGTGAATAAGTCCTTTAACATACTTCAACTTTTTCTTTTGCAGAGTCGCCTGTATTCCCATTTCATGCATATATTTATATGTTGTTGGGTAACTAATATAGACCTTCTTGCGCTCTAAAAGGTCACTGATTAAGCGATATCCAAGTGTACCAGCATGATTGTGATATAGTTCGCGAATCTCGTTCATGAGATGTGATTTCTGTTTCTTATATTGTTTTCTTCTGTCTTTCAGATAATTGTAATAGGCATTTGGTACGATTTTGAATTGGTTTAATAGCCAACGAAGACCAAACTCTTCGTTGTTTTCTTGAATAAACTTATAAGCTATTTGTCTATTTCCTTCGCGAAGAATGCTGCCGCCTTTTTTAAGAATCGGTTTTCCTTCTCAAGTTCTTCTAGACGTTTTCTTAATTCTCGGTTTTCTATCATTTGGTCAGTCTCAGATTGGAGTTTTGGATCTTCTTTGCATTCTTCACGGTGCTTTTTTAACCAATAACTTAATGTGCCATTACCTAAATGATATTCATCTGTTAAACTTTTTATTGTTCGGCCTTCTTCTAAACGAAGTTTTATCATTTTTTGCCGAAAGTGCTGATCATGTTTTTTGTTTGCCATAGTTGTACTCCTTTTCGTATTTGGATTATACCAAACTATAACAAGGTGTTACAACTTTAGTTTATCAGGACA
>NZ_JARYZI010000015.1 GCF_029914245.1 Fusibacter bizertensis
GGAAGCGATTATTGGAGAGATTCCAAGTAACGTAAACACACCGGCAGGATGTAAGTTCCATACAAGATGTCCATATGCAAAAGATATCTGTAAAGAGATGGTTCCGCCAACAAAAGAAGTGACACCTAGACACCACGTCGCATGTCACTTTGCTGGAGAAATTTAAGAAGTTAAGTTAAGAAAGGAACATAGTGATGTTTAAGAAATTTAGAGAGACAATGGCAAAAAAAGAATTAGCACCTGATAAAAGAGATGTAGAGTTTGAAAAAGGAGATTTTCTCGCACTTACAATCGCTGCAGCTATAACTATGATCCCAGTGTTAATTGGAATTTTTGCGCTCTTTGGACTAATAGCATGGCTTATGTTCTAGAGTTTATATTCTTATAGCATAAATTAAAGCATAAATTTAAAAGCCGAATACTCAGTATATAGTAGTTGTTTACTATATATTGGGGATTCGGCTTTTTTAATGTAGTTCTAATGACGCTTATAAATTTAGCTGATATGATGGTAGAGAAGATAAATTCATATGTGAATTGTGAAATTATCTTAATATTATGTATAGTTTTTTTTATAGTGGGTCAAAGTCTATTGTGATAAACTTACAATAGAAATAGTGTACATAAATCTGAAATGGCTTATAAAAGTTAGAATAATTTCCATTTTTGAAAAGGCTTATTTTGTTATATCGATATAACTGTCTCATTTTTTTCAAAAAAGGATTAGAAAAAGGATTAGAAAACGAAAAAAAACACTTTCAGTGATCAGTTGAAAGTGTTCTCTTTACTGGAGCCGACGGAGAGATTCGAACTCTTGACCTACGCCTTACCATGGCGTTGCTCTACCTACTGAGCTACGACGGCACATCCTAAATTATTATAAAGGATATTTTGTGAAAAAACAAGTCAATAATCAATATTAGTAGTGCTACTTAAATAGTCAGAAAAGTTGGGGAAAACAAAGTAAATTTTAGGGGTGATTAAATGCGGACGTTGGATCAACAAGAAAAAATAGATAGAACGCATGATGAAGTAATGGGCTATAAGAATAATAATGATAATGGAAGTTCTAAACACCTTTGGCAGTCAAAAAAAATAGCTAAGAAAAAAGCAAGAAAGGCTAAACCTAAATTTTTCATGCGGTGGGGCGTCTACTTTATTTTATTTACGATTTTTGTACTATTGTTTCATGGTTGGAGTGAATGGAATATAACTTCTAATCAACCGTCGGAGAATTGGTCGGTTGGGCTAGATATTGCAGAAGGCTTACCAACAGATTATAGGTTGATTAGTCAATCATTAGCGCCAAATAACAATGAAATTGTGCTTGCATACACAACTTCTACAAGTATTCAGATTAAATTTTTCACACTATATGGTGAGCTCATTGATGAAGTGAAATATCCACTATCTGATTCATCCATTATAGCTTCTAAAGTGAAAGTCATTCAGCTTACTCAGACGCAGGACTATAATTACTTATATTACAGTGATCGTACTGACCTATACCGTGTGAGAATTGATCCTACATCTAGAACGCTTGAAAATGAAACATTAATTAGTAACCATTCAGAGCAGTTTGCAGCTTCAGGTAATTACGTAATTGCTGGAGACGATGAAATTACAATTCTCTATAAGGGAAATGAAGAAATAACAAGTCTAGCCAACTATGATAACCTTAAAAGGTTATGCATATATAGCGATCACGATGAAATCTATGCGACATTAAATGCTGGAGATGGTGGAAGATTATTGACGGTTAAAGATGACAAGTTAATTGATATAGAGATTGCACAGGTTAAAGATCAAAGAACTTATGGATACTTTAAGGATATCTATGTTGAAAAAGGTATGATAACTCTGGTAGCAAGTATATTTGACCATTTGAGCCCTGGCGCACCTACAATTTTGGGCGTGTGGCAGCTATCAGAAGCCGACCTAGATATAGAAAGTTTTAAACTTTTTTATCATGTACGCACAAGCTTAGATCCAGTAATCGCAAAAGTTGACGGACCAAAAGTAAGTTATATTTTGGGAACACAACAGACACTGGATAATGCATCAAAAGGATTGTCACGTTATCCTCAGACAAAGGGTGGCACGTATACTAATATATCTTATTTTACACGCGAGCAGGATCGCTTGATAGAAAATACTAGAATTTCTTTAACGCGTCGCTATCCTGTTGGCTATGATTATTTTCAGACACCAATAGGAGATATACTCACATGGGTAGATAAAGAAGATAAAAAAGGCATATTGACCATCGCTGGTAATTCCCCAGAGTGGATTGCATATGCACAGACACAGCTTAAACCTGATGTTATGAGTTTGTTGAGTTATTCAGTACTTGCAGTTATTAGTGTTGCTTTTTTAGGTACTTTTTCTTTCTTAATAGCACTCACCAGTTATTCATGGTATATTATAGCTTTCCTTATCCTTATGTATATCTATAACCGCTGGATTCCAGGAGACTCAAAAGTGAAAGGGAAGATTATTCTTATACTTTCAATTGCGTTTTCGATAGTTCTCAGTATTATACTTGTAGCCAGTCCAAATTCTGATTTTAGATTTTATGCTGAAATCTATCCATGGTTTTTTGGTAACAATATAACAATTGTAGTCGTTCCAGCTGTTGTTGCACTAGGGTCATTGTTTATATATGCCTTGTGGCGCAAACAGCATTATTATTATGACAATAGATTTTTACATTTTTCATTTTTTATTGGGATTGAGCTTTACTTCTATCTGATAACAGTAATGGCGTTTTTTGTAGCTGCTATGATGAAAAATGGTCAAATGATGTAACGAACATAAATCAAGCAATCTTAAGTATGAATATGCTAAGAATGCTTGATTTTTTTATTTATTTGCAAGTAAATATTTGAGGTGTTGAGCAATGATTTACTTTGAGTCTGATTGGTTTATTTGGTATAATGTAAAAGAGAATTTAATGCAACCGATTGCACTAATTGATTTTTGTTGTGCTGCATTAAATGTGGTGTATAAAAGTAATACATAATTATAGGGGGATAAAGACATGAAAAAAGGATTAAGTTTACTCATAATCATGGTACTGGTTTTTGGTTTGATGCCATTATCTGATATGACATTTGCAGTGGAAAATCCATTGACAATTACGGTACATTATCATCGCTTTGATGAAAATTATGATGGATGGAATTTATGGGTATGGGCAAAGGGAAGTGAAGGTCAAAGCTTTGCTTTTAGCGAAGCAGACGAATTTGGACAAGTAGCGAACTTCACTTTGGAAGATATAGGGGATGCTAGCGAAGTTGGATTTATTGTAAGAAAAGGAGAATGGGAAGCTAAGGATATCGATGCAGATCGATTTGTCAGCTTAGATAAGATCAATGATCAAGGTGAACTTGAGTTTTTCCTTTTACAGGGCTCTGAAAATATATATTATGACGCTGGAGAGATTGATTTATCTCCTAAGTTTTTAAAAGCAGATTTTATAGATGAGACTACACTAAAACTTGTAACTTCTAAACCAATTGCGAAAGCAGACTTAAGAAGCGATTTTGCTGTAACTGATTCAGAAGGAACTTTGATTTTACCAACAGCAGTGAGCGGTGGAAGTGGTGAGCTGTCAACTGAGTTTGTGATTTTACTGGATTCAAATGTAGCTTTCAATACCAAATACGAAACAAAATATCTGAATTATGAACCGATCATGATAGAACAAAGTGGTCTTTATGACACTGATAATTTTATCAACAACTACACTTATGTTGGTGAACTTGGTGCGATTTACAATGCATCACAGACCGTTTTTAAAGTTTGGGCACCTACCGCAGATGGTATGGTTCTTAATTTATATGATAAAGGTGATGGCGGCAATAAGCTGGACCAAGTTGTGATGCAAAACAGTGGTCAAGGTGTCTGGACGACAATCGTAAATGGAGATTTAAAAGGTACTTATTATACGTATACGATCATATCAAATGATAGCGAGACAGAGACTTATGATCCTTATGCGCATGCAGCGGGAGTCAACGGCGACCGCTCCATGGTAATCGATATGGCTAAAACTAACCCTAGTGGCTGGGAAAAAGATAAAGGTCCTATATATATCAAAGCCAATGATTTGATCGTTTATGAAATGCACATTAGAGATATTTCTTCAAATGTAAACTCTAATATTTCAAACAAAGGGAAGTTTCTTGGGGTAATTGAAAAAGGAAGCAAAACAGATAATGGTGTATCTACAGGGTTGGACCATCTTAAAGAGCTCGGTATTACACATGTTCAAATTTTACCGATGTTTGATTATAATTCTGTAGATGAGACTAAGTTGGAGGAGAATACCTTTAACTGGGGATATGATCCGAAGAACTACAGCGTGCCTGAGGGCTCGTATGCCAGTGATCCTTATCATGGCGAAGTACGTGTCGCCGAACTCAAACAAATGATACAGGGGCTTCATAACGAGGGAATTGGGGTTATTATGGATGTTGTATATAACCATACTGCATTAACAGCAGATTCAAACTTAACCAAGTTAGTTCCCAACTACTATTACCGTATGGTTGCTGGTAAGTATTCAAACGCTTCTGGTACGGGAAATGAAACAGCAAGTGAAAGAACCATGATGCAAAAGTTGATGGTAGATTCTCTTAAACATTGGGTGAGTGAATACCATATTGATGGTTTTAGATTTGACTTAATGGGTGTTCACGATATTGAAACGATGCGTTTAATTGATAATGAGCTGAGAAAAATCAACCCGAATATCATTCTTTATGGAGAAGGATGGACAGGGGGGAGTTCACCACTTCCAGAGGCAAAGCGTTTGGTTAAAGCTAATATACAAAGTATACCGAGAATTGGTGCCTTTGATGATGATTTTAGAGATGGTATAAAAGGACATGTTTTCAATCCTACAGAAGCAGGATTTGCAAATGGTGCGATTGGTTTTGAAGAAAGCGTTAAATTTGGGATAGTAGGTGCAACTACACACGATCAAATTGACTATAAGAAAGTTAATTATTCTAAGAAAGCTTGGGCCGAAAACCCTTCGCAATCGGTGAATTATGTTTCTGCACATGATAATTTAACCTTATGGGACAAAATATCAGTTACTAATCCAGATGCAACTGAAGATCAGAAAATTGCCATGGACATGCTAAGTAATGCCATCGTCTTAACCTCTCAAGGAATGCCATTCCTACATGCTGGTGTAGATTTCTTAAGAACAAAAAATGGAGTTGAAAATAGTTATAAATCATCAGATGAAATCAATGGGATTGATTGGACATTAAAAGAGAGCAATCTGGAAACATTTAATTATTATAAGGGATTGATAGAAATTAGAAAAGCGTATCCTGCCTTCAGTTTGGGAACTAAGGAAGAGGTACAAGATAATCTGAAATTCTTTGATCAAACAGCGGATTCACTTGTGACGTTACCAGATCAAATGGTGGGTTATAGTATTAAAAAGGGTGCTGGAGGTTCTACTAACGAAGAATTAATTGTTTTATTTAATGGCAAATTAGAAGCGCAAACCATCGAAGTACCAGAGGGAAATTTTAAAGTTTTGGTTAATGATAAAAATGCCAATAAAGATGGAATAAACATTATACAAGGTGGAACGGTTCAAATTCCAGCGAGTTCTGCATTGATTTTAGAACGCACTTTAAATGAGCTTTCTGATACTGAACTTGATATGGGCATTGAGAAAGACAGTCCAACTTGGATTATAATAGTCTCTATAGCGATTGTTGTAATTGTAGCGATAGTAATAGGATTTATATACCTTAAAAGAAATAAACTGAAAGCGATTAGAAAAGCGTCTAAAAAGAAGTTTAAATAGACGGGAATCATATAAATGCATCTTAGTTAGTAAAAAAGCAGTAATAACCGATTCAGTTATTACTGCTTTTTATTTTATAGTAGATGTAATTATCTATAGAAACCTTCACCAAGAACTTCTCTGACATTGGATACCATCAAAAAAGCATTTGGATCAACACTTTTCACATAGCCCTTTAAACTGATAAATTCTTTCTTGTCCATTACAGAAGTGACAATTTCTTTATCTCGCATTGTATATGCGCCTTTAGCAGTGTAGATCGTAGCACCACGTTCTAATTTTTCAACGATAAAACGTTGAATTATGTCGCTCTCTTTGGAGATGATAGAGACATTGAGTTTTTGGTTAAAGCCTTCAATTGCCATATCAATAATTAAACCATTCATTACGATACCAAGAAAAGCATAGATAGCTAAATCTATACCAAAACTATATGCTGCAAGTGTTACAACTGCAAAATCAGCAATGAGCAAAGATTTTCCTATTTCCAAATGGAAGTATTTGTTGAGAATTTTTGCTATAATATCTGTGCCACCAGTTGACGCTTCTTGATTGAAAACAATACCAAGACCTACACCTTGTATCAAAATCCCAACGATAAGATTGACAAGGAGATCATCAACTAAAGGTGTTTTGATTTTAAAGAAAGTGTCAAAGATGTAGATGGTACCAGTTAATAAAAAACTTGCATAAATGGTTTTTGCGCCAAATTCTTTACCAATAGTAATAAATCCCACTGCAAAAAGAATGACATTTAATACTAAAAGTATTTGACCGATGCTCATAGTGGGTATTAGGTCGTGTATAATCATAGAAAGTCCAGTAATTCCGCCTGTTGCTAAGTTGGCAGGTATCAAAAAGAAACAAATGCCAAGGGCTACAATTATGACCCCAACAGTAATTGCCAAATAGTTTTTAAATTGAGACATATATCCTCCAATATTTTCATAAATAATATGTACCCATAATTCAATTCACCATTCAAAAGGAGACTCGGTATGATTCGAATTTTTTTTAATCTTGTAGAACTTAGAACAAAAGTAGCTAGTTTACTTCCGTTCCTTATAGGGACAACTATCGCTTATTATACACTAGGTAGCATTTCATTTGAAAGGTTTTTTTTAATGATGTTTTCTCTGCTTTGTATTGATATGGCAACAACAGGACTAAACCATTATTACGATTATAAGCGTGCTTTGTTAAAAAAAGGGTATCATTATGAAAAACACAATCCAATCTCTTCTGGAGAGCTAGCACCTCATGTTGCACTTCGTATACTAATCGCTTTGATTTTGCTAGGTATATTCTTAGGATTGGGGCTAGTTTTGTATACTGATTTAGTGGTATTAGCGCTAGGTAGTCTTTCTTTTGCAGTAGGTATCAGTTACTCTGCAGGTCCTTTGCCACTATCTAGAACGATACTAGGCGAGTTGTTTAGTGGTTTTTTTATGGGGGTGCTAATTCCATTTATAGCTTTTTATATACAAGTACCTGCTAGACTTTTAGGGACAGTCAACTATGAACAGGGTTCTTTGCTGATGCAAATTCATCTTGATGTAGTAGCCAGTCTTCTATTTGTAAGTTTTTCCTTAATGCTCTTTATCGGTAATATAATGCTTGCCAACAATATTTGTGATATGGAAGAAGACTTTGAGAATAAACGTTACACTTTACCTTTATCAATCGGCAGGAAAAATAGCATCATTTTATTTAAAATTAATATTGTCATGGCATACCTTAGTTTATTTGTTGCTTTAATCACAGGTAATTTGCCTTGGTTTGTTTTCATCAGTTTTATCTCAATGCCAATTGTATATAAAAACACAAGAAAATTCACTTTAAATCCAGTAAAGGCAATCACTTTTAAATACGCAGTAAAGAATTTTCTGGTTTTTTCGAGTGTACTATTTACTAATTTATTGATGGTTGCTTTTATGAAATTCAAATAAAAGAGGAGGTGAGTACATGCTTAATCTGTTTAAATTGACTTATACTGATCCTGGAATGGAATGTGAGTATCGTATAAAAACAAGTGAAAAGAATATTATACAACATCGTTTTTTATATGCGCTGAGCATCCCCTTTTATCTTGTTTTTGCTCTTGTAGATATTAGTGAAGTTCAAAATCTACTGGCCTTTTTCTGGATCGTAAGATTTGGCATTTATACGCCTATCGCGTTACTTGCATTACTTGCTACACTTTCTCCAAAATATCCTAGATACAATCAATTGATTATGTGGATTGTTGCCTTTACAGGTGCTGTTGGCATGTTAGTACTGACTTTTGCAGGATCTTCACTGGGATTTTATTCTTACAAGTACGGTTTTTTATTTGCAATTGTTTTTTTTACAATTTTAGCAAGACTTAGATTTGTTAATGTAATTATAGGCATAGTACCACTTGTTATCCTGTACTGGGTGACTTCAATTATCTATCCTGTTATACCATCTGATGTGAATTTTGACTCATTGATCCTCTTTGTCTGTGTGATGATCATGGGGCTTATCGCTACTTACTTTTTTGAGTATTCAGAAAGACGTCAGTTTTTTTACCAGAAACTTTTGGAAAAAGAGAGCTTAAAAGTGAGTCAATTAAACGACGAACTTGAAAATAAAGTAATACAAAGAACGCAATTGCTTAATAATGCAAACAAAAAACTTATGAGCTTAAATGAGAAAATCAGTGCAAGTGAATACACTTTTAGAATGCTTTTTGATGAATCTATAGATGCCATCTTGTTAGAAGATTCAGGAAAAATCATCAACTGTAATATAAGTTTATTGAAGTTAATGGGATATGAACAAAAGGGAGATCTTATCGGAAAAAGGTTGTGGTCATTTTATGATACAAATGATGAGGGTGATACTGAAGGTTTAAAAAGGGCCGTAGAGAATTATGAAAATCAAGAAGACCTTAATTTTAAATGGTGGATGAAAACGAAAACGCAACAATCATTTTTAGCTGATATAAGAGTAACACGTGTACTAATAGACGGAAAAAAAGTATCTCATCTTTTGATCCGTGATATTACTGAACGCTTTGAACTTGAACAAAAAATGGAGTATCTAAGCTACCATGATCAACTTACAGGATTATACAATAGAAGATTTTTCATAGAAGAATTGACGAGATTAGACGTCGAAAGGAATCTCCCAATTACATTGATTTTTGCGGATGTAAATGGATTGAAACTTATCAATGATTCTTTTGGACATTCAGCAGGAGATGAACTTTTGCAGCGTGTAGCTGAAGTGATGAAAGAAGTTTTTAGAGCTGACGAAATTATCTCTAGACTCGGTGGAGACGAGTTTGTAGTATTACTTCCTAAAACGAATAGTGAAGAAGGAGCTGCAATGCTTGAAAGGATAAAGAATCAAACTGAAAGTATGGAGATTAATAATATCCATATATCTGTAGCTTTTGGGCATGCAACAAAAGTTCAAAGTGATGATTCAATGACAGAAACTTTAGAACAAGCTGAAAAAAGAATGTATCAAATGAAGAATATTGAAGCTGAACAAGTTAGAGCGAAGCTGATACAGGGAATAACACTTTGGAAACGTCAATTTGATGAAGAGTAGAACTTTTGTATAACCATAGGGTAAATGCTGATGCTTAAAAATGTTAATAACAACACAAAAAAGCTAAAAGGTAAGTATTCAAGTGGGGCAACACCAGTAAGTTGTTTTAGCATAATACCATTAACATTCCATGGGATTAATGCAACGACGTTGAGACCAGCATTTGCAGTCATGAGAACTAAAAATTCTCTTTTGATTAGCTTTTCATCATAGTACTGAGAAAGGTATTTGCCATTAATCATAGCGGTCATTGCTTGGCTACAAGTTACCATACTCAAGACGATGCTCAATAGTGCTGTATTTGCAAGCAATTTACGCGGTGAAGAGGCATTTTTAATAAAGGGTTTAATGATATAGCCTATTAGATGGTCTGCCTCTAATAGGCTATTTAAAATGCCACTAAAGAAAATAACAAATATGACGTTTATCATTTGTTTAAAACCGGAGGTCTTAATAAAATCCGATAGGGCATGATCTGGAATGTGATACCCGCTGTATAGAAGTGATAAAAAATCCGGTATATTTTCAAACGAAGGAATTGCCATCACAGAACACGTAACAAATACAATTAAAAGAACACGTGTAATGGGTTGTTTTAAGAGCAATAAGACAATCATTAAAAACAAAGGTAACAATCTCCAAAATGTAATGTCAAATTGAACAATGAGTAGATCGTTTGATTGAATCATATCTTGCGTTATAAGTGAAGCGCCTCCTAAGTTCCACAAAATCAAAAGCGTCACGATAAAAGGAATAATAGCACTTGCCAATAAATAGCGTATATTTTTAAGGTAATTGGTCTCTGTTACAGTTGATAGCAGATGTAAGCCAGATGATAAAGGAGAGCAGCGATCTCCTATGTAAACTCCTGAAATTAATGCCCCTATCACCCATGGATAGAAGATCCCAGATTGGATGGCGATAGATGAAAATAAGGGCAATAATATAGTTAAGGTCCCAATTGCTGAGCCCAATATCATAGACAAAAAAGTCGAAATTAGAAAGGCAGCCAAAAGCAAATTACCACCAAGCATCATTTGCGAAACGTGATAAATTAGGGTAGGGAGAACACCAGCCGCCATAAGAACTGGCAAAGTAATACTGATTAGAAACATTAAAAGCATTGTTTTGTATACAGACTTAGTATTTGCTGCGATTAGTTTGGGTAATCTTACTTTATCAGAGACTAAGAAAAAACCCAAGAAACAAGTTAAGGCAATTCCTTGATAGAGTGGGCGATCAAAAATGATCACTAAACTTACGGATGCTAATAATATGAAAATTAAAAGGTAAGTTTTCATCTGCTTTGACATATATACTCCATTTTGTAAGTGACATATGGTAAAATATGAATCATTTTTTGTATAGATTGTTTTGTAGGACATAAACTTTATAATATCTATGATATATTAATTATATATATACTTGCATTATAATTCAATGAATCTTATGCGGAGGTAAATCATGAGTGAAAAAGAGATAGTTATTGACCAGGCATATACCGAAAAATTACCTGATTTTAAATTGGGAATTATAGTTGCTAAAGTGGTGACTGAAAAATCCAAAACACCGCTAATAGAAGTGATGAATCAACTTTTTACATCTTTGAAAGAAACGCTAAAAGTTGAGCAAATCAGTCAATTAAAAGAGATTAAAGCAGGGCGTCAAGCTTATCGTGCTTTTGGAAAAGATCCAACTAAATACAGGTTGTCTGCTGAAAAGCTTTTAAGAAGAATCCTTAAAGATGAAGGTCTTGAGCCGATCAATAATGTAGTAGATTTATCTAATGTTATTTCCTTAAAATTTCATTGCCCAGTAGGTACGTTTGATTATGATAAAATTAGTGGAAATGTTATGCTTAGAGCAGGAGAAGCAGGTGAAAGCTATCTGAGTTTGGGCAATCAGTCTTTAAATTTAGAGGGTTTTCCTGTTTTCAGTGACGGTATAGGTGCATTTGGTTCAACCACATCAGATTCCGCACGGACTAATGTAGATAAAGATACTAAGATGATCTTGCTCAGCATATTTGGGTTTGAAGATCAATTTGATTTTGATAAGGCGATAGCTTACGCACATGAGCTGATACAAACACATGCAAATGGTGAAATTGTGTTTTCTCAGATGCTTGAACCTAAAAAAGAGTTGCAATTGCCATAACATTTTTTTATAATGAGTGTGTACTTAATACAAGTAAATAGTTTTTATGAGGTGTCAGATTTGACTTAAAAGGGAATCAAGTGAAAGCTTGAGCTGTCCCAGCAACCGTGAAGCGGACAAAACTCACATACCACTGCGAAAGCGGGAAGGGTGAGTGGCGGAAGATGCAAAGCCGGTAGACCTGCCCATAAATGTGTTAAATCCCCTGGGGGTGGGATGGAAATGATGCGTTAATCGACTCATTTTTCCATCTTCCGGGAAATGAGTTTTTTTATTTTAAGGCAAATAAAATTAAGGGAGAATGAAATGAATAAGAAGATTTTAGCAATAGGATTAGTGATAATTTTAGCGGTAGTCGCTTTATTTGGTTACAATCAGTTTTTTGGACCTAAAGCAAATGAAGGTTCAAAAGAAGTTACAGTTGAAATTTATGTTGAATCACAAAATATTGATACTAAATACACAGTTAAAACAGATGCAGATTTTTTACTAGACTTACTTAACGAGCTAAAAGACAAAGTGAAATTTGAATCAGAAGACTCATCTTTTGGCCCTATGGTCACTGGTTTTGAAGGTTATAAAGCAGATGCAACAAGTGAGTACTTTCATGTTCTGATCAATGGAGAAGATGCAATGGTTGGCGTTAAAGACGTACCTGTTGCAGATGGAGATACGTACAGATTTGAATTGAGAAGTTTCTAATGAAAGCAAAGGATATCACTTTAATCGCTATACTTTCTGCATCGCTTACAGCGGGAAAGTTTGTGTTAAGTGCTGTACCCAATGTGGAAATCATTACGTTTCTTTTTATTATCTATACTGTTATTTTTGGATTAAAACGTTCTATACTAACGTCAGTTGTTTTTACAACAACTGAAATATTGATATATGGATTTGGGACATGGTTGCTCGGTTATTATATCCTATGGCCGATTCTGATCCTCATTACACATGTATTGAAACGAACAATTAATTCAGAATATGGATTTGCAATTGTTGCAGCAATTTTTGGATTTCTTTTTGGACTCTTTTTTGCTCTGTTTGAATCCTTGTTTTATGGCATTGGGTATGCTATACCGTACTGGATCAGAGGTATCCCATTTGATATTATTCATGGTGTTTCAAATTTCATCATTGTCTTAGTATTATACAAACCATTGACCCAAACGATCCAATTGGCAAAGAAAAAAATGCATATCATGTAAATTAAAATCCCCAATCATATGATTTGGGGATTTTTCGATTTTTATACTGAAATAAATATGTTATATTAAAATTGAAACATGATTATATACAAAGAGGTGAAACAATATGACTTGGCAATTAACAGAAATTGCTTGGATGTTTTTAATCTATTCAATTGTTGGATGGTTTTGGGAAACACCATACGTATCTATAAAAGAACACAAATTTGTTAACAGGGGATTTTTGAGAGGACCTTTTATCCCCATATATGGTTTTGCAGTGACTACAGTGATTTTGGCAATGGGGTTTATTGAAACAAAGCTTGTGTGGCATCCTGCAATTAATGCTGTATTTGCAATGGTATTTATCTCTTTGGTGGCTACGACGTGGGAATATGTAACATCGCTTTTAATGGAAATAATGTTTAAAACGAGATGGTGGAATTATACAAGTCATCGCTTCAATGTAAAAGGTAGAATTGCGCTTGATGTCTCAATGTTTTGGGGGCTGGGAGGATTTGTACTCTGGAAATTTGTGAATCCTTTTGTGATGAAAATTTACGAGAATTTTGACATCAATGTTATGACGGTTTTCTTGTCGTTATCTTATGTGATTCTTATGATAGACGCTGCATTTACTTTAGTTGAGCTTATAAGCCTTAGAGGTTTGGTAATTAGGTTGCATGATGCCTCAGAAGAGATCGTCATTCAGATCTCAGAGCGATTGGAAAAAATTGGAGATAACATTGAGGAATTAAAAGATAATATATCAGATAGTCTATCTGAAAATATCATAGAACAACGCAATAACTTTGTGGATTTTGTCGAGGAAGCTAAAGTTAATATTAGAAAGAATGCCATCTATCAAAAGTATGAAAATTTTACTGTGTTTAGTGATTTCTTAGAAGATATGACAGATAAGGGTCGAAAATGGAAAAGCGAAAACGAAAAATCACTTGAGCGATTTTCAGAGTTGCTTGGAAGAGCACGAAACAAGTCAAGTGCGCGATTTTTCAAAAACTATCCAAATGCGACGACTAAACAATTTGGATTAATGCACCTTACAAGAAATAGAAGTCTAAGACAACGTAAACTGAATGAGGAGGAGAAGCATGAAAATATTCATAAGCGCTGATATGGAAGGCGTTACGGGCACTACTTTATGGGAAGAATGTAGACAGGACCATCCTACTTATGCACAGTATGCAAAACAAATGTCAAACGAAGTCTTGGCTGCATGCGAGGGTGCAATTGCAGCTGGAGCGACGGAAATTGTAGTTAGAGATGCACATAACACGGGTACTAATATAGATTTATCAATACTACCAGAATGTGTTAGTGTCATTAGGAATTGGAGTGGACATCCATATTCCATGGTGGATGGAATTGATACCACTTTTGATGCGGCTATGTTTATAGGCTATCATGCGCCTGCTGGAAATAGCGATAATCCTTTAGCCCATACGATGACAGGTAATGCCAAAGCGATAAAACTTAATGGTGAATATGCAAGTGAATTTATGCTATATAGTTATGCAGCAGCACTAGAAGGTGTACCTACTGTATTTGTATCTGGTGATGATTATCTCTGTAAGTCGGCTCAACAATTACATCCCAACCTAAAAAGTGTGGCTGTTAAAAAGGGAAATGGTGCATCAACAATAAGCATATCTCAAAAAAAAGCAGTTGATGAAATTCGAAAGACTGCAAAAATTGCACTCAGTCAAGATTTATCAACTGCTAAAATTAAACTGCCAAAGTCTTTTGTGCTTGAGATAGAATACAAAGAGCATACTTATGCTAAAAGAAAATCCTTTTATCCTGGGATTGCCCAGATAAATAGTCATACACTTCAGTTTAAAACAAGTGATTATTTTGAAGTACTTAGAGTGGTCGCTTTTATTCTATAACACTTTTGATAACAACAGCATAAGGGTACCAATTCTCAATTGAATTCATAAGGACTGTTGCTTCATAGTAACGGTCCTTTCCTTTAGGTGTTTCATCTGAATAAGTAAAATCCCAGTTGTTTGGATCGTAAACTTCAAAATACGTATAATTATCAACAAGAAGATAGCCTTTTATGATTAAATAATGGCCACTATCAAAGCTATAAAAACGATTGACACGGGCAGCTTCATCAGTATTTTCTGGGATATATCCCATGCTATTGTTGATAATCGCAATGGAACCAGAATCAATAATAGCTCTTAAATCATACAAATCATCAATTTGAATCACTTCATAATCAATATTGAATAGGTCTAAAGCGTTGTTTATATCATCACTGTACCACCATCCGCCTGAAGACCTATAGGCATCACGTGCTACCTCAGCTGTTGCAGTGGTATCTTGGTTAGCCCAGCGAGCTGCCATAGCAACAGAAGCAGGACCGCAATTTGCATCTGAGTGGAGCCCTGTATGGGCTTGATCAATATACCACTCATAGTTTCTATTATTTCCAACATAAGAAATAAGGTTTTGACCTAGCCCCCACTTAGAAAGTGAGGCTTTAATTTTATCGAGGTGAACTTTATTTATTTCATCTGCAATTTCGGTTTCTGCAGTCGAATCAGCTATAAGTACTGTTTCAGTCGTTGCAGTAGGCGTATCCACAGTGCTACACCCAGTGAAAAAACCTAATAATAAAATCGCAGTGAGAAGCAAGGCGAACCTAGTCCAGTTCTTTTTCATATAAGCCTCCAAAATCTGATTGTTAAATAAAACTTAAGGAATCTCTAACCCTATACTAAGAATTATAATACATAATAAGAGTACCACAACAAAAGAGGAGAATCTATATGAAAAGAACGCTAGCAATAATAACGATTATTTTTATGTCACTTTCAATAACAGCATGTTCGTACTTCACAAAGGAAAACGATGATCAATCGCCATTTCAAAATGCATTTGACAATACACTAGATGAAAAAATCAGCTATTCAAAGGATTTATCTGGATATGATAAAATTGAACTCAATTTAGATTTGACTGTATCAGATGTGAAAATTGATGTTTCTAATGATCTTCAGTTAAAATACGATCAAGCTGCAAATCGAAAAGAGTTGCTTGCAACGGTTGAGTACAAAGAAAAAGGAGATACACTGATCATTACATTTGTTAATGACAAAAAAGTGAATATTATAGCAGGATCACAAACGAGCAAAACTCAGATAATGATTCCAGAAGGTGTTGAAGTTAAGTTTGATACTAACTTAGATGTCGGTGATATGACCATCAATGCAAAAGATATCACTTTTACAGAGATCACTTCAAATTCTGATGTCGGTGATATTAACTTGTTTGCAACTAAGAGTCAAGATCAACTAAGCTACATATCAATATCCTCAGATGTTGGTGACCTTAATGTCAGTGTAGACAAAGGTGCAAAAGCGCTTGAAACCATTAAACTTGAAACGAATACTGGAAGAATTAAGACGAGTCTAGACGGAAATTATGAAGAAGCTATTACTTTGACGGCTCATATCGATGTAGGAGATGTAAAATTAGAATCAAAGGGGAACTTTGAAAAACAAGTAGAAATTGATGTGAAATCTAGCGTAGGCGATGTGACAATCTCAGTACCCCAAAACCATGAGATGAGCGTTAAGCCTTCAATAACAGAATTTACTTCAAGCCTAGATCTTGAAGATATACCGTTTGAAAAGTCAAAAGGTGAATATTTGCTTGATGGTAACAAAAGCATTTTTAAAATAGATCTAACAGTTACAGTTGGTGATGCAACAATATTATATGCAAAATAATATTTGTCATATATAAATAATTGAATTCCTTTTTAAGCTAAAATGGATTAAAATAGTATTAGCACGATGAAAGGAGCAACACCATGTCAGAGAAAAATATGGAAATGATGAAAAAGTTACTAGAAAAGAAAAAAGAGCAACAACAGAGACAGGATAGCTTTAGACCTGACAAAGGGAAAGGCATAAGCTCTAAGTCTAAGAGAAATCAAAAACAAGTAGGCTCTAGTAAGAAAGTATAGATGAAAGCAGTTTGAATGATACAGTGAAAATGTAAAATAGTGAGTTGCTATCAAAAAAAACTATCTACATGTACCGATATTTGTACTTGACAGGATTTTTACACTCTGTTAACATAAAGTTGTAAAGAATATGGTATGTTACTGTTTAATCAGGCATGAACCAAAAGCGTTGCTTTTTGTTCGTGCTTTTATTTATTTTGGGGTATAATTATTGCAAGAATTGTCCATAGGAGTGTATGGTGAAGAATAGTTATCAAGTGCTTAGAATATATAATAATAATGCGATATTGGTGCTTAACCAAGAGACCAAGGGCGAAGCGGTTTTGGTTGGAAAAGGGATTGGTTTTGGCCGGAAAAATGGAGAAGTTCAGTTCATTTCACCGGAAGAAATTGAGAAGTATTTTTTAACGTATGATGATCGTTTAAAAAGAGATTACTTAGATTTGGTTCAGCAACTTGATGAGAAAGTGCTTTCAGTATGTTCAGAAATCATATATATGGCAAACGAAAGAATCGGTCCATTAAGTGATAGGATACACATTGTGTTAACAGATCATATTGGTTTTGCACTTGAAAGGATTAAATCGGGAATGGAGATTCACAATCCTTTTTTGGATGAAATAAAGATGCTCTATCCTAAAGAATATGAAGTGGGATTAACCGCTCAAAATATGATTCAACAGCATTTAGGTGTACAGATCGTTGAAGATGAGGTTGCCTTTATTGCACTTCATATCAGTGCAGCAAGGCAGCAAAAAGATGTAAAAGAATCAGTGAAAAACACGAGAATTATCAAAGAGTTAGTAAGCATTATTGAAGAAGCTATACAGATGAAAATTCCGAAGGATTTAACTTACAGTCGATTGGTACATCATCTTCGGGGTGCAATAGAAAGAATTGAGAGTGGACATAAAGTCACTAACCCTTTGCTAGACACCTTAAAAAGAGACTTAAAAGAGAGTTTCGAGATTGCACTGCTCCTTAAGACAAAAATAGAGCATGATTATAATATTATCGTCCCAGAAGATGAAGTAGGATTTATGGCAATTCATATTGACCGTTTAAAAAGAAGCATATAAATGAATGAAATCACCAGTTTATAATTATTTATCCCTAGACGTGTTACTGATCCGATCAGGCATGAGTCGAAAAAGATATCTCTTTTTTGATTCATGCTTTTTTTAGTACCTTACAAGTAGCGGGTTATGAGATTCATCTCAATCGCATAGAGAAAGTAACAGAGGAAGGTGAAACAGTGGTTGGAAAAATTGGCATATCAGAAGTTGCAAGAGGCTATTATCACGCAATCGGTGGTAAAGAAAATATCGTTGAAGTAGATTCTTGTATCACTAGATTAAGATTAACACTTAAAGATGCGTCTATTGTAGATGAAGCAGCTTGTAAACGACTTGGAGCAGCAGGTTTGATTAAACCAAACAATAAAAATGTTCAAATCGTTGTTGGCACACATGCTGAACTTATCGCAGAAGAAATCAAAAAGTTTAAGTAATGATTATTTAGAATTGTTAAAATAGAAGAAGCTGCATAGCAGATTCTTCTATCAAGCTACAAATTCGTTGTGGCTTGATAGAGTAATTTGGAGTAGTATGATAGTAATACGTAGTGGAATTGATACTTTAAATGACTAATAATTTATAAGTGATATAGAGCATAAGGAGGATGACGAATGTTTGGATTGTTTAAGAAAAAAAGTGAAGATTTTTTACCTGTGTTAAAGGGTAAAGTAGTTTCTATTGAAGAAGTACCAGATGTAGTATTTTCTCAGAAAATGCTGGGTGATGGTTTTGCAATAGAACCTGAAAATGGTATAGTAGTTGCGCCAGTGGATGGTGTCATTGCTCAGATATTTCCTACAAACCACGCCTTTGGTATCGTAACAGATTCTGGCCTTGAGATACTTGTCCATATCGGTATTGATACGGTTGACTTAAAAGGTCAAGGTTTTGAAAGATTTGTAGAAGTAGATCAAAAGGTAAAAGCTGGAACACCTATTATAAAATTTGATCTGGCGTTTGTAAGAGCAAATGCGAAGTCAGTGATGACGCCAGTCGTTGTGACCAATAAAGAAAAAGTGAAATCAATGCATGTGAATTATGGCGTTAACCCCGAAATAGCTGCAACGGTGGAAATAAATAACTAAGAGGTGAAAAAGATGGTAGAAGCTATAGTAAAAAGTAAAAATGGCATACATGCAAGACCTGCGAGTATGATCGCAGATATATCTTCAAAGTATCAAGGTGAAATTAACCTTTACAAGGGAGATAAAAAGTATAACGGGAAATCAATTATGAGTATTATGAGCATGGGACTTCAAGAAGCAGAGCAAGTAAAAATCGAGGCAATTGGCGATCAAAGTGAACAAATGGAACTTAAAATTAAAGAGATCATAGATCATATAATTGATTAATATATGTGTAACATATAAAAGCTCAATAATGAAAGAATCGGCAGTGATGACACTGTCGATTTTATAATGTGGAGGATCATATGAACATAAGAGAAGCTTGTGTGGGCAGTTTCAAAGAATCAAAAATTGCAGCTGATAAAGGTGCCGATAGATTTGAACTTTGTGAAAATTTAGCAGAAGGTGGAACCACGCCTAGTTATGGTACGATTTCCTTGGTGCATCATAAAATAGGTATTCCGACACTTGTAATGATAAGACCTAGAGGTGGTGATTTTGTATACAGCCAAGAAGAAATTGATATCATGAAACTAGATATTGAGATGTGTAAACAGATAGGTGTAAGTGGTGTGGTTTTTGGTGTTTTAACACCGGAAAACTTGTTAGATATACAGACGATGAAAACATTAGTTGAAATAGCTAAACCGCTTCAAATTACATGTCATATGGCATTTGATGATATCGAAAACCAAGCTGAGGCACTAGAATATCTTATAGAGCTAGGTATCGACCGAGTGCTTACCAAAGGTGGAAAGCACTCGGCAATGGATAATACAGATCACCTGGCTAAGCTTGTAAAACAAGCTGATGACAGAATCATCATAGTTGCAGGAGGCGGTGTCGATGCATCCAATTACGAAGTTATTATGGATAAAACAGGCACAACTGAGGTGCATGGCACAAAAATAGTAGGTTTATTGAAATAAATGTAAAATTTTGATACAATTAGTTCGTTCGATGTTTAACAATCGATCCAGAGATTAAGTAAAAACACTTAGATGCGTGCTAAATATTGACCGCTATTTTCGAACGAATAAGAGGTGCACTATGAAATTAAAACAGCTTAGAAAACGTCTCAGTAACAACTTTGGAAAGCCTTCTAAACTTAAATATCAGCCTGAAGATATGGAGAGTATCAAAGAATATTTGGACTTTAGAAAAACAAAAAAATTAGATCCATTTTTAGTGGATGATATAACTGCTAACGATCTTCAATTAGATCAAGTGTTTCAGAAAATCAATATGGGACTTTCAACTTCCGGGGAGCAAGTACTATATTATCTACTTAAAAGACCTTGTGAGACGGAGCTTGAACATCAAGAACGTGCTTCTCTCATAGAACTTATGAACACTAATGAGAAACTTCGCGTTGATCTATCGGTACTTTTGGCAAAACTCGGAAGAAATAGAAAAGCAAAAGTTTGTCGTACTTTTAATGCGGGAAAAAGAAATCCACTTTATTTGATTGCCTATATGGCATTGGCTTTTGGTTTAATTGGTTCAATAGCTACCTTATTTATAGCTTTTAGTCAAACTGGTGTATTTGCAACTTTATTTTTTGTAATTGCCAATAGTATGATTCGCGAATGGCGTAAAAGGGGCATGTATACTGACTTTGAAACAGTAAACTATTCCGTCTCTATGGTGGTAACCGCACATCGTATAAGAAAGATAAATGACCCCAAACTGCAAGCGATGCTAAACCCCTTAGATGAATCATTTAAAGCACTTAAAAGTATGAAAAGAGTGGGTGGAGTGTCGCTAAGTGCAGGTAATGGAATCGCAGAGGTGCTTTCAAATTATTTATTGATTGATTTGATTACTTACGAGATCTTGAAAAACACAATTGGGCAAAATAGCCAACATATTTTTAAACTGCATGAGTTCCTAGGGCGAATCGAAGCTTCAATTGCAATTGCTTCATTTCAAAAGCAGGTTGAGAATTATTGCGTCCCAGTGATTGATTATGGTGCGACTACTAAACCATTCATCGAAAGTGAGGTATTATGTCATCCGCTATTAAAGGATTGTGTTCCTAACTCCTTTAAGACTGAGAAAGCCATTATATTGACAGGATCAAACGCATCTGGGAAATCAACATTTTTAAAGACAATTGCACTCAATCAATTACTGGCACAAACTATCTGTACGACTTTAGCCAAGTCATATTCGGCAAGTTCATTTAGAATTTATAGTTCAATGGCAATTTCAGATGATCTTTTAGCTGGCGAAAGTTATTATATTTCAGAGATAAAATCATTGAAAAGAGTACTAATGGCTAGTGAATTAGACAAGAGAATCTTATGTGTGATAGATGAAGTGCTGAGAGGAACTAACACCATTGAGCGGATTGCAGCTTCTACTCAGATATTAAAAGCACTCAATAAAGAGATGGTATTGCCAATCGCTGCGACACACGACTTAGAACTATGCAACTTACTCAGCAGTGAGTTTGAAGCTTTTCACTTTCAAGAAGAAGTAGATGAAAATGAGATGCACTTTGATTATAAATTGAGAGAGGGTGCAGCTACTAGCCGTAATGCAATTAAGCTTTTAAAACTTATGGGCTTTAAGCAAGATATTGTAGATGCTGCAGATCAGACTGCAGGAGATTATCTGATTACAGGCAAATGGAATAAACCAAATTAAAATATAGATTAAGTAAAAAACAAGAGTGATACTATTATGTAGTAAGCTCTTGTTTTTTTAACCATCACCATTTATCATGAAGTTGTAAAACGGTCTTTTCTGCTAGTGAGACAGTGGATTCAATATCCTCCATGGCACAATAGTTGTAGTGAGTATGAACATATCTTGAGGGTACTCCAAGCACTAAAACGGGTACTGCTTTACCTGTAGTGTGGATTCTACCCGCATTTGTCCCCCCTTTTCTTCTTACTGCTGATTGGTATTTAATGTCGTTTTTATCAGCAATAGCTTTAGCGAAGTCTATAAACCTACGGTGACTCACATAACTTGAATCAAGATGACGGATCTGGGCGCCCTTTTTTAAAGCACATTGTGATGTAAATGCGTCAAAATAAAGATCATCTGCTGGAGACCCCTCAAATACAATCGCATAATCTGGTTTCACAACTTGACTCGTGACATGTGCACCACGTGTGCCAACTTCTTCTTGACTGGCAAGTGCACCAATTACATCAACGTTTAGTGTTTTGTTGTTGAGCCTCTTTAAAGTTTCGATAACCGCAGCGCAACCAACCCTGTTGTCAAAAGCCTTTCCAAAGAGTATTCCTGTTTCAGCATTATAGCTGAAAGTAACATCAGGTGCAACAGGATCGCCCACTTGTATGCCAAAATGTTCAATAACTTCTAACCGACTGGTAACGCCTATGTCGATAAGTAACTGGTCGATATCCAGAGGCGCACTTTTTTCTTTCTCAGACATAAAGTGAGGGGGTTTTGATGCGATGATCCCTTTGATTAAATTTCCAGCAGCATTTTTTATCAGCACAGTATGTGCCGGAATGTTGCTTGGTACCCAACCGCCTAAAGTTGCCATAGCGATTAACCCATTAGGTAAAATGCTTTGCACCATAAATCCTACTTCATCAAGGTGTGCATCAAGCATCACCACGGGTCTGTTGCCAGTATTTGACTTGAGCCCTACATAGACATTGTTCATTTCATCCACATTCACATCAAATTCTGAAGTAAATGCTTTCAAACTACTGATAACATCTTCTTCAAATCCCGATGGACCAAAGGCATTGGAAAGGGATTCGATTAATTTAAGATCCATAAACACCTCCAAATAATGTATACTTATGTTATAATAGATTCAATTATATTTATTATAACATGTAAAAAGTAGACTTAAATAAAATAATTTCGCATACCGAAATAAAGGGGTTATATATGGGTCAGATTATAGAGACCAACCGTTTGAAAATAAGATACATTTCTCAAGCAGATGCTGCGTCCATCTTTAAACTGAGATCAGCACCAGAGACATTTAAATATGTAGATATTCCGCCTTATGAAAACATAATGCGAGCAAAGCGATTTATTAAGTCCGTTTTGAAAGATATCAAGAACAAAGAGGCTTTTTTTTGGTGTATTGAATTAAGGGATAAAGAAACTCAAAGGTATGACTTTGTAGGTACAATTTGTCTATGGAATTTTGATGCTAAAAAAGAAGTTGCTGAAATGGGTTATGAGGTACTCCCAGAGTACTACAATAGAGGAATCGCAACCGAAGCAATCGGTGGCATAATTGACTTTATTAAAAATCAACTGGAAATTAAAGAAGTACACGCTGTAACACATGAGTTGAATTTACCATCAATTAAATTGTTGATGCGATATAATTTTGAGAGAAAAGGAATTGCGAATGATGTTGACCCAGAGCTTGATGAGCCTAAAGAGATGATTCTTTATGCACTGAGAATTATGAGGGAATAAGTGATGATGAATGATGAACAAAAACAAATAAATGATAAAAAGGTTCGAATGCGTCGTAGTAGAAGGATTCAGCGAGAAAAATGGGAAGGAAAAAATTGGCTATTTTCATTTATGCCTTTTATTTTGCTTGCTTTTGTGTACAGTATTTCCATGAGTATTGGCAATAATTCCGTAAGTTTCGAAAAGTATTATGCACAGGGGTTAAACAAATGGATGATAGAACTTGTCAGTGTGATAACGGGTGTTTTTAACTTTTCGATAGGAGAGTTTGTACTTTATGGACATGTGCTTGCGTTACCTATAGTGGCGATGATCTTACTGGTAAAAATCTTTAAAGGTGGATTTTTTCGAAGTGTTTTTCGTATCATTCAATATATCAGTATTTTATATGTGGTCTTTATGGTGATGTGGGGATTTAATTATGAAAGACAATCTGTTGCAGATACAATGGGATTTGAAGTAAGGCCATATACTAAAGAAGAATTAGTTGAACTCACTACATATTTAGTAGATGAAGCAAATAGATTGAGACCCTATCAGTCTTTATCAGATGAAGGTGTGATGATGGTTCCAGGAGGATACAAACAGATTTTTGCTAGAGCAAGTGATGGTTATACCCAGCTCAGTAAAAGATATCAATTCTTAAGTGGATTATATGGAAAACCAAAGCCTATCTTGGCATCGGCTCCTATGCTTTACACAGGTATAACAGGCGTATACTTTCCTTACACTTCAGAAGCAAATGTCAATATAGAAGTGCCAGATCTACTTTTACCTGCAACGACTTTGCATGAAATGGCGCATCAAAGAGGGATTGCCCCAGAGGATGAAGCGAATTTTATCGCTTATCTAGCTGCAACCGCTCATCCGGATAAAGACTTTCAATATTCTGGAACAATTTTAGCATTAATCCATACCATGAATGCACTTTATGCACTGGATGCTGATGAAGCCATGAGAATTAGAAGTACGTATTCAGATGGTGTGAGTGAAGATATCATCAGCTACTCAAGATTTTGGGATGACTATAGAGGAAAAACAACAGAAGTAGCAGATCAAGTAAATGATACTTACTTAAAAACCAATCGTCAAGAAGATGGGGTTAGAAGCTATGGTAAAATGGTAGATCTGTTACTCGGTTATTATTTAGAGGTCGCTAAGCCTCAAATGATAGGAGGCAAGTAGTGATAACTTTGATTTTATTAATGATTATTTATCTCGCATTTATCAGTCTGGGATTGCCAGATGCTTTACTAGGTGTTGCGTGGCCACTTGTTAGACAAGAATGGATGATGGGACTAGATGCGGCGGGAATCATATCTATCGTGGTAACGGTAGGTACAATTTCTAGTAGTTTATTAAGCGGAAAATTAATTAAGCGATTTGGTGAGGGAAAGATTACACTGATGAGTGGTCTTTTAACTGGATTTGCTTTACTGGGTTATTCTCTGGCGCCTTCTTTTATATGGTTTATATTTTTGGCGTTACCACTTGGATTTGGGGCTGGATCAGTTGATACTGCTCTCAATCACTTCGTGGCAACTCATTTTAAAGCACACCATATGAACTGGCTTCATTCGTTTTGGGGCGTTGGTGCAACTGCAGGTCCTTTGTTAATGGGCTTTATCATTGCAAGTACAGGGTCTTGGAGAAAAGGATACCTTGTGGTTGCTCTCATACAGCTCTTTTTAGCAGCGATTATCTTCTTGAGTTTACCGCTTTGGAAGCGACATGCTACAGAGCAGGCTAATAAAGCAGATGAAGAAACGGAAGTGTTAAACGAAAACCATACAGATTCAAAACGTATATTCCTTAGACCAGGTGTTCCCTTTGCACTTTTGATTTTTATGGTTTATTGTGCTGGCGAGTTTGCCATGGGCTTATGGGGTGCGAGTTATTTGGTACAAAAAAGAGCGCTAACACTTAATTTAGCTGCGAGTTGGGTTGGCCTTTATTATGCAGGCATAACAGTTGGTAGAATATTAGCGGGATTTATCTCGTTTAAACTTAGTAACAAACAGCTGATCACACTTGGGATTTTAATTGCATTAGCTGGAAGTATATTGTTAGTGGGCAATATTTCAGATCATCTTTCTATGATGGCATTTATCTTGATTGGACTTGGTTTCGCCCCAATTTTCCCTTCTATGGTACACGAAACACCGAAGCGATTTGGCAACAAAATAGCACAGAGTGTGATAGGGTATCAAATGGCATCTGCTTATGTAGGCATTGCTGTTTTTCCGCCACTTCTTGGCGTTGTGATGCAGCGAACAAGCATAGGATTATATCCTGTGTTTATGCTAGCCTGCGTTATTTTACTTGGGATTTTAACTGTGCTTTTGAATCGAGCAACGAAAATTAAAACTTAGAATACACTTTAAAATAACTCAAAATATATGCGAATTAAAGTTGATTATGTTACAATAAATTTAGGGGAGACGAGTATACAAATACTTTCATTGTGACGAGGAGGAACTATGTCAATTGCAACGATCAATGGGTTGAATTTGTATTACGAGTTATTTGGAAACAAAGAAGCGAAAGAAACCATCGTTTTTATGAATGGTGTCATGGCTTCAACAACAAGCTGGATGGACCAAGTCCACAGTTTTGTGAAGTTAGGTTACAGGGTGCTTTTACACGACTTTAGAGGTCAATTAAAGTCAGATAAACCGAAAGGCCCTTATAGTTTCAAGCTACATGTTGAGGACACCATAAATTTGATGCGATTTCTAGGGATTGAATCTGCACATCTAATTGGAACCTCTTACGGTGGTGAAGTATCAATGCGCATGGCGATTGATTGTCCTGAGCGTGTTAAGAGCTTATCCATCATCAATTCAGTAAGCGAGCTAGATGATGTACTGCGTTATTTTGTAAGTGGATGGCTTAATTTAGCTGAAATTGGAAATGGCGAGTTGTTTTTCAATGGGATGCTACCGAGTATTTATCATGAAAGCTATGTAAAGAAAAACAAATTGTTGTTAGAAAAACGGGCAAAAGCATTTAATGAAACACCTAGCAGTTATTTTGAAGGACAAGTTGAACTTTATAAGACATTTTTAGATGATGTTTATATGACCAATGAGCTTTTTAAAATCAAATGTCCTACAGTTGTGATTTGTGGAGAGAACGATATCTTAAAACCGGTTAAATTTTCTAAAATTATTGCAGATCATATTTCAGGTGCTGAACTGATTACTATTCCAGACTGTGGTCATGTTACAATTTTTGAAAAACCAGAAACATTAAATTCTATCTTATTAGGGTTTATATTGAAACAATCACTTTAAACATAAAGTAAAAGAGAAAATAAAGAATGGATTGATTCCGTCTTTATTTTCTCTTATTTTTTTACTTAAAAAGAGTTACCATTTATCTAGATGTTTTCCATCTCGAATACTGAACTGGCGTATAGTCAATTTCTTGTTTTAAATCTTCAGCAGCATGCAGTGCAAAATAAGGATCGATCAATAGTTGTCTACCTAAAAAAACAAGTTCTGCACGTTCGTTGCGGATGATTTCCTCAGCCATCTGTGCAGTCTTTATACGACCACCAGCCATAACGGGGTACTGTGTGCGTGCTTTAATTATCTCAGCAAATTTTGTTTGATAGCCATCGAAAGTATGAATTCTTGCAGGTACAACGCCGCCTGAACTTACGTTTATAAGGTCAATCCCAGAATCTTTAAGTGTTAATAATGCATCACTTATAGTATAAGAGGTGTTCCCACCCTCGGCATAATCTTCAGCAGAAACTCTAAAGAAAATAGGAAGTTCCTCTGGCCAAGCTTGTCTTACTGAAGAGAGTATATCTTTTATAAAACGCGTACCAAATGCTTCATTATAGCTAAATTTATCTTCGCGTAAGTTTGTGAGTGGAGATAAAAATTCGTTGATGAGATATCCATGTGCTCCGTGTAACTCGATCACGTCAAATCCTGCTTCTTTTGCGCGCCTAGTTGCTTCTTCGAAAGCATAGATAACATCTACAATATCACGCTCTGTCATCTCTCTAGGGATCCTTAATGATAAGTCTTCGTCATCAAAATTAATCGGTGAGGGTGCAATAATGTCTTCACTTAAGACGCCACATTTTCGTCCTGCATGTGCAAGTTGAATCCCAGCGAGAGCACCATGTCGATGTATTCCATCCACTATCTCTTTAAGGCCATCAACGTGAGCATCACTCCAAATCCCTAGATCATTTGCTGATATTCTCCCTCTAGATTCTACAGCAGTAGCTTCTAATATAACAAGTGAAACACCACCCATTGCGCGTGTCTCATAATGTGTTTTATGGAATGGTTTTACAAAACCATAGTTATCTGAACTATACATACACATAGGTGCCATGACAATTCTATTTCTAAGTGTGACACCTTTGATTTTTAACGGACTAAATAATTGATTCATCTTATACTACCTCCTGATATTATTTTGTGCTTCGAAATAAATATACCCCATGACTAATATGAAAAACAAGGATAATGTAAAAAAACTATAAACTTTATACCGTGCATAAAAACCAATCATGTACTTTTTATAAAATCCGTAATATAAAATATTTTTTATCGTAAAAGTTCGTGACAAATCCGTAACATATGGCATAATAGAATATAAAAACAGAAGTCTGTGGAGGTATAGAATGCAAAAATTCAAACGCGTCTTAGTTGCAAATCGTGGCGAAATTGCAATTAGGATTTTTAGAGCATGTCATGAACTTGGCATACGGACAGTGGCCATTTATTCTGAAGAGGACAAAGCTTCGCTCTTTCGAACAAAAGCAGATGAATCTTATCAAGTAGGTAAGGGGAAGAGTCCTGTTGATGCTTATTTAAATATAGATGAAATCATTCAACTCGCTAAGAAAAAAGGCGTTGATGCCATCCATCCGGGTTATGGGTTTCTATCAGAAAACCCTGAATTTGCGCGTAAATGTGAAGAGGCTGGGGTCGTATTTATCGGACCGACTGCTTCTATGATGAACAGTCTAGGTGATAAAATCAAGTCAAAACAAGTGGCGATCAAAGTAGGTGTACCGGTTATTCCAGGTATTGAGAAGCCTATTTTAACAGATGAAGAAGCACATGAAGCAGCAAATCTGTGTGGTTATCCAGTGATCCTTAAAGCATCGGCAGGTGGCGGTGGAAGAGGGATGCGAATTGTTAGACATGCTGAAGATTTGGTGAGAGAATACCAGAGTGCTAAGAGTGAAGCGAGAAAGGCTTTTGGAGTTGAAGATGTCTTTATAGAAAAATACCTAGAAAGTCCAAAACATATAGAAGTCCAAGTGTTGGGGGATAATTATGGTGGTTTGGTACATTTATATGAAAGAGATTGCTCAATACAAAGAAGACATCAAAAAGTTGTAGAATATACGCCAGCATTTACCTTGACTGAAGAAAAAAGAAATGCAATTTGTGCAGATGCTTTAAAAATTGCGGGAGCAGTGAACTACCGAAATGCAGGAACCTGTGAGTTCTTAGTCGACAAATCTGGCAAGCATTATTTCATAGAGATGAATCCAAGGATCCAAGTTGAACATACCGTGACGGAGATGCTCACTGGTATCGATATCGTTCAAAGTCAAATTATGATTGCACAAGGTCTAGCACTTGATTCTAAAGAAGTGGGCATACCAAATCAAGAGAGTGTTGTTCCAAGAGGTTTTGCAATCCAGTGCCGTATCACAACTGAAGACCCATCAAACAATTTTGCGCCTGATACTGGTCGGATTGATGTGTACCGTTCCGGTTCAGGTTTTGGTATCAGACTTGATGGGGGCAACGGATTTACTGGTGCTGTTATAAGTCCGTACTACGATAGCTTACTTGTCAAAGCAACATCTCATGGTAGGACATGGGAAGATGCGATCCGCAAGTCCTTAAGAGCACTTGGTGAGATGAAGATCCAAGGTGTTAAAACCAATATAGCCTTTTTAATAAATGTGCTCAACCACGAGAAGTTCGTCCAAGGAGAATGTGATACCAACTTTATCGCAGAAAATCGGTCTTTATTTGAAATTACAGCAAAAGCTGATGTAGAGTATAAAGTGCTCTCATTTATCGGTGAAAAAGTGGTCAATCACACTAAGGGTGAAAAGGAAGAATTTGATGTCCCAAGAGTCCCAATTTATGATAAAAACGTTGCTAAATCTAGTTTATATGGTACAAAACAAATTTTGGACACAAAAGGTGCTAAAGGACTTGTAGATTGGATTCACGGTCAAAATAAATTGTTACTAACAGATACGACTATGCGAGATGCGCAGCAATCTTTGATTGCGACAAGGATGAGAACGGTAGATATCAAGAAAGTAGCGTCTGCAACAGCGCATCATGCAAGTGATTTGTTTTCACTTGAGATGTGGGGTGGAGCGACTTTTGATGTTGCATATCGTTTCCTTAACGAGTCCCCATGGGAGAGACTTGACTTAGTGAGAGAGAAAATCCCGAACATTATTCTTCAAATGCTAATTAGAGGTGCAAATGCTGTAGGCTATAAAAACTATCCTGACAATGTCGTCAGAGCATTTATCAAAGAATCAGCAAAAAGAGGGATTGATGTTTTTAGAATCTTTGACTCGCTCAACTGGCAAAAAGGTATGGAAATCGCAATAGATGAAGTACTAAATACTGGAAAAGTTGCAGAAGCATGTATTTGCTATACTGGCGATATCTTAGATGCTTACAGAGATAAGTACTCTCTTCAGTATTATGTTGATAAAGCGAAAGCACTTGAAAAAACGGGTGCTCATATCCTATGTATCAAGGATATGTCGGCGCTTTTAAAACCATATGCTGCGTCTAAACTCGTGAAGGCACTAAAGAATGAAGTGTCTATGCCTGTGCACCTTCACACACATGATACGACTGGCAATGGCGTTTCTACCATCTTGATGGCTGCTGAGGCTGGCGTTGATATCGTAGATACAGCGATGTCGAGTATGTCTGGACTTACATCTCAACCTGCGCTCAACGCAGTGGTTGCTGCACTTGAAAATACAGAAAGAGACACACATCTCAACCTAAGTAGTTTGCAAAATATCAGTGATTACTGGCAAGATGTTAGACCTGTATACAAGCAGTTTGAATCGGACTTAAAGTCGACCTCCGCTGAGATTTATAAATATGAGATACCAGGTGGTCAATATTCTAACTTAAAACCACAAGTAGACAGTTTTGGACTTGGGCATCGTTTTGGTGAAGTTAAAGAGATGTTTAGGATGGTAAATGATCTATTTGGAGATATTGTCAAAGTAACACCTTCTTCAAAAGCTGTTGGAGATATGGCGATTTTCATGGTACAAAACGATTTGACACCAGAGAATCTAATTGAAAAGGGTTCTGACCTAGCTTTCCCGGACTCAGTAGTGGCTTATTTTAGTGGTATGATGGGGCAACCTGATGGTGGGTTCCCTATAGAGCTTCAACAAATTGTCTTGAAGGGTGATGTACCGATTACTGGTCGCCCAGGTGAACAACTTCCAGATGAAGATTTTATCGCTATAAAAGAAATGCTAAGTGAAAAGTATAAGCGTGACTTTGATATGGATGAAGTCTTGAGCTATGCACTATACCCAAAAGTATTTGAAGACCACTTAAAATATAAAGCAGAACATGGTGATCTTTCAAGAGTGGGATCAGATGTATTTTTCCATGGGATGTATGAGGGTGAAACTTGTGAGGTAGAAATCGCATCAGGTAAGAAATTGATCGTGAAACTACTTGAAATTGGTAAAGTTAACAATGTTGGAAGCGTGAGACTTACCTATGATGTCAACGGGAATAGACGAGAGGTTTACATCAAAGACAGAGGTTCAAAGTTTGAAGCAGTGGTTCAACAATCTATCATGGCAGATCCTGATAACCAGTTTGAAGTAGGCTCTTCAATTCCTGGAAAAGTAGTAAAAGTAATGGTAAAAGTTGGCGATGATGTAGTTGAGAATCAAGTGGTTGCAGTTGTAGAAGCCATGAAGATGGAGACCAGTGTCGTGGTTTTGGCAGATGGTGTGATATCAGATATCTATGCCAAAGAAGGGATGCAAGTTAAATCAGGAGAACTGCTCATGAAATTAGAAAAAAAATAAGGTACTGTGAATAGCAGTTTCATTTGGGTATAAATTCAATAAGGTTGAATTTAATGAGGATGAATTCTAATTACTTATACAAGGGAGGCAATATGTATCATTTGATTACGGGTGGAAGCTCAGGGCTCGGATATGAGATTGCAAAGCACTTGATTTTAATGGATGAACATGTCATTATACTAGGGCGTAATGTAGATAAGTTAGAAAATGCAACCAATAAACTCAAAGAAATTTCAAGAAAAGCAGATGTCCTATCTTATAGTTTGGATATATCGATTGAGGAGGACATAGACGCCTTTATCGATACACTAGAAACTTCAGGCAAGCCCATCAAACAACTCTACAATGTTGCTGGGACAACTTTTTATGGGAAAATAAGTGACATACACAAAGAAGATATTGACAAAGTACTAAAAAGTAATATGATTGGTTTGATGTTATTTACGTCTAAGATGGTTGGTTTCATGCTTAACGAACCTTATGAGGATAAGAGAATCATCAGTGTACTTTCTACAGCTGCATTAAAGGGGAAAAAGTTCGAAACGATCTATAACGCAGCAAAATGGGGTGCAAGAGGTTACCTTGAATCATTAAGAGACGAACTAACAGAGACTAAAATTGAAGTGATCAATGTCTTTCCAGGGGGGATGAAAACTGATTTTTGGAAAGATTCAGCTTCGGGATATGATGTAGATCATTTTATGGACCCAGCAGATGTAGCAAGAAACATCGTGAAAGTCGCGATGGATACCAAAGTATATGTGACGGATATTACAATTGGTAGACCCAAATAAGGATAAGAAGGAATGTAAATGGAAGAAATAATCAGTTACCTCAGTCATCACACAACAGCACAGAAAGTGCTAATCTCATTTGTATTGATTGTCATCAATATACTGGTGGTACAATTTACAAGTAAGATTTTATTTAGAGCAGTTAAAAATTCAAGTACTTATTATAATTTACGTAAACGATTTTCTTTCACATTTACACTGATTCTTATAGTACTGATTCTTTTGGTTTGGTCAGAATCGAAGTTAGATTTAACCACTTACATGGGCTTTATATCTGCCGGAATCGCCATTGCACTTAGAGAAATTTTTACCAATATTGCCGCTTGGTTTATCATTGTTTTTCAAAAACCGTTTGAAGTGGGTGATCGGATCAATGTAAATGGTCAGACGGGTGATATCATAGATATTAAGCTTTTCCAGATTGTTTTGTTAGAAGTATCATCTATCGATTTTGGTGAACAAAGTACAGGTCGTATTGTACATGTACCTAACAACTTTATATTTATACATTCTATTACCAATGCGAACAAGGGGTTCGATTATATTTGGAATGAGATTGAAGTGAGGTTAACGATAGATAGTGACTGGGAAGTCGCAAAAAAAATGCTAGACGAAATTATCAATCAACATGCTCTCAATTTAACGCCTGGCGTTAAAGAAAGTATCTATGAAGCTTCAAAAAAATACATGCTTTACTATAGAAATTTGACGCCAATTGTTTATGTTAACGTAAAAGATGGTTATATAGCACTAGATGTACGTTATCTTTGTGAAACTCGTAAAGCTAGAGTCACTGAAAATGACATATGGAAGGCAATTTTGATTGCTTTTAAGACGAATGATCAAATCAAAATGCATCAATGAGTATCAAAAAAGGCTTTGACAATTAATAAACACATGTTATTATGGTGATACAACTTCATAAGCGTTTTCGGTCCTTTTGTTTACAAAAGGTTAATAGGGAATGAGGTGAAAAACCTCAGCAGCCCCCGCTACTGTAAAGATGTACGAAATCTCACAAGCCACTGATTATTGGGAAGGCGAGAAAGTAGGATGATATCTGAGCCAGGAGACCTGCCAAGACGATGTAACATAAAATCTCGGTGGGAGATTTACTTGATACGCAATTTTTGTATTTAGGACACACCGATAGGTGTGTCTTTTTTGTTGCTTAAAATAAGTTTAAGCAAAAGATTATTTGGAGGTTAGATATGGAAAATAAAAATTTACTGGAAAAAGCGACACTTATCATTGCACATGGGAGTAAAGTCGCTGAGACTGATAAGATCATGAACCAATATATGGAAGCATTGAGACAACAATTTCCGAGTGAGCGTTTTGAAAAATGTTATCTACAGCTAATGGCACCACTTTTAGATGATGTAATCACAGCGCTTTACGAAGATGGGGTTAAAGAAATTGTAGCATTTCCACTATTCTTATTTAACGGTAACCATATTAAAGAGGATATCCCTCAAGCACTTGATGCACTAAGAGAAAAACATAAAGACTTAAAAATAACTTTTTTAAGCAACATTGGTTTTGACGAAAAACTAGTGACATTAATTGGAGAAAGGGTTG
This sequence comes from Fusibacter bizertensis, assembly GCF_029914245.1. GTDB lineage: Bacteria > Bacillota > Clostridia > Peptostreptococcales > Acidaminobacteraceae > Fusibacter_C > Fusibacter_C bizertensis. The sequence continues at coordinate 33,864 of NZ_JARYZI010000015.1, forward strand.
GTCTTCTATGCGTATAGATTTCATCAAAAAACCTATGGCAATTGAGACAAAGAGTTTTGAAATCATAGATGACATCATTAAGGATGAAGGGCTTAGTTATCCAGTTGAAGAACCACTTTACAAAGCGATTTATCAAAGAGCGATTCATACATCTGCTGATTTTGATTATCTAGATAATTTGAAAATCGATGCAGATTTTATCCGTAAATTTGAAGATGCACTCACGCGACCAGTGACGATTTATACAGATACAAATATGGCGTTATCGGGGATCAATAAAGCTGCATTTAAGAAAATACCCTGGTCACTAGAATGCCTTATTTCTCATGATCTAACTGCACAAATGGCAAAAAAACAAGGTGTTACGCGGTCTATGGCAGCAGTACAAATTGCACTTCAAACACCAGGAAAAAAGGTCTTTGTCATAGGAAACGCACCTACTGCCATCTTTCAGCTTTTAGAATCTTCAAAGGAACAGCTTGAAGATGTTATCGGGGTAATTGGAATACCGGTTGGTTTTGTAGGAGCAGCAGAATCAAAGGCATTACTACATGAGCACTCTATGCCAAGTATAGTAGCACTGGGACGAAAGGGCGGAAGTAACGTCGCTGCAGCAATCGTCAACGCACTCTTATATCAGCTTGTTGGTAGAGGTGTGTAATGACGCATAGTGAAGTTTTAAGTGACGATGCAAAATTACTTCGTACAGGTTATACCACTGGCAGCTCTGCAGTAGCTGCGGCAAAAGCGGCACTCACCACTTTACTAACAGAGAAAGAAAGCCAGATTGAAGAAATCGCTATAACACTACCGAACGGATCAAAGCTACAAATTCCAATTGAGGCTATTTTTAAAAGCGACACAGCAAGTATAACGGCAGTTGTCATCAAAGATGCAGGTGATGATGCAGATGTGACACATGGACTAGAGATTTGTGCAAAAGTAACCTTGAATCATACAGGAAAGATCTCTATCGGTGGTGGCGTTGGCGTTGGTAAAGTCACAAAACCAGGGCTTCAAATCCCCGTAGGTGCGTATGCAATTAACCCAGTTCCTCTTAAAATGATTGAAGACAACCTTAAACCATTACTTTCAGATGAGATGGGGGTCGATGTGGTGATAGAAGTGCCACATGGTGAAGCCGCTGCTGCAAAAACTTTTAACCCTAGACTTGGCGTTATAGGAGGGATCTCTATCATTGGTACATCTGGTATTGTGCGTCCCATGAGTGAAGAAGCATTTAAAGATACAATTTATACTGAGATGAAACAGAAAAAAGCGCTAGGTGTAAAGACACTTGTCCTTGTACCTGGGCTTCATGGTGAGAAGTTTGCTACTGAGAACATCAACCTCGCGGATTTAAATCTAGTAAAAACTGAACAAGTGGTTCATATGGGAAATTATGTAGGCTTTGCACTACAAGCTGCTGATAAGCTGGACTTTCAAAATATTGTCCTCATAGGCCATACTGGAAAGTTAATCAAACTTGCTGGTGGGATTTTTAATACACATAGTAAAGTTGCAGATGCAAAAGCGGAGATTGTGGTAAGTGAACTAGCACTTTTAGGCGCACCGCTTAATATACTTCAAGACATAAGCTTAGCAAATACAACTGATGAAATGTCAAATTACTTATACAATACCCCCTACCTTGAGGTCTTTCAGATTTTAGCTGAAAAAGCAAGAAAACGATGCCTTCAGTTTATATTTGAGGGGATTGATATTGAAGTGATTTTATATGACATGTCTAGTAGATTGCTTGGAGATAGCCGAAGGAGGCAAGAAAAGTGATCCGGATAATAGGTATAGGACCAGGTGATAAATACTATTTGACAAGTGATGCCTTACAAAAGTTAAGAGTAGCAACAGCAGTCGTGGGAACAAAAAGGCAGATGGAAACAGTAGATGAGTATCTAAGAAGTACAACATATAAACAACTTTATAGCGGAAAACTAGATGAACTAAAAGATAAAGTAGAGCAGTTGCTGACTAAGAACAGTGAAGTGACACTTCTCGCGTCAGGTGATCCTTCAATCTATGGTATTGGCGAATGGATCAAAAAGCAGTTTGCTAGCGAAAGTATAAAAATAGTGCCAGGTATAAGCAGTATTCAGCTTATGTTCAGTAAAATTGACATCCCGATGCACGATGTATTGATCACTAGCGTACATGGCAGAGCGCCTAACTGGGAACTTTGGCAGCACTTAAGCAAAGTTTGTTTGTTTACAGATAAAAAATGGACCCCTGTGAATATAGCTGAAAAGTTAATCTCTCAAGGACTTGATCCAGTGCTGTATATTGGTGAATGGTTATCATATCCAAGTGAACGAATGACGATTAGTAGAGCTTCAAAATTGCAGCATTTAGAGTATGAATTTTGTGTGGTGGTGATTGACTATGAAGGATGACGTATATATCAGAGGTAAAAATCCAATGACTAAAATGGAGGTTCGTGGCACCATTATAAGTTATTTGGAACTGGCATCTGCTCAATCAGTTCTTGAAATTGGAGCAGGAACAGGCTCGGTGACAGTTGAGATCGCTAAATCTGCACCAAGTGCTAATGTGATCGCAATTGAAAAAACGACAACAGGATGTGAATTGATTTTGGAAAATGCATCAAGGCATAATGTAAACATCAAAGTCGTTAATGACCATGCACCTACAGAGCAACTACTTGAACCAAGTCAATTTGATCGTATCTATGTTGGAGGCACTGGTCGCGCATTTACTGAGATTATGGCATGGCTAGAAGCAGGAATGATGCAAGCTGGATGTATCTTAGTGTTTTCGGTAATAACCCTTGAGAGTATGAACGAAATCATGTCATATGTCTCAAAGTCAGAAAAGTACAGTGGGCTGGAAGCCAGTCAGATACAAGCGAGTCGACTTGAAAATTTAGGGGACTATCATTATTTCAAGCCACTTAACCCTTGCACAGTGATCAAATGTGTTTATAAGTAAACTGAAAAGCACAACTTAATGCATAAGGAGAAAAGGATGTCAAAATTAATTGGAATAGGTGTTGGACCAGGAGATCCGGAACTTTTAACACTAAAAGCGATTCGTGTACTTGAAAAGTTGGATATTCTCTTATTGCCAACAGGAAGATCAGGTGGTGAAAGTGAAGCCTATCATATCTGTAAAGAGTATATTCCTGAGTTAGTATCGCTGGAAAAAAGGTATTTTCCTATGACCAACGATAAGGATATGATGATGGCTGCAATTGCAGAGATTGCAGGGGAAGTAAAATCATGGACATTATCAGGCAAAACTGTTGGGTTTGTAACGCTGGGTGATCCCATGCTCTATAGCACTTATGGCTATTTATTGAAGCTATTAAGAGATGAGATTGAGGTTGAAACAATTCCGGGAATTACATCTTTTGGTGCAATTGCTTCAGGGTTTAACAAACAATTATGTGAAGGCGATACGCCCCTAGTGATCTACCCGTGTGTAGACGACCTTAAAGAACTTGATGAACTGTTATCAACGCAAAAGTCTATGGTGCTCATGAAAGTCTATAAAAGTTTTGAGCGTGTAAAGGCGTTGATCGTTGCACATCATCTAGAGGACGATTGTTTGATCGTCTCTAATTTTGGGAAGGCATCACAGAAAGTTTATTATGGACTCGAAGAAGTCAACATAGAAGAACTCAGTTACTTCACAACTATTTTGATCAATAAGGAGGTTTAACATGAAAGTGAAATTTGTAGGTGCAGGACCTGGTGATCCTGAACTATTGACTATAAAAGGGCACAGAGCATTAAGTGAAGCAGATATCGTGATCTACGCAGGATCACTTGTTAATCCTGAACTTTTAAATTATTGCAAACCAAACTGTAAAATATATAACAGCGCCTTTATGAATCTTGAAGAAATCATCAAAGTCTGCGACGAGGGTATAAGCCAAGACCGTCAAGTAGTACGATTACACACAGGTGATTTTTCCATCTTTGGTTCATTAAGAGAACAAATAGAAGCATTAAATGCACTTGAGATTGGTTTTGAGTTAATACCAGGCGTAAGTAGTTTCCTCGGGGCGGCATCTGCACTTGAAATAGAGTATACCATACCCGAGATATCTCAAAGTCTTATCATCACGCGTATGGAAGGTAGAACACCGGTACCAACGCTTGAGAGCATTGAATCTTATGCAGCACACCAAACTTCTATGGCGATATTTTTGTCTTCAGGTATGGTAGATGAGGTAATGGCGCAGCTCATTAGAGGTGGCTATCCACCACAGACACCAGCAGCGATGGTCTATAAAGCAACATGGCCTGATCAAAAGATCATAAGAGGCACCATTGAGACGCTTGATGCACTTGCAAAAGAAGCTCAGATCACTAAAACAGCTTTGATTATTGTAGGCAACTGCTTAGGCTATGAATTTAATCCATCAAAACTCTATGATAAGGATTTTGCACATGAATTTAGAGGATAAACCTTTAAACTGGATTATTTTTAGTTTTTCAAACCGTGGCAAAGCCCTCGCAAAAGATATAGAAGTCATTATTTCTAGTGATGAGCAAGCACAAGTCTTAATTTACGATAAGTCAGTACATGAAAATATACAAGCGTTGCTTCAACTGGGTTTTTGCAAGGGAAATGCAATTCTTTTTATAGGGGCTGTGGGCATTGCAGTACGTGCTATAGCACCTTATATTAACGACAAGCTCACTGATCCAGCAGTTATTGTAATTGATGATTTTGGAGAATTTGTTATCCCGATACTTTCAGGCCATATTGGTGGTGCGAATCGAATCGCCAGTGCGCTGTCGAGCGCATTAAAAGAAAAAAGATATCATTCAAAACCTGTGATAACAACTGCTACGGATAAAAGAGGTGTTACTGGAATTGAAGAGATCTTTAATCGATATGGCGTGCCTTATCAGCCGCATCGAGCGCTTATGAAAAGACTTAACATGCATCTTGCCAATGGTGGTGAAGTGGAAATCTGTTTAGATCCCTATTTAGCTGATGTGGATAGGATACTGCTAAAAGATAATACCCAGACAGAGCGTCATGAGGAAGTTGATACGCATGTTATAAGGTTGTTGATTACACTAAGAGAACCCACAAGATGGTTTGAAGAGGTGTTACCATACGCTAACAATATAGAAACGCTGGTACTTGAAAGTCAATCACTGCTTCTTGGAACGGGTAGTAAAAAAGGACTGAGTTTTGAAAGTTATGCCTATAGTTTAGAAGTTGCGTTAAAAGAAGAGGGTTTTTTAATAGGCTGTATTCAAAAGATTGCTTCCATTTCCCTCAAAAAAGATGAGCTCTGTATGTGCACGCTTGCTAAGCAACTTGATGTTGAATTTGTGGTACATGAGGTTGACAAGTTATTGCCTTATGAATCACTATTCAAGTCTTCTGAATTTGTTAAAGGCAAGGTCGGTATAGGATCGGTAGCAGGGACATGTGCTTATTATCATACGCAAGATGAGAAGGCATTAAAAGTATATAAAAGAAACGGAAGTACATTTAGTATAGGGAGGCTGATTAGATGATAAAGGTAATAGGCATTGGACCAGGTTCACAAAATTTGATGACTAAGGCCGCTATAGATGCAATTGAAGAGTCAGAGGTTATAGTTGGTTATAAAACATATATAGACTTGATTAGACCAATGTTAGATCAGCAAGAAATTATAAGCAATGGGATGCGAGGTGAAGTTGAACGCTGCTTAGAAGCTGTAAAGATCGCTCAAACTGGAAAGACAGTAGCAGTAATTAGTAGCGGAGATGCAGGTGTCTATGGTATGGCAGGTTTAGTTTATGAGCTTGCACAGACAGATGAAGAGATAGAGGTGATACCTGGCGTAACAGCATCAACAGCGGGTGCAGCACTTTTAGGTGCACCGCTAATGCACGATTTTTGTCATATCAGCTTAAGTGATTTGATGACACCTATAGATCAGATTATGAGACGTGTCAAAGCAGCAGCTGAAACAAATTTTGTAATTTGTTTATACAACCCTAAAAGTCACGGAAGACCAGACTATATTGGTCAAGCTTTATCGCTAATCAAAGAGGCGCAGGGCAATTCGATCTTGGTGGGTATTGCTAAAAATGTAGGACGTTCAAACGAGTCAACACATGTATTTTTAATTGATGAAGTTAACTTAGATTTGATCGATATGACGTCAGTTGTCATCGTAGGTAACAAAGAAACTAAACTTATCGGAGATAAGATGGTAACCCCACGAGGCTATCAAGTATGATCCTCGTTTTAGGTGGCACACATGAAGGTGCTGAGCTGTGCCACTGGCTTATGAAAAAGGATATTTCTTTTAAACTCTCCGTTGCAACTGAACTGGGGAAACAGATATACGAAGCTTTTGGAGCGTCATGCGAAGTGCATCGATTTACAGTGGAATCCCTAAAAACATATATCTTAGATTATACGATAGATATGTTAATTGATACCACTCACCCTCATGCATATGAGGTAAAACGCGTAGCACATTCTGCTGCCAAACAAGCGGGTATTAGGTATGTGAAATTAGAAAGAGCCATGATGGCAAGTCATGAGTTAGTGAACTGGGAAGAAAAGTTAGGTGATCAACTGACCTCGGTTAAGGTGATGGAAGAAGCCGTTAAAAAGTTAATAGCTGCACATCGAGAACACTATCATTACTTGATAACAGGAACCAAATACATTGAGTTGTTCTATGCGCATTTTCCAAAGTCCTGTTGTTTTTTTAGAGTGATGCCTAGCCTTTATTCCATGAAAGTGTGCACAGATTTACAAGTTCCGATAGATCACATCATTGGCATCAAAGCACCTTGTCCTTCTGCACTAAACCAAGCTCTTTTTAAGGCATTTGATATTACGCATTTCATCTTTAAAGAAAGTGGTGCCGGCAGTGCAACTGAGTTAAATCTTCAGTCTTTAATTGGGACACCTGTTAAAGGCGTGTTGGTAACCAAAGGAGAATCAAAAGATGAAGACACCATTTTAAACGATGGTAGTACAACATTTCATTCAATTGAGACACTAGAACAATTTTTAAGATCGAAATTCTTGGTTAATAGATCTCAATAAAGTTAAATAAATTATATTATATTTTGAACTAGGAGGATTTTATGAGTAGTATAGCTTTTTTACCCATCCAACTCAGTTATGGCATGCATATCGCTGAAGGTTTTTTACCACAGATTTGGTCACTGTTTTGGAGTATCGCATTTTTACCTTTTTTAATCCTTTCAATAAGGTATATCACAAAACAATTTAGACTAAATCCTAAAAACAGGATGCTTTATGTGCTAATGGCAGCTTTTGCCTTCACGCTTTCTTCACTTAAAATTCCATCATTAGCAGGTAGTTGCTCGCATCCAACAGGGATGGGACTTGGTGCAATAATCGTCGGACCGCTACCGATGATGGCGATAGGGACTGTTGTTTTGTTACTTCAAGCTTTGCTAATCGCTCATGGTGGACTAACAACACTTGGGGCAAATGCTTTTTCTATGGCTGTAGTAGGTCCACTTGTATCATTTGGACTCTATAAGGGACTTGAAAAAATGGGTGTTTCTCAAAAAATTAGGGTTTTTATTGCTGCATTCGTAGGAAGTTTATCCACTTACTTAGTAACAAGTATCCAGCTTGGGATAGCTTTTTCAGGAGGAAATATCATAGAGACAGTCGTGAAATTTATAGGCGTTTTTATGGTGACACAAGTGCCTATATCTTTAGCCGAGGGACTACTAACGGTAGTTGTCTTTAACCTAATGAGCGATGCACAAATGACAGACCGTATACAGACGGAAGCTAACTAGAATAATTGGAGGGGGAGACAACATGAAAAGAAATAAGAAATTACTCAATATAGGATTGCTTTTAATGGTGGTAGCATTAATCGTTATCCCCATGGTACTTAACCCAAGTGGAGAATACTCTGGCACAGATCAAAATGCACTGGGCATGATCGAAGAAGTGGCACCGAGCTATGTGCCATGGTATGAAGTACTTTGGGCACCACCTAGTGGGGAGATTGAGAGTTTAATGTTTACTATCTTTGCTTCAAGTGGTGCTGCTGTACTTGCCTATTTTATTGGCTATAAAAAGGGACAACTTGCAGTTTCAAAAGCTGAACCATCAGCTAACAACGAGGGTATGACAACACACAATTAACAAAACACTACTAAAACGTAGAATAATTAGAAAGTATGGTTACACTTAGATGATTCACATTGATGCGATTGCATATCAGAGCAGATGGAATGACAAATACAATATCACAAGAATAAGTTTGATTTTATGTTGGCTTGTGACGATGCTATTACTCAACAACTTAATATTTTACATGGGATCAATAGTCATAAGCATCTCATTGACGCTCGTTATTAGTCAATTGAATGCCATCCAGTATTTAAAAATTGTGAGGGTGCCACTTGGATTTGTATTTTTCACCTGTTTGGTCTTAGTACCATTTATAGCACATGAGATTCCTTTCGATTTTATACGTGGTTTTCAATTTGCAGGATTATGGATCGGTATATCAGAAGACAGTTTGAAACTAGCAGTTCAGACCCTCATAAGAGCGATGGCTTCTATAAATGTACTTATGTTTTTAAGTTTAACCATCCCTCTTCAGGGATTGATCAAATGGATGCGCTTTGTGCATATACCAGATGCTTTCACAGAACTTTTTATACTGACTTACCGTTTTATCTTTGTCTTAATTGGAATTGCGACAGAACTTGTATTGTCACAAGAGTTGAGATTTGGCTTCTTTGGTGTGAAAAACAGTACCAAAAGTGTCATAAGCGTTGCTTCTTCACTTTTTATAAAGGCAATGGAAAGACTCGGTGACTTAGAAGCGTCAATGGAATTAAGATTTTTTACAGATGAGAGGGAAAAATGATTGCATGTCAAGGCGTTTCATATCACTATGAGCGGACGAAAAAAGGGATTGAAAATGTTGAATTTGATACATCAGAAGGCAATATAATTGGCATTATAGGAGAGAATGGCGCTGGAAAATCCACACTTTTCAAGTGCTTACTCGGCCTATATAAACCGCAAGAAGGACAAATCACATATAAAGATAAACCCATATCATATAGCAGAAAAGGACTGGTAGAGTTAAGACAACACGTTAACATGGTGCTTCAAGATCCAGAAAGACAACTATTCTATAACGGTATCTTTGATGAAATTGCCATGGGACCGAGAAATATTGGTAAAACTGAACCAGAAGTTAAACAGATTGTCGACCAATGTATAAAGATGATTCATGGTGAAGATTTTCTCTTAACGCCAGTACAATACCTAAGTTTTGGACAGAAAAAACGTGTGAGTTTAGCAGGGATTTTGGCGCTCTCATGTGATGTACTTTTGCTTGACGAACCTGAAACTGGTCTAGATCCCATGATGCAACGTGAGATGATCACAATCATAAGACAGTTAGCAGAAGAAGGTAAAAAAGTCATCTTATCAAGTCATAACATGGAACTGATTTACGATGTGTGCGATACCGTTTACGTGATGCACCAAGGAACCATCATCTCAAAAGGGCCTACAGATGAAATTATGGAGCAAACTCATATCATGAAAAAAGCGGGCTTAGAAAGACCTTTGATGATAAAAGCAGCAGAAGCTATGGGGATAAAACCTCATACGTTGGCGATGAAAATGAAGACGGTCAATCGCAAGGAATCAATTGATACGGAGGAAAAATCATGAAAATCAATGTAATAGGCATCAACCATGACACCGCAACAGTTGCACAAAGGGAAAAGATGGCCAACCTACATTTAGATGCATCTGACATCAAAACTAATGCTGAACTATCAGAACTTTGTATATTGTCCACATGTGGACGATTTGAAATATACTTTGTCGTACCAGCTGCATCCTATCAAGATAATGCAGATCGCGTCATGGCAATTCTTAAAGCACCTTTTGGAGATGACCTTCCCGAATTTTATTGGCATACACAAGAGTTTGCCATATCGCATCTTTTAAAAGTGACATGCGGCCTTGATTCAGCCGTACTTGGTGAAGATCAAATTTTAGGACAAGTCAAAAATGCCATCAGTGATGCCAGTGAAAACGGATTTGCTTTTAAGATTCTAAACAAGGTCTTTCGAGAAGCTGTGTCGTTTGCCAAATCCATTAAGACAGAACTTAAATTATCTGAGAATCCACTGTCGTTAAGCTATATCGCCATTAAAAAAGCGGGGCAAAATGGCTATTTAACAGAGCATCACACAGTCACCATGGTTGGGCTGGGGAAGATGGGTGGACTAGCGATACAGTATCTACTAGATTCACCGGTGAAATGCGTCTATGTCGCAGTGCGTCATGCAGAAAAACTCGACGATCTTGTGTTAAATCATCCTAAAGTACGTATCAAGTCTTTTGAAGAGCGGTACGAATGCATTGAAAAAAGTCAATTAGTAGTAGCGACCACAGCAGCTCCTCACACTGTCGTCAGAAGTGATGTGATGAAACCGCCTACTACTGATACATTGATCATCGACCTTGCGATGCCAAGAGATGTAGATGCTGAAGTGGGAGACTTTGATCATGTGACACTTTGGAATGTAGATGAACTAAAAGATATTTCAGCTGAAAATTATCAAAAAAGACACGATTTAACAGGTCAAGTAATCCTAAGATTAGATGAGAAAAGTAGGCATATCATGGTGTGGATTGATCAACTTCACGTAGATCATATTTTGAAAAGCTGGCATCAAACAATAGATAATATCACTCAGGAAGCCATGAAAAGTGTAGATAGAAAGCGCTTAGCTGTGACGCTTAAAGATAGAGAAATGCTTGAAGTTCTTTTTGAATCTTCGCTAAAACAGTTAATTAAGCCACCTTTAGAGACCCTTAAAGCCATAGAAGATAAAAGCCAGAGAGAAACCTATGTTGGGATGTTAAAGGAGCTTTATCACTATGAATAATATGATCCCTGTTGCAATGAGAGTTTCAAAACTCAATGTATTAATCGTAGGATTTGGTAAAGTTGGCAAGCGAAAAGCACTTAAATATCGCGCTGCTGGTGCAAATATAACAACAGTTGATCCGAACGTCATGGATGTGGATTACCACATGGACTTTACAACATATTATAAGCACTATGGGATTCATTTTATGAAACAGCATCTGGTGATTATATGTACTGATAACCACAAAAGCAATGCTGATATTGCGCTTTGTTGTGAACAATTTGCAAAGCTATACAATCGCACAGACCAAGGTGAAGCAAGTCTATTTACAGATATGGTGACACTAGAGGATGAAAAAGCACTTATAGCAATATCGAGCCAGGAACAATCGCCTTATATCTCCAAACACTTGCGTACGATTATCAAACCCTATCTTGAAAACGATCAAGTTCAAAGCGAGATCAAGTGGTTAGCAGAGCAGACCAAAGAAGCGAAAGAAAATCACGAGACATATGATGACGTGATGAGGAGATGGAGGCTATTACATGAATCATAAAACCATAAAAGTCGGCACTCGGGGATCAAATTTAGCAGTTACCCAGACGAGCTGGGTGATTGAGACACTGAAAAATAGATTTCCAGATACTGAGATAGAGATGAAAATTATCGTCACAAAAGGCGATGAAATACAAGATATACCACTTGATAAAATCGGTGATAAAGGTCTATTTACTGCGGCTATTGAAGCACAGCTTTTAAATGGAGACATCGATTTTGCTGTTCATAGCATGAAGGACTTACCCAGTGAATTTCAAAAGGGGCTCAAGCTTTCAAAGATCCCCAAGCGAGAAGACCCAAGGGATGTATTAGTACTAAAAGATGGGATCCTGTCTTTTGATGCATTGCCGCATGGTGCGAAGATCGGCACAGGTAGTAAAAGGCGTTTATTTCAACTATTAGAGCACAGACCAGATATCGTGCCTGTCCCTATAAGGGGCAACGTTGAAACGCGCATTAAGAAGATTGTTACAGAAGGGCTTGATGGTGTGATCCTTGCAGCTGCTGGTATCCATAGACTTGGGCTTGGTCATCTTATAACAGAGTATCTTCCTATAGAGATGATGTTACCCTCACCAGCACAAGGTGCTTTGGGACTTCAGTTTAAAGAAGGCAACGAAGCAATCGAACTGATGCTTAGCGCAATAGCAAATGATCAAGATGACGTGTGTGTCCGCGCAGAGCGCAGTTTTTTAAAACATACAAACGGTGGGTGCCATGTACCTATCGGTGCATATGCGACTGAACATGGTGGACAACTTGAATTAAGTGCTGTTTTTGGAGATGAAGAGGGCAAAGTGCTTTACCGCGTAAAACAAAAGGGGACAAAGGAATTCCCCGAAGCACTTGGAAAATCTGTAGCTAAAGAGATGATGAACCATATGAATGATGATAGAGAAGAAAAGGGTTTGGTATCGCTAGTTGGTGCGGGACCAGGAGATCCAAAGCTCATCACAGTAAAGGGGATGGAGCGGCTTAAAGCATGTGATGTCGTCGTTTATGACCGACTTTCATCGCCACTGCTTTTGGATCTTGTACCACAACATGCAAAGCGAATTTACGTAGGTAAAGCGGCTGCAAATCATGCCATGCCACAAGAAGAAATCAACCAATTGCTTGTTGATTTAGCGCTTAAATATAAAAACGTCGTTAGACTAAAAGGAGGAGATCCTTATGTATTTGGAAGAGGTGGAGAAGAGGTTCTAAAGCTAAAAGAACATCAAATTCCATTTGAAGTAGTGCCAGGTATTACATCTCCTATCGCCGGATTAAGTTATGCCGGGATACCGATCACACACAGAGGTATTGTCACTTCATTTCATGTCTTCACTGGACAGTTTAAAGATGGAGAAAGTCATATAGATTATGATGCAGTGTCACGTCTTGATGGCACGTTGGTATTTCTGATGAGTATCGCGAATTTTAAAAATATCAGTAAAGCGTTAATTGATGCAGGAAAATCACCACTCACCCCAGCTGCGATAGTGTCTAGTGGTACGACACAAAGACAAAAAGTGATGACATCAACACTTGGACAGGTGCATGAATTTGAGGACATCCCATCACCTGCTTTTTTTGCAGTAGGTGAAGTTATAGGACTAAGGGAAGAACTCAGTTGGTTTGAGAAGTTACCTTTATTTAGTAAACAAATTTTAGTGACAAGAGCGACAAAACAATCCAGTACCTTAACTGAGAAATTAGTTGCACTTGGTGCAGAGGTAGCTGCACTACCTATGATTGAGATAAAAAGGGTTCAGCTAGACGATACACAATTACAAGTGTTTTCAAATTTAGCGTCATATAGCCATATATGGTTTACTAGTGAAAATGCAGTGCAGATTTTCTTTGAAACACTTCAGTCGCATGGGAAAGACAGTAGAGCGCTTTCAGATAAAAAAATACTAGCAATAGGACCTGCAACGGCAAAAGCCTTGATGGCCTATGGGATAAAAGCGGATCATATACCAAGTCAGTATACACAAGAAGGGATCATAGCACTTATGTCTACTGAGGTATCAAATAAAAGTCATATCCTTTTACCGGTGGCTAAAGACGCTCGAGAGGAACTTGAACACTATTTTGAAAAGAGCTGTCAGGTGACACGTGTAAACCTTTATCATACTGTGATGCCAGAAGTACATGTCAAAGGCAAACCTTTAGAGGGACTTGATTTTATTACATTTACCAGTGCCTCAACGGTGAATCATTTTCATGAGATGTTGGTAAAGAATGGGTGGCACTTAGCAAAAAATACTAAGCTATTGTCTATTGGACCGATTACCACAGAAACTTTGGTAAAACATGGCTACGACAATATCATTACGGCACAATCACATACCATTGATGGCATGATTACGTGCTTACAAGGAGTAAAAGATGAAGCGCTTTAGAAGATATAGGATACAAGATGCACTTCGCGTGAGTATCAGAGAGAATACACTTAAAAAAGAAGATTTAATTACGCCTGTTTTTGTAATCGAAGGCGAAAATGTCAAGACCGCGACAGAAGCGATGCCTGAACTCTACAGATATTCATTAGATAGATTGTCAGAAGAACTTGAAACGCTTCGTGGTTTAGGTCTATTTAAAATTATCCTCTTTGGTGTTCCCAAGGTCAAAGATGCTGTGGGTAGCCAAGCCTATGCAGAGGACGGCATCGTACAAGAAGCGATACGCGTTATTAAAAAATTTGATGCTAGATTTTATGTCATCACAGATATCTGTCTGTGTCAGTATACAGACCATGGGCATTGCGGTGTGATAGATCTTATGGGTGAAGTTGAGAATGATCGCTCTGTTGAGTTGATCAGTCAGATCGCTCTATCACATGCAAAAGCGGGTGCAGATATGGTCGCACCATCTGATATGATGGACGGTAGAATCGCTGGGATTAGAAACATCTTAGATGAAAATGGATATAACTATCTGCCAATTATGGCATACTCACTTAAGTACTGTTCAAATTATTATGGTCCATTTAGAGCCATTGCGGATTCAAAACCTCAGTTTGGATCAAGAGACCATTATCAGATGGACTATCACAACTCAAGAGGTGCAGGTGATGTAGCGAGAGAAGATATCGCACAAGGTGCAGATCTGGTGATGGTAAAACCAGCTATGATTTACCTTGATATCGTCAGTAAGATTAGGGAAGCCGTCAATGTGCCTGTGGTCGTTTATAACGTTAGTGGAGAATATGCACTATTATCACAGGGCATTAAAAGTGGCATGGTAAATGAAAGCATTATCTATGAAACGATGATTGGTTTTAAACGTGCTGGTGCTGATTTGATCATCACTTATTTTTCTAAAGAACTCGTTGAGAAATGGCTCTAAGAAATAGTTGTGTTTGACGCGTTAAGATAATTGATGAATTTGGAGGTTTTTATGCATAGTTACGAGAAATCAAAGTCACTTTATGATAGAGCAAAAGCAGTTATACCAGGTGGTGTCAATAGCCCTGTGAGGGCTTTTAAATCGGTTGGGAGAGAACCTATCTTTATTGAAAGTGCTAAGGACTCTACTTTAACGGATGTAGATGGTAACACGTATATTGATTTTATTGGTTCATGGGGGCCGATGATTTTAGGTCATACGCCACCATTTATGCAAGAAGATTTTAACAAAGTTATAAAACGCGGTATAAGTTACGGTGTACCTAGCCCACTTGAAGTGGAAATGGCAGAAAAACTTGTAGATGCTTATAAAGGGCTTGAACTTGTGCGTATGGTAAACTCAGGAACTGAAGCGACGATGAGCGCGATAAGAGTAGCAAGAGGCTATACAGGCCGCACGAAGATACTGAAGTTTGAGGGGTGTTATCATGGGCATTCAGATGCACTACTTGTAAAATCGGGTTCTGGAACGCTGACATATGGCGTTCCCACGTCACTTGGTGTACCAGAATCCACTGTAAAAGATACTTTAGTAGGGACTTACAATGATGTACAAGAACTTGAAAGTATTTTTAAAGCGGAAGGCGATTTGCTTTCCTGCGTGATTTTAGAGCCTGTTGCAGGGAATATGGGCGTTGTACCTGCAAGTGAAGAATTTATAAAAGCATTACGCACACTTTGTTCTAAATACGGGGTGGTACTGATCTTTGATGAAGTGATCACAGGCTTTAGACTTGCCTATGGTGGTGCTTCAGAAGTCTATGGTGTAGAACCTGATATGGTTTGTTTCGGGAAGATAATCGGAGGTGGTTTACCTGTAGGTGCATATGGTGGTAAAAGAGAGATCATGTCCATCGTATCGCCACTCGGCGGGGTATATCAAGCGGGTACATTATCGGGTAATCCCCTTGCTATGCATTGCGGGATTAAGATGTTAGACCACCTCAAAGCGAATCCTCAAATCTATATAGAACTAGAAGATAAAGCAAAATACCTTGAAAAAGAAATGAAAATGGTGATTGAAAAGCATCAATTTCCAGTAACTTTTGTAAGGTATAGATCGATGCCGTGTTTGTTCTTTAAAACTGGAGCACTTAGCAGTTATGAAGATGTGAAATCATGTGATATCGAGGCTTATGCAGCATTTTTCAGAAGTATGCTTGAAGAGGGTATACTCTTACCACCTGCTCAGTTTGAAGGTCTTTTCTTGTCTACGGCACATACACAGTGGCACCTAGATCAATATGTTGAAAAAGCTGAAGCAGCTTTGATAAAGCTATATTCATAATGCTATATTCATAAAGCTATAATTACAAAGGCATCAAAGACTAAAAAGCCCTCTCTAAGGAACTTAAAACGATTACATCATTGGATGTTTGTTTTAGTGATTTAGACGGGGCTTTTTATTAGTGTTATGGCTAGTACATATCAATAGGTATAGAACATACTCATAAAAAATAATTGTAACATTTGATGGGATTCTAACCTAAATCTAATAAAACTATTGTATAATGTGTTTAAGTTCGATAACAATCTAACATTAGGAGGATGCTATGTATCAATTTTCAAATCAACTTTACACAGATGTACGTATTGAAGAAACATTTGACACCAAAATTAGCTTCAAAAAAGAAAAACTACAAGAGCAAAAAGTGAGAAGAAATATCGGTGCCTTTATCAGGGTTTTTGATGGTGAACGTTGGTATTATAGCGCAACAACAGATATTGACCACATCCAAGAAAAGATAGATGAGCTTGCACAGATTGCAAAGCCTAATCCTGATATCTTAAACCATCCAATCGTCGCGAAGTTTGAAGTGAATAAAGATGAAAAAATGATATGTGAATCTAACAGTGTTGAGAAAATCGACATTATGGACAAGCAAAATCTTTTAAAACAGTATATTGAATTGATAAAAGATGAAACTATAATGCACCATACATCATCTTATGTGGACAATCGCACGGTAAAAACGATTTATACCTCTAAAGGAACACATGTAAAATTCGACAAACAAACTTGTGGGATAAGACTCGGCCTTGAATTGGCTTATGGCGATAAAAAAGATCAAGGGCGAGTGTCAAAAGCTGCTGTTAATTTTGAAGAACTAAGAGATGCAAAGTTATATTTTGTAGATGAGATCGCTAAAAGTGTAGACTTTGTGAAAAACGCTGAGCCAGTAGTTCCTGGTGTATATACGGTCCTTATGAGTCCACTTACAACAGGTGTTTTCACTCACGAAAGCTTTGGTCATAAAAGTGAGTCAGACTTTATGGTGGGTGACCCAACCATGAAAGAGGAATGGGCGATAGGTAAGCAAGTCGGTAGTAAAGGCTTAACGATTATAGATGATGGTAACGTAAGTGGCAATGGTTATACGCCGTATGATGATGAAGGCAATAAAGCAGATAAAACATATATTGTCACTGATGGTCGTTTGACGGGTAGACTTCATAGCACTGCAACCGCTACCGCTTTAGAAGAGGGATTAACAGGTAATGCACGTTCAATGAATTTCGAGTTTGAACCTATTGTTAGGATGACAACGACATATATAGAAAAAGGAATTCAACCCCTAGCAGAGATTATTGCAGAGATTGAACATGGGATATACATCGAAGATATTAAACACGGTTCGGGGATGTCAACTTTCACAATAGCACCTTCAAGATCCTATATGATAGAAAATGGTAAGATCACAAAGCCAGTGAAAATATCAGTAGTTACAGGAAATGTTTTTGAAACTTTAGGAGAGGTCGATGCCTTAAGCTCAGAGTTTGAACTGCTTAGTTTTGTGGGCGGAGGCTGTGGCAAGATGGAACAATGGCCGCTTCCAGTTGGATTTGGTGGTCCTTATACAAGAGTTCGTCGTCTAAATGTTCAGTAGAAATTTTACCATTGGAGGTGTAAAGTGAAAAAGGAATTTATAACCGTATTTGAAAAAGAAACAACACTTAAAATTCAAAGCGCTAAAATAGATGCAATTCGTACAAAAGACATCGTCAAAAAAGGTGTAAGGGTTTTTGAGGATGGCAAGATCGGCATATCAGGCGCAATTGGTGAAGTGGACGACCAAGTTTTAGTTGAACGCGCTACCGAGAATCTTGTAACTGATATAGAGTATCCATTTGATTTGCAAAGGGGACCTGTAGATCATAGAAATTACAATCAAACGCCTCTTACAACTGAGGCGTTGCTGTCACATACTGAAAATATCCTTAAAGAACTTAGAGAAAATTATAGTGAGTTTGATTTTTCGGAGACAGTTTCCATCAAACAGATGGGGACGCATATGTATAACTCAGAAGGCTTAGATGTTAAATATGAAGATGCTACTTTTGAACTTGGTTTAATACTCAAAGAAAAAGGCGGTCCCAATCTCTTTGATGGTTTTTTAGCATATTATGGTAGAACATTTGATGAGTCTAAGTTCTGGAATCAAAACAAAGAGATTCTAAATGCTTATAGAAATAAAGTTGAGTTACCAGTCGAAGAGAAGTTGCCTGTATTTTTCATAGGATTTGATACGTTGACAGGCTTGTTAACAAGATCACTAAACGGTGAGCTATATGCAACGGGATCATCACTTTTTAATGGAAAAATCGGAGAAAAACTATTTAACGAGAAAGTTAATATTTACCAATGGGGAAATCCAAAGCAAAAATTTAGCCCTTTCTTTGATCGAGAAGGTTGTATACTTCCAGAAGAAAAATTAGCACTTGTTGAAAATGGAAAGCTTGTCAATGTGTTTACCGATAAAAAAGTAGCGAAAATGTACAATTTGCCTCACACATCAGCAGCATCAGGAGAATACGATGGTATGCCAGCACTATCAGGAACTGCTTTGAGGCTAGATATTGACAGTGAAGATATCGTCAAAACACTTGACGGTAAAAAGGCGATTTTAGTTGTGATTTCGTCTGGTGGTGATTTTACACCGGATGGTGATTTTGCTGCACCCGTTCAAGTGAGTTTCCTTTTTGATGGAAAAAAAATACTTGGAAAACTGCCAGAATTCAATATTCAATCCAATCTATATAAAATGCTTGGAGACGATTATATCGGAACATTTGAAAATCCCCTTTATTATGGTGAAGAATCTACTATGGAAGGGTATTATATGGCGATTAGCAAATAAGACTAACAATTAATTAAAGATAAATATAAAAAACGATTACTGATGTTGAATTCTTAGACTTAAGAATCCAATCAGTAATCGTTTTATTTTAGTTTATGTTTGCTACATAATTTTAAACTTGTGGTTCATCGAGATGACGCATTTCATTGAATAAGAAGATTCCTGTAACTAAAGAAGCTGAAAAGTCAGCAACAGGTCCAGCGTACCAAACGCCATCTAAACTATATATTTGAGGTAATATGATCAGCAATGGAATTAACACAATTACTTGACGAAGTAAGCTTAAAAAGATAGCTTTAGGTGCTTTTCCAACGGCTTGAAAATAGTTTGCACTGATAATTTGAAATCCGATTACTGGTAGCATCACTAAGAAAATTCTCATGCCCTTAGTAGCAACAGCAATTAGTTCCGGGTCACTATTGAAGATTTTGATCAATGGAACCGTTAAAAATTGTGTCATCAGAAATCCAGTAGTAGAGAAACATGTACCGGCTATGATGGCAAGTTTTAGCGCTTTCTTAACACGATCAAATTGTTTTGCGCCATAATTATACCCGACAATAGGCTGTGTACCTTGGTTGAGGCCGAAAATAGGCATCAAGAAGAATATCGCAATTGCATTGATTACAGTCATTGCACCGATAGCGATATCGCCTCCATTGGCTTTTAAAGCATTGTTAGAGACAACTGTTACGATACTTGCTGCCACTTGCATAAAGAAAGGTGACATACCGATAGATAAAATACTGATAATAATATTTTTATCTAATTTAAAATTCTTACGATGAAGTTTTAAGTTACTCTTTCCATATCTAAAGTGGTAAAGCACAAGACATGTTGTCACAAACTGAGAGATGATAGTTGCAATCGCAGCCCCTCTTATACCAAGATGAAAAGCAAATATAAACACTGGATCAAGTACGATATTTGTGATTGCACCAATTAACATAGTATACATTGCATTCTTAGGGCTACCTTCAGAACGCATAACGCCTGTTAGACCAAAACCGAGTCCTTGGAAAATAGCACCTATGAGGATGACTGTTAGGTATTCGTCGGCAAAACCAATAGTGGCTTCACTTGCACCAAAGAGGTAAAGAAGTGGTGTTTTAAACGTAAGCCCTAAAATCATAGCACCTGCCATGATCAAGATAAGAAGCACAACTGCATTGCCTAAAATATGTTCAGCATCATCTTTTCGATTCTGACCAAGGCGTATAGAGATTCTTGAACCAGATCCAATTCCAACTAGCATAGAAAGTCCCATTAACAAAGTCATAATTGGAAGTGAAAGGCCAATACCAGTCATGGCTAAAGGGCCCAACCAGCCAATGTACATTCTATCGACTACATTGTAAAGTGCATTGACCAACATACCAACAATTGCTGGTAAAGAAAACTTGAAAAGCAATTTTCCTATTTTTTCTGTTCTTAATAATTCATTGTTTGACATAATTTCACCCTTATCTTTTGTAATTTACTTGAGTTGACTGTTTTTATAATTTCTTGCATTTTTTAAAAGTTTTCCGAACAATAATTCAAGCTGTACTATTTCATCATTTGAAAACCCCTCTAGCAAAGTATCATGCCATAGTAATGCTATTCCTTTTAATTCATTTTGAATAGAGAAACCAGCTTCCGTGAGTACGATACGATTGACGCGATGATCTTGTTCATCTCTTTGACGTTTGACAATGCCTTCTTTCTCTAGTTTATGAACAGAACGCGTAATTGTCGCTTTATCAACTTCAAGCGCTCGCGATAATTCATCCTGACTTGCACCATTATGTTTATATAGATAAAATATAAGTGATAATTGACCACCACCTATATCAAAATCACTTGTTTGATGTGCAAAAAAAGATTGTCCCGCTCTATTTAGGATAGATATAAGTTTTCCGAGTTGTGAAAAGTCAGAGAGTGTACCATCTTTTTTCACACCAATTTCTGGGCATGTATTTTGTTGCTTCATGATAGCTCCTTTAATAATAGTAGGGATAATAATTTGCTTATATTAGTTGCGTCGTCAACTATAATAACTCGATTTAGTTGCAGTGTCAACTAAAATAAAAGATTAACAATGATGATTGAATTTTAACAAAGATGGGTAAAATATATATAGTATGTAAATCTTATATTATATATATAAAATAACAATGAAATGAGGCTTTCTATATGAAATTAGGAAATGTAATCCTACAGCTAAGCGGCATTGATCTTGCCAGTTTAAAAGAATCAGAAATCATTGAAAAGATTAAGGCACAGTGCGTAGAGCAAGGATACGACACTGAGCAAGTGGAAAATGTTAATGTATACATTAACATTGAAGGGACTGCTGTAACGGCATACTACATATGTGATGCCTGTAACGGCGCCATCAAATTGAACTAAGAAAAGGATAAAAGGTGTCAGGTCATAGTTAGCCATTTGGCTAACTATGACCTGACACCTTTTATCCTTTTATCATTTCTTAAGAGTATTTTAATAAGTTATGGCTAAAATATGAATAGAATATAAAACGAGAGGTGAAAATATGTTACAGGTGAAAGGTATTTCCAAAGTCTATAGCAACGATAAGAAAGCTGTTGATGGACTAAATTTAGACATCAAAGAAGGCGAAATATTTGGTTTCATCGGACCCAATGGTGCGGGTAAAACAACGACGCTAAAGATGATTACTGGCATCATAGCGCCAACAGAAGGCGAAATTTTGTTAGGTGGTCACAGTATAAAAACTGATGCGGTTGAGGCTAAGAAAAACTTTACTTTCGTACCAGATCATCCGGAAATTTACGACGCAATAAAAGGCATAGACTATTTGAACTTTATGTCTGATATGTATGACGTAAACAAAGAAGACCGGAAAATGAGAATTGAAAAATATACAAAGGCATTTCAAATTGATGATGCGCTGACACAGCCGGTTAATTCCTACTCACATGGTATGCGACAAAAGTTATTAATCTGTGGTGCGCTCATACCTAACCCAAGCATCTTTATCTTAGATGAGCCACATGTTGGATTGGATCCACATTCAAATAAAATTCTTAAAGATTTGATGAAAGAGCATTGTGCTAATGGTGGTACCGTTCTTTTCTCGTCACATGTACTAGAAGTTGTTGAAAACTTATGCGATCGAGTTGCGATTATCCACAAGGGTAAATTGATTGCACTTGGAACACCTGAAGAAATCAAACAAGAAAGATCGATTTCACTTGAAGACATTTTCTTGGAGATGACAAAAGATGAATAAGTTATATGCACTTACCAAAATTCAAATAAAGGACTTCATGAGTAAGTACTCGCAACAACTTAACATGAAGAGCAAATTATTATCTAAGCTGATAATTATATTGCCACTCCTTATATTTTTGCCGGCCTACGAAATTATTAAACAAGTTTATGTTTCATTTGCTGCAATAGGTATGCCTGAATTGACGTTGACATATGTCTATGTAGCAGCGACTATACTGATCTTCATTACAGCGATACCACTTGTAATATCACTGTTTTTCTACTCAAAAGACTTAAGTCTTATAGCAACTTTACCTGTCAAAGAAGATACCATAATCTTCTCAAAAATAGCCGCTATCTATGTTTACTTACTAGGCATGGCATTGTTGCTATTTGGTACAAGTGTGGGCTTCTATGGATTATATGACGGGTTAAAACCTGTTGAGTTGCTTCTAGGTATACTTGGTATCGTATTAACCCCAGTTATGCCTATGATTTTTGCAACATTGGTCGTAATCCCATTTATGACTTTTATAGGTGGCAGAAAAAATAGAAACCTCATGGTGATTGTAGGTAATGTTTTGTTGATTGTGATCATCCTAGGAATACAGGTTTTATTTACAAGGGTTCAAATGGATCCTGCTTCGCTTCAAAATTATTTTTCAAGTTCTGATGGAATTATCGCACTTGTCGGGCATAAATTTCCACCAAGTGTCTGGCTCACAAAGATGATCACTAAATCATGGTTAGATATGCTATATTACATCTTATTAAATCTAGGGTTTATTGTTTTATTGAAGTTAACCGCGAAACATCTTTATAAAGGGGCTATGCTGAAATATAACCAGCAGACAAGCCAGGGCAACATTAACAAGAAAGGTAAAGTATCTTATAAGAGTTCATCCAAACGTGCTTTACTCATCAAGAGACATTTGGGAATCATCGTTCACAATCCAACATTCTTACTTAATACAGTGATGACGATGTTTGTCCCCATTTTATTGTTTGGAATTTATTCCTTGATGGGACTTATGACACTGGATACCTTTAAAGATCCTATGTTTAAACCTTATGCAATATACATCTTTACTGGTATAATTTCAGCACCAGTACTCATGGGGAGTTTATCAACTACAGTGATTACACGTGAGGGAAAAACATTTTGGGAAACAAGAGTACTCCCTATTTCGATCAATGAGAACCTACTTACACGGATATTATCGACATTTATTGCGAGCTTTGGTGCGAGCTTAATTCTTGCAATCGCTACTTTCTGGATTTTTCCACTTGGTCTGATTGATATTTTATTGTCAATAGCGTTTGCACTGACTGCAACATTGTGTTTTAGTACTTTAGACCTAATTATCAATATAGCTCGCCCATTTCTAAACTGGTCTAACCCAACTGCAGCTGTTAAGAACAACTTAAACGTGATGATTTCATTCTTGCCAAGACTTGCATTTGGACTAGTTGGATTTGTTCTTTTCAAGCTACTACCTAGTGTTGGAGGGCAATTTGTAATTGCAGTATTTAGTGTGATATTAATCATTGGATTTATAGCATCTTACGCTTTAGTATTTGGTAGATATAGAATGAAATTTATCAATATGGATATCTAGAATCTTATATTCAGAATTTTATGTAATTTAAAAGTTTTATATTCCTTCTTTTCAAAATATAAAAGATTTAATGTCCTCAATAAAGTGGATGTTAAATCTTTTTTTTGTTTTAAATATTAAGCCACACTTGTTCTATAAATAGAAGTCTTCAAAGTACTTCACAAAAAAACATGAAAAACATATTAAAATTAATTTACAAATACAAAAAAATTTGATATTCTGTGATTAAGTTAACAAACTAGCCTGAGCAATATATGGTGATTCCCCATCACCAAGTCATATTGATTATGCGGCATAGCAAATATTTGCTATGCCTTTTTTAATGTCTGCGGCGCTGAGAAACGCTTAGGGACAACTTGTAGAAAGTTAACTAAATAAAAATAGGGGGTAGTTATGAGTTTTGATGTTAGAAGTTGGCTAATGAATCCGTTTATATTGATGTTCATTGCCGTAATCACAGGAATGCTGTTTGGTAAAATCAAGTTTGGTAAGTTTAGCTTTGGTACTTCTGGTGCTTTGTTCACGGGTTTGCCACTTGGATGGTATATGATGAACTATGCAAAGGGCATTTCAGAGGATGATAAAGTTTATAAAGCTGCATCAACACTTGTTAAAGACGGTGTTGTAAGTAGTAGTTTCTTTACATTATTTTTGGTATTATTCGTTGTTGCAGTTGGTTTATTAGCAGCAAAAGATATTAACGTAGTTCTTAAAAAATACGGTGTAAAATTTATCGTTCTTGGATTTGTAATCACATTAATGGGAGCAGCGGCAACTTACGGAATGGCACGACTCTCAGCTGATGCAAACCCTTATGAAGTTTCTGGTGTTTACACTGGTGCATTAACAAGTTCTCCTGGACTTGCTGCTGCAATTGAAACTGCTAAAAAACACTCTACTGCTGAAGTGGCGAAGTTCGACACAATGACAGTAGAAGAAAAAGAAAAATTCCTTAGAATTTTAGATAAGGATATCGATCCTACAACGGTTTCTTCCTTATCAGATGATCAAAAAACGCAATTTGTTAAAAAAGCAGAAGCTAGTATCGGCGTAGGTCATGCGATTGGTTACCCGTTTGGTGTATTAATCGTAATTATCGCGATGAACTTCTTCCCAAAAATCTTTAGAATCGATGTTAAAAAAGAACAAGAAATATTTGCAAGAGAGATGGCAGAAGCAAAAGCTGGTAAAACTGGAAAAGAAATTCCAGAAGTAAGTTTTGATATGATCGCATTCGTACTTGCATGTCTCTTTGGTTTTACGATAGGTCTTGTCAAAATAGATCTTAGCTTCATTCACTTAGGAAACTTTAGCTTAGGTGCTACAGGTGGTGCACTTATTGGTTCATTAATCCTTGGTTATATTGGAAAGATTGGTTTCATCAATTTCCGTATGAATGCAAAAATTCTTGGTGTTATTAGAGAATTATCACTTGTATTTTTCCTTGGAATTGTTGGATTAAGATATGGTTTTGCAGTTGTTGATGCATTAGCAGGTCCTGGTGCTTACCTTGGACTTGTATCATTAGTTGTTGGTGTTGTGGCAATGATGGTAGGTTACCTTCTTGGTAGATATGTATTTAAAATTAACTGGATTATGTTATCAGGTGCAATTTGTGGTGGTATGACTTCTACTCCAGGTCTTGGCGCAGCTGTTGAAGCAGCTGGTTCTGATGATCCTGCAGCAGGATATGGCGCAACTTATCCATTTGCACTTTTGGGTATGGTTATCTTCACAATCGTACTTCATTCATTACCAATGTAATTAATTAAAAGATTGAAATCATAAATTAAAAGGTGTATATTATCTATGAATGTGTAACCAATACACTTCGTAGATAGTTACACCTTTGAGAATTTGTCAATGATCACTTAAACTAATGGTATTAGGAGGTTCTATGGAGTCGAACCATATTTTCTTAACAGGTTATGCCAAGTTGCCACAGGGCATTACTGCGAAAGAACTGTATGCCGTTATCGCTGTAGGTGTGGTAGTGGACGCCAAAACATCAGAAATTATCGATGCTGATTGCACATTAGCAACTGCACTCGCTAAACGTATTGTTAAAGATTTGCTTGTGGGTTTAAAACTCAATGAGTTAGATAAAATAGAGAAAAACTTTAAAGTACATTATTTTGGTAGTGCGCGCAAAGCAATTTTATCAGCAGTTAAAACATGTAACGAAAAATACCGTCAAATTTTAGACGGTGCAGACGAACTTATAGAAGATTAAAATAACTTGAACTAAAAACTCAAACTCAAAACATGTATCAAACTCGAAAAAAATTAGAATTTGATCTTAAATCAAATAACTTGATCTAAGCAAGCAAAATTAAATAGTATTTAGAGGGTATCATGCGATTTTACTAATAGGAATAAAATAGCCTTTTATTTCAAACGCTTAGTAATGTCAAAGCCAAATAGCCAATCTTATAGATGGTTATTTGGCTTTTTTTGTATTAAAGTCACAACTTGTTTGTGACAGAATCGGAGGGCTCGATGGCCGAAGATTTTTATTTGAATGTCAATAGCATTTGGAGGAGTATATGAGCATAGGTATGAAATCTGAGAGAATAAGAAGTGAAGCATTTTTAGCGAAAGTAATGAGCGCAGAGCAAGCTGCAAAATTTATAAACGATGGCGATGTAGTAGCAACAAGCGGTTTTACACCATCTGGTTACCCTAAAGCTGTCCCTTTAGCACTTGCTGAAAGAGCAAAAAATGGTGAGAAAGTAGAAATCACACTTATTACAGGCGCATCAGTTGGTCCGGAACTTGATGGAACACTTGCTGAAGCGGGTGTCATTAAAAGACGTTTTCCTTATCAAACAGATGGAAAAATGAGAAACAATATAAATGCTGGTAATATAAAGTATGCAGATATGCATCTTAGCCATGTACCGCAATATATTGAGTATGGTTTCTTTGGTGATATAGATGTAGCAATTATTGAAGCAATAGCAATTAATCCTGATGGTGGTATCGTACCTTCAACTTCAGTGGGCATTTCACCACAAGCGATTAGAAATGCTAAAAAAGTTATTATTGAAATCAACTCATCACAACCATTAGCACTTGAAGGTGTACATGATATCTACATTACAGAGAAACCACCTTTTAGAAAACCAATTCCTATTGAAGCAACAGCTGATCGCATCGGTACAACTTATATTCCGTGTGACCCTGATAAAATCGTTGCAATAGTAGAAACTGATATCACTGACAAAGTTAGACCACTTGGTGAAATCGATGAAGACTCTAAAAAAATCTCAAAACACATCATCAAATTCTTTGAAGGTGAAGTTGCTGCAGGTAGATTGCCAGAGAATTTATTGCCACTTCAATCAGGTGTTGGTTCAGTAGCAAATGCAGTTATGGCAGGACTTGTAGAGTCTAAATTTACGAACCTTACTTGCTACACCGAAGTTATCCAAGACTGTATGTTTGATCTAATTGATGCTGGGAAAGTAACGATGGCATCTGGTACATCATTTACACCATCTTCGGAAGGTCAAGTTAGACTATATAATAATATAGATCTTTACACAAAACACTGTGTACTTAGACCAATGGAGATTAGTAATAACCCAGAAGTTGCAAGACGTTTAGGTGTACTTTCAATGAATACTGCAATCGAGATTGATATGTATGGTCACGTAAACTCTACTAATATTATGGGCTCTAGAATGATGAATGGTATCGGTGGTTCAGGAGACTTTACTAGAAATGCTTATATCTCGATCTTTACAACAGTATCAACTGCTAAAAATGGAGATATCTCATCAATCGTACCAATGGTTTCACACGTAGACCATACTGAACACGATGTACAAGTAGTTGTCACTGAGCAAGGACTTGCAGATTTAAGAGGATTGTCTCCAAGAGAAAGAGCGAGAGCGATCATTGAAAACTGTGCACATCCAGATTATAAAGCAAAACTTACAGATTATTTAGATAGAGCAGAAGCACTACCTACAAAACATGAAAGTCATTTGTTAAACGAAGCGCTTTCATGGCATGCTAAATTTGTAGAAACTGGATCAATGAAATAAAGAGAGATATTAAAGTCAACAATGACTTCTATAAAATATATCAAAAACATGCGGCCAAGAACGAGGAGGATTTTATGTTTGATCAAAAACAAGTGAGTGTGATTAAAGAAGCAGTAGATAAACACACAACTAAGATTGAAGAAGCACTGGTTAAAAGACCAGAAAGAAAAAAAGAGTTCACAACTGGCTCAGGTGCACCTGTAAACAGATACTATACACCTGCAGATGTGTCAGAACTTGATTATATGGATGACCTTGGTTTACCAGGACAATTTCCATTTACACGTGGTGTACAACCAACGATGTACCGTGGTCAATTCTGGACAATGAGAATGTATGCAGGTTTTGCAACAGCAGAAGAATCTAACAAGCGTTATAAGTTCCTAGTAGAACAAGGATCAGGCGGCTTATCAGTAGCATTTGACCTTCCAACACAGATCGGTTACGATTCAGACCACGCACTTTCAGAAGGTGAAGTTGGTAAAGTTGGTGTTGCGATTGATTCACTTGCAGATATGGAAATCTTATTTGATGGAATTCCACTAGATAAAGTAAGTACATCAATGACGATTAACGCACCAGCATCAGTACTACTTGCAATGTATATTGCAGTAGCAGAAAAACAAGGTGTTTCATCAGAAAAATTAAGAGGTACCATTCAAAATGATATCTTAAAAGAGTATATCGCAAGAGGAACTTATATATTCCCAACAGAACCATCAATGAGACTGATCACAGATATCTTTGAGTTCTGTTCAAAAGATGTGCCACTATGGAATACAATCTCAATTTCTGGATACCATATCAGAGAAGCAGGCTCAACAGCAGCACAAGAAGTAGGTTTTACACTTGCAGATGGTATTGCATATGTAGAAGCAGCAGTAAAAGCTGGCTTAAACGTAGATGATTTTGCACCGAGATTATCATTCTTCTTCAACGCGCACAACGACTTACTTGAAGAAGTAGCAAAATACAGAGCAGCAAGAAGACTTTGGGCTAGAATTATGAAAGAAAGATTTGGCGCTACCAGTGTAAAATCTATGCAACTTAAGTTCCATACACAAACAGGTGGTTCAACACTTACAGCACAACAACCAGAAAACAACATCGTAAGAGTTGCGATTCAAACACTAGCAGCAGTACTTGGTGGCACACAAAGCTTACACACAAACTCTAAAGATGAGGCACTTGCGCTTCCAACAGAGGATTCAGTAAGAGTAGCACTTAGAACTCAACAAATCGTAGCACATGAAAGTGGTGTAACAGAAGTAGTAGATCCACTTGCAGGTTCATATTATATAGAAGCAAAAACAAAAGAAATCGAAGATGCAGCAATGGCATACATCAAAAAAATTGATGATATCGGCGGTGCAACAAAAGCAATCGATATGGGCTATATCCAGTCAGAAATCATGGATGCATCATATGACTATCAAAAGAAAGTCGAAGCTGGTGAGATCATCGTAGTAGGTATGAACAAGTACCAAATCGAAGAAGAAGCACCAAAAGGACTATTAAGAGTCGATCCTTCAGTAGGCGAGATGCAAAAACAAAAATTGGTTGAACTTCGCGCAAAACGTGATAACACAAAAGTAAACGAAACGTTAATGACGCTTAAAAAAGCATGTGAGGGAACAGATAATGTAATGCCTTACATCTTAGAAGCAGTTAAAGCGTATGCGACACTTGGAGAAGTATGTGGCGTAATGAGAGAAGTGTTTGGTGAATACCAACAAGCTGTTAAGCTTTAAGTAAAACAATAAACCGATAAATGATAAGCAATTAGCTTTAATAGGAGGACGAAGATGGATAAAATGATTAGAGTTTTGGTTGCAAAACCAGGCTTAGATGGACATGATAGAGGTGCTAAGGTTATTGCAAGAGCACTTAGAGATGCAGGTATGGAAGTTATCTACACAGGCTTAAGACAAACACCTGAGCAAATTGTAAGTGCAGCAATTCAAGAAGATGTTGACTGCGTAGCAATGAGTATCTTATCAGGCGCACATAATACACTTTTACCAAAAGTGGCTGCGATGTTAAAAGCTGAAGGCGCAGATGATATCCTTGTAATTGGTGGCGGTGTAATTCCACAAGAAGATATTCCTGGATTAAAAGAAAAAGGCATCAAAGAAATCTTTACACCAGGTACACCAACACAAGTAACAATTGATTTCATCAAAGCAAACGTTTCTGGGAAATAGACAGAAACATAGAAATAGTATTTAAAGTTTGAATGCTTCGTGGGCAGATGACACTTGCATTTGACCCACCGAAGCTTCATTATAAATGTATTTTATAATTATTTATTTATATAACGGAGGTTAATATGAAAGCACTTAAAGTGGATCATATCGGTATTGCAGTAAAAGATTTAGAAGCGTCAATTTCTTTTTATAAAGATATCCTTGGACTTGAAATGGCAGGTTCTGAAGTTGTTGAAGAACAAAAAGTAAAGGTTGCATTTTTTCCTGTAGGAGATACAGAAGTTGAACTATTAGAGTCAACATCTGAAGATGGCCCAATCGCTAAGTTTATCGAGAAAAATGGTGAAGGAATTCAACATATCGCTTTTAAAGTAGAAAACATTGAAGAAGCTATTGAATACATGCTTTCTAAAGGTATGAAGATGATAGATGAGAAACCTAGATATGGTGCTGGCGGAGCTAAAATCGCTTTCGTACATCCTAAAAGTTCTAACCGCGTATTAGTTGAACTTAGCGAAAGAAAATAATAATTGGAGGAAACCATGTCGATCAATAAATTGGAAGATTTGAGAAAAAGACGTGAAGCCATCACAGAAGGCGGCGGCGCAAAAAGAATTGCTAAACAACACGATAGTGGTAAATTGACTGCTCGTGAAAGATTGAATATTTTATTTGATGAAAATACTTTTGTTGAAATGGACGCTTTTGTAAAGCACCGTTGTACAAATTTTGGTATGGAAAAAGTAGATGCACCAGCTGAAGGCGTAATTATCGGTTATGGTAAAGTGGATGGCAGATTGGTATACGCTTATTCACAAGACTTTACTGTAGTAGGTGGTTCTTTAGGTGAGATGCATGCTGCTAAAATCTGTAAAGCAATGGACAATGCACTTAAAATGGGTGCACCAATTGTCGGCCTAAATGATTCAGGTGGTGCAAGAATTCAAGAAGCAGTTGATGCATTATCTGGATACGGTAAAATTTTCTTTAAGAACACCATCGCTTCCGGCGTTATTCCTCAAATTACAGCCATTATGGGCCCTTGTGCCGGAGGCGCGGTGTATTCACCTGCACTCACAGACTTTATTTTCATGGTAGATCAAACTTCACAAATGTTTATCACTGGCCCTCAAGTTATCAAAACCGTTACAGGTGAAGAAGTAACTGCTGAAGCGCTTGGTGGTGCAATGACACACAACTCAGTAAGTGGTGTGGCTCAATATATTGCACCTAATGATGAAGCTTGTATCCTAGAAATCAGAAGATTATTGTCATTCTTACCATCGAACAACTTAGAATCTGCGCCTGAATATTTTACAGATGAAGATTTTAACGCATTTGATGAATCGCTAAATACTATTATTCCAGATAATTCTAACAAACCATATGATATGTTTGATATCATCCGTGCACTTGTAGATAATGGCGATTATATGGAGTATCAACCATACTTCGCTAAAAATATCATTACTTGTCTAGCTAGAGTTGGCGGCAAAACAGTAGGTATTATTGCAAATCAACCAAAAGTAAATGCCGGTTGTTTAGATGTAAATGCATCTGATAAGTCTGCTCGTTTTATTAGAACTTGTGATGCGTTTAATATTCCATTATTAAACTTAGTAGATGTACCTGGGTTCTTACCTGGCACACAGCAAGAATACGGTGGAATCATCAGACACGGTGCTAAAATGTTATATGCATACAGTGAAGCAACTGTACCAAAACTTTCATTGATCATCAGAAAAGCATATGGTGGTTCATACCTAGCAATGTGTTCAAAAGACTTAGGTGCAGATCTAGTTCTTGCTTGGCCATCAGCTGAAATTGCTGTTATGGGTCCTCAAGGAGCTGCTAATATCATCTTTAGAGCAGAGATTAAAAATGCTGAAGATCAAGTTGCAACTAGAGCTAAAGTAATTCAAGAATACACTGATGAGTTTGCAACACCTTATAAAGCAGCTGAAAGAGGATTTGTGGATGATATCATCGAGCCTGCATT
>NZ_JARYZI010000032.1 GCF_029914245.1 Fusibacter bizertensis
GGAATACCAACCAATTTTAAAAGGTCTATCGCTTTATCATGTGTTTCATGTTTGCTCATCTTTTGGTGAAGTCTTAGAGACTCTCCAATTTGGTCACCAATTCTAAATACTGGATTTAGAGATGTCATTGGCTCTTGGAAGATCATAGAGATTTCATTGCCTCTATAAGTTCTCAGTTTTTTCTCATCTATACCAACAAGCTCTTCGCCGTTGAATTTGATAGAACCTTTTACAATTCTGCCTGGTCTTTCTATGAGGTTTAAGATACTCATCGCTGTGATACTTTTACCACATCCTGATTCTCCTACGACTCCTAGTGTCTCGCCTTCTCTTAAGACAAACGAGTTACCATCTACGGCCTTTACAACACCTTTATCCGTGAAAAAGTGTGTCGTCAGGTCTTCTACTACTAGTATATCTTTCATTTTACACCTACCTTATCTCTTTCGGGTCAAATGCGTCACGTAAGCCCTCACCTAACAAGTTGATGCTTACAACCGTCAACATGATCATCACACCTGGTGGAATCCATAGCCATTGCATGTTTCTAAATACGTTAGTATTTCTCGCACGCTCTACCATGTTTCCCCATGTTGGTGTTGGTGGTGTTACACCAAGACCAAGGAACGATAAACCAGCTTCTGATAAGATTGCACCCGCCATCCCTAGTGTTGCACTAACGATGATAAATGCTAAAGTGTTTGGCAATAAGTGTCTCACGATTTTTGATCGATCTGAAATTCCTAAAATTTCTGTTGCTTGCATAAACTCTTGCTCTCTTAGTGATAGGATTTGACCCCTAACAAGACGTGCAAGACCCGGCCAGCTTAAGACCCCTATAAGGAACATTACAAAATACATTTTCTGCTCTGAGCTTACACGCCACATGAGCGCTGCTGAGAGCGAAATTACAGTTGGCATAAATGGAATTGAGTAGATAATCTCTGCGATACGCATCAAAATGTTGTCCACTCTACCGCCATAGTATCCTGCGATACCACCAACAAGTGAACCCAAAACTACTGATACGCCAGCAGCCATAAGGCCTACTAAGATCGAGATTCTTCCTCCAACAAACAAGCGAAGCAATACATCTCTACCTTGTTCATCAGTACCCAACCAGTGTGTTGACGATGGTGCTTGCTCTTTATCAGCTAAGTTAAACTCTGAAATTTCATAAGGTGATAGTATCGGTACAAATATTACCGCTAACACAATCACGATAAAAAGTG
>NZ_JARYZI010000016.1 GCF_029914245.1 Fusibacter bizertensis
GCCATAGTTGTACTCCTTTTCGTATTTGGATTATACCAAACTATAACAAGGTGTTACAACTTTAGTTTATCAGGACAATTCACGAATTGCACAAAAAAAGAATAAATTTGATACGAAACCTTTAAAAATTGTAGTGAATTCAAATGAAAAAGATGCTATTAATAATTTAATCAAGTTATTTGATCTATATAAGGGGTTGGAAATATTAGAAAATGATATTAAGTTAATTAGTAAAGAGATTTCTGCAATTAACAGCGCAAACGAGTTCAATTATATCAATAGGATAAACAAAAGAAAATATGATCAAAATCTTAAAGATATTGAGAAAGAAAATGAGATTCTAAATAGACTAGCACTCAAGTTATCTTTGACATTTAAAGAACAAGAGTTTGATAGAAGACAGCATCTGAGTTATGAATTAAATGAACTTAGAAAACAAAGAGATATTGAAAAATCAAAGATTAGGCGATTTAATAAAAATTTAATTCAAACAAAGAGCATGGGGGAAACAACTTTCATGGCATTAACAAATTTTTTTGAAGGGGTTAATATTGATAAATTATCTAAAATAGATAGTTACCATTATTCAATCAATAATATTTTGTCTAATGAGATGAGAAAAGAAATTGAGAGAACAGAAAGAATAATTGATACATTAGAAAGTGATATAGAGATTTTAGAACAAAGTTTCATTGATAGCTCTATTGAAGGTGATATTCCAGACGATACATTTTCACCATTAAAAGATGTTATAGTTTCAATGAATGAGAAAAAAATTGAAAACGAAATATATATTAAGTTTACAGATAAGAATGAAAAAAAGAAAACTAAACGAGAGCAGTTAGAAAATAATAAAAGTACTACGATTGATCAAATTTGCAATTGTATTAATGATGAAATGATACGTATTAACTATATAATTTATAGCGATATGAAAAGACCACCAAAATTTAAAGCAGATACAAACAGTCATTTGTTGAGTTTGGAAGATAATACTGGGACTGGACGCAGCGACTCGAATTTAGTGATATTTGACTTAAGTATATTACATCTTACTAATTTACCTTTTATTATACATGATAGTATTATGTTTAAAAATATTGGAAATTTGCCAATGGTTGAAATCATTAAGTTGTATAATCTTGAAGAAAAACAATGTTTTATTGCGGTTGATGAAATTTCTACTTATGGAATTGAAATTGAAAGTATTCTCAAGGAACGAAGTGTAATAAAATTATCAGGTGAAAATGTGTTGTTTACACTAGATTGGACAGGCTATAAACGTTAGACACAAATATTCTTCTTCGTATAACACCTTATCCCCATCACTTCGCGACGGGGACACGAGGAACGTTAATGTGAAATTACGCTTCGCTTCATTTCACATTAACGGCGAGCGCCTACGGCGTTGTAAAGCAATGTGGCTAAGTGCCACATCACTTAACAACACCTTGCCAACAATCCCACTTGCGCGCTAAAGCGCACCGTGGAATCGTCGGCAAGCCGCCCGCCGTTATCTGAAACCCAAAAGTTTTCTACATGTACTGTTTGATATGATTAGACTTGATGAAATCATAGACAACTCTATATAAAAATCTAGTATAAAAAATTCTGTGATTCAAAGGGGGAATTTAAATGAGTTCGGTTACTGGGAGAATTAAGAGTGTTGAACAACCAAGAGGTGGATATATTTCAATACGTAAATTTTCGATGACTATATTTAATGATGATCAAGAATTGAGTGAAGAAAATATTCATTCTAGTTTGGTGGGATTAGCAGTTGATTACTTATTTAGATTTATGATAACTAAAGACTCGAATACATCATTTGATATTTCTTTAAAAGGTGCTGAAATTCTTGGACAATATAAAAATGCAGTAAAACTTTTAAAAAAAGTGACTGGATTAGATGATGAATCTATTGTTTGTGCATGTAAATTATCCGGGTACGATGTTTGTTATAGAGCTGGAATTTCGTCGTATAAGCCAGTTGAAGAAATTGAACCTGATAAATCTACAATTGAAAATATTCGAATAATGGTAAAAAGATGTATTCGTTTTTCAGAAAAAAATGGTCCTATAATTGAATTTGGTTTTACATTTGAAGGTGCATATACAGAAATTATTACTACTGGAGATGGAGATTTTTTGACAGAAGATACGTTGTGGGATTTGAAAGTAATAAGTAAAAAACCAAATAAAAATCAGACTCTTCAAATATTAGTGTATTATCTGATGGGGAAATGTTCAAATTCAAATATCTTTTCAAATATATCAAAAATAGGTATTTTTAACCCGAGATTAAATGAGGTTTATTGTATAGATGTTTCGCAAATTGATGATGAAATAATTAATGAAGTTTCATTAAAGGTTATTGGATATGGCGAAATTCAAGAAAAAACAGATGAATTGATCACTTTCAATCAAATAAAAGAATACACAACTAAAGAAGTTGCAGAAATCTTGAATTTGAAAACGAGCATGATATATAAGTTAATTAAAAACAATACAATAAAAGCGTATAAAAAAGGAAATAGGTATTATATATCTAGTGAAGATTTAGAACAGTATGTTTTACACCAAAAAAGATTGGCTTTATACTGGAATATTGGAATAGCAGTTTGTGCGTTGATAGTAGTTATTATGTTTATATCGCTTAAACTAGAGCTAGTTTGAATGAAGTAAAGGTCAAATTATAATTAGTAAAAAGGGCTTCAGATAACATGTTGTTCACTACATGCACAAGAAATCGGAGTATGTACACGTACGGAACAGCAGAAACTTTAGGTGAAACTGCAAGAAGAATTGGAGAATAAAATGAATATAAGGATTGAACTTGTATCTAAAGATACCTATCAAGAAATATTTGATTTTGAAAGAAAAAATAAGCGTTATTTTGAAACTATATTACCCCCTCGACCAGATGGCTATAGTCAATTTGAGTCGTTTATAAAAATCATGGACAAGTTGTTAGTTGAGCAGAATCAAGGGGAGTATTACATGTATATAATACGTGACGACAAGAATAGATTTGTCGGAAGAGTCAATTTACAAATTTACGAAAGTGAGAATGGTAAAAAAGCTGATGTGGGGTATCGAATAGATTATGATAGTCAGGGCTTAGGAATTGCAAGTCAATCAGTAAAGTCGATTGTGGAAAAAGCTTTTAATGAAATAAAAGTGATGGAAGTAACCGCTGGAACAGCAAAAGATAATATTGGTTCAAAAAAAGTATTAGAGAAAAATGGATTTAAAATAGTTGGCGAAGAGAAAAATGTATTTAAAATTAAAGATAAATGGGTAGATGGACTTTTGTATTTAAAAACAAAATAGCAGCATAAATATATGAAAGTTAAAACTGACGAGTAATTGAATGGAGATGTATTATGAATTTTGATAAGTTGTTTACTGATTATCCGTACTTAGAATCTGAAGAGTTATTATTAAAAAAAATTGAGCATGCTGATATTGATGATTTTTTTGAACTATGCAGTGATGACGAGTTATTCAAGTATAAGCCGGGAAAAGCAAAAAGCAACAAAGAAACGGTAGATAATATGATAGAACATTATGAAAGAGATTTTAACAAGAAAAAGACAATTTTTCTTGGAATATACTTAAAAAATGAAAATTCAAAGTTAATTGGACTAGGAGAAATATTTGACTTTGATAAAAAAGTAGATATAGTTACATTTGGCTATACGATTAATAAACAGTACTGGGGTAAAGGATTTGCCACAAAATATACAAGAATGATATTGGAATTTCTTATAAATGAAGTAGAAGTTAATAGAATTCAAGCGTTTGTGTTACCAGAGAACATAAAATCACAAAAAGTTTTAGAAAAATGTGGATTTGTAAAAGAAGGAACAATAAGACAAGGACAGTTCTGGAAGGATAAGGGGATTGTTGATTTAATTATGTATTCAATCTTGAAAAAAGAGTATATAAATTCATGAGAAGTGAAGATAAGAATTTATTACTTTGTATAGACTAAATGAAAGGAAACGAGTATGAATGTTTTATTAGATAGTTCAAATTTTCATGAAGAATGGGCATTTGAAAGATTTTCGAAGTTTATAGATCAAACAACGCAAATTACGGTGATACCTTTTGCATTTCATGAGGAATGGGTTAAGGATAATAATGAATGGTATGAGTGTTATGACAGGTTTGAGGGGAAGTTTTACAAAGATATAGTAAATTCATTTCTTCATTTTGGAGTTTGTGAAGCGCATATAAGATGGATCAATTATTTTGAAAATACAGCAATTGATCTTTCAGAATTATTGAAAAGTACTGATATCATATATTTTATCGGTGGATTTCCAGATATGACTATAAGCAGGTTGATCGAGCTGGATATGATGGAATCAATTAACGCATTCGAAGGTATAATTATGGGGTGGAGTGCAGGTGCATCTATGCAATCAGCTAAGTACTATATTGCACCGGATAAATACTATAAAATTTATAGTCGGCATATTGGTTTAAACCATATCAATGACTTTGCAGTTCAGGTACATTATTCTGGAGCAACTGAGCAAATTGAAAGCATGAGGAAGTTTATAAAAGATACAGGATTAAGAGTATATACATTGGA
Source organism: Fusibacter bizertensis (assembly GCF_029914245.1). Taxonomy (GTDB): domain Bacteria; phylum Bacillota; class Clostridia; order Peptostreptococcales; family Acidaminobacteraceae; genus Fusibacter_C; species Fusibacter_C bizertensis. Next base: position 4,604 of record NZ_JARYZI010000016.1, read on the forward strand.
GAGAAATAGTGCAGTAATCGTCAAAGATGATCAGCTAGAGCTAATTGGGAATGCAAAAGAGTATATCGGTTAAATGCACACTATTTTGCGATATATAGTAGTTCATATAAGAAAGGAGATGTTGTAAGGTGGGGATATTAATAACGATGGAAATCTCATTATTGACGTTATACATGATACATATTAGTCTTCAATATTTTAGAAAAAGAAAAAATTTAACAAAGAGTAAAGTTGAAATTATAAAAATCAAAACATATGATTCAGACGCTTACGTGGTATCTTTTCTCTTGATCTATATCGTTTATAGGTCTTGGAGTCAACTTAATCTGATGGGAAATGAATTCAACTATTTAGTATTATGTTTTCTTATCTCAATTATTGCAATAATTAAAATTGTTGAATTGTTTAAGCCGTTGAGGATACATGAAAATGGAATATATAGTGGTAACAGATTTATAGATTGGAATGATATAATTGAGTATAGGTGGCAAGTTGTTTATACAGATAAAATTGAAAGGTTAACTGTGAAAACTAACAGAAAGACATTATTTCATCTGCTTAAAGAATTTAATCTGAAGGTTAATATAACCATTGAAAATAAGATGGAAATTGATGAAATAATTAAAGAAAAAATTGCTGGAAAATCTAATTGATGGATCTGCATATACTGGAAAATCAACGATGTAAAAATTATTATCTCAAAGATAAAAATTGATATATTTAACAAGAGCTTAGGTGAAAACAACAAAATTGAGACTATTAGAGGTTTAAAAGATTTTTTATCCTGATTGCTTTAATTAATATCTATCTATATTTTAAAATGAGTAGATTTTTTATCAAGTATCAAATTCTATGGATACAGGTGTGTTGGATCACTTGGTTCAATGATGAGTCTCAGTGCAAATGGAGAAAATATGAAAATTGCAGTCGTAAATTTTAATTCAAAGAAGAATGTCGATCATAATATCGCTAAGATGAAAAAGTATATATTTGAAGCGATTAATAGTAATGTGGATTTTATCATATTTCCAGAATTATGCTTAACAGGCTATCAACATTATATGAATAATCCTTACGTTTTTAGTAAAGTGAAGTTTGAGCAAGTTGTTGAAGAATTTATCAAGATTGCAAGTAAGTATAGAATAACTATTTGTTTTGGATCACCGTATTTTGAAAATGATAAGGTTTATAATGCAGCAATAGTTATCAGTACTGATAAAACGGTGAAGGGTTATAAAAAAATACACTTATATGGCATTGAACATAAATTATTTTCAAAAGGTACCAATCCAGTGATTTTGGAAACAGTGTTTGGTAAGATAGGCTTTGGAATTTGCTATGATACGATTAGTTTTCCAGAACTCATCAGATATTATGCGCACAATGGTGTGAATCTTTATGTTAATCTCTCTGCGATTCAATTGTCCACTATTAAAGAATCTAAAGATTATATAAAACGTGCATTAGAGTACCATGTTCAAAGTAACGGTATATATATTGCGAGTTCCAATGTATCTGGTACACAAAATAGAGAAAAGTTTTTAGGTGGTAGCTGTGTTGTTGGCCCAGACCATTTAAATGAAATACCAGTTCATTATTATTGTAATTCAAAGCTCTCGATGAAATCTGAGTTATTTATCGCTGAAGTAAACTTAAATGAAAACTTAAGATTTATATTTGATGGGAATCGATTTAATAAGATTCCTGATTTTAATATAGATTTATACAGATCTTGGTATACATGATTAAATCACAAAACATATAAGGAGTACAGACCATGAAATCAATTAATCTAAGCAACATCATGTGTTCACTTATCGTAGGCGTTGCAGTTATAATTGGTGCTATTATACTTCAATATCCAAGTAGTATCACAGATACAAAAATGGTAAATAGCGAAGAGGTTACTCAAATGAATCCTTTGATGACAGTAAAAGAAACGGCGGAATATTTGAATTTAACCTAATCACAAGTATGGATCATCATCAATGCTGAAGCATACAGTGAAAACATAGGTATGCGGTTTCCTGCAGTAAAAATTTATAAGGCTACATATACAAGTACTATTGGGCTAGTTGAATGGTTGCAAGACGCAGCTGTTCATTCAAAAGAATTTAATTAATTTTAACCGATTTTATTTCATCCAGTAAGTGTGAACACAAACCAAGGAGTAAATCATATGAGAAAATCAAAAATCTTGATGTATATGTTTTTATTGATTTTTATTAGTTCAACAATAGGGTGCGACAATAACATGGCAAGAACGAATCTAACTCAGTCAGTTGAATCTTCTGCAGTAAGTGATGAGATACCTGAAGTGTTAACTGAGGCCGTTACATATGAAATAAAAACAAAGGGTTCACTTAAGGATGGTGGAATCACGACCGGTGATGGTATTTATCAAGAGGGTGAGTTTGCAACTATTGAGGCAATGACATCTGAGAATTATCAATTTGTGAGTTGGTCTTTAGGTGGTGAAGTAGTCAGTACAGATCCAATCTACAAATTTTTAGTTAAAGAAAATCAACAATTAACGGCGCGCTTTGAAATTGCAAAATTAATGAATGATCAGCTTTATGAAGCCATATCAAACGAGATAACAAACTATGAAATCATCGTCAATGTGATTGACGATTCAAATGCAGACTTACTTCTAAAAAACAAAACTACGGATGAAACAAAGAAACTTCTTACACTAACCGATTGCGTAAGTGAACATTATCATTTCAAAGAAAGTCACAATGGAAATATTTATTTGATAAGAAGGATTGGCGATATTGATACGGAGTACTGGACAGATGAGCTTTGGCGATATAGTTTAGACAATACAGTAACGAAGCTTTTTACAATGAAAGGGCTAGATTTTAGAGTTAGTCCAAACGAGGCATTTATAGCAGCACAAGAATATACAAATCGATTAATCATTCTTGATGCGAATGGACAAATATTAAAGGATTACACAAACGAGGATTTAACAGATGTTGAATTTAATGAGAGTACATTTACTGAGTTACTAAAATGGTCAGACGATAGCAGTACAATGTGGGGATGTCTATCAACACCTATTCCACTTTATTTATTTGAAATTCAAACCAGCAATTGGGAAGTGATGGGCTATGATTTAACTGTATTGCCAGTAGGTGATGAGCATGACCTTAATCCAAATAGTCAATTATATGTATTTAGCAATCTACCGATGATAGTAGATGTTTATTCGATGAATGAATTAGAAGCAAGTAAAAAAGAACTAAATTTGTACCTCTACAATCTTGAAATTAAGGAACTTAAAATTTTAGATACTTCTGTAGCAAAATCTTTTAAGCCAGTTTGGATTGGTCTTGATACTATAGAATATGATGACCCAGAGAGTGATAATAGAATTAAATTTACAGTGAACTATCATTAGAATCAAAAAAAATATAAAATTGAGTAAACGAAAGTAGGAGACTAAAATGAACTATTCAAAAGTGAGCTTAGAAGATTCGGACATAGAACAAATTTTATTAAAACTTTCAAAGTGGCACAACTTAACACCAAAGATATGGACTGAAAATTATGTGGCATCAGATGAAGACATAAAAGAGACCATAGAGAGAATTAAAAGTACAAAAAATTCTGACTTGTTTCTTGGGATCGCACGTGATGAGGATGATATAACTGGATTTATATGGGGACAAAAGCAAGAGAATCCTGAAAACAGTGTAATGATTCAATCGTTATATGTTGAAAAGAGATACCGTAACATCGGAGTAGCAAGTAAATTGAAAAAGAACTTTGAAGTATGGTGTCAAAGCGAAGGTATAAACTCAATAGTTACGACAGTACATTATAAGAACAAAAACATGCTTGAATTAAATCGAAAATTGGGCTATGAACCCGGAATGGTATACATGCGAAAAAAGTTAAAGTCAAAATAAAGTGAGGTGCATTTACGTATGAAAATTGAAAATGTAATTGACAAAGACTTTAGAGGTGCTATATCCATTAAGAAAAATAAAGAATCGGTTTTTCAAAATGCATATGGCTACGCGGATCTACCAAATGAAATTCGCAATGAGATAAACACGAGATTTGCAACAGCCTCAGCTGGAAAAGTTTTTGTTGCTGTGGGAATTTTAAAGTTAGTAGAAGAGGAAAAGCTTTCTCTAGATGATACAATTGGTGGTTTGGTGGACTTTGATTTAAACAAAATTGACAAAAGTATCACAGTTAAACAGTTATTAAATCATACATCTGGTATTCCAGATTATTTTGATGAAAGCATCATGGATGAGTATGATGAACTCTGGATTGACTTTCCAAACTACAAGATCAGAAAATCCAGTGATTTACTGCCACTTTTTATAGATAAACCTATGATGTATGGTCCAGGGGACAGATTTAAGTACAACAATACAGGTTTTGTCGTGTTGGGATTAATCATCGAGAAAGTGACAGGTCTTCCTTTTGACACTTACTTAAAAGAACAAATTTTTGACCCGTGTGGTATGTTAGATACTGGCTATTATGAACTAGATAGATTGCCAGCAAGATGTGCGAACGCCTATATTTTTGATGAAGTGAGAAAAGAATTTTATACCAATATTTATAGCGTTGATGTGAAAGGTACTGGCGCAGGAGGTGCCTTTACAACCGTCCTAGATATAGACAAATTTTGGGAAAATCTAATAGATGGAAAACTAGTATCTAAAAGTATGGTTGAACAAATGCTGACTGTTCAAAGCAGTGATGATGATACCTTTTATGGGTATGGTATTTGGCTTTCAAAAAATGATGAAGATAGATATATCCCTTATTTTCAAGGTAGTGATCCAGGTGTGAGTTTTATATCATCGTATGATATAAAAAACAAAACAAGTATTACAATAGCCAGCAATTTTGGTGATAATGTTTGGAAACTTCGAAGAGAGTTAGGAAGTATATTATGAATGTTCATAATGAGGATATGGTTGCACCTTGTGGTATAAACTGTACATACTGCTATGTGCATCATAAAAAGAAAAAGCCATGTACAGGTTGCAGGCAAAAGGATGAAACTAAACCAGTTTCATGTCAAAAATGCAAAATCAAAGCATGCATCAATCATAAAAACATCGTATTTTGTTACCAGTGTGTTGATTTCCCCTGTGTGCTGATCAAGAGATTAGATAAAAGTTATCGAACGAGATACGATGAATCACTGATAGATAATTTACAAGTAATTAAAGAGCAAGGAATAGACGCACTTTTAAAATCAGAGCAAATCAGACTTAAATGTCCAAACTGTGAAGGTTACCTTAACATACATGATAAAATCTGCTTTAAATGCGGAAAGCAATTTAAATGAAAAATATAGATGACGGGTATTAATACCATAAAAGTTATTTTTTTTTCAGAATATTTAATCGATAAATGTTTACTATGATATAATTATAATAGCTGTTATATTTTATGTAATTAAGAGGGATGTTAAACATGACAATTAACGGAAAGTTGATAAAACTGTTACCTTACACGAGAGAACGATGTCATGAGATGTACAGTCATTACACATCAGATCCTATGATGACTGGGTACGAATTTGTTTATGATCATGAAATGATCGATGCTATGTTTGATACAAAAGTATGCGATCAATCTAGAAGATACTTTGCAATCACGAGAGACGATCGAACCATAGGAGAAATTCAACTTAAACACATCGATTTTGAAAAACTTTATGGAACGCTTAGCATAGTCTTAACAGATGATTCTGTGAAGAGCAAAGGCTATGGTACTGAAGCGGAATCTTTGGTTTTGAAATATGCTAAAGATGAGCTTGGTCTTAAAACAGTGTTTGCCGACACTGTAAAAAGAAACGTGAGAAGTAAACATATCCTTGAAAAACTTGGATTCGTGTATATGCATAGCGATGATATAATGGATTATTTTAGATGTGATTTTTATAGTTAATGAACAAATAAGCGCGTAGATTAAATGGAGGGAAATATGAGAATTGATATCGTACAAACTAAAGATGCAGCCTTATTAGCAAAGCTCAACAAAGATGTTCAAAGATTACATCATGACATCGAACCTGATATTTTCAAGCCATATGATCATGAGCAAATGACTGAGTTATTTGAAAAAGCATTATTATCAGACGAAGTCACAGCGTTCATCGCTAAAGTAGACGACATACCAGCTGGTTATATGTTGCTTGCACATAAAGTATCTGATGCCAATGGGTTTAAGTACAGAACGGAAACGCTTCATATTGACCAGATTTGTGTGGAAAATGCATATAAAGGCAAAGGTGTTGGAAAATGCTTAGTGGATTATGCTAAAGAAGTTGCAAAAATTAAAGGTATTAAACGTATTGAAATGAACTACTGGACGAAAAACACAAACTCAGGCGAATTTTTTAGAAGCCAAGGATTTAGTAATTTTAACGAAAGACTTTCCATTGAAATCTAAGGAGTTTACTATGATAGAAGATAAGAGAGATATATTAAAAAATAACAAACCTTTTGAATACAGGCTATTAAAGTATCAGAAAGCCCAGATTTATCATGAAGGAAAAGCTATAATGATTATTTTGGGGAAGGATTATGCAAAGCTTCTGAGTAACATAGCAAAAAACGACGACTATGCACTACAACTTTTCATGGCAAAAGTAACCGGACAATTTAAACATGGTAATGAAAAAATTGCAAAGAATAAATATAAAGGGAGATAAAATATGTTTAGACACAAAAAAACTAATGGATACATAATCATCTCAAATGTAATATTGTTTATTTTATTTACAGCCATTGCTCTTTTTGGAGTCGGTGATTTAGATTGGGATAAAGCAAAACGCATAGTAAACAAACGATTTTTCAGTTGATTTTCAGGAAAACATTTGTTAATTTATTAACGTAAATACAGGAGGTTATATGTCAAAAAATGTGATTGTATTTTATTCTAAAGATAACAACACACGTACTGCAGCCAAACTTGTATCAGAAAGAATTGAAGCACAAATTGTAGAATTAATTGAAACTAAAAAAGGTAACTTCATACAAGCACTTAGGAAAAAAGGATCAAAACTTCAAGGAAATCCATGGGATGAGATCAAAGATGCAGATTCAATATTTTTGATGTTTCCAATATGGGCGAGTAATGGTGTCCCTGCAATGAATGCATTTTTAGACCATGCTGACTTTAATGAAAAAAAAGTTTCCATTATTACATTACAGCAGTTTGAAGATTTGCGTAATAGCGGTAAAGTCCATGATTATGTTCAAAAACGAGTAGAAGATAAAGGTGGTAAAGTAGTTTATAAAAAAGCATTGCTAGGTGGAAAGATGAACCACTATGCTGGTGAACCTGCTTTAAAAGTTGAAGTCGATAAACTGAAATTTAATTAATTCATACTGCAATATAACAATTTAATAAGCCATCAAGTTCAAAGGAGAAGTTAATATGATCAGAGAAAATTATAAAAGAAAACAAAAAAATGGAATACTATATATTATTATGGGTCTATCATTTGCTTTTATAGGAGCAGCTTGTATGCTGTTGATGGCACTAACATCCATTAACAGCAATAGCTTTAGCTTAATCTCAAAATTATTTTTACTGATCGGTTTACTTATTGCTATATATGGCTACAAGATGATGACCTTATTGCGTATCAAAACAGAAGCTGATAAGAAAAGAGAAATGGTAGATAAAGATTTAGACATTGAGCTACAGAAACTAGACAAATTAAGAGAAGATGGTATTATCTCTGAAAAAGAATTAATGCTGAAGCGGAAAAAAATAATGGACACGCGTTGGGGGTAAGATGATAAATATAGCTTTGTCACATATGATTATCGAGCAAACAAAAAATTATCAGCACCGTATTAAATATAATCCAGCCAGTAATTCATTTACTGAAACTGATCGACTTAGTTTGTTTTTTGAAAGAGGATGTCCATATCCATACGGATGGATCGAAGAATCTGGAACCCCTCCAGAGTACCATAAAGATGTAATCTTAGTATCAGATCTAGAATATGAACTTGGCGATAGATTAGAGGTAAAACTTATCGGTATTTTTAAAAGAGCAGATGGGGATCATAAATGGGTAGCTGTGCCAACTCATCGTACTGTAGATGATCTTTTTCAACTCAGTGAAGAAGAACTAAATCACTTGAATAAACTTTATCCTAGTATTGGTGAGGGTGAAGGTTGGTTTGGTATTCTTAGTATTGTCAGGTATTAAATTTAAAGCTAATAAAGCGTTGATTTGATTTTTGATAGCGCTTACAATATAGAGAGAAAGCATAAATTATTTCTATACTGGGGAGGAAATATGACTTATAAATTTAGAAATATCGTGATTTGCATATCTTTAGTATTTGTTATTTTAGGACTTGGCGGTTGTTCAACCAAAGAGAAAAACAAATGGACGATAGAAGGTAAGGAAGTTTTATTGAACCAAGCTGAAGGCAGCATTACATATGATAATGAAGTCTACAAATATTCAAGATCAAATAACGCAATCACAATCACGTATCCAAACCAAATGATATATACTGAAACATATAATAATTCAGGAACTTCTGTGAGTACATGGTCTGCACACCCTAGTTTAGCTGCAGGATTTATAGACATTACAAGCTATGGTTATTTAAGTGAACGCGTCATCATTGATACAGTCCTTAAGTATTCTAGTGAAATTGACCCAAATTCAGGAAACTCCCTAAGTGGAAGATCACCTTTGTTAGGGCTGTTCATCATCTTAATTGGTGCCATAGTTGTAGCTTTTCCTAAAGCTTCTTGGTATCTCAATTATGGATGGCGCTATAAAGATTCAAAGCCATCTGATGTTGCAATCGTAGTTCAAAGAGTTTCAGGTGGCATAGCGATAGTAGTGGGGCTTATTTTAATCATTGGAAGTTAGGACTTTGAAGTGGGGTTGGACTGAACATGTTCAAGCACTTTGGAAAGCAATTTTCTCGGAGTGGTTTCCAAGTTCGGACTATGAAGCAACTACAGGAGCCAGAACAGAAATGTACTATAAAACCAAGGGTGCGAATGAGTTTAAGCTTTCTTCATCAATTATCCTTTATAATTTCTCTGCTTCATGATAGAAAAATCTTTTGACTTTAAGGTTAAAAGATTTTTTTTGTTTTTTGAGTTTCAAATGTATATGATTTACAACATCTTTTCTATTATAATAAAAGCACTTCGTTTCGTAACCGATGTTACGACAATCATTCTCAAATAGGTATATGATTAATCTAGAAGATAAATTAGTTTTAAATGCGAGGTAAATATGAATGTAATTTATTCCAGTGTTACAATCTATGATCTACTGACCTTATATCCAGAATTAAAAGATGCGCTTTATGAACTCGGTTTTACAGATATCGTAAAGCCAGGAATGATAAGTACAGTTGGAAGAATAATGACACTTTCAAAGGGGTCAAAACTTAAAAAGATAGCCATGAACGATATAGCACTAAAACTTGAAACGTATGGTTTTGAATTAAAGGAGGACTAGAATGAGTGAATTTATCAACAATAGAGAAAAAAGACAAGAACAGCTAAAGGGCTTGATCAAAAAATTACATGATGGTGCAACCGTAGACCAAGTAAAAGCAGAATTTGATGCGTTAACAACAGGGATTACTGCTATAGAGATCACCGAGATGGAGCAAGCACTTGTCAATGAAGGCATGCCAGTTGAGGAGATACAAAGACTTTGCGATGTTCATGCTTCTGTCTTTAAAGGATCGATAGAGGATATTCATAGAGAAGAGGGTATTAATTTTGATGGTTTTGATGAAGGACACCCAGTTCACACTTTTAAAAAAGAAAACCGCAAAATCGAATCAACTCTTGAAGAAGTTTTAAATTACCTCAGTGATTATACTGAAAATCCAATAGCATCAAAAGTTGAAAAGCTCAAATTTAGTTTGATTAAACTATCTACGATAGATTTACATTATAAGCGTAAAGAAAACTTGCTTTTTCCATATATGGAAAGATACGATATTACTGCACCTCCGCAGGTTATGTGGGGCGTTGATGATGAAATTCGAGCAGACCTTAAAACGTTGATCAAACACTTAACACTAGAAAAACCAGACGTTCCTGAGGTAAACCAATTGACGAGGAAACTTGTAGACAGTGTCAGTGAGATGATTTTTAAAGAAGAAGAAATTATGTTTCCTATGGTTCTAGAAAAGTTTACGCAAGAAGAGTGGCAAGAGATTGAGAAAGCAAGTGCTGAGATTGGTTACACCTTATTGCCTGTTGTGAAAAGGTGGCTTCCAGTGACAGCAAATACTATTCCTGATTTAGAAAATAAAGCGCAAGAAGTAAAAAGAGAATTAAAAGATGAGCATATGATGAAAACAGTCACTGAAAATGATGAAGATGTAGTAATCAATAGAATTAAAAAAGATGCACAAACTGTTATTCCATTTGATGCAGGAAGTTTGACATCACTTGAAGTCAATGCGATTCTAAATACAATCCCATTTGACATGACATTTGTAGATGCAAATGATCGTGTCAAATACTTTACACAAGGTAAAGAGCGTATCTTCGATAGACCCATCACCATCTTAGGAAGAGAAGTAAAACACTGCCACCCACCAAAGAGTGTGCATATTGTAGAGAAAATTGTAGAAGATCTAAAAAGTGGTGCAAAAGATAACGAAGACTTCTGGATTAGGATGGGCGAGCAGTTTGTTTATATCAGATATTTTGCAGTTAGAAGTAAAACAGGTGAGTTTCTTGGCACACTTGAAATCACACAAAATATTAAACCAATCACCGAACTTGAAGGTGAGAAAAGACTGATGTCAAACTGATATGATACTGATAACCTTATAAAGCACTTTTAGGACATTTTGTTCTAGAGAGCCTTATAAGGTTTTTTTATTGATTTTATGAGGCAATCTACTTTTCCGTGGTAAGTTTGAAACCCCAGTCAATTATGATAAAATAAAGAAAATGAAACAAAAAACAAAGAACCAATGTCAAAGTGTATTGACTAAGTGATCAGGGAGGTAGTTTCATGGATTTTGAAGGAAAAGTATGCATCGTAACGGGTGGTTCAAGTGGAATTGGAAAAAATATCTGTGAAAGCTTTTTAAAAAAAGGTGCTAAAGTGATTAATCTTGATATTATAAAGCCAAAACTTGAACAAAATGACAAATACGAGTATATCGTTTGTGATTTAAAGGAGCAATTAGAGATTCAGACAGCGATCTTACATATTACTGAGAAGTATAAAAAAGTGGACTATCTCATTAATAACGCTTGTTACAGTAACCGAGGCTTATTATCAACCTGTGATGCGAAAGCTTTCAATGAAGTGCTTCAAGTGGGGGTAACAGCGCCATATCTTTTGACGCAGGGCTTTGCAGGTTTGTTTACTCAAAAGAGTGCCATTATAAATATCGCCTCAACAAGGGGAATGATGTCTCAAGCGGATACGGAGAGCTATTCCGCGGCTAAAGGTGGTATCATCGCTCTGACGCATGCTTTGAGTATTAGCTTATCTGGAAAAACGCGTGTCAATGCCATCAGCCCAGGATGGATCGATACAAATGATAGCATGTTAAATCCAGAAGATCATGCACAACATCCAGCTGGAAGAGTTGGTGTACCCGGTGATATCAGTGAGATGGTGATGTTTTTATGCAGTGAATCTGCAGGCTTTATAACGGGTCAAAATTTTGTGGTTGATGGTGGTATGTCAAAGCAGATGATTTACCATAACGACCACGGATGGAAATTTCAATCAGAATCATAATATGAAAAGGCGGTGAACAAATGCCATTTGAAATCATAAGAGCAGATATAACGACTCTAAAAGTAGATGCAATCGTCAATGCAGCAAACACTTCGCTACTTGGCGGGGGTGGTGTTGATGGTGCAATTCATAAAGCGGCTGGACCTAAGCTTCTAGAGGCATGTAAACCACTTGGTGGATGTGTCGTAGGGCAGTGCAAACTTACAAAAGGGTTTGACCTTCCTGCTAAATATGTGATACACACCGTTGGACCAATATGGCAAGGTGGCAATTCTGGCGAGGGTGAACACTTATTATCTTGCTATGCTACAGCACTTGAACTAGCTAAGGACAGAAAAATAGAAAGCATCGCATTTCCTCTAATTTCAACAGGTGCTTATGGATTTCCCAAGGATCTAGCAATCACGATAGCTAGTAATGTCATCAGAAACTTTTTAATTGACAATGATATGATGATCTATCTAGTGGTATTTGATAGGGATGCTTTTAAACTTTCTCAAAGTAGACATGCATCTATAAAAGCATATATAGACGATCACTTTGTTGATGAGCATCATGATCATAGAAGGCAGTATAATAGTGTAGACGATGAGGCGTTTGTTACCTATAGTATCAATAAAATGATTTATAAAGAAGCGCCAGATAAATCAATAAAGAAACAACGCAGTTTAAACGATGTTTTGGATCAACTTGAAGATACATTTTCAGAGCGTTTACTTAGATGGATCGATGTGAAAGAAAGAACCGATGTTGAAGTCTATAAGCGTGCTAATATTGATCGCAAACACTTTTCAAAGATTCGTGGAGACAAATTTTATAAACCAAGCAAAGCAACAGCGATAGCCTTTGCAATAGCACTAGAGCTCAATAGAGACGAAACTGACGATTTATTACTCACTGCTGGATATGCGCTTTCAAATAGCAACAAATTTGATTTGATCATAAAGTATTTTATCGAAAAGCAGATCTATGATTTATATACGATTAATGAAACCCTATTTGCCTTTGAACAACCACTACTTGCATAAATGTCGCTTTTGATGCGACCATCTGCTCCTATATACATGATATCCTTTAAATAGAGTTAGCGAATAACATCTTATGCTGAAATTAAAGGAGGCTATATTATGAAAAAGGGATTAACAGAACTAATCTTTATCTTAGATAGAAGTGGTTCAATGTCAGGACTTGAACTTGATACCATAGGTGGCTATAATGCTATGCTTACTAAGCAGAGGGCAGAAAATGGCGAAGCAGTCATTACAACAGTGTTGTTTGATGATAATTATGAACTTTTACATGACAGAATTAACCTTAAAGGCATCAAATCATTAACATCGGAAGAATACTTTGTAAGAGGTACAACAGCACTACTTGATGCAATTGGGAAAACCATTCAGAAGATTAAAAATGTTCAAGAAAACACACTAGAAGCAGAAAAAGCGGAGAAAGTTTTGTTTGTCATCACCACAGATGGACAAGAAAATGCAAGCTTAGAATACACATATGATAAAGTTAGAATGTTGATAGAAAAGCAAAAACGTGAGCATGGCTGGGAGTTTATATTTTTAGGTGCAAATATTGATGCGGTTTCTGAAGCACGTAAATTTGGAATTGATAGCAGTAGAGCGGCTAGGTTTAACAATGATAGAGAAGGTATCCAGCTAAACTATGAAGCTGTAAGTGAAGCTATCAGTGAACTTCGCTCAGATAGTATAATATCTTCAAAATGGAAAAGCAGTATTGAGAAGGACTACCAGACCAGAAAACTGTAAAGTGAAAACTGAAAACCTAAAAATTAAAAATTGAAAATTGAAAATGACAAAAAGAAAGAATTGTTGTAATTTTCTAAAAACTTATTGACAACTTACACGAGAAGCGTTAATATCATATACAATAACCAAAACGATACAAAATACAGTATACAATGCAATAAGGGAATTAGTTTATCACTGTTTCAGTTTTAGAGAGCCGATGTTTGGTGTAAATCGGTACTGAAGTGAAAGACGACTCACTCCTTAGCAGCAGTCCCGAACAGAGTCTAAGTATGAAAGTGATTTCTAACTAGCCTTATGTAAGGATTGACGGGCCGTCCCGTTACAGACGTAGGATTTAATAGAATCCGATGAGTGATCTCTATTTGTGATAGAGATAATTAGGGTGGTACCACGTGGCATATTCCTCGTCCCTGTAAGCGCAAAGCGCATACAGTGACGGGGTTTTTTTATTAAGACACAACTACCTTGTGACAGAATCAGAGGGCTCGATGCCCGAAGATTTTCAAAAGAGTCACAACTACCTTGTCACAGATACCTTCACATGGCGAAATAATAAAGGAGAAAAAAGCGATGAATAGGATCAAGATATTTGACACTACTTTGAGAGATGGAGAACAGTCACCAGGTTGTAGTATGAACTTAAGAGAAAAGATAGATGTAGCTTTGCAGCTAGAGCGTCTGAAGGTAGATGTGATCGAAGCTGGTTTTGCTATAGCATCCTTAGGTGATTTTAATTCAATTCGTGAGATTTCTAGTGCAGTTAGAGATGTTACCGTTGCCAGTTTATCAAGAGCAATCCCAAAAGATATCCAGACGGCATATGAAGCGGTAAAAATTGCGAAAAGGCCTAGAATTCATACTTTTATTGCAACTTCTGATATTCACATGACCTATAAACTCAAGATGAAACCTGAGGATGTTTTGTTAAGGGCAACTGACATGGTTAAGTACGCTAAGACTTTATGTGAAGACATTGAGTTTTCTGCAGAAGACGCTTCTCGTACTAGACCAGAATTTTTATATCGTATACTAGAGTCCGTTATAAAAGCAGGAGCAACTGTGGTGAATATACCAGATACAGTTGGTTATACAACGCCTGACGAATTCTATCGTCTCATCAAAGGTATCAAAGAGAATGTCTCCAATATCCACCGCGCAGAAATTTCGGTACACTGTCACAACGATCTTGGTCTTGCAGTTGCTAATTCACTTTCGGCGATCAGTGCGGGCGCTTCTCAGATCGAGTGTACGGTTAACGGTATAGGTGAACGCGCAGGAAATGCCGCTTTGGAAGAAATCGTTATGGCGATTGACACGCGGAAAGATTTTTATCACATGACGACTAACATTGATACAAAACAAATCTTTCATACCAGTAAATTGATCAGTAAAGTTACAGGTAATAGAGTTCAAAATAATAAAGCGATTGTCGGTGAAAATGCATTCGCGCATGAATCTGGTATTCATCAACATGGTATGCTTGCCAATTCAAGTACTTATGAGATTATGACGCCAGAGTCCGTGGGCATAACTAAAAACAATCTTGTTTTAGGAAAACATTCAGGTAGACATGCCCTTTTAGAACGCATAAATACACTAGGATATCAATTATCCACAGAGAAACTGGATGATATTTTTACTGAGTTCAAATTATTAGCAGACAAAAAGAAAGTGATATATGACCGAGATATAGAGGCGTTGATACAAGAAAAAGCAGGAAAAATTGAGAATGCATATAAATTAAGTCATTTTGTCATCAATTCTGGGAATACGATTACTGCCACTGCAAATATTATGCTACTTAAGAATAATGAAAATTTTGAAGCTGTCTCACATGGTCATGGGCCAGTGGATGCGGCTTTTAAAGCTATAGAAAGTATCATAGGGGATCGCTTTGAGCTTGAGGACTACACACTTCAGTCTGTGACCGAGGGTGAAGATGCTCTAGGAGAAGCCATGGTAAAGATCAAGTTTGGTGAGGGGATATGGAACGGCTATGGACTGAGTACAGATGTGATAGAAGCGAGTATAGAGGCGTACTTAAATGCAATTAATAAAGGACTGCATTTTGGAGAAGATAAGGAGGCGTTAAAATGGGCATGACAATGACACAGAAGATTCTAGCTGCACATGCAGGATTACCTACGGTTAAAGCTGGACAACTGATAGAAGTATCACTTGATTTGGTTCTTGGAAATGATATAACTACACCTGTAGCGATTAAAGCTTTTGAAGAAATGGGAATCAGTGAAGTATTTAATCGAGATAAAATCGCGATAGTACCAGATCATTTTACTCCAAATAAAGATATAAAGTCTGCAGAGCAATGTCAGATGATCAGAAAATTTTCAAAGGCTAAAGGGATTGTAAATTATTTTGAAGTGGGTGAGATGGGAATTGAACATGGTCTTATCCCAGAAAAAGGGCTTGTTGTACCTGGTGATGTGGCAATAGGCGCTGATTCTCATACCTGTACATATGGGGCCTTAGGTGCTTTCTCAACGGGTGTAGGAAGTACCGATATGGCAGCGGGGATGGCAACTGGAAAGGCTTGGTTTAAAGTGCCTACTGCGATAAAGTTCAATCTTCATGGCGCACTGAAAGGATGGACAAGCGGAAAAGATGTCATCTTATATATCATAGGTCTTATCGGTGTAGATGGTGCACTATATAAATCAATGGAGTTTTGTGGTGAGGGTATTGCAAGTTTAACTATGGATGATCGATTTGCGATGACCAATATGGCCATAGAAGCGGGGGCTAAAAATGGTATTTTTCCAGTTGATCAACAGACGATCGCGTATGTTGAGAATTATGCAAAAGCCACGCGTCCTTACACTGTTTTTGAAGCAGATGACGATGCAGTTTATGAACAAATTATCGATATACATCTAGATGATATAACTTCAGTTGTTGCTTTTCCGCATCTTCCTGAAAACACACGAAACATAGAAGCTGTGGGCGATGTTGCTATAGATCAAGTTGTGATTGGCTCATGCACCAATGGTAGAATTCAAGATCTTAGAGAAGCTGCGGCAATTTTTAAAGGGAGAAAAGTTGCTAAGGGGGTAAGAGCAATTGTCTTTCCTGTGACACAGCGCGTTTATTTAGAGGCATTACGCGAAGGGCTAATAGAAACGTTTATCTTAGCTAACGTTGTCGTAAGTACACCAACTTGTGGGCCATGTTTGGGCGGCCATATGGGTATCTTAGCCAAAGGCGAACGTGCACTGGCAACTACGAACAGAAACTTTGTAGGAAGAATGGGACACCCTGAGTCGGAAGTATATCTTGCAAGTCCTGCAGTTGCAGCAGCCACAGCAGTTAAAGGCAAGATCACTAACCCAGTTGAATTAGTTAAAGATAATGAGACACGTCTATATGAAACAGTAGGAGGTAGGATATGATTGTAAGTGGAAAAGTTTTTAAGTATGGTGATAATATAGATACAGATGTGATCATTCCTGCGAGGTACCTGAGCACGTCAATCCCAAGTGAACTTGCGAAATATTGTATGGAGGATATTGATGCTCACTTTGCAAATTCAGTTGAAAAAGGCGATATTATTGTTGCAAATCATAATTTTGGCTGTGGTTCATCACGTGAACATGCCCCTATCGCTATTAAGGCATCAGGGATATCGTGTGTTATCGCAAAAACATTTGCACGAATTTTTTATCGTAACGCCATCAATATAGGTTTACCAATCATGGAATGTGAAGCTGCAGTGGAAGCCATTGAAGCAGGCGATAAAGTTGAAATCGATTTTATAACAGGTGAGATAAGGAATTTAACAAAGAATGAGTCTTATGAGGCGAGCCCTTTTCCTGAGTTTATCCAAAATATTATTTCACAAGGCGGCTTAACTTTTTACACACAAAACCAGCAATCAGCTCAGATCAATCAAAACGATAAAATGAAAGATGACGTGTATAGAAAAGAATTGAGAAATTATAAGATAGCAGTATTACCAGGTGATGGCGTTGGTCCAGAGGTAGTTAGTGAAGCGGTAAAAGTATTAAAACATATTGGCAATCGCTTTCACATAAACTTTGAGTTTATTCAAGATTTAATTGGTGGCGCAGCTATTGATCAGTTTGGAGAAGCTTTGCCAGCACATACGCTTGAGACATGTAAACTGAGTGATGCCGTGTTGCTAGGATCAGTTGGAGGACCTAAATGGGATGATTTAACAGGTGAAAAAAGACCCGAAAAAGCATTACTAGGTCTTAGAAAAGGATTAAATCTCTATGCAAATATACGCCCTGCAATGATGTATGAATCTCTTAAAGGTGCATGCCCTTTAAAATCTGAACGCATCTCAGATGGTTTCGATATATGTGTTGTTCGTGAACTCACAGGTGGTATATACTTTGGAAAACGAGGAACGAAAGTCAATACATCTGGCTACGACGAAGCCTATGATATCGAGTCTTATAGTAGTGAAGAGGTACGAAGAATTGGGATTGAAGCATTTGAAATTGCAATGAAGAGAAAAAAGAAAGTGATAAGTGTAGATAAGGCAAATGTTTTGGAGAGTTCAAGGCTTTGGCGGAAAGAAATGGACATTTTGTCAAAAAAATATCCTGAAGTTAGTTTAGAACATATGTATGTAGATAATGCTGCGATGCAGCTGATTAAGTCACCTAGTCAATTTGACGTTATTGTGACATCAAATATGTTTGGGGACATACTTTCGGATGAAGCGAGCATGCTCACTGGTTCAATAGGGATGCTGCCTTCTGCAAGTTTAGGAAGTACTAAGAAAGGACTGTTTGAACCAATACATGGTTCTGCGCCAGATATAGCAGGTCTAGATATTGCTAATCCCATCGCTACTATTTTATCTGCTGCTATGATGTTAAGGCACAGTTTTGGCTGTGATCTTGAGGCAGGTACAATTGAGAAAGCCGTAGAAACAGTTTTAAATTCAGGTTTTAGAACCGTGGATATATTTGAAAATGGAAAGAAGTTAGTTGGAACAACTGAGATGGGCGATTTGATCGTTAAAGCGATAGAGTAAGTGAAAAACCTCTGTATTTGATTTTTTAGATTGTCAAAAAAAGGGTATAGGAGTACAAGAGGTGGAAAAATGAAAACAAACTTAGCATTTGATTCTAAAATGGAGTCTGATTACAGGATAGATAAATTTGAGAGTGACTTAAATTATATTAGAATCATGCTAGCTTTGTGTGTTTTACTGTATTCCTCTTTTGCTTTAATTGATATTCAATTAAAAATTCCAGAAGCAAATCTTTTTCTTTTTATTCGGTTTATACTGGTCAATCCATTTTTCGTAGTTGGGATTATTTTGTCTTATCATAAATCTTTTTATAAATTTCATCAGATAATATTGGTGATTGATTACCTAGCAGCAGGTTTTGGAATTATCGCCATGTTATTACTGGTCCCGAACAATTTTAGCTATTATGGTGGTTTGTTCCTCATTTTTGGCGTAGGTCATTTTTTAACACGAATTTATTGGCAATATGCATCAGTCGCTTCATATAGCATGGTGTTAGGCTATTTGATTTTGGCATTTTTTTTCAGTGATAACTATAAGTTGAATTTGATTTATGTCTTTTTTTACAGTAGCTTTATTTTCATCTGTGTCTATGGTTCCTATACATTTGAAAAATATAGAAGAGATAAATATTTACAGACACATAATCTGCGTGATGATAACGTTATTTTAGAAAAAGAAATTTATGATAAGTTAATAGAAATTGAGAATGCAAATCGCATCACTATTTTTTCGTTGGCGAGGTTATCAGAATCTAGAGATCATTTTACGGGTGATCATATAGAGCGGGTTGGTGCGCTTTGTTTAAAAGTGTCCCAAGATTTGCCTACATCAATATTTGAAGTTAATGAGATTGATAGAGACTTATTTATTGAGTCAATTGAACTAGCAAGCACACTTCATGATATCGGAAAAGTTGCAATTCCAGAACATATTTTGATGAAGCCAGGTAGACTGAGTGATGATGAAATGGCCGTTATGAAAATGCATACAACCTATGGTTATGATACACTTGTAAAAATCAAGACGCTGTACGAGAAAAACAATTTTATAAATATGGGAATTCATATATGCAAATACCATCATGAAAAATTTGATGGAAGTGGTTATCCGGATGGATTAAAGGGGAATGAAATTCCTTTAGCAGCAAGGATAGTTGCTGTTGTTGATGTGTATGATGCTCTTGTAAGTGAAAGACCATATAAAAAAGCTTTTTCAAAGGAGAAATCTCTAAGTATTATTAGAGAGGGTTCTGGTACGATGTTTGATCCCGAAATCGTAAAAGTTTTTTTAAAACTATTTGATGAAGATCAATAGTTTGGTTTATAAAAAGAGATGATATATACCTTGTTTGACATGAACTAGATTCTCTTTTAGACTATTAAGTGGATAAGAATAAGCTATAGCTAGGAGAATTGACTATGAATGATGAACGCGTACTGAATTCAGATCGGCACTATATAGAACTACTAAAAGAATATCCTGTTCATAAGATCCTCGATATCGGTGGCGGCGGAGAAGGGATTATCGGTAAGTTATATGGGAGCAATGTCGTCGCTATTGATATCAGAAAGAACGAGTTAGAAGAATGTCAAAATGAATCACTTAAAATTGTCATGGATGCTTCAAATATGCAATTCTTAGGGGATTCTTTTGATACGGTGACTTCCTTTTATTCACTGATGTATATGACTCAAAAGACGCAAGAAAAGGTGATTGCTGAGATATATCGCGTGCTGAAGCCCGGAGGCATATTTGAAATTTGGGATTTTGAGATTCCAAGGTATGATGGTGCACTTAAAGACATCTTTGTTGCCAACCTACAGATTAAGTTAGAAGGCTTTGCTGAGACCATCAATGTGGGGTACGGTGTATTAATGGATGATTTAGGACAAAAAGAAAATGTCATCACTCAATTTGCGACTGAAAAGGGGTTTAAACCTTTTGATCGCGAATACGAATCAGGACATTTTAATTTAAAATTTGAAAAAAACTAATCAAAGATAAATCTAATCACTGATTAATCCAATCATTGTTAAAAACCTAAATTTAACCTTTATTTATAGAACAAATTTGCTACAGATCGAACGACGTTAACCAATTGGTTTTTAGACTTAAGGTCAACTGCTTCGATCATACATAGCTCATGACAGCAAAGACAGTCAATACATATCGTATAATCGATGATCTTTGTATCTCGATGAATCGCACCTACTGGACACCCGTCAACACAGGAGTTACATTTGACACATTTTTTTTGATTCACCACTGGAACAACTTTAAAAAAGTCAATTACCCCTCTTACTTTTGTAAAATCTTTTACAGCGTGTGTGCGATAGCTTTTTGGAAGTGCATAGTTTTTAAGTTTCTCAAAATCACCAATCACTTCTATCTCTTCTTTTTCCCAGACACCTACTTTTCTTTGTATACTTGCTTTTAATATATCTACTCTTTCTGGAAGAATCCCCATCATCTCTATAGCGATGCGGTCAAGTGAGAGCGGGTCTTCCGATATGAGTATTTTACCTGCTGAATAGGGTTTGCCTGCCGTTGGGCCTTCTCCTTGCATGGCGATAATGCCATCCATGATGTGAAGGGGCATATTGTCTATCGCTTTATGGATATCAGCTAATACTTGTCCAAATACTTCTGGATTTGGCGCTTCTTTATGGTATTTTGCTTTTCTGAGGCCTGGAATTGCACCAAATAGGTTTTTTACTGCGCCAGTATATACGCCCATTGAATGTGTTTTCATCTTAGGTAAGTTGATCACAACGTCCATTTCTTCTATTGCTTTTGTGATGTATAGCTCTTTTGAAAAGTTGCCTTCAACTACTTTGTTGATAGGCCCGATTTCATCAAAGTTAATAAGTGTAAAGCCTTCTTCTTCAGCAATTTTTTCTATACCACAGGCAGTGAAACTTTTCTTCGTTGGTGCCATACCAGCTATTGCACCACCAGAGCTATCGCCTACGTAGACATCTGCACCAATAGTCTTTATAAGTTGACCCACTGCGCGTACAAATTCTGGATGTGTCGTAGCAGCTTTTTCTGCTTTTTTTGGACCAATAAGATTGATTTTCAGTAGAACTTTCTGTCCAGGCCTTATATACTTTTCAAATCCACCCATTTGATCAATAGCGTTTAAAATAGTTGACTTCATTTTTTCGTTATCGTAAGCATTGCAATTAGATACATATACCTTACTCATATTGACCTCCAGCTTTTAGATGTTAATTACACAAACAAGTTCCATATATGAACAAGTGCCATACAAGACTTCAAGCAATTATGTCATAGCTTTATCGGATTTTCTGGTTCATAGCCGTTGAGTTCTATCGTTATACTTTTGATGATCACAGGTTCTAGTGGTTTATCTTTTGTATCGACATTGACCATGGCAATTTGATCTACAACTTCGATGCCTTCAGTAACATAGCCAAAACTAGCATAATCACCATCTAGTGAAGCGGTGTCTTTGTGCATGATGAAAAACTGTGAGCCAGCAGAATCTTTATCACTGGTTCTTGCCATTGAGAGGACACCTCTAGTATGTTTGAGGCCATTTGGAAAGCCGTTTGAGTTGAATTCACCTTTTATGCTATAACCTGGTCCACCCATACCTGTACCAAGTGGATCGCCACCTTGGATCATAAAGTCTTTCATAACACGATGGAATGTGGTGCCATCGTAAAAGCCATCATTTGCAAGGGCGATAAAGTTATTGACCGTGTTAGGTGCTATTTTTGTAAATAGACTTATCTTGATGATTTCACCGGATTCAAGTTCTATTGTAGCAACGGGTTCATGGGAATAATCATATGTTGTAAGGTCGACTTCTTCTGCTTCAACGGTTTGAGCACAGCCTGTGAATAGCGAAGCAAATAATACCAGTAAAAGTATGAATGGTGTGATTTTATAGTGACGCATGGTTCCTCCTGGTTTTGTATATTTTAGTCATATTAATTATACTTTAAATAAGATGATGATTAAAGGGATTAAATCTGTGCGCAAATCATGTGGAAAGAAATAAAGATGTTTTTTCTAAAAAGTATCTCTATGGTTGATTTTATTAACTGAAGTATTGTTTGATTCCATTTACTTGATACATAATTTAGCACATAATAGGGTTATAGGAGGTGACGCATGAGAGAAATTAATATTGCATCAGTGATTGTATCTAAGCGAAAAGAGAAAGGTTTAACGCAAGATGCACTAGCTGAACACATGGGTGTCACAAAAGCATCCGTTTCGAAATGGGAGACTGCACAAAGTTATCCGGATATTACACTTCTACCTCAACTTGCAACTTTTTTTAATATAAGTATAGATGAACTCATTGGATATATGCCACAGATGACAGCCGATGATATCAAAAGAACTTATCAAAAATTGTCGTTAGCGTTTAGTAAAAAACCTTTTGACGAAGTCTATGAAACATGTCAGGTAATTATCAAGAAATATTATGCTTGTTTTCCATTGCTACTGAGAATGGCACTTTTACTCATAAACCACAGCATGCTTACACAAGTTCCAGAGCGTCAAGTCGAAGTTTTAAAAGAGGCAATCGCCCTTTGTGAGCGTGTGAGAAATGAAAGTGAGGATGTTTGGCTTGTAAAGCAAGCGAACTCCTACGAAGCACTAGGTTATTTGATGATCAATGAACCTGTCATGGTACTTGATCGACTAGAAGATACAATTAAACCTCTCATGTCAGATGAAATGACACTTGCCTATGCCTATCAACAATTGGGACAAAATGATAAATCTAAACATGTACTACAAGCAAGTATGTATCAACATCTACTTTCTATTTTAGGCGCTGCACCTGCATATTTTCAACTTTTAGCAGGTAATCAAGAGAAGTTTGAGGAAGCTTTAAAACGTTTTATCAGTTTAGCAACTATTTTTAACGTTGATCAACTTAGTCAAAACACTATGGCGCAACTGTACTATGCTGCAGCTCAAGTGCAAGCGATTAATGGCAATTTAGAAAGTTGCCTTAACTTAGTTGAATCATATACTGAAATATGTACAAAGATAACTTTTCCGCTGATGATTAAAGGCGATTATTTCTTCGATAGTATAGATGAATGGCTAAAAGCTTTGATAGAAGCTGATGGCGCACCACGAAGCGAAAAGGTTATAAAGGAAAGTGTATTACTTGGCTTAACGCAAAACCTAGCTTTTAATGAAGTGAAGGAAGATGTTAGGTTTGAACAGTGTATCTATAAAATTAATGATTATATAGGAGGAAAATAACATGGACAAACTGATAGAGTATTTACCAATATTGATCCCAATTATTGTTTTGGAACTTGGATTGATGATAGCGGCAATTGTGCATATATTAAGGCATAAAACATATCGTATAGGGAACAGAACCATCTGGATTTTAGTTTGCTTTATACAGATTATTGGACCGATCGCATATTTTGTGTTTGGGAGAGGTGACGAGTAGTGGACATACTTCAAATTGATGGTATATCTAAACAATTTGGAACCAATAAAGTGATAGATAGACTCTCTTTCTCGGTTAAGGAGGGTTCTATCTTTGGTTTTATCGGTCAAAATGGTGCGGGCAAAACCACAACGATGAAAATGATCTTGGGACTTTTAAAAATAGATCAAGGAGAGATCAAAGTATGTGGTGAAAAGGTGACATATGGTCAAAACAAAACCAATCAAATGATTGGTTACCTGCCAGATGTACCAGAGTTCTATAATTATATGAAACCAAAAGAATATCTTAAGCTTTGTGGTGAAATTACTGGAATTCCTAGAACTGAGCTGGATAACAAGATCTCGGAACTGCTTAATTTAGTTGGACTTATTGGTGCTAATAAAAAGATAGGTGGGTTCTCAAGAGGTATGAAACAAAGGCTAGGAATTGCACAAGCGCTTTTAAATGAGCCTAAACTATTAATCTGTGATGAACCAACTTCAGCGCTTGATCCAATTGGTCGTAAGGAAATTTTAGATATCTTGGAAAGGGTGAAGGGAAAGACAACGGTTATATTCTCTACGCATATACTATCTGATGTAGAGCGTATATGTGATGAAATAGCAGTGCTACATGATGGAAAAGTAGCACTGACAGGTACCATCGCCCAGCTTAAAGCGCGTCATAGTCAAGAAGGGTTACAGATAGAGTTCTTAACCCTCAACGACAGAGAACATTTTCTGAACTGTATAAGTACTTTTGAGAAAATCAATCAAATCAAAGAGACAAAAATGGGTTTAACGCTTTTTAGCGAAGAGATTCATTTGCTACAGGCAAAAGTTTTTGAATGTATTATGGCAGAGCATATTTTGCCAACAAAGATAGAAGTATTGGAACCGAGTATTGAGCATTTATTTATGGAGGTGGTGAAATGAATGCATTTATCGCCTTCTTTAAAAAAGAAATGATGGAAAGCATAAGAACCTACAAATTTTATATATTAGCAGTTGTATTTGTTCTCTTTGGTTTTATGAATCCAATTATCGCTAAAGTAATGCCTGATTTACTTGGATCGCTGTTACCTGATGGGATGACAATTACACTCTCCGAACCAACAGCACTGGACGCGTGGGGACAGTTTTATAAAAATGGCTCACAAATGGGAATTGTGATTCTAGTGGTAATGTTTAGTGGCATCATGGCAAATGAGTTCGCCAAGGGAACACTAGTGAATATACTTACTAAAGGTATGGCAAGGCCTACTGTTATATTCTCTAAGCTTGCAGCAGCTTCGATCCAGTGGACGATTAGTTATCTACTATGTATTGTAATCACATACGGATATACTGCATATTTTTGGACAATGGCTGGCGTTGAAAATCTATTTATATCACTTTTGGGTCTTTGGATCTTCGGCGAATTGATGATCAGCTTTGTCATACTTGGAGGTATCCTTTTTAGAAGTCTTTATGGCAGTTTATTATTTACAGGTGGGCTTGTTGTGGCGATGACGATATTAAGTATCTTCCCTCAAACTTCATCATTTAATCCAGTTACACTTTCAACGATGAATCTAGCACTTTTAACATCAGGCTACGAAGTGTCCAAATTTTTATCGGCTTCATTAGTAACTATTGTTGGCATGATTATAAGTATTTTTGCTTCTGTAGTGGTCTTTAATAAAAAGCAGATATAGCTTATATATGATGACATAGGCGTTAATAATCATCGTAAGAAAAAAGACAAAGTTCTCAAGTGTTAAGTTGAGACTTTGTCTTTTTTAACGATTTTTTTATCTATTTAACAGTTTTCATGCGCTTAGAAAAGTAATTTACAAAAGCAGCACTGATGATTAAAAGACCACCTATGATGGAGATAAAATCTGGAATTTCAGTCCAAAGTAGAAAGCCCCAAAGTGCTGAAAATACTATGTTGACATACGTATAGACTGAAAGTTCAGAAGCAGGGGCATATTTATATGCATTGGTCATGAAGAGTTGTGCCAGTAGTGCAGAGATCCCTATACTTAAGAGGCCAAGTAATTCTTTGAAATTGGGAACAACAAAGCCTTCGATAACCATGAAAGGTACTAGCACAACACTAGAAATCAAACAAAAATAAAATACGATAACAGTAGGCTGATCATATTCAGTAAGTTTTCGAATGACGGTATACGCAGCTCCAGCAAATGCCGCAGATAACAAAGCGAGTAGTGCGGGTAATATACTGACGTCAAAGGTTGGCTTAATTACCAAAAGTGCACCTAGAACACCAATCACAAGTGCCAATTTTTGATACTTTCCAATCTTCTCTTTTAAAAAGAAGCTGGCAAAGATCATTACGAAAAATGGAGATAGTTTGTTGAGTATAACTGCATCCGCAAGAGGGAGGAGTTCAAGTGCAGCATAATATAAACCTACACCTGTTAGTCCAAGTAGAGCTCTCATGAGCATCAAGCGAGGATTGTGAACTTTTAAAGGGATTTTCATACGGACAACTGTGAAAAATACTGCGACTAGTCCAACAAAATTTCTAAAAAATATCTTTTCTGATAAAGGCAAATCGGGAACGCTTTTTACAGAAGCTGCCATAATTGAAAAGAATAAAGCCGATAGCAAGATGTAGATAATGCCTTTTTGTTTCATTTAATGCTCCTTTTGTTATTTAATATGTCTTTAGTGCTTCGAGTTCTTTGATTTCAGATGTTCTAAAATCAAAGGGGTTATTTTTAACAGCGGTAAGGAATAAATATGGATAATCAACCTGCATATGGGACATATATGATACCCATTCCATAGCGAGTAGATGATACACTCTTTCAGAATCAACTTGAATATGATCAAGATCAGATTGAACTAAATCGTCTAGATGGTGTACTTTAAGTTCATCTGCTAAATGAAACAAACTCATAAGTACTTCTGAAAATTGACCGTGTTCATGTATCGTGGGATTTGAAATCAAGTTAACAATGAGTTCTTTATGCTTTGTTAACGCTTCATCAAGGCTTTTTAAATCAACAGATGACATGTTGATTGCGTATTTATGTGCTGAGATACATTTTTTCAGTTCATCATATTTTTGAGTATCCCATTTGAAATCGATTTGGGCTTTAAATTCAAGATTTTGAATGTTTCTATCTGATTTAACAAAATGGTTAAGTACAAAATTTCCAATTTCTTGATAGAAAAGTCCTATTAACATATTGTGTTTTTTTGCTACGACTCTTTCGTCACGCTTTTCTATGATTCTTTCAAGCACAACTGATACGAAAAAAACTTCAAGTGGAATAAAGGCCAAGTCAGAAACTAAGAAAACCATTATATGGTGAAGATCCTTAAAGAGCAAGTAGTGCAGTGCGTGTAATGCAGCTGATAATCCAATAAGTAAAATGCCGAGTATAAAAGTGTGCTTATATTTTTTCATAGTTGTTCTCCTGTATATATTTAATTTCATATCATTATAACGTATTCTCATAAGTTTTGCTAACGTCAGAAAGGATGAAGATTACATAAGATTATCAAAAAAATGAATTGATTGTAAACTGTACTCAATAAATGGGTACAAATAGAACAATTAATTTTTGAAAGGAAGTATACATGCAGTTAGATGATTATACAAAAGGTGACTTGAAAAAACAACTTATAACCATGGCTGTTCCAGTAAGCGTGGGTCTTTTTTTCAATACGATGTTCAATGTTGTCGATACTTTTTATGCAGGTAAGTTAAGCACTGAAGCACTTGCGGGCATGTCATTATCTTTTTCAGTCTTTTTTATGCTGATCGCTATTGTATCTGGTGTGAGCACTGGACTCTCAGCACTATTATCAATTGCATCAGGGAAAAGGAATCAAGAAGAAGTCCGAGTATTAACTTCAAATGGAATGTTTTTAACTGTGGCAATTAGCATAATTATATCTGTTTTAGGTTTTTTTATATCACCTATGTTATTACATATCTTAGGTGCCAAAGGGGAAACGTTAAATCAGGGTACATATTATGTTAAGGCGATATATGCTGGAGCAATTTTCTTTGGACTCAATTCAGCATTAAATGCTTTGTTATCTTCTCGTGGCGTAACAAAGCCTTATCGAAATTTCTTAATTATTGGTTTTTTCTTAAATTTAATTTTAGACCCATTATTTATTTTTGGTCCATTTGGACTTCCGCGACTTGGAACGCTGGGGGTTGCACTTGCTACGATTATTGTACAAATTGTAGGTACTGTTTATCTGTTCTTTAAATGTAAAAAAGTACTGAATATATCCATGGATATATTCACCAAAAAATATTTTCAATTTAAAGCTCAATTTGATATATTGGCACAAGGTATACCAGCTTCTTTAAATATGTTAACCATAGCACTCGGTGTTTTTGTTATTAATTTCTTTATCTATAAACATGGTGATGATGCTGCGATTGCAGGTTATGGTGTTGCCATGCGCATAGAACAGCTCGCTTTATTACCCGCATTAGGTTTAAATACAGCGGCACTTACAATTGCTGGACAAAACTATGGCGCCAAGAACTTTGACCGTGTCAAAGCAACTTATAAAGAAGGTATAAAAATTGGCGTTATTATAATGACCATCGGTATGATCATTATATTTCCTTTAGCATCATTTTTGATAGGGATTTTCAATAAGGATTCTGCTGTTGTTTTTGAAGGTACGCGGTATTTGCGAATAGAATTCATAGCTTTTAATGCTTATATCATTTTAAATATTGGACTTTCAATTCTTCAAGCGATTAAGAAACCACATTATGCAATATGGATTGGGGTTTATAGACAACTAATTATGCCTTTTATACTTTTTAACTTATTTGGTTCGATTCTCGGTTGGGGACTTGTAGGGATCTGGTGGGGGATTGTCACCACAACTTGGACAGGTGCATTAGCTTGTCTATTATTTGTAAAATACGAATTGTCTAAACTATCTTCTAATTAGAAGGGTAAAAAAATAGCGACAATACAACTAAAAAAAGTTAGCCATTCGTTAGCATATTAATGCTTAACGGGGGCTAACTTTTTTTTATTTTGATTTAAATTAGTGTTATATTTAGTTATAAGTCACAAGTGGATTTCCTTCTAATATGGATTCCACTTCTTCATATCCTTTAGGGTATGCAAAATTATATCTTGCAGGTAATGCAAATACATAGGCATCATTTTCACCTAACATAGAAGGGGGAATAGGAGCTGCACTGACGTTAAACTTTTCATCTAATACGTCTGCCCATTGTTCGTGAGTAAAAACTAAAATTGGTATATCTTGTGTGACTTCAGTTTCAGTCCATAATGGGTTTCTGAGTATAATTTGTGGACCAGACTG
This sequence comes from Fusibacter bizertensis, assembly GCF_029914245.1. Taxonomy (GTDB): domain Bacteria; phylum Bacillota; class Clostridia; order Peptostreptococcales; family Acidaminobacteraceae; genus Fusibacter_C; species Fusibacter_C bizertensis. The sequence continues at coordinate 33,939 of NZ_JARYZI010000016.1, forward strand.
ATCAATATCAGTCGATGTGCTTGTCCATACATCTTCAATTACTGTGTAGCCTTCCCATGTGCCAGGCAAGGTAAACTTAAATCCATATGTTGAATTATCGTATAAGGCATTGTCAGAATTTTCATTTGTAGTTACTTCTGTACTAGAAGTTGTTTCAACAATTGTTTCAGTGGTTGTTTGTTCATCACTTTTTAAGCTACATCCCACAGCTGTAATTGCCATTATGGATATGGCAAGTGTTAGCACCATCATTTTTGTTTTCTTCATAAAATTCACATCCTTTTTGTCATTCTTAAAAGTCTTAGTTTCAGTAATAATACTAAACCTATTGAGCATATAAAAATATCATTTAATGTAAATTTTATGTTAGTATCATAAAAACGCAATTTACAATATAAACCCTAATATGAGTACAAAGACGACGATTATAGGTGCTGGGACTTTTCTCGTGAGAAGTAAAACCATAGTTCCTAATGTAATGAGTATATTTTCTAAAGTAACACCACTTTTTTGCATGAGTATAATTGCAGAAACAGAGATCAAGCCACCAGCTACTGCGTTAATCCCCTTTAAGGAAATCTTAATGCCTTTGACTTGTTTAAGTTTTTCCCAAATCGGAAATATGAAATAGATAAGGAGTAGTCCAGGTAAGAAAATACCAACGCCACCAGCAATAGAGCCCATAACTTGAGTGAAAATACCGCTGCCTCTTGCTGCCATACCACCAGCATATGCGCTGAAACTGAACATTGGTCCTGGGAGCCCTTGTACTAGGCCGTAGCCAGTTAAAAACTCCCCGTTAGTCATGTAACTATTAAGCTGAACAAGTTCAGTATGCATAACAGGCACAACGACTTGACCACCACCAAAAACAAGATAACCATAACGATAGAAGCTTTCGAATAGATGAACGATTCTATTGTCCCATGTAAAGGTGAGTATAATACTCCCTAAAGCGAAAATTGCAAATATGATCAAATAACGCCAAGGGGGCGATAACTGAACACGATTCCAAAGATTTGTTTCTTTAGATGCTATTATGCTTACAATACCTCCAGTGATTAGCACGGTAGGAAAAATCCAAGGATCTCTTATAAAATAAGTAACGCCCGCTCCAAAAATTAACAATAGGATTGTGAGTTTATCAGTAACTACTTTTTTACCTATTCTATAAGCAGCTACAATTATAAATCCAACTGCCATAGGTCCGATAAATCTTAGTCCTGATTGAGAAATATTATTTCTTTCTAAAATTTGGTATAGAAAAGATAAAAGTGTCATGACCACTAAAACGGGGAGTGCCCAGACGAGCATCGTTAAAAAAGCAAGTAATGGACCACCTGTTTTATATCCTATTGATACGATTGTCTGTGTACTTGTTGGTCCTGGTAGAATACTACATAGTGCAATTAATTCCACGAGTTCTTCTTCAGTAAGATATTTTTTCTTTATGACAAGCTGATCGGTGAATACACCGTAATGTGCTTCTGGTCCACCATATGCACCAAGTGAACAGATAAATATATCTTTAAGAAAATTTTTCCGGCTTACTTTGTTTCTTACATCAGTCATATGATTCTTGCCTCCTAACATGACAGAGTTATAATTATTTAAAAAATTGTTGAACTATATAGTTAATAGTGTTAAAATTAAATCGAATACCGATATCGGAAATCGATAATGATATTAATTTGATTATACACTAGGGGTGAAAGAGGTGCAAGATAAAATTCTAAGAAAGTTATTTTTAGGATTCATACAAATCCATATTCTTCATCATGCCAAAAAGGAACCATTTTATGGGACGTGGATGATAGAGGAACTTAGGGAACATGGTTATGATATGAGTCCAGGTACATTGTATCCACTATTACATGACATGGAGGCAAAGGGCGTACTTAGTAAAACTGATAAAACTGTTGAGGGAAAGGTAAGAAAATATTATGGCATTACTGATCTTGGTCAAGAAGTTTTAGATGAAGCTAGGAAAAAAGCTTATGAGTTGTTTAAGGAGATAAAGGAATAATCTGGTACAATAGTTGAACTACTATAACGTAAAATGAGGCGAGCAAATGTCAAATTATCAATTGATTAAAGATGACTTACAAGTAAAGAAATTTTGTATGTATGGCTTTTTTAAAAATTTAAAATTCTTTGAACCATACTTACTTATATACCTATTAGGTATGGGGTTAAATTTATTTGAGACCGGGCTATTATTTGCAATCAGAGAAGGGATTACTTATGTTTTTGAAGTCCCAAGTGGCATCATAGCAGATCACTATGGAAAGAAGAAAGAACTTTTAATATGTTTTGCTTTTTATATCATATCTTTTGTATTCTTTTTTTATGGTGAGGGTTTTCCCATACTTGCTATAGCAATGATCTTCTTTGGACTTGGAGAAGCCTTTAGATCTGGTACACATAAAGCCATGATCCTAAGCTATTTGGAACATAAAGGATGGTATGAGCATAAGGGGTATGTATACGGTAGAACACGTTCATTCTCACTTCTCGGTTCTTCACTATCGGCATTTTTATCAATTTTGTTTGTACTTCAGTTACCAGCACTTAGATGGATATTCCTAATTTGTATTATTCCTTATTTGTTGGATTTCTTACTCATTATGAGTTACCCAGATTTTCTAGATGAAAGAAGAGAAACTGAAAAAAGCATAAAAGCATTTTGGAAACTAAGTATTCTACAGGTTAAAAGTGTATTTAAAAATAATGTTCTCAATAAAGTGATCCTAAGTGCTTCTTCTTATGATGGTATTTTTAAGACTATAAAAGATTATATTCAACCTATATTGAGTATGCTTTTGTTAGCAGCAGGTGCTGGTGCCATATTTAGTTTAGATGGTGATCAAAGTTTAAAAATCTATTTGGGATTAATTTATGGTGTTTTCTATATTTTTAGTTCTTATGTTTCAAAAAATATTTATAAACTCACAAAAAAATGGAATGCGGTTATTGTTTTTGAAAGACTTTATGATATGATGGGAATTCTGTTGATATTTTTAGCTATTGCAGTGTTTTTTAAGCATTTAGTATTTGCAATTGGGATATATTTTGTTCTTTATTTACTGATGGATGCAAGAAGACCTGTTTTTGTCGATGTTTCGAGTGACTATATGGATAGAGAACATAGAGCGACAGTCTTGTCAATAGAGAGCCAATTTAAAGCCCTATTTATGGTCATTTTTTCACCTGTTTTTGGCTTTATCGCTGACCAATATTCAATTTCTGTTTTATTCTTTGGGATAGGTGTACTCTTATTGATTGCCAATAGGTTTTTAAGTATTGAAAAAGTTAAGTCGTATAGTTGACGCAATAAACTTAGGGTGCTATAATCGTTAGATGATAATTATTATCAATAACAAAACTTATATTTATTATCGAATCGAAAGGAAGTATACCCATGAGTTGTGCATGTGCAGCAGTTTCAAGAAATCAAATCGAACTTGTTGATATTATAAAGCATACAGATGAAATTTTTAGTTATAATTTTGCAAGCCCTGAGATTGATCAGTGGCATGAAGGTGATAGTTCTAAACTATTTTTAAAAGTTGCTGGTCAAGAAATAGGTAAGAAATTTTCTTATGCCTCTTTACCCGGTGAGTCTCATATAAGATTTACCACAAGGATTAAGGAAAATAGAAGTGATTATAAAGATATCTTATCCAAGCTTACAATTGGGGATGTGGTTGAAGTTACTGGGCCAAGTGGTAATTTTAAATTGATAAGACAAAGTAGACCTTTGCTGATGTTATCAAATGGTGTCGGGGTTGCAGCTATTCGGTCATTGGTCAAAGCATATTCTTATGATAATTATGGTATACCGGAGCTTATACAAATCAACATAGATGCTGGTAGTACAATCTATAAGGATGAGTTTGACCAAATAACAAAAGACTGTGCACCTTTTGTTTCTCATTATACGACAAGTCGCAAATCATTTTATCATACCATGGATTTTGAACTCCAAAGGCTTTTAATGAAGTCGGATTACGATCCGTATATCTATGTAGTTGGAAGCGACAATTTTGTAGATGATGTAATCATATATTTAAAGGGGATGGGCATTCAAGATGATGCAATTATAACGGATGGACGTCGTCATAGTGGAGGAAGTTGCGGTTGTAGTGAGAACGAAGGATGTGGATGCGGTAGTAATTTGATTAAGGATTTCATCTCTCTATAAGCTAATTTGGTTTATAATATTGTGGATATAACTATAAAAGCCTGCTTTTGCGAATTTTAGAATACGCAAATAAGCAGGCTTTTTTTATGATTTAGTTATTATATTTGGCACTTTCCATCTACACAGATACCTTCTGATGTTTGGTTTTCTTTACCAGCCTCTGTTTGTAGCATTTCACTTTTCACTTTTGCAATGACATCTAAAAATACTTCGGGAGGTTGTGCACCGGACACTGCATATTTACCGTCAAAAACAAAGTAAGGTACACCAGTGATATTAAGGCTGTGTGCGGTATCTTCATCGTTTCTTACTTCACTTTCAAAATCATTTGATGCAAGTAAATTTAACACAGTAGATTTTTCTATACCTATTTCTTCTGCTAACTTTGCAAGTACATTGGCATCAGAGAGGAGAAGTGATTCTTCAAAATAAGCTTTAAATAGTCTTTCTGCCAGCTCTTTGTCTTTACCAACTGTTTTAGCATATTGTACCACTCTATGGGCGTCAAAAGTGTTTGTGGGTTTCATATCGTCAAAGTTATAGTTTAGACCTAATGCTTTTGCTTGCGAGATGATTTGTTGATTTGATGCAGTTGCACGTTCAACTGATATGCCATATTTTTTAGCGATGAGCTCATTGATGCCCTGATCGTATGATTTGGCAGCATGGGGATCTAACTCAAAACTCTTGAAGATGACATCGAATTTTTCGTCTGAAGATGCTTGATTTAAAGCGAGTTCTAATCTACGTTTTCCAATATAACAAAATGGACATACAAAATCTGACCAAATTTCAATTTTCATAAAAATCTCCTTCTAATAATTTAATTGAAATACATTCTCATGTAGTAAATTAGTATATTCCTGAATCTACTTAATGTCAACCTTACAAAAATGTTCGTTTTGTGTAAGGCAAAACGATGGTTCAAGTTAGAAATGGTAGATACAATAGGGGTATAAGTGGGAAGGAGTCGAAAATGAATAAGCACAATAAAAAAATAGTTCTTTTTCTAATTCTTACAATGTGTTTAAGTGCAATTTTAGTTATAAAAGTTAGCCCTGTCATTGCAAGTGGTTATGATATGTACAAAAGTGCAATTGAAGAAAAAAGCATCTATGATACGATCGTTTCAATCAGAAGTAGTGAAAATTTTATTCCCCTAGATGAGATCCCCCAAGCATACCTTGATGCAGTAATTGCATCAGAGGATAAGCGTTTTTATCGACATATGGGCGTAGATTTGTTAGCAACAGGTAGAGCGATGTATAATAATTTAATAGAAGGTTCTTATGTACAAGGTGGCAGTACAATTACGCAGCAACTTGCTAAAAATATGTATTTCTCATTTGAAAAAAAATACGAGCGGAAAGTTGCCGAACTAATAGTTGCTGTAAAGTTAGAGTCAATGCTTTCAAAAGATGAGATATTAGAACTTTACTGTAATATTACTTATCTTGGAGAAGGCTGCTATGGTATTAATGAAGCTTCTCGGTATTACTATGAAGTTATACCAGCAGATTTGACACATTTTCAAATCACTATTCTTGTGGCGGCTCTAAAAAATCCGACATACCTAAATCCCAAAGCAATTATGTAACTTAGGAGGCGTATGAAACGTAAAATGATGATTTTGATAATAATAATAATGGTTATTTTAAGTGCTTTTGCCTTTGACTTTAGGCTTAAAGTGGTAAATTATGAATTAAAGTCTAATAAAATAGAGACAAGTATACGCATTGCTTTAATAACTGATTTACATTCTTGTAAATATGGTGAGAATGAAGTGGAATTAATACAAGCAATTGATGTTGAAAAACCAGATATAATTCTATTTGGGGGAGATATCTTTGATGATGTCATCTCACATGAAAATAGTATTTACTTACTTGAGGGAATTGCAAATAAATACCCTTGCTATTATGTCACAGGTAATCACGAAGTTTGGAGTAGCGAAGTTAACGAGATTAAAACTATAGTTAAATCATTTGGTGTTACAGTGCTTGAAGGAACGAGTGAGATGATCCAGATCAATAATAGTAAAATTCAGATTAGCGGAGTAGATGATTCATCAATTTTTAAACTTAAAGCAGATGGCTCTAGTGTTATAACTGAACTTGAGGCCATTAAAGGAAATATAGACCAAAGTGTATACCAATTACTGCTATATCATAGACCTCAAAATGCGCAGCAATACTTATCATATGGATTTGATTTGATGCTTTCAGGTCATGCACATGGTGGTCAGTGGCGTATTCCTTTTCTATTAAACGGGTTGCTAGCCCCTGATCAAGGCTTTTTCCCAAAATATGCTGGTGGACTTTATAATTTTGAGACTTCAAAGTTGATCATTTCTCGTGGACTTGCCCGAGAATCCACACGCATACCAAGAATCTTTAACAGACCAGAGTTGGTGATCATAGATATTTCCAAATAAAAAATAACTATATATTATCTATTGTGTTGAGGATCTTATTTCTCAATGATAAGATAGATATAGAGTTTATTAAGGTGGTGTAAGGATTTGGATGAAAAATTAAAAAAATTCTTGGATAAAAATACTGGAATGGATGCCGAGCAAAACAGTGAGATTATGCAGGACTTAGAGGTTAAGCAATATTTAAAGGGTGAAATTTTACTTAATCAAGGTGAAATCTCACGGAATTGCTACACAGTTTTATCTGGTTGTGTGAGGCAGTATAAAACTTTAGAAGATGGTAGAGAAATTACGGTTGCTTTCTTTACAGAAGAACAAGCAATTGTTTTATTTAACAGTTACAAATTTCAAATACCTTCAGAGTATTCTTTGGCTTGTGTTGAAGATGTGATTTTACTTGAGGGAAATCTAGAATCAGAAGAAAAGCTGTATTCAAAATATCCTGAATTACAGCTTGTGACACGCAATATAATGGAAACCAACTTTGGTAAAGAGCAAGAAGATCGCGCAATATTTATGTCGTTAACACCAGAAGAACGCTATATCAATTTGACAATTAATAGACCTGATTTACTTAAGCGCGTCCCACAGCATCAACTGGCTAGTTATCTAGGCATTAAACCCGAATCTCTCAGTCGCATTAAGAAAAGGCTTTCTACTGCCTCGAACTAAAAGCCATATTCCAAAACTAAGTTCCCCAATAGTCATTGGCAATGCTAGTAAATTTTCAATAGATTGTGTCGTTGTTTCTATACTTGGTGCAATCCAATAAAGCGCATGGACGGTGAAATAACATAGTCCCGCGATTAACATAAGTGCGCTTAATATTTTAGGAATTTTGTATGTCTGAAACATTAATAAAGAGGTGACGATAAGGTGTAATCCAAAAATGATCAGTCCACGAGACCATAATACATCAAAAGATCTTAAATGAATCATTATGTCGGTGGATAAAACTGTATGATCTAAGTTGATTGCGATTTGTATGAGATGATAGATTCCAACACTTAAGAATAGAGTATACAAAATACGAAGTGCAGCACTTAACTTTGCAAGCTGAGGGTTTGTCGTTTTGAAAAAATAGAAAAAGGCAACAGCTACGACAAAGTCCATAAGAGCTATGACAATCCACGCCAGAATTTCAATAGTAAATTTACTTGACTGTGACATTAAATTTTCAAGTGTTAGCGCTGGATCAGACATTACAATTAGATTAGAATGGATCATTCCAAACGCTAATCCAGCAAATATTGTCATAATCAAGAGTGCAAATGCTGCTATACGCGCAGCATTTTTTTTATTTTTTTGGTTAATTGTTAGTGTGTTCATGACGAACCTCCTTTTTCTATATTTTATCATTTGCAATTATATGGCGCATTGACTTAAGTTAAGAGAGATTACTTTAGTCACAATAGGAATAAAACAAGTGACTTATATAATGATCAAATGACCCTTTATGCTTTTATTTTCTGATAAACTCTAAGTAGGATTATTACTAAAGTAAGAAAAGTTACGTAGGAGGAGATATGAAAAAGATATTGTTAATATTACTAACTTTAATTTCACTCACTTATCTGTCAGCATGTAGCTCTGATTCTCAGAGTAATAATGAACAAGAGGTGAATCAAACGACAATTAAGGCGAATGAAGCGATGACTTCGGCTGAAGTTACTGAAAATTTAGCAGTTGAAAAAACGGAATCTGTTGAAATAAGCAATGAAGATAATCTTGAAGGTCTTGAAGGCATTGAACTTCTAAAAGCCCTAGTCGTAAATGAACCAAATAATCTATATGTTGTTAGTGAAATGAGTGGCTCTGGTATGAATTTCACCACTAAGAGTTACTATAAAGATGGAAATTACAGAACTGAAATGAATATGGCGGGATTGGGCAATCAAATTACTATTTTCAATAATGATGAAAGTGTCACTTATCAATATACTGAAGGTGATGTAACAGGACTTAAAATGACAGAAATTTCGGATATGTA
>NZ_JARYZI010000017.1 GCF_029914245.1 Fusibacter bizertensis
GTAGAAGAGGGTTTAAGATTCTCTATCCGTGAAGGCGGTAGAACAGTTGGCGCTGGTTCTGTTATCAAAATTACTGAATAATAAGTGTTTCTAAAAAGAAATATTTAAACTATCAAATAACCCCTTGATTTAATCAAGGGGTTATTATATAATACTATGGTGCACTAATGCGATGACGCGAAAAGTTACTTAGCTGTGAGAGAATTTTCGTTGAGAATTGTTCATACTTGATATGAGCGACGAGTTATTTTTTATGCTCACCAAATCGTGAAACACCCGGCGTAGTGGACAATAGAACTCGGTTGCATGATCACGGTAACATGCGATAAAAAAAAGGAGGCTTAGCAATGGCTAACAAGCAAAAAATCAGAATCAGATTAAAGTCATTTGATCACAAAATTTTGGACAACACTGCACTTAAAATTGTAGAAGTTGCAAAAATGACTGGCGCGGATGTGGCTGGACCAATTCCGTTACCAACGAAGAAAGAAATTGTAACAATCTTAAGAGCTGTTCATAAGTACAAAGATTCTAGAGAGCAATTTGAAATCAGAACTCACAAGAGATTGATTGACATTTTGAATCCAGGTCAAAAAACGGTTGACGCGTTAATGAAACTTGAGTTACCAGCAGGTGTTGACGTAGAAATCAAGCTTTAAACATTATTTTGGACTAAGATTTCGGTTTAAATAGATAAACCTGATTTTTTAGGATGATTACATTAAGTAATCCGCTGTAAGAATATTAGGAGGTGCGAAACGCATGGTAGGAATTATCGGTAAAAAAATCGGTATGACCCAAGTATTCAACGAAGAAGGCATCGTAACAGCTGTAACAGTAGTTGAAGTAACTCCAATGGTAGTTGCTCAAATCAAAACTGAAAAAACAGACGGTTACAACGCAATTCAAGTTGCATCTGGTGACGTGAAAGACAAACACGTAAACAAACCAATGAAAGGCCACTTTAACAAAGCTGGAATACCTTTCAAAAAATTATTAAAAGAGTTCAGAGTTGATAATCCATCTGAATTCCAAGTTGGACAAGCGATTACAGCTGACATCTTTACAGATGGTCAAAAGATCGATGTAACTGGTACTTCTAAAGGTAAAGGTACTACTGGTCCAATAAGAAGATACAACCAATCAAGAGGACCTGAAACTCACGGTTCTAAATACCACAGAGGTGGTGGATCGATTGGAGCAGCTTCTTACCCAGCAAGAGTTTTCAAAGGCATGCCAATGGCAGGTAGAATGGGTAATGAGCAAGTTACTGTACTCAATCTTGAAGTTGTTAAAGTCGACGCTGAAAGAAACCTTTTATTAATTAAGGGTGCAGTGCCAGGACCTAAAAAAGGTCGTATCACAATAAGAAAAGCTATTAAAGCAGTTAAGTAATAGCTGATGAAAGGAGGAAGCACAGTGCCTAAGTTAGACGTATTAAATGTTTCGGGACAAAAAGTTAGTGAAATCGAATTAAACGAAAGCGTTTTCGGTATAGAGCCAAATATCCCTGTTATGCATGAAGTAGTAAAGAACTACTTAGCAAACCAAAGACAAGGAACACAATCTGCTAAAACAAGAGCAGAAGTAAGCGGTGGCGGAAGAAAGCCGTTTAGACAAAAAGGAACTGGTAATGCAAGACAAGGTTCCATTACTGCACCAAACCATATTGGTGGTGGTGTCGTATTTGCTCCAAAACCAAGAAGCTACAGATATACTTTACCTAAAAAGGTAAGAAGATTAGCACTTAAGTCTGCTTTTAGTGCAAAAGTAATGGAAAATGAAATGATCGTACTTGAGGCGTTATCATTAACAGCTCCTAAGACTAAAGAGATGATCTCAATTCTCGACAATATCAAAATAGCGGGTAAGAAAGTTCTTATCGTTACAGAAGGCGTTGAGAAAAATGTTGTAAGTGCTACTAGCAATCTTACTGGTGTTAAGACTACATTCGTTGGAGAAATCAACGTATATGACATCTTAAACCACGATTTCTTCGTAGTCACTAAAGGTGCAGTAGAGAAATTTGAGGAGGTGTACGCATAATGAGAACCTCTTATGATGTAATAATTAAACCTATCGTAACAGAAAATTCGATGCTTCAAACTTCAGATCGTAAATATACTTTTGAAGTATTGAAAAATGCGAATAAAACTGAAATCAGAAAAGCTGTTGAAGAAGTTTTCGGTGTTAAAGTTGAAAAAGTTAACACTTTAAATGTAAAAGGCAAGCTTAAAAGACAAGGTAGAACTCAAGGCTACACAAGAAGCTGGAAGAAAGCGATTGTAAAATTAACTGCTGACAGTAAAACAATCGAGTTCTTTGAAGGCATGTAATCATTAAAGACTCGAAGGAGGTATAAACAATGGGTATCAAAAAATTTAAACCGACTTCACCTGCTAGAAGACAGATGACTATGTCTACTTTCGAAGAAATCACAAAAAAACAACCAGAGAAAGCTTTAGTTGTTGCTTTGAAAAAACATTCAGGTAGAAACAATCAAGGAAAGATCACTGTTCGTCATAGAGGTGGCGGTACCACTGTAAAATATAGAATTATCGATTTCAAAAGATTAAAAGATAACGTACCTGCTAAAGTTTCAGCAGTTGAATACGATCCAAACAGAAGCGCTAACATTGCACTTTTAGTTTATGCTGATGGAGCGAAAAGCTATATTCTTCATCCAAATGGCTTAAAAGTAGGCGATACAGTTATTTCTGGTGAACATCAAGATATCAAAACTGGTAATGCGATGCCGCTTATGAATATGCCAGTTGGTACGATTATTCACAATATCGAAATGAAACCAGGTAAAGGTGGTCAGTTAGTAAGATCTGCTGGTAACTCAGCTCAACTTATGGCTAAAGAAGGCAAATACGCACTTCTTAGATTACCATCTGGCGAAACTAGATACGTTAGAAAAGAATGTAGAGCTACAATTGGTCAAGTGGGTAATATCGATCACGAGAATATCTCAATCGGTAAAGCTGGTAGAACTAGACATATGGGTATTAGACCAACTGTCAGAGGTTCTGTAATGAACCCTAACGATCACCCTCACGGTGGTGGTGAAGGTAGATCACCAATTGGTAGACCAAATCCGGTTACACCTTGGGGTAAACCAGCACTTGGCTACAAAACAAGAAAGAAAAGCAATCCTAACGATAAATATATCGTATCTCGTAGAAAGAAATAATTTCGTAAACTGAAAGGAGGACACATAGAATGAGTAGATCTCTTAAAAAAGGTCCTTTTGTCCATAAAGGTCTGTTGAGAAAAATCGAAGAGATGAATGCAGCTGGCGAAAAGAAAGTTCTTAAAGCTTGGTCAAGATCATCTACAATTTTCCCACAAATGGTTGGTCACACAATCGCAGTACACGATGGCAAAAAACACGTTCCTGTATATGTAACTGAAGATATGATTGGACACAAACTCGGTGAGTTTGCTCCAACTAGAACGTTCAGAGGACATGCAGGCGATAAGAAAAGTAAATAAGTTCAATAATCCGAAAGGAGGTACTATTAATGCAAGCTAAAGCGGAAGCTAAGCATATGAGAATTTCTCCTCGTAAAATGAGAGCAATTGCTGATTTAGTAAGAGGAAAAAATATCAAAGATGCAAGAGCAATATTAAAGTTTACACCTAGAAAAGGTGCAGAAATATTTTTGAAGGTTTTGAACTCAGCGGTGGCAAATGCTGAGAACAATCATCACATGGACGTAGATGCTTTATTTGTTAAAGATATCTATGCAAACCAAGGACCTACTCTTAAGAGATGGAACGCAGGTTCAATGGGTAGAGCAAATCCGGTGTTGAGAAGAAGCAGTCACGTTGGCGTTATTGTCGCTGAAAAAGAGTAGAAGGAGGGTATACTGAATGGGTCAAAAAGTTAGCCCACACGGACTCCGAGTTGGAGTCATCAAAGATTGGGACTCAAAGTGGTATGCAAATAAAAAGAACTTCGCAGATTTATTAATTGAAGATTATGGAATTCGTAAATATGTTAAGAAGAGACTTTTTACTGCTGGTATTTCTAGAATTTATATTGATAGAACAGCAAATGATAAAGTGCATATAAATATCTTTACTGCTAAGCCAGGAATGGTAGTAGGTAAAGGCGGAGAAAATATTAAAGTATTAAGAGAAGAACTTGAAAAAATGACTAAAAAGTCAATTCAACTTGATATTTCTGAAGTTGATAACGTTGATATTGATGCACAATTAGTTGCAGAAAACGTTGCTTTCTCACTTGAAAAAAGGGTTTCTTTTAGAAGAGCGATGAAGCAAGTTATCGGAAGAGCGCTTAAGTCAGGTGCTGAAGGTGTTAAAGTTCAAACGTCTGGTCGTTTAGGCGGCGCTGAGATGGCAAGAACTGAAGGTTATTCTGAAGGAAATGTGCCGTTATCTACTTTAAGAGCTGATATCGACTATGGTTTTGCAGAAGCTGACACAACTTATGGCAAAATTGGCGTTAAAGTTTGGATCAATAAAGGCGAAGTACTTCCAAGTGTTAGTGAAGAAACTAGACTTAAAAGAAAAGAAGCTAGAAAAGCGACTGATAGGCGTCCTCAAAGATCTAGAAATGCTAACGCTGGTCCTAACAGAGGCCCAAGAAAGCCAAGAAACAACAACAATTAATTCAAGTTTTGTGAAAGGAGGCTATTAACCATGTTGATGCCTAAAAGAGTAAAACGCCGTAGAGTTCACAGAGGTAGAATGTCTGGTACTGCTCAAAAGGGAAACACAGTATCATACGGAGATTACGGTTTAGTAGCTATGGAGCCAGTTTGGCTTACAGCGAATCAAATAGAAGCAGCCAGAATTGCAATCAATAGAAGAATCAAAAGAGGCGGTAAGGTTTGGATCAAGGTATTCCCTCACAAACCTGTAACGCAAAAGCCTGCTGAAACTCGTATGGGTGCTGGTAAAGGTTCTCCAGAATACTGGGTTGCTGTCGTTAAACCAGGTAGAGTATTGTTTGAGCTTTCTGGTGTAGATGAAGAACTAGCAAGAGAAGCAATGAGACTTGCTGCTAACAAATTACCTATTAAATGTAAATTTGTTAAGAAGGACGACGCTATCGAAAAGGGTGGTGAATAAAGTTGAAAGCAAATAAAATTAAAGAAATGACTCCACAAGAGTTAAATGAAAAAATGGTTGAGTTGAAAAACGAGCTTTTCAACTTGAGATTCCAATTAGCTACAGGGCAATTAGATAATCCAATGAAAATTAAAGCCATTAAAAAAGATATTGCTCGTGTTAACACGATCTTGAGACAAAAAGAGATCCAAGCATAAGCAAAGGAGGTTACGCTGTGGAAAGAGGCAGTAGAAAAGTTAGAGTTGGTTTCGTTACTAGCGATAAGATGGATAAAACGATCGTTGTTACTGTAGAAGATTTCATCCGTCACCCACTCTACGGAAAAAGAGTAAAAAGAACAAAAAAATTCAAGGCACATGATGAAGAAAACACATGTGGCATTGGTGATAAAGTAAGAATTATGGAAACTAGACCACTTAGCAAAGACAAAAGATGGAGACTAGTTGAAATCGTGGAAAAAGCTAAGTAGTTTAGCGAGAGGAGGAAATAAGCATGATCCAAAACGAGACTCGTTTAAAAGTTGCTGATAACTCTGGTGCGAAAGAAATACTTTGTATCCGCGTACTAGGTGGTTCAAAGAGAAAATTTGGTAATATCGGAGATGTTATAGTAGCGACCGTTAAAAATGCAACACCTGGCGGAGTTGTCAAGAAAGGCGATGTCGTAAAGGCAGTTGTCGTAAGAAGTGTATTTGGGATTAGAAGACCAGATGGTAGCTATGTCAAATTTGATGAAAATGCTGCTGTAATCATAAAAGAAGATTTATCTCCAATAGGAACTCGTATCTTCGGGCCAGTTGCTAGAGAGTTAAGAGATAAAAAGTTTATGAAAATCGTTTCTCTAGCTCCAGAAGTTCTTTAAACTTAGGAGGTGTAGTAATGCATATTAAAAAAGGCGATACTGTTATCGTTATTGCGGGAAAAGATAAAGGCAAAAAGGGTAAAGTATTAAGCGTAAACCCAAAAACTGATAGAATTATCATTGAAAATGTAAACATGGTAACTAAGCATCAAAAACCATCTATGAAAGTTCAACAAGGTGGTATAGTTCATAAAGAATCTGCTATCCATGTATCAAATGTTCTTTTATTCGATGCGAAAGCTAAAGCGGGTACTAGAGTAAAATTCAAAGATTTAGAAAACGGAAAAAAAGTCAGAGTATCAGTTAAAACTGGTGAAGTACTAGACTAATTCCAGTAAGAAAGGAGGTTTGACTCATGGCAAGATTTAAAGATAAATATCAAAATGATGTTGCTAAAGCATTAATGGAAAAATTTAATTATAACAACGTTATGGAGATCCCTAAGATTGAAAAAGTCGTAATTAATATGGGTCTTGGTGACGGTAAAGATAATCCTAAGATAATCAAAATTGCTGTAGATGAACTTGCTACAATTGCAGGTCAAGCACCAGTAATTACAAAAGCAAAAAAATCTGTAGCAAACTTTAAGGTAAGAGAAGGCATGAGTGTTGGTGCTAAAGTTACTCTTAGAGGCGAAAGAATGTATGAATTTATCGATAGATTTATTTCTATTGCGTTACCTAGAGTAAGAGACTTTAGAGGCGTCAATGCGAATTCTTTTGATGGTAGAGGAAATTACACTTTAGGTATTAAAGAACAGCTAATTTTCCCTGAAATCAATATTGATAAAGTTGAAACTGTACGAGGTATGGATATTACTTTCGTAACAACAGCAAAAACTGACGAAGAGGCAAGAGAATTATTAAAATTAATGGGAATGCCATTCACGAAGTAAGGAGGGATTTACATTGGCTAAAACCAGTCTTAAGGTAAAACAAGCAAGACCACAAAAATACTCAACTCAAGAATATTCTAGATGTAGAATCTGTGGAAGACCGCATGCTTATTTAAGAAAATATGGAATCTGCCGTATTTGTTTTAGAGAATTGGCATACAAAGGACAAATTCCAGGTGTTAAAAAAGCAAGCTGGTAAGAAATCGGAAGGAGGTAATTACTCATGGCAATGACAGATCCAATTGCTGATCTACTAACGCGTGTACGTAATGCGAATATGGTAAAACATACATCAGTAGATGTACCGGCATCAAATGTAAAAAATAAGATTGTTGAAATCCTCTTAGAGGAAGGATACATTAAAGGCTTTGACATCATTGAAGATGGTAAACAAGGGCTTATAAGAATAGAAATGAAATATGGTGAGAACAAAGAAAGAGTTATCACTGGCTTAAAGCGTATCTCTAAACCAGGTTTAAGAGTTTATGCTAAGAAAACTGATATCCCTAGAGTTCTAGGTGGCTTAGGTTTGGCAATTATTTCTACTTCTAACGGAATTATTTCTGATAGAGAAGCTAGAAAACTTGGCGTTGGTGGCGAAGTAATTTGCTACGTATGGTAATAAAGAATAACTAGGAGGTGTGACAATGTCAAGAGTAGGTAAATTGCCTATTACAATACCTCAAGGGGTCGAGATTAAAGTTTCTGCTGCTAATTTAGTAACAGTTAAAGGACCTCTAGGAGAATTGTCAGAGCAAATAGACAAAGACATTAACATTCACATTGATGGCGACACGTTAACAGTAACGCGTCCATCTGATAATAAAAAGCACAGAGCTTTACACGGATTAACTAGAGCACTTGTGAATAACATGGTAGTTGGTGTTACACAAGGCTTTGAAAGAAAACTATTAATCGTTGGCGTTGGTTACAAAGCTGCGAAAAATGGTAATAAACTTGACTTATCTTTAGGTCATTCTCATCCAGTGTCTATGGAAGATCCAGATGGTATCACAACTATTTGTAATACACCAACAGAAATCGTTGTAAAAGGTATTAACAAACAAAAAGTTGGTAACTATGCTTCTAAGATCAGAGAGTGGAGAAAACCTGAACCTTACAAAGGTAAAGGCGTTCGTTACTCTGATGAAACTGTCATCAGAAAAGAAGGTAAGACAGGTAAGAAAAAATAAGAAAGGAGTAGCATAAAATGGCTTCTAATAAAAGTAGAAATACAAACAGAAAAGCACGTCATGCAAGAGTGCGTAAGAAAATTGTTGGAACGGCTGTTAAACCGAGACTTAATGTTTACAGATCAAACCAAAATATTTATGCACAAATCATTGATGATGTAACTGGAAACACTTTAATTGCTGCTTCTAGCCTCGAAACTTCTGTAAAAGATAAAGTTTCAAATGCAGGAAATAAAGAAGCTGCTAAATTAGTAGGTGAACTTGTTGCTAAGAAAGCTCTTGAAAAAGGCATCGAAGATGTTGTTTTTGATAGAGGTGGCTATCTTTACCACGGTAGAGTGAAAGAACTCGCTGAGGGCGCTAGAGAAGCAGGATTAAAATTCTAGATAGGGAGGTATATTGATGAACCGTCAATTGATTGATGCGAGTAAGTTAGACCTCAAAGAACAGGTTATTAATATAAATCGTGTTACTAAGGTTGTTAAAGGTGGTAGAAACTTTAGATTCAGCGCACTTGTTGTTGTTGGAGATGAAAATGGCCACGTTGGCATTGGTACAGGTAAAGCTAAAGAGGTTCCTGAAGCTATCTCTAAAGCTGTAGAAGATGCTAAAAAACGATTGATTTATGTTCCAAGAGTAGGAACAACTGTACCACACAACATCGAAGGTCATTTCGGTGCAGGCAGCGTAAGAATTATGACTGCTAAAGAAGGTACTGGTGTTATCGCTGGTGGTCCTGTTCGTGCGGTACTTGAACTTGCAGGTATAAAGGATGTAAGAGCTAAGTCTCTAGGAAGTAACAATCCTAGAAACATGGTAAATGCAACGATCGATGGCCTTACTAATCTTAAGACAGCTGAAAGTGTAGCTAAATTAAGAGGTAAGACTGTAGAACAAATTCTAGGTTAGGGGGTATGAACCTTGGCTACTATAAAAGTAAAATTGGTCAAAAGTACAATCGGTGCGCTTCCAAAGCATAAATTAACTGTTGAAGCTTTAGGCCTTAAAAAGATCGGTCAAGTGGTAGAAAAGCAAGACAATGCTCAAATGAGAGGCATGGTCAACAAAGTAAATCACTTAGTTAAAATTGTAGAGTAATAATCATAAAGGAGGTGCGACCATGAGACTTCATGATTTGAAACCAGCAGAAGGTTCTACTAAATCTAAAAAAAGAGTTGGTAGAGGTACAGGTTCTGGATTAGGAACGACTGCGGGACGCGGTAATAATGGTCAAAACTCACGCTCAGGCGGAGGGGTAAGACCGGGATTTGAAGGTGGTCAAATGCCATTATTCAGAAGAATTCCGAAACGTGGATTCCACAACAAATTTAAAAAACAATGGACTGTTGTCAACGTAGAAATCTTAAATGAGTTCGAAGAAGGCACGGAAATTACACCAGAAGTTTTATTACAAACAGGTGTTGTAAATAAACTTGGTTATGGACTTAAGATCTTAGGCGATGGAGAATTGAATAAAAAGTTAACCGTTAAGGCTAATAAATTCACTCAGTCAGCGATTACCAAGATTGAAGCTGCTGGAGGAAAGGCAGAGGTGATTTAATTGTTGTCTACACTTAGAAACGCTTGGAAAATTCCTGATCTAAGAAGAAGAATCCTCTTTACACTATTGATGATTACAATTTTTAGATTAGGATCGGCAGTACCAGTACCAGGAATAGATAGTGGTGCTCTAGCAGCAGCATTCTCAAACTCAGAAGACGGTCTGCTAGGCCTCTTCAATCTTATGAGTGGTGGTAACTTTAAAACGTTTACCATATTTGCACTTGGGATTAGCCCGTATATTACAGCTTCTATCGTACTTAATCTTTTACAAATTGCATTTCCAGCTTTGGAAGCACTTGCAAAAGAAGGTGAGACGGGTAGAAAGAAAATTGCACAATATACCAGATATTTAACAGTCGTGCTAGCATTGATTCAAGGAATCGGTTTTAGCTTAGGTTATTTCCAAAGATTCTTTATCACTCCAGGGGCATGGTCAACATTCATTGCTGTATTAACACTCACAGCTGGAACGGCGTTTTTAATGTACTTAGGTGAAAAAATCACTGACAAAGGTATTGGTAATGGTATTTCATTATTTATCTTTGCCGGGATTATCGGAAAACTACCTTCAGGAATTTTACAAATGTACACTAACCTTACTTTAGGTCAAATGAATATTATTCAGGCTCTGTTCTTTGCAGTGTTTGCAGTAGTAATCATTATGGGAATTATCTTTATCCAACAAGGTCAAAGAAAAATTCCAGTACAATATGCTAAAAGAGTTGTTGGTAGAAAAATGTACGGTGGTCAAACAACGCATATTCCGCTTAAAGTTAATCAAGCGGGAGTTATTCCAGTAATTTTCGCAATATCAATCCTAATGTTTCCTGCGACAATTGGAGCCTTCTTCCCAGGAAGTGGATTCTCAGCTTTCGTTAGTAAATGGTTAGGAACAACATCAATTATGTACAATATGCTTTATGCATTGTTGATTATATTCTTCACTTACTTCTATACGAACATCACTTTCAACCCTGTTGAAGTTGCTGATCGTTTGAAGACAAACGGTGGGTTTATCCCTGGTATTAGACCAGGTAGACCAACTGCAGAACACCTTAGCAAATCTTTAAACAAGATTACTATTGTAGGCGCGTTTTTCTTAGCATTTATTGCTATATTACCAAACTTCCTTGGTGCAGTTACAAATACTCAACTAAGCTTTGGCGGTACATCAATTCTAATCGTTGTTTCAGTTTCACTTGAAACGATGAAACAGGTTGAAGCACAAATGCTTATGAGACATTACGAAGGATTTTTGAACTAGGAGGCCATTAGTGAGATTAATATTACTTGGCCCTCCAGGTGCAGGAAAAGGAACGCAAGCAGAATTCATCGTCGATCAATACCAGATTCCACACATTTCTACAGGGGATATTTTTAGAAAAAATATAAAAGAAGGTACTGAGCTTGGGCTTAGAGCCAAATCCTTTATAGATCAGGGTGCTCTTGTACCAGATTCTCTAGTAGTTGAAATTGTTGAGGCGCGTCTAAAGGAAGCAGATTGTAATGATGGTTTCCTCTTAGACGGATTTCCTAGAACAGTTTTTCAAGCTGAGGAACTAGACAAAGTTCTTGAAAAAATGGGTGTCGATTTAACAGCGGTACTGAATATTAAGGTTGATCCTGAACTACTCGTATCACGTGCTGTTGGTCGTAGAATTTGTAGAAGTTGTGGCGCAACTTACCACATTCACAATAACCCTTCAAAACAACAAGGTGTATGTGACAAATGTGGTGGTGAGCTTTATCAGCGAAGTGACGATATTGAAGAAACCGTTGCAAATCGTATCAATGTCTACATGAATGAAACATCACCTTTAATTCATTACTATGAGGTTAGAGGCAAACTTGTGAACATAGATGGTGAGCAAGATATAAAAGTTGTCTCTTCGGATATTGTAAATGCACTAAGGGGCTAAGACATGATCGTTATTAAAACGAGTAAAGAAATTGAACTAATGCAAGAATCTGGACGTATTGTTGCATTAGCTCATGAAGAAATAAAAAAAGCAATCAAGCCTGGAATTACTACAGGCGAGCTTGATGCCATCGCTGAAGCTGTTATTTTGGCTAATGGAGCCACACCTTCCTTTAAAGGATATCATGGTTATCCAGCATCCATTTGCGCTTCAGTGAATGATCAGGTCATTCACGGCATTCCTGGAGAAGTTATTCTTAAGGAAGGCGACATCATCAGTATTGACATAGGCGCTTTTAAAAACGGTTATCATGGTGATGCTGCTAGAACACATCCTGTTGGCAAAGTGAGTGATGCGGCTTTAGAACTGATTAAAGTTACTGAAGAGAGTTTCTTTGAAGGATTGAAGTATTGTAAAGTCGGGTATAGATTGTCTGACGTCTCGCACGCCATTCAACAATATGCAGAGGAAAGAGGCTTCAGTGTCGTTAGAGATTTCGTAGGACACGGTATCGGAAGGCAAATGCATGAAGATCCACCTATTCCAAACTATGGTGCTCCAGGTAGAGGACCTAGACTTGAAAAAGGTATGGCACTCGCCATTGAACCTATGATTAACTCGGGTGATTTTAAAGTAAGAGTTTTGGATGATGAATGGACAGTTGTAACAAAGGACAAATCTTTGTCTGCACATTACGAAAATACAATCATTATAACCGACGGTGAACCAGAACTCACTACAGTAGTTAATTCCTGTTCAGATAGCGAGGTGAAGTGATGTTAACTTCATCACGTGAGCTAGAAATCGGTCAATTTGTCAAATCAAAAGCTGGACGAGATAAAGACAGTGTTTTAATTGTTATCGGCATCTTTGACGATCAACATGTCATGGTGGTTGATGGCGATTTGAGAAAACTTAACAATCCAAAGAAAAAAAAGGTGAAGCATCTTATAAAATGTGGTGGTGTTGATGAAGAACTTCAAATGAAGTTTGAAACACATGCATATATAAATGATGCAGAGCTAAGGAAAAAAGTTTCAAACATAGTTGGTTTAGTCCGAGTAAGGAGGGATAGTTCTAATGGCAAAAAGTGATAATATTGAAGTAGAAGGCGTAGTAGTTGAAGCATTGCCAAATGCAATGTTTAAAGTGAAATTAGAAAATGGACATATAGTGTTGGCTCATATCTCTGGTAAACTTAGAATGAATTTTATAAGAATATTACCTGGAGATAAGGTAACATTAGATTTATCGCCTTATGATCTTACTCGTGGTAGGATTGTATGGCGTGGAAAGTCATAAGGAGGGATAACAATGAAAGTTAGACCATCAGTAAAACCAATGTGCGAGAAATGTAAAATCATCAAACGTAAAGGTAAAGTAATGGTGATCTGCATTAATCCAAAGCACAAGCAGACGCAAGGTTAATCTGGCGCGATAAAGCAAGCAAATATAAAGCGCGGCTGAAAAACTTTATATTTGAAATAAATTATTACCGACAATATAACATTAGTTTATACACATAGGAGGTGTAATTCAATGGCAAGAATTGCAGGTGTTGACTTGCCTAGAGAGAAGAGAGCTGTTATCGGCTTAACTTACATCTATGGTATTGGAAAACCTACTTCTCAAGACTTGTTAGCAAAAGCAGGTATCAGTGAAGATACAAGAATCAAAGATCTCACTGAAGAAGAAGTAAGTAAATTAAGACAATTCATTGAAGAAGACGTACTTGTTGAGGGTGACCTTAGACGAGAAATTGCAATGAACATTAAAAGATTAAAAGAAATAGGCTGTTACCGAGGCATCAGACATAGAAAAGGACTCCCTTGTAGAGGTCAAAAAACTAAGACAAATGCAAGAACTAGAAAAGGTCCTAAGAAAACTGTTAGCCGTAAGAAGAAAAAATAGGTGACAAAGGAGGCGTAAAACATGGCTGCTGCTAAAAAAGCACGTAAAGTGAGAAAAAAGCGTGAACGTAAAAACGTTGAACGTGGCCAAGCTCATATTCAAGCGACATTTAACAATACAATTGTAACTTTAACGGATAATGACGGCAATGCAATAGCATGGTCTAGCGCAGGTAGCTTAGGTTTTAAAGGATCTAGAAAATCTACTCCTTATGCCGCTCAAATGGCTGCTGAAGCTGCATCGAAATCAGGTATGGAGCATGGTTTGAAATCCGTATCGGTTTTTGTTAAAGGACCTGGATCAGGCAGAGAGGCTGCTATTAGAGCACTTCAAGCTACAGGACTTGAGATTACATCTATTGCTGATGTAACTCCAATTCCACACAATGGTTGTAGACCACCAAAAAGAAGAAGAGTGTAGTTTATATAGTATTAGGAGGTGTTTTAATTGGCAAGATATACAGGACCATCTTGTAGAATTTGTCGTAGAGAAGGCCAAAAGCTTTATCTAAAGGGTGACAGATGTTACAGCGACAAATGCGCATTAAATAGAAGACAAACTGCTCCTGGTCAGCATGGTGCTAAAAAAAGCAAATTGTCTGGCTACGGAACGCAATTAAGAGAAAAACAAAAAGTTAAAAGATACTATGGTATCTTAGAGACTCAATTCAGATCGACATATGATCGTGCTGAAAAAATGAAAGGTATCACTGGTGAAAACTTACTTCAATTACTTGAATTGAGATTTGACAACGTTGTTTACAGACTTGGCTTTGCAAACTCTAGAAAAGAAGCTAGACAATTTGTTACTCATGGTCATTTCATTTTAAATGGTCGCAAGGCAGATATTCCATCAATGACTCTTTCAGTAGGTGACGTAATTCAGCTTAAAGACGGTAGCAAATCTTCAGATAAATTCAAAGTTTTAGCTGAAGCTGCAAGAACTGTACCAAGCTGGTTAGAAGTAAACCATGAGAAGATGGAAGGGAAACTTACAGCTTTACCTGTAAGAGATAATATCGATTTACCAATCGAAGAACACTTAATCGTTGAGTTGTACTCTAGATAGGTATTGTATTATTACCCTCAAAGTTTGTTTTGTGATTCTTGAGAAGGAGGGTCTTAAATAGTGATTGAAATTGAAAAACCAACCATCGAGTGTGTTGAGTTAAGCAGTGACGGGCGCTTTGGCAAATTTGTCGTTGAGCCGCTTGAAAGAGGCTACGCAACAACACTAGGTAACAGTTTAAGACGTATTTTACTTTCTTCTTTGCCGGGAACTGCGGTTCGTTGGATTAAGATTGAAAATGTACTTCATGAGTTTTCAACTATTCCAGGTGTTAAAGAGGATGTCATTGAAATCATCTTAAACCTGAAAGAATTGTTTGCAAAAATTCATTCAGATGAAGATGTGAAGATTTTAAGAATCGAAGCATCAGAAGCAGGAGAGATTACAGCAGGTGACATCATAGCTGATGCTGACGTAGAAATTCTTAACACTGATCTCCATATCTGTACTCTTGAAGAAAATTCTAGAATCTATATGGAAATCGCTCTCGGTCAAGGTCGTGGATACGTCACAGCAGAAAATAACAAAGAAGTAGGCTTACCAATTGGTATTATCCCAGTTGACTCTATTTACACACCAGTAAGAAAAGTCAATTTTGCAGTGGATAAAACAAGAGTTGGTAAGGTTGCAGATTATGATAGATTAGTACTTGAAGTTTGGACTGATGGTACAATCAAACCAGATGAGGCAACTTCTCTGGGCGCTAAAATTATGTCTGAGCACCTCAACTTATTTATCGATATGACAGACAGCGTCAACGGCGTTGAAATCATGGTAGAGAAAGAAGAAGACATTAAAGAAAAAGTTCTTGAAATGACAATTGAAGAATTAGATTTATCTGTTCGTTCGTATAATTGCCTTAAAAGAGCTGGTATCAATACTGTCGAAGAGCTTACTAATAGAAGCGAAGATGATATGATGAAAGTTCGTAACCTTGGTAAAAAATCACTTGAAGAAGTGAAATACAAGCTCGCAGAGCTTGACCTTGGACTCCGAGCAGAAGACGAGTAAAGGAGGGAAAACGATGGCAGATTACCGTAAACTAGGACGTCCATCGTCTCATAGACAATTGATGTTGAGAAATCTTACAACATCACTTCTTAAAAATGGACGTATCGAGACTACAGTAACTAGAGCAAAAGAAACTAAGAAATTTGCTGAAAAAATGATCACTCTTGCTAAAAGAGGCGATCTTCACGCAAGAAGACAAGTTTTAGCTTTTGTAACTGAAGAAGCTGTAGTAAAAAAATTATTTGATGAAATCGCTCCTAATTACAAAGAACGTAACGGCGGCTACACAAGACTTGTTCAAACAGGTCCTCGTAGAGGCGATGCGGCTCCTATGTGCAAATTAGAGTTAGTATAATAAGAATCCTCGGACATTTAGTCTTTGGATTTTGATTCAACAAGTTGCATCTTTAATAATTAAGGGACTAAGTTAACGCTTAAGTCCCTTTATTACATATTTAATGATGTATGGATTATTCTATACATCTCTTATACATAGATATAAATCTATTTAGTTGACGTTGATAAGATGCTCACAAAGGTATACAATATAGCAATAGTTAGTGAATAAATCAAGAATCATATGGTCTTCTTATGGCAATACAAGATAAAGCATCATATAATACATATAGGTCATAAAAAAGGGTAAGGTGAATATATGATTAAAACAGAGAATCTGTTTTTTAGATATGCAGATGAAAAAGAAGAGAACAAATACGCGCTTAAAAATATCAACCTTCATATAAAAGATGGTGAATTTGTAGTAATTATTGGCCATAATGGTTCTGGAAAGTCAACGTTATCAAAGTTGTTTAATGGTATTTATAATCCAACCTCTGGTAAAATATATATAGATGGTTTAGATACATCTGATGAAGAACTTATTTGGGAGATTAGAAAAAGAGCTGGAATGGTATTTCAAAATCCAGATAACCAATTAGTTGCTACAATAGTAGAAGAGGATGTGGCTTTTGGTCCAGAAAATCTCGGTTTACCTTCATCAGAAATTCGAAAACGTGTTGATGAAGCGCTTGAAAGTGTCAAGATGAGTGAGTTTAAACGTAAACCACCCCATCACCTTTCTGGTGGGCAAAAGCAAAGGGTGGCAATTGCTGGTATTTTGGCTATGAAACCCAAATGTATTATATTTGACGAACCAACTGCTATGCTCGATCCTTCAGGAAGAAAAGAAGTTATTCAGACAATTCGTCAACTCAACAAAGAAGAGCATATGACAATCATTCATGTAACACATTATATGGATGAAGCGGTACATGCAGACCGAATTATCGTTATGGATGAAGGTGAAATTGTTCTTGAAGGAACACCAAAACAGGTATTTTCTAAAGTTGATGCCTTAAAGCAAATTGGTTTAGATGTTCCACAAGTTACACTTTTATCATATGAATTAAACAAACTTGGATTTGAGATATCTTTAGAAAATTTAACTGTAGATGAGATGGTGAGTAATTTATGTCAATTAAAATAGCTGAGTTAACACATGTATATGATAAAAATACACCCAACGAAACAATAGCAATTGACCATATCAATCTCGTGATTGAATCAGGAGAATTTATCGGACTTATAGGGCATACAGGTTCTGGTAAATCTACTTTGATTCAGCAACTTAATGGTCTATTAAAGCCGTCTAGTGGTGAAATCATAGTGAGTGGATACAATATCACTGATGGATTAGATATTAGTAAATCAAATAAAAAAAGAGTATCTAAGGCAGAAAGTAGAGCGCGTAAAAAGAGATTAATTGAAGTTAGAAAAAGAGTAGGACTAGTATTCCAGTACCCTGAATATCAATTGTTTGAAGAAACCATAGAAAAAGATATCGCTTTTGGACCTTATAATCTTGGACTTCAAGAAGCAGAGGTTAAGAAGCGTGTGAGGGATGCCATGCAAACTGTTGGTCTTGACTATGATACTTATAAAGATCGATCCCCTTTTGATTTAAGTGGTGGACAGAAGAGAAGAGTTGCAATCGCAGGTGTCCTTGCTATGAAACCAGAGGTTCTTATATTAGATGAACCAACAGCAGGTTTAGACCCAAAAGGAAGAGATGAGATCCTCTATCAAATAAAGAGCCTTCATGAGAAAGAAAAACTTACAGTTATCATTGTTTCACATAGCATGGAAGATATGGCAAAGATTTCAGAAAGATTAATAGTAATGAATAAAGGCGCAGTAGTACTTGATGGAACGCCGAAAGATGTTTTTAGAAATATTGAGCTATTAGAAGATATAGGACTTGCTGTTCCACAAATTTCTTATTTGGTTAAAGCACTTAACGAAAATGGGATTTCTATTGATGCGAGTATTATAACTGTTGAAGAAGCAAAAACAGCATTGTCTCAACTGCTCATGAAAAAAGGTGAACTATGTTAAGAGATATAACAATTGGACAATATTATAGTGTGCCATCAATCATTCATAAAATGGATCCAAGGTTTAAGATTATTGCCTCTATGCTTTATTTAGTATCACTGTTTTTAATCAATCAAATTATCGCATATACGGCTGTAGTTGTATTTATTGGTATCGTTATTAAACTTTCAAAAGTACCTGTTAATTTTATTATGAAAGGGCTTAAACCGGTCTTTATGTTAATTATATTTGCATTTGTAATTAATGTGTTTCTTACAACCGGTACGGGTGATCCGTTGATTCATGCTGGTTTTATCAAGATATACCCAGAAGGTGTTGAAAGAGCTTTTTTTATGGCGATCAGACTAATTTTACTCATAATAGGTACTTCATTATTAACGTTAACGACCTCGCCAATTGAACTAACAGATGGGATTGAATACTTACTCTCACCATTTAAAAGAATTGGCATGCCTGCTCACGAGCTAGCAATGATGATGACGATTGCACTTAGATTTATACCGACGTTATTGGAAGAAACAGATAAAATCATGAAAGCTCAAATGGCTAGAGGAGCTGATTTTGAAAGTGGCAATCTTATGAATAGAGCAAAAGCTTTAATTCCACTACTAGTACCACTATTTATTAGTGCATTTAGGCGTGCAGATGAACTCGCTATGGCCATGGAAGCTCGTTGTTATCGTGGTGGTGAGGGAAGAACACGCATGAAAGTCTTAAAGTATTCATCAAGAGACTTATATGGTAGTGCAATCATGATTATATATTTAACTACGTGTATTATATTGTAGGTGAGCGATGCAAACAGTACAATTGAAGATTGTTTATGATGGTAGTAGTTACTGCGGGTGGCAGCGTCAGAGTAAACAACCTAGCATACAGGAAGAAATTGAAAAAGTATTAACTAAATTGCTAGGTGAGAAGATAACGATTGACGCTTCAGGTCGAACCGATGCTGGTGTACATGCCCTCGAACAAAGTGTGACCTTTGCTACAAATCTTAGATTGCCTATAGAACAACTCAAACGTGTAATCAATAGACGTTTACCAAAAGAAATCTACGTATTAGATGCATCCATCGTAAATAATGATTTTCATGCAAGATATTCTGCAATTGCTAAAGCATATGAGTATAGGATTTATACTGAAGTTGATCGTAACCCATTTTTAGATAAATACAGTTATCATTACCCTAAAAAAATGAATATTGATGCCATTAAACGTGGACTTGAATACTTTTTAGGTAAACATGACTTTAAGACTTATATGGCATCCGGGAGCAATAAAAAAGATACTGTTCGGACCATTTATGCGCTAAAATTATATGAAGAAGCTAATGCCTTTAGAATTGTCATTGTTGGTGATGGATTTTTATATAATATGGTCAGAATTATTATTGGAACGCTTTTACAAATTGGTGAAGAGATTATCACACCTGAGATGGTTTCTGAAATAATAAAAAGTGGTGATCGCAGTAGGGCAAGACTTACTGCACCAGCTTCAGGTCTCTATTTAAAAAAGGTATTTTATAGTGAGACTGAACGAGAAGAATTTATAGCAAAAATGTAAATATAAATGTTTAGATTCGGTTGACATGTCTTTTAAATTACTATAAAATAGATTGTGGTCTGCTAAGTAAATCAGACCATAAAAACAACAAATTTGGAAATCTAGAAATCCTGCCCCGGGTTTTTGAGATAAAAACGGTGAAATAATTTTGAAGGAGGATTCAAATGAAGTCTTACGTTGCAAAACCACTAGAACTTGAAAGAAAGTGGTATGTAGTTGACGCTGATGGTAAAACATTGGGTCGTTTAGCAGCTGAAGTTGCTAAGATTTTAAGAGGAAAACATAAACCAATATATACACCACATGTAGATTGCGGTGATTTCGTAATCATAGTAAATGCAGAGAAAATTAGAGTGACTGGTAAAAAAATGGATGCTAAGATGTACAGATGGCATACAGGTTACGTAGGTAACTTAAAAGAAAGATCATTCAGAGAAATGAATCAAAGAAACCCAGAAAAAATCATTGAACTTGCTGTTAAAGGTATGCTTCCGCATAACTCTTTAGGAAGTCAAATGTACACTAAACTAAAAGTTTATGCTGGTCCTGAGCACAAGCACGAAGCTCAAAAACCAGAAGCTTTAGAAATACTAGGTTAAGGGAGGGGTAACTCATGGCTAAAACGGTTCAATATCAAGGTACTGGAAGAAGAAAAACATCAATCGCTAGAGTTAGAGTACTTCCTGGAACAGGTAAATTTATCGTAAACGGTAGATCTGTTGATGAATACTTCAACTTTGAAACACTTAGAAGAGAAGTTCAAAGACCTCTTGGTATGACTAACACTACAGGCAAATACGATGTAATCGTAAAAGTTGAGGGTGGCGGTTATACTGGTCAAGCTGGAGCAGTAAGACATGGTCTTTCAAGAGCGCTTTTACAAGTAGACGCTTCTTATAGAGCAGTTTTAAAATCAGCTGGTTTCTTAACAAGAGACTCAAGAATGAAAGAAAGAAAAAAATACGGCCTCAAAGCAGCAAGAAGAGCGCCTCAATTCTCGAAAAGATAATTTTGAGTTTGATAAGTCCTCACACATTTATGTGTGGGGATTTTTTATTATAGGTTTGATATAATAGAATAGAGTGTATATGTATGATACTGTGATTTTAAGGAGGAAGCTATGTTGATTTCAAAAGGATACTTATTACCACATGCCCCAGTATTTATAGGGTCAGTTGGTGGAGAACAAAGTCTATTAGTTCAAAAGAGTATTGATGCTTATCATAAAGTTGCGGATGAAATTGCTGAGTTTAAACCAGACTTAATTGTTGTCATTTCTCCCCATGGTCCTGTATTTACTGATGCAATAGCACTTTATGATCTTGATGAATATACTGGAAATTTCAGAGCATTTGGAGATTTTGAATCAGATTACAAGTTTCAAAAAGATGAGTTGATGCTTAATAAACTTTACGAAGAAAGCCAAATGTCTAGTGGAAGCTTCTATGCGTTAAAACCAAATGAGTTTATTAAATTTCAGTACAAACCCGAACTTGATCATGGTGTTTTAGTACCACTTCACTTTATAAATCAAAAGTATCATGACTTTAAAGTCTTAGCGATGAGCTATGGTTCCTTATCCTATTCAGAACTTATGAAAAACGGTAAGATTATGCATGATGTTATAACGAAATCTTACCAAAATGTAGTTGTCATTGCCAGTGGAGACATGTCACATGCACTCAAGAGTGATGGTCCATATACTTTTCACGAAGATGGTGTGATCTTTGACCATGAAATGTGTGAATATATTGAAAACCAAAGACCATATGAAATATTTAGACTTGAATCCAAGACGATTTCAAACGCTGCTGAATGCGGTTTAAGATCGTTATCTATGCTACTAGGATGCATGAATAAGTATGACTTAAAAAGCGAACTCATAAGCTATGAAGCGCCATTTGGTGTAGGCTATCTATTTGCTAGTTATGAGGTTGTATCTGAGAGTGACAAAGATGAGAGAGAGGATTATATCGCTTTTGAGAAAAGAAGATATGAAGCGCTAAAATTAAAGGAACATACAGTAGTAAAACTTGCAAGACAAACAATTGAATATTATATAAATAACAATCGGAAGCCAATTGTTGGGTATAAAGATAAGGCAGTTGAAATCAATAATGTGGTTTTTTCCAATGATATAATTGAGAAGCTTCTTGAAGGCAAATATGGTGTTTTTGTTTCAATTAAATTGCATGGTAATTTAAGGGGATGTATTGGAACCATTTTTCCAACTCAAAAAAATGGAGTAGAAGAAATTGTTAAGAACTCAATTTCTGCATGTGCAAGAGATTATAGATTTGATCCGTTAACATTTGAAGAGCTCCAAGATATAATCATCAATGTGGATATTCTATCGCCTTTAGCTCTTGTAAGTGATATTACTTTGCTTGATCCACGGATTTATGGCGTAGTTGTTTCGCATAAAGATCGAATGGGTGTATTACTTCCGGATATAGAAGGCATTACAACTATTGAGGAACAATTGACAATTGCATCTAACAAAGGTGGATTTAATGTGGATGAAATAGAAAAAATAGAAAGTTTTACTGTGGAAAGATATTTTTAAAGTTGTTGATAACATGTTAGTAATGTGGATAACAACTTTGATAAGTTGATATCTGTGGTATAATAATTACAAGTTATCCACAGATGTGTGAAAATAATGTGGAAATTCATTTATCCACAGCGAGTAATAAAAGGTCCTTGGATATAGACTTCTTTGCAAATAGACAGGAGGGTAAAATGAAAAAGACAGTGTTAGCATTTTTTAGCTTGGTAATAGTACTTGTAGTAATTGCAGCAGTATTTTTAGCAATAGATGTTGAATCGAACCTGAAGGTGAGAAGAAAAATCAACTCTGTTTTAAATCCTGTTCAAATTGTAAAGGCTGAGCCAAAAGCAGTTTTAGTAAAACCATTTGAAGCTAAAATTGATATGAATTCTAAATGGATACTTAATGAAAAGTTTGTAAATCAGATAAGTTATATGCATGTCGAGAATTTATCAACAAGTTGGATCACATATTTTTTTGACGAGGCTTTAAATAAATTATCTATAGTTGATGGCAATCATCAACTTGAGATCGACTCAAATGGTAACGTAATGATAGATCAAAGTATGCTGGATCAAAAAGTAGAGCTCAAAAATGTGGATGATGAATGGTATATAAGTCTCACTGCTTTAAATAAAATTGAAGAAGGAGAGGCGCTAGGTTTCGTAGAGCAACCTTATGTTGAAGGTAAGAACTTAGTGATCATCAATAAGTTTGAAAATTATAATATAGTTGAAATCGATGACGAGCGTTTAGTATTTTCTGACCAAGAAAAATTAGATGTTTATCTTCAAAATAGATTTGATATTAGTTTTCTCTTTAAATTAAAAAACCTATTTAGCAAAACAGAAATTGTTGGTATAGAAAAAAATACATCTCTTTATGTATTTCCTACCGATTCGAAATCGTTTTTTATCATAAGCGAAGACAATACAGCAGGTTTTATAGAGATAAAAGGCTCAGAACAAATTACCACGAAATCCGGTGAGAAGAGAAATCAACTCAAAGTTAGTAAAAATGCGCCAGAAAATATTGTGATGACATGGGAGGCAGTTTACAGTTATAATCCGGATACGAGTAAAATTGGACCAATGGGTCCTTTAAATGTTATTTCTCCAACTTGGTATGAATTAAAGGATGCAAGTGGTAAAGTAAGTTCTAAAGCTTCGAAAGATTATGTAAGTTGGGCTAAATCAAATGGGTATCAGGTGTGGGCGTTAGTAAGTAATGCATTTGACAAGGACCTTACACATTCTTTTTTGTATAATTCTGATGCAAGAAAACATTTTATCAATATTATGTTAGAAGAAGCTTTAAATTATGGATATGAAGGTATCAATATAGACTTTGAAAATGTATATTTAGAGGATAAAGATGCTTTGACACACTTCATCCATGAATTTTCAGTATATGCAAACAGAGCAGGTGTCATACTCTCTATGGATGTTACTGTCATGGGAGGAAGTGATACTTGGTCTAAATGTTATGATCATGAAAAACTCGGTCAAATTGTAGACTTTTTAATTATAATGTCATATGATGAACATTGGGCATCAAGTCCGATCAGTGGACCAGTATCGTCATATGATTGGGTCAAACATCATATGGATCAGTTAGCTGAAGTTGTTGATAGTAACAAACTGGTTATGGGAATTCCGCTGTACACAAGAGTTTGGAGAGAATATCCTTCAAGTGAAAAAGCGAATCAATATAGAACAAAATCAAGTGCAATCGGAATGGAAGCACAAAATAATTTATTGGAGAAATACCAATTGACCCCTATATGGGATGAAGTAGATCAACTCTACTATGCAACATTTTTTGAAGAAGATGCACAGGTTAAAATGTGGATAGAAAACGCGGAAACGATCAGTGCAAAACTCAATATTGTTAGTGAGTTAAATTTAAGAGGTGCAGCAATGTGGAGAAGGGGTTTCGAAACAGAAGACATTTGGGATGTATTTAAAAAAATTAATCCATAATGCTATGGACGCTAGAAGATGGAGGAATCGTAAAAACTATGGGACTCGTTTTCAACATAAAAAAAATGTTCACTTATTTTGTATTATTGATAATAGGTTTATCTTTAATGGCATATGGTGTACTATCTTATTTTCAAGATCAACAAATATTTCATTCAATGCTTTCTGATGACGAAATAATCGAGAGGGCTAAAGGCTTAGGAATGGTAGAACTAAAAGATCAGATCAATAATCAAATACAAGAACAATTAAAGGATGAATCTAAGAATGATTAGAATTAATGAAGTTAAATTTAATATCGACGAGCAATTTAATGATGAGACAATACGAAAAAAAATAGCAAAAAAGGCAAAAATATCATTAGACCAAATTAAAAAATATAAAATTATAAGAGAATCAATTGATGCTAGAAAAGATATTACTTTTTCATACGTCATTGATATTGAAGTTAATAAAGAGAAGCTTTTGCTTCAAAATGGATTTAAAGAAGCGCCTAAGTCATTTGAATCAATTGATTTGAGATATAAAGATCAAATTGAAGCTCAAAAATCCGAAGTAAGCCTTAGACCAATAGTTATTGGTTTTGGTCCTGCTGGGATTTATGCTGCTTTACAATTGGCACTTGCTGGGCTAAAACCAATTGTTCTTGAAATGGGAGAAGAAGTTGATCAAAGACAAAAAAGTGTAGAAAAATTTTGGGAAGATGGTACATTAAATGTCAACTCAAATGTGCAGTTCGGCGAAGGTGGGGCGGGCACTTTTTCAGATGGGAAATTAACAACGCGGATTAAAGATGCTCGAATTGATTTTGTCCTTTCAAAACTTGTAGAAGCAGGTGCTCCTGAAGATATTCTTTATAGAAATAAACCCCATATAGGAACCGATATACTTTGTGATGTTGTGAAGTCTTTAAGAGCACAAATTATTGAGCTAGGTGGAGAAGTGAGATTTAATACCAAAGTTACTGATATAGAATCAGAATTGGATGGTGAATTAATCACGATTGTCACACAACATGGAGATCGTATGGTAACTGATGCTGCTGTATTGGCGATAGGTCATAGTGCAAGATCTCTATTTGAAGTTTTAGCCGAGAAAAAGGTATCTATAGAAAAAAAACCTTTTGCAATAGGTGTAAGAATAGAACACCCTCAAAAATTAATCAATGTAGCACAATATGGGAAATATCATTCAAGTGATAAATTAGGTGCTGCAGAGTATAAACTAACCTATAGTACACTTGGCGGTAGAAGTGTATACTCATTTTGTATGTGTCCTGGTGGGAGAGTTGTCGGTTCATCTTCAGAATCGGGCATGTTAGTCGTAAATGGTATGAGTTATCATAGTCGAAGCTTATCGAATGCTAATAGTGCTTTATTAGTAAACGTTGTACCTGAAGATTTTGAAGGTGAAGATGTTCTTGCCGGTGTGAGATTCCAACAACGTTTAGAAAAAGAAGCTTATTTGGCAGGCGGTTCAACTTATAATGCACCTGTTGAAAAACTTGAGACCTTTATCAAAGATGAAAAAAGAAATATAGAAAAAGCACAGAACTACTATAAGCAATATAATATAGATTACAATCAGGAAATGAATGCATTAACACCAACATACACCCCGGAAGTTATATATACATCATTGGATAAAATTCTACCTGGGTTTATATCTGAGGCAATACGTGAGGCTTTGGTTAATTTTGATAATAAGATACCAGGTTTTGCAGACCCACGAGTTGTTATGACTGCAATTGAGTCTAGAAGTTCATCACCAATTAGAATTATAAGAGATTTCAATACGTATCAATCGATTAGTCATAAAGCGCTTTATCCATGTGGAGAAGGCGCTGGTTATGCTGGAGGAATTACCTCTTCTGCAGTAGATGGTATTAAAGTTGCAGAAGCAATTATCATAAAAAAATATGGTTTGAGTATTTAAAGTTAATTATAATCTATACTTATTTTAATAAATATAGAATA
Organism: Fusibacter bizertensis; assembly: GCF_029914245.1. Lineage (GTDB taxonomy): Bacteria > Bacillota > Clostridia > Peptostreptococcales > Acidaminobacteraceae > Fusibacter_C > Fusibacter_C bizertensis. The sequence continues at coordinate 25,994 of NZ_JARYZI010000017.1, forward strand.
TATACAAAATTATATAAGATGTTGTTTTGTTGAATAATTTAAAAAAATCTTAAAACGATTGGAAATACAAGATAGTTCAAAACAGTAGCGTGAAGTTTTTAAAAAAAACATATAAAGCTACTGTTTTTTTTTGAATTTTTATGATGAAAATCCATATAGTTTATTTTTTACTGTTGCGTTTTTGTAACAATTATAATAATATAAAATTACGTTGAAAGGGGGTTTTTTAATGTCAGAAAAGCGTGAAAATTGGGGAAGTAAGCTTGGCTTAGTCCTCGCAATGGCAGGAAATGCTGTTGGTTTAGGGAACTTTTGGAGATATCCGTATCAAGCCGCTAAAAATGGGGGCGGTGCATTTATGCTACCTTACTTTGGGGCACTAATCTTAATGGGTATTCCACTTATGTTAGTAGAGTGGAGCTTAGGTAGGATGGGTGGTAAGTATGGCCATGGAACATTAGGACCGATGGTATATTTACAAGCACGTGAAGGTGTTAAGCCTAGAACTGCTATTCTAATAGGGTCGCTTGCAGGTGGACTAGCACTTGCAGTTACACTACTTGTAAACTCATATTATAACCATATTATAGGTTGGACGATGGGTTATACAGTATTATCATTAACAGGTTCGTATATGAATGTCGAAAGTACAGGACAATTTTTCGCGGATTATATTCAAAATCCAGGATTAGTATTTGGCTTTTGGCTCTTGGCTCTGACCACATTGATGTTTACAGCAATGGGTGGGATTCAAAAAGGCGTTGAGCGTATGGCTAAGATCTTGATGCCTACAATTTATGTATTCGGTATTATTCTTATTATCAGAACACTTACACTTGGTTCGCCAAATGCAGCACATCCAGATTGGACACCAATAGCAGGCCTTAACTTTATTTGGTCTCCAAGATGGTCAGAACTAAACTGGGCAGCAACAATGGCTGCATGTGGACAAATTTTCTTCACATTGTCAATTGGTATGGGTATTATTTGTAATTATGCATCTTACCTTAAACCAGATGATGATATCGTTTTATCTGGATTAACAACAGTTGCTCTTAATGAGTTGGCTGAAGTTATCTTAGGTGGTACAATTGCGATTCCAATAGCTTATGCATTTATGGGACCAGATGGTGTCGGTGCAAGTATTGGTCTATCATTTATCGCTCTGCCAAGTTTGTTTAAGGAAATGGGCTTTGGTAATCTAATTGGTGCTTTATGGTTCTTATTATTATCTTTTGCTGGATTAACATCAGCAGTTGCTATGTATAACTACTTAGTTTCATTGATTATGGAAAATACAAGCGCAATTAGAAAGAAAGCATCAGTTTTAGTTTTCATTGGTTATATAATTGTAGGTTTACCAGTAGCACTTGAGCCTATATTGACTAAAACTGCAGATTTGATGTATTTTACAGAAGTTGATAACTGGGTTGGTAACTTCTTCCTCTTCATCTTAGGGATGACAGAGATCATCGTTACTGGCTGGTTATTTAGAGAAAAGGGTCTTCCTGAGATCAACAGAGGCAGTTACTGGAAAGTACCAAGCTGGTTCTATAAGTTATTTATTCAAGGAATCACTCCAATTGCAATGATAGTTGTACTTGTAATGTATGTTGTTGACACTGCAAAACAAGGTTATTACAAACTTATCCCAACTTTTGTTGCGGGTAATGATGCGTTGATTCCATGGGTAATCGCAGGTCGTCTCGTTGTATTTGGTGTTGTCGCTCTAGGTTGTATTGTTACGTATGCTTCAATCAAGCGCTCTTATAGAGAAGAACTTGATAAAAATGAAGTTATCGTACGTTTATAAGGAGGTAATTATATGTCTGCAGGTGCATTAACATTTATGTTATTGGCATGGGGAATTATCCTTTCGGCAGTAGCAGTAACATTATCTCAATTAATCAAGCATAGTAAATAATTATTATAAGCCCCTACTAGTAGTGGGGGCTTATTTTGGAGGTTTTCATGGGTAAGGCACTGACAGATGTGTTCACACAGCTCCAGGGAAATTTGAGCAAATATTATAAAGAAAAAAAATTAGAAAAATATGTAACTGAAGTCGTTAATTTAGAGGCGAAGTACGCCGTATTAGAAATTACTGAAGCGCACGTACCTACTTATGATAGTCTGTGTAAGCGTGGTGTAGAATTGTTAAAACCAGGGAATCTTAAGGACGAAAACAAGTTAAAGTATTTTTTAAGATATTGTGAAGCGGCATTATATGATTTTAGAGATGATATGAAACCACTTACGATGATCTTGAGAGCTTTTATGGTGACGACCATGTTTTTCTACCTTTTAACACCTCAATATTTTGGCTATATACTACCGCTTATTATGGTAGTTCCAGTTTTTATTGGATTAAGGGGTATGAAGAAAAGAAGTCTAAATGGATTAATTACAGGATGTACAATAGTACCATTAGCTATAATGGTTGGTGTGGTGCATTTTAAGAGTATATTTATAGCCTTAAATACTGGTTATGATGCATATATTGCCGAATTAGCCGGAATTTACAATTTTTCACTTTCTTTTACAAGTGGACTATTAACGATGATGAATATAATTGCTGCGATTATGTTAGTTGCAGGTGCAGCAACAGCATATTTAGGGATTAGACATAACAAGATGTTTTTATAGTGGAATAATAAAATCTACGGATATATTATCTATAGATACAATCACCATTTATATGATAAAAAGCTTGGCAAATGCCAAGCTTTTTTATATTATAGACTTTTAAATTTTGTAAGTTGTAATTTCTTCACAATAGGAGCATTCGTACTCTAGTTTTCCATTAGCTTTGACAAGTGTGAATTCTGGAATAGCATAATCATCAGAATGTGTAATGCATCTTGGATTTTGACACTTTATCCCACCTTTAATGGTTTTAGGAATAGTAGCACTAACTTTTTCGAAGAGTTTACCATTTTTAATGACATTTACTGTTATTTTGGGATCTATTAATCCGAGATGATTTAGATCTACGTCAAAAACATTTTCAACTTTTATGATGTCTTTCGTTCCAAACAACTCACTTTTAACATTCATTAGAAGTACTACTGGATGATCAGTTGCAGCGAACATCAAATTAAATATTTTGATACCATTTCCAGCACCAATATGGTCAATAACGATTCCATTTTCAATTCCATTAACCTCTAGCATATGGTCCCACCTCCAAAAGTTTAGTGATCAGTGCCATTCTTACATAAACCCCCATCTCTGATTGTTCGAAATAAATTGCCCGTTGATCATCATCTACGTCATAAGCAATTTCATTAACTCTAGGAAGAGGATGCATAATTATCATATCTTCTTTTGCATTTTTTAGTTTTTCACGTGTAAGCTTAAAAGAATTCTTGAGTTTTAGGTAATCAGCTTCATTAAAAAATCTTTCTTTTTGGATGCGTGTCATATAAAGGATATCAACTTCATCAATTACTTCTTCTAAATAAGGGACTTCCTGAAGCTCAACACCAAATTTTTCAACGAGTTGTCTTTTAAGTGATTCAGGCAACTTTAATTCTTCTGGAGAAACGAGTACAAATTTCTTAGTCCCAAAGCGTGCAAGTGTTCTGATAAGTGAGTGAACAGTTCGACCATATTTTAAGTCACCACAAAATGCAACGCTATGTCCACTTATAGTTCCTTTGTATTTTTTTATTGTAATTAAATCAGTTAGTGTTTGAGTAGGATGTTGATGTCCACCATCACCACCATTGATGATTGGGATAGCAGAATATTGTGAAGCTAATTTTGGAGCGCCTTCTTTAGGATGTCTCATTACGATGATATCAGCATAGTAACCCATTACTTTTATAGTATCAGCTAAACTTTCCCCTTTTTTTGTCGAACTTGTATCCGCATCTGCAAACCCAATGACATTGCCACCTAGTCGCATCATTGCGCTATCGAAGCTGAACTTGGTCCGAGTGCTTGGTTCGAAAAATAGTGAAGCCAGTATCTTTCCGTCGCACACTTTGCTGTATTTTTTCGGATTGTTATAAATCTCAATTCCTGTATCTACCAGTTCCTCGATTTCATCTAGTGTAAAATCTTCTGGCTCAATTAAATGTCTCATATGTTCCTCCTTTTGATTTCTCTGAATCAGATTAAAGTATGGAAATAAAAAATACCTTTGCAGAGACGCAAAGGTATAGACTTCTATCATAAATATAGTCATAGTTCCTTTTCAATCTCTCGGATCAAATTAAAGGTAAATTCTTATTGAAATCATCATATCATAATGAGTTAAACAAGGTCAACCTAAAAAAGTATTACTTTTATTTAAATTAGATTAGGAAATATAAAGTTTTATGCTATTGACGTGGTCAGAGGGTTATGATAAATTGTAGGAAATTAAAACCTTTAAACAGGTACGAGAGACCTGCAAGGTGAATGATGCGTTTTATAGGATTATTCTACGTCTTGGCAGGTGCCAGGGCGTTTTTTTTGTAATAATAAACTTTGTGACAGAATCTGAGAACTTGATGTGTAAATGTTTTATTTAGAACTTTATTTTTTTATTTGTAATGGAGGTATGGATGGTTTTACTTCGAAATGGTACTGTAGTTAATCCAAAAACTGGACTAAATGGAAAAATGGACGTATTGATTGAAGGCGATAAAATTGTTGAAGTATCAAATTCAATTGAAATAAGAGAAGGCTTTCAAGTGATTGATGTAAAAGGAAACTATGTCTTTCCTGGATTTATTGATCTGCATGTTCATTTAAGAGAACCGGGATTCGAATCAAAAGAAACAATATTTACTGGCAGTCGTGCTTGTGCAAAAGGTGGTTATACAAGTGTTGTATGCATGCCCAATACAAGCCCTGCGTTGCATTCTAAAGAAGTTTTAGAGCACTTAAAAAAAATCATTGAATCTGATAGTGTGATCAGTATATATCCTGCAGGTGCAATTACTATGAATATCGCCGGAAATGAACTAAGCAACCATGATGAATTATTTGAAACTGGCGCTGTAGCGTTATCTGATGATGGACATACTACGATGAATTCAGATTTTATGAGAAAAGCCTTTTTGTCATCTAGAAAATGGAATAGACCCGTTATGACGCATTCTGAAGATCATGAAGTTACTAAAGCTTTTAGAGAAAAGATTTATCCAACAAATGCAGAATCCGATATAGTAGAAAGAGATATCTCTCTTTGCAAAGAAACAAATGGAATTCTTCACGTTTCTCACGTGAGTACAGATAGAGCAATTGATGCAATCAAAAATGCGAAAAATGAAGGTTTAGAAGTGACCGGTGAAGCTGCACCTCATCATTTTGCTTTAAGTAATCAAACTGTGGATATGACATCTACTCTTTGCAAAGTAAATCCGCCTATCCGAAGTGAAAATGATCGTTTGAAAGTTGTTGACGCGATTAAAAATCGAATCATTGAAGTTATTGCGACTGATCATGCGCCACATGAGTTGTCTAGTAAAGAAAAATCATATGGGGATGCAAGCTTTGGTATCAGCGGAATTGAAAGCGCTTTTTCAGTAAGTTATAAGGCTTTGGTTGAAAGTGGAGCAATAGACTTAATGCATTTAATTGAGATGTTAACAGAAAAGCCTGCTAGAATAGCTAGACTTGAAAATGTGGGATCAATTGAACCACAGTATGTAGCGGATATAGTCATAGCTGATCTCGATCAAGAAGTGCTTATTAATAGTGACACTTTTGTTTCAAAAGGAAAAAACACACCATTTAATGGTTACCCTGGAAAAGGAGATATATTGATGACGATACATCATGGTAAAGTGGTGTACTCAAAAAAAAGTGGGAGGAATTATGTTATCAGATAAGTTGATTAAGATGATTATTGAAAAGAGGAGTCCGATAGTAGTAGGGCTAGATCCAAGATTAGAGAATTTGCCAAAAGAAATAGTGGAGAAGCATTTTCTTGAAGATGGTGAGACATTTAAAGCAGCAGCTGAGAGCATAATTGAATTTAACAAGGGCATAATTGATGCTGTATATGATTTGGTACCTGCAGTAAAACCTCAAATTGCCTTTTATGAACAATATGGTTTAGAGGGGTTGAGAGCGTATCAAGAGACTTGTGTGTATGCAAAATCTAAAGGACTCATTGTCGTTGCCGATATAAAAAGAGGAGACATTGGTTCAACCTCAAAAGCGTATTCAATTGCACATCTTGGAAAAACCAAAATAGGAAACAGTTATCATTCTGCATTTGAAGCTGACTTTGCAACAGTTAATCCTTATTTAGGGGATGATTGTATGAAAGAATTTATGGAAGAAGTAATGGCGTATGACAAAGGGCTTTTTATTTTGGTGAAAACATCAAATGAGACTTCAGGTCAAATACAGGATTTACAAGTAGATAAAGAAAAAGTATATGAAAAAGTAGCTGAAATAGTAAATACTTGGAATGAAAAAATATATGGTGAAATGGGCTATTCACAAATCGGGGCAGTAGTAGGTGCAACTTATCCAGAAGAACTTGAACTTTTAAGAAAAAAAATGCCAAAAGCAATATTTTTAGTACCTGGTTATGGTGCACAAGGCGGCGGTGCAAACGATGTTTTAGGAGCTTTTAATGCAGATGGTTTAGGGGCACTTGTAAATTCTTCGAGAGGAATTATCTTTGCATTTGAAAAAATGGGATTACACTATCAAGAAGCGGCTAGAAAAGCAACGCTTGAAATGCAGACAGCAATTAACGATGCGCTAGAGAAAGCGGGTAAGAAATACTGGATATGAGGAGTTTTCAATGAAATTTAGCGGAAGAGTAAAAATAATTGAAACAATACAACTTCAAGATGATATTTTTAAAATTACAGTTGAGCGTCCAGTGGAAGTTGAAACAATCATCCCGGGACAGTTTTTTAATATTCTAGCTACTACTTCTGGATTGCCGTTACTCAGACGACCGATATCTGTGAGTCAGATTACTGATGAGACCTTGGAGTTTACGATAAAGGTTTTGGGTAAAGGGACCGAATGGTTAGCCCATAAAGCAGTAGGCAGTTATTTAGAAATTATGGGACCATTAGGTAATGGGTTTGAAATTGATGGTAACCTAAAAAAAGTATTGCTTTTAGGTGGTGGAATAGGCGTTGCTCCAATAAAAGGACTACTAGAATATCTATCTCAAAATGACGTTGAATGTGATTCCGTTATTGGTTTTAGAGATTTACCGATCTTCAGTGAGGAATTTATTAGAAACTCAATGCATAATGAGATAATTTCTGAGAAAAATAGCGCTTATAAACAGGGCTATGTCACAGGATACTTTGAACAATTGGTGAAAGAGAGTAGTTATGATGCAATATTTGCATGTGGTCCAGAAGCGATGCTGAGAAGCATAACGAAAGTTGCTGATAAATTTGGGTTGAAATTACAATTGCTAATGGAAGAAAAAATGGCATGTGGCATTGGTGCTTGTCTTGTATGTACTTGCAAAGTAAAAGATGGTGATTTTGATTACAAACATGTTAGAAAGTGCAAAGAAGGACCAATGTTTTATTCTAATGAGGTGATATTCGATGAAGCATAATTTAAAAGTAGACTTAAATGGATTAGAGTTAAAGAATCCAATAACTGTTGCATCGGGAACTTATGGATTTGGAAGAGAATATGCCGAATATATGGATCTTAATATTTTGTCAGCAATTTCGGTGAAAGGGTTAACCTTGGAGCCAAGGAAAGGCAATGAAGGTAAACGCATTGCAGAGACCCCAATGGGAATGATCAATAGTGTAGGTCTTCAAAATCCAGGAGTATATGAGTTTATTAGACAGGAAATTCCATTTTTAAGGCAGTATGATTTGAAAATAATTGCCAATATAAATGGAAATACAATAGATGAATATTGCGAAATTGCACGTATACTAGATCAAGCAGATGTGGATTCAATTGAGTTAAATATTTCATGTCCAAATGTAAAAAATGGTGGTTTAGCTTTTGGTACTAACCCAAAGGTTGTTAAAGAAGTTGTTTCAAAAGTAAGAAAAGCAACCTCGAAACATTTAATAGTAAAGCTATCTCCTAATGTTACTGATATAAAAGAAATTGCACGTATAGTTGAGGAACAAGGTGCAAACTGTATATCTATGATAAATACAGTAACTGGTATGGCAATTGACATTCATTCTAGAAGACCAGTTTTGAAAAGAGGAAGTGGAGGGCTATCCGGACCTGCAATCAAACCAATAGCTATAAAATTGATACATGATGTATATCAGACTGTCAAGATTCCTATACTTGGAATGGGCGGTATAATGTCGGGGGGTGATGCTGTGGAATTTATGTTAGCGGGTGCATCTGCGATTGCAATAGGTACAGGAAATTTCGTGAATCCTACATTGCCTAAAATGGCTCTAGAGGGCGTAACTCAATATTTAGAAGATTATGCATATGAAAGTACTCAACATCTTGTAGGGGACTTACGATAAAAAAAGCAGTATCAATTAGCTGAAGACATCTTGAAAGTCTTAGTAATTATTGATACTGCTTTTCTATTTTGTTGAGTTGTATGCTCTATTTGATTTTAATTAAGTCAGTAATCACCATCTGTTTTGATTCTTTTGGATTGAAATTATAAAACTTAAAGATAGAATTTAGTATATACCCACCACCGAAGGCATTGAGAAGTGTTCCTACTCCATATGAACCACCAAGTAATATTCCAATAACTACTATTGTTACTTCAATCATAGGTCGCATAATAGATACGCTTAATCCAGTGATTTTTACTAAACCTACTAATAAACCATCTCTTGGTCCTGCGCCAAGTTTGCAGCTAAGATATACGAAGATGCCGTAGTTAAATAAAAATGTACCAACAACAAGGTATAAAATCCTTACAGGCAATGTATCAACTTGTGGAATAAAATGAAGTTGATCAAATAAATCTACAAAATACCCTATAAAAAACATATTAAGGAGTGTACCAATACCAGGATATAGTTTTATAGCTAAAGAAATGAAAATAATAACTATACCAGTAATTTGTGATACTGCACCAAATCGAATGCCAGTTATACTTGATATACCTTGGTGAAAAGTACCCCAAGGATTTAATCCCATGTTGGCGTAAATAGTTAAATTGATACCAATAGCTATAATTACAAACCCAAGCATAAGTTTTGGTAACCTGCGAAGCGTTAATTTTGAGTTTTCACTGTGCATGAGGCCTCCTTTTGTTTCGTAACCCTAATCATATTTTATCATAGAATATGTAGATTCAAAAGATTTTAGTTGAGTATAGACGTATGTATTTTGAAAACGATGTAAGCGTATTGATTTACATAGCGCTAGAGAAACACATAAATTATCAACATATAGTAGAAGAAAAAAATACACACACAATTCGGAAAAAACTGAATATATTTTCTTTCAATTTAGGTGTTGACTTCAAAAATGTAATTTGGTATTATAAACAAGCACTACAGATTGTGTGCACCAAATAGTTTGTTTCATGTAAAATTCGTGTTAACAAATTATGAAAAAAAACAAAAAAAGATATTGACATTAGAAATAATCGATGATATTATAAATAAGTCGCCGCAAGACATTGCGGAAATGACAAATGAAAAACAGGACCTTGAAAATTGAATAGCGCAAATGAAAAAAACCAAAACGTAATTCTTTTGAAGATGTCGATTTAAA
>NZ_JARYZI010000018.1 GCF_029914245.1 Fusibacter bizertensis
TAAGTTAAACTCTGAAATTTCATAAGGTGATAGTATCGGTACAAATATTACCGCTAACACAATCACGATAAAAAGTGTTCCACCAACGACGGCAACTCTATTTTTCAAGAAGCGTTCCCAGGCGATTCTCCAAGGTCCAATTGCTTTTTTCTTTGTGATCACTTTTTCATTTACATTGTTTGATTGTTCTTTAGACATCATATCCTCCTATTTAACACGAACTCTAGGGTCAACAAATGCATAACTTACGTCAGCAAGTAAGTTACCTGCAAGCATAAGGATTGCATAGAATGTGTTGGCTGCCATGAGCATCGAGTAATCTCTATCTCCAATGGATGTGAAGAGGACGTGACCGATTCCTGGCCATATAAATACTGTCTCAAGTAGAATTGATCCACCAAATAAGCTTGGAATATACATACCGAGTAAGGTTACGATTGGTAAAAGTGCATTTCTAAATGCATGTTTATAAATTACAACCTTCTCTGATAAACCTTTTGATCTTGCAGTTCTGATGTAATCTTGGTTGATAACTTCGATTACTGAGTTTCTTACATAGCGCGTTAAGCTCGCTAAGCTTGAGATAGTAACGACTGTTACTGGCAAAATCATATGCTTAAGTACATCTAGTACTTCTTGTCCAAAACTGTCATATCCCTTTGCAAGGAATATCGTAGTTCTCATACCATTAAGCGGCAACCATTTCGAAGGGATTGCGACGAAGAATATGAGAATAAGTGCGAAGAAAAACGATGGCATCGAGACACCGGTCAGTGAGAACACCGTCCAGAAGTTATCGAATAATCCGTATTTTTTTACTGCCGATTTGATACCTACAGGTATTGCGATTAAAAATGCGAAAAACATTGCTACGATATTAAGATAAAATGAATTCCAAATATAAGTGCCGATTACGTCTGCTACAGGTTTTCTAAATTTATAAGAAGTCCCAAAATCCCCTGTTAAGCTTCTTCCTAACCATTTAAGGTATTGAATATGAACGGGTTGATCTAAACCCAGCATTTCTCTAATCTGTTGTTGTTGTTCTACTGTTGCATTTGATCCGATCCCTAAGTATGCATTAACTGGATCACCAGGCATGATTTGAAGCATTGCGAACAAAATGATCGTAATGATCAAAAGTACTGGTATAAGGTGCAATAACCGTCTAGCGATATACTTTAACATCCCTTCACTCCTTTTAAAAAAGACTAAAATACATTAAATTAAAGGCAGTCTGATTAAAGACTGCCTTCAATACGTTCTATAGAAAACTTCTTAGAGACGTTTTATTATTCTACAATTTTAGCATCTTTAAGTGCAGATACCCAGTTGTAAAGTGAGCTTGTTTTAAAGTCAACTAATTTTGTAGCATAAAGATCAAAGTAAGTGTTAGCATATACTGGCATCATTACAGCTTCTTCGTTAAGAATCTTAGCGATTTCAGCATAAACTGGTTTAGCTTCTTCGATATCCATGATTGCTTTTGCTTGATCTAATAGCTCATCCACTTTAGGGTTACTGTAACGGCTAGTGTTATCCATACCGCTACCGATGTAATCTGAGTGGAAAGTAGTATAAAGTGAATGAGGATCTGGAGTTGTAATAGATGTAGCTAAGAAGAATAAGCTCCAGTTATCTACGTTTGCATCTGAGTTGTAGATTACATAGTCAAGAATTGTGTTGAATTCAAGGTATGCAACTGTTAATTTAACGCCTAAGCCTTGACCCCAGTCTCTTTCCCACATAGGAATAAGAGTTGCTAAGATATCATGATCTGGCATAGCAGCGATTTTAAGTTCTAATGGTTGACCATCTTTGTATCTAATACCATCAGCGCCAACTAACCAGCCAGCTTCGTCAAGTAATGCTTTTGCTTTATCAAGGTCGAAATCGTACTCGATCATAGAATCAAGTAACGCATCATCAATCGCCCAAGAGATTTGTGAGAATGGGTGGTATTGAGTAACAGCAAGAACTTGATCTGTATCAGCATCATAGTAGTAGCTGTTTACGAATTCTTTTACGTTGAATGAATAGTAAAGTGCTTGACGTACTTTAACATCTGCAGTTGGACCAGCTTCACAGTTTGTTTTGATATAACCGTAACCGCTTCTGTTGTAGCTGTTAATTGAGAAACCAGCATTTCTAGCTTCAGAAATTTTCTTAGGATCAATTACGCCAGCTAATAAATCTACACCACCGCTAGTAAGTTCAACGATATCTGTAGTTTGGTCTACGAATTTAAGAATAATTTCTTTAACCATGTAGTCATCACCAACATAAAGTGGGTTTCTTTCAAGGTATACTAATTCTTTTTCTTTGAATTGAGATACAACGTATGGACCTGAACCCATAGCATCAGTAGTAATTGCTTCTACAGAAGCAGTGTTTCCTGGTGCAAAGTCTTTTCCATAGTAGTGAGCTGGAAGAATTGCACTACCACAGTTAGCAAAGTTAACACGAAGTGCTTCTTTAAAGTTGAATTTTACTGTGTAATCATCAATAGCTTCAACGCCAGAGAATGTATCAGATTCACCTGCATAATATTCATCATATCCAACCATGTCTTTTACAGTTGAGCTGTAACGGCCAGTGTATGATGGATCAGCAAGTACTAAATAAGAGAATACAACATCGTTAGCTGTTAACGGTTGTCCATCAGAGAATACTCTGTCTTTTTTCATATTGAAAGTAATTGATTTGCCATCTTCTGAGTATTCCCAGCTATCTGCAACACTACCTTCATATTCGCCTTCAAAGTTTCTAGCGATAAGACCTTCAAAAACCATATCTACTACGTATCCATCATATGCAGATGAGTAATAGTGAGGGTTAAAGTTACCAGATGCTTCAGTGATACCAACTACAAGTGTACCACTTGGCTCTGCTTCTACCATAGGAGCTTCTGTTGTTGCTTCGCTTGCTGGCGCTGTTGTTGTCTCTGTAACTGCATCTTCTTTTGGGCTACAGCCTGCTAAGAATGCAGAAGCTACCATAACTAAGCAAAGTAATAATACTAACGATTTCTTCATTTAAATAATCCTCCTTCTTAATTTGGTTGGTCACATTAATAGTAAACCAATCTATATAAACCTCGCGGTTCATAATCTCTCTACTTATTTATGAGTTAAGTAAAAACCCATATATAATTATTTATACATATTACACTACGTTTCTTAATAAATCAATAATAATTATTTAAATTTGTTCAAATTAATGTAACGTATTTGTAATATCCATAACTAATATATAACAAAACTGACCAAAATGGAATAGAAAAATTTATATGGCTTATCAAAGTTCTAATTGTTTCTTTTTTGTAACATTTGTTTTTGTGACATCTATCTCGTTTTATGAATGGTCATAATAATCCCCTTTGAGATGTTCATAGTTTCTAACCACGAGTATTTTGAATCTCTTATACGCATGTTATATTTTTAACCAGATTGAATATTCAGATATTTTAAATTTAGATCTACGAAAATTGGCAAATTCGTTTGCTATTAATATTTTTTTTTGGATTTTTGTTACAAATTCTTAATATTTTACCTTGTTTCTTTAGCCTCTCGAAACAATTGAAATTACAGGTATAACCTTTAATTGTTCTTCGTTTTTAGTACATATAAAACTAAAATAGTATTTGATTTTCCTAAAAAAAGCTCATATTCTATTAATTAATCGATCTAAAAAAAAAAACGATATCAAAAGATATCGCTTTAGCAATGAAATATTTTAATTTTAATTTGAATTAAAATCTATCTGATAAAAATCCACACTATTATTATAGCTATAATTGAATAGATTCGTGTGACTCTATACACTTTTTCAGATGGTGGTTTTCGATTTAATTTCCAAGCTTCACTTAAACGTATAGATAAAGCTGGATTTATAACGCCTAGTAACAATATCGCTGTTAAAATCAATTTTACAATCAACATAAGTAGTGTCCTTTCTAAGCTTTTGTCTTTTATAGTCTACTCTACTGTAACTGATTTTGCAAGATTTCTAGGTTTGTCAACATCATTGCCTCTCAAGGCAGAAACATAATATGCAAGTAATTGAGTAGGGATAACAGATAGTATAGGCGTTAATGCGTCTAATGTAGTCGGTATAAAGAAAACTTCATCTGCAGTTTTAGTTAATTGATCATTGCCCTCTTTTGCTATTGCAAAAACATATGCCCCTCTTGCTTTAACTTCTTTGATATTTGAAAGCATCTTTTCATAAAGCTTATCTTGAGTAGCCATTGCTACAACAAAGGTGTTGTCTTCAATCAAAGCAATTGTACCATGTTTAAGCTCACCTGCTGCAATTGCAAAACTATTGATATATGATATTTCCTTAAGCTTCAAAGAACCTTCATAAGCGATATCACAGTCTACACCACGTCCCATAAAAAATACTTTTTCATTGTTAAATTGAGCCGCTGCTAACTTTTGAATCTCTTTACTTTGATCAAGAACCTCTGTGATTTTTTCAGGCATCAGTTTTAATGCTTCAATCATTTCGAAATACTTGTGCTCCTCAAGTCTACCATTAAGTTTTCCCATATATAACGCAAGTAAATAAAATGCAATTAATTGTGTTGTATAGGCCTTCGTTGAAGCCACACCAATTTCTGGTCCCGCCCAAGTATAAAGCAAATCATCCGACTCCCTAGCAACTGAGCTACCTACTACGTTTACAATACTCAATATTCTGGCACCTTTTCTCTTAGCTTCACGAAGTGATTGTAGTGTATCAAGTGTTTCACCGGATTGTGAAACGGCAATGAAGAGCGTTTTCTCATCTACAAAAGGATCTCTGTATCTAAACTCAGATGCAACATCGCATTCAACTGGTATTTTTGCAAACATTTCAATCGCGCGTCTTCCAACTAATCCAGCATGATATGCAGTACCGCATGCAACGATATAGACTTTATTGATATCTTTTAGAATATCAGCTGTTAATGTTACACCTTCTAACACAATTTCGTTTTGAGAATTCAATCGTCTCATCAAAGTTTCTCTGACACCTTTAGGTTGTTCAAAAATTTCTTTAAGTGTAAAATGTTCAAACCCCTCTTTTTCAGCTGAATCAATATCCCAAGTCACTTCAAATATATCTCTTTTAACAACTTGCTTTAAGCTATTGTATATAGTAACACCATCTTTTGTTAAGTCAACAAATTCATCATTTTCAATTAGTAACATTTTTCTCGTATATTTAAGGAGCGCAGGTATATCCGATGCAATAAAGTTCTCGTTATCGCCTAAACCAACGATTAGTGGGCTATCTTTTCTTACAGCTACCAGTCTGTTTGGCTCATCTTTAGAAATTACACCTATTGCATAAGCACCTTGCATTCTATCTACGGCTTTGTAAACAGCATCAAGTAGATCACCTTCATAATAATAATCGATTAAATGAGCGATTACTTCTGAATCAGTTTCGGATTTAAAAACTACATTTTTATCTTGAATCAGCCATTCTTTAATTTCCATATAGTTTTCTATAATTCCATTGTGAATAACTGCAATTGTTTGATTCTGATTTGAATGCGGATGTGCGTTTAGGTCTGATGGTGCACCATGAGTAGCCCATCTAGTATGACCAATCCCTACAACACTTGGCAAATTTAGATCTACTATACTTTCTAAATTTTTCAGTCTGCCTTTTGCCTTGAAAATTTGAAGTTGATTGTCAACATTTACTGCAATTCCTGCAGAGTCGTATCCTCTATATTCAAGTTTTGATAATCCCTCAATTAAATATGGTACTGCATTTTGTGTTCCAATGTATCCTACTATACCGCACATAAAATTCTCCTCTTTTCATTTTCAAAAAATAAAAAAACACCCTACTGAGGTGTTCCATGTGGACGCACTTATAGCCTTGAATCAACCTGTCAACTTTGTCACAGTGATCACTCACTGATTTTGTATGACATTTATGGTGTTGATCACACCACGGGGCACCCGCCGAACTTTCGATAAACCCCGCCCTCGTCAACTGTAATAACAGTTCTGGCGCTTATATTTAGTTTTTAATGTACATCAGTATCACCTCCCACAGCCTAATTATAACATATACCAACTGATAGTAAAGTGACATTTATATAACGGAATAAAGCAGCACTTAATATCAGTCGGCATACTATATCATTGGTGCTCATAAGTGCTCAATTGTGCGACAAGCTACAATGTCTACACCTGAGTTTAATACGTTGGATAACACTGTTTCGCCAAGAATTATTGGTGCCCTACAAACAATATGACTAAGTTCAATACATACATCAAATATTATACTTTTGTCTAGTGGTGCATTACTCTTAACAGGCAGTCGTTTAACTACGCCATCTTGCACTGCAATAGTAGTCGTCACAATTCTAGTTGGATTTGACATTTCCTCCTCAGCATACTTTACTCCTTTAGCACAGCGATTGCCTGTAATGATGTATTTAGATTCACTAAGATCATTTGAATCATTTTCTTTAATTACCAAATGACATCCTATAGGACATGAAATACATATTTTTTTAACTACTTGAACGTTCATCGCTTACCATCTCCATTAATTATCATTAAACTTCAGTTAGTTCAAACATAAGATTATTAGCTGTATTTGGCAAAGTGCTTAGGCTGAGTTTTAAATGTATTGATTCCCCTGGTGTTAAGAATTTTTTATCAAACTGTTTAAATTTCACACCATCAACATACATAATTATTTTACCCTTCTCCATTGGGTTTGAAACCCTTAGCATCACTTGAAAGTCTTCTTGTGAAACATCTAATAGTTCTCTTTTAAGTACTTGAGGTGATACCATCAAAAATTGATTACTTATGTTTATACCAATCTCCTGATTGAGTTCTTTTCTTGATTCGGATTCCTTTTCAATGGTCAGATTGCGATTTTGAAAATACCTTAAAACATATTTCAACGCATTTCTACCTGCACGAGCTCCCTCTAGGGTTACAAAATCAACCAAATCATGGACTTGAGCGACATTTCCACATGCAAATATCCCCTTAACATTTGTTTCCATTTCTTGATTAATAACTGGACCTTTAGTTTTACCATCAATGCTAATTCCAGCAGCTCTAGTTAGTTCATTTTCGGGGATTAGGCCTACTGATAGAAGTAAAGTATCACATGAAATGTATTGTTGAGTCCCCTCAATTGGCTTATAATTTTCATCAACTTTGGAAATGGTAACGCCTTCAATTCTTGTATCACCATGTATTTCTACTACGGTATGGTTTAAGTATAATGGAATTTCGAAGTCCTCTAAACACTGAACTATATTTCTATTTAATCCACTTGAAAACGACTGTATTTCTGCGACACCTAATACTTTGCTACCCTCTAAAGTCATGCGTCTTGCCATTATCAAACCAATATCTCCAGATCCTAAAATAAAGATATTTTCACCAATTTTGTCACCCATAATATTTGTATAATATTGTGCTGCTCCAGCAGTAAATACACCAGCTGGTCGTGTTCCTGGTATGATTACAGAACCTCTAGAACGTTCTCTACATCCCATAGCGAGTATTAAGGCAGTATAGGTAAATGTTAATCGGCCTTGATATTCACTCATAACAGTAATTTTCCTATCTACTTTATCAATTTCTACCACCATTGAATTTAATAGAACCTCTGCATTTGATTGCTCAATCAAATCAATATAACGTTCAGCATACTCAGGTCCTGTTAACTCTTCTTTAAAAATTTGCACGCCAAACCCTGTGTGAATACACTGATTTAATATCCCACCCAAACATTTATCTCTTTCAATAAGAAGTACTTTTAATTCTGATTTAGATGCCTCAAAAGCAGCTGAAAGTCCAGCTGGTCCACCACCAATTACAATGACATCATAGTTTTTCATATTTTCGCTCCTTCATAATTGGATAGGAACCTCCACGTTCATGTTCAACTTTTGTCCGATCAATATTTAATTCTCTTGAAAGTATATCTATAATTTTAGGGCCACAAAATCCACCTTGGCATCTTCCAGCACCAGGTCTAACACGTCTTTTAACACCATTGATTGTTTTGGCACCACAGTTTCGATGTATTGCATCCACTATCTCTGCTTCAGATATAGTTTCACATCTACAGATGATATGTGCAAATCTTGGATCCAGTTTGATCAAGTGCTCTTGCTTATCAGACGATAGTGATGCAAAATGATATCTCGCTTTTCTCAAGGGAGAAAAAACTTTGTTCTTTTCAACAACCCAAGACTCTCTTTGATATATTTGAAGTACCAAGTCCGTAACATACTCTGCAATTGCAGGTGCAGATGATAATCCGGGTGATTTTATACCAGCTACGTTGACAAACCTCTTTTCATTTGACTCTTCAATGATAAAATCTCTTGTTGATGGCTCAGCTCTTATGCCAGAAAAATTAGCAATATTAAGTTCTACAGGTACCTCTGAAATCATTTTCCTTGCTTTACCAAGCACTTCAAAAAGGCCTGTAAACGTAGTCGAAGTATCATCTTTTTGTACCTGTTCAGAATTTGGACCAATGATGATATTACCATGAGCAGTTGGTGAAATAATCGTACCTTTTCCCTTTTCCGTTGGACAAGTAAACAAGATATGTTTGACTATATTAGATGCTGACTTATCAAGCAGATAATATTGTCCTCTCCTCGCACTTAGTTTAACCCGATCCTGATTAGGAGAAATTAAACTATAAATATAGTCAGCATAAATACCCGCACAGTTAATCACTAGCTTTGTTTCAATCTCATCATTTATTCTATACTTAAAATTATCCTTTTTAATACTATTCACAGCATAATTAAGCCTCAACTCAACACCGTTATCCATAGCATTCTCACACGCTGCTATGGCTACTTCCCATGGCTCGGTAATTCCAGCAGTAGGCGCATAGAGTGCATGCTGAAACTTAACATTTACTCCTGGTTCCATCAAGGCTAATTCTTCTCTATCTATCAATTTTAATCCAGGAATATTTAATTTTATCCCATTTTCATAAAGACGCTCTAACGTTTTATAATCTTCTGAACCTTCACCAAGAACAAGTGAACCGATCCTTTCAAATGAAAAATTTAGTTCTTTAGAAAGCTGTGTATACAGTTCATTTCCTTTAGCATTTAACTGTCCTCTAAGTGAATCAAATGGCGCATCATACCCCGCATGAATCAAAGCAGAGTTGGCTTTTGTTGCACCGCATGCAACGTCATTCTCTTTATCGAGAATAATGATTTTCAGTTCATACTTAGCTAGACTTCTAGCGATTAAAGTTCCTACAACTCCCGCGCCAATAATTGCTACATCGTACATAGTCTCACCTACTTTACTTATCAAATTATGATAACATCCAGTGCTTTGATCTTTCAACAGCTCGCTTCCATTCTTGATAAAGTTGTTCTTTATCTTCAAAATTTAAGTTTGGCGAAAACTCTCTTTCTATTGCAAATTGCTCTCTCAACACATCTGTATTTTCCCAAAAACCAACTGCTAGCCCCGCCAAATATGCAGCTCCAAGAGCTGTTGTTTCTGTAATCTTAGGTCTAATCACTTGACTTCCAAGAACGTCTGATTGAAATTGCATCAGAAAGTTGTTTACTGTTGCACCTCCATCAACTTTAAGCCGACGAAGTTTAAGGCCAGAATCTTCTTCCATAGCTTCTATCACATCTCTAGTTTGGTAAGCTAAAGATTCAAGTGTTGCCCTAATGATATGACTCTTATTAGCACCTCTAGTTAATCCAACAATGGTTCCTCTTGCGTACATATCCCAATATGGTGCACCCAGACCGGCAAAAGCAGGTACAAAATATACACCATTCGTATTTTCAACTTTAGAAGCGTAAAACTCGGTTTCTGAAGCGTGATTAATGATTTGAAGTTCATCTCTAAGCCATTGAATCGCTGCCCCGGCTATAAAGATCGAACCTTCAAGTGCATAAGTGACTCTACCATCAATCCCCCATGCAATAGTTGTCAACAAACCATTTTTAGAACTAACTTTACGTTCACCAGTATTCATCAGCATAAAACAACCTGTTCCGTACGTGTTTTTTACTGATCCCGGGGAAAAACATGCTTGTCCAAAAAGTGCAGCTTGTTGATCACCTGCAGCGCTAGCAATAGGAATCTTTGCGCCACCAAATGTCTGGATATCTGTTTCACCAAAGATTCCTGATGTTGGTTTGACCTTAGGTAACATTTCTTTGGGAATATCTAATAAACTCAAAATTTTATCATCCCATTCCAATGTATTTATGTTATACATCATCGTCCTCGAAGCATTAGAATAATCCGTTGCATGAACTTCACCTCTTGTTAAATTCCAAATAAGCCATGTATCTATATTGCCAAATAAAAGATTCCCTTTTTTGCCTTCTTCTCTTGCATGAGGAACATAATCTAGAATCCACTTTAACTTTGTAGCTGAAAAATAGGCATCGACGACAAGACCAGTTGTTTCCTTGATATACGATTCATATCCATCGACAATCAATTGATCACATATATCTGAAGTTCTCCTACATTGCCATACAATTGCATTATAAATCGGCTTTCCTGTACGCTTATCCCAAACTACAACAGTCTCTCGTTGATTGGTTATACCGATTGCTGCAACTTCTTGTGGCTTAATTCCTGCAGTTTCTAAAACTTCTCTTGCAACACCTGATTGAGACCCCCATATTTCCATAGGATCATGCTCTACCCAGCCTGCTTTAGGATAAATCTGATTGAATTCCTTTTGTGCTTGTTTTATTATTCTTCCCTCATTATCAAATATAATTGCTCTTGAGCTTGTGGTTCCTTGATCCAAAGCCAAAATATATTTTTTGTCCATTAGAAGCTCCTTCATCTTTTCTTGATTTTATACTATCATACTGGTCATATAAAAAAAACTCCCATTAAGGGAGTTTCGGGATTACTTTCTTAATAAATAGTGTTAATTCTTCCATCAAATCGATTTCTTTATACTCATTTAAGTCCTCATTCTTACTAATAAGTTTTAGTATAGGACGTGTTGGGGAATTTAGATTGCTTCTAATTACAATACCATACTGTCCATTTCCCAGTTCTACTAAAGTACCAGGTGGATAAATATCAACAACTTGCAAAAGCATGCCAAATACATCTTGATCTAATTTTGTAGGAGCAGCGCTTCTTAATATTTCAATTGCAGTATCAACTGAAATCCTATTATTGTAAGTTCGATCTGAGACGATTGCACTAAATATGTCACAAACAGTTGCAATTCTAACCAACAATGGAATTTGATCCCCCTGAAATCCATTTGGATATCCTGATCCATCTAGTTTTTCATGGTGTAACAATACAATTTGTCGTGAAAGAGATGAAAGTCCCACTAAATCTTTAAGAATATGATAGCTATACTCAACATGTCGTTTCATCTCTTCAAATTCTGCTGGCTCGAGTTTCCCTTTTTTATTTAGAATCTCACTTGGAACTTTAGACTTCCCTATATCAGCAAGTACAGCTCCCATACCAAGTTTTAATAAACGTTCTCGGTCCAGTCCCATCTTTTTACCAATTAACATTGATAATATCATCACTTCAACAGCATGATTGTAATGGTACATTTCAGCACCCATTAACTCAGTGCTATAATATTTTAACTCATTACTACTATATATTTCTGTGATAATGTCGTCAACAAGGTCCTTTAACTCTCTGATGGTGGATTCCCTTACAGTGTCAGCTGTTTTTTCAACTTTATCCATCTGAGATTCATAGATATTTTTCATAATAACAAAAGCTTGTAATTTGATTTCATCAGAAATCAAAGGCTCTAAAATTACACCCTTAGACAGTTCGTCTTCTATGTACAAGTGTCTAATGTCTGCTTGTTTTAGCTTATTTAATAATGTTTCAGTTAATGTTGCATTTTTATTGATCAGCAACGACAGTTTAGAATCATAAACTGGTTTCGCAATCTTGCTCCCTACTTCAACATCTAAAATATTAATCAATCTCATAACACTACCTCATATCTCTCTAATTTTTCTCTCTAACTCATACCCATTTTCACTTCTCAATAGTTTAGAATCAATTTTTATGCTATGATGGCTATAAAGACCATGACGACATTTAGAAAGGACCTACCTATGTATCAAGCTATACCCTATTTATTTGAGGAAAACGCAATTTATATCGATGTAAGAAGTGAAAGTGAATTCAAGACCGGTCATATACCTGGTGCAATAAATTTACCAATTCTCTACGATCTTGAAAGACATGAAGTTGGATGGATTTATAAAAATGCATCAGTTGAAGAAGCAAAACGTATTGGCCTTAAATATGGTTCCGAAAAACTTCATCTTTTTTATGATACACTATTTGAACTAAGAAATGAATATCCTTATAAAAAAATAATATTTTATTGTGCCCGTGGTGGCTACCGTAGTCGCTCTATAGCACTACTATTAAGAAGCATCGACATACCTGTTTATTGGTTGAAAGGTGGCTATAAAGGCTATAGAAGCGAAGTCCTAAGAAAGCTAAATCAGCCAGCTGAAGATTATCCCGATTTTATCGTCTTAAATGGTTTAACAGGTGTTGGAAAAACGCATATACTCGAAAAACTTCATGAACTAGGACAGCCCGTGATTGATCTTGAAGGTGCAGCCAACCATAGAGGTTCTCATCTTGGAAAGATTGGTACAGACGAATTTCAAAGTGTTCAATCATTTGAAAACAATCTCTATGCACAATTAAAGCGTATCAAAACTTCTTTTTGTTTTGTAGAATCAGAGAGTCGAAGAATTGGTCAGGTTTTTGTGCCTAAAACCATGTATTTAAAGATGCAGGAAGGGTATTTTTTACTTATCAATGCCTCACTTGAATTTAGAATTGATGCACTGATCAAAGATTATGTCTCAGAAGAAAATTTTAC
The DNA here is from genome assembly GCF_029914245.1 of Fusibacter bizertensis. Classification (GTDB taxonomy): domain Bacteria; phylum Bacillota; class Clostridia; order Peptostreptococcales; family Acidaminobacteraceae; genus Fusibacter_C; species Fusibacter_C bizertensis. The sequence goes on from NZ_JARYZI010000018.1 coordinate 12,904, forward strand.
TACTGTTTTAGAAAGAGCTTTACCGAGAATACAAACCTATATTCCAAATTCAATCTATAAGGAACTTTTAAGATTGATTGCTTTAAAAGAATATGCTTCATTTACAAGACTGCTTTTAAATGAACATTATGACCCTGTATACCAAAAAAGCATTGAGAAGCATCTTCACCTTGAAAATTTTCAGGTTGAAGACTATACTCAATGCTCTAATGACATTATAAAATGGCTTACTAATTCATCTCTCTTTCAATCAGATCAGCAAGTTCAATAGATATTTTTTCTAAAAACGCTTGATTTTCGCCTTCAATCATCACACGAACAAGTGGCTCTGTGCCTGAAGGACGAATTAAAACTCTTCCTTTTCCATGAAAAAGTTTTTCAATTTCATCTATACGTTCTGATATCACTTTGTTTTCTGCAAAGTGATATTTTTTGTCATTTGGAACTTTTGCATTTTTAAGTACCTGTGGATATACGTTCATAATACTTGCAAGTTCAGATAATTTTTTACCACTATCTTTCATAACTCTCAATAGTTGAACAGCTGTTAGGAGACCATCTCCAGTAGTATTATGCTCTAAAAATATAATATGGCCTGATTGTTCTCCACCAAGACCAAATCCATTAGCCAGCATCGCTTCAAGTACATATCGATCTCCTACTTGAGTTTTTACAGCGCGCATGTTATTTTCAGAAAGCGCAATATCAAAACCTAAGTTACTCATAACTGTAGAAACTATAGTTGCATCTTTCAATTTGCCTTTTTGCGTTAAGTAATTACCGCATATCGCCATAATCTTATCACCATCAACAAAATCACCATTCTCATCTATTGCTAGTAGGCGATCTGCATCACCATCAAATGCAAGTCCTATATCAGCACCTACAACCGTTACAAATTTTTTTAAGTCATTCATATGTGTAGAACCACAATTTTCATTGATATTGATTCCATCTGGTTCATGATGAATACTATAAACTTTTGCATTGAGTGCATTTAGCGTTTTCGGAGCCACAACTGAAGCAGCGCCATTGGCACAATCCATAGCAACTTTTATCCCCTCAAAGGTCATTCCCTCAAGAGTATTTGTAACATAGTCAATATATTCGGTTTCTGCATCAACGTATTCTTTAACATGTCCAAGATTAAAACCTATTGGAAGACCAATTTCCTTTTTTTCTTGAATACATGTTTCAATTTCATCTTCAATTTCATCAGATAGTTTTAATCCAAGTGCATTAAAAAACTTGATTCCATTAAAAGCAACTGGGTTATGAGAAGCTGAGATCATTACACCCGCATCTGCCTCAAGAACTTTAACAAGTTTTGCTATAGCAGGGGTTGGAATTACACCCACTCTGATAACATCACATCCAGTTGATAAGATGCCAGATATCAAAGCATATTCTAATAAATCACCTGATATTCGAGTGTCTTTCCCAACTAAAATTTTGGCTCTTTCTTTACCTTGAGTAATAACATGTGCACCATATTTTCCCAGTGCCATGGCGAGTTCTATGGTTAATTCATCGTTAGCGATGCCTCTCACACCATCTGTTCCAAATAATCTAGACATAATTGCTCCTTTAAAAGTTCATTGAATTATTGTGTATAATCCTGTTAATTATTGCCTCTATGCTCATTAATTCTGCGTTTTTCAAGCGTTCATCAGGATATTCTTTATAATAGTCTTCTAGTAAAAACTTAACTTGCTGAGCTTTGGACACATCAAAAGCATCTACCTCTAAACTTTCAATTATACTAGAATCAAATCTATCAGGTGTTACTCGATCGGATAATAAAGCTTTCATATAGCCTACTAAGCAAATTGAATCTTTACAAACACTACATCCTTTACATAGATGGTCTACACTTGACTGGAGTGCTTTTCTATAGTTTTTCAAATCTTCTGCATGTTGTTTCAAAGCAGATACTTTAACTTCTTTCAACTGCCTAGTGAAAATTAATCCTCTGAATATGGTTAAGACTAATATAATTCCTAAGAGTAGTGATACAAAAGTTGTACCCATGCTTATAACATACTCCGAAGATATAATCTTACTTAGACCAAAAGACATAAAGATTATAAAGGCACCTACACGTATAAAATGTTCTGGAATTTTATTTCCCAATTTTGCACCAATAAATATACCGACTGAACTTACAACTACCATACCAGTAACAGTTCCCATCAAAGTTAAGAAAGGGATTGCTGATTGAGTTGAAAGTGTTAGTGCAGTTAGTTGTGTTTTATCACCTAGCTCTCCTAGGAAAAAAGCAAGTGATACTGTAACAATTGCACCATAATTGTTTTTGCCTAAGTTTTCTTCTTCATCTTCTGCAATTGATAAGGAAAGAAGTCCGAATGCTATAAAAAGAACACCCGCAACTAATTGTAATGCTTCAATTGGAATAAACTGTGTTAAAACAGATCCCAACATAATTGCCAAACCATGGTTGATAAAAGCGCCAATAAACACCCCTATTAATATTTGCTTAATCTTATATTGTGTCGCAAAAGCCATTGCCATGATCTGAGTTTTATCCCCCATCTCAGCGATAAAAATCAAAGCGAAGGCCTGTAAAAAATCATTCATATATTCTCCCCCGTAGTAAACTTTGCATTTTATTATCTCATATTTTACAGGTCGCTTCAATGCATATGTATACAAAAAAGGCTTAGTAAGTAAACTTACTAAGCCTTTTATATGATTATCCGTTGATACTCGCAGCGCCACGTTTCATAGCTTCTTCGTTAATTGCCATTAAATGTGCTTTTGATTCTCCAAAGATTTTTTTTAGTGCCATCATAACAGAATCTGTACCTACTGTCTTTGTTAATTCAAGAAATGCGCCTAACATAACCATATTGGCTACTCTTGGATTACCTAGTTCCACTGCAATTTCATTTGCAGGAACATAATATGCTTTTAAGTCCGCTCTTGAAGTTTTCTTTTCGATCAAAGAACTGTTGATGATGATTTTCCCTTCATTGATAATATCTTGTTCAAACTTGTCAAGTGAAGGTAAGTTCATAACAATTGCTACTGTTGCATCATCTGTGATAACAGGAGAACCGATAGGTCTTTCAGATACCATGACGCTACAATTCGCTGTTCCACCACGCATTTCAGGACCATATGATGGTAACCAAGATACTTCTTTGCCTTCAATCATGCCTGCATATGAAATTAGTTGTCCCATAAGCATCACACCTTGACCACCAAAGCCTGCACAAATTACTCTCTCATTTAACATCTTATTTTTCCTCCCCTGGTCTTCTGAAGTTTCCAATTGGATAGTATGGGATTAAATTATCCGCTAACCATTTAAGTGCATCAATTGGAGTCATTCCCCAGTTTGTAGGGCAAGTTGACAATACTTCTACTATAGAAAAACCTTTGCGATCAATTTGGCACTGAAATGCTTCTTTGATTGCTTTTTTAGTTTTTCTGATATTCGCTGGAGTATCTACTGATACACGTTCAACAAATGCTGCACCATCAATAGTTGCAAGCATCTCAGAAACACGAAGTGGCATACCTGAATGCTCAACAGTTCTACCAAGAGGCGCTGTCGTAGCACGTTGACCAATAAGTGTTGTTGGCGCCATTTGACCACCTGTCATACCATAAATTGCGTTGTTGACAAAAATTGTAGTGATTTTTTCACCTCTATGAGCAACATGAACGATTTCAGCAGTTCCAATTGAAGCTAAATCGCCATCACCTTGATAAGTAAATACTACTTTATCAGGTTGAACTCTCTTAATACCTGTTGCAACTGCAGGCGCTCTACCATGTGAAGCTTCTTGCATGTCACAGTTAAAATAATCATATGCTAAAACTGAACATCCAACCGGAGCAACACCAATAGTATCACCTAACACGTCGAGTTCTTCTAAAACTTCAGCAACTAATCTATGAATAATGCCATGTGTACAACCTGGGCAATAATGTGTTTCTTTATCTGTTAAACCTTTAGTTTTCTGAAATACTACAGCCATTATTTTGCACCTCCAACCAATTCTTTCACTTTTCCGATAATTCCTTCTGGTGTAGGGATCATTCCGCCCGAACGACCATAGAAATGAACTGGCCATCTTCCATTGCTTGCAATTTTAATATCATCAATCATCTGACCCATTGACATTTCTACAGATAAAACTGACTTACAGCTATCTGGAATTAAATCAAACGCTTTTTCTGGGAAAGGCCATAATGTAATCGGTCTAATTAAACCAACATTGATACCTTGTTCTTTTAAATCGATAATTGCATTTCTTACAATACGAGATGTAGTGCCGTAAGCTACGATTACAATTTCAGCATTTTCTAAATTATATGCTTCATACTTCACTTCATTTTCTTTCATTGCATCGTATTTAGCTTGAAGTCTGATATTATGATTTTCAAGTTCTGCAGGATCAAGGAACAATGAATTGATAATATTTGGTTTTCTAGCTTCTTTAGTTCCTGTAGTAACCCAATCTTTTAAAGGTAATTCAAATCTAGATTTAGATTCCTTAAATTCAATTGGCTCCATCATTTGACCAATCATACCATCGCCGACCATCATAACTGGATTTCTATAGTAATCAGCTGCATCAAATGCTTCTTGCATTAAATCAACCATTTCTTGAAGGTTGGCTGGTGCATAAACTAGAAGTTTGTAATCGCCATTTCCGCCACCTCTAGTAACTTGATTATAATCTGATTGTGCAGGCTGGATACCTCCAAGACCTGGACCACCACGAACTATATTTACGATAACGCATGGCAGTTCTGCTCCTGCGATATATGTGATTCCCTCTTGTTTAAGTGCAATACCAGGTGAAGATGAAGATGTCATAACTCGAGCACCAGCACCTGAAGCGCCATATACCATATTAATAGCAGAGACTTCTGACTCCGCTTGTAGAAATACACCTCCAACTTTTGGCATTTCTCTAGACATGTACTCTGGTAATTCATTTTGTGGAGTTATTGGGTATCCGAAGAAATATTTACAGCCTGCTTTAATAGCTGCTGCTCCAATAGCTTCATTACCTTTCATTAATACTTTAGCCATTACTTACCTCCCTAAAATCTTTCTACTGTGATAACTGAATCAGGACACATCATTGCACAATTTGCGCAACCTATACATTTGTCCATTTCGAATACTGTTGCAGGATGAAATCCTTTAATATTCATTTTTGACGTGTCCATTGTAACGATCTTTACTGGGCAAGCTGTTGTACATAACCCACAACCTTTGCAAATGTCTTGATTAAATGTAACTTTACCTTTAGCCACCTTTAATTCCTCCTATACCTTAATCACGTTTGTGCGCCGAGCGACTTACATCCAATCTTCTCTCATATACATCTTAATTGGGAATATTTCTCCCTCTAAATCCATTGGTAATTGGTGGGTAACCTTTTCCAGTGTGCTGACGTATTTGATGGGAATATTGAGCGTCTTAGAAACTTCTAGCGCTAATTGTTGACCCTTTAAAACCTCATTTACATCTGTTTCTCTCAACAAATGTGTGTTATTGATGATTCCTGTAACTTTACAACCTACAGTATCCTCAATATTTTTAATATGTGATATAACACTAAGTGCATCTTGCGTTTGTTCCCTATTTGCATTGAGTACAAAGAACATATCATAAGCACCCTGTTTAAAATAAGCTGCAAACCTTACTAAGACTCTTGCACCCACTGAATCACCACCCACATCAAGTATCACTTGCGTCTCTTCATTTTGAATCGGTGCCAATATGCTTGGGGAAACCATTGGCAAATCAAGATTAGCATTATGACCTCTTGCGCCAGAGATAACTGTTATACCACTTTCTTCCATGATTGAAGCCTTTTCTCTGGACCTGAAATAAGGATTGACGATATCCAAATCACAAAGCGCTACATTTTCAGTCTGTTTACTGAGCATCATCGCATAATTAACCGCGAATTCAGTTTTACCGCTGCCGTAGTGGCCTATGATAATTCTGATTCTTGCATCCTTCATTAAATCCAATTCCATGACTTCACCATTCCTTATATCTACAAAATTATGTCACTCTAAAATGCAACACATCAAAAAATCTTATAAAGTACTACACGTATTTTTGTGGTGCTTCTTCATTTCTAAGAACACGAAGTCCACCTTGAGCAAGCGCACTCATTTCATCTTCACCAGGATAAATGATTACTTCACTGATAAATTCAACTCTCGCTTTGATCCAATTTGTCAGCATTTCACCATATGCAAGTCCACCTGTTAAAATAATGGCGTCTACTTTACCTTTTAAAACAGCAGCACAACTTCCAATTTCTTTTGCAACTTGATATGCCATTGCTTCAAAGACTAATTTTGCATTTTCATCGCCATTTTCTATCATCTTAACAACATCTCTACCATCATTTGTATCAAGGTATGCGACTAAACCACCTTTACCTTTTATCATTTTTTTGATATCAGCGTGTGTATATTTTCCTGAAAAACACAATTTAGCTAAATCACCAACTGGTAATCCACCCGTTCTCTCTGGTGAAAATGGACCTTCACCATCAAGCGCATTATTAACGTCAATTACTCTACCTTTTTCATGCGCACCTACAGATATACCACCTCCAAGGTGAGCTACTATTAAATTGAGTTCTTCATATGCTTTATTACTTTCATTTGCAAATCTTCTCGCTACAGCTTTTTGATTTAGCGCATGAAAAATTGATTTACGTTCAATTTCTGGCATGCCTGATATTCTTGCAACTGCTTCAAGTTCATCAACTACAACTGGATCAACAATAAAAGCAGGAATATTAAGCTGACTTGCGATTTCATTTGCAATCATACCGCCAAGATTTGAAGCATGTTCACCCATTTGAGCTGCTATTAAATCTTGAATCATCAATTCGTTAACTGCGTAAGTCCCACCTTTAATAGGTTTTAAAAGTCCACCTCTCCCTACAACAGCACTCAGCTTTGTAAGATTAATGTCATTTTCGCCAAGCGCTTTAAGAATCACTTCTTTTCTGAAGTCATATTGATCCGTAATTTTTTCATACTTATCAATTTCTTCATTTGAATGTCTTAAAGTTGTTTCAAATACTTCTTTTTCATTGTCATAGATTGCAATCTTAGTTGAAGTAGAGCCCGGATTAATTGCAAGTATTCTAAAAACTTCCATGTACCCCTCCTATAATTTGAAATTCTATCGTTTTTTGAATTATTACTATTTCAATGTATTTATAGTGCCGCCATTAAAACACCAAGTGCTATAGAATTTAATTTCGAATCATCTGAGTCCGCTCTTGAGGTCAATACAACAGGCGCTTTTGCACCTACTATAATTCCTGCTGATTTAGCATTAGCTAAAAAATTCAAAGCCTTATAAAGAACATTACCCGCTTCAATTGTTGGACAAAGTAACACATCTACATCGCCAGCCATAGGGTCTTTAATGCCCTTAATCTCTGCAGCTTCTTTTGATACTGCATTATCAAGTGCAAATGGACCGCCCACTTTACATCCTGTAATTAGTCCTTGCTGGTTCATTTTTACAAGTTCACCAGCATCTACAGTAGCAATCATTGACTCGGTAACTTTCTCTTTTGCTGCAATAATCCCAACATTAGGTGTTTCGATATTTAGTGCTTTCGTAACAAAAAGTGTATTTTCAATAATTTGTTTTTTTGTATTTACATCTGGCGCTATATTCATAGCAGCATCTGTAACTAACAAAATTTTATGATAAGTTGGTACATCGAAGATTGCAACATGACTTAGAGCATTTCCAGTTCTAAGACCAACTTCTTTATTTAATACAGCTTTCAATATAATAGATGTATCTACTAATCCCTTCATTACTAAATCAGCTTTACCTGTTGAAACAAGTTCAACTGCTTTTAGTGATGCCTCAGCAAGATCAATAATATTTATTAGCTCAAATCCACTTAAATCTAAATCAATCTCTTTTGCAATTTTGGTTATAAGTTCTACATTACCAACTAAATATCCATTAACAATTCCTTTGTCATATGCTGATTTAATTGCTTTTAAAACATCGTCGTCCTGAGCACAAGCAACCGCTATACGTTTAGGTCCTCTTTCAACTGCTAATGCTAATAACTCATCAAAATTTTTAATCATCAATCTTTACCTCTTTTTCATATATTTTGGCAGTTTCTTCACCGTTAAGTACTCTTAAAACACCAAGATTTAAAGCTTCCATTTCATCTTCACCAGCTTTTATGATTACAGGCGCTATAAAACTTACATGCTCGGTTACATAATCCGTTAAATACTTAGAATATGCTACACCACCTGTTAAAACAACAGCATCCACTTTTCCTTCAATTACGGTTGCCATTGCACCAATCTCCTTAGAAATTTGGTAAGCCATTGCTTCAAAAACCAATTTAGCTTTATCGTTTCCAGCTTCAATTTGCTTAACAACTTCTCTACCATCATTAGTGCCTAGATAAGCTGTCATGCCACCTTTTCCTCGCATTTTTTTCTTTAACTCGTTTGGTGAATAATCACCAGAGAAACACATCTTCACAACATCTCCAACTGGGAGCCCACCACAGCGTTCAGGTGAAAAAGGTCCCATTTCATTGGCGTTATTCGCATCAATTATTTTACCTTTTTTCATAGGTACAATGGATATACCACCACCTAAATGTGCTAATATCAAATTGAGATCTTCCACTTTTTTACCCATCTCATCTGCTACTCGATGCGCTATAGCTTTTATATTTAACGCATGAACCAAAGATTTTCTTTTTATTTCTGGCATCCCTGAAATTCTTGCTAATGGTTCAAATTCATCAACTGCAACGGGATCAACAATATAGGCACCAATACCTTCAGTTTTAGCAATTGCATCAGCAATCATTCCGCCTAAATTTGAAGCATGTTCACCCTGAATACCTACGATTAAATCTTTTAGCAATGGTTCAGTAACTTTATATGCACCACTCGGCATAGGTCTTAATAATCCACCCCTGCCAACAACAGCCCTTAATTTATGAGTATCAAATCCATTCTCATGCATCCAATTTAAAATCATTTCTTTACGATATTCATACTGATCTGTTATTTTTTCAAATTGATCTAATTTTTGTGTATCATGATCTAAATTTTCTTGTGCCATTTTTTGAGTTTCGTTATAGACAGCAATTTTTGTCGATGTTGAACCAGGATTAATCACTAATACGAGATTTCGTTCCATTCTATACCTCCAAATTAATTCTACTCTTTATATAGTCGCAATAACTGTGCCAAGACCCACTAATTCCTCCCCCACTCTGCTCACTACTTTCAAGCATTATAGCTATAAAAATAATTTTGTTAGCGCAAAAAAATGCATGCAATAAATTGCACGCATTTCTAATAAGTGCAATTTGTTGCACTTATATTTCTAACTTTTTCAACTTATAATATAGTGTCCTTAAGGAAATTCCTAATGTTTTTGCAGCATCTTCTCTGCTACCCTTATGTTTTTCTAAAACTTTTAGTATAAATGTTTTTTCAAACATTTGTAGGTTATGATCTAAATTGCCATTTGAAATCTCTGTTGGAATTACTTCGATTTTATTCTCAATATCTTTATCATCATACAGTATTGGAGGCATATGACTTAAAGTCATTAAGTGTTCATGCATTTTTATATTAATCATCGCTCTACCAATAAAATTTTCGAGTTCTCTTACATTACCAATCCAATCATATGCCAAAATCCGCTCCATAGCAGCTGTTGAAATATCTGAAACATTTCTACCATATTCTTGATTATACTTATTAATTAAATGTTTAACCAATGCTGGTATATCAGTTTTGTGTTTGCGCAATGCTGGTATATCAATAGGAACAACATTAAGTCTATAGTATAAATCTTGTCTAAATCGTTTATCAGTAATTGCTTTTTCTAAATCTACATTTGTAGCCGAAATAATTCTTACATCTATAGTTTTAGGTTTATTACTTCCTACTTTCAAAATTTCCTTTTCTTGAATTACACGTAATAATTTAGCCTGTGTATTTAAGCTCAGTTCTGCTATTTCATCTAAGAATATTGTTCCACCATTAGCTTTTTCAAATAAACCAATCTTACCACCCTTTGATGCACCTGTAAATGCACCTTCTTCATAACCAAAAAGTTCACTCTCGAGTAGGTTTTCACTAATTGCAGCGCAATTAACCCTGACAAATTGTGAATATCGCCGATTAGATGCATTGTGAATCGCATGGGCAAATAGTTCTTTTCCAGTTCCACTTTCACCTCTGATAATAACTGTAGCAGGTGTTTCAGCAGCAATTTTAGCTTTTTCTATGGCATTGATCATAATTTCACTTTTACCAATAATATCATCAAATGTGTATTTAGCTTCGAGATTACGAATTATTTGCTTTGCCTGATCAAGTCTTTCATAAATTGCATTTATTTCAGTTAGATCATGAATAATTGCAACTGAACCCTTTAATACACCTTTAACAATGATTGGAGCTGCTTCAGCAATTACATCTTTTTTCATCAATCCTACTTTAAGACGTTTTCCCTTTACTGGTTTGCCTGACTTTAGCACTTCTTTATGAACACTATCACCTTCTGCTAAGTCAAAAGTACAATCTTTGCCTATCACATCATTTTCTGTATATCCAGTCATACGTGTATAAGCAGGATTAATTAAAATACCAATGCCTTTTGAATCTACTACTGATATTGCATCTTGGGTTGCATTTATAGTCGCTTCGAGTGTCTCTCGCACTTCACTTAAATCCGTAATTCTTTCAGCAAGATCTATAAGCTCTGTTATGTCGCGAAAAACAGCAATAGCACCAATAATCTCACCCTCATCACCTAAAACAGGCATTCTATTAGTGATTATTGTTATGTTATTAAGGGGCTGCTGCTGATTTAATTCAGATTTACCTGTTTTTAAAATAATGGGTAAGCGGGTATTTTCAATAACTGTTTCAACGCTCTTACCAATTACATCAGAAGCTTTCTGACCAGTTAATTTTTCTGCTGAACGATTAAAAATCGTTACTATGCCATCAGAGTCGACGGCAATCATTGCATCATGAGTTGAGTCTAAAATTTTTTGTATATCTCTACGCATATTTCGCCTCTATTTCAATTATGTGTGTTTTTCACCTTTAATTATATCAGTTATTAACAACAATTTGTAATTTTAAAAAAATAGCCATATTCATCGAATATGACTATTGATTTTTATGGCGTTGTAATGATATCTGATACATTTACATCTACATATTCAGGATCAATTACAATTGTATTGAATTCTTTTTCACTGGAATAGTTTATTTTCAATCTATAGTTACCAATATCAACTACATTGCTAAAATTGAGATCTAAATGTATATCTTCTTTAGACAAGTTTTTAATTATCGACTCTATATCAGTTACTCTCACAATAACATTTCCAGGATTTGTTGTTAAATCAGTGGTATAATTTTCATTTAAATTAACAACTGGAATTTCAGCTATTGAGTAAGTAAATTCTTTTGTCTGAATTTCTTCTATTGTTAATTCAACTTGAATCGGATTGTTCAATCCTACTGTTTTTATACCATCTGGTAATACTAAACCTTTTTCAACAATTAGAGATGCATTTTCATCACCATTTAATTGTAATGTTTCTACTTTTAACGTATCCAGACTATTAACTAGGTCAACTTCACCTTTTACTGTGACTGTTTCAGGATTAACTTTGATGCTTACAATTTTATATCCTTGGGCTGGTTCGCCAATTATAACTGGTTCAATTGATACTTGCTTTGTTTTCCCAACAACTAAGTTTATATTTGCATAATTTATGTCAAGCGAAACGCCATTTACGACTTCACCATCAAAAGAGTATGGTACTAATGAGACTTCTCTCGAATGATCATTGGTTAATGCATTAACAGAAATTGTTCCACCGAGATAAGAAACCGAATTCACAAGACTCTCCGGTCCTGAAACTTTAATTTCTACTGGGTTAATTTCAAGTGCTTCTTCATATAAAGTGTCCTGAAATTTATCACTAATAATGATCTGAACTGGTTTTGGTAACGAGACTACCCGATCAACAGTTAATACTATTTCATTTGGTAATACTGATTTGATGCTTACAGACTCTGAATTAATAGTACTATTTATAAAGACGTTATTAACACCACTTCGAACAGAACGCATATCAGACCATAAATAGATATTCTTTGAATTCAAACTTAAAACGTTATTTCGTCTACCAGTTACTTCAACATTTACTAAAAAATCTGTTTGGTTCATAATTTTAAGGTTATTCTGGTCAAGTTCTTGAGTATTAGTTAATTGTACTGGAACACTCTCGATTACACGTGTAATCTCCGGGTCAACTTGATCCATCACGAAAAACCAGAACAATATTGCCATAGCAATTGACAGTAATTTGGTGCCTGTATTGTGAGAAAATTTTGCATCAAAAATTGCTTTCGGTAATCCTAAAATCCACTTTACACTTTTAGATATAATGTTTTTTAATCCGATTAGAATAGATGAGACTTTATTTTTTAATTGCATTTTTCTCACCCCCCTCTTTGTCATTCTCTAGTGTATTAATCATTAGGTCACGTAATGTTGAGGTGTCTAAAAATCTTTGCAATTTTCCCTCGACAGCCATAGATATCGCACCTGTTTCTTCAGAAACAATTACAATCAGGGCATCCGAACTTTCAGTCATTCCCATTGCAGCTCTGTGGCGAGTCCCAAGTTCCTTGCTAATATATTTATTTGATGACAATGGTAATAAACAACCTGCTGCCATTATTCTATTATTTTTAATAATCACTGCCCCATCATGAAGAGGTGATTTAGGGTAAAATACATTCATTAATAAATCAGCACTTATTTTAGCATCTAACATCGTACCAGTATCAATAATGTCATTGATTCCTATTAATCGTTCCATTACAATCAATGCACCTATTTTTTTTCTAGACATTACACTTACTGCATCTACAATTTCATTTATAGAACGTGTTTGCTCTTCTACTGAGCCTTTTTTATTGTTTGTTATTAACCATTGGCTTCGACCTAGATGTTCAAGTGCTTTCCTTAACTCTGGTTGGAAAATAATAACAAGCGCAATCAAACCAATAGTAAATGTATTTTGCAAAATATAATTTATGGCATAAAGTTTTGCCCATTCACTCAATTTTGAAATTATGAGTATAATCAGAAACCCTTTTACAAGTTGTTCAGCCCTAGTTTCTCGTATTAACCCCAGTAATTTGTAAAAAACAAAAGCAATGATTCCAATATCAATGATATAAGTTATTTTGACTTCTGAAACAAATGCCATCATTGTTTCAAACAAAGAATTAATAAATTCCATTTCGCACCTCTATGTCTATATTTCAAACAGCTATTTCACTATTTCTGAGCTGAATCTAATGTTTCCTTAAACAGTATACTATTAATTATTGACTTTTATATCTGAGTTTATCAATCTTAATATATTTGTAATTCTTTTCATAAATTCTTTTGTTGTTTTCTACTCTCACTCATTATTTCTTTATAAATTTTTGTGATTGAGTTAATATTTGTTACACAAGTATCGTCCTCATCTTCTTCATTAATAACATTCCTAATTCGAGCAATTATTTCATCTTCTCTATTTTGATCTATGACTTCTATTGCCAAATCCTGTTTTATTTTTCCTATTTGTTTGGTTATGCTAAATCGGCTTATTAACAATTTAATTATTTGATAATCTATCTCATCTAGTTCGACTCTAAGTTCGCCAATACTATTCTTATAATCTCCATTAACTTTCATTAATTGCTCCTCATGTTATCATTTTCTTTGATTAAAATTCATTTGATTAAACTTCATTTGATTAAACTATTTTTCAATTTATAATCCTGCTACTAAATCTATTTAAGTGTTCACATAGTATTACTATAACTTATTTAACAAAAAAGTAAAAGACCAACGACTAAGAAATCTTAATCATTGATCTAATGTGGTGCCCAGAGGCGGAATCGAACCACCGACACGGGGATTTTCAGTCCCCTGCTCTACCGACTGAGCTATCTGGGCATATGTGAGAAATTAATAAATAGTTTCTCAAGAAACATTCAGTTTCAAAATGTGGTGGGCATAAGTGGACTCGAACCACCGACCTCACGCTTATCAGGCGTGCGCTCTAACCAGCTGAGCTATACGCCCACATTGATTAAATGGCGGAGAGGGTGGGATTCGAACCCACGTGGGCTCACACCCTAACGGTTTTCAAGACCGCCCCGTTATGACCGCTTCGGTACCTCTCCATAAATGGCGCGTCCGTAGGGACTCGAACCCCAAACCCCCGCCTTAGAAGGGCGGTGCTCTATCCAGTTGAGCTACGAACGCATATTAAATTGGAGCGGAAGACGAGATTCGAACTCGCGACCCTCGCCTTGGCAAGGCGATGCTCTACCACTGAGCCACTTCCGCATATATGAGAAAATTTTAAAGCATTTTATTGAATCCAACGTGAGCAACTTACGTTGTTTTCGTCAGGCAATTTTCACTTCGTGAAAATTGTAATTGGTGGAGGGAGAAGGATTCGAACCTTCGAAATCGCTGATAACGGATTTACAGTCCGCCCCCTTTGGCCACTCGGGAACCCCTCCAGCTTAATTGTGAAAATGGAGCCGGTGATGGGACTCGAACCCGCGACCTACTGATTACAAGTCAGTTGCTCTACCAATTGAGCTACACCGGCAAGTGTTGCACCCACTTAGCAACATTCATTGCTTATGATGGGCTCAATTTTGCCTTGCAAAATTAATTTAATGGCGATCCAGAACGGACTCGAACCGTCGACCTCTAGCGTGACAGGCTAGCGTTCTAACCAACTGAACTACTGGACCGTGTAAATGGTGGAAGTTATAGGGATCGAACCTATGACCCTCTGCTTGTAAGGCAGATGCTCTCCCAGCTGAGCTAAACTTCCAAATGGTGACCCCTAGGGGAATCGAACCCCTGTTACCGCCGTGAAAGGGCGGTGTCTTGACCGCTTGACCAAGGGGCCATGAATTAAAATGGTTGCGGAGGCAGGATTCGAACCTACGACCTTTGGGTTATGAGCCCAACGAGCTGCCACTGCTCCACTCCGCGATGTTAATAGCAATTGTTTCTTTTATTAGATTTTTGTTGGTGCCGAGGACCGGAATCGAACCGGTACGGTGTTTCCACCGCAGGATTTTAAGTCCTGTGCGTCTGCCAGTTCCGCCACCACGGCCAGCATAAAATCTAATGGCTCCAAGGGAGGGATTCGAACCCTCAGCCTATCGGTTAACAGCCGAGTGCTCCACCGTTGAGCTACCTTGGAACATTTTGTAACTTTTTAATTCTCACGTAAGTGAAAATTTAAAACCAGCAACGTTCTACTCTCCCAGGCAGCTACCCGCCAAGTACCATCGACGCTGGAGGACTTTACTTCTGTG
>NZ_JARYZI010000019.1 GCF_029914245.1 Fusibacter bizertensis
TTAACACCATTTGAGGCAAGGCAAGCTTATACTCGTCAAACTATATGATAGTGTTACAATTATGCTTGACTAGGACATACACAATAAGTTGCACAACTACGTACTTATTCAATTATTTCCATTGTAAAAACTTCAACATGTCACTGTTTCAGCGAATTACTCCCCCTCATAATAAAAGTTGCCTAAATGCTGATTTTAAATTTTTTTCAATCCATCTTCACATTATCAACATAGCTCCCTGTAGCAAAAGGATGATACTTACTTGACTGAACACAGCCAGCGCTGGCGAAAGGTCTCCCCGCATACGGAAAAGATAGTAAGTATAATAACTAACCACAGAAAATAAAGCAGATAAAAAGAAGTCATAAGGTAACATAGGATTCCCTATCAATAGGTTTAAACCTAGCGTCACCAGTAGTAACGAAAAACCTACGACCAATATCACTTTTAGTGGTTCAGCCACACGATTAAATAACTTACTAAATATCACTATAGGTAATCCAATATAGATCCAAATTGTAAAGAAAAATTCGAAAGTAAATAGCCAAATTGACAAAGGAAGCAAAAAAACACCTCCACTTATACTTTGAATACCGCTTGAAACTGTTAAAAGTGAATCGTCAGCACTATTAAATGGCAATTGCATCAAGAACAAAACCATTACTGACATAACCATGTATACTCTTAAATCCATCTTAATAAATCTTTCATGAATATCTTTTATATGAGTCAAAACTATCTCCTCCTCTTAAAAAAGTGTTTTCCATATTTTCAATATTGTCGATTTTACGGTTGAGTTGCTTTACTTTTTTGTTAAGGCCAATATAAGATAACCCGTAGATCAACCAATAATCACACAGTGCATACAAAACAAATAGTATGACGTAGCCCACTAACGATTTAGGTGCACCAAAGACAAAGGTGATCCAAAGCACGTAGATGCTAAACGTCAAAATGAAATTAATGAAGACTCTCGCATGGTACATCGGCGTATCATCATCTAAATATGCTAAACTTATGGGGATCATCGCACCCGTCCAAATGGTGATGAACACCTGAAAAATATAGGTTCTAAGTTCTGACCACCCCAAATTATTAGCAATGATGAGCGATAATTCTCCATTACTCAGTGATGCTAATATCAACATAACATGTAGTAAAAAAAAGCTGATAAAGATGCCAAATACTGATTTTCTAAAGGTGCCTTTTTCTATTTTTATGATTTCTATCATTTTCATCGCTCACCTCATATGCCTAAATGACTTTTAATTTTCTCAACATAACGCCTCGATACATATGTCTTATCACCGTTTTTAAACTTAAGTGTAATCGTCCCAGTGATACTTAGATCTAGACTTTTTACTTTCTTAAAGTTGACGATTTCGGAATTTGAAATCCGCACATAAAGCTTACTCGGTGGGTGCTCTTCTATTTCGTATAGCCTGTTCTTTAATGTGAAGGTGCCTTCGTCACACACAGCAACGATCTTATGCCCTTCTGTTCTGATGCTCACCACCGCCTCTGGATCAATGATAAACACCTCTCCACCATCATATCCAAGTAGTCTGGGATCTTCCTCTTTCCCAAGTTGATCAATCAGTGCTTGGACCTCTGGTGTGATTTTATCCGTATGTATGGTTAAACATGGCCTCTTGAATTGCTCGTCTATCACTATTTTTAATTCCAATGCTTCACTCCTACGCATTTGACTTAAGTTTATATTATAATAACAACCTCACAAATACAATATCTGTATAGTAACCGGTCGCTACTGGTAACTAGTCGGTGTATATAAGGAAATACTTCCATAATATCCTTTTGGAAACCAGATTGATTTCTTATTTTGGTTATGATAACATATGGTTAACTTAATGTTTTGCTATTTTTTAGCGCGAAAGGGGATGTTCAAATATGATGACTAATAATACGGTGATTTTTAACTAAACTGAATATTGGCGTGTGAGTAAACACCGGAGGGAAAGCCTCTTTGTTTCTTTGCGCCACATCCATGTAACCTTACGTTCAAACTGTCACGTCAACTGAGTTGGCGAAATGCGACATCAATTTGATGATAACCGCAAGATAATCAGTCTCTGATGAGGCTACTATCTCGCGGTTTTTTTGCGCCCATTTTTAATTAAAATCAGCATCACTATAGGAGAATTTATATGAAAATTTTAAAAGAATACGGCTATATACAAGGTGAAAATACACACATATATGATACCTTTCCAACTGGAGTTATTCCTGCTCGTGTGGTAGAAATCCACAGAAACCTATACAAAGTAGTATGTGAACATGGAGAGGTTAATGCTTCTCTCAAAGGGGCTTTCGTACACGAAGTCAAAGAAAGAAGCGACTTCCCCGCTGTTGGTGATTTCGTTCTCATCACCTATAACGACTGCGGGAATTCTGGAATCGTAAAGATTTTGCCTAGAAAATCAAAGTTTTCACGCACTGATTTTTCTGGTCATGCGGTAGGATATGTGAAAACTATACTAGAGCAAGTTGTTGCAGCGAACTTTGATTATGTATATATCATGTCTTCACTGAACCAAGATTTCAACCTCAACAGGATTATGCGTTACCTCACTCAAGCGAGACAAAGTGGTGGAAAGCCTGTGGTGATCCTCACCAAAGCTGATCTTTGTGATGAAGAGAAGATCGACTTGCAAGCACAGGTGAACGCTATCAAAGCACTTGCTGATGATATCGATGTGATCCCTGTCAGTAGCTATACTAAGGTGGGAATCGATCAGTTAACGCAATATTTAACGCCTAGAAAAACCATCGTCTTTTTGGGGATGTCTGGTGTAGGAAAATCATCGCTTCTAAATGCGCTTGCTAAAGAGACTGTGATGACAGTAAAAGATATTCGTGCAGATGATGCGCGCGGACGACACACCACCACACATAGGCAGCTCATCATGCTTCCTACTGGCACGATGATCATCGATACGCCTGGCATGCGTGAACTTGGCCTTTGGGATGCAGAAGAAGGTATCCACATGGCATTTTCAGAGATTGAAGACTTAATCAATATGTGTCGCTTTTCGAACTGTCATCACAAAACAGAACCGGGCTGTGCAGTTTTATCTGCACTTGCTAGTGGCGATTTATCAAAGTCACACTGGCATGACTATCTCGCTCAGAAAAGGGAATCTACTTTTGTAAAGCAAAAAGTAAAACCTAAAAAGTTATCAAAAAAAATGAGAAAGCGGGGGTAAAAAAGTGAATGCATTAAATATAGAATTAAATAAAAAATCCCTTACACAAGCACTTTCAAATAAATTTAACGCTGTTGTCTGCGATGTAGAATTTTCATCAGAAGTTTTACAAGGCGGCACGGTAGGAGATGTCTCCAAGCTCTTTGGACAGGCAAAAATCCAGGGTGAAACGACTGCACAGCCATTTGAACTGGTGGTGAAAACACAGAAACAGTGGGACCGCAGTGGTGATCCCCAGTGCTGGCGACGGGAATATGAAATCTATCACAGTGGACTTGTGGCTAAACTCCCACAAGAACTAAAATTACCTCAGTGCTACCTACTAGAGGAAAGCACTGACACCACAAGAATCTGGATGGCCTATGTAGACGGACTTACTGGAAATAAGGCGTTAAATGTTGCAGAGCTTGCAGATGCCGCCTATCAACTTGGTGTGTTTCAAGCTAAGTACCATCTGCAGGGTGAGATGAACTTACCCTATATCCGTAGCTATCCTGCTGTTCGCTCAAGTTTTGACCTGTGGTGGGGATATACTGAAGCTTTGCTTAGTAAGCCCATTGAAGGATTTCCAGAAGCATTAAGAGCCATCTTAAACAACTACGGGATGCACTCAAAAGATTTGTTAGGCTCATTTGATGTACTCCCTAGGACGCTGTGTCAAGGCGATGTGCACCATGATAACTTGATTTTCAACAAATCTTTGGGGGAAACCTCTATCTATCTCATTGACTGGGACAGTGCAGGCTATGGCTTTATGGGCGAAGATGCGGTTGATCTCTTGATGGAAGCATTTATCTACTCAGATAGAGATCCCGCGCTTCTTCCTGAATATAGACATAAGATCATCGAGGCCTACTGTCGTGGTGTCCGAACGCAAGGTTTCAATGGTCAAGGCATAAAAATTAAGGGCTTCGACTTCTATATGAGCGAAACCCTGATAAGAGAACTTTTTGTACTTTCATGGGGATTTAGAATTGTTGATCGCTATGTCTATCACGAAGATGCGGCTGAAAAAAGAAGATGCCTAGAAATACTAGAAATGATGCTTAAGGAAGAAGGTTGATTGGATGGACCCATTTTGCTTAAGTAACTAGTCTACTTTTTAGCATCCTAAATATAAAATAACCAAGTAGCACCATGGCGATGACCATAGAACCGCCTAATGTGAACCACTTGAGCGTAGTTAAGACAGGAGCTGCATTTAGTATAACCCAAGATACATCTGGATGTGTAAGCATCACTATAGAAACTGTGATGTTTTCCAGAAAGTCAAAGCCAACAGCTACTAAAGGCAGCAAAGGAAGCCAGTTTATGATTGCTTTTTCTCCAAAACTACCTGTCTTTTTGATACCTTTAATCAATAAACCTATACTCGAAGTCAACCAGATTCCATAGACAAGTGGCCACAAGATATCAAAACGTACCTTAGAAACCACATAGTATTCTCTCGCCTCAGGTGAATAACTAGAAACGAGATCCTGTAAATAATCTGAAGTATAGAAAAATT
The DNA here is from genome assembly GCF_029914245.1 of Fusibacter bizertensis. Classification (GTDB taxonomy): domain Bacteria; phylum Bacillota; class Clostridia; order Peptostreptococcales; family Acidaminobacteraceae; genus Fusibacter_C; species Fusibacter_C bizertensis. The sequence goes on from NZ_JARYZI010000019.1 coordinate 4,735, forward strand.
CTGTGTCAGGTGAAGCAAGTCCACCGGTTATAAGATCACTTTTACTTGATTCATTGGGCAATATCAAAAACAAATAAAGGAGAAAAAGACCACTAAATAATAGGCAAACTTTCCAGTTAATAAGCCGCTTGATAATGCTATTCATAGTGGTCTCCCTTCTTCTTGATCCTAATGATGATTTCATTTTTCCTAAACATCGGTGGCACAAAAGGTGGATTATATTGGGCAAGCATATAGTTTGACTGACCCGTATACCCTTTTTCAACTAGCCAATTTTCCAAATTGCTTTTCATTTTTTCTTCCTTTGTATTATTGGTAAAACCACTATATGTTATCGTTGCAAATATCCCTTGATCAAATTTCTTCACCGATAAGTGACTACTATTGGGTTTTGGAATATCCTCGCCAAATTGTGCAGGCACAACAAAAGCCATCTTTTTCTTATCTCCCGTTACTTCTTCAATCACTGGCACGGTCATGGAAATCTTCATCCTATCTTCGTTGTCACTAGAGATATAATTAAAAAGCGTTCCAAAGCCTTGATTGATCTCCAGATCAAAGTCATTGTCATATTCTATCACATAAAAATCGCTGTATTCCCTTACTTCAAAGTTACCGTCTTTCGTCAGCACTTTGTAATTTGGTGATTCGTATTTTCCCATATCCCCACTCCACTGTTATCCATCAAATTCTAGTTTTAGCGTCAAGTCATTTCGACTGATTACTCTATACTAGTGGATTATACCCGTGTATGAGTGAATTTAAGCTATGGTTTGTTTTTTATGACTCTATAAAAAAAGTGCCGAATAATCACAACAATTACTCGACACTTTGGAAAAGTTAACCATCAATTTACTTGGGGAGTACTTCAATCGCAACTTTTCCTATTCCAAATTTGCTAGTAGCTTCAACTTCAATTAGAGTCCCTAATGGTTCAATAATAGCCAATGCTTCACCATAATAAGTATCTGAATATATATTCAGATAGCCGTCTTTATTAAATGGACATCCATGTCCAAAACCTAATAAATTTCCTCCAGAAACTGACAATTTAATTTCACCTCTAGCAAGTGGTTTTAAAACGCCATATTCATCCGTATATTTAAACCTTATATATGCAAGTTCATGTGTTCCTATGACCGTTTTCTCAGGTAAAATTTTCAAAATTGTATGGTTTGTAGCACTCACTAAAATCTTAGTGGCTATTTCTTTTTTAGCCTCATCTAAAGCAATTGCTTTTAGTTCCCCTGGAAAATATTTTGTATAAAAATAAGTTCTTCCATGTTTACCGGTCTTCTTTTCACCAATAATTTTATTGTTTAGATATAACCTTACACTGTGTGCTACAGAATATATTTCAATTTTCACCTTGTTTCCATCGCAGCCGTTCCATGCCCAGCTATCACGTGCATTGGTCATTTTCCAAGCAGATGGTGAATGCGGAGCTTTGTATCGATCAGCTGGTACAACAGCTATATTAATCTCATCAAGTCCAAAAGCAACGCGAGTGTATAATGCTTCAGCCAAAAGTTTACCGGTTAAATCTATCCTGCCACTTCCAGCACTGATCCAACCTACACCAGAGTTAAAATTATCTGCATAGTCACTGTATTCATGCGAACCGATCCCAACTTCTCCTAAATAGTCCATACCAGCCCAAACAAAATCACCAATAATTGAAGGGTGTTTTTCAGCCAACTTAATAAACTGATAAGCATCCTTACAAAATGTTTCTGTTCCTAAAATAATTCGATCAGGGTATTTCTTAACATCTTTTTTATACCTTAGAATTCCATAATTATAACCGGCTATGTCTAAATATGAAAATGCATCTTTCGTCTTAATATCACAGCCATATAAAGTTGCACCAAACTTCATAGCTTTATCACCTAGTAGTCCTGCTAAGCGATTATAGAATTCACTTCCGACTGCATTCTTAGCTTTACTTCGATCTTCTGCATAAGCAGATTTCTGTGCTTTTTCATCAGTGTATACCCCAAGACCCAATGAACTTAATAGATTAAAAAAGATATTGACGCCACATGTTACTGGTCGTGAATCATCTAGCTCATGTAGATAATTTGTCATCACTTTTGTTAGTTCTATCCCTTTGGGCTGGGCTGTTTCAGAAACTTCATTACCAATAGAATACATGATCACACTTGGATGGTTAAAATTCTTATCTACCATATCTTTTAGATCGCTTTTCCACCACTCTTCAAAATAGTTTACATAATCATACTTTGTTTTATGAATATACCAACAATCTACAAATTCATCCATTACAAGCATACCTAACTCGTCACAAGCTTTTAACAACGCTTTAGAACAGGGATTATGCGCTGAACGAATTGCATTATAGCCCGCTTCTTGAAGACGTTCAATTTTGCGTCTTTCTGAAAATGCATATGAGCAAGCTCCCAATATTCCATTGTCATGGTGGATACAAGCACCTTTTAATATAATTTTTTTATCATTTATACAAAAACCATTTTTAGCATCAACATTTATCGTTCTCACACCAAAAGTAACACTTTGTATATCCATTCCAAAAGTAACACGACATTGATAAAGGAATGGTGTTTCAGGAAACCATGCTTTAACATTTGGAATAACTAGATTTACACTTTCGCTTTGATTCACATCTACATATATTGTTTTTATGCACTTATCTTCACATAATATCTCAACCCTTGCGGTGTCTTTCGCATTCGTCTTAATTGTTATTTCAACTTCACCAGTGCTATAATTCACAGTCTTAATCTGGATCCCATTTAATAAGATGTGTTCTTTTGGTAGAACATATAAAGATACTGGTCTATAGATACCCGCACCAGAATACCACCTGCTATTTGGTTGATCTGCATTTCTAGCGATAACTCTCAAGTGATTTTCGCCTTCGACAATCTTACCCGTTAAATCAACATAAAAATTACTATATCCATAAGGTCTACTACCAACTTTTTCACCATTGAAGTAAACTTCGCTGTTATGATAGATGCCTTCAAATTCTAAAATGACGCAGCTATTTATTAACGCTTCATCGCCAACAATTTTTCTTTCATACCAATAATCATACCCTTCATACCATCCAGTATTGACACCGCCTTTACTAGTTGATGTCCTTTTTTCGCTTAACATAGCGTCATGAGGTATGTTCACATAAGTACCATGATCTGAACCCACGTGACCATAAATCCAATTCTCATTCAAATTAATTTTTTTCATATTTACGCCTTTCTAACTTCTAAAGCAACTTATTCTTCAGGAAAAATGAGCTTTAAAATCGGAAAATAGATGACCATTTGAATCCCACCATTGACAACTGTAATGACTATATTGTATACAGCTACCGGCATCAAATCTTTCAACAGAGGTACATAAATTGACATTAACAGACTACAAACAATAGTAATCATAAAAAATGCAATCACATACCACAGTATCTGGTACCCTATATTACCTTTCGATTTAAAGGTTATATTCCTTTGAACAGGGAAATTAATACATTGTGCAATGAACAAAGTAGTAGCAAATGCTATAAAGTATCCCATCCCTCCCGTCGCATCACCCGTTACGGGAAAATCAAATACATAAGTGTCAATAAAGCCTACTCTAATATGCAAAAGTTGACATGGAATTTCAGACCACTTCGTGTACTGGTATAAAAGTTCCGGTAAAAATGTTAACATCAAATACTGTACTAGAGTGACTAATAATGAAAATAAATAGAACTTAATAAACTGAAAAAGGACTTTTGATAATTTAGGATGCTTATTCTTAAAGGATTCTACTTTGTTCGTAAAGATTAAATGCGTCGCACTCATAAAAAAATTCCTTTCATTAATCATTTTATTATTAAAGGGAGCTGAGTATTAATCAGCCCCCATAATAATTAATTCTTTACTCTTTTCATAAAACCTGCAATCACACTTACAATTGCACAAGCACCAATCAAGTAACTTATAGATAAAATTGTCCCTACTTGTGTGGCATCTCCGAACATGACAATACCTTGAAACGCATCTACAAATGATCCAACTGAACTAGAAATCAACTCAAATACAGAGATGCTATACAAAGCTGTAATTATAATAACCAAGTAGTCATTGTCTTTAAATAGTAACAAGACATTAATCACTATTCCTAATAGTAAACCTCCTAATACAATAGTGTTCATAGATAAGGCTTGTGATGACCAGCTTAGATACTTCACTAACGCTACTACAGCAGTTAATGCTGTAAATACCATGAAATAGAATCCAAGTGCTTTTTTTCTTAGAAATTCCATTATAGTGTCACCTCACTTTTCACTTGTTTGTTACTTTGCTTCGACTTGAATAAAAATAGCAAGCTTAATAATTCCAACACACTAAATAAAGCAATTAATCCAAAGAAAGTTGGTTGCCACCAAGGTGTAAGTGAAACCACTCGCGATGTAACGCTCTGACCATTTACCACATTACTATTGGAGATATTATATAATATATTATGCGCTGCTCTTCTCAAGTGACCAAGTAACTCTCCGTCATCATTAGCTCGTATTGACTCAGTGATTACTACCGAACTCATACCTGGAAAATCCAAGCAAAAAGAGTCAGTTCCCGATGCTAACATCGTTTCATAATGCGATTTATAACCTTCTTCTGCGCCTGCAATTGCATCAGTTTCAATGTGCCCATTGAAACCCCATTCATTTCTCATCACTTGAATATTAAGCGCATCTTTTGCAAATGACCCTACTAGCCCAAGTCGGTTAAATGCTTGCATTGCTGAATTGCCACCCGCTTTTGCTATAGCACCTTCAGCACCTCTTAATGCACCTTCTCTTAATGCTTGCTCATTGAAAAATACCGAAATACCTTCCCTACTGTTCTCTTGATCGTTTGCCGTAACATGTTTTGCACCAGCATGAACACCTTTTTCTTCTAATGCTTCAACAAAAGGAATTGAGCAAAGATAATTCATGTTTGCATCTTCAGAATAGTATTCAAAGTTTCTTCCGCCAAATGGTGTTCTATGAAGGTTAACACCTGGACCCCAGATCTCTACGATGCCAAGAAACAAACCTTCCTCGCCCATAAGCTCACCTCTTCTTGCTATCAAATCGCGATTGAATGAAGATGCAAGTATAGACTCGTTGGTATAACAAGCAGTTGGGCTAGTAAAGCCATATTTTTCTTCACTAAAACTAGATATACTTCCACCAATTCCATCCGGACCATCTCCAGCAGGTGAAGCTGGCACGCCTAATGATGGGATCTCTTTAGTTCCAAAAGTATTCGCAATCAAAGAAGCCATTTCTTCAATTGTCATTTGGTTTAAATAACGCTCCCAAAGCGGATCATCCTTGTCTACCCCTCTTAAAGTCACCAGCTGTATATCTTGATTTTCTCCTTGGGTATAATCACTGATCGAGAGCGCACCTTCAGGTTTTTTATAAAAGCCTCCATTTAATTGCGAAATCATATCTTCATTTAATGCTACTTTAACTGCCTCACTAGGATAAGTTCCTTGCCAATCACTACGAGACAGATAAGTGGTTTTATCATCAACCCAATAATTGATGTCACAATCTTCAAATTGATTTGTAACCACAACATTTGTTTCTGCGGAAAGCGCATATTTTGAATCATCAAAATTTTCTTGCCATTTATATGCTTTTACAGAATCACCAGAGGTGTCAACTCCATTGATATCATACATATTTGTCGCACCTTTTTTGCTCAAAATGTTATTGAGTGCATCATGTACATTGTCTCCTAATGCCACATAATAGTCACCCTCGCTTAGGATATAACCTTTGACATTGACATAGTCATAACTCGCAAGCAAATATTTGTCGCAATCAATTGTCAAACTTTGAGATTCACCTGGTGCTAAAATATCTGTTTTCCCAAAATCCAAAAGTTGTATGGCAGCTTTTTCAACTAAGTTCTCTTGCTCATAATCACCATATGGTGTTTGAGCATAGATTTGTACAACTGATTTACCTGGCAACTCACCTGTATTGGTTACCGTTACATCGACAGATACAGTATCCTCGTTCACAGTTACTTTATCTATCTTTTGATCGAATGAGGTATACGACAAACCAAATCCAAACGGAAAAGTCACTTCATTTTTGTATTCCCAATCATTCCCGTCTGAAGAACCAGTACTACTACTAGCGTTAAATCTATTTAAGATGCTATCTTCATATCGTGTCTCATAATATTTATAACCAATATAAATCCCCTCACTTTGAACTGCATAAGTCGATGCTTGTTCAGGAGAATCTGTTAATTTTTCTACTACATCTTCAAAATTTGACCATATAGGGGCATTGTAACTGTTGTTTGTAACCGCTGGCGATGACAGCGAATTGACAGCATATGTTTCAACCAATCTTCCTGATGGGTTTGTCTCGCCTTTTAATATGCTTGCTACAGCTTCAAACCCTTTGGTACCTGGACATCCAATCCATAGTGCAGCATCCACATCATATTCGTCCAACCATCCGAGTTCCATGGGATTTCCACTATTAATCAAGACAATCGTCTTTTTAAACTTACCTGATTCTTGAATCATCTTCAGTAAGTCTGATTCTGTTTTATGAAGTGCTAACTGGCTAATGCCTTCTTCTGGATCCTCCATGAATAGCTCATTACCCTCTCCACCTTCTCTTGCTAGCATTACAATTGCAACGTCATTATAATTGCTTTCCCATGAGTTCTTTAATTCATCTGTATAAAATGAGATATTCTCTTCACCAAAGCTCCACTCTGAAGTTTCTTGTGTTCTAAAATTAAAACCAGCGACACCACGCTTTGTTGAACTTTCTTTATATGCACTGAAAAGTTGATCATTAATCTTAAACCCTGCTTTTGATAGGGCTTCATAAAGATCTACACCATCCTCAGTTTCGTAAGCATTGGACCCTGCTGATTTATTTCTATACAAAGGTTGTACTACAGCGTGTCCAAATAAAGTTACATTTACTTCGCTTGAATCAAGAGGCAATGCATAGTCTTCATTTCTAAGTAACACCATACCTTCTTCTGCTTCAAGTACACCTTGTTCATGTGTATCTTCAATTAACTTCTTTAGATTTTCTCCGTTGATTTCTCCGTATTCACTTTTGTAATAAATTGTATCCTCTGCTTCACCTTCGATGTTTACGATTTTACTTGTCTGAATCTTCAAGGCACCATTTATTGTACTTGCATAATCAAAAGCCAAATTCGTTCCGATTATAGAAAGACACAAAAACAATGCAAAAAAAGAAGATAGTCCAGTCCAAAATCTACTCTTACTTCGTTTCATTACTTTTCCCCCTTCTTATCTTATTTAGACGTATCTACAAACTTTATGTGTATGTACGTCTGCTTGAACATGTTAACATATTCTTAACATTTTTAGACTTTGACGAAGTAAGTGGTAATTTTTATATCGTAAATGACAAAAACCGATCAGAAGATCGGTTTAAAATATAATTTAGAAATAATTAATTTTGTTTAGGAATGATAATATTTAATTTGAATATATTTTTTTCTGTATTTATTGATATTGATCCGCCATACTTTTCAGTTATATAACGAATACTTTTAATTCCAAACCCATGATAGTTATCATTATCTTTCGTAGTTCTTGGTAAACCATCATTCAGCTGAATCTCATTCTCAAAATAATTAGACAGATTTACAACAACATAATTGCCTTTCGAGATGATTTTAAGGCTAATGATCCTTTTATCCTCATCATTAATTTTTAAGATTGCTTCGATTGCGTTATCGAGTGCATTACCAAACAATGAATAAACATCCGATAAAGACATAAACTCAAGTTGCGCACCATCAGCAACACATGAGAAATTAATCTTATATTTTTCTAGCAATAAACTCTTTTCTGAAATCAGTACATCTAGCGCTGAATTTCCTGTTTTCAGGGAAAGTTCATATATACTTAACGCCTTTTCAATTTCTTCGAAATATTCTGAATTTTCTTCTTTTAGCGACTCATTTTTTAGCATAGAAATCTGATATTTCAAATCGTGAAATTTCATGTTCAGCAACTCGACATTTTCAGTTGCAATTATGTGACGTTCTCTCTCAAGGTGAAGAATCTGTTTCATAGATTCATTTTGTCTCTCTAACTTTCCCCATTCAAACATGCCAAAAAGTAAAATTAAGAGTAGCAAACACGAAAAGGAGTCAAATAAATAACTACCAATTGTTTGAGTTTCCGTCATACTCGTCCAAAGACTTAACCAATACACTATAAAAGTAGAGATTGCAGTAAAAATAATCATATAAACATTTCTAAGTCCTATCACGTCGTCTGTCTTTAGTCTTTTTACCAAAACAAAGTATGCAATAGTATAAATGGTTATTGTTATGACAAAATTCAAAAGACTTTTATCATAATTTGTCTGCGTGGTATAAATTAAGAAAATAGTTTGTGTAATTGAATGCGCTAAATGCTGTAAAATGATTGCAGCCAGTCCATAAAAAATCAACTCTTTAAAACTATTTATTTTGAAACATATCCAAATAACAAGAAGTGATAAGAGCATCACAAATATAAATCCAAACGTAAACCAACTCCCAATACGAAATCCCTCCCAGAAATACCTTTGGGGAAATAGAAGTGGAACACCTGTATATAATATAACAATCCCCATTATCGAAAGTATATTGATCCTAGGTTTTAATACTGAACAAAACATAAATTCCGCAATCAGTAATTGTAAGTGAAACTCCATAATAACTCTCCAATGCTTAAATTATAACTGTTGCCCCATGAACTCTGCCAACTTAATCATAAATTCTTTCTTCTTTCTTCTACTTAAAGGTACTCTGTCTTTCCCTACGACGATATAGTCTCCGTGTATTTCCATGACATGTCTCAAATTAATCAAATAACTATTATTACATCTATAAAAATTTAAATTCACGAGTTCCTCTTCAATCTTTTTTAATTGACCATACACTTTATAGACTGATTTTTCAGTGTGATAGATGAGTGTATGATTAATTACTTCTATATACAGTAGATCAAAAACTGATATTTTTTTTAAAACGTCTCCCATATTAAGTAATATACTTCTGTCATGATTACTCATAGTAAAATCTATCGCTTTATTTAACTTCATCTCTAGATCAAAAGATTTTAATGGTTTAACCATGAAATCTAGTGCATTAAATTCATAACCCTTTACAGCATACTGCACTAAATTTGTCATGAAAATCAAGGCAACATTATTATCTTGTTCACGTAACATTTTAGCAGTCTCAATCCCATCAAGATGAGGCATATTAATGTCCAAAAATACAATGTCATAAATAGGCTCATAGTCACTTATAAAATCCATCCCATTTTTAAACCATTCGACTATAAAGTTATAGTTCTTTTTTTGACTGTATTTATCAAGCAGTTCTCGAAAGACTTTTACACATTGAGAATCATCTTCTACAATCGCTATTCTAATATTTATCATATGAATAAATATTCCTTCCTACTTAATAATATCAATACAAATATCATAACATTTTTCAACATGTAATTTTATTGTATTATTTTTTGTACTCCGCATAACAATCATGTAGTAACTGGTCAGAAATTTAGCGTAAACGGTTAATTACATCTCTTTATCATATTTGACGCGGTAATAAATACCATAGAAAATTACAAACAGATATGAACCCACCAAAAGCAATATTGGCAGTACCCCAACTCCCATCAGTGCATAGCTTAACATCAATGCGCCAAACACATATACCATCATGTCATGCGCCTTTGCCTTCGCACGGTTGCCCACTGCGATGTTACGCTCGTCGTTTTGATCAATGGCGATTTGCCTTGCTATCTCAGGATGACCTTTCAAAGCCTTACGCTGAATGATATTACCCATACCGTGACCGAAAGTACCACAGCCGATCCCTATAGCCACGTAAGGAAGTGCCAGCATGACTCCCTTTGGATCTGTAAGTGCCTTAATTAGATAAAGGCCAACTACTAACAGTGCCAAACCTATGGAAACAGTAATATAATCAATCATTCTCTTTTGCTTACTTTGTAAATTTACGGTTTTATTGTCCATAATGTTATTATTCATGTTCTTTTTCCTCCTCGTAAATAAATATTTCTTCTATACTAATCTCGAAATAACGTGCAAGTTTAAATGCCAAGAGTATAGACGGATTGTATCTGCCATTTTCTAGCGAACCGATGGTTTGGCGAGAGACCTCCAGTATAGCTGCCAGTTCTTCTTGCTTGATGCCCTTTTGCTTTCTTAATTCCTCTAAACGATTTTTCATAGCTTTACCTCTCTTTATGTAAAGTTGACTTTCCATAATTTTAGTATATCACGTTATTTTGAAATGTAAAGTATGCTTTCCATTTTTTGTTGGATTTGTCGACAATTTATGGACATGAAAATAAAATGATTGTAGGGTTTGTAAATATATTGAAAAAAGTGTGCGCTGATGGTGACTTTCCGTATTTGACAAATGAATATTTCCCACTAGATTAAATTTATTGTAAAAGCTATACTCTTTATATAGATATAAAGAATAGATGTAAGGAGTGAGCTTTTGAAACTGATCCTATGTGATGATGAAAAAAACGCACGTCTATGGGCGGAACAAGCCATAAAAAACTGGGCGATTGAACGAGAAGATGACATCGACCTAATTGCATATACCAGTGCAGAAGCCATGCTCTTTAATAAAGACGCATGGGCAGATGGAGATGGTTTAATTTTAGATATTGAGCTAGGAAATATGAACGGTATGCAACTCGCTAAAGAAATCCGAAAATCAGACGTCAACATCCCGATTTTATTTGTAACGGGCTATGAGCGATTTGTTTTTGAAGGATATGATGTTGGTGCAGTCTCTTATCTGTTAAAACCAGTTAGCGAAGTGAAGTTGTTTGAATCGCTTGACAGGCTAAAGACCATGAGTACTAAAAATCGAGAGTTTATACTCATAGAATGGCGGAATGCTTTGGAAAAAGTATATCTGACGGATATTCTCTACATAGAAAGCGACCGACATAATTCTTTGATTCAAACAATTAAAAAGAGGCTTACCGCTTCAAATGGCATCGGTCAATTTGAAGCTGAACTCACAGAAAAAGGGTTCTGCCTCACACATCGCTCTTATCTGGTGAACATCGCGCGAATTCGTAAAATCACGAAAACAGTAGTTGTTTTAGATAATGATTATGAAGTGCCAATTGCAAGGGGAAAATGGGCTTATGTCAATCAAAAATACCTAGACTTTTATCGAAAGGGAAAATTATAATGGGTGTAAAATTAATCTTGTTGGGTTTCTTTGTTTATTCGATATTTGTTGGAAACACAATCTTAAAAGGACCCGTTAAGAATACTATATATGTCATAGTCTTGGGAACATTCTTTACACTTAGCCAATTCACTCCTTGGCCAGCATGGGGGATAATTGCAGTTATTGCATCCTCCGAAATCTTCTTATATTTTTATTCAGAGGACTTATTGGTAGAATTCTGGTTTCGCCCACTTCTTGCGGGAGGGTGGATTTTTCTTATGGCGACGCTAGCCCCTAATAGCGCTCTATATAATGATGTAGTCGCAGTTGTCGGTATTACTCAAATCCTTTTTATGCAACTTAGCTATAAAAGAGGTTACCTAAGTATCTGGAATACAAGTATCGTAACGAGTATAAACCTTTTACTGGTAACCATCAGTCTTTATCTGACAATCAATGGTGGTGCTGTTTTCAAAGATGAGCACCTAGTCCACAGCTCACAAATGTTATTGCTTGCCATAGCAGTTGCGATTTTTATGCTACTAGAGTTGACATTAAGTGGATATGAAAAAGGTTTTAGGCTTACCACAAAGGAACTGAGAGAACACATGCTTAGCCAACAGTATCACGAAATTCAAGCCATCTATTTAAACATGAGAGGCTGGCGACATGATTATCATAATCATATACAAGTATTAAAAGCGACTTTGGATCAAAATCAACCGGAAAAAGCAAGGACTTATCTCGATGGCATCGAAGAAGCACTTCGTAAAGTGGATACTTATGTGAAATCCGGAAATGTAATGGCTGACGCAATCTTAAATAGTAAGTTGACACTTGCAGAACAACACAAAATCAACATTACCTGTGATGCTTTTTTACCTGATACACTCTTTATTTCTGATCTTGATCTATGTACGATATTGGGTAACTTATTAGACAATGCAATAGAAAGTTGTGAAAAGTTGCTCCCAGATAAAAGATTTATGAGAATCTATCTTGCGATGCAAAAAAATCAACTCTATTTATCCGTTCAAAATGCTTCAGTAGAAGAAATAGGATTTAAGCAACAACACTTTATCTCAACAAAGATGGGAAGTCATGGACTTGGCATAAAACGCGTTGCTACAGTTGTATCTAAATGTAATGGATATATCTCATTCAATCAAGAGCCAGGTGTTTTCGCGTCTGAGATTACGATCCCCACGCCATAGTATTATTAGTATTAAATCTGCAATTCGTGCTCAATATGGACAATTCGTGCCAAAAGTGGTAGACTTACCACTTTTTTTGTTATACTCACACAGAAATCACATACGAAAGGAAACGTGAGACATGAAGCAAAAAACACATACTTCTCCCCCACCACACTCCATATGGAACAATTACCAGTTCGCAAGCAGAATCTATCATGAGGGGATTGGAAAACGATACCATCTACACGATGTAATTGCAATATTATTAGGTGCTCTTTCTCCCTTTATTGCCATGGCCTTTCCAAGTTTTGCAGTAAGTTTGCTTCAAAGCGACACCCCTATAGAGTTCATTGTCGTCTTGATTATCGGCTATGTTCTATTAATGAAAGGCTTATCTGTTGCAAAAGCCTATATCGACAACATTCAGCTCATGAATTATTTTTTTGGTAGGATTAAAGCAGCAGATCCGATGCGGCAGCATCTATTAAATATGAACTTCGAAGCATTAGAAAGTAAAGAAGGTCAAGAGAAAGTTCGAGCAGCTGACGAATGCATCTACCATGGAAATGAGCGCGGTATAGAAGCTTTTCTCGTTCAATTTCCCAAAGTGGTGCTTAACACTTTAGGTTTTTCCTTGTACTCATTTATCGTTATAAAGATCAATATATGGCTTTTCGCTTTTATGTTTTTTACTGCCGTGGCATTCAGCGTGCTTAGTCTTATGCAAGGTGGTTATTGGAACAAGATTTATAAGCGATTTACAGGCCTTTATATGCGAAGAAAAAAAAGCTTTCAAGAGACTATGGCTGCTGAGGCGCGAGGCGATATAATTCTCTATCAAATGAAAGACTGGCTATGCCGTAAACTTTACGATATTGCAGATACCTATGAAAAGGTATTTCGGAAATACTATAAACTTGAGACTCAAACAAACTTACTCATATTATTTATAAATTTTTTGCGTGATGGCGTGGTCTATTATGTGCTAATTAGGCAAATGATTCTGGGGCAAATCAACGTTAGTAGTTTGCTCCTTATGATTGGTGTTGTCGCAGGATACGGCACTTGGATGCAACAACTACTTAATGCGCTGCAAGAAATTTCAGCGAATACACATACAGTGACGCAGTTTAGAGACTTTCTTGACTACGGTAACGAACCCGATAATGCTATAAAAGAAATACAACTCGATAAAGGTGTCCACGAAATTAAACTTGAAAATGTTAGCTACCGTTATTACGGTGCCACCGAAAATGTTATATCAGGCGTTACGCTTACCATAAAAGCGGGTGAAAAAGTGGCTCTTGTCGGTGCAAATGGTGCAGGTAAAACAACTTTGGTCAAATTGATTTGTGGGCTATATCAACCGACCGGTGGTAGAATAACTATCAACGGCATTGACACAACTAAGATAAGTCGCGAGCAATACTACAAAGCTTTTTCTGTTGTTTTCCAAGATTTAAAAGTCTATGCAGCAACAATTGCACAAAACGTATCCTGTACCTTGGTACCCAATAGAGACATTGTAAATGAAAGCTTGAGGAAAGCAGGTTTATGGGAAAAAATAGCTTCGCTTTCCAATGGGATAGATTCTGATTTGACGCATAACCTTTCAGAAAAAGGCGTTCTCCTTTCAGGTGGAGAGACACAAAAATTGATGCTTGCAAGAGCGATTTATCAAGACTCCCCCATTCTTATATTGGACGAACCGACAGCTGCACTAGATCCAATCGCTGAAAGTGAGATGTACGAGGCATATAGTGCATTTACTACTGGTAAAACCAGTTTATTTATATCACACCGTCTGAGTAGCACGCGCTTTTGTGATAAAGTGTGCTTCATGAAGGATGGCAAACTGTCAGAAATCGGAACCCATGACACCTTGCTTGAATTAAAAGGTGATTATGCCCAGATGTTTATGGTTCAGTCACAGTACTATAAAGAATCATTTGATTTAAAAAAGGAGGTGCTTAATGATGTTTAATAGATGGCATTCCTTTAAAAAAACACATGAAGCAGGATTCAGACTACTCAATGTAGTGAAACAAATTGATCGAGATTTAATTCCACTGAGTTTAATTGATGCCATCTTATCTACGGCAATGCCTTTTGTAACACTCGTCTTTAGCGCAAGAATTATCGACAAATTATTAGAGCGCGCCTTTACAGAGGCAGGATGGTTTGTAGTATGGATGCTATTAACGCTGCTCGTTATAGGGGGAATTAGTCTTTTTATTCAATATCGAACCAAATTGAGTCAAAAAGTTCTTCAAACAGGTCTTGAAATTCTCATTAGGAAAAAGGGAATGGAACTAGAATACGATATTATCAGTGATTCAGAAGCAATTAGAGCACTCCGAAACGCAGAGGAGGCTGCTAAATATAACGGTGGATTAGGGCACCTTGTTCACACTTATAACGAATTGCTGAAACAAGTTTTAAGCGCTACAACTGCCATTGTTTTCGCCGTCATATTTTGTTTAACACAGCCACAAACAGGTGGAACGATACTCAAAGGACTTGCTAACCCTTTTGTTGCAGCAGTTGCACTTCTGGCAGCTTGGATATTTGGTCTACAGCTGTCTAAAAATCAGTCCGTCAAAATCAAAGCATTAGACGATCAAATCGCAGAGAAGCATTATATCGTAGAAAATCAAATTGGTTATTGGATTAGTGATGTGCTTTATGATACTGAAAGTGGCAAAACGATTCGCGTCAATGGCATGGAAAAAATGATTGACATAAATATTGATAATTTTATGAATCAAGTGTTACCCCTTTATAAATCCATGGGAATTAGCAGTGGTAAACGTATTCTTTCTGAAGGGATTGAAAGTGGTCTCTTTTCCATAGTGAGCTACTTTTTCGTCTTAGTAAAGGTAGTAACTGACGCGGTAACTATAGGGGCATTTACTCAGTATGCTGGTGCTTTTTTGCAGTTTCATCAAGCCAGTTCTAAAATGGTATGGTCTGAAAGTGAAGTAAATCGAATTACAAAAAATTTAGTGCCTCTTGCTGATTATCTTGATCGCACTAATAAACGGTACACAGGTACACTACCGATTGAAAAGCGTACCGACAACGTCTACGAAATTGAATTTCATGATGTTAGCTTCAGATATCCAGGTAGCACAACAGATACCTTGCATCATATCAATGCAAAAATCACACTAAAAAACAAACTCGCTGTAGTAGGGAGAAACGGGGCAGGTAAAACCACCTTTATAAAACTACTTTGTCGACTCTATGATCCTACTGAAGGTGTCATCACATTAAATGGAATCGATATTCGCAAATATAAATACGATGAATACCTTTCACTATTTAGTGTTGTATTTCAAGATTTTTATCTATTTTCAGCTTCAATTGCAGAGAATATTGCTATATCTAAAAATTTTGATGGCGATAAAGTGACTAAATGCCTTAAAAAAGCAGGTGCCTTCTCTTTTGTATCTGGACTTGAAAAAGGCTATGATACAGATATTGAAAATGGAACTAATGAAGCGATTGATCTTAGTGGTGGACAAGGTCAAAAAATATCACTTGCTAGAGCTCTTTATAAGGAAGCACCCTTTGTGATTCTCGACGAACCCACAGCTGCACTTGATCCAATAAGTGAAGCGGAAATTTACAAGCGATTTGATGAAATGGTTGAAGATAAGACTAGCGTCTATATCTCACACCGTATGAGCAGTTGTCGGTTTTGTCACGATATTCTCGTCTTTGAAAATGGTGCGATAACCGAACGTGGCGCACACGATATTCTACTTAAACATAAAGGTGTCTACGCAGCACTTTGGAATGCTCAGGCACAGTATTATGCGTAGTCTTCTTTAGGAATGCGACTACTAGAACATGATCACCTATGAATTAGAATTTAGGATTATAATATAATGTAAATATTGACAGATACTAATTAAGGTGCTAACATTACATCAATATTTAAAAGCAATGAAGAGAAATAGTAGATATTTTTTACTGTTCAGAGAGAAGATGGGTGGTGTGAATCTTCACAGTGAATTTATCGAAGCAGTCTCAGAGCTGTGGGCCTGAAACAATAGTAGGGTTCAACGGAAGTCCACCGTTATCTTAGGAAGATGTATCGGTTTTTACCCGTACATATAAAGTGCAGAGTTTCTCTGAAATTAGGTGGTACCACGGATGTTTATTCGCCCTAAGCTATTATTAGCTTAGGGGTTTTTTTATTCACAAATCCCTTGTGATAGAATCTGAGGGCTCGATGCCTGAAGTTTTTTTATAATACTATTTTTAAGAAAGGAAAAGACGATGACAGCAAATGAATTAAGAAATGTTTATCTATCATACTACAAAGAAAGGAGACATGAAAATTTAGCCGCGTCATCTCTTGTACCTAAAGATGACTCAAGCGTACTCTATACTACAGCAGGGATGCAACAACTAATTCCCTACTTTTTAGGAAGAAAGCACCCACAAGGTAACAGGCTTGTTAATATTCAGCGTTGTCTCAGAACGGGTGATATTGAAGAAGTTGGTGATGATTATCATTTGACAGTATTTGAAATGCTTGGAAATTGGTCGCTAGGCGATTATTTCAAAGAAGAAGCTATTCGTATGAGTTTTATATTTTTAACTGAAGTATTAGGCATTCCTAAAGAAAGGTTGGCTGTAACCGTTCACAAAGGAAATGAAACAGTACCTGTAGATATGGATACAGTAAATACCTGGTATAAGATGGGACTTGATGAAAAACAAATCTTTTATTATGGTGACGAAGAAAACTGGTGGGGACCTGCAGGTGAAACGGGTCCTTGTGGACCGGATTCAGAAATGTTTTATGTAAATAATGTACCCCCTTGTAGCGAAAACTGTGGTCCTGCATGTAATTGTGGAAAATATGTTGAACTTGGAAACAATGTTTTTATGACCTATCACAAAGGCATAGATGGCGCATTAACAGAATTAAAACATAAGAATATTGATGTGGGTTTTGGATTAGAACGCCTACTGATCTTAGCAAATGGACTAAGCAATGTTTATGAAACTGATTTATTTCTACCACTTATAAGTTCGCTTGAAAGTATAACTGGGCAAAAATATGACGATACAACAGAAAAAAGTTTTAGAATTATTGTAGAACATATAAGGGCAGCGGTATTTATACTATCTGATCCAGCAAATATTGTACCGTCAAATTCAGATCAAGGTTATATTCTTAGACGATTGATTCGGAGAATGATCAGGAAGATATTACAGCTAGGCGTGACCGTTAACATTTTACCCGAACTCGCAAGGGTTGTAAATGAATGCTATAAACAAGATTATCCGAAAGTGTATGAAAGAGAACCGTTCATAATAGATGAACTAAATAAAGAATATAGCAAATTCGATAAAACATTGAGTAGTGGACTGAAAATGGCTGATCAATTTCTAAACAAACTTGAATCACAAGGGGAACTTAGTGGTGAATATGCTTTTAAATTGTATGATACTTTTGGTTTTCCACTTGAGCTAACAATTGAACTTGCAAAGGAGAAAAATAAATGTGTCGATATAAATGGATTCAACAAATACTTTAAGGAACATCAAGAAAAATCTAGGAATGGTGCCGTAGGTAAATTTAAAGGGGGATTATCTGATAATAGTCTTAACAGTACTAGACTGCACACAGCAACTCACTTATTAAATGCTGGGCTTCGTCATGTTCTTGGTGAATCCGTTTACCAAAGAGGCAGTCATATAAACTCTGAAAGGTTAAGATTTGATTTTTCTTTTGATAGAAAATTGACAAACGAAGAACTCGATAGCGTTGAAGCATTTGTAAATGAAGCAATCTCAAAATGCATTGCTGTTGAAATGTCCCAAATGGATGCCTATGAAGCTAAATCCAGTGGCGCAATAGGTGTTTTTGATGCTAAGTACGATCATCAAGTTAAGGTCTACACGATTAAAGGTTACTCTATGGAAATATGCGGAGGTCCTCATGCAAATAACACTTCAGAATTAGCGCATTTTAAGATTTTGAAGGAACAAAGTTCTTCAGCAGGTGTTAGGAGAATAAAAGCTGTTATTGGCGGCTTGGTGGAAGTATAACTGGTCAAATAAATACCGCATAAAAGTCTTATTTAAAAGACTTATATGCGGTATCCTCTTGTTTATTCTCGTTCTGCCTTAACTGTAGCGAACATACACTAAAATCCCTTCAATAGTTCCTTAAGCTTCTCCATCTCTTCTTTAGAAATCGTCACACCCTTGCCCATCTTATCATGGTCAGGCGACCATTCTCTGATATCGTACTTTGCTTCTCTATCGTTCCATGAGATTAGATTCAGTTCTTTGGACCATCCCTTGTTATTTTCAGATAAAACGCCAATCGTTTCTATAATTTCATACTTAATTTCTGCCATATTCGTTGTCTCCTTTATCGTTTAGTATCATTACTATACCACATTATTCATTGAATTTGCTTCTGTTTCAAGCCAATCCTCAAAGGCATAGACACCTTCTTGTCTTTTTGATTCTACAAAATAATAGTCTTTGATTATCATCGGTTTGCCTTCCTTTGCAATTATAAAGAACGATTCCGTGCAAAAGATTTCGAATACCTCATTTAAACCTAGTTTTTTCAAACGACTGTACCCTAAACTGCTACAGTACTTCCTTGGGTGTGCAGTAAATCGAAACATTGCTGATGAAAATCCGACGCCACCCCTTACCCTTAAATCTTGGTTATAGTTTTCATACATATTCGTTCCTCCTTCATTTTATTTTCGTATCAAGAAATTACGGCAATAAAAAAAGCCCTTGAAGGAGCTATCATTATCCCCTCATCGTTGTTAGCATTACCACCTTGCATATTGCAGGTTGGTGTGCGGTCACTGAGCTAACTCTCTACCGGCACTCTTGATAAGAAATATTTAATTTACTTCATTATTATATCAATATCACTATGTATTTGCAATTGTGACTTTAAAAAAAATGCGCAAAACTTAATTTGCGCATTCATCTTTATAATTTTACTCTTACTATGATTTTCTCTATTTTACCATCGCGGTTAAAGATACTTTGACTGATTTCTTTATTGAGCTTCATTATGTTTTCAAAAGTATATTTATCTCCATTATTATAGCAAATCGTTATTGCCTGATAATTATTTTGTTCATAGATAATCGGAACTGAACATATCGTAAATCCTAGTTGTTTTTCTTCCAGTGTGATCATGCCAGATGGTAAGTCCCACTTGGTTTTTTGATCTAACATCTCATCCTTAGCTAACAAACGAGGGTTAAAACAGATTTCTCCGCCAGTGATGTTTACACCTAGCTCACCAAATCTAGAGATAATATCTTCTTTTACTTGTCCTGTCATCCCAGGTTGCTGAACGCCAGCAAAGCCTGGTGTATGAGAATATGCATCTGTTGGAAAAGCACCATAATCAACTGGTGATTTTTCGACACCAATCCCCGCTTTCAGCTCATGGAAGTAAGCTGCTAACTTTTCAACATCTTCACTTTGAGCATCCTGTAAATTTGCTATATGGAAGTTTTCTTCTGCAGCAAGTACAAGCTTGGAAACCATATGCCAGTAAATACAACCTAAACCCTCATACTTATAAAAAGTACCAGAACGTCCTGTAAAGGAATGGTGATTAAATAATTCAGCGAAGATCTCACCCACCACTAAGACATCTTTTTCAGGATACTCCTTAGTTTTAAGAATTGCCTCCATGATTTCATTACCGTTTCTAAATTCACCATTAAAATGATACCTGCCCCTTACATCCTTTTCTATAAACCTAGTGAACCCTTTCTCAAGTTCAGCTTTAAGGATATCCGATGATAAAACCATCTCCGTTGGAATAATATTTTTATCCATGAATTTTGAAAGTTCACGAACCGGATAAAGCATAAAGCTGTTCTGGTCTTCGCGATAAATAGCACTTTCTCTTAAAGCTTTTAAGACACTTAACGCTTCTTTTGAATCAAGCGCTTTTGAACTTAGTACCGCAACTTGTCCTTCCAGCATCTCATATAAATAAGAAATACTGCACGTGTTTTTACCAAACTTCGCTAAGTTGTAAGCGTGGTATAAACCATCTTCTCGCTTATTTGCATCAATTGTATCTTTTAAGTGAGATTGTGCAATTTTAGTAAATGCTTTTAATGCATCTATTGAAAGACCTTCTTTTTCGCCTGAAAATCCTTCAGTATAAATAGCTTGACGATAAGTTTCACCAATTCTACCTAATTTTGATACAATGTCAAAACGCATTTCGTCACTTAAGGCTGCACCCAAATACTTCAAGCTCTCACTGAACACCTTGAAAATACCATTGAACATTGCGCTAACTTCAACAGATACCATTACGTCATCTTCTATATTTTCTAGCAAATCACTTACAAAGTCTAGATATCTATAGAGGTAATATAGCGTAACCATAGAGATCCCATTACCTACAAGTGCATTGTTTGCATCATTCCACTCTGGTCGCTGTGTATTCATCCATATACCACCTTTTGGGATGAAATTTGACAGCTTAGAAAGTAATACCACTAAAAGCTTTTCCATCAAATTAACATGATAGAGTTCATCTTTTACAAATACAAGTTTTCCATCAGAACCAATTTTAGCAACTCTTTTATCAATCAGTTCAGCACATGCATCATCAAAAATAATTGTATTTTTAGGATCTTTTAAAAGGTCATCTAAGCCTTTAATTTTATAAGGCACATTTGCATACACAAAGATTTCTTTGTTGAGTAGCGATTTAAGTTCATCCGGTCTATATTTTTTTGATAACTCCATTAATTTTAACAGATATATAACTTGATGATCGCCCCAGTATCCGATGTTTGACCATGGGTCTGCTGAATCTAATTCTTCCCAATCAACACCTTCTTTGGTGATGCGATATGGGTTATAGCCATCTGCAGTAGATGCATTTACAAATTTTGAGATGATGCTTTCGATGTAACCTGGATATGAAAGTGATAAAGCTTCCCAGTTTTGGAAGATGTCTCTCCAATTTCCTTCAAAATTTAGGTTCTTCTCTCCATTTTCCTTAGTAACTTCGATATTAAATTTGTTCCAAGGTCTACTTGGATCGCCATGGCGTCTTGAATAAGTCAACGGAAGGTATTCACGAACCAGTCTTTCCAAATCAGAATCTTTCTGCATTTCAACAAGTCTAAGCAATTCAAAATAATTTATCACTTCAGGAAGTGCATTTAGATACTCAAAATGCTTAACGTAAGCTTCTTTATTCCAATTGTTGATAAACTGCTTTAAGTCTCTCGTTTCAATATCATACCCAGCAGCATAGATCCCTCCGCGCATGATATTATAAAGTGTATTTGAAAAATGGCGATAAATTGTATTGGCATTTCCAGTCATTTGAAAACCATCAGCTTCAAAAACTAACCTTTTGAGATTCTCATCACCCTTTAACACATCTTTTTCTAGGTTTATGAGGATCGCATCATCGTCAATCTCTTTCATGAGCGACTCGATTTTAGCAGCTGTTTGGTTAAGTTCTGATACAATCACCCATTCTTTTGCTGCGCGTTCACCAAGCTCGATAGTGCTCGATATATAGAAAGCGCCTCTTCTACCTTTTACATCAAATTCAGTATCAATCATTTTGTTTTTTTCAAAAGCTGAAACCTGCTGTTCTGAAAGCAAATAAGTAGGTTGCTCTAACCCCTTTGACCAAACTGTCGTTGCTTTCAAAGCTTCACTTGGTTCAGCTTTATCAGATATAATCGAACTTAAAGTGAAGATCCCCATTCCATAGTCAGCATTTAGTTCGCAACGTTTATAGCCATCTACAAGCGTACTTCTAGTTGCTTGACTTAAAGTATCGACACCATACGGTAGTATATTTCGAATTCCATCTAACAGTTTGATCGCTACTGTTTTCTTAGAATCGTTCATTAGTTCAGATGCTTTTATAAAACCATATTTATCGCTAGTTTTCCATGTATATCTAAATGTTAAATTCAAATCTTGGTTTATTTCTTCAAACATGATCTTGTTGCCAATCGTGTTTTTATAAAGATTTCTTTTGATCTTATAGACATTTGAGTTGTGCTTTGAAAATGGTTGCCACAAGTAATTTTTGTTACCATCATTAACAATCAAAACTGTATGCGATCCTGTCGTTTCATTACTGTCATGAATCTTATCATCAGTATAGTATGGAAACAATGCAGTTTCAGGTGTTTTACGTCCTGCTGTTAACCCGCCTGTACTAGATACAAATAACCAGAAATCCACATCACTGACAATTGTCATGAAAAAAGGAGACATTTCATTAAAATTTTCTATTTTAAAGAACGTATCATTGTTAATTTTGATTGTTTCAAACGAAACCTCAGTTTCATCTGAGGATAAAAGCGTGTTACCAAGATATAAATTGGTATCTTTCATAATTAATCCTCTCCAGACATTGTTAATATTTCTTACGATACTTTTGTAGCTGGGTATTTAATAAAAGGTGCTGTTGCAAAATAGCCCCAAAGTAAAAAATGGACTCCAGCAAAATCAATTTTGATTTTGTTGGGTC
>NZ_JARYZI010000001.1 GCF_029914245.1 Fusibacter bizertensis
CAAGTATACTCAAACGATATAAAAGCTCAGGGAAAATCTCAGCATCACTTCTTATGGTGCTCTATTTTTTCAATATCATTATTGCCTTAAGTCAAAAACTTGATTTCTTGAAATATCTTACACCTTTTAAATATTTTGAAGCCAGTACATTGCTAAAAAATGGTGCTTTCGAGCTCAAGTACCTGATACTTTCACTTATAATTGTCATCGTTAGTATCATTGGAACTTATACGGTCTATCCACGAAGAGATTTGAGAATTTAATAAAATAAAAATAGACGCGTCATTAAACAGGGGGACGTATGCTTATCAGATATGCTACAGAAAAAGATATACCATCATGGCAAATGTTGGCCAAAGATGTTTCAGATATTTTTAGAGCACCTCTAATGTCTGAAGATCCTGAATTTATATCCTACATAAATTCAAAGATCATAAAGGACGAAGCGCTTGTTGCAGTAGACTTAATATCACAAAACTGTATGGGGTTCATTGGTTTTTCAAGAAAGAATAATAGAATCTCTTGGTTTGGCGTTTATAAGCAACATACAGGTAAGGGAATTGGCTCTAAGTTGTTAAAAGCTGCACTTGATATATTAGATCGAACACGAGAAATTACGGTAGAAACTTTTAGAGAAAGTTACGAACCCGGTGCAGCGGCAAGACATATCTACAAAAAATTTGGTTTTATAGATGTGGACAATACACTTTACGACAAAACCGGTAACTCAATTTGTAAAATGGCACTCAAACCTTATAAAGAAGAAACATTTAGTTATGTTGAAGAAACATTTCATAACAACAAAAACTTTTATCCCATGAAAATGATCAGAGAAATCCATCATTATGATTTAAGTCTTGATACACCTTCAGAAATTTCTGAAAATCGTGTTAAATATGAAATCCGTAAAGCTGCAAGAGCAGTTCTTTTAAACCCCAATGGTGAAATCTTTCTTTTACATGTAACTAAAGATAAGTACTATAAATTACCAGGTGGAGGTATCGAAGAAAACGAAGACCTACTTGATGCTCTTAGAAGAGAAGTTCTAGAAGAAGTAGGATGCCCAATCGATATCATTGCACCCATTGGATCAGTGATTGAATACAGAAAATATTTCGAACAATTACAGTTCTCATATGCTTTTTTATGCATACAAAACGGTCCAATTACACATACGCAATTTACTGATCAAGAAATAGAAGATGGCTTTATTGGCAACTGGTATTCTTATGATGCAGCCATAAACCTACTTGGTCAATTTCACGGAACTTCTTATATAGGAAAATTCATCACGAAAAGGGACTTTGACATCCTTGTTGAATCAAAGGAACAAATCAACAAAATACTTGGTGAAGGGGAGTTCAATGATTCGGTTGGCTACAATTAACGATGCACCAAGAATCGCCGAAATTAGTATTTACGGCTGGAGAACTGCTTATAAAAATTTGCTTCCTGAAACTTATCTCTATGGGAAACTCAGCACCATTAAACGCTATGAAATCTTACAAAAACAATTAGCCTCAAATGATTCATACTTTGTTTTTGAGGATGATCAGACTGGCCTTATAAAAGCTTTTATGGTGATTTCAGATTCAAGAGATCAACTATCCTTAGAAGAAAGTTCATTACCATCGCATGAACTAATTGCTATATATGTAGAACCTGCCTTTAAAGGACAGGGAATTGGAACGCAAATGATAAAATACTTTGAACAACTTGCTTATGAGTTGCAGAAATCACATACAATCATCTGGGTATTAAAAGAGAATTTTTCTAGTATAAAGTTTTATGAAAAAAATGGCTACAAATTCGATGGCAAAACCAAGAAGCTTGAACCATTTGGCCTTGAAGAAGTAAGGCTTAGTAAAATGAAGTGAATTAATGTAAAATGATTGATTTTAATTCAAAAAATAAAACTACCTCAAATGCTATAATGAGGTAGTTTTTTCTGGTGTAAAAAAAAATCCGATTTTTCAAAACAAACTGATTGACCGGTCGGTCTTTTAGTTGTATAATTTAGTTAAGCAATACAAGTTGGAGGTAAAAATGAATCAACAAGATAAGCGATTTGAAAAAGGAGAAGAAACTTATAGACGCGTCATACAAGCAGCACTTGAAATTATTTCTGAACAAGGTGTGAGTGGAATAACTGCATCAAAATTATCTGAAAGATCAAAGATTAGTAAAAGTAGCGTTTTTCATCACTTCTCATCAACTCAAGAGATTCCAGCAGCTGTTTTAAAGACGATCATGGAGATGATGATTAGACCTTTTGAATTGCCAGGGTCTAATGTAACGTTAGAGCAGTTTTTAATTGATCTGGGTGACGCACTTTTTAACATGGCAGAAGAACAAAGATATGTATATAAAGCATTTTTCTCGTTTTACCACGAAAGTATGTTCAACGAAGTATTAAGAGGTATGATAAAAACCTATTTGTATGCCTCAAAATCTGATTTGAAAAAGTTGTTGATCCAAGCTTTAGACGAGTGGAAAACGACACCTCATGATGAAGAAGAAAAAAATATAAGAGAACTTGAAGCAGAACAAATGAGTCTTTTGTTAATCTCAACTTTAGATGGTATTGGGTTACATTTACTTATGGGTGAGTCCGTACTGTCTTATAAAAATGCATGGCAGATGCAAGTAAAAAGTTTAAGGAGATATTTTCTATGAAAACAATTAAAATTCCAACATTTTTCCATGAAATATTAGGAGAAAGTCAAACGAAGATTGAATTAATAACCATTATGTGTTTTGCAGTTGTAGCCACAGCTACAGTACTTTATGGAACAATGTCTGAGTGGACAAGTTTAGGTGCATTAAAGCTAAGTGTTCTGATTTTACTTTATTTTGATATTTCTGGTGGCGTTATTGCGAACTTAAGTTATGGCACCAACCAACATTATAAAGTCAGTGTAAAAAGACGTCTTATATTTATTGCGATTCATATTCAGCCGTTACTTTTATCATTGGTTTTCTCTAATAGCTGGTGGATCTGCTTCTCGGTCTGGGGATATACAATTATCTCATCACTTTTAGTCAATCAATTTTATGGTCATCCAAGTCAAAAGATAATAGGGGGATTAATGTTGTTCATTGGCCTCATAGGATTACAGTTAATACCAGCTAATATTGTTGCACTTCAGATTATTTTGATGCTCTTTATGATAAAAGTGATCTATAGTTTTAGTGTGGACCATTATGCAAGTCGCTAAGTGGTTGGTTGATACTTTCGAAGCGGATCCCATGTTTCGATATGTTTTCGGTCAACAAAAAAAGAAGATGGAATCATTTTTCAATTTCCTAACGCGTAAGTCTAGCATTCTACATGAATGGGTTGTAACAGAAGAAGAAAATGGCGTCCCATTTGCTATCGCATTTGTGGAGACACCCAAAAGCAAAAAAGGCATATACATGTTCTTAAACCTCAAGTTTTGGAGTGAAACAATTCATTTAATCAAAGGAATAGGATTCCGAGGCTTTTCCAAATTGAATCATTACATGAAGTTAACTTCATCAGTAAGACTAAAGGAAAATCATTATTATTTGGTACTGATAGGTGTAGATGTAGCACATCAAGGAAACGGTGCTGGTAAACGTTTATTAAATAAAATTCATACTAGGGTAGACAATGATGATACTTCCACTGGAATTGGTTTAGATACAGAAAACCGTAATAATGTGACGTATTATGAGCACTTTGGCTATAAACTAGTAGAAGTAAAGCAACTAGGTGAAATAGAAGTATATTGTATGTTTCGAGGG
Source organism: Fusibacter bizertensis (assembly GCF_029914245.1). Taxonomy (GTDB): domain Bacteria; phylum Bacillota; class Clostridia; order Peptostreptococcales; family Acidaminobacteraceae; genus Fusibacter_C; species Fusibacter_C bizertensis. Next base: position 3,769 of record NZ_JARYZI010000001.1, read on the forward strand.
AAAAATGCACAGGTATAACTTTAATGCCGTAGAATCAATATTCAAATTGATTCTACGGCATTTTTCTTAGTTTAACATTTATATTAAATTACATACTTGTAAAAATTACATACTTGTATTAAACTACAAATTTATATTGATTTACATATTATCAGTAATTTTTTCATAAACATCTAAACATTCGATTAGTAAATAACTTTAATATTATATTTAGCAATCAATGTAATTGGATGATAGGACTGTTTGGCTTTTTTGATCCCCTCAATGCCCATATCTTGTTCTCTGTTCACATAGATACACTGCTCTTTAACGAGATTGGCAAGTGAGTAATTAATCGCAGTATATGCCCCCATCACATCAGCTGCAGCTTTTTCAATGTGCACAAGAAAAGTATCATTCTGAATAAGTTCTCCAAAAGTTAGTGCTACTGGCGTATGATCTAAGTAAATCACGATACCAATTAAGCCTTTTCGACTATATGCATTCCATTCATTTAAGATGCGATAAATACCATTGTACTCATGGCAAAGATCATATGTTTCGCCACATCCATTAGCAATACACCAGTTTCTTGCAGCGGTGAGCGCATCATTTGCATTTGATGTGTCAATCGGTGAGATCACATACCGACCTTCATAGTTTTTGAAAAATTGATTCAAATGATTTTTTTTCTTGTGAAATTTGTTACCCGAAAGATTTGCAAGATTCTCAACCAAATATATATAATCATAGTCATCTTCGTTTGTATGAATATCTAATTTTACTTTTAAGTTTGAATTAAATAAAGCCTCGTCAGAATCAACATAAACAGTTAAAAACTGTTTAAACTCTTCGCTTACATGTCTAAAAACTATCCTAAATTTATATTGCGCCATATAATCAAATAGCATCTTTGTCGCTTTAGATAAGGCTGATAAATCTAAACTATCACCAACCGGTTCTGAAAGCATCATTTGATTAATATTATCTGGATGATAAACAAACCATACATAACCGCCGAGTTCAATATAGTGCAAATTGTATTTTTTATACCATATTGATAAATTAGTTAAATTAAGTTCACTCACGTGCGAAGTGTATTTCGTATAGTAAGGTCTTAATTTATCATACGCTTCAGGCGAAAAGGGGACAAAAATATCATATTCGTTATTCAACACTTTATCAGTTATTTCTTCAATTTGTATTTTATTAAAAGCATTCATAATATTCACCTCTAAACATGTATACCCAAGAATTCAATTGATAAAAGGATAAAAGGTGTCAGGTCATAGTTAGCCTTTTGGCTAACTATGACCTGACACCTTTTATCCTTTTTTATCTTATTTAGTTATTTAATTCTTGGGCAGCATACGTGCCGCCTAATCTACCTGATGTAAATGAGTAACCGATGCCTACACCATTGCCTACATAAGTGTCATTGAATAGTACGCCTTCTGATTCAAGACCAACAGCATACAAACCTTTCAATGGCACTCTATTATCATTAAGCACTTGGAACTTAGCGTTTACTAATAGACCACCCACTGAACCAAGGTTGTTGATTTCAGCTTTAATTGCATAGTAAGGACCTTCAGTACCCATCTCAGAAAGGTAAGCTGAATCTTTTCCAAAAGCTTCATCCTTACCCGTTGCAATTGCATTTTGATATTGATTAAAAGATTCTTTAAAAAGTTCAACATCCATCCCAGCATTCTTTGCTAAGTCTTCAACGGAACTACCTTTATAGCCATCTCCATTTGCAACCATTTGGTCTAAAACTGAAGCTATATTTTCCCATGGTGTATCAAGGGTAAACTGATCTGAAAAATCTGCATAAAATTCTGGTGGCATACCTGGAAGTCTAGGTGCTTCTATTCCTTGCATACCTAAAGTTTGAAGTTTATCAATTTGCTCTTGTGAAACAATAACATAATGATATGCACCGTTAAAGGCACTTGTATTCGCTGCAGCAACAGCTGTTAATGTCGCTGCTTCATCTCTAAAACGTGCACCAGATGGACCAACGTTCATAACTGTTGGTAAGTAGGTAAGCATTAAAGGATAACTTGCTTCAAAACTTGAGTATTCTTTCTTAAGTTTTGAAGTTGCTGATGCTAGAGTTTGATGTAGCATTTGACCACCAACATTGTCAGGTATTTTAGCACCTGCATCCCATGCCATTTTTAATCCTTCGCCAACATTTTGACCAAGTCCACCATTGATTCCTTCAAATCCGAACAATTCTTTTACCATTTCAGCATTTGCAGCATATCCACCGGTTGCTAGGATCACAATTTTAGCGTGAATTTCAACTTTTGTACCATCTAACTTCTCAGCAACTAAACCAGTAATTGCACCGTTTTCGTCTGTAATCAATGATTTACCTGTTGTTTCAGTCATTAACATACCACCGTTTGCTTCAACTGATTCTGAAATCATATTTCTAAGTAGTCCTTGTCTCGTTTCATATGGTGGTAACATGTGAAGTTGTTCCCCAAAAAAATTGATAAATGTTGTATTGTATCCTTTTGAAGAAAGCCAGTCGTATGTTTCACCAGATTTTACAACATATTGTCTTATCGCAGCAGCATCCACTCGCCAGTGATTGTTTACAATCCAACTAGAAATTTCATCTTCAACTGCTACCGTTAAGCCACTTGCAGTTGCCGCAGATGAATTATAAAATTTACCCGCCCAAGATAAATTGCTTGCACCACCAACCGTTGAAGTTTTTTCGATTAAAATTACTTTACTACCTTCATCTGCCGCTGAAACTGCTGCTGAAACACCTGAAGCACCTGCTCCAACAACCACGATATCCGTATCATAAGTTTCAACTTTATCAGCAGCTGATTTCACTACAGCTCTTGATTTTAAAACAGCAACATCGCCACCAGCCTCAAGAACTGCAGCTTCTACAGCTGATAAAAGTGCCTCACTTGAATACGATGCACCTGAAACCGAGTCAATTCCAAGCGATTGAGATTCAAGAATTTGAGTTTTCATACTTTCTAATGCTTCTTTACCTATGCCTTCTGTTTCTTGTTGATTTAATATTTCTATACTTTCGATTTTATCAGCAGAGAAGGTAACAGCTACTTCGATATTTCCTTCTTTACCTTCAGCAATACCATTAAATGTACCAACTGTGAATGACACTTCACTTTCTGAACTCTCTGTTGATACGACTTCTGTTAATACTGCAGTTGTCTCTGTATCTGCAGAGTTGTTACTACAGCCTGTAAACATCCCCATAATCATGATCACACACAACGATATGATCAGCCCTTTTTTAACTAACTTATTCATCAAATCCTCCTGACTATTTCTTAACAATCATATTTGCAGATGGCCATCTACTTTTCACCTTATGATAAACCTTAGTGCAATACCAAGGTCAAGTGATATTCGAAATATATTGTCTATTGATTAAATTTCAATTTTTGCATAGAATACTTTATGAACCAACGCACTTTTTAACAAATAACACTTACTACCCATAATTACGTAACATATAAAAAATAGGAGGCACCATGCGCTATTCAATTGGCGAATTTTCAGAATTAATCGGATTAACACCAGATACTTTACGTCTTTATGAAAAATACCATATTGTCAACCCAGTGAAAGACCCCAATAACGGTTACCGCTATTATGACGATTTAGACGTTAGAAATCTCCTCGCGTGCAGGCGTTTTAGAAGCTTTGATTTTCCGCTAGAGATAGCAGCGGAGTTAACAGTCAGTCCAAATATTGGTCGACTTGATGAAGCACTAAAAATTAAATTATCGGATATTGAGTCTGAAATTAAGCGCCTCGAGTGTATTAAAACTCAAATACATCAAACAATCAATACTGTTGAATTGGCGTATAAACAAGTACAGAACCAATACCTTTCTCCAATTACTGAAGTTGAATTACAAGGCATTTATCGATTGATACAAACCAATGAAAACACTTTGAGTCGAGAAATTTATCCATATAAGCATGATATTTCAAAATGGATGGAAGCCCTTCCAGATGTTATGTACTCATTTAAAACAGACCTTCAAAAGGACAGTAATTCAACATATACATGGGGAATGGCAATTGAAGAATCTAAGATGATCACACATAACCTTATATCCAATGATTATCTTGAATATTTGCCAGCTTCAAATTATTTAAAAGGATTATATTTAGCACCTAATTCAGAATACATGTCATCTGATATTTACTTGCCTTTGATTGAGTATGCAAAGGTAAACGACCTAGTCTACGGTGATTTTGTATGGGGAAAATTAATATCAACCATAAATGTAAAAAATCAAAATTGTACCTTGATGGAGGTCTACTTAAAAGTTAGCAAAAAGGTGTCAGGTCATAGTTAGCCTTTTGGCTAACTATGACCTGACACCTTTTTGCCTTGATGTTATTCTCTCCTCATGCTATAATAAATCGAATTTAATATTTCGGGAGCTCATGGATGGGCTGAGAGGGAACTTATAGTTTCGACCGTACCTGATTTGGATAATGCCAACGTAGGGAACACAACTGTGATTTTAAGGTTGTACCGTATTTTGGGGTGCAGCCTTTTTTATTTAATCTAAAAATTATAGATTAAAAGCGCACTCACTACACATCATTCATTTTAGAGATTTCTCATGTTCATCCAAGCCCTGTAAGGAGGCTATATGCAACATAAGGAATCTCTTTCTAATTTCAACCTAAGTATTTTATGGTTTGGCGCGGCAATCTCACTCGCCGAGATAATCACTGGTGCTTTAATTGCACCGCTTGGTCTTTCAAAAGGCTTGCTTGCTATCTTTATTGGCCATGTAATTGGATGCTTCATCTTATTACTAGCTGGTCAAATCGGCGCAAAGGAACAACTGCCAGCCATTGAAACCACCAGACTAAGCTTTGGTAATTTAGGTGCACCTTTTTTTGCAATCCTAAATATCATCCAATTAGTAGGCTGGACTGGCGTTATGATCGCAAACGGTACTGCTGCCATCAGTAGCCTTACACCGTTTAATACGTCTATGGTCAGTGTCTTAATCGCTGGTCTTATCGCACTTTGGATCATTATTGGATTTAATAAGATGAAATGGCTGAATTTGGCTGCAGTTATAAGTTTGTTTATCGTCAGCATCCTCTTAGGTGTGATTACTTTTGGCTCTCATGAAACAGTAACCTTTACTTCAGCTGATTTTTTATCTTTTGGAATGGCAATTGAGCTAAGTATTGTTATGCCACTATCATGGCTTCCGCTTATCTCTGACTACACCATGCTTTCGAAGTCGAAAAAGTTTGGACCAACTTCAAGTGCTATTGGCTATTTTTTGGGAAGTACTTTTATGTATGTGATTGGACTTGGCGCTGCACTTTATGCTGGTACAAGTGATATAGCTGTAATTTTATCCGCTGCCGGTCTTCCAGTGATCGCCATACTAATTGTCATACTTTCAACACTCACCACTACATTTTTAGATGTCTATTCTGCCGCGGTTAGCTTCAATGTCCTAAAAAAAGCCAACACAAAGGTAGTTTCACTATTCATCTGCATATTTGGTGCAATTCTTGCAATCTTAGTGCCAACCAGTCAATACGAGAATTTTCTGTATTTAATTGGTTCTGCATTTGCACCGATGTTTGCAATCCTTTTAACGGATTATTTTCTTCTACGTAAAGGCAATACGAGCACTCCAAATGGCTACTTGAATTTAGGCATCTGGGCTATAGGTGTGATCATCTATCGTTTTATGATGCAAGTAGATACACCTATAGGCAATAGTTTACCTACCATGCTCATCGTCATGGTGTTGATGTGGGGGATACAAAGGTTAAAAGTAAGAATTCATTCATAGCAATTATTTAGTTTGAATCAGATACAATCGCAAATTATCAAATTATTATATCAATCAAACAAACATTACACTTATAAACTATTTAATATGGAGGGCTACATGAAAAGAATTAACATTTCAGAAAATGAAGCTTTAAGAAATCAACTTATTGAGGCAAGAACGAAAGTCAAATCTGTACATCCACTAGTTCACAACATCACGAACTATGTCACTGTAAACGATTGTGCCAATATCTTACTCTCTGCAAATGCTTCGCCGATTATGTCAGACGACCTTATGGAAGTTGAAGAGATTACTAGCATCTGTGGTGCACTTGTTCTCAATATTGGCACGTTAAATGAGCGCACCATCAAAGCGATGCTGCTCGCTGGTAAAAAAGCAAGCGAGCTCGGTCATCCAATTGTTCTTGATCCTGTTGGTGCAGGTGCGTCAAAGCTAAGAACAAACACTGCTTTGGCTTTAATTGAGGCACTTGATGTGACGGTTATAAGAGGTAATATCTCTGAGCTAAAGGCACTATATCTTGGGGATTCTAGTACTCAGGGGGTTGATGCCAATGATGTAGATGCTATCTCTGAAAAGAATCTTGAAGGTGCCATCAAACTTGTCAATCAGATGGCGAAGCACTTTGGCACCATTATCGCCGTAACGGGTGCTATCGATATCGTTACAAATGGGGAAGAAGCATATGTCATCAAAAATGGTCATGAGAAGATGAAATACATCACTGGAACAGGTTGTATGCTGACTTCGCTGATTGGGGCATATGTGAGGGCTAACTCTGAGAATCCGGTTTTAGGTGTGGCGGCTGTAGTTTCACTTATGGGGAGTTGCGGAGAGCTTGCATGGTCATATTGTGATGAGCATAAGCTAGGAACGGGGACTATGAAAACGAGACTCATCGATCTCATCGGGAGTATCGATGATGCTAATTTTGCTTCGCTTATGAAAATTGAGAGAGTGGAATTAGATAAAAATGAGGGCATTTGATATGATGAATTTACCTATAAATGAAATGACTGATCACTTTCTGAAACATCGCTATCTAAATCGTATGAAATACGCATTATACCTCGTTACCGACCAAAGCTGGACTGACAATACGACGCTTGAGGCGCAAGTAGAAGCGGCTATATTGGGTGGGGTAACCATGGTACAGATTCGAGAGAAGACACTTGACGATGTGGCGTTTCTGGCTCTTGCAAAGAATGTTAAATCGGTTACTGACCGCTATAATGTACCTCTAATTATCAATGATAATCTCTATGTTGCAAAAGAAGCTGGGTGTTCTGGTGTACATGTAGGGCAAAGCGACGCTGAGTGCTTGCTAGCAAGAAAAGTACTTGGTGCTGGTGCAATCGTTGGGGTTTCTGTTACTACTGTTGAGGAGGCAATCAAGGCTGAAGCTGAAGGGGCAGATTATCTAGGTGTTGGGGCGATGTTCGCGACGCTTTCAAAAGAGGATGCTGCTTCAGTGAGTTTAGAAACGCTGAGTGAAATCACTTCGGCGGTAAATATACCAGTTGTGGCGATTGGTGGCATTAATCATGAAAACTTACGACAATTTAAAGGCACTGGTATAGCGGGTATATCTGTTATTTCAGCAATTTTATCACATCGAGAACCTCAGCTAATTACAAAGGCGTCTTGCGAACTTTATAATGGCATTTGTGCGACTTTGGAACTTACCACGCCAAGGTTAACGCCAGTTTTGACCATTGCGGGTTCTGACTGTAGTGGCGGCGCAGGTATCCAAGCGGATCTTAAGACTTTTGCAGCCCATGGCAAATACGGCATGAGTGTGATCACAGCTTTAACAGCTCAAAATACGCTAGGTGTCACCAATATTGCTAATTTATCGCCTGATTTTGTAAGGGATCAACTGAAAGCTGTTTTTGAAGATATCAAACCAAGTGCTATCAAGATTGGTATGGTTTCTAGTCCAGATATCATAAGGGTTATTGCGGATGAACTGGCGAGGTTAAATGAGTATGGTGAATCTTCTAAAATCCCAATTGTACTGGACCCGGTAATGGTTTCCACTAGTGGGAGCAAGTTAATTGAGGATGAAGCAATTTCAGCATTAATCTCGGATTTAATGCCGCTAGTTATGATGATTACACCTAATATCCATGAAGCTGAACTTCTTTCTAAAATAAAAATCGAGTCAAAGGAAGATATGATAAGAGCAGCGCAAATCATCAGTACTTTTTATTCAGGTGCAATCCTCATTAAAGGTGGACACTTAAAAGAGAGTAGTGCGGATCTGTTATACTATCCAACAGAAAAAGATGGAAAGATCGCGAAATACGAAAAATACGAAAAATACGAAAAAACAGGATTTAATGATACCGCATACTATACACATTGGTTTGAGCAAATACGCATATCTAACCCCAACACTCATGGTACAGGCTGCACTTTATCATCAGCTATTGCCTGTGCACTCGCTGAAACAACTAATCTTACAGAGGCCGTAGCCGAAGCCAAAGCTTATGTCACTGGTGCATTATATTCAGGTCTTGATCTCGGTATGGGAAGTGGACCACTTAATCACGGATGGCTAAAAGGTGTCAGGTCATAGTTAGCATTTATCCATAATATGGGATTTCAATGGATTATCTTTAAAAAACAAAAAAACCTAAACTAAGGAATTCTAGTAAGCTATACTAGTGCCTAGTTTAGGTTTTTTCATTTAAATCAATTACACTTTAATAATTCATTTTCTTATCAAACGTTGTAACTTTTCCTTCTGTATCTGTAATTGTAAATTCAAAAATGAATTTGTCATTTAAATCATCATTTATATTTGCTGTGAATTTTGCAGTATCATGTGCTTCATAAATTTCGTTAAAACTGTAGGTATCATGCGACTGCTTTAAAATTCCTTCTTTAATTAAAACATTTTCATATAATACTTTGTAAGTAATACTGCTAATTCCTTTTGAGTTTAACCATTCATTATCCGGATAAATCAATATTTTATCATTAATGAGTAAGTTGCCATAACTTTGGTCGAGTGCTCTATATACGTTTATATTATAGTTGATATAACCCTTATCAGGGGATCTCACACCCAACTCATTATAATAAACTTCCGCATTATAGACAGGGTCCATCCATTCAAGAACAGGTATTGCACCTAGTTTTTCTCTAAAGACTTGCGTTGGAGTCTCAATTACAAAGGTATATTCATAGTTTTTTTCATAGCTTAGATTTAAATCAGCTGTATAAACATTTTTTTGATCTGACGTAAGTGTGACTGTTTTAATAGCAGAATATTCCATTTGTTTTACATTTTCATCAATATACGCATTATATGGACCATATCGGTTATTTTGAACAGGATAATGCTCTGAATATTCTAAAACTTCTAATGAATATTTTGCATCAGCAGGTAATTTTGAAAAAGTTATTCTCATCTGAGTAGAATATTTCTTTTTATCATCTGCAAATTTGGAATCATTAAATATAATGCCGTCAAGTATGTAGTCAGCTTTTTCAGCATTTAACTGATAGATCTGCTGACTTATATCATTTCTAATCATTCTGATTTCATTCATCACTTGACCAACCGAAGTTTGAACATCATTTACCTTTTGAAAGTATGAATATTGAAAAAGTCCAAAAACTATTATTAAAACGATTGTTATCAATGTGCTATAATTTTTTTTCATTTAATAATCCTCCTATATTCAATTAAATTATACATGAGTTTTCATGTGCCATCTATAAACCAATTGAATTCTAATGTTAATTTAATCCGTTTGTATTATATAGCGTTATAGGTTCGCATGTTGTAATTTGACTAACTATTAAGTAACCATGACTCCTTTTGGATAACTATGGATAACTATGACCTGACACCTTTTAGCTTTTTTGTTGACAACTTATACAAATAGTACTATATTATCTATAACGAACACAACAAACAGCGTTGACGAGGAGGAGTACATTTTAGACGGATGCGTAGAGAGAAGATGGATGGTGAAAGTCTTCGTGAAGTCGAAATGGAAGTAGCCTTAGAGCTTTGAATTGAACGATATAACTGCTAAAATGCGTTATATTTATTAGACTTCAACGGATTTCCTCCGTTACTGGGAAACTATATCGGCCTTGGCCCGTATAGATAAAGTGCAGAGATTACTCTGAATTTAGGTGGTACCACGGACGCATAGTCCGCCCTAAGCGAAAGCTTAAGGCGGGCTTTTTTGTTTGTGTTTTCGTTGTTTTAGCAAAAATAAACGACCATTTAAAAAGGAGATTAAGATGAAAAAACATTACTGTGCACAGACAAGCGAAAAAGAGATGCAAGAACTATGGAGCGATACAGGCATCAACAAATTTAATCCAGATTCAACAAAGCCACTTTACAGCATAGATACACCACCACCAACCGTAAGCGGTAGCTTACACATAAGACACATCTTCTCATATTCACAAGCTGAGATCATCGCAAGATTTAGACGTATGACAGGCTTCAATGTATTTTATCCATTTGGTTTTGATGACAACGGTTTACCCACAGAAAGACTCGTAGAAAAGGTACTTGGAATCAAAGCGCACGAGATGCCAAGAAGTGAATTTATCACGTCGTGTATGGAGACTACAAAAAGCTATGAAGATGAATTCAAAGCACTTTGGTCATCACTTGGGTTTTCATGTGATTGGGAGATGCAATATGAGACCATAAGTCCAGAATCTCAGAGAATTAGCCAAACCTCATTTATCGAACTCTATAATAAGGGCAAAGCATACACAAAAGATTCACCCGTTTTATGGTGTACTGAGTGTGGAACTTCCATAGCACAGGCTGAGCTAGAAACTGCAGAAAAGGAAACCCATTTTTATACGCTAAAATTTATGTTAACGCAAATAGACAGTGAATCAGATGCCCAAGTAGATAGTGATGCAAATTCTGAGTCTTACCTCGAAGTTGCCACCACTAGACCAGAACTGCTTTATGGCTGCGTTTGTTTATTTATTCATCCAGATGATCCAAGAGCTACTAAACTAAAAGGCAAATCAGTTAATGTACCAATTTACAATTATGAAATCCCCATATTGACTGACGACACCGTTGACCCTCAAAAGGGATCAGGCATCGTAATGTGTGCCACATACGGCGATGCAACAGATGTAGAATGGGTAGAAAAACACAATTTACCCTACCGACGTACGATCACTGCAGATGGTCATATCGAGCCAACCATCCCACATATAGGAGGCATGACCATCCGCAAAGGGAGACAACAAATCGTAAACTTACTTGGACAAAATCAGTTAATCACAAAAGATGAAGCCATAAACCACATGATCGGCATCCACGAAAGATGTGGTACGCCTACAGAGATCATCCCGTCGAAACAATGGTACATCGATATTCTCACAGATAAGGAAAAATACCTTGAAGCTGGTGGTAAAATCAACTGGTATCCAACATATATGAAGCATCGCTACGTAAATTGGGTAGAAAACCTAAAATGGGATTGGTGTATTTCTAGACAAAGGTATTTTGGCGTACCAATACCTGTTTGGTACTGCACAAAATGTGGCTTGCCAAAGGCAGCAGACATCAAACAACTCCCAGTAAACCCACTAGAAACAACGCCTATAACTGCTTGCACATGTGGCAGTCACGACTTTACACCTGAAACAGGCGTTTTAGATACATGGGCAACTTCATCAATGAGCCCACAAATCAACGCTCACTGGAAGGGTGAAGGTGACATCAGCGAACAGTTACTTCCCATGAGCATGCACACACAAGCACATGAAATTATCAGAACATGGGCATTTTATTCCATCGTAAAAAGTCTCTACCATACTGGTGAAATTCCATGGAAAGATCTCATGATCTGCGGCTTCGTACTTGCTAAAAAAGGGGAGAAGATCAGTAAATCTAAAAATAACGCGGCACAGTCACCATCACAGCTAATTGAGGCGCACTCGGCCGATGCGCTAAGATACTGGGTTGCAGGTGCAAAACTAGGCACTGACACATTTTTCGATGCAGAAGAACTCGCCATTTCCAAACGTCTCATCAACAAACTCTGGAATGCATCTAAATTTTGTTTTATGCAGCTTGAAGGCTTCAAACCAGAACTAGAAGAACTTATAAATAGTGGGGGAAGTAGCTTCGCTTCTCAGGAACTAGATAGACAAAACGACACATTATTGCCACTAGACTGCTGGATCTTAAATGCGCTACAAAGAACAACTAATGAGGCAACAAGCGCACTTAACCAATATGAACTTGGACTAGCAAGGCATGCCATTGATCATTTTTTCTGGGATGACTTTTGCGACAACTACCTTGAACTTGCAAAAGAAAGACTCTATCAACCAGAAAAACACGGACTAAAGGCACAGCGCTCAGGCCGCATTGCACTATATCAACTTTTACTTGGCATCCTAAAGCTCTACGCACCCTATATGCCGCATATCACTGAGTACCTTTATCAGTATTTTTATAAAGACTTTGAAAAATCCATCTCACTACATCAACTTCAGTGGGATCAAACCAAAGAAATTGACACATTATACCTCACATTTGGAGAACAAATCAAAACTGCAATCACTGATGCTAGGCGCTATAAATCTGCAAACAACTTGTCCATGAAAACAGAGATTCCGTCACTTACGATTTCTGCAACACTAGAGACAAAACCACTGATAGAAGAAAGTATTAGCGACATAATAGCCTGCACACACGCAAACCACTGCAAAATCAACATTGGCTAATAGGTGTCAGGTCATTGTTAGCCAAATCTCAAATATAATTAGCTAAGATTACACAGAAGGAGGAGAAGATGAAGCTAAAAGTATATCATCGTAAAAAGTATTACTTAGTTCTGATACTTTGTTTAGTGGCTATTACAACGTTTATAGCTTCCTGCTCAAATTCCATTTCAGATCCCAACACAACTTCATCTTCTCAGCCTAGCTCTGAAAAACCATTGACTCAAAATCATACAGTAGACACCACTAATACATCCGGCACCGTTGAGGAAGCAAAGCCAACCTCTGAAAATGTTAAGAGCAACTCGCTGTATGCATTGGATGGGACGGTTGATACCAAGTTCTACCAGACAGCATCACCAGAGTCACAAGGTATGTCATCTGAAATACTCTATGATATGTATCAAGAAATCGATACAAGAGGACTTGATTTTCATCATATTATGATTTTAAGGAATGGGAAGATTGTAACTGAGGCACATTATTATCCTTATGGTGCAGATGATCTTCATATCGTTAACTCAATTACAAAAGATTTCACATCAGCACTTATTGGCATCGCCATAGATGACGGATTAATTGGTGGCGTAGATGATCCTGTCATCAACTATTTTGAAAACCGGATTATCAATAATATGTCTGATAACAAGCGAAAACTCACAATTGAAAACCTACTAACCATGACCGCTGGTATGGATTGGACTGAAGTTGGAAATTATGGTGGTAATCAGGACACCTATACACAAATGTGGCAAAGTGATGATCAAATTCAATTTATACTCGACCGAGATATTGTAGAACTACCTGGCACCACATTTTATTACAACACTGGCGCATCACATCTGTTGTCTGGCATCCTTACAAATGCAAGTGGCAAATCAGCATTTGATTATGGAACAGAAAAATTGTTTAAACCACTTGGTATTCACAAACTATACTGGAGTACAGATAATCAAGGTGTCAGTTCGGGTGGTAGTAGACTTTTTATTACACCTATCGACCTGGCAAAATTTGGCATGCTATATTTAAACCAAGGAAAATTTCAAGGCAAACAACTCATTCAAGAAGATTGGATCAGCACTTCAACATCCAAAATAATTGACACCCCACATGGACTTGCAGGACAGTGGGGTTATGGGTATCAGTGGTGGATGAATCCCTTTGGAGGATATTCTGGTAGAGGATACGCTGGGCAATATTTGTTCATATTGCCTGAGCAAAATATCGTTGCAGTTTTTATGGGATCCATGGGAGATAATTTTTATGCACCTGAACAACTAATGCGAGATTATGTCTTTAAGTCAGTGTTGTCAGACAGCAGTATTACTGCCAACAACATGTCAGACAACAAGCTTAAAGCATTGGAAAAAGAGCTTCCCATTGAACCTAATGCTTATACTGTTCCACTGATGCCTCAAATTGCCAGCATCGTGGACACCAAGACATTTACCTTGGATAGTGGTGAAAGTTTTATGTTGGATTTTGATCTAGATGCACCAAATACTTCAAACAAACAAATATCTAACAGCTCTTTTGCTACATTAACATGGCATGTTGAAGACTCAAATTATATCGTTAAAGTTGGACTTGATGGCATTTATCGCTTTGCAAATTGCTTAGATTTTTATGCAGATGGCAAAGTATCAGAAGTAGGTTTTATGGGGTCATGGGTGAACGACCATACATTTCAAATTAAGATTTGTCCAACTGATGCGGATTCAACCTATACACTTACACTTGAATACAGTGAAAACAAGCTAAACAAAACGCTCATTACAGATATGCTTGGATATTAAAATTATACAATTCAAGATTTTTTTAATTCATTTTAGGAAGGCTCATTTTAACTCAATTTCAGTATCATCATCTAGATCCTCGCATAAAAAAACAAAAGGTGTCCTGTCATAATTTGCCAAATGGCAAACAATGACCTGACACCTTTTATCTTTTCTTTAACTGTGGTACTATAAACCTTGAAAATCTACATCAGAAAATCAGGAGGCATTTCATGAAAAAAACCTTCATCGTACTTATGCTTATTATAGTAGTACTGATTGGTATGTTATTTACTCAGCGTCAAAAGATGTTGGGGAATATAGATGAATTTATTAAACCAAATGTAGTTGTCAACTTAGAAGGAACATCATTTGAAAACTTTAAATTTCCCGAAAATTTTGATATAAGAAAATACGAAGGAATCACACTAAACTTTATCGTTGAAAATAACCTCAATGCCAATATACTTTCACTAGAGAGCGAAGAATTCACCAAATTAACTGGTATCAATATCAAAATCAGACCTACTGACTACGATACATTTATACAGAAAATCAACCTTGATTTCATCTCAAAAGCAGGGGATTACCAGTTAATATATTCTGATCCATATCAAACACTCAATAGATTTCATGAAGACCTAGAACCTCTAAATAACTATACCCATAATTCAGAACTACCTACACTTCAAGTTTCACTTGATGATTTCTTTGAAAACCAGCTCAAAGTTTGCTCATACTTTAATAGTTCTGATCAGCTTTATGCCATTCCCTTTGATTCCACAACCATGATTATGTACTATCGAGAAGATGTTTTTAGAGATTTTAAAGATGATTTTTTTGAGGACAAAGGGTATGACTGGACACCGGGTGGTCCTGATTTTACTTGGGAGCGGTATATAGAAATTGCCAAATGGATAGATACCTATGTCCCTAACGAAATAGTGGAATATGGTAGTGGTCAAATGGCTCAAGCCCACAACTCAGTATTTTGCGAATTTTCTAATGTACTTGCTTCAAATGGTGGCGATTATTTTAGAGATGAAGGCATCAATACTTATGGTCTTAAAGCATTTAATAAGCTTGATGTCATGAGCGATACCTTTATCAAATCCCTTGAACAATATAAGAAAATAGTCGCTGCTGCTGCACCAGATAGCGTCAACTGGAACTGGGAAGATGCTGCTGATGCCTTTAGCAAAGGCAAAATTGCAATGATGGTTAACTGGGATGAAAACTATGCAACCTTAAACAACTCTTCTAACTTTAGAGTCCGCGGAAACGTAGGAACTGCCATCTTACCTTATGGTGATGTTAAAAGTGCAAACATTTATGGCGGATCAGGTATAGGGATAAATAAATATGCTTCTAAAGAAGAAAAAGAAGCTGCATGGTTTTTTATCTCATGGGCAACATCAAAAGAGATGCAACTTCGCATATTAACTGAGCCAACAGGTGGCGCTCTACCAACCATCAAATCGGCATACAAAGCAATAGATCCAGAGTTTAGAGCTTCTCATCCTCAGATAGATACAGTTCTAAGGGCATGGCAACCAGAAAATATCTATCTAAGACCTAAACTTGAAAATTTTTATTATATTGAACAAGCAATAATCGATAGTCTTCATACGATGATACTCGATAACCTTGATCCTAAAGACGTTGCACTAGACCTTTACAAAAAAATCTTAAGCAAGAGGTAGACCATGAGAAAAATAAAATTCTATAACAGCTTAAGATTTCAGCTGATCATCATCGTCGTCTTTTTCATCATCATACCTGTTCTAGTCCTATTTACACTTTTATCTAATACAGTCAAAGATACATTTAACGAAAAATACAGTGCCGTTGCCCAGCAATCTATCACAGAAACAGGTGGCAAAATCAACTATTTGTTAAGCGATATAGAAGACTATACAACCACAATTCTTGCCAATCGAACATTTCTTGATATGGTGTCAAACAATAAAACCCCAGATAGCGATATCAACGAAATTTTAAGAGGCTTTCTTGCTTCTCGCAACGATATCGACGGGATCTCACTAATTAACACTAAGAGCACATACTCCATAGGAACAAATAAAACGACGCCGCTTATATCTATTCAACAGATGCTAAGCGAGAGCAATGACAGTAGGCCCGTTTGGCTATCCACCGTTAAACAGAACATCAAGATTCTCTCAGGTATCTCTACACGCTATTATTTCTCAATCGCAAGAAATATCATCGATTTTAATACACTAGAGAACTACGGTACACTTGATGTAGATATAGAAGAAGTATTACTTGAACAAGCCTATGAAAATTTAATCGCAGATGATGGAGAAGTATTCATCATCGATGCAAATGGCACAATTGTAAGTCATCCAGATAAAAGTAAAATTGGAAAAACCATAGATACATCACCTTATTATCAAGAACTCAAACTCGCAAAACTTATAAAAACAAGTGGTAATATCCCATTTTATGAAGATGGGCAAGAAGAGATCGCATTTTATAGTGAACTAGAGACCAATGGCTGGCATATCATCAAAACCATCTCAAAAAACGATTTGTATGCAGAAATCACACAAATACAATCATTTTTCTTAATCGGTGCTGGCATATACGCTACACTCATGCTCATGTTCATCCTCGGTTTATCTTTTCAATACACCGAGCCGATGCTTAAAATCATACATGACCTCAAACGCGTTGAAAAAGGTGACTTAACCGTCAGGACAAAAGTTAACACAACAAACGAGATTTCAGAACTCAGTGACAGCATCAATAATATGATTGGCGAGATGGAACTCCTCATCGACAAACTAGTCACAGAAGAACGCAATAAGAGAGAAGTCGAACTTGAAGCACTCCATGCACAGATCAATCCACACTTTTTATATAACACACTTAACACCATCAAATGGATGGCTAAAATTCAAGGTGCAAACAGTGTAAGCAATGCCATTGTAGCACTTGTAAAACTGCTTAGAATCAGCATCAACATCAGCAGTGATTTTATCACGCTCAAAGAAGAAATGGAATACATTCAAAATTATGTTGTCATTCAAAAACTGAGGTTTAACGAAGATTTTGAAATTGATTACCAAATCCCAGATGAACTGATGGACTTGCTGCTCCCAAAACTGATCTTACAACCGATCATAGAAAACAGTATCATCTATGGCATGGAAAATGCAGAAAAACTTGCCATCATCATAGAGAGTTTTATCGAAGATAACAATACCGATTACACCATCAGAATCGTTGATAATGGCCCAGGTATCCCTGAAGAGGTACTCAGTCAAATTTCAAAAGACATAAACGTTGGATCAAAATTCAGCAAAGCTGGACTCAACAATATAAGTCAGAGAATCAAACTATTTTGCGGCGAACAGTACGGACTAGAAATCTTGACAAGCGAAGGAAATGGCACTACAGTATTGGTTAGATTACCAATAAAACGCTTAGACGAAATAGGAGGTTCAAATGTATAAGGTACTAATCGTTGATGATGAAGTGCTTGTAAGAATTGGACTTAAAAATACAATAGACTGGGAAGAAATTGGCTTCACAGTGATTGGAGAAGCCTCAAATGGAGAGCAAGGTTATTCCCAGTTTCTTAAGCTTGAACCAGATGTCATCATAACAGACATCAAGATGCCCAAACAAGATGGACTCTGGCTTACAGATAAAATTCATAGAGAAAATAAGAGCACGCGCATCTTGGTATTAACCTGCTATGATGAATTTCAATATGCCCGTACTGCACTTAAGAACGGCGCATATGATTATATCCTCAAATCAGAAATTGTGGATGACGAACTTATTGCACTTATGAAGAAACTCAAGACTTCACTGGACAACGAAAAGGGCGGCAGTGATCAAACACCTGCGAAGCATCACAACCAAAATGCCCTGAAAAGGTCACTGCTCAACGATCTCATCAAAGTAAAATTCAGTCTAGACGAACGTTTGTCCTTTAGATTTGAAGAACAAAACTTTACAGTCACAGGTACCAAATACGCATTTATCTATCTCGAAAGCAAACTAAACGATAAGCAAAACAGCAAACAAATCAGCGAGACTACCATTAATCTCATCATAGATCAGCTAAACGAAAAGGGGATCCACTATCTTTTTAATGGTTACATGGATGAGCACCTATTTTTGATCTCATCACCAGAGCTTACACTAACTAGCATTAACCGCATCACATCAGCCGTTCAAAACGGCGCAGTTCAGTATTTTGGCATCGCAGTTAATTTAGTTTATACCAATGCTTTCGAAGAATTTGATGCACTAAATTCTCAGCATGAGCACCTTATGGAAAAAGTCGAAACACTCTACTATATCCCGCATGATGAAGTTTATATTGAAAACGTTGATCATATAAAACTCAACCAAGCAGACACGCAAGAACTTAAACTCAAATATACCACGCAGTTCATCGATTATATCGGACAGGAAGACCGAGAATCGATCACTAAGGATATTGATGATTTGCTGTCGCTATTCAGAAACAAAAATTATCCGCCTAGGATAGCTAAACTCTTCATGACCCAGCTCGTGGGAGAACTATACAATGTATTTCAATATGTATTTGACGCACCCGAAGTTGCTTTTTCTTACAGCACTTTTCATGAAACAGTCATTAAAACAAAACACGTAGATGCACTTAAAGAGATCATCATCTCCTTATTTACCGCCATCGTAAAGGAGCTTCAGTATATCCGAGATCATCAGTCGAAATACATCATCAAAAGAGCCATCAATTTTGTAGAACATAATTATGATCAAAATATCTCCCTAGAAGATGTCGCAAAAGTACTCAACCTTTCAAAACAATATGTTTGTAGTGTTTTCAAAAGAGAGACAGGTCAAAATCTATCTACTTTTATCAACCAGATTCGTATCGAAAAAGCCAAACAATTGTTGCTCAATCCTATGTATCCAAGCAAAGAAATCTTTCATATGGTAGGCTACTCAAACCAGCAATACTTTACAAGAGTGTTCAAAAAAATTACAGGAATGACCACATCTGAGTGGCAACACAGTAAAAAATCTGATGAGACTGTGCAAAATTAAGATTGGCATCTCTAAACTTCACAAATAACGTTAATTTTGTACAAACAAATCTTAATATAGTGCAAATTTCATCAAATTATTTAGAAGACATTTAATAATTTCATAATATTGTACTAAAACTTGTGAATCGAGGGCATATATTGTCCCTCGATTTTGTTTTATCCTTAATACATGATTTAAGTGTGTGTGACACAAAAAAGACGATTTTAATTGTGCTACACATAAGGGCAAAGGGGAGGCAAAAAAGGATGAATCACGACGTCAAATTGAGAGTCCAAAATATCGAAAAATCATTTCCCGGTGTTAAAGCACTAGATAAAATCGAATTTTCGGTACGTAAAGGAACAGTTCATGTACTATGCGGCGAAAACGGTGCAGGTAAATCAACACTGATGAAGATCATCAACGGGATTTATCAACCAGATGCTGGCCAAATTATAATAGATGGGGTTGAAGTTCATATCAAAAATCCAATACAAGCAAGACAGCTTGGTATTTCTATGATTTTTCAAGAACTTAACTACATCCCAGAAATGACCCTTGAAGAAAGCTTGTTCGTAGGGAACTGGCCACTTGACAAAGCAAAGAAAATCGATTGGAAAGAAATAAGAAAAAGAACACTTGCATTACTTGAAAAAGAGAATCTAAAGTACAAACCCGATACCAAACTAAAAGATCTAACTGTCTCCGATATACAAATGTTAGAAATTTTAAAAGCAATCTCATATAATTCAGAAATTATCATTATGGATGAACCTACTTCGGCGATTACCAACAAAGAAGTTGAGATTCTCTTTAAGAAAATCTTTGAACTAAAGGCAAGAGGAACAGCCATCATCTATATCAGTCATAAAATGGATGAAATCTTCAGAATTGCTGATGACATCACCGTTTTTAGAGATGGAAAAGTAATTGACTCTAAACCCAGAGAATCACTTGATATTGAAACCGTCATTGCACTTATGGTAGGTAGAAAACTGGGCAAAGATTTTCCGAAAATTGATGTGCCAATAGGTGAACCTGTTTTAAGTGTAAAGTCACTATCAGGTGAAAAATTTAAAGATATCACATTTGATGTGAAAAAAGGTGAAATTGTTGGTTTTGCAGGTTTAATGGGTGCCGGAAGAACTGAAGTCATGCGTGCAATTTTCGGACTAGATGCCATTCACTCTGGTGATGTTCTAAAAAACAATCACGTCGTCCAGATTAAATCAGTCAAAGACAGTATCGGTCATAAAGTCGTGATGCTCTCTGAAGACAGAAGACGATTTGGTATCCTTCCAATAAGAAGCGTTAGAGAAAACATCAGTATTACCAATCTAAAAAAATTCATCCATAAAGGTAAACTACACGCTAAAGATGAATATGAAGCAGTCAAATACTACTGCGATAAAATGAACGTTAAAACACCAACATATGAAACAAACATTTCATCGTTAAGTGGTGGGAATCAACAGAAAGTCATGCTCGCAAAATGGCTCATCACTGATCCAGATGTTTTCATCGTCGACGAACCTACAAGAGGGATTGACGTCGGCGCAAAACATGAAATTTATAAGCTCATCTCAGATCTCGTTACTGAGGGCAAAAGCGTCATCATAGTGTCATCAGAGCTGCCAGAACTTATTGGCATGTGTGACCGGATCTATGTTATGGCAAAAGGTGAAATTATGGGTGTTCTTGGAAAAGAAGATTTCACACAGGAAAATATTATGCGCCTAGCCACAGGCACCACATCAAACATTTAGGAGTTGAGTTATGAAAAATTTTCTTCAGAAACTAAAAAAATCGAATTTAATGGGCACATTTAGTATTTATTTTGTCTTATTGGCACTATTTCTCGTCAGTATGCTTGCAAATGAAAACTTTGCTACCATAGGTAACTTATCAAATATTTCCAGACAAATTGCAGTTGGAACGATACTCGCATTTGGACAAACAATCTTAATCATCAACGGTATGCTAGATTTATCATCTGGTTCAGTACTTGCACTTGCAGGTGTTCTATCTGTTGATGCATATGTAAAAACTGGTTCACTCATTATGGCATTTGCCGTAGGAATTATCGTAGCAGTTGCATGTAATATCTTAAACGGCTTGATGGTTACTAAGTTTAAAACGCCACCTTTCATTGCAACACTTGCAATGATGGCAATGGCAAGAGGTGCTGCGCTACTTTATACAAACGGCCAAAACATCTATCAAATAGGTGACTATGTAATCTTCGGCCAAGGCTCACTTCTTGGTATACCAAACCCTGTTTGGTTCTTAGTTGCGGCGATGGCAGTAACCTGGTATCTACTAAAACACACTGTTTTTGGTCGTTCAGTTTATGCCATTGGTGGCAATGAAGAAGCTTCAAATGCATCGGGTATAAATGTAGACCGCGTCAAAATGAAAGCTTACATCATTAACGGTATATTTGTTGGTATCGCTGGAATCATCTTCATGTCTCGTGTAAATGGGGGACTACCAAACGGCGCAAATGGTTACGAATTTAAAGCATTAACTGCAGCTGTTATCGGTGGTACATCGTTCTCAGGTGGCGTTGGTACAGCATCAGGGACACTAGCAGGTGCATTCATCGTTGGTTTCCTTGACAATATAATGGTCCTTGTGGGTGTTAACTCATATCTTCAACAAATCGTAAGAGGTGCAATTATTGCATTAGCTGTTATCTATGATATCTACTTTAAAACAACACGCAAAAAGAACAAAGCGGCGAAAGGTTAATCTCGATTAAGTTCGGTTTAACATAGAAGATGATTAAAAATCATAGGAGGAGAAAATGAGAAAGGTTTTAGCATTATTATTGGTATTTGTGCTGGCTATGGGGATGTTAGCAGGATGTAGCACGGGTTCTGACACGGCTACTACAGCAGCAACAACGGCAGCAGCAGGTGGGGAAACAGCAGAAACTTATAGAGTTGCTTATATCGCAAGAGCACAAGCAGATTCATTTGCAGCATGGCTTGCAAATGCGGTTATGGAAGAAGCAGACAAATATGAAAACATCACAGTAGATGTATTTGATGGTCAAGCAAGTGATGACATTGAAAATGGGTTGATTGAAAATGCAATCACAAATAAATACGATGCAATTATCGTTCAACCTAACAATGGAGAAGCACAAAGACCATATGTTGAAAAATCAGTTGCAGCAGGTATTGTAACTATTACAACAAATGCAAGAATTTCTGGTATCGAAGGCGCATCTTCAGTAGATGCTGATCCATACCTCCAAGCAAAAGTTAACGCAGATGCTGCAGTAGAGCAAATTCCACAAAACGCAAAAGTTGTTGTGTTATTGGGCCCTCCAGGAAACTTCCACGCTGATTCAAGACGTGAAAGCTGGCAAAAAGAATTCTTCGACAAAAGACCTGATGTAGAAATCGTTGGCGAAGAAATTGCAAACTGGAACAAGGACGAAGCAATGAACTACATGGAAACTTGGGTACAAGCAAATGATCAAATTGATGCAATCATTGCTATGAACGATAACATGGCTGCTGGTGCACTTGAAGTTATCAAAGACAATGCAAAATTTAATAACATCTTAGCTTATGGCGTTGATGGTACTGCTGAAGCTTGTTTACTCATCAAAGATGGCAAACTAACTTCTACAAGCTTACAATCAGCTTATGCACTTGCAGAAGGCTTACTTGATACAAGTAACAAATTATTAACTGGTCAAGAAACTCAAATCGACATTGATATCGACTGTCCACTAATTACTCTTGACAACGTAGATGAATATATCGAAATGCACAAAAAAGCTGGTGCAATTCAATAATACTAGTATTTTTTTAGTAATCTCCCTGCGTAAGCGGCTTCATCGGCCGCTTACCATACATATAGCAAATTGACGCTAAATATACCATAAACTGCGTTTTTTTGCATATTAATCTAAACAACCTAGGAGGTTTGACATGAAAAATAAAGCGGCGTTTATGTCCGGTACAAACAATATGATTTTCAAAGACATTCCAGTACCTGAAATTGCACCACATGAGGTTCTTGTAGAAATTGACGTAGTTGGTATCTGTGGTTCTGATGGCCACTACTATGAACATGGAAACATCGGCGATTTCGTCGTTCAAGGTGATTTTATCCTAGGTCACGAGAGTGCAGGTTTTGTTGCTGCCGTAGGTAGTGACGTAACTTCACTAAAAGTCGGCGATCGAGTTGCACTTGAACCAGGTGTAGTTTGTGGCAAGTGCGAGCAATGTCTATCAGGTAAATATAACTTATGTGAACACGTTGAATTCTTTGCAACACCTCCATATCATGGCGTTTTCGCAAACTACGTAAAGCATCCCGAAAATTTATGCTTTAAATTACCAGAAAACGTATCAAACATGGAAGGCGCACTTGTTGAACCTTTAGCTGTTGGACTACATGCAGCATCGCAAGGCGACGTTAAACTTGGAGATACAGTTGTTGTTTTTGGTGCAGGTTGCATAGGACTCGTTTCGATGCTCGCAAGTAAAGCAAGAGGTGCTTCAAAAGTATACGTTGTCGACATCATTGATAAGCGCTTAGAATTTGCAAAAAAATTAGGTGCTACTGAAGTGATCAATGCAAAGAATGAAGATGTTATTGCAAAAATTGATGCACTTACAGAAGGAAAAGGGGCTCATGTTGTGATAGAAACAGCTGGCTCACCGATAACTATCGGTCAAAGTGCAAGTGTTTTAAGAAAAGCTGGTACTGTTGTACTCGTTGGTATGACAATAAAACCCGAGACAAATTATGATTTCATGAAATTGATGAGTAAAGAAGGTACTATCAAAACGATCTTTAGATATAGAAACCTTTACCCCGTAGCTATTAACGCAATTAGTAGCGGTACAATAGATGTTAAAAGTATTGTGACACATGAATTTGACTTTGAAAATATCAAGGAAGCTTTCGACTTTGTTGCTGAGAATCCAACAGACGTTGTAAAAGCAGTTATCAAAATCAAATAGAAAAGGGGTTTTCAGTATGTATTTTATAGGCGTGGATCTAGGGACTTCATCAGTAAAAATTCTTGTGATGGATGATAAAGGGCAAATACTAAGCACTGTTACAAAGGATTATCCACTTTATTTTCCAAAGGCATTATGGTCCGAACAAAATCCTCAAGATTGGTTAGAACAGTCGTTAGTCGGCATAAAAGAGGCACTACTAGGTTTAGAAACTTCAAAAGTTAAAGCCATTAGTTTTAGTGGTCAGATGCATGGTCTCGTCATGCTTGATTCACACGACAATGTCATCAGACCAGCCATTTTATGGAATGACCAAAGAAGTATTATAGAGACAAATTATCTAAATGAGGAAATTGGTATAGATAAGCTGACAAGTTATACTGGGAACATTGCATTTCCAGGATTTACAGCGCCAAAACTTCTTTGGGTTAAAGAAAACGAACCAGAAAACTTTGCAAAAATTAATAAAGTGATGTTACCGAAAGATTATCTAGCCTATAAAATGACTGGGAACTTTGCAACAGATTATGCTGATGCTTCAGGTTCACTATACCTTGATGTTGAAAGCAAAACATGGTCACAAGACATGCTAGAAATACTTGGTATTGAAGATGCTGTATTGCCAAAACTATATGAATCTTATGCATCAATTGGTACACTTAGTGAAGAAGTATCACTTTATCTTGGTTTTGATCATGAAGTGACCGTTACAATCGGGAGCGGCGATCAAGCCTGTGCAGCAGTAGGTGGAGGCGTGGTGTCACCAGGTCGTTGTTCTGTATCTCTGGGGACATCAGGAGTTGTTTTTGTTCACAGTGATACCTTTATCAAAGACCCTAACAACGGCTTACATGCCTTTTGCCATGCAAATGGCGCATATCATCTAATGGGATGCATGCTCTCTGCAGCGGGTTCGCTCAAGTGGTGGGTCGAAGAAATATTAAAATCAAATGACTATGATCATTTAATGGATTATGCTGAAGAAGCAAAACTCGATAACGGTCTATATTTCTTGCCTTATCTTATGGGTGAAAGAAGCCCTCACAATGATCCACATGCAAGAGGTGTGTTTTGGGGACTTAACTTATCTCACAGTCAAGGTGATATGACAAGAGCCGTCATTGAAGGCGTCGCTTTTGGACTTCGTGATTCCTTTGAAATCGTTCAGTCACTTGGACAAGAAATCACTGAAATTCGCATCAATGGTGGCGGCTCTAAAAATGACTTTTGGTGTCAAATGATTGCTGATGTACTGAGCACAAAAGTTGTAAAACTCGAGACAGATGCAGGACCTGCCTATGGTGCAGCGATTCTGGCAGCAGTCGGATCCGGTCAATTTGAATCTGTGAAGCAAGCCTGTGATACATTGATCAAGACAACCGACAGCTATATGCCTAGTGAAACTCAAGCAATAGCTTATGATAAAAAATATAAATCATTTGCAAAACTGTATCCTGCACTTAAAGCACTTTTCCCTGAGGTGTAAGAAAGCTAAAAGGTGTCAGGTCATAGTTAGCCAAAAGGCTAACTATGACCTGACACCTTTTAGCTTTCTTATTGCAAAGTTTAATAACTATTTAATATTTATAGTAGATTTTTTTAATGTCGTAGAAATATGATGAGAGTGTAGAGATTATCGGAAAGTTGTGATATGCCTATGTGCAGTGTTTATATCAATTGCTAATCACACATATAAATGGTAAACTTTAGTAAAAGAATCAAACCTCATGAACCTGTGAGACCAATAATGATATATTAGATGGAGGTTTTGATATGGGATTTATAATTGCAATTGTACTGGTCGCTTTTTTACTGATATTAATTACTACAAACGTAAGGATTGTTCCACAGTCTGAGGCCTATGTCCTAGAAAGACTAGGCGCTTATCTCACAACTTGGGAAACAGGTATTCATTTTAAAATTCCACTCATCGATCGCATCGCTAAAAAAGTCTCTCTAAAAGAGATCGTTGCAGACTTTCCACCACAGCCTGTAATTACTAAAGACAATGTTACAATGAAAATAGATACCGTTATTTTCTTTCAAATTACGGATGCAAAGCTCTATACTTATGGCGTAACACAACCGATGTTCGCAATCGAAAGTATAACTGCGACCACGCTAAGAAACCTTATCGGAGAACTTGAACTAGACGAATCATTATCATCTAGAGATCATGTTAACTCATCTATGAGAACAATTTTAGACATTGCAACTGATCCATGGGGGATAAAAGTTAACCGTGTTGAACTTAAAAACATTTTACCGCCTAAAGAGATTCAAGAAGCGATGGAAAAACAGATGCGCGCTGAAAGAGGAAGAAGAGAAATTATACTCCGCGCTGAGGGTGAAAAAAGCTCTACAATTCTTGTAGCAGAAGGGGAGAAAGAATCTCTAATCTTAAATGCTGAAGCTGAAAAACAATCTGCAATCCTATATGCTGAAGGTCGTAAAATCCAAAAGATTACTGAAGCAGATGGTGAAGCAGTTGCTATTAGAACAATTCAAAGTGCTACCGCTAAAGGCCTTGAGATGTTAAAAGAAGTACATGTTGATGAAGCTGTTTTAACTATCAGGGGACTTGAAGCACTGGCTAAAGTTGCAGATGGTAAATCAACTAAATTGATAATTCCTACTGATATAACAAATACAAATTATATGGCCAAAAGGGAATTAAGCAACAAATAAACCAGAAAAATTAATTAATAAACGTTTATGTATAAAGTGTAGCTGAGCACATTTATACATAACATATATAAGACAGGATTTCAGTAGTTTATATACTTGAAATTCTGTCTTTTTTCACTGTTAAGACCAAATGTAACTTTTGATCTGTAAACTATATTTTAAATACATAGGAGGTAAATATGTTATCTATTTTGGCACGTTTCAAATGGTTTTTTATGATTATAGCCGTTGAACTTTTCTTTTACTCAAGAGCGCAACCTGAAAATTATGAGTTATTCTTTTTTGGATGGGGTTTACTTTCATTTCTTTTGCTCATCAACAATATATTTAGACGCAGCGATCGTATGCCAATGCTCGGTGCAGGCGCTAATTCAAGTACAAGATATGCATACATGTCTACAGCATTAGTCGAAGAACAGTTTGAAGAAGGGAAGAAAAAAAAATTTGGTGGAGGCATTTTTGATTTTGTAAATCTATCTTATCTGATCTTGCTAGTCGTTAATATCATCGCATATATCCTTATTATGCCAAAATAAGTATGTTGCGTACCATATAAGTCTTTACAGCACTCTTAATATCGTTTATAATAGCAAAGAGTAAATCAGATGATCGCGTGCCTTTGGTACGAGGAAAGTCCGAGCTCCATAGAGCAGGGTGCTGGGTAATACCCAGTGGAGGTGACTCCAAGGATAGTGCAACAGAAATAGACCGCCTCGCAAGAGGTAAGGATGGAAAGGTGAGGTAAGAGCTCACCAGCGTATAGGTGACTATGCGGCTCTGTAAACCCCATCTGGAGCAAGACCAAGTAGGGTGTAAAAAAGAGGCTGCTCGTCTCTCCCAGTGGTAGGTCGCTTGAGCGTCTCGGCAACGATTCGCCTAGATAGATGATCGTCTAATACAGAACTCGGCTTATAGATTTACTCAACAAAGAAACCGCTTCCTGCAAAGGAATGCGGTTTCTTTGTTTTCTAATATCATTTATGAGCTGCTCTTGTAATATATGTTGAAAAATCAGAATTAACAGACTGAGTTTACCTTTAAATTAATAAAATATATTTATTTAAAACGATTTATTGTTATGTAAATCATAGATCACATAAACACCTGTAATATCAGGTGTTTTTTTTATAAGATAATATTATGTCACATAGAAAATTATAAGTTGTATAAATAAATCTATATTAAACAAAAATTAATATTGTTTAATTATAGTTCAGTTGATATAATCATTTAAATAAGAGAGCTACAAGGTTTTTAGTTATTACAAAGACATTATTTGAACTGCATGTATGCATAAAGAAAACGCACTAAAATAGATTAATTTGTCTTATGATTTTGAATTTCAATGTAGCTTTTTTAATTAAAATTTAAAAGGAGTTTATAATGAACCATTGCAAAAAATGCAACAAAGAAATTGATTCAAATGAGCATATATGTGCTGACTGCTTGATAATTGAGCAAAGAAACAAATCTGAGAATCCCCCAAATTTAGATTCTAAATTTAAAAAAATGCTCGACACATTAAAAAACTTCACCATCAACGATTTTAAAAAAATCGGAGTATTAAGCGCTTTAACTTATATTTCAATTTTTATTTTATCTTTTTTACTCAATTTAATTTTTAAAATTATTGTCAATTCTAATGTAGAAAATATGCTTGGAGAGTTAGGATTACTTACAAATTATAAAGATGCTCTCAGTGTATTTTTCAATCCAATTCAAACTATTAATTTGTTATTTCGGAATAATATCATAATATCAATTAATGATGTTCAGTCTTTTACTACGTTCGGGATTGGCTTAATTTTTTTTCAAGTTTTATTAATGACTTCAATCTTTATAGCATATAAATTATATTACTTAATACTTAAACAAGATTATCTACGAGTAAGCTATATTTTCACTTCTACAATTATCATTGGTATTTTTAATGCAATCTTAAATGTTATATTTGCTAGTCGCTCTGAAATTGATCTAATAATAATTTCAACTAGTTTTACAATTAAGGGTTCGACACTATATGGGTTGTTTATTATCCCTATAATCATTTTTTTTATTGGATATCTTTCTAAACGATTCATTGAGACCAAGATAAAAATATCCTTAAAAAAAGAAACAATCAAAGTATTATCTCAAAGAAATATTCCTTTTACATTATTTTCAATCGGCTTAATTTTATCCACAGTTATTCGTTCTTTGACGCTTTCAATACAGCTTGAATTAGGAATAATCAAAACATTCATTATAACTTTGATAACTATTCCAAATGTAATATTAATGTCTTTTTTCAATAGTTTAGGAGTTCCAAATACAATTGCATTTAATAATGAAATTAAATATTTCTATGATTTTTATTTCTCAGGAAATTTCAACATTCTTATTGCAATTTTTAATCTTGCCATGATGATGTTATTTGTGCTATCTTTGTTCAATTTTATGCAAACACATCAAAACTCAGTTTTTAAAAAAAATACACTAACAAGAAATGCTATTTTTTCAATTATTTGTTTGCTATTTGTAATCTATTTTTCCAGAACCTCATTTAGCTCAAGCATTAGTTTTTTGGGCGAAACCGAAAAAACAACGTTCTATTTAGGTTTGCCTTATTTTCTAACACTGCTAATTGCTTCTTCTTGGATTTTAGCAACTTTCAATTTGAACCACTTTAAACCTGAGCTTGTGAACGGTATTTCAAGTCCTATTAATACTTTTTTGAATAGAAAATACGCATTAATCGCTATAATTCTTTTTACGCTTATTTTAAATTTTCCATACTCATTTGTATTTGATAAATCAAATGGAGCATCATCTAGTTCAGCACCCTGGGAATCAAATAGTGAAAAACTAACTGATTCAGGAGAGATATCATATCAGTCAATTTCTAATGGCGAACATTTATTAATCGATAATAAAACCATACTAATTTCAAATTATAGTGGGCTCTACAAAATTGATATTCATTCTAAAGCAATAGAAAAAATATCTGAAAAAATGGTTTTTAGTGACATAATTTATTCAAACGGAAATATTTTCACTATATCTCCTATGGGATTACAAATTATTGATATTAACGGTGAAGAAAAATCACTTATACCACTCGTTACAAACTATAATATCTCAATAGATGGCCAGGCAATCTTAGATAGAGATACTGATCGTGTATTCAATCTATCTGGAGACCCTCTATACAAAATCAGGATTCCTTATGCTAAAATTTATTTGCTCGATCTTAAAACAGCGCTTATTATTGATGAGAATAGAACCTTATTAACTTATGACTTAGAAAGTGAAACATCTGAAGAAATAGCTGATTTTACTGGTTCTATTTATATCTATAATGATACTTATATGTACTCATCTATTGACGAAACTGGCAATCAAATTTATAAGGTCTTGAATTCCGATGTAACACTAAAAGACTTTCCTCAAAACAATATAATAGTAAAAGGTGGAGAATGGTATTTGGATTTTGAGTTAAATCAATTACTATGGCTAAATAAAGATAATACCCTGAGCAAAGAAAATCGTCCTTTTAAATTCGGAAAAAATTTAATTGTTGACCAAGTTGATTTAAACAATAACTCCTTATTAATTCGATCAAATACTGACTACTTTATATTTGATGTTCAAACTGGTCTACTAAGAAGTTTGAACATCGAGATGAAAGGAGAACTTAAAAATGAATAAGAGAATTTTATTATTATTGTTACTCGTGCTCTCTGGTATAATCCTGTCAGGCTGTGGTGCCGATATTACGCATTATCTCAATATAAATTCAGATTTCTCTGGAGACCGCTCTATCATTGTTAAGGTAGATTCAGAAGATTTAGAAAACATAAAGGGTGGGGAACCTGCATTAACTAAAGTACTAACTGAAAATAAACCTTCAGATATGTTATTAACTATTGATAAATCTGTAGAAAACGAAGTAATCTATAATTTAGTCTACACTTTTGAAAATTTTGAAGAGTACAAGATAAAGACTGAACGTATCATTTCTACTCCATTTAATGCAACTTATAACAGCTCAGCAGTAGAGGATAATCCCTTTAAGCATCATACGGACTTAACTGAGGATAATATTTTCAATTTGCTAACAAAATGGGCAATTGATGCAATAGATGAAAGTAATATTGTTAGTGAATCAAGCAGTTACTTTATAAACAGTACTAAAACCTATATTAATTTAAATGGTGAAGAATTTAGCCAATCAAATTTCGGGAACAATTCCAAATTTCAAAAGGACATTTTAGTTCCTTTTGAAAACGTTGAAGTTAATCTTGATTTGGATGCTAATAATCATTCTATAATCATGAGTCTAGACAATGTAAAAGCATCTGTCTTAGAACTAGAAAACATCAAGAATCTCTTAAATGAAAAATACAATACTGAGATCAAAACTGATGATACCCAAACACATTTTATTATGCAGTTTAATGGCAATGTAGAATTTGAGAATTTTCTACAAAACTCAAATATAGGAAATTTTTACTTTATTTCCACTTTAGAAAATCCGTTAAATATGAATGAAAAATTTGATATGAATTTGGCTTTAAACTCACTATGGGACGGAAAAACCAAAGCCAATCTTTATGCCTTAAATGTATCCAAAATAAATGCATTTGAAAATGAATACTCTACTTTTAATAGTTCTTGTGAAACTGATTTGACTTCAAATGATTTGCTGCAATTTTCAAGTAAATATGACTTCATAAATTTTAACTATAATTTTTCTAAGGAACTAAATGCAGAAAATATCAATGTAAGCAAGATAATTGAATCTCAAGATGAAATATCTAATATCATTAATCTCAGTATAAATTCGGATCTCTTTAATGATTTTGATAGCAATGAGATCAAAACATACCTTGAATCCGAGGGGTATAAAGTTGAAATTTTAACAACCCCTGACATTACAAATATTGAGCTTGAACAGACTTTAAATACTGATCATTCAATATCAAATACAATGGGCCTTCAAAGTTTCTATAAAACAATAAGACAAAATATGTTTTCAGATTACTATATTCACTACTATCAAGACTATAATTATGATTTATTAATTCCCTCTAAAGAATTTAATGTTTTAATAAAAATAAATAAAAAAACGCATCCTGAGCTGGTCTCAATTGACCATTCAACATACGACAAAGAGAATATCAATAAGTTTCTAGTAGGGGAATATTATGAATTCGAATCCTCTATTTTACCAACTGGTAATTTAGAAATTTTACTTTCTCACAAATCTTCTATTATGACTATAGTTGTATTTTCAATTTCTGTAGCAACAGTAATCGTACTTATATTTATTATTATGAGAAAAAGAAAAAAAACACCCAAGACTTCTGTTGATGCCTTCAATACTGACAATACTATAACCCAATAAGAGAAAATTAAATTAGTTTCCTTATATATTAAAACAAAGTCTGCATAAAAGGTGCAGGCTTTGTTTTATATGTCATATATTAAATTAACATGTAACTTTAATCGCATTTTAATATTGCCATGCTATAATGTTTTAAGCGTCAACTTACCCTATGAAATCTAATCATACGTATTCAATATATTTTTGTTTTTTTTAAAAGAAAATAGGAAAGTCAAATATAATTGTGTATATTAGGAACTTTTTAAGTGGTATATTCGTCTTAACTAGATATGCGTAATTTCGCATAGAATGATTTAGAAAGAAGGTAAGACATGCCTAGCATCAAAAGAATGTTGCGTTTTTGCATGGCATTCTCTACTGTAATAATTTTGCTTTTACTCATAATCAATGCGCTTATACTTTATACCGTTAGTGATCAGTTCCTTACAGTCGATGATATAGAAAACCTAACAGATGTTGATTGTATAATTGTACTTGGCGCTGGTGTAAAGCCTGATCAAACGCCTAGTCTTATGCTTAAAGATCGATTGGATCGTAGTCTCGAACTTTATGAAGTTGGCGTTTCAAAGAGACTCTTAATGAGTGGTGATCATGGCAAAGAAAATTATGATGAAGTAAACGTCATGAAACAATATGCAATTAATGCAGGAGTAAATTCTTCAATGATCTTTATGGACCATGCAGGATTTTCAACTTACGAAAGTATTTACCGTGCAAAAGATATATTTGGAGCACGTAAAGTTGTAATCGTGAGTCAAAAGTACCATTTGTCACGTGCACTTTTCATAGCTAATCGATTAGGGTTAGATGCCTATGGCGTTGCCGCAGTTGATATACAATATTCAGGACAACTTCAAAGGGAATTTAGAGAAGTATTAGCAAGAAATAAAGATTTTATTGTCACATTATTTAAACCTGAACCAACTTTTTTAGGAGATTCAATCTCACTATTAGAAAATGGTGATTTCACAAATGATTAATTGAATAACATAAGATTTGCAGTTCTTGCATTTTTATAGGAGGACTAAATGAACAAAAAAATAAAAATTGCACTCACAACTATATTACTCCTTGCTACAGTTATTACCTTGGTGGTATGGTTTACTCGAGTTCCAGATTTTTCAACACTTTCACCTGCCGAAATCACAGTTATAGCATTGCCATCACCACCCGAAATTTTCAATATCCTTAATCCAGAAGACATCGAAAAAGTCATGACGTTATTAAATGATGCAACTTATAAAAAAACCATAATACCAGCTGATAAGGGTTGGGAAATAAGTCTTAGCTATCCCGGTACTGATATTCAACTTCTAGATCAATATATCACCGTAAATGGAAAAACATTTCTTGCAACAGTAAACATTTCAAATCAAGTCAAAACATTGTTAACTGAACTAGGATACCTCAATCATTAGCTTCTACTAATGATTGTTTTTTTTTACTTAAATATTTTACCAATATCACAATTTGATTGCACCAATGTTACACTTTTCCAGTTACATAGACTGTATTAGGGGTATCTGTTAAAATAAGACATGATATAAACATAACACAACTTTAATATGCAGCTAATGTGTTTACACAATATGGAGGAAATATGAAATTCAACACTTTAAATAAGCTACTAAAAACCAAAGGCCTTGTCTTATTATTGATTTTGTTAATTGGCACTTCTGCGTTTTCATTTGCAGCTGATGAACCAGAAGATTCATATGGTCAAATATTATATGATATACAGCTCATCACTGGCTATGACGGGGATTTAATGCTTGACAAGGAAATATCACGCGTTGAAATGATTGCAATTATAAGTAAATTATACCCTGATGAATTTTCGAGTTATTTACCACCAGAGACAGCTACATTTAAAGATGTGCCTGCCACGCATTGGGGATTTAAGTATGTAGAGTTTGCCTATATGAAAGGAATAACAAATGGGAAAGGGGCATCGCTTTTTGGTGTAGATGACTCCGTTAATTATAACCAAGCAAGTATCTTTCTCATTAAGGCTTTAGGGTTCTCAATTGATGATGTGCAGTACGAAACTGCCGCTTATGAGATTGGTGCTGAGTATGGTCTTAAGTTACTCCTTCCAACAGATAGTTCAAAGTACCTTAAACGCTCAGAGATATTTGAAATGATCTCAAAAGCATTAATTATGAATGATGCTTCAGATGAACTGGGACTTTCTATGTTACCAATTCCAACCTCTGCGCACGAAGAAATTGTACTTCGAATTACCGCTGTCATCAATACACCAGTTGCAGTCTATCAAAGCGGGGCGTTTTTCAATATTTATTATGCCAATGGCGATGTGTATACCGGAGAATTTGATGGTAAGAACATACAGGGGAATGGCATGACCAAATTTGCAAACGGCGATTTATATATTGGGCAGTATAAAGATGGTGTATTTAATGGCTACGGTATCTATTTGTGGAGTGATAATGAAAATTATGAAGGTTATTGGTTAGAAGGTGCTTATCACGGTCTTGGGACTTATACTTATATAAGTGGCGCCTACCAATATGGCGAATGGGAAGATGATGCACTTGTCACACCTATTGAAGAACTATCTGATGATGATATTGCTGCAGGACTTGGAACCGATTCACCTTATATTACAATTTCTCTTACAGATACAGATGGCAATCCTATGAAGGGAATTGCACTTTCAATTACAGATCAGTTTAACGGTGTTAGTCATAGCTTAGTGACAGATGAAGCCGGTGAATTTGTAATCCCTAAGACTGGTGAATTTTCAATACTAAGCTTAGTCCTCAACGAAAATAGTGCCTATAGTTTTGCGATTACAAATAATTCATTTATTGTCACAACTGCAGGCATTTATAAAAACAACGCTTCATTTGAATTGATTAAACGTTAATCAACATTTTTATAACAAAAATAATATTCTTAAATATTAAAAGACGAGTCCTATATTTAACCTATTTAATCAGGTAATCACAGGGCTCGTCTTTCTACATATCCATTACAATTATTTTTTTGATTGTTTACCGAAGAACGATCATACTATAACGATTATCTATAGCTTGTATTAAGTGCCTTTAAGAGTGTACGGATATCAAAATGATGCGGTGTTACTGGTGCGATCTTTTTAGGAATACCCATAAGAGTATAAACTGCAATTCTAGCGGCTCTTATAGAGAATTCTTCTGTGAATACCATATCTTCAGGTATCTCTACAAATTGGCTAATCATAGCAAAATTCGTTGATCCTTCTGGTACTACACTCGGTCTATCACTAATTGCTCTAGGCTGGAACATGGAGATAATATAAGGCATCATACACGGAATGACATTAACCACTGTGGACATGATTTCATCCATATCATCTTCCATATGAAGGTGATAGAGTAACTCTGTAAGTAACTCTTCACCAGTACAATCGCGCATTGGTTTTTTTACAAAGTCACCAAGTTTGTCTGTATACAGTCCGTAACCCCAAAAAATAGTAGTATCTTCTGGTTGGTTTTTAAAATGCGGCTGTTTAGCTACAACAATTGACATCAGCCAACTTGAATCTTTAAAAGTCATTAGTGCGCCACTGCCAGGTTTATTTCTTGAGTATTTTTCTATCATTTTTAAAAATTTATCACCTTTTAGTGTTACGGTGAAAGATTCCCAATTAGACTCCTCTGGTTTACCAAAGAAAGCATCCGGATTACCTAAACCCTCTTTTTTAGAGGCTATATTTTTCCAAAATGAACCCGACAGTGGATTTTCAGGCACAAATGGAGCAGGGGAATGAAAACTGCCAAGTGTTGCATTGTCTGTCATACTACCATTGGTCGCGATGCAAAGATCATTTTCGCCAAGCTCGATTAGACCTTTACCACTTGCATCTTCATAATGAATTTTTGTGACAGTGATGCCATCACCGTTTGCAAAGTCTAGATCAACTACTTTGCATTTTAAACTAAAATCAACGCCTTTTTCCTCTAAAAACACTTTCATAGGCAATATAATTGAATCGTATTGGTTATAAGGTGTACGTGTAACACCTTCAAGCGTTTGAATTCTTGAAAACTCAAATACCATGCGTTGCATATAACGCTTAAACTCAATTAAGCTAGACCATTTTTGAAAGGCAAAAGTTGTCTGCCACATATACCAAAAATTAGTTTCAAAGAAATGTGGTGTTTGCGCAAACCAGTCTGAAATTCTAAGACGTTCAATTTTCTGTTCTGGAGCTAGCATTAATTTACCAAGTGCCATACGATCTGCTGTGTTAAAGCCCATGGACATCACGTCTAAAATTTCACCTTCCTTGTTAATTAATCTTGCATTAGCATGTGTTGGATTTGCATGATCAAATTCGAGGATCTCATCGCATACAGATAATCCTGGACGGTCTAAAGAAGGGATATGACTTAAAAGTTCCCATGTGTTCTCATAAGTTTCTTCATTAAGCATCCTGCCACCACGACAGACAAAACCATTAATTGCGTCACCAGCGCCATCATTGCTACCACCGAGCAGTGGTAAACCTTCGAGTATATGGATATTTTTTCCTTCTACGCCGCAATCTCTTATTAAATATACAGCTCCTGCAAGTGATGCCAATCCGCCGCCTACAAAATATATTTCTCTTTTTAAATTACTTTCAAAATTTTTGTTATTTTCCATAATATCATCTCCTTTGTTTTTTATTACAAGATAAAGATACTATAGAAAATCTAACCGCAATATAGACAAAGCCCCCTGTTTGTCTAAAAATCTGACAAAGTGGGGGCTTTGTATAAAATATTAATCTCTATTGATATATTTATCTATTGCACGTGCAATATCACCATCTACAAGTTTACTTAATCGGTCTATGATGATTTCTGGTTTTTCTTTTGTACCAGATTTTAACCACTCGAGCATCAGACTTACAAATCCGTAGGTATAAAATTTTGCAATAAAAGCTTTGTCTTCATCTGATACACCTTTTCCCGTTGCAACTTCTTCGACGACACTTAGCAACAAATCAAACGTCAAAGCATTGAGAAATTGTTCAAGATGATCTCGCCCAAGTGAATGAAAAGTACTCACGCAAAATTCTCGATTTGCTTCAACATATTGGAATATCTTTAAAAAACCCAGTTGCCAAGTATCATAACTCTTATAATTTCTGATTGATTCAAGTGCCTCAGTTTTATAAATCCATCCAAGTAAATCATATATATCTTGAAAATGATAATAAAACGTCTGTCTATTTACACCACAGGCTGTCACAAGATCTTTTATCGTAATATGTTCTAAAGATGTTTTTGACATCAACTTTTTTAGGGTATTCGCAAGTTCAATTTTAGTCCGATTAGACATAGGCCACCTCTTTTATATGCTATAGAATATTGAGTTAAAATATCTACCTATTCATTTTAGCAGATTTTAGTTTATTTTTTAATTCACAAACCATAAAATTTTATATATAATAGAAAGGCAATTCGACCCATTTATGATTTTATATGATGATTTCATTATTCATAGATTACACTATCATTCAGAAAACTTGCTAGGAGGAAAAATGCTAAAAAAATGTGAAAAGTGCGGTAGATTTTTTGGAGATGATACAGGTGGCAATATTTGTTCAGCATGTAAGCTTTCCAATACAAAATTTAAAACTACAGGCAATATCGAACGCGATAAATTTATATGTGCTAGAGACCTCGTATACGACAATCCTGATATTTCACCTCAAGGTATTATAGAATACATGGCTGATTTAGGCATTGACATCACACTTCGTGAAATAATGAAATACGTAGATGAAGGGCGTTTATCTCTTAATACGATTAAAGAAGGTAATCACTGTATCAAGTGTGGTACTAAAATCGGTTTTGGTAAATACTGTGATAGATGCCGTATTCGTTTAGAACATGAGGGCAATGCAGTCCATAATTCTGATGATGAGCAATCAAATCGTATAAAAATGCATATATCTTCAAAAAAATAACTTCTTATTTTTTACTTATAAAACACAGCTCTACTGAGTTGTGTTTTTTTATGTGCGTTATCAATATCCACTTTACAATAGAACATATGTTCTGTATAATATAATCAAACGTATGTTCTGTTTGTGTCGGCAAACCCGCTTGCTCAAAAGTCTAAGCTTAACATCTTTGATTAGACACATTCAGATCATACGTCTTGAAAGGATGATATGTTATGTCTAAAGTTATATTCCATATAGATGTCAATAGTGCTTATCTATCCTGGGAAGCTGTTCATAGACTACAACACGGTGATCCACTTGATCTACGTACAGTTCCTTCAGCCGTTGGAGGTGATCCGATAAAAAGGCATGGCATTATACTTGCCAAAAGTATCCCTGCAAAACCCTTTAAAATACAAACTGGAGAGAGTCTGATGGCCGCTTTTCAAAAGTGTCCTACACTTAAAGTAGTTCCTCCGAGATATGACTTGTATTTGCGTTCAAGCAATGCAATGATTGAGCTCATCAGTGAGTATTCCTCACAGATTCAGCGTTATAGCATTGATGAATGTTTTGTAGACTTTACCGATATGATTAAACTTTTTGGCGATCCTATTGAAGTTGCATATCTCATCAAAGAACGAATAAAAAAAGAGCTGGGTTTTACAGTTAGCATCGGGGTTTCAAGCAATAAGCTTTTAGCAAAAGTCGCAAGTGATCTTAAAAAGCCTGATGCTGTGACAACTCTTTTTCCAGAAGAAATTTCACAAAAAATGTGGCCACTTCCAGTTGGGGAGTTGTTTATGGTTGGACGCGCTACTGTAAAGAAACTCAATTTTTTAGGTATCGAAACTATTGGCGATCTTGCCAACTATGATGTAGATATTTTGAAAGGAAGTCTTAAGTCTCAAGGAATCCTCGTATGGAATTATGCCAATGGCATTGAAAATTCTCCTGTAAAAAAGAGCAATCATCTTGCTATAAAAAGTATTGGTAATTCATCAACAATTCCATTTGATATTGACAATCAAAAAGAGGCTCATCTTATGCTATTAAGCCTAAGTGAAATGGTTGCTATGCGACTTAGAGATAGTCAATATCTTGCGCGCCTTGTAAGCATCACTTATAAAACAAACAACTTCAATTCACTTGGACATCAAAAAAAATTTGAAATTCCAACAGATCATACCACCGAAATTTATCATTATGCAAGAACTCTTTTTGATGAACTATGGGATGGTACACCACTTCGACATCTCGGTGTAAGGGTTTCTGAATTATGTGAAAACGATTTTGTCCAGCTTCATCTATTTGACGCATATGCTAGACGAAAAAATGGAAAACTTGACCAAGTTATAGATGAACTTCGAGGACGATTTGAACCTAAATCGATTATGAGAGGTTGTTTTGTTGGAAGTGGTATTAAGCCATTAACAGGTGGTGTAGGTGAAGATGACTTTCCACTTATGAGTAGCATATTATAAGGGGGCGTAATAACTAGGTATATTATATTAATATACGTTGATTTTACAAGAAATCTGTATGAAAGGTTTTTATGAAAATGTGTTAGAGGGTAGTGAAAGTATGAAAGTAGTTCGAAAAGAAATAGATGTACTTTGTTGGTTTGATCAACAAGGTTATCCCAATCCAGTAAGATTTAGATTACTCGATGAAACTGGGGCGCATGTAATAATCAAAATAGATAAAGTCATTACAAGAGAGTTTGAAAAACTGGCAGGGAATAAAATGTTTGTTTTTACCTGCCAGTGTGTCATTCAGAAGGCTTTGCGTACGGTCGTAATCAAATATGAAATGGACAATTGTCGATGGATTTTATTTAAATATTAAAATAAATCTATGTTTCCTTACTATTTATCATTCATTTTTGGGATTCTGTTGCAGATGAGAGATTAGTTATGTTATAATTTATAGGTATAAAACTAATACTTGTGCTCAAGTAGTTTGAGTGCAAAATCAAAATTTATTAATATTAGGAGTGTGGTTTTTTTTGGAAGCAGGCGCGAGTTGGCAGATTATACTACTGGCGGTGTTGATTGGAATGTCTGCATTTTTTTCAGCATCAGAAACAGCATTAATGTCACTCAGTAAAATCAGAATCCGGCATTTGGTGGACGAAAAAGTTCGAGGTGCCGAGGCCGTTAGCAAGTTGGTTGAAAACCCAAACAAATTATTGGGATCAATCCTCGTGGGTAACAATGTCGTCAATATTGGAGCATCAGCTCTTGCAACATCACTTGCAATTCATTATTTAGGTAATGCAGGGGTTGGAATTGCAACTGGTATCATGACGCTTTTAGTACTCATATTTGGTGAAATTACACCAAAATCCCTTGCTACGCAGCATTCAGAGTTTATATCTCTGAAAATCGCTGGGATTATCAATTTTTTTGTTGTTATTTTCAATCCAATCGTTTTTTTATTATTGTTTTTTACAAATGGACTAATAAGATTATTGGGTGGTAAACCAGGTCGTACGCAACCTTTTATCACTGAGGATGAACTCAAAACAATGGTTACAGTTAGTCACGAAGAAGGCGTTTTGGAAGTAGAAGAGAAACAGATGATTTATAATGTGTTCGAGTTTGGAGATTCGCAAGTTAAGGATGTGATGACTCCTAGAACTGACATGGTTGCATTAGAAATTAACTCTTCTTATGAAAAAATTATTGAAACTTTTAGGTCCGAGCAATTTTCTAGAATTCCAATTTACCAAGAAACAACTGATAACATCATCGGGATACTTTATATCAAAGATTTAATTTTTAAAACTAGCGAAAATAAATCCTTTGACATACACGATTACACACGTGAGCCTTATTTCACATTTGAATTCAAAAAAACAACTGAGCTTTTCAAAGAACTTAGAGCAAAAAGAATTCCTATGGCCATAGTGCTTGATGAATATGGTGGTACTGCTGGGATAGTTACTGTTGAAGATTTAATTGAAGAAATCGTTGGTGATATTCGTGATGAATATGACGATCATGAGCAAGATATCGAAGTCGTTAAAGAAGATGAATACATTGTAGAAGGAAGTACTAGAATTGATGAGCTCAACGAACTCATTGGCGTCAAAATTGAATC
This sequence comes from Fusibacter bizertensis, assembly GCF_029914245.1. Classification (GTDB taxonomy): domain Bacteria; phylum Bacillota; class Clostridia; order Peptostreptococcales; family Acidaminobacteraceae; genus Fusibacter_C; species Fusibacter_C bizertensis. The sequence goes on from NZ_JARYZI010000001.1 coordinate 45,276, forward strand.
TGAAGATTTTGATACCATAGGTGGATTTATAGTTGGCGAATTTGGTTATATTCCTGAAGTAGATGAATCCATTGAATATGAAGGCATTCGATTTGTCATAGAAGAAGTGGATAGAAATAGAATAGAGAAACTGAGAATTCACACATAAAAGTACGTAAGAACCCTCATTGTGAGGGTTCTTTTTTACAGGAGGAAAAAGTGCTAAATCAATTTTCGAGAACAGAATTACTAATTGGGGAAGATGGCATTCAAAAATTAAATGCATCTACAGTTGCAATATTTGGAGTTGGGGGCGTAGGTTCTTTTGCAGTTGAGGCGCTTGCCAGAACAGGTGTTGGTACATTTTATCTATATGATGACGATAAAGTTTGTTTGACCAATATCAACAGACAACTTATTGCAACAAGAAAAACAGTAGGACGCGTTAAAGTAGAAGTTATGAGCGACCGAATTAAGGAAATCAACCCAGAAGCAATAGTATACGCCAATCGTTTATTTTTTGGTCCAGAAACTGTCGCTGAAATTGATTTTGGAAAATTCGACTATATCATAGATGCAATAGATACAGTTTCATCTAAACTCCTATTAATTGAACTTGCTAATCAAGCAGGCATCCCAATTATGAGTAGTATGGGAGCGGGTAACAAACTTGATCCCACTCAATTTGAAGTAACGGATATCTACAAAACATCGGTTTGTCCACTGGCTAGAGTTATGAGAAAAGAACTCAAAAATAGAGGCGTTAAAAACTTAAAAGTTGTTTACTCCAAAGAACCGGCCATGAAACCTATTGAAAAAGAAGAATCCAGCTGCAAAACAAACTGTATTTGTCCTAAAGATGTTCAGAGAAATTGTAGTGCCAAAAGACAAGTCCCAGGTTCTATTGCTTTTGTACCTTCAGTAGCAGGATTAATTATTGCGGGTGAAGTCATTAAAGATTTAATGCAATCAAAAATTGAAACTATAAGTACAAATCCTGTCATTAACTTCTAGTTAATGAGGCGCTAATTCATAGATTATAAACCATCAAGTATTGCGTAGCATTTAACTTGCTAACCAACCCTTGATGGCAACCTACATAGATAATTATCATAAGGAGGATTTAATGATAAAATTCATCGCACGACGTATTTTGCATACCATTCCTTTGCTACTTGTCATGACAATTGTAATATTTATCTTAGTTGACGCAATGCCTGGCGATGAGCTGACTGCTTATATAAACTCTATACCCGAAGGGGAACCTAGGCCCTCATATGAGCAAATTCAACAGATGAGACTTGTTCTCGAATTAGACAAACCATGGCACATTCGTTACTTTGAGTGGTTAGGCAAAGCTTTAAAGGGTGATTTTGGTGTTTCACTCCATTATAGGAAGCCCGCTACAGAAGTAGTTTCTGTACTTGTATGGCATACATTTATGATTAACTCTGTTGCTCTACTTTTAACTTTTCTTATTTCAATCCCAATAGGTGTACGTTCAGCAGCTAGAAAAAACGGTATTTTTGACCGTGTAATTTCTACCTCAACGCTTATTCTTATTTCATTGCCATCTTTTTTTATAGGGCTTTATCTCATGCGGCTCATGGCAGTAAAACTTGCTATTGTTCCTGCAACTGGCATGCATTCCGTTATTTCACTTGTTAAAGGATATGACACAAAAGCAGATGAAATAATAGATGTTTTACATCACATGATACTGCCAGTTCTCACACTTACATTAGTAGGTATTGGAAGTGTCTCTAGATATGTTAGAAATGCAGTATTAGAAGTAATCCATCAAGATTATATTAGAACAGCAAGATCAAAAGGACTAAAAGAACGTCTCGTCATTTATAAACATGCATTACGAAATGCCCTTATACCCATTATTTCGCTCCTTGGTATTATGCTACCAACACTTTTTGTAGGTAACATATTTGTAGAAGCTATCTTTTCCTGGCCGGGAATTGGTTTAGAATTTCTCTACTCAATTTACAGACGTGATGGCGCTATGATTACACTTATTATTATGTTTTTCTCAGTTGCTTCCATTATGGGAAATCTACTAGCAGATTTATTATACGGTGTAGCGGATCCACGTATGAAGATAGAATAGGAGGACATCATGATCAAAGAACAGAATACACCTTGGAAATTGGCAAAAAAAAGACTATTACGTAATAAAATAGCTCTATTTGGCGCTTTTCTTCTTATATCAATTTTATGCTTCACATATCTTGGCCCTCTTTTTTCACCTTATATTGATGATCAGATAGATGTCGTTATGAGATTTAAAGCACCTAGTTTTGCGCATCCATTTGGAACCGATCGCTTAGGGCATGATATGATGACACAAATCATGAGGGGTGGACAAGTATCACTTGCGATTGCATCACTATCAGCTATTGTAACGCTATTCTTCGGAACTCTAGTTGGTGTATTTTCAGGATATTATGGAAAATGGGTTGATCAACTACTAATGCGATTTACTGAATTTGTATACGTTTTGCCATTACTTCCAATGATTATTGCATTTACAGCCATTTTTGCTTTTGGAGTGCCTCCTATAATACGTATGATTGGGACGATGATTATTTTTGGTTTCTTAAGTTTTCCACCACTGGCACGGTTGATAAGGGCTGAAATTATATCTTTAAAAAAGTTAGAATTTATCAAAGCATCTGAATTGCTTGGTATTTCAAAATTTTCGCAGATTTTCAAGCACTTGCTTCCAAATGTAGTTGGTGTTATTGTTGCATCTTCCACATCAATAATTGCCAATGCTATTTTGCTAGAACTTACACTTTCTTTCGTTGGAATGGGGTTTCCACCACCAACACCAACATGGGGAAACTTGATTCCAAACATAAGAGGAGATAGTATGGTATCTTCAGGCTATTACTGGATGTGGTTTTATCCTGTAAGTTTTATATCACTAACAATTATAAGTATCAACCTTTTAGGAGAAGGGCTTAGGGATGCTCTTGATCCAAAATCTGAAGGAAGATGAGTGATATTTCCATTTAATTAAGAATATATTACAACACGACGGAGGACCTTCTTTTGTATATTGTTTGTGATAAACTAGGACTATAGTATCAAAATAATATTTGCAATAGCGAATTATATCATAAATAAATTACAAATTAATACTGGAGGTTTTCATGGAAAGATTGATTACATGGTTAAAAGAACATACTATTGCAATGTTATCTCTACTTATTGTAGCTCTTGTTGCAATTCTTAGTTTGACATATATTAATTCATCACTGAAAAAGGACGTGCTCTCACAAGAGGATAAAATAGGGATTCTTGAAAAAGAACTTACTGCTAAACAAGGGGCAATAGATAACTTAAATGCTGAAAAAGAAAGTATGATTGGTCAAATTGCACAAAATGCAGTTGAATACGATTCAGAAATTGCAGATTTAAAACTGCAAGTTGGTGAACTCAATGATAAACTATCCAATTCTTACCAGTACCCATCATATTACATTGATTACCTAGCGCAAAATGGATTCGCAAGTCCAAGTCTACTTATAGATACATTATCTGATGAAAGTGATTTGATACCTGTTAAAGGGATCCTGGGAGGTACGATGTACTGGATTCCTCAAAATTCAATATTACTCAATGACAAATTCGTTTTTGCAGCATTTGAAGATGGTCATGTTGCTGGATTTGCATTGCTTCAATATAGTTTAAAAGGACAGGGCGAAGTCACTTGGAAAATAATTGAAACATACATGGACTAGTTTATTGATTTATGATGTGGACATGAAAGGGGAGTGCAGAATGCAAGTCATTACTTATGATGTTGTTGATCCTGTAGGTTTTCATGCAAGACCAGTATCACGTCTCGTTCAAGAAGCAAATCTTTTTGTCTCAGATATTTATATTAATTATAAAGAGTCAAGCGCTAATCTAAAGTCCGTTTTTAGTATCCTTGCATTGACTATTCCTGTTCATGCTCAAATTAAAATCACTATTAATGGCGAAGATGAAATTATAGCAAAAAATCATATTGAAAAAGTCTTAAGTGCGTTATAATAAGTTTACAATACATGTACAACAGTTATCAATTTCACATGCTATATATCATATAACTTTCAAGGAGATTAATATGGAACTAGTAACGCTTGTAGATAACCTTGTCTATGGTGAAGGCTTAATTGGCGAACATGGTTCGTCTTTTCTCATAAAAACCAAAGGCAAAAAAATACTATTTGATACTGGTCAAACCAATGCGCTTATTTCAAATGCGATGTATTTGGCAGAGGATTTAACAGATGTAGATTATGTCATTTTAAGTCACGGTCACTATGATCATTGTGGTGGCTTAGAAGCCTTTTTAGAAATTAATCACACAGCAACCATATACCTAAAACCCAAAGCCTTTAACGAGAAAATCTCTATCAGAGAAAATATAGAACATTTTGTTGGCTTTAAATTAAAAAAAGCGATTACTGAATACCCCAATACATTTATGTTAATTGAGGAAGATATCCAACTCGCTAACGGAATAGAAATTATAGCAAATATTCACACTTACACACATGACTTAGTTGATACGAGCCGTTTTTTTGTTAAAGATCACACCAATCTTGTTCAAGATCAATTCAATGATGAACTTTTTCTGTTTATTACTGAAGGGGAGAATGCATTTCTTTTTACAGGATGTTCCCATAAAGGAATACTAAATATACTAAAAACTGCATATGAAAAAAACGCACATAAAGATATTCAGTACGTTTTTGGAGGGATGCATTTTAATGGAGAATTGTTACGTCACCTCGATCAATACCTCATGCAGTTTAAACATTTTGGAATTCAATCCTTCTATGTCAACCACTGTACCGGGATTGACGGCTACTTTAGATTAAGATTAAAATTCCCGCAAAAAGTGAATTACGCTTTTACGGGATTTCATGTTGAGCTGTAAAGTAAATGTAATAATGAATTCTTGTATTTTCTGATTTCATATGAATAAAAAAAAGAAGGAGGGGTATATAATCGATAGACTTGAGAAGACGATTTCTTCATAGTCTATTATATATTTCCCCCCTATTTCCTCTAGTCAACTAGGGGATTTTTTTTTGAAACCTATAGGATCTTACTATTCATCTATATTCCTTCATCGTTATATGGCACAATTGCTTTTCTTTTTAAAGGTGTCGAAAGAATTATAGCTGTTCTTGTATCACCAATAGCTTGTATTTTATCAAGTAATGCTTCAAGGTGATGCGTATCCTCGCATATGACCTTAACCGTCATACAATCTTCACCCGTTACATGATAGCATTCAATAATTTCTCTCTCCTCAGAAGCTAGTTTCTTGAATCTTTGATGAGAACTTACCTTCATAGAAACATGTACAATTGCTTCAACATGAAGTTTAAGTTTTTTTGGATTTATAATCGCTGAGTAACCTTCAATAATTCCATTTTCCTCTAATCTTTTAATTCGCTCTGATACTGCTGGAGAAGTAAGGTTAACTCTCTGTCCAAGTTCTTTCATAGAAATGCGCGCTTCTTGTTGTAAAATTTTTATTATTCTAATATCTGTGGAATCCATGATTTTCTCCCTAATAAAAATTATCGTAATCCAAGTACTTTGATTTTGTCACATTCGACTTGTGACCCAATAAAATAAAGTGTAAATTCAATTATATTTATTAAATTAACTAAGAATAGTCTATCACTTTTGCAATCGCCTGTACAGAAATATATACAAATGATAAACTTTGGATGAATAACCAAGCTCAAAAAAAGTGGGATTTAGCAATAGGAGGTTTAGCAATGGCTGCGATAAAAATTACTGAAACAATATTAAGAGATGCACATCAATCACTAATCGCTACACGACTAAAAACAGATGAAATGGTTCCGATTTTAGAGCAACTTGATGCTGTCGGATATCACGCACTAGAATGTTGGGGAGGTGCTACTTTTGATGCCTCACTAAGGTATTTAAATGAGAATCCATGGGAACGTCTTAGAATCATTCGTAAAAATGTAAAAAACACAAAACTTCAAATGCTTTTAAGAGGTCAAAATATACTAGGCTATAAACATTATCCAGATGATGTTGTCACAGAGTTTGTAAAACGAGCAATTTCAAATGGTATAGATATAGTTAGAATTTTTGACGCCCTTAACGATATAAGAAATATTGAGACTGCACTATTAACAACAAAAAAAGAAGGCGCACACGCACAAGCTGCTATTTCATATACCATCAGTCCAGCACATACTATTGAAAAATATGTTGCACTTGCAAAGGATATGGAATCAATGGGAGCAGATTCAATTTGTATAAAAGATATGTCAGGTCTACTTACGCCATATGAAACTGAGAAACTTGTAAAAGCTCTAAAAAGCTCAGTTAAAGTGCCTCTTGAGATTCATTCACACTATACAAGTGGTTTAGCATCTATGTCGTATCTTAAAGCAATAGAATCCGGAATAGATATCATTGATACAGCTATATCTCCATTTGCTCTAGGTACATCTCAACCTGCTACCGAACCAATGGTTGCAGCACTTAAAGGTACAGCGTTTGATACAGGACTTGATCTAGGTAAACTCGATAAAGTAACTCAATATTTTGCACCAATTAGAGAAAGAGCAATTGATACGGGCCTTTTAGATCCGAAGATGTTAGGTGTCGATATCAACACTTTGGTTTATCAAGTTCCAGGAGGTATGTTGTCAAATCTTGTCTCTCAACTAAAAGCACAAAATGCACTTGATAAATACGAAGAAGTCTTAAAAGAAGTTCCGCGAGTACGTGAGGATCTTGGTTTTCCACCACTTGTGACACCTACAAGCCAAATGGTGGGGACTCAAGCAGTTTTAAATGTTATAATGGGTGAACGTTATAAAATGGTGCCAAAAGAAATCAAAGAATACGTTAAGGGCATGTATGGGCGTCCAACAGTACCTATAAAAGAAGAAATTATAAAAAAAATAATTGGCGATGAAGAAGTGATCACTTGTAGACCTGCTGATTTATTGAAGCCAATTTTAGCACTTGAAAGAGAAAAGATAAAAGAGTATATTGAAGAAGATGAAGATGTTCTTTCTTATACACTTTTTCCTAATGTAGCAGAAGATTATTTTAAATTTAGACAAGCTAAGAAATATAAAATTGATTCTGACATGGTGAATAAAGAAGAGAAGACGCATCCAGTTTAAAACAAAAATGGAGGCATAAATGTTCAATAAAAAAGAAACACCCACAGATCGAGATGCAAAGAAAAAGGCTAGAGATGCTGAAAATGATAAGTTAGTTTATGATACATGGCCACAAACTAGAGAGCAAGGTAAACTAAAATTCACTTTTCGATTTGGTGCGTTAACGTGGGGTTTTCCAACATTTTTAATCTACTCAGCGATAATGATTATACTAAATTTTTTCATTAAAGAGAGTGTTAAATACAATATCATGCAAGCAGCTTTTTCGCTTTTCTTCTTCATACTCTTTGGTATGATATACGGCTTATTTTTGTGGAAGAAAAACGAAAAAGTATTTCTTAAAAAATATCCTTATGGTAAAAAAACTAAATAGTTATTGAGTTAAACTTAAAATACACATTTGAGAATGTGTATTTTTTTATGTATAATAATGGAATTTTGTGTTGCAATTGTAATATTATGGGTTTATAATTGATTTATCTTATTTTACATTTATTGGAATTTTTATCAAGAAGGTGGCATAATGCATTATTTAGTAGAAAATAATTACACTAGGCGACTATATCAGCAACTTAAAATTCAATCGAATAAATTTGAAATCATCAGTAGAAGTGAACTCGACTTACTTTCAGAAACAGATACATTGATCATTGATGAAAGTGATCTCAATTTTATAGAGGCTGTCATTACTTCAAAAGAACAAGTTATTGTCTTAGGCGAATCTATAACGCCTTACAAGTGTATATCGAAGTATCAAAGCTATCGAAATATTCAAGCACAATTAAGCAACGCTAAGCTTCCAATCTATTTATTTACTAGTGAATCAAATATTGAATGTAGTGATATTTTTTTCAAATCTCTCGCTACACAATTGGGAATAGAGTATATAGTTTCACTAAATTATGTACCTAATAGTAATTTTTCACTTTACCAATGGTCAATAGATTCATCTATCGAAATCCCCAAACACACAATCATAGACCTAATTTCCACTGTTCCAGATTTATTTAATTCACCAGTAGAAGAAATTTTAGGTTTTGTTGATGCCATATCTCTAAAAAGCAGTGTCCTCATCATCAGTTATCCTCTAAAAAGTTGTCTCGATAAAAAACTGCTTGAGATCGCTAATACTGTATTTTTAGTTACATCAAACTTCGAATCAGATTATCCAACTCGAATAAAGCAATTTACAAACGCTACAATTTACTCATTTCCATACAATATACAAGAAATTAAGCCTCATAAAAACAATTCTAACTTTTTTGAAGGAAACCTGCTGAAAAATATAGAGAAAATGCAAGGAGTTAAATAGTGTATCAAATAATTGAGAAAATAAAAAAGGAAATTCAAGAAGAGATTAGTTTATTTAGTGAACAAGAAATAAAACAAGCAATACACCATAAAATTGATCTCTTGAATATTTTTAGTTTAGAAGATAAAAAGAAAATTTCTCTACTAATAGAAGATTCGATTTTTGGCTATGGCCTCATTCAACCACTTCTTAATCGCACAGAAATAACTGAAATAATGATTAATGGTACTGATAAAATTTACATTGAAATCGATGGAAAACTCCAAGTTACTAATTTTGCTTACGAAAATAAAACACAATTAATGCAACTCATCCATAAAATTTCTACTGAAGTTGGTCGAGAAGTTAATCTAACTTATCCAACTTTAGACGCAAGATTAAAGGATGGTTCACGAGTCAATGTTATTCTAGATCCTATTGCATTGAAAGGCCCTATAGTAACCATTAGAAAATTTAAGCAGGCACTTAGCAGTAGCGAGGAACTCATTAAGTCTGGCATGTTTACACAGACTCTCTCACAGTTAATGGAAATCCTTATAAAATGTAAATTTAATTTATTTATCTGCGGTGGAACAGGTACTGGTAAAACCACACTACTCAATTGTCTATCATCATACATTGATACAAACGAACGCATTATTACCATTGAAGATGCTGCTGAGCTCAATTTAAAACACCACAAAAATGTCGTCACTTTAGAAACAAGAAAAGCTCAAGGAAACAATGAGATTACTATGAGTCATCTTATCAAAAATGCACTTCGTATGCGACCTGATCGAATCATTGTAGGCGAAGTACGTGGAGATGAAGTAATAGATATGCTTCAGGCTATGAACACTGGCCATGATGGCTCGCTTTCTACAGGCCATAGCAATTCACCCTTTGATATGTTAACACGTCTCGAAGTCATCGCAAGTAGCTATAGTGAGATAAACCATCTCCTTATTCGAAAACAAATTATATCAGCTATTGATTTTATAATTTTTGTAGAGAAGCTTCCTAATGGATTAAGAAGTATTACGCAAATAGCTGAAGTTGAAAAAGGAACCTCAGACTATATATTAAATACTCTTTTTTCGGATGATTCACCAAGTGAACTTACTATAGGAGAACTTATCTCTAAAATTTCCATGAATCATAAAATCAGGAGGTATCATGATAAAATTCAAGATGTTTTCAATCAATAATTTAGATCGCTCAAAATTTATATTTGATCTTATATTTTATGCACTTGGATTTTATGCTTTTTACGCCAATATCGGATTAGTCGTTGTAAGTATAATACTAAATATTGTTTTGCTAAAAGTCAGTAATTACTATGATAAAGATTTAAATGCATATTATTTAGATAGTTTTATAGATTTTCTCAACCAAATCAATTCAAATTTAGCGATTGGCATGGGGTTCGATTCAGCAATAATAGCCTCATCAAAAGAGCTCCATCATGATCAAAGTTATTCTAGTCAGACATTGCATATAATCAATCGTTCCATTCAACTAGGTATTGATGTACAATCTATTTTTGAAATTCTCAACGAACGATTTCCGATTCCAGAGGCAACTCTTTTTTCAAGAATGATGCTTTTAAGTAAAGAAACAGGTTCAAATCCATCGAACATAGCAGATATTACACTAGATAAACTCTACATGACATATAAAGTCAAACAAGAAATAAATACAATTCTCTTTCAAAAGAAAATGGAGCAAAGCATCTTATGCATCGCACCAATGGTTATTATACTTTTTATCAAATCAACTTCTTCAGATTTCATGGTTATATTGTACCAAACACTTATTGGGAAAGGAGTAATGAGTTTGTCCTTTTTATTAATTATCATTATGAAATTTATTTCTGAGAAAATAGTACGATTTGATATTTAGCTAACATGCCATAAAATCAACTAAAGGAGGAGGCTGATGCACTATATCTTTGACACTTTAGGACAACTCAACAAGAAACTAGAGCAACTAAATTCTAAACTAGATAGTGCTTTAATCAAAACAGGTTTAAAACAAAACAAGAAAAAAATCACCTATTTTGAAAAAGAGCTAGCAATTCTTATTCAAGAATTTTTAATCAACTATGGCGCAGGAATAACACTTGAGCGCTCATTAAAACTTACTTTGAAGTCTCATTGTAAAGATGAAGACCTTATCAAACTAATGGGCGTCAATGCTTCTGCAATTGAAGCGATTAATCGTTTTGCAACTCATCAAGATCGTAAAGAAATTTGGCGTTTCGTAAGGTTAATCAATCAAATTCATACTACTGGTGCGAGTACATCAGTCAGTGCACTTGAAAAATATCATGACGAGCTCTGGCAAAACAAACTTACCCAAGCGAGGATGAAGTCTGAAACTGTTACAATTCAATTGACATTTTTACTTATGCTATCTCTAATTAGTGTCATTATGGTTGTTCTTACACCAGTTATACTCATGTTTTAATACTATATAATAAGGGGAGAATTCTATGTTCTTAAATAACTTAAAGTCAATTATCACTAAGAAAACAATACGCGTAAAACACTGCCTAAACTTCAATTTAAATTCGGAGTCCGGTATGGGCACAATTGAAATTGTTATCATTATTGCTGTACTAATTGGTTTAGCATTTCTATTTAGAACCTTTGCTGTTTCATTTTTTAATGAACTCACGCAAGGTATAAAAGACAATAATCAAATTGATAGCTTGTTTAATAATTAGTACTTATAAATGAGGAGAATCGCTTGCAAACAAATAGAATAATTATTCATACACAACAATTAGAAAAGTTTGAAGCTGATATGATCAATGAGGTTGACATCATGTGTTTTCAAACTTTTGCAGTGCACCAACTTCAAAATCAAAATATGCAGTTTATTGAGCTTTCCTGGGAAAAGAAGGGGTGTTATCAAACGATTAAGGAACTATTAGATGCAAAGTATCTTGATTTCGCATTTTTATCACACTTTGCTGAGCAAATAATTGATTTATATAAAGCATGTGATGACTATTTACTTATTATTGATAAAATAGATTTTTCACCTTCAAATATCTATTATGACCATTTCTTAAATCAATTTTTTTGGCGCTATGTTCCTATTAAAGATTTTAAATCCGATTTTGAAATTTCACAACTAATTGCTATTGTACTCCTGAAATCTGATATAATTGATGACCTACAAACAATTGAAAATTTGAGTTTATCACCTAAAGAATTACTCAATTGGTTAAAGCAACTTTCCAACAAAAAAGAGGCGTCAAACAAAAAAAAAATTTGGCATAGAATATGTCCAAAAAAGAAGTCTAATCAACTTATCAATCAACAGAGTAAAACTACTCATAAGATTTCGCATCCAATTCTCATGGTCAAAGCTAATCCAAATGAAAATTACAAATTATACTTTGATCACATTGTAATTGGTAGAGAAGATACTTGTAACATCCATATAAATTCACCTTCTGTAAGTCGTGAGCACGCTCTTATAGTTAAAACAGGGCATCATTATCACGTGAAAGACCTGGGTTCTACAAATGGAACCTTTTTAAATGGTAAGCAAATCGATATTTCAACACCAATTGTCAATGGTGATTGTATCCAAATTGGAGAAAAAGAATTAATATTTATACGTTAACTTTTGTGATATTATAGTACTTGTGACTAACAAAACTATTAATAAACCGCAAAAGGAGAACAAAATGAAAAATGATGTTAAAGAAATTCTTTATTCAGAAGCTCAGTTAAATGAAAAGGTTGAAGAACTTGCTGCTAGAATTTCAGCTGATTATAAAGATAAAGATCTTTTATTGATAGGTGTGTTAAAAGGGGCGAATGTTTTTATGTGTGATTTGATGAGAAAAATACCTTTTCCAATTCAAATTGATTTTATTGCTGCTTCTAGCTATGGACATTCTACTGAAAGTTCAGGTGTTGTGAAAATTCTAAAAGACCTTGATTATAGCATAGAAGGAAAAGACGTCATTATAGTAGAAGATATTATCGATACAGGATTAACACTCCATTATCTAACCGAAAATTTTAATTCAAGAAAACCAAACAGTTTAGAAATATGTACGCTTTTAGATAAACCAGAAAGAAGAATTGCAAAACTTGATGTAAAATATATTGGCTATCAAATTCCTGATGAATTCATCGTTGGTTATGGAATCGACTTTGCTGAACGCTATAGAAATTTACCTTATATAGCAACTCTTAAAGAATCTGTTTACTCATAATAAGGGGATTTTATAATTTTACTATTGTAAACTTATTATAAAAACTAGGTTTCTTGTTTGACGATTGGGTATCAATCCAGTATGATTGAACTGAAAATAAATAAGAGGTGATTATATGAATATCGCAAAGACCATTGACCATACGATTCTTAAACCAAACGTTACTGACGCTGATGTCATCAAAATTTGTAACGAAGCAAAAACACATGGCTTTTTTTCAGTTTGTGTAAATCCTTACTTTGTTCCGTTAGTAGCTTCTGAACTTAAAGGATCAGAAGTGAAAGTTACGTCAGTAATTGGTTTTCCTTTAGGTGCAAGTACCACTTTTATCAAAGCTGCTGAAGCAAAAAAAGCAGTAGAAGATGGTGCAAATGAAATCGATATGGTAATTAATGTATCGGCTTTAAAAGATGGCAAATATGATTTTGTTAAATCCGATATTGCTGCAGTAGTTGAAGCAATAAAAGGCAATGCAATTTTGAAAGTTATCTTAGAGACTTGTTTACTTACGAAAGACGAAATCGTTAAAGCGTGTGAACTCTCTAAAGAAGCTGGTGCTCAGTTTGTTAAAACTTCAACTGGTTTTAGCACTGGTGGTGCTACAGCTGAGGATGTTGCACTTATGAAAAAAACAGTAGGAGAGGCACTCGAAGTGAAAGCATCTGGTGGCGTTAGAGATTATGAAACAGCTATGGCTATGATCAATGCTGGGGCTACAAGAATTGGTGCTTCTGCTTCAATTGACATTGCTAACAAAAGCAATACTAGTACTTCAGATTATTAATTAAATAAAATATCGAAGCGAGTTGTCATAATATATTTATGTCAACTCGCTTTTTAAGTTATATCTCTCTATTTTCCAATTAAATTACAACTCACTGTTTATATAGTTTTAATTTTATTTCATTCGCAAATCATATATAATATATATATTAATCAAAAATAATACTAACATCTACAATAGGAGCTCAAAATGAATCTGAGAGATATTAAAATCACTTCTTTTTCAAAACTGATTATCGTTGCTACTGTTTTAATTCTCATTTTGACAAAAACAGCACTCTGGAAATATATTGCCGCTGCGCTTGCTCCTATATTAATGGCCTTTATTTTGGCATATATTATGGATTATGTTGTTCGATTTTTAGAAAAACGCGTAAAATTATCTAGGATGATCTCCATTTTAATTACCGTGGTTTTATTTATTGCTTTACTGACTCTACTTGGGTTTGTAATTTTTCCAAATATAGTTGAAGCAGTTGCATCATTGATTAAAGCAATTGGTGCAATAGACATGACTAAAGCTGTAGACTTTTCCTTTCTTAACCAGATCGATTTTAATAACATTTATTTGAAACAACTTCAGCAAACTATTGTTGATACATTAACACCTATGCTTCAAAAGTTAACTAATTTTACAGGTACCGCTGTAATGATCATCGTGAATCAGCTTCAGCAAATAACGTCTGGTTTAATTTCATTTCTTATTTCGTTTGTTATTGCACTTTATATGCTCGCTGAAAAGAACGATCTTATTGCTCGAATAAAACGATTACTTTATGCATACTTTAATGACAAACAAGTTCAATGGGTGTTTTATATCTCAAGGATGAGTGATATGATCTTTAAAGATTTCGTTATCGGCAAGCTAATTGATAGTACCATAATCGGTCTTTTATCTTATTTCATCTTTGTGTCATTTGGATTTGAATATTCTGTTGTTATTGCTTTAATTGTTGGCATAACAAATATGATTCCATATTTCGGACCATTTATCGGTGCTATACCAGCAGGAATTATTACTTTAATTGCTAATCCTACTCATCCAATTGATGTCGTATACATCTTATTACTTATCTTGATCATTCAACAACTGGATGGACTCGTGATAGGACCTTTTATACTAGGTGATTCAGTAGGTGTTTCTGCTTTTTGGATAATCGTCGCTGTAACAATTGGTGGTGCATCTTTTGGTATTTTAGGGATGTTTTTGGGCGTACCTGTATGTGTTCTGATAAAAACTTTAATTGAAGAAGACATTGAGAGAAAACTTGCTGCTAAAGGATATGATGGACTTGAAGAACAAAACTTGAGATTTAGAAAAAAACATCATAAGTCAACTTAAGTAAGGGGGATTAAATGACAAATATCATGGTAATTGACATAAATGCAACGACAGTCTATCGAATCCGGAAAATTCTTGATGGTATTCCTGTTGAAATTGTTAGTGCCACAACGATGTATGAAGCTATCAATCGCGTTGGTAATTTACAATCTGTATTAGATCTAATCATTATTGATGTCAATTTAGGCTCTGAAGATGGATATGATTTAATTACAAAACTCAAAGAGATAAATCCTAACCTTATGGTCATTATCTCAACAAGCCTAAATACGAGAAAGTCATTTGTAAGGGCAATTAGGGTAGGAGCCAATGATTATATTCTTAAGCCTTTTGATGATGAATACATGAAACAAAAACTTTTAACACATATTAAATTTATTGATAGTGCAAAAACATTACCAGCAACTTCACAAAAACAGATTGATACTTCTATATATAAATCTATCAAGAAAGCAGTTCGAGAAAACCATGAATTATTAATAGGACTAATTTTAGTTTACAATAAAAAAAATCCTGCTCAACCTGCTAATAACGTACGAGATATCGCTATTATCAAAGGGTTATACAAAGACTTAGAAGAATCACTCAATATAGAAGATGAAGTAATTTCATACAGCAATAATGGCTTTGTTATTGTACTACATAAAAAGTCAATCCATATGAAAACGGAAGTAGTAGCATTGTATAAAGGTATTTGTGAATCCTATTTTATCAATAAAAATGTTGATGAATTTGGCTTTGATATAGAATTTATAAATTTACCAAACGAAATTGATCCAAGGCAAAATGCATTAAGTATTTTAGCTGGTCGAATTGAAAAAAATATAGGTTAGTTCCATGCAATAGATGTGCCAAAAATGACATGAATAAACCTTTCATGTCATTAAATTTCTTAAATTTAACTTTTTTGTTATTTTATTTTTTAAAAAAAGTATTATAATATATATTAGTTTGACTTTACATTACCTTTAACTTAAATTATAAATCTGACCGAGGTGTCAATATGAAACAAACTTATAATGTAGGAGTAGACGTAGGTTCTACTACTGTTAAAATGGTTATCTTAGATGAAGATAACCAAATTATTTTTAAAGATTATCGTCGTCATTTCTCAGATGTTAAAAATACGGTAAGTACTCTTTTTGAAGATGCAAAAAACACTTTAAATGCTGCAAAACTCAAATTAATGATTACAGGTTCTGCTGGTCTAGGACTTGCAGAAAGTCTTGGTGTAGGTTTTGTACAAGAGGTTGTTGCCTGTTCAAAAGCTATAAAAAAATATGCCCCTTCAACTGATGTTGCAATTGAACTCGGCGGTGAAGATGCTAAAATTATGTATTTTGGAACAAGTGTAGAACAGCGTATGAATGGAACATGTGCTGGTGGTACGGGTTCGTTTATTGATCAAATGTCATCCTTGCTAAAAACTGATGCAACAGGTCTAAATCTACTTGCTACTCAACATAAAGAGATATATCCAATTGCCTCACGTTGTGGTGTGTTTGCAAAGACAGATATTCAACCTTTACTTAATGAAGGTGCATCCAGAGAAGATATTGCAGCGTCTGTACTACAAGCTGTTGTTAACCAAACGATCAGTGGACTTGCTTGCGGTAAACCTATTCGTGGTAAAGTTGCTTTTCTTGGTGGACCTTTATCATTTCTTTCAGAACTTAGAAAAAGATTTGAAGTAACTTTAAACTTAGCTGATGAAGATATTATAGCTATTGATAATCCTCAATATTTTGTAGCAATAGGTGCAGCTCTTCAGTCGTTTAATGCTGAAGCTTTGGAACCACAATGTATCTACGATAAAATGCCTAATATATATTGCGTTGGCCCTGACACGGATGGGCAACTTGACAAACTGTTTGAAACAGATGATGATTATGAATCATTTAAAGCAAGACACGCACTCCATAAAGTAAAACGCGGATCACTTTCTGATGTAACAGGAAATTTATATTTGGGCATCGATGCTGGTTCAACCACTACAAAAATAGCAGTAATTGATGATGCAAAAAATCTTGTCTTCAGCCATTATGGATCAAATGAAGGCAATCCATTAAGTACTACAATCGCTGCACTTAAACAGTTTTATAGCGAAAAACATCCTGAAGCTAAAATCGTTTATAGTACGGTTACTGGATATGGTGAAAGTTTAATAAAAGCTGCACTAAAAATTGATCATGGTGAAATTGAAACAGTTGCACATTACAAAGGCGCTGACTACTTTTTACCTGGCGTTGATTCAATTTTAGATATCGGCGGCCAAGATATGAAAAGCCTACGTATCAATGATGGTGTTATCAACTCAATTATGTTAAATGAAGCATGTTCATCTGGTTGTGGTTCATTTATTGAGACCTTTGCAAATTCAGTTAATCATACTGTACAAGATTTTTCAAAACTTGGTTTAATGTCGGAAAAACCTGTTGATCTAGGTACTCGTTGTACTGTTTTCATGAATTCACGTGTAAAACAAGCACAAAAAGACGGTGCAACTGTTGGAGATATATCAGCAGGAATATCTATGTCTGTTGTTAAAAATGCATTATTTAAAGTAATCAGAATGCGTTCAATTGAAGATTTGGGCGAAAAAATTGTTGTACAAGGTGGGACATTCTATAATGACGCTGTTCTTAGAGCACTAGAAAAAGTGTCTGGTAAAGAGGTTGTTAGACCTGATATCGCCGGCATCATGGGGGCATTTGGTTCTGCTTTAATCTCAAAAGAACGTTATAGTGAAGACTATGTAAGTGCAATGTTAAGGGACGATGCCTTAAACGATTTTAGTACTAAAACAGAGACAAAACACTGTAACCTTTGTGGTAATCATTGTCAACTCACTGTTAATCACTTTTCTGATAATCGACAATACATTACCGGCAATCGTTGTGAAAGAGGTGCGGGGATCGAGGTTTCTGAAAATACGCTTCCCAACTTATACGATTATAAATACAATAGGGTTTTTGATTATCCTGTTCTAAGTCGAAAAGAAGCACCTCGTGGAACGATTGGTATCCCAAGAGTTCTAAACATTTATGAAGACTATCCATTTTGGGTAACATTTTTCACTCAATTAGGATATAGAGTTGAACTTTCTACTCGTTCATCTAGAAAAATATATGAAATGGGTATGGAAACTATCCCATCAGAGAGTGTCTGTTATCCAGCTAAGTTAGTTCATGGTCATATTGAAGATTTAATCAATCGAAAAGTTGACAAGATATTTTATCCTTGTATTCCATACAATACTAAGGAAGATCAAAACGCTAACAATCATTACAATTGTCCTGTTGTTACCTCATATCCAGAGACAATTCACGTGAATGTAGATCATATAAAAAACAAACAAACAGCGTATCATCATCCATTTTTACCAATTGATTCGCCTGACCGCATGAAAAAAAGACTTTTTGAAGAACTAAAATCTTGGGGTCTAAATAAGGATGAAATCTATGGAGCAGTGGACAATGGATATGCTGCACTAGAAAAATACAAAGCCGATGTAAGACAACAAGGTGAATTGGCAATTCTATATTTAGAAAGACACAATATTAAAGGTATAATCCTTGCAGGAAGACCTTATCACGTCGATCCTGAAATCAACCACGGTATCCCAGAACTGATCAAGTCATATGGTTTTGCAGTTCTGTCTGAAGATGCAGTTGCACATCTTGACGATGTCAATAGACCTTTACGCGTGGTGGACCAATGGGTTTATCATACACGTCTGTATGCTGCTGCAACATTTGCTTCAAAACGAAAAGACATTGAACTTGTTCAGCTCAACTCATTTGGATGTGGTCTTGATGCGGTTACTTCTGATCAGGTTAAAGAAATTCTTGAAGGAACAGGTAAAATTAGCACACTCATCAAAATAGACGAGATCAACAACTTAGGCGCAATTAGAATTCGCGTAAGATCTTTAATCGCTGCTATCAACGAACGTGACAAAAGATGCTTTGTTCCTGTAGAATTTACTCCTGCAGCTGAGCGCGTCATTTTCACTGAAGAAATGAGAAAAACACATACAATTTTGGTTCCGCAAATGTCGCCAATTCACTTCCAATTTATTGAGGCTGCTTTGAAACCAGAAGGATATAATATCGAAGTTTTACCATCTATCGATACTGGTGCAATCGATGAGGGCTTAAAGTATGTTAATAATGATGCTTGCTATCCATCAATTTTAGTTGTCGGTCAAATGATGAATGCACTAAATTCTGGCAAATATGATTTGGATAAAACTGCATTAATCATCACTCAAACTGGTGGTGGATGTAGAGCGACTAACTATATCGCATTTATCAGACAAGCTCTAAAAAGTGCCAAAATGGATCATATTCCAGTTATCAGTCTCAACGCCTTGGGGTTAGAATCCAATCCTGGGTTTAAGATCACGAGACCACTACTAGAAAAACTTGTTCAAAGTATGTTATATGGTGATTTATTCATGCGTGTGCTCTATAAAACAAGACCTTATGAAGCTGTGAGCGGATCAGCAAATGCTCTTTATTCAGATTGGGTGGATAAATGTAAAGTATCACTTATGAAAGGGGACAAGAAAACTTTTAATAAAAATATTAAAGCTATTGTCGCTGATTTTGATGCTATTGCTTTAAATGATATTTACAAACCAAAAGTTGGTTTAGTGGGTGAGATTTTAGTGAAATTCCATCCAACTGCAAATAACAATATTGTTGAATTAATTGAAAAAGAAGGTGCTGAGGCAGTTATGCCAGATTTAATTGACTTCTTTTCATACACAGCATACAACAGCGTTATTAAGAACAAATATTTATCTGGTACTATGAAAGCAAGATTAACCAGCGAAGTGCTAATTGGATTAATTGAGTTTTATCGTAAGCCTATGGTTACTGCACTTAACAACAGTAACCGCTTTAGTGGTCCAAAACATATCAAAGAGCTTGGACGACTTGCTGAGCCACATCTATCTTTATGTAATCAAACTGGAGAAGGTTGGTTTCTAACTGCTGAGATGGTAGAACTAATTCATAGTGGCGTTGATAATATCGTCTGTATGCAACCCTTCGCCTGTTTACCAAATCATATAACTGGGAAAGGCATGATCAAAGAACTTAAACAAAGTTACCCAGAATCAAATATCGTTGCTATTGATTATGATCCTGGTGCTAGTGAAGTAAACCAAATCAACAGAATTAAGCTTATGTTAGCAACAGCGCACGAAAAAATATCACCTTCAAATGATAAATAAACTTTTTTAAATTTGTAAGGTATTGTTAAGCAGAACCTACTATAAGTGATTTATAGTAGGTTCTTATAATTTTTAATTAATATATTCTTTAATAAATAGACTGACGCTGTGTTAACCTTACATGGCAATCGTTTTTTATTTCTGATATAATGAAGTAGATAAATTATGGAGGTGTAGATTTGAGTACTCATATTAATGCAAAACTTGGCGATATCGCAGATATCGTATTATTACCTGGTGATCCGCTTAGAGCTAAATATATTGCTGAAACTTTCTTAGAAAATCCAGTATGTTACAATCAAGTTCGTGGAATGTCTGGCTTTACCGGAACTTATAATGGTGTTAGGGTATCTGTTCAAGGAACAGGTATGGGGATGCCATCTTTATCAATTTACGTTAACGAATTATTGCGCTTTTATGATGTTAAGAAACTAATTCGTGTTGGCTCGTGTGGTGCTATGAAACCACATGTAAAAATTAGAGATATCATTTTAGCTCAAGGTGCTTCTACAACATCAAATATGAATAATCGTCGTTTCGGTAGTGTAAATTTTGCTGCTATTGCTGACTTTGAATTACTTCATGAAACATATATGACAGCTAAAAGCAATGGCATGAAAGTTCATGTTGGTAATATTTTATCTGAAGATAGTTTCTATGAGGACTATAATAGCAATCGCAATGCTAAGTTAGTTGATTACAATATCTTAGCGGTTGAGATGGAGGCTGCTGAACTTTATACTTTAGCAGCTAAGTATGATGCCAGTGCACTATGCGTTTTAACAGTGAGTGATTCTTTAGTTACACAAGAAGAGACTACTGCTGAAGAAAGAGAGCGTACATTTGGCGAGATGATCAAATTAGTCTTAGATACTGTTACAAAATAATTAGCTGGTCTTAACGATAGATTAATTATCCTTGTCTCGTTTTTATGTCCTAATCGACCAAAACTTAATAAGTTTTAGACTTAGTAGGGTGCTTATGCACCCTTTTTTGTGTTATAATGTTGGATGAAATAGAGAAAGGGGCACTATTAATGGAAGATAAAATACTTATATTTGGTCATAAAAATCCCGACACAGATAGTGTAACCTCTGCGATTGCACTGTCATATTTAAAAAACAAATGTGGGCAGCTTACAGAACCATGTGTTTTAGGTGAAATTGCCAAAGAAGCTGAATTTGTACTTGATTATTTTGAAGTCCAGAAACCTCGAATGATTGAAAATGTCAAAATTCAGTTAAAAGATTTGGATTTTGATAGAATCTTGCCTTTGGAACCTTCAAATTCTATTCTAAAAGCGTATAATCATATGAATTCATATAAGATTAGAACTTTACCGATCGTAGATCCTGATGGATACCTCATCGGAATTATCACCATGAAAGATATTGCTATGAATGCAATCAATGGTGATTATCACGCTATACACACGACATTTAATAATATTAAGCAAGACTTAAATGCAGATATATTGAACTATGGTCACAGCGATATCAATGGGCATATTGTTATAACCGCATTTCATGAAACTACAATCATCAAACAGCATCGCATAGAACCTGATTCAATCGTCATCACAGGAGACCGTTTTGACATAATTGAACATGCTATTCTTACTAAAGTTCAGTTAATTATAGTAACAGGTGATTTGGAAATTCCGGAGTTGTTAATTGACAAGGCAAAAGTAAGTGGCGTTAACCTTATTCGTACATCGTATGACACTTATTCAACTTCAAAACTCATCAATCAAACGAACTTTGTCAGTACAATTATGAATACCAGTAGACTCATGAAGTTTAGAGTAGATGAATACCTTGAAAATTGTCGTGAAATTATCCAGACCTCTAAGCATTCAAAGTTTCCAGTGGTTGACGAACAAGGTAGATATCTAGGTATTATTGGTAGAACTCATTTTCTGAATCCAACAAAAAAGAATGTGATTCTTGTAGACCATAACGAATACTCACAGTCTGCAAACGGACTGGTTGAAGCAGAGGTGTTAGAAATTATTGATCACCATAAAATTGGTGATATCAATACCAATTTACCAATATCCTTTAGAAATATGCCTGTAGGAAGTACAAATACAATTATTTTTCAACTATTTAAAGAAGAAAATATCGATATTCCCAAAGAAATTGCAGGACTTATGCTTTCTGGAATTGTATCGGACACCTTATTTTTAAAATCACCTACTACAACTTATTTTGATGAACATGCCGTTTCAGTTTTAAAAGAAATTGCTGCGATTGATCTTTCAAAATATGCACTTGAAATGTTTAAAAATGGAACTTCTCTTGAAGGACGTACTGTCAGTGAAATTTTCTTTAATGATTTTAAAGAATTTGTTATTGAAGGGTATAAACTTGGTGTGTCTCAAGTTTTCACTCTTAATTTTGAAGAGATTATTGAAAATAAAGAAAAATACTTAAAATTAATTCAGAACATTCATGATGATAAGGATCATTTCTTAACTTTAATGCTCGTCACTGATATTATCAAAGAAGGCTCATATACTCTTTATGTAAGTAAGCACGATAGACTGATGAGCATGGCTTTTGAAAAATCAGTTGAACAAGGAACATTTATAGATAATATTGTTTCTCGAAAAAAACAAATTATTCCTATGCTTATTAACGCCATCAATATGATCAAATAGACCTCAAGGAGGAAACACAAATAAATGCTTAATAAATATAGCTATTATCACAAACTCGGAATTGAGCAAATTACGCTTTCTTATATTGAAAAGTGTGAAGCTCAAATTAATCCTCAATTTAAAGCTATTGATGACATTGCTGAGTTTAACCAGTTAAAAGTACTACATGCTATGCAAGAAAACAAATTATCAGATATACATTTTAACTGGAATACCGGTTATGGCTACGATGATATTGGTAGGGATGCTGTAGAAAATGTTTATAAGACTGTCTTCGGTGCAGAAGATGCTATTGTACGCCCGATTATCGTATCTGGAACTCATGCATTGACACTGATGTTAACGGGCATCCTTAGACCTAAACAACGAATGTTGAGCATCACAGGCAGACCATATGATACTCTTGAAAAAGTGATTGGACTGTCCAAATCAGAATCTATGTCTTTGTTAGACATAGGGGTAATCTATGATGAAGTTCCACTTAACCTGGAGGGTTCATTTGATGTGACAGCTATAAAAGAGGCTATGTCCAAACCAACTGATGTCATCTATATCCAACGTTCTGCTGGTTATGCATGGAGAAGGGGACTTAAGATCTCTGAAATAGCGGAAGTAATTAAACTAGTTAAAAAAATTGCTCCTAACTGTATAGTAATGGTGGATAACTGTTATGGTGAGTTCTTAGATTATCAAGAACCCACTGAGGTAGGCGCTGATTTAATAGCGGGAAGCTTAATTAAAAACCCCGGTGGTGGATTAGCACTTAGTGGTGGCTATATTGTAGGAAAAAGTCAACTAATTGAACAAGTTGCCGGACGTATGACATCTCCTGGAATTGGTAAAGAATGCGGATTGACATTTGGTCAAACACGTCCTATTTTACAAGGCCTTTTTATGGCACCAAAAGTCGTTAGCGGTGCGTTGAAAGGTGCGATACTATGTGCAAAAGTTTACGAAACACTTGGATACAAAGTAAATCCATCACCTGAAGCAAGCAGAAGTGACATCATACAAGCGATCGAATTTGGTACGCCTGACAAAGTCATTTCATTTTGTAGAGGTATACAAAGCGCATCACCAATTGATAGCTTTGTTACACCAGAACCATGGGCAATGCCTGGATATACCAGCGATGTCATAATGGCAGCAGGAGCTTTTGTACAAGGTTCTTCTATTGAACTAAGTGCTGACGCACCAATTAGACCTCCATACATTGCATATTTTCAAGGTGGTTTAACGTATGAACATTCTAAATTTGGAGTAATAAAATCTTTACAAACACTGCAAAATAGTAATTTAATTACTATCTAATAAAATCTATTAAATGGAGGGAACATGAATTATAATCAACGCGCACTTGAATTACACGAAGCTGCAAAAGGCAAAATCGAAGTAACAAGTAAAGTTAAACTTGAATCAAAAGATGACTTATCGATGGCTTACACACCAGGCGTTGCTGAACCATGTAGAAAAATTGCAGCTAATCCAGAAGATGTCTACAAGTACACATCTAAAGGCAACTTAGTTGCAGTAGTCTCTGATGGATCAGCCGTTTTAGGTTTAGGTAACATCGGCGCGAAAGCTGCTATTCCAGTCATGGAAGGCAAGGCTATACTTTTTAAAGCCTTTGCAAATGTTGATGCATTCCCAATTTGCGTAGAATCTCAGGAAGTCGATTCCATCGTCCAAACTGTAGTACAAATTGCTCCGGTATTTGGTGGTATTAATCTTGAAGACATTTCATCTCCTAGATGTGTTGAAGTTGAAAGGAAACTTAAGGAACTACTTGATATTCCTGTTTTCCATGACGATCAACATGGTACAGCTATCGTTGTTTGTTCAGCACTGATTAACGCACTTAAAATCGTTAACAAAAAAATTGAAGAAATAAAAATTGTTATTAACGGCGCAGGTTCAGCTGGTAATGCGATCGCTAGAATGCTTGTTGACTTAGGTGCTAAAAATATTCTTTCATGTGATCGTGCCGGAATCATTAGTAGAAACGTAAAACAAAAAAACTGGGTTCAAGATGAAATTGCACTAATAACCAATTCAAACTGTACAGAAGGTACATTAGCAGATGCAATGGATGGCGCTGACGTATTTATAGGCGTTTCATCCAAAGATGCAGTTTCAAAAGAAATGGTAACTTCAATGAATACTGATTCTATTGTTTTTGCGATGGCTAATCCAGATCCTGAAATTATGCCTGATTTAGCTAAAGAGGCAGGCGCAAGAATTGTAGGGACTGGTCGATCAGATTTTGCAAATCAAATCAATAACGTACTAGCTTTTCCAGGTATTTTCAGAGGCGCTTTAGATGCCAAAGCATCAGATATCAATGAAGCTATGAAAGTTGCAGCAGTTTATGCTATTGCAGACCTTATCTCTGCTGATGAATTAAATGATGAATATATCATCCCATCTGCACTTAACAAGAGCATTGGAGAAAAGGTTGCAACTGCAGTATACAAAGCAGCTGTTGATTCAGGTGTTTCTAGAGTATAGAAATAAATGTACAATAATAAAGCTAAAATAGCTTAAAGGGACATATAAAATGATATTTCATCATTTTATATGTCCCTTTAATAATTAGTTCAAGTATATCTCTATACGCTGATTTTAGTTAACTGTTACACTAGTTTTAGTTTAGTTTTATCAATTTTACCACTAAATAAAATAGTAATTATATTAGATTTTAGTAATCACCTTGAGCGATCATTGCATCAGCAACCTTTATAAATCCAGCGATATTTGCTCCTGCCACTAGATTATAGCCAAAACCGTAATCTTCAGATGCCTTTGCTGCGTTTTTATGGATGTTGATCATGATGTTTTTAAGTTTTGCATCAACTTCTTCAAATGTCCAAGAATAGCGCATAGAGTTTTGACTCATCTCAAGTGCAGAAGTCGCTACACCACCTGCATTTGCAGCTTTTGCAGGAGCAACTAGGATGTTATTATCAAGGAAGTACTTGACTGCTTCGTTGGTACATGGCATATTTGCGCCTTCACCAACAGCAGTAACACCATTAGCCACAAGTGTCTTCGCATGTTCCAATGTGATATCATTTTGAGTAGCACAAGGTAAAGCAACATCACATTTTATAGACCAAACAGCACCGTGACCTTCAACATATTTAGCTTCAGCATGTGTTTTGAGATACTCACTAATTCTTTTTCTTTCAACTTCTTTAAGTTGTTGAATCAAAGGTAAATCAATCCCATTCGCATCATATACATAACCGCTAGAATCTGACATCGCAACAACTTTTGCGCCTAATTGCGTTGCTTTTTGACAAGCATAAATCGCAACATTACCAGAACCGGAGATTGCAACAGTTTTTCCTTTCAAATCTTGACCATTGTGTTTAAGCATCTCTTCAACAAAATACACAAGACCATAGCCAGTAGCTTCTGTTCGAGCTAATGAACCGCCGTAAGTTAACCCTTTGCCAGTAAGTACACCATTTTCAAATGCGCCTCTTAAACGTCTATATTGACCATATAGGAAACCAATTTCACGCCCACCAACACCAATGTCCCCAGCTGGAACATCAACATCTGGTCCAATATGTCTATAAAGTTCAGTCATGAAACTTTGACAAAATCTCATAACCTCAGCATCTGATTTACCTTTTGGGTCAAAATCAGATCCACCTTTACCGCCACCAATAGGTAATCCAGTCAATGAATTTTTAAAAATCTGCTCGAATCCTAAAAATTTAACGATCCCAATATAAACAGAAGGGTGGAAGCGTAAACCACCTTTATATGGTCCAATCGCACCATTAAACTGCACTCTAAATCCACGATTGATATTTAAATTACCATGATCATCAACCCAAGGTACTCTAAAAACGATTTGTCTTTCTGGTTCAGTAATTCTTTCTAATATATTTGCTTTTTCATACTCTGGATGTTTTTTAATTACTGGTTCTAGTGATTCAAAAACTTCTTCTACAGCCTGTAAAAATTCCTTCTCATAAGGACTTCTAGTTTTAATACGCTCAAAAACAGATGTAATATACGACATACAAGTCTCCTTTAACAAATAATTTAGTACTACTAAAATAATATCACTTTTTTACGTTTAATAAAATAATCATTTTATAACAAAATAGTGATTTAATCACTTTCGTCCTAAAAAAGGCATCATTAAGTATAATTTACACTTAATGATGCCTTTTAAATTCTGTATTTGTAATTACATCTTTCTAAAAACACCTCTAACTTTTCCAAGAATCTGAACATCATCCACATAAATAGGAGACATAGATGCATTTTCTGGCTGCAATCTAACACGTGCTTTTTCTTTATAGAAAGTCTTAACTGTTGCACTATCATCAATCATAGCAACAACAATATCACCACTATTCGCGTCATCTTGCTTTTTAACTAAAACTAAATCTCTGTTAAAAATACCAGCTTCAATCATACTATCACCTTTAACTTTTAGCATAAAGTATACGCCTTCATCGACAAAATCAGAAGGAATGGGGAAGGTCTCATCAATACTTTCAACTGCTAAAATAGGTTGACCAGCAGTAATTTCACCAACTATTGGAACGAAACGTGTATCTCTAGCTAAAGAAACTACGTTTGAAACAGGTTCATTTTCCATATCGAAAATCTCTATTGCTCTAGGTTTAGTAGGATCTCTTCGGATCTTACCAAGCTCTTCTAATCTAGTAAGATGAGTATGAACAGTAGAAGTTGATTTAAGACCAACTGCTTGACAAATTTCACGTACCGAAGGTGGATAGCCTTTTTTTGAGACTTCGTCCTTTAAAAAATCTAAAATCATCTGTTGTTTCTTAGAGATAGAAGCACCCATATAATACCCCCTGTCATATTTTATATAGTTATCATTAAATTTATTATAGAACAAGTTTAAACTTAAAATAATATGCTCAATACCTTTAATTAAGCTGATTATAACATAAGCACTAAAAAAAATCAAACATTAGTTCTGTTTTTCTCTTTACAAAGAACGCACGTTCGTATATAATTGCATTATAAGAACACATGTTCTTTAAGTGCTAAAACTATAAGATAATATAAGAAAGGAAGTTGATCTTTATGAACCAATCAAAAAATCAGATGACATTCGACTATAATAGACAATCAGGCTACACTAAAACCAAAAAAAGAAAAAGATTATACATCGTCAATAGAGCGCGTTTTGTCATTATGACATTGATTACGCTTATATTGCTCAGTACAATCATTTCTTATATTTCTGGATTTATTATGTCTGAAGCTGCCACAAATCATACAGATATTTTTGTTAAAGTTGTTGCAGGGGATACGCTTTGGGATATTGCATCAAAATATAATTTTTATGAAGAGGATGTTCGTGCCGTTGTATATAGAATTAAAGAATACAACCACATGGATGAGAGTACCTTATTTATTGGACAGACCATTGCAGTTCCAACTTCTAATAGATAGACATTAAAACAATATTTGACATTAGTATTATGAATTGTTCTAAGGATAGCATCAATAAAACTTCAAATTTTACTTTTTATTTTTCTTCACTTCATTGTATTCATCTAGTAATTCATAATTATTAATCACATCACGCTTTGCATTCTTCTTATGTGCTGCGTAAAGCTGTGTTGTTGTTACATTATCATGATCAAGTAAATTTTGTACATCATATATAGAAAATCCATATTGAATTAATGAAGAGGCTGCAGTTGCACGTAATTTGTGCGGACTATAGCCTTTATCTCTAGAAGTCTGCATTGCAATTGATGTGTATTTTTTCACTAATTCTCTTATAGAGCGAACAGTCATTCTTGTACCTTGTAGTGATACAAAAAGAGGGTCATCAAGATTAATTGTATTTAATCTTTCTAATTTAACGTACTCATTAATTACAGATAACGCAGAATGATTTAAAGGCATATTAACTTCTTTTGCTCGTTTTCTATATATTTTAAATTCACCACGAGCATAGTTTATAGAACTGAGATTCAATTGCTGAATTTCACTAACTCTTAGGCCATAAGTTGTAAAAAGCACAAGCATCGCTTTATCTCTTAATTTAGTTTTTTCCCAATACTGTTTTTCTTTTTCCGTGAGTCCTTCACCAGTTTCAACAGCATTTATCATCCTTTGTACTTCTTCAATTTCAAGTCTCTTAATTGCATCAGGTTGTGGTTTGGGTAATTTTATAGGATTAAATCCTTCAGAGATGTTTTTTTCCATTAATTGATCTCTATAAAAGAACTTAAAAAGTACACTCAATGAAGATCGCTTACGTGCTAGGGAACGGTTGTGATTTTCCATAATATAATCAGCATTATCAGTTTCTACAATATAACGTGTACAAAAATCTGCAAGAAATAAATTAATATCTTTAGCTGTTATTTTATAAAACGCATCAGCGTCTATATCAACGGGTTTTTGAGCATCTGAAAATTGCAGCTCATTAACAAGATAATTACAAAAAAAGAGCACATCACTAAGGTATGCTAAGCGAGAGCTTAAAGCAACTGCATTTTTAAGATACATAAAGTAATCTGACATAAAATCAGGAAGTTGAGATTCTATCCATAAACATTTGCGAATCATTTCATTTTGTTTAATCACTATATTATCAGGAGTGTCAGATTTATTGTGTATTTTTAGTTTTTTATTTTTACTAAGTCGACTGTTTAGATCTCCTTGATTAATCCCAGTCAATTTGTTGGAATTAGAAGAGGGGGTCATTTTTTTCTTTGCCATATGCACTCCTTATTTTTCTATTTTCAACTATTCCCTAAATATACATTTGAGGAATAGTTGATACATACTTATTATAGCACACGTGAGCTATATTTACTATTAAAAAATCGCTCATATCTGTGTCTGCTTAACATCTAAGCTTTTCACTGATGTGAACGATTAATTAAACTTATTATTCTTTATCCACGATAAACTTCGATACAGGTTTAAGTGCATTCAATAGAATCATACCAATTCCAAATACTGAAACTAATTCACCCATTAAAACGCCACCCATAAGTACCAACAATCCATCTGGTATACCATAAGCAAGTTTTAATAAAAACCCAACAACTATTGTATTAATTAGTATTGGTGGCACGGTCACTAGCCATGCTTTTTTACGAAGCTTGTACGAAAGATACGCTGCTAACAAAGTGGCTAAACTACCAAATATTATATCCCAGATTACTGCACCGCCAACGATATTGGCAATCAGACAACCTACAAAAACACCAGGTATCGCAGCACTGGTAAAATAAGGCAAAATCGTCAACGCTTCAGCGATCCTAAATTGTATAGGCCCAAAACTGCTAAAACTAAATACCATAACGAGCACTACATAAAGCGCAGCAATTACACCTGCTTTTACCACATAATTTACATTTCTATTCATTTTTTCCTCCCTAGTTTTGTTTTATGACAGGATGGTTTCGAACTGTCACGCTTAAATGTGCTTCCTTACAAACAATTTATAAGTTATAAAATCATTAAAATACCCCCTAACAAACGTTAAGGGGTATAAAATAAACTTAAATATGACTTGATCAAAATCACGTATATAAGATTTAACACCCCTTGTTTTTTATAGTGGGTACCAAGGAAACACTATCATCTCGACTATTATAACATATTGTTTGATTTAGTAAATAAAATCATTCGTTTTTGTAGCATTTATACAAAAGAAAAAAAGTCACGCCACTAAAGCAGTTTATACCTACGTAATATACGAAGGGCATCTAAAGTTAATATGCCCGACCATTCACGCTTGGCAACTTCCCATTCCTCAAGATATGAATCCCAAGACCAACTCGGAATAATATGGCCAATTAGAGACAGTTTATTTAATAGAAATTGTAAGTTTTCATTTAACAAATCCTCTGATACTTCAAACAAATCAGCTTTGCTTAATTCTACAAATTTCAAAGGGTATGGCGTATAATTGTTCCAATCTTCAGGATTTATAGTAACTATTTTCTGATATGCAACAGTCAAGTACGGTAACATAATATCTTGATCGATGTCTGACATGTGATTGTACATTCTAATATAACACATAAGTTCATGTTCTTCGTCAAGATTACTAGATACAAGTTTGTTTAAGTAATAATTTTTAAGTTGTATGATGTCTAACTTGTCTCGAATATTTCTGAATTTGTATAAATACCCCACTATTTCAGCACTTGGGTTTCCACTTAACTCACGTTCAGTAGCTCGATACGTCCACCAAGGTGCATGTGGAAATAAATTAACCATTTTAGATGTTGACTCCCAACCCTTTAATTCTTCATTGTAGGTTGATTCCAGATACAATAGTGCTAAGTTGATTTGTTCAAGAGCACCTTCAGTCTCAGTAAATTCTGCCAATATTCTTAGGGCGATTGAAGTTGCCATTGGTGATGAAAATGACATTCTGAAATCTGGTTCTAAACCATTACCATATCCCCCATCTTTGTTTTGATACATCTTTAATGCCTTAACAACTTTCTCTCCACATGGTGATATAAAATAATGGCCTAACAATAATTTTTCGAGGTAACGAGCATTATTTAATATATAGCTTGAAGAAGCATCAAAAGCAGACTGATTAATGTTTTTCATAAATACCTCCAAAGTTATAGTTACTATTAATATAACCAATATTACTCAAGTTAAGCATTTATTTACCATTATATCGTCTGCTTTTTTAAATTTCATAATATAAAGCAATAATTTAACCAACCTAGACTTTTAAAGATACTTCCTTACCCAAAACATTGATATGTTTTTTTCTAATTGGTTCAACTTCACATTCTATAAATGTTGTGACTTGCTCTGAGCTTCTTCCTATATAATCTTGGGGATTAAGTAGTAGTTTAACATCATCGTGTGATAAGTTGAAAATCGGATCACTCACAATTCTATCTAATAAATCATTTTCTTTTCCTTCGATTTTTACTTGTTTGCCCGCTTCCATAGAATGCACACGGATTGCTTCATGTAATTCTTGTCGATCGCCGCCTTTTTTTACGGCTTCCATAATGATATTTTCTGTTGCCATAAAAGGAAGCTCAGCCATCACATGCTTTTCAATAACCCTTTCATAAACAACTAAGCCTGAGCTTACGTTATTTGCAATGTCGAGGCAAGCATCAATTGCTAAAAATGATTCTGAAACCGCCAAACGCTTATTCGCACTATCATCAAGTGTTCTTTCGAACCATTGTGTCGCAGCAACAAGCTGCGGACTTGTAGATAAAGACATCACATATTTACTTAAAGAGGATATCCTTTCACTTCTCATTGGATTTCTTTTATATGCCATTGCAGAAGATCCAATTTGTTTAGATTCAAAGGGCTCTTCAATCTCTTTTATCGATTGAAGCATTCTTAGATCATTGGTCATCTTGTGAAGAGAAATAGCTATACCATTTAAAACGCCTAAAACTTTAGCATCTATTTTGCGTGTATAGGTTTGTCCAGTAACACTTAGAGACTTTGCAAAACCCATTTTATGAGCAACCATTTCATCAAGTTTTATAACTTTCTCATGATCCCCATCAAATAAACTAAGGAACGATGCTTGTGTACCAGTAGTACCTTTTACACCTCTCATTTTAAGCTGTGACAGTAGTACTTCCAAATCTTCATAATCCATCACCAAATCCATCAACCAAAGTGTAGCTCTTTTACCAACCGTCGTCAGCTGAGCAGGTTGAAAGTGCGTATATCCCAACGTTGGAATGTGTTTAGTCTCATCTGCAAATTTTGATAATTTATCAATCAATATAGCTAACTTTTCTTTTACTAATAACAAGCCTTCACGCATTACAATTAAATCCGTATTATCACCCACATAGGCACTGGTTGCCCCTAAGTGAATAATTGGCTTAGCAGTTGGACATTGTTCTCCATATGCAAGGACATGGGACATAACATCATGTCTTACTTCTTTTTCGATTTGAGCAGCTCTTGCAAAATCTATATCATATATATGCATTTTCAACTCATCGATCTGAGCATCTGTAATATTAAGTCCAAGTTCTTTCTCACATTCAGCCAAGGCAATCCAAAGTTTTCTCCAATTTGAAAATTTATTATTTGGAGAAAATATCTTTAACATCTCTTCACTTGAATATCTTTCTATCAAAGGGTTTTGAAAAAATTCGTGCATTTGTTCCTCCTAAAATTTATTCTAGCTTTAATATACGAACATTTTTTTGCTAAAACTATTTAATATCCACTTTCTGTTTAATTATAATATAATACCACACCATTTACAAACAAAAAGAGCCTTAAAAGGCTCTTAATTAATATTTTTTAATTTTTTTATTCTTATCTAGGTTGAACAATTAATTTTATAGCAGTTCTTTCTTCACCATCGATGATGATATCAGAGAATGCTGGAATACATATCAAATCAATGCCTGAAGGAGAAACAAATCCTCTAGCAATAGCAATTGCTTTAATTGATTGATTAATTGCACCTGCACCAACTGCTTGTATCTCTGCGCCTCCATGTTCCCTAATTACACCGGCTAAAGCACCTGCGACAGAATTTGGATTTGATTTTGAGGATACTTTTAAAACTTCCATTTTAGGACCTCCATTATTATAATATATGCTTTTGTACGATTAGTTTAATTGCTGTTCTTTCTTCACCATTAATCTCTACTTCAGAAAAAGCCGGAATAAAAACCAAATCAAAACCACTTGGCAATAAAAAACCACGAGCAATGGCAATAGCCTTAATTGATTGATTAATTGCACCTGCGCCAATCGCTTGTATCTCAGCATGTCCTTGATCTCTTATGATACCAGCTAAAGCACCTGCGACTGAGTTTGGTTTCGAGTGCGTTGCTACTTTCAATACTTCCATTCCTACGATCCTCCTTAGTGCGAATGATATGAGAATATGTAGTTTTTATATACCCTTGATTTTTTATGTTAAACACATGTGATTTTTTCATTAAATTTGAAACAAAAAACATTATCAAAACAAAAAATTAAAAAGAAGAATTCACGAATGAATTCTTCTAATTTTCATAATAATTCTATGATTTATTTTGCAAAATCAGTTACCCTAGATTCTCTAATTACATTTACTTTAATTTGTCCAGGATAATCTAAATCTGCTTCAATTTTCTTGCTAATCTCTCTTGCTAATAAGAACATATCGTCATCACCAATTTTTTCAGGAATGACTACTACTCTAACTTCTCTTCCAGCTTGAATAGCAAAAGATTTTTCAACACCATCATAACCATTTGCAATATTCTCTAAAGATTCCAAACGTTTGATATATGTGTCTAATGTTTCTCTTCTCGCTCCCGGTCTTGCAGCAGACAATGCGTCAGCGGCAGTAACAAGAATCGCCTCGATAGACTCAGGCTCATAATCACCATGGTGTGTACTCATCGCATGGATGACTGCTTTTGATTCACGATATTTTCTAAGAATTTGCATACCTAATTCGATATGTGTTCCCTCTAAGTCATGATCTACAGCTTTTCCAATATCATGGAGAAGACCTGCACGTTTAGCTACTTTTACATCTGCACCAATCTCTGCTGCCATAAGTCCAGCAAGATGAGCTACTTCAATAGAATGCTTAAGAACATTCTGTCCATAACTAGTTCTATACTTCAATCGACCTACAAGCCTAATTAGCTCAGGATGTAAATTGTGAATGCCCACTTCAAAAGTTGCATTTTCACCTTCAGTTTTAATAATTTGTTCAATTTCTTTTTTAGACTTTTCAACCATTTCTTCTATTCGAGTTGGATGAATTCGACCATCAATAATTAATTTTTCAAGTGCCATTCTTGCAATTTCTCTTCTAATTGGATCAAAAGATGAAAGAATAACAGCTTCAGGGGTATCATCAATAATTAAATCTACTCCTGTTAACGTCTCAAGTGCTCTGATGTTACGTCCTTCTCTACCAATAATTCTGCCTTTCATCTCATCGTTAGGCAAGTTTACTAATGATACAGTACTTTCGGCTACGTAATCTGCAGCACACTTTTGAATCGCATAGGCTAAGATATCCTTCGCCTTTTTGTTCGCCTCTTCACGCGCTTTACCTTCAATTTCTTTTATAAGTACCACCGTGTCATGCTGAACATCTTTTTCTACATCCGCTAAAAGTTGATTCTTAGCTTCTTCTGTAGTTAATTGTGAGATGCGTTCTAATTCCTTGATTTGATTAGAGTATAAAATCTCAGCTTCCGCTTCTCTATCTTCAACAGTTTTAATCTTTACCGCAAGCTTATCTTCTTTCGTTTCAAGATTTAACGCTTTTTTATCAAGCGCTTCTTCTTTTTGAAGATTTCTGCGTTCAAGTTTTTGAATTTCGGCACGGCGATCCTTAGTTTCTCTATCAATTTCTTTGCGGATTTGATGTGCTTCTTCCTTAGCTTCTAAAACTTTTTCTTTCTTAACAGATTCTGCTGCTTTAGATGCTTCTGCAATGATTTCTTTAGCTTTAAATTCAGCGCTTAAAATTACTTTTTCAGCGGTATTTTTTCTAACCAAATAACCAACACCAAATGCAATTACTCCTGCTACAAGAGCAACTATTATAACTATTATTACAGGTACGTTTATGTCGTTCACCCCCTTACGTAAATTTTAAGACCAGCTTTACCGGTCTTTATATTCATGTATATAAGAAAATACAATCATACAATTAATTTTATAATTTTTCGCAAGAATTGTCAATACTAGTGATACGCCCAAAATCCCATAAATGCTATATTTGACATACTTTTTAACCGTTAACTGTCTATTTTCATAGAAGAAAAGCGTATGAATAAAGATCATACGCTAACTAAACAAAAGTTTATTCTATTTTTTCTATTTTTTCTTTCTTTTCTTTCTTCTCTCTCTTTGGTTCAATTGCTAAATTGAAAAAGACACGAACGTTATCTTCAATTATTTGGCAAGTTTCAGGATTTTGAATCAAATACTCTTTAGCGTTTTCTCTACCCTGTCCAATTTTATTGCCTTCATAGCTATACCAAGAACCTGATTTTTTAATGATGTCTGCATTACACGCAACATCCAGTATACTACCTTCTTTAGATATGCCTTGTCCATACATGATATCAAATTCAGCTTGCTTAAACGGAGGGGCAACTTTGTTTTTTACAACTTTTACTCTCGTTCTATTACCAATAACATCTGAATCTTTTTTAATTGAATCAATTCTTCTTACATCTAATCTTACAGAAGCATAAAACTTAAGTGCATTTCCACCAGTCGTAGTTTCTGGATTTCCAAACATTACGCCAATTTTCATCCTTAATTGATTGATGAAGATAACAGTACAATGTGACTTGTTAATAATGGCAGTTAGCTTTCTAAGCGCTTGAGACATCAATCTTGCCTGAAGTCCCATATGAGAATCACCCATTTCTCCAGTGATTTCTGCTTTTGGAACCAAAGCAGCAACTGAGTCAATTACAACAATATCAACTGCACCACTTCTCACAAGAGCATCTACAATTTCAAGAGCTTGTTCACCTGTATCAGGCTGCGAAACAATCAACTCATCTATATCAACACCAATCGCTTTTGCATAGACTGGATCTAAAGCATGCTCTGCATCTATAAATGCTGCTGTTCCACCTCTTTTTTGTACTTCTGCAATCATGTGAAGTGTAACAGTTGTCTTACCAGATGATTCAGGTCCAAAGATTTCGACGACACGTCCCTTAGGAATACCGCCAATTCCAAGAGCTATATCCAAATCAATCGAACCTGTTGGAATACTTTCGACATTCATTTTCGCAGACTCATCACCAAGTTTCATAATTGAACCTTTTCCAAATTGCTTCTCAATTTGTCCAAGTACATTTTCCAATGCTTTTTGTCTTTCACTCATAATCTATTACACCCGCTTTCATTATTAGAACGTTTGTTCTGTTTTATTATAGCATACATCCTTAAACATGCAAACACTTCTTTCAAATTATATCGTGAAAAGCATACAATGTCAATATTTTACATTTTTGATAGATAATCATACAATAATTTTAAAGCTTTATATACTGTTCTATTTTGAATCATCTCACGATCACCCGAAAATTTATTTTCAAAAGTATAAATATCGCCGCCGACCGCTATACCGATATAAACTAATCCTACAGGTTTCTCTGTGGTTCCGCCATTCGGACCTGCTACTCCAGTAATACTAATACCAATATCAACCCCTGTTTTTGTAATTAACCCTTTAACCATCTCATAACAGGTTTGGTGGCTTACTGCACCAAAAGTTTGTAATGTATCATGTGATACGTTCACATCTCTCATTTTTGCTTCGTTTGAGTATGTAACAATACCGCTGTCCACAACATCTGATGCGCCTGAATGTTTAATTAAAGAACTTACGAGTTTGCCACCAGTGCAAGATTCAACAAACGCGATTTTTTGTCTTTTTTCTTTTAAAAGACTAATAATCACGCGATCTATATCTTCACCTTTTTCAGAAACAATATAGTTGCCTATTCTATTTTTTATTATATCTACAAAACCATTAACGTCATCTATGTTCTTTTGAGCATCATCACCCGAAGCAGTTACTCTTAATAAAACTTTTCCATCTCCAGCATAGGTTGCTACAGTTGGGTTTGTCTGTCCCTCTATTAAATCAATTAACTTTTCTTCAACCGCAGATTCGCCATAATCATAAACGCTTAAATAGACAGAGTGCATCTTTGTAGCGTTTTTCTGTGTTAAATAGTTTTTAATATAAGTATCATATATATGTGCCATTTCACGTGGTGGTCCTGGTAAAACGATGATACATTGGTCACTCTCACTTATCTCAACAATACACGCTGGAGCAGTTCCTTTTGCATTATCAAGAATTATAGCTCCCTCTGGAAAATACGCTTGTCTTACGTTACTTTCAGGCATTGTACGATTAAACATTATAAACCTTTCTTTGATAATTGAAAGTGATCTTTCATCTAAAACCATTTTTAAGTTTAGAGCATCAGCAATAACTTCTTTTGATATATCATCAAGTGTTGGTCCTAATCCACCAGTAGTAATAATCACGTCGCAGGTATCTAAGAGCTCTAAAATCGCTTTTTTAATACGGTCTGGATTATCTCCAATCGTAAAGTGATAATAACTCCCGATCCCCAATGATGTTAATTCCCGACTTAAATAAGCAGCATTTGTATTCACTGTTTGTCCCATCAATAATTCTGTGCCAATTGCTAAAATTCCAGCTTTCATATATTGCCCTCCATAACTAGAATAATGTTAAATATGTTACAAAACGAAATGGTTGACATAATATCATTACGTCAACCATTTGGTTAATCTTTTAAAACTTGTTTATTTTTTACAATATAATCATAACCTGAGATAACTGTTAAAACAGTTGCTAATACGATCAAAACTTGATCCATTGGAAAATTAATCCATTCAAATGGATAATTATTAAGCAGTAATAGAATCACCATAAACATCTGGCTTATTGTTTTTGCCTTTCCCCACCAACTTGCAGCAATAACAATACCATCTGCTGCTGCAATTGCTCTAAAAATGCTAACTATGAATTCGCGAGATAGAATAATTATTACCACCCATGAATTTAGCACACCAAGTTCAACAAAACAAATTAACGCAGATGTAATCAACAATTTATCTGCTAATGGATCCATGAATTTTCCGAAATTTGTAATCAAATTATGTTTTCTTGCAAGATAGCCATCTAAAAAATCAGTAAATGATGCAAGTGAAAAAAAGATAAATGCCCACAATGAATATCCAGAAAGTAACATAAATACAAAAACTGGAATCATGAGTATTCTTAATAATGTTAATTTATTGGCGATATTCATGTTCATCATCTAACACTCCAATCAAGTCATATTCTAATGCATCAGTGATTTTAACATTAACAAAACTACCAAACTCTATTGATTTATCGGTATGAATATATACGACACCATCAATATCTGGCGAATCATATGCAGTACGTCCTACTAAAATTTTTCCTTCTTCAGCGACTTCTTCTACTACAACTTCATATATTCTTCCAATCCTGCTATAAGAAAGCGACTCAGATATAATCATCTGTTCAGACATAAGCGTATTTCTACGCTCTTGCTTGACTTCATCAGAAATCTTATTTTTTAACAGCATTGCAGGTGTATCTTCTTCATCCGAATATTCAAAAGCACCAAGTCGATCAAATTTTACTTTTTTAATAAACTTCATTAATATGTTAAAATCTTCTTTTGTTTCACCCGGAAATCCAACGATTACCGTTGTGCGAATAACAGAAAGAGGATCTTTCAATCGAATTTTATCAATAATTGATTCTATATCAGCTAAAGAAGTTCGTCGATTCATTAACTTGAGAATTTTATCACTTGCATGTTGAACTGGGATATCAAAGTAATTAATGACTTTATCATTTGAGAAAAAGCCTTCAAGTAATCGATCGTCTAAAATATCTGGATACGAATAATGCACACGAATCCAGTGTATTCCATCAATCTTTGCAAGCTCAGTCAACAAAACATCTAACTTGGGCATATCATAAATATCAATTCCATACCGACTTGTATCTTGAGCAATGATTAATAGTTCTTTAACACCCATTCCTGCTAAATCTTTAGCTTCATCGACAATATCTTCGATTTTTCTTGAGCGATATTTACCTCTTAACTTTGGAATAATACAATAAGTACACTTATTATCACACCCCTCCGAAATTTT
This sequence comes from Fusibacter bizertensis, assembly GCF_029914245.1. GTDB lineage: Bacteria > Bacillota > Clostridia > Peptostreptococcales > Acidaminobacteraceae > Fusibacter_C > Fusibacter_C bizertensis. Next base: position 84,733 of record NZ_JARYZI010000001.1, read on the forward strand.
TAAGTAGGCATAATGTTTAGGAGTCGTTAAAATTCTTGGTAATGATTCAGGTATTTCAATATCAATGTTTTTCATAAACATTTTTTCAGATTGATCCTTATAAATCAACTCAATTACATCATTGATCTCATAAAAGTTGCTTGTACCAATAATTGCATCTATTTCAGGAATTTCTTCAATTAGCGCTTCTGGATAACGTTGAGATAGACAGCCCGTAACAATTAGTTTTTCACAAGCAGCTGTCTGCTTAAGCCGAGAAAGCTCAAGGATTGCCTCTATAGACTCTTCTTTCGCATCATGGATAAACGAACAAGTATTTACAATCAATATCTGTGCATCAGATACATCATCACAGAGTTCATAATGGTCATCAAGGATTCCCAGCATAATTTCACTATCCGTTACATTTTTCGAGCATCCCAGTGTTTCAATGTAGACTTTTTTCATATATTCCTCACTTAAAATTCTTCTTGTTCATCATTATTTGAATTATCTTCTTCTTCAAAATCTGATTCATAGTTTGGTTCATAATCCGGTGTAAAATCAGGTTCCTCTTCTAGATTGCCTTGCCCTGTTATAGCACTAAGTTCTTCCACCGTGATTAGAACTTCTCTAGGCTTACTACCTCTACTAGGGCCTATAATGCCTCGTTCTTCCATGGCATCCACAAGTCTAGCAGCTCTGTTGTATCCAACCCTAAATCGTCTTTGCATTAGTGAAGCGGATGCTTGACCAGATTCAACTACGAAATTAATCGCATCTTCTAAATGCTCATCTACATCTTCCAAATTACTACCAATACTTTGAACCTCATCTAGAATTTCTTCATTATAAGAAACTTCATGATCTTGATTTTTGATATAGTCGACTAATGCTTCAACTTCTTCATCTGACATAAAAGCACCTTGTGCACGCTTAGGTTTTGATGCACCAATAGGGTAATAAAGCATATCTCCTTTACCTAACAATTTCTCAGCGCCACCCATATCAATTATTGTTCTTGAGTCAATTGATGAGGATACTGAAAAAGCTATACGAGATGGAATATTTGCCTTAATTAATCCAGTGATTACATCGACCGAAGGACGCTGAGTTGCAACAATAAGGTGAATACCAGCTGCACGTGCCATTTGAGCTAATCGGCAAATTGCGTCTTCTACTACATTAGGGGCAACCATCATTAAATCTGCAAGTTCATCAATAATTACCACGATTTGAGGCAAAATTTCCAGTCCATTTAGTTCTGCTTTTTTATTGTAGCTTTTCATATCTCTGACAACTTGTTCAGCAAACAATTTATAGCGACGCGTCATTTCATTAACAGCCCAATTAAGAGCTATTGAGGCTTTTTTGGGATCTGTTACTACTGGTAAAATAAGATGTGGAATGCCATTGTAATTACTCAATTCAACAACTTTTGGGTCAATCATTAAGAATTTAACTTCATCCGGTCTAGCGTTAAAAAGGATACTTGAAATAATCGTATTTACACAAACCGATTTTCCTGAACCAGTTGCACCAGCTATAAGTAAATGAGGCATACTAGCCAAATCGCCTATAATTGCATTGCCTGATATATCTTTTCCTAAGCCAATAGTAAGTTTTGATTTTTGTTTTTTAAACTCTGCTGAAGTAATTACTTCTCGTATCCTTACCATTGAAGTAACTTTGTTAGGCACTTCAATACCTATCGCTACCTTTCCAGGAATAGGTGCGATACGGACATGACTCGTCGCTAAATTAAGTGCGATATCATCACTCAAACCTACAATCTTACTAACTTTAACACCAGGGCTAGGTTGTACTTCAAACATAGTAATTGATGGTCCTCTTTTAACAGAAACAACTTTTGCATCCACATTAAAATTGTTAAGGGTATCTTCAAGTAATTTTGCCATTTCGATATATTCATTTTTATCTTCAACTTGTGATGATACATTCTCTTCTCTTAAAAGTTCAAGTGGTGGTAAATGATATGTTTCAATGACTTTCGTCGTATTTTGTTTGATTTCATCATTGACCGTTTGTCTCGTTTGAGGGTCAATATCAGACTCCTTGATTTTCTCGGGAGATTTCTCAACCATTTTGTCAACGGACTTGTCTGATGTCTGATTTCTATTGTTTGACGTCTTTTTATCATTATGATCAAAGAAGTCGATTGAGTTTGATTTGATTTCACTATTAGTAGCTGATTGCTTTATTTCATCATTCACATTATTTTCAACCTTGGGTGAAACTTTAACTGGTTCAGCATATGGATCAGCAATAATTTGAGCTTGCTCTTCATTAGGTTGTTTTTTCTGTTGCACTTTTGATGGAACTTTTGGTTGGGTTCCAGTTGCTTTAGAATTAGACGCTTCTATTTCATCTGTTTTGTTTTTCAAATTATCATTTTGTTTTTCATACGAGTCATAATCAAAAGATTTTACATCTTTTTTCTTGTTTCTTCGCATTGATTCAAGCTCACTTAAAAATCCTTGCTCAGCTGTTGAACCATTGGTATTCCATGTATTTTCAATTTTATCATTACTTTTTTCTTCTAGCTTTTGATTCTTTACATTTAACTTGTTCTCAACAATTGAAGCTTCAATCGCGCGTTCTTGTGCTTTTAACTGTTTTCTTTCTTCATTACTTCTTTTTTTCATTTCCCAAAGATCTTGTAAGGAAATTTTTGTGAAAATAATAAAGCCAATTAAAAAAGTAATTATTATCAACATATATGCACCAAAAATACCAATTAGCTTTATGGTACTTATTGTAAGAATATCACCAAAAACGCCTCCACCTTTTAATTCTGTTCCAAGTTCATATGCCAATTGAACACCACTTGATGCTAAATAGTCATCTCGTAAAATCAACTTTTGTTTTTCAATACCATCATAAGCGACTAAAGTAGAAAGCAAAAGTAATCCAACCATTATTAAAATCAATGATGTAGTCACTCTAACTTTAGCAGGCCTAAAATTTGGATTTAATCTAACAAAAACTAAAATAAAGAAGACAATTGGCAAACTATAACCAACATACGAAAATAGCCCTAGTATCGTTTGTGTAATTGCATGACCAATAACACCTACTGCACTAGTATATAAGCTGATCATCATAAAAAGCGTCACTGCAGCAAGCGATATCATCTTGAGTTCATATTTAATTTTGTAGTTTCGCTCTAGCTCTTGCTTGGTAGGCTTAGAAGTATTACGCTTTGCAGCAGGTCGCTTCGTCCCCGTTTTAGCAGTTGTACTAGAACGCGTTGTACTTTTCTTGGCAGTTGTCTTTGGCAAATGATCACCTCTTCTTATACACCAGTAGATCCAAATCCACCAGTTCCTCTATGTGTATCTTCAACATTTTCTACAGTTTCCCAATCAATTCTCTCATATTTTGCAATAATCAATTGGGCCACACGATCCCCTTTATTAATTGTAAAAGGTTCATTTCCTAAATTTATAATTGGGATTTTAAGTTCACCTCTATAATCACTATCAATTGTACCTACACAATTTACTAACGTAATACCATTTTTAATGGAAAGTCCACTACGTGCACGCACTTGTCCTTCATATCCAAGTGGAATTTCTACAAAAATACCTGTTGGTACTAATTGTCTTTCCATTGGTGCTATGGTTATCACCTCTTCATTATTAGAAAGTAAATCCATCCCCGATGCACCTAATGTCTTATATTCTGGCAATGGATTTTGTGATTGATTTACAATTTTTATTTTCATTTGTTCCCCCTACTTACTTTTCAATACTTTACAAAATTCTTCATAGAGCAGTGTTGTTTCCTGTGCTTCGATATCACCTACTATTGCAAGAGCAATTTGACTTGTATCCAAGCAAGAACCAATTAACTCTAATACACCATCTAATTGGATATTACTGATTTTATAAAGCATATCATCTATGTTTTTTTCTCTATGTGCAAATAATTCAATTCTGCCTATCATATCCATGTAGTTATCACTACCTTCTAAATTCAGAAAAAAACTACCTCTCAAATGATTTTTAGCATGTTCCATTGCTTCATTTGAAATTCGGTGTAACTTTATCTTATTGATTTCATCTGCAACAAGCATTAAAGTTTCTTTGAGATTCTCTTTTGAAACACCAAACGATATGCAAAGTGTACCTAAAGCATCATAAAAATTGGGTTCGGAATAGATTGAATAAACTAAACCACGATCTTCTCTAATACTTTGAAACAATCTCGAGCTATTAGTACCACCTAGAATATTGTTTAATACCATCATTTCATAACTTAGTTCATGATCAAACTTAATTCCCGGAAAATTAACAGCAACTTGAATTTGTTCAAAATCCTTTTTTCTTGATTCCACACCCCAATTATAAGTAGGATTTATCCTATGATCCTGTAAAGGAGATGTACTTTTCTTAAGTGATTTGAAATAATAATCAACTTTTTCTAATAAATCAACTTCATCAAAATCACCAGCAATTGAGATAACCATGTTTTCAGCTACATAATAAGTATCGAAATACGCTCTTATCATATGATGATTAAAACTATTCACTGTTTTTTTAGTTCCTAATATTGGGTATGAAAGTGGATGATCTTTAAAAGTGATTTCATTAATTAAATCAATCACCATTTCTTCAGCAGCATCTTCATACATGTTTATTTCATCGATTATTACTGTTTTCTCAGTTTCAATATGCTCAGCATTAAAAGTTGAATTTAATATCATATCTGATAAAATATCTAGACCAACTTCAAAGTCTAAACTAAGTGTCTTTGTATAAAAACAAGTACATTCTTTAGCGGTGTACGCGTTGATTTCACCACCGATTCCATCAATTAAGCTTGCAATCTCTTTAGCACTTCTATTTTTAGTCCCTTTAAAAAGCATGTGCTCGATGAAATGCGAAATACCATTGTTATCTTCATTTTCAAATGCGGAACCAGTCTTTACCCAAATACCTATAGAAATTGATTTGTATCCTTCTAATTTTTCGTAAACAACTGTGAGTCCATTATCTAATTGCACTTTATTATGCAAATGTTCACCTCTTATTTTAATATAACATATACATATCAAACCCCAGGCATCAGCGCATAGCGCCAAGACCTAGGGTTATTATTTATTACAAATTACTTATTATCTTCCAAAAGAACTTTTCTAGAAACATTGATACGACCTTGATCATCAATTTCAATAATCTTAACCGTTACTTCATCGCCGATATTTACTACATCTTCAACTTTAGCAACGCGTTTGTGATCTAATTGAGAGATATGACATAACCCTTCTTTACCATGACCTAACTCAACAAAAGCACCAAATTTCAAAATTCTAGTGATTTTTCCAGTATATACTTGTCCAACTTCCGGTACTTTTACAATACCTTGAATCTCAGCAAGTGCTTTTTCACCACCGATACCATCATTAGCAGTTATTAGTACAGAACCATCATCCGAGATATCGATTTTTACATTGTATGCTGAAGTAATTCTTGTAATTACTTTACCACCTGGTCCAATTACATCTCTGATTTTATCAGGGTTGATCTTGATTTGGAATACGCGTGGTGCATATTGTGACATTTCACTTCTTGGAGCACTCATAACTTCATTCATTTTACCTAAAATGTGTAATCTACCAATTCTAGCTTGTTCCATTGCAGTCTCTAACAATTCTTTGTTTAGACCATCTACTTTAATATCCATTTGAAGAGCGGTGATACCATTTTTAGTACCTGCAACTTTAAAGTCCATATCCCCAAGTGCATCTTCCATACCTTGAATATCACTTAAAATCTCGATTTTACCGTCTTCTTGAATAAGTCCCATCGCTATACCAGCAACTGAATCTTTAATTGGAACACCTGCATCTAATAATGAAAGTGTACTTCCGCAAATACTAGCTTGCGAACTTGAACCATTGCATGTTACAACTTCCGACACTACACGAATTGTATATGGGAAATCTTGTTCTGATGGAATAACTGGTAAAAGAGCACGCTCTCCTAAAGCACCATGTCCCACCGCACGTCTATTTACACGATTCATACCTACTTCACCAACAGAATAAGGTGGGAAGTTATAATGGTGCATATAACGTTTAGTTTCTTCAAGATCTAAGCCATCTATTCTTTGCGATTCACCCAGTGCGCCTAGTGTTGTTATACTTAAAGCTTGTGTTAAACCTCTAGTAAACAGCCCTGAGCCATGTGTTCTAGGTAACAAGCTAACATCACATGAGATCGGCCTAATTTGTGAAGGTGTTCTACCATCAGGTCTTAAACTTTCATTTACAATCATTCTTCTCATTGTTGTTTTTTCAATTGCTTTAAATTGACCTTTTAAGTACTCTGCACTATCAGGATGTGATTCTGAAAAATGAGCAATAAGCTCTTCTTCCAAGTCTTCTAAAGAAGCATTTCTATCGTGTTTATCAGTTATTCTAACCAACTGATTCATTTTTTCTTTTAAGAAATCGTTGATTTCAGCTTGGAATGCTTCGTCAACTTCTGGAACTGCGAATTCAAATTTTGTTTTACCAATTTCAGCAATGATGCCATTGATAAAAGCACAAATTTCTTTAATCGCTTCATGACCAAACATGATTGCGCCTAACATTACATCCTCTGGAAGAATGTCCGCACCAGCTTCAACCATTACTACTGCTTCATCTGTACCTGCAACAACTAGATTTAATTGAGATAACTCTTTTTCAGCAATTGTAGGGTTTAAAACATATTGTCCGTTCACATAGCCAACAGTTACTGCTCCAGCTGGTCCGTTGAATGGAATATCAGAAATACCAAGAGCTAAAGAAGCACCATTCATAGCAATTGTATCAGGCGTACAATCTTGATCTACTGAAAGGACAGTTGCAACAACTTGAACTTCATTTTTCATACCTTTTGGAAATAACGGTCTAATTGGTCTATCAATTAATCTAGATGTAAGAACAGCTCTTTCAGATGGACGTCCTTCTCTTTTGATAAAACCACCAGGAATTTTACCAACTGAATATAATTTTTCTTCAAATTCTACTGTAAGTGGGAAAAAATCAATTCCTAATTTTGGTTTTCTTGATGCCACAGCAGTTACAAGAACTACAGTTTCACCATAAGAGATCAGTGCAGATCCGTTAGCAAGATTGGCTACTTTACCAATTTCAACTTTGAAAGGTCTTCCTGCAATAGTTGTTTCAAAAATTTTTACTTCTTTTATCATGTCGCCGCCTAAAGCTTGGCAACCAGTTACTTGACTCATAAAGCCTCCTAGTTTAATAATGCCTTACGGAATTTATCCTACTTATTTCAAGTCAGTGCTCAAAAAAAGCATTCACTTCAAATAAGTAGGATATTAAGATAAATTCCACTAAGTGCAATTGTTTATAGTCTACTATATTATACTAAATTATATTGTAAATAGAAAGACATATTTAGTATCTGGGACAATTCCTGACACTCATAATTAGAAATTTTAACCATAATTTTATGACTAGCTAGATTAATTATAATAGAAATAAATTGTCACTCAAAAAACAAAGCTTGACCTAAGTCAAGCTTTAATTATCTAGATATTATTTTCTTAATCCAAGTTCAGCAATTAATTCTCTGTATTTTTCAAGTTGATTATTTTTCAAGTAGTTAAGAAGGTTTCTTCTTTTACCAACCATTTTAAGTAGGCCTCTTCTTGAATGGTGATCTTTCTTGTGTGTACCTAAATGCTCATTAAGTTCATTGATTCTGAATGTTAATAAAGCAATTTGTACTTCTGGAGAACCAGTGTCAGTTGGATGTGTTTTAAATTTCTCGATAATTTCCGTTTTTCTTTCTTTTGCGATCATAAGATCCCTCCTAGTTAAATTAAATATATGCCAACAGCCTAGTATTTCGTTGGAGACTCGAAAAACAAAGCTGTGGTAAACAACATATGAATTATATCATTTAGAGACTTTAATGTAAAGGAAAGATTGTTTATGCTAAATGTTGAAATAAGCCTTTGTTTTGCTCAAATCACCTTGCATAGCTACAATTAGTTCGTCAACATGATTAAACTTAATTTCAGCCCTTAATCGCTTCACAAAATGCACTTCAATAATTTCATCATACATTTCTTGATCAACACCCAAGATATAAGTTTCAAGATGAATACCCGTTTGTTCAAATGTAGGATTAAAACCAACATTTGTAACTGATGGATAAATATCACCTTTCCAAAGTGTCTCTGTAATATAGACCCCCGGTTTAATCGTGCTTATATTATCCTTGATTCGTAAGTTAGCAGTTGGGAAACCTAGTTTATGTCCCATTCCTTTTCCCCTGACTACTAAGCCTTTGATAAAATGTTTTCTACCTAAATAGAAATTTGCTTCTTCAATTCTTCCATCAGACAATAGTTCTCTTATAAGAGATGAAGATACTCTCACATCATTTCTCATAATTGGCTGAACAATTTCATACGTGTAGCCATATTTTTCTGATAGCTCAATTAACAGCGCTACATTCCCGTTAGCTTTTTTCCCAAATCGATAATCATATCCGACAGTTAAATGTTTCATGTTTAACTTATCAATTAAGATCGTTTTGACAAAATCTTCAGGTTCAAATAAAATCTGCGCCTCATCAAATCTAATCAAAGCCAGATAATCCACATCTACTCTTGTGAAAATTTGTACTTTTTCATCAATATCCATAATTTTAGGTGGAACTTGATCTGGCGTAAGAAACTCTTTAGGATGATTTGAAAAAGTATAAACAAATGATTTGAGGCCTTTTAAACGTGCAGCCTCCTTCATGATGTTTAAAACTTCAGCATGACCAATATGAAGTCCATCAAACGTTCCAAGAGCAACAGAAGTGGCTTCATTCTCTATATCTATTTCCTCAATTTCAAAAAAAATCTTCATTTTCTCACCTTGTTATAACAGATCTGATTCTTTCAATATTTTCTTAAAGAAAAGACCATTATCTTGTCGTTCAGCAATCCCCCAAAAGATGTCATCGATGTATACCTTGTATATCGATTCAGTTAACGACTCTTTGTAATGTTTTGCTAAATCTAGTTTTACACCATTATTCAGTAGTGTAATCATCTTAGGATTACCTCGCAGATACACGCTTGGCATCCACGAAAGTGCATCTTCTATGCTAACCATATAACTATCTATGTTTTCTAAACTAATCGCTTCGAGTTCTATCGCCATATCAAGATCAAAAGGTTCTGTCATCGTACGTCGTAATGCAGTCATATGTGCATAACAGCCCAGTTTCAAGCCAATATCATGACATAATGTTCTCACATAAGTTCCTTTTGAACAAACGACATCAAACTCAATTGTCTGTTGTCTGACAACTATATTTTCTAGTTCATATATCGTTCTTTTTCGAGCTTCTCTTTCAACGACTATTCCTTTTCTAGCCAAATCAACCAATTTCTCTCCACCAATTTTAAGTGCACTGTACATAGGTGGAATCTGATCAATTTCTCCGAGAAAAGTCTGCATCACAGTAAGAATTTCATCTTCACTTACATGAAATTCTTCTACTCGCTCCGTTACGGTTCCCCAGCAATCTTGCGTATCTGTAGCCATTCCAAGTTTCATTTCGCAATGATATGATTTTTTTCTATCTACTAAAAAATCTACAATTTTTGTAGCTCTTCCAATACAGATTGGCAATACGCCTGTAGCCATAGGATCAAGTGTACCTGTATGACCAATTTTTTTAGTTTTTAATTTTCGCCTCATTATCGCAACCACATCATGAGAAGTCATATTTTGAGGTTTGTCGATAACCACAACACCTGTTATTTCCAAAATAATTCCCCTTTTAATTTAAGGCTTTTGAAATCGCTTCAACTAATTTGCTTTCAATATTTTCAATTGTATCGTCCGATTTAAAACCAGCTGCTTTTGTATGTCCGCCACCTTTAAACGCAAGTGCTATTTCACTTACATCAAAGTTGTATTTTGATCTCATTGAAACCTTATGAGCGTGATCATATAAATGTCTGATGAAAACGACTACTTCAACACCACTTATATCTCTAACAAACTCAACAATTCCATCAGTATCATATTCGGATAATGCAAGTAAATCAATCAATTGTTTGCTTAATTTAACAACTGCACATTTACCATCACAATAAAGCTTTAAGGTTTCAAAAACTCTATTTAATAGCAGTAGTTTTTCATATGATTTATTCTGATATATCTCAACATTAAGACGATTAAAATCAAATCCAGTCGCCACTAATTTTTCACATATACTAAAAGTCAACGGTCTAGTGTTAGAATATCTAAAACTCCCAGTATCGGTAACGATAGCTGCGTATAGACCTTCTGCACTTTGTGCGTTGATAGTACAACCAAGCTCTTCCGTTAACATATAAACGATTTCGCCTGTTGATGATGCTTCAACTACAACGATATTAAGAGCAGCATAGTGCGTATTTGTTTTATGATGATCAATGCAAACTGTATGTTTACCCTTTCTAAAGAGAGGTTCTCTATCCTCAAAAAGTTTGGTTTCACCTGCATCAACTGCTATACATATGTCAAAAGCAACATCACTTACGTCGTCACTTTTCACGCATTTAAGTTCCCCTTCAAAAAGAAAGGATAAATTTGAGGGTATATCGTCATTTAAGACGATATACCCCATTTTGTTATATTGCTTTATTAAATGATAGACACCAATACATGAGCCTAAGGTATCACCATCAGGCATATTGTGAGGCAGAATTAAAACTGTCTCTAGTGATTGATCTTCTAACAATGCTTTTAATGCTTGAGTTTGTTCCATAATTTATTCCTCTTCATCTACTGTATCTTCGCTAGATTCTGCGTCAACATCAACTTCAGGTTCATCATGTTTAATATCAAGCGAACCCAATATTTCGTTAATATGCATCCCGTGTTCTACAGAATGATCTTGTTTAAATATTGGTTCTGGTGTATAGTGTAATTTTAGTTTTTTTCCAATCTCTTTACGGATAAAACCTTTTGCACTATTCAACCCATCGATATGTGTTTCCATATTATGATTCGGATCAAATACACTGATGTAAATAGTAGCAAATCTTAAATCATTTGTTACATCAACATGTGTTACCGAAGCAAGTTTAGAAACTCTTGGGTCTTTTATCTCAAACATCATAATATGACTTACTATTTTTTTAATCTCTTCAGAGATTTTTTTATTTCTAGATACAGACATTTGACGCCACCTTTCTATTGGATCTGTCAAAATTACCTTTTGACTTCTTCCATAATGAATGCTTCGATTTCGTCATTTTCCTTCAAATCATTGAATTTCTCAATGCCAATACCACATTCGTAGCCAGTTGCAACTTCTTTAACATCATCTTTAAAACGTTTTAACGAACTAATCTTTCCTTCGTTGATTACTATGCCCTCACGAATAACACGTACTTGAGCATTTCTAGTCACTTTACCAGTTGTTACATAACCACCAGCGATAACACCACCAGGAATTTTAAAAGTTGCACGAACTTGAATTCTTCCAAGAATAACTTCTTTATAAAGAGGATCAAGCATTCCTTTCATAGCAGTTTCAACATCATTGATTGCATTGTAAATAATTTGATAAGTTCTAATGTCAACGCCCTCTTGATCAGCAGTTGAAGTAACAATCGCTGAAGGTCTAACGTTAAAGCCAATGATGATTGCACTTGATGCCGATGCAAGTATAACATCAGATTCAGAAATCGCACCAACATCTGCTCTTATTATATTTACTCTAACTTCTTCGTTAGTGAGTTTTAGTAATGATTGCTTAATTGCTTCTACAGAACCTTGTACATCAGCTTTTATGATGATATTAAGTTCTTTCATTCCGCCTTCTTTAATACGTGAGAATATATCTTCGAGTGTAACACCAGGATTTTTGTTAAGCGATTTCTCTCTAAAGGCTATTGCATGTCTATCAGCAATTACACGAGCAGTTTTATCATCAGGTGTCACATAGATTTTTTCACCTGCTTGTGGAATATCACTTAAGCCATCAATTTCAACAGTAGTTGATGGTCCAATATGCTTAACTTTTTTACCTTTGTCATTATACATCGCTTTGATTTTACCAAATGTAGTTCCAGCAACTACTGGATCACCAACATTAAGTGTACCTTTTTCAAGGATAATTGTTGTAGCAGTACCACGACCTTTTACTACTTTAGCTTCAATAACAGTACCAACACCTGGACGCTTAGGATTAGCTTTAAGTTCTAGTACTTCTGAAACTAATAAAACCATTTCCAAAAGTTTATCTAGACCTTCACCAGTTTTAGCAGATACAGGCACTGCGATAACATCTCCACCCCACTCTTCAATTACTACCCCTCTATCAGATAGTTCTTGCTTAACGCGGTCAGGATTTGCATTTGGCTTATCAATTTTATTGATTGCAACGATAATTGGTACATTTGCAGCTTTACTATGGTCAATTGCTTCTATCGTTTGAGGCATTACACCATCATCTGCTGCAACCACTAGTATAGCTATATCAGTAACTTTTGCACCCCTAGCTCTAAGCGAAGTAAATGCCTCATGACCAGGTGTATCTAAAAATACGATTTTTTCGCCATTGTGAACAACTTCAGAAGCACCGATATGTTGCGTGATACCACCTGCTTCACCACTTGCTACTCCAGTGTTTCTAATCGCATCAAGCAATGATGTTTTACCATGGTCGACGTGACCCATAACAGTAACAACCGGTGCTCTTTTGACAAGGTCCTCTGGATTATCCGGTGTATCAAGATCAAAGATTTCAAATTGATTTTCGACTTCAACAACTTCTGCTTCTAAAAGAATATCATACTCTAATGCTACAGTTGCTGCAGTGTCATAATCAATCAGTTTATTTAATGAAGCCATATTGCCCATAGCCATTAATTTCATAATTACATCTGTAGCTGGCTTATTAATTGTTTCAGCAAAAGTTTTAATTGTCATTTCTGCAGGTACTAATACAACTTCTTTTGCTAGAATTTCATCTAATTTTTCTGATTTTTCTTTTTCTGTTTTTTCTTTGTATTTACCACTTTTTTGTTTTACTTTTTTACCAAAGTCAAACTCTCTTCTTGGATCAACTTCATTTACAATGATCTCTTCTTTGAGTAATTTTTTTGCTTTTTTTGATTTGTTTTCTAATTTATCTGTATCAAAAGTAACAACAATTTTATCTTTCTTCTGTTTTTTCTTCTTTGGTGTTTTTTCTTGAATATCCGATGTTGAAAAAGCACTCTTCATCGTATTGTCTAATTTTTTACCTTGAGAAGAACCGCCGCCTGAACCATATGGTCTAGAACCACCAGAACTGCCTGAACCAGATCTATTGTAACCGCCTTGACCGGAAGGTCTATTTCCTTTGTAGCCACCCTCGTTGTTATAGATTGGCTTACCATCCGGACCAACTGGTCTAGGTTTTCTCTCATATGCAGGTTTATTAGGATCATATGGTCTTTTCTCATATGCTGGCTTGTTAGGATCATATGGTCTTTTCTCATATGGTTTGTTAGGATCATATGGTCTTTTCTCATACGCTGGCTTGTTTGGATCATATGGTCTTTTTTCATATGGTTTTTTCTCATACGGTTTATTAGGATCATATGGTTTTTTCTCATATGCAGGTTTATTTGGATCGTATGGTTTTTTCTCATATGGTTTTCTATCGCCAGATCTATTATCATAAGAATTATTAGAGCGATTATAAGGTCTTTGTTGACCTTCACCCTGTGTTCCTTGTGAATTTTCACCTTGTGGTCTAGCTGGTCTATTTGGATCGTATGGTTTGCGTTCGTATGGTTTAGACGCATAACCTTGTTTTTGGTAATTATTATTATAAGGCTTTCTTTCACCACGATTATCCGTTGTTCCTTGACCTTGTGTAGTAGATTGTTCTGATGAAGACTGATTTGTGCCTTGGTTTGTGCGGTTATTATTATAATTTTTATTTCTGTTATCATATGGTCTGCTTTGAGATCTTCTATTTTCTTCTTCTTTGATCTCTTTAGTGCGATCATATATGATTTTATGATGCTTTTCAGGTTTTGGCTCCCCAGTTGTGGCATCTGTAGCAGGTGTACTACCTGATGTTACTGGTTTCGTTTCTTTTGTTTCATTTACTTTATCTGTTTTTGATTCTGTTCCTTCTGAAGCTTTCTTCATAAATCTTCCTTTTAGTTGTTTTATTTCCTGATCTTCTAACGTGCTCATATGGTTTTTAACTTCGTAACCAAGTTGATGCGCCGAGTCGATCAAATCTTTAGTAGATACATTAATTTCTTTTGCCAGTTCATGGATTCGGGTTTTTGACATTGCTTCACCTCCGGTTATAGAGCGTCAATTTTAGAAATTAAAGCCCGTGAAAATTTTTTGTTAGTTACGCCGAACAATCCATAGTTATCTTTGCCGATTGCTGCAGACAGTGACAACTTATTTGATAATACTCTATATGCAACACCTTCGGATTCACACAATCTCACCATTTTGGTCTTTGTGGATTCATTTAAATCTTCAGCAATGATGAGTAAAGATATCTTCTTGCTTTTAATGCCTTGTTCGCAAAGCGTTTCGCCAGGTACTAATTGGCCAGCCTTCCTTGCGAATCCCAAAAGTGATAAAACATTATTCATGTTCATCTAACCTTTCCTTTAATTTTTCGAACACTTCATCTTCAATTTTCGTCTCCAGTGCACGATTAAAGGCGTTCTTTTTTATAGCTAGATCAAAGCATGCTTTGTCTTTACAGATATAAGCGCCTCTTCCGTTTGCTTTACCTGTAAAATCTACAAATACTTCATTCTCATTATTTTTAACGACCCTGATCAATTCTTTCTTTGGTTTTTGTACACCGCAGGCAATGCATTTTCTCATGGGTATTTTTTTCATATTTATTCTTCATCTCCATATACTTCTTCATACTCGCCAATTTCTTTCAAGTATGCTTTATATTGTGTTTCATTCTTAATATCTATTTTCCAGCCTGTAAGTTTTGCAGCAAGTCTTGCATTCTGTCCTTCCTTACCAATTGCAAGTGACAATTGATAATCAGGTACAACTACTAATGCTGAATTGTCATCTTCATCTACTTCTACACGCATAACCTTCGAAGGACTAAGTGCGTTCGATATAAGAATAGCTGGATTTTCATTCCATTCTATTACATCGATTTTTTCACCTTGAAGTTCTTCAACGATATTTTGAACACGATGTCCTTTTTGACCAACACATGCGCCAACTGGATCAAGATCAGGATTTGATGAGTAAACTGCTATCTTCGTTCTAGAACCTGGTTCACGAGAAATACTCTTGATTTCAACTTCTCCATCATAAATCTCTGGCACTTCAAGTTCAAACAATCTTTTTACCAAACCAGGATGCGTTCTTGACACAAGAATTTGTGGTCCTTTAGTAGAGTTTTTAACTTCAGTAATAACAGTTTTAATTCTCTCGCCTTGAATATATTCTTCATGAGGAATTTGCTCATTTGGTTGCATGATTGCTTCTGTTCTACCTAGACTTATATATACTATACCTTTAGATACTCTATGAATAACGCCATTGACAATTTCACTCTCACGAGATGAATATTCATCATAAATCACGCCACGCTCAGCTTCTCTGATCTTTTGTACGACAACTTGTTTTGCAGATTGTGCTGCAATTCTACCGAAGTCTTTAGGAGCTACTTTTTCTCTTACGATGTCACCATTTTCAAAGTCCGGGTCAATAAGTTTAGCTTCTTCAACAGAAATTTGAGTGATTTCATCAATTACTTCATCAGCAACAATACGTACTGAATAAACATTTATTTCACCTGTATTTCTGTTCAGCTCAACTTCTACGTTATGCGTTGCTCCGAAATTGTTTTTGTATGCTTTTACCACAGCATCTTCAATCACGTCAAAAAGCATCGTAAGTTCAAGACCCTTTTCTTTTTCTAATTGCTCAAGCGCAAGTAATAATTCAGTTTTCACCTATATCCCTCCCTATTCAAATTCGACGACAAGTTTCGCCAAAGATACCTTACTTTTTGGAATTTCAATTTTTCCCATTGCTTCGTTTTCAATTACGATATGATCGTCAATTAATCCCACAAGCGTACCTGTAATTGCCTTTTGACCTTCAAAAGTATGAAACAATTTAAGTTGAATTACTCTACCTTTAAATTTTTCATAATCTTTATCTTTTTTTAGCACTCTTTCAACACCTGGTGAGGTAATTTCAAGAAAATACTGTTCTTCAATAGGGTCAACTTTATCTAGTTGTTCATTAAGATATTTACTAACAAGTTGGCAATCATCTAAGGTAACAGGCTCTTCTTTATCAATCGTTACTCTTAGATAACGATATGGACCTTCTTTTACAAACTCTACATCTACAATTTCCATATCGTGCGTTTTTACAAAGGGTGTCAATATATCTTCTACGACATCCACCACTCTCTTTTTTTTCATGTTTACACCTACTCTTTCACTTTCATTTATGTAGTAAAGATTTTATTTTTTACTGCCCAATAGTCCGCTCAATAACAAAGAGTGGGAAAACCCACTCTTGCTGTCAAAAACATATTTACTGGATTATTATAGCATAATTTTAGCTATTATGCAAATGAGAATAAAGACAACTGATTATCCTCAGGTAAGTCATCAAAGCATCCGTGCACCTTCATAGCCTCAATTACAGTTTTTGAAACTTTTGTTAATCTTTGAAAATCTTCAATGGATAAAAACTCAGAATTTTCATCACGAACATTTGAAATACTAAGTGCTGCCGACGCACCAACACCTTGAAGTGCTAAAAATGGTGGTAAGATTTTACCATCGACAATTTTAAACTGCACAGCATCTGACTTCATCAAATTAACTTTCATAAATGAGAAACCACGACTATAAAGCTCATCTGCAATTTCTAAGATTCCTTGTAAATCTTGTTCTTTTTTTGTTGGTTTTTCTAACCCTTCAAGTTCTTTTGTCTTTGCTCTAATCGCTTCAGTTCCTTTGCAAATAAGCTCAGCATCAAAATCATCAACTTTGGTCGAAAAATATGTTGCATAAAAGGCAAGAGGATGATGTACCTTAAAATAAGCTATTCTCACGGACATCATAACATAAGCCACAGCATGTGCCTTAGGGAACATGTATTGAATCGTTTGACATGACTCTATATACCAATCAGGAACATCCTTTTCTTTCATGGTTTTTATCTCATCTTCCTTTAAGCCTTTACCTTTACGTACATTTTCCATTATTTTAAATGCCGACAAAGGTTCCAGCTTCATTTGAAGCAAATAGTTCATAATGTCATCACGTGTTGCTATAACTTCTTTAATCGTTACAGTATTATTTCGAACTAAATCTTGTGCATTATTGACCCAAACATCGGTTCCGTGAGATAGTCCTGAAATCCTGACTAAGTCAGAAAATGTAGCAGGATTTGTATCTCTAAGCATTTGCCTTACAAATTTAGTTCCAAACTCAGGGATACCTAAACTACCTATATCCAAACTGTATTTTGGATCTTTGATTTTTAAGGGTTCAGCTGATGTAAAAATCTTCATCGTCTCACGATCATCAAGTGGTATATCAAAAACATTAACACCTGTTAATTCTTCAAGATACTTGATAATCGTCGGAACGTCATGCCCTAGTATATCTAGTTTTAGCAAGCGACCACTTATAGAATGGTAATCAAAATGTGTTGTAACAACCTCTGAACTCGTATCGTTAGCTGGAAACTGAATTGGGCAAAATTCATGTATATCACGATCAGCTGGTACAACCATAATCCCACCTGGATGCTGACCAGAAGTCCTCTTAACACCTGTTAATCCCTGAGACAAGCGTTCTATCTCAATTCGATGCATCTCGATTTCACGCTCTTCAAAGTACTTTTTAACATATCCATAAGCAGTTTTATCCGCAATAGTACCAATCGTACCAGCCTTAAACGTCTTACCTTTACCAAATAGCACTTCACAGTATTTATGAGCATTTGCTTGATAAACACCAGCAAAGTTAAGATCAATATCAGGTTCTTTATCACCATCGAAACCAAGAAAAGTTTCAAAAGGTATATCGAATCCATCTTTAAAATAAGTTGTACCGCAATGCGGGCAAACCTTATCTGGCATATCCACACCAGCACCAAAAACACCATCAGTAAAAAATTCAGAACTTTTGCAGTTTTTACAAATGTAATGAGGTGGTAATGGGTTTACTTCTGTTATATCACTCATAGTTGCAGCAAAAGAAGAACCAACAGACCCCCTTGAACCAACAAGATATCCGTCTTCAAGAGATTTTGCAACAAGCTTTTGAGCGATGATATACATAACCGCATAACCATTACCTATAATTGAATTTAATTCTCTTAATATTCTTTTTTCTACGATTTCAGGAAGCGGTACACCATATATTCGTTCAGCTTTTGCCATACACATGGATCTAAACTCATCATCAGCACCTTCAATTACAGGCGGAAACGTACCACTTGGAACAGGTTTTACATTTTCACATAAATCAGCGATTTTTCTAGGATTATCTATGACAAGTTCTTTAGCCCTATTGCCAAGATATTTAAACTCATCAAGCATTTCTTGTGTTGTTCTAAAATATAAAGGCGCTTGATTGTCTGCATCACTAAAACCGTTTCCCGCCATCAAAATTCTACGGTAAACTTCATCTTCAGGATTAAGAAAATGAACATCAGCAGTCGCGACTACGATTTTATCTAGTTGATCACCAATAGTTATTATCCGTTTATTAATTTCACGAATTTCATCAAGACTCTTAACTTTACCATTTGCGAGCATAAATGCATTGTTATCTACTGGTTGGATTTCTAAGTAATCATAGAAATCAGCTATTTCCAAAATTCTTTCGTTAGGTCTATTAATCATAATCGCTTTGTATAGCTCACCCGCTTCACATGCACTTCCTATTAAAAGCCCATCTCTTTTACTTCTCAATAGAGATTTAGGAATTCTAGGTTTTCTATAATACGTACGTAAATTTGAATGAGAAACAAGTTCATATAAATTTCTAAGACCACTTTGCGTTTGCGCTAATATAATAACATGTGACATCTCAAGCTGTGTATAATCATAATTTGCAATTGCATATCGGTTGATTTCTTGTAGTGTAAAGACTTCTTTTTCTTTCAACAGACCAATAAAGTGTGTAAATACCCTAGCAGTGGCAGAAGCATCTGCAACGGCTCTATGATGATCTGTAAGTGAAATTTTCAAATGTTTAGTTATCGCTTTTAGATTATGCTTTTTAATACTTGTTAAAAGCAATCTACTCAGAGCCAATGTATCGACGATAAGAGAAGTAAATGGTATTCCCATTTGTTCACAATAATACCTAATAAAAGAACAATCAAATGCAGCGTTATGTGCTACAACTGGTGCACCATCAACAAATTTCATAAATTCAGGCAAAACACTATCAAGTTTTGGCTCACCAGCAACCATCTCGTCAGAAATACCAGTTAAATCGGTGATGAGTGATGGAATGCTACGACCAGGATTGATTAATTGACTAAATTGATCAGTTATGACGCCATTGACAACTTTAACTGCACCAATCTCGATAATTGTATCCTTATGATATGAAAAACCAGTAGTTTCTATATCAAAAACAACAAAAGTATCTTCAACACTATAATCAGTAGCATGCTCAATAAGATCAACTTCATCATCAATGAGGTAACCTTCTAAACCATAGAGCACTTTGATCTTGTCACCTGCAGCTTGTGCTGCATCTGGAAAAGCTTGAAGGACACCATGATCTGTGATAGCAATTGCTGGATGCCCCCAATCTATTGCTGTTTGAATAATTTTTTTAACTGGTGCGATACCATCCATTTCACTCATATTTGTATGGAGATGGAGTTCAACACGTTTTTCTTCAGATGTATCAACACGTTTAGCTTCTACTTTACCTTTATTAACAGCAGAAAATAAAAGCACGGACTCTTTGTCAAACTGATCGTATCGATTGACACCCTCTACAATATACCAGTTACCTTGTTTAAGTTCAGGTAACAAACTTTCAAAATCATTCTTTTTAAGAAATTGCTTACATGCGATTGCATTGGACATATCAGAAAGAAAAAGTTTTAACAATATCTTTCCACCTTTGAGTTCACGTGACTCAAAATTCACCAATTTACCTTCAATTGCATAAGTTTCTTCTTCTTGATCTATATCGATAATTCGAGTTGTACTTCTTTTAATTTTATTTCTATAAAATACTTCTGGCGCATTAGACTTAACTGCTTTATAGGGGTCTCTAACTCTGAAATTTGAAGCCCCGTTTGAAGGACCATTTTGATTACTGTTTTGATTGCTACTCTGTTTCGCACTTTCTCTAATAGCTTCTTCGCTAAAACCACCCGTTGTACTGGCAACAATTGATTCGATTGTGGCATCTTGTTGTCTTGTAAACGCCTCATAACCCTCAACTTCACCTTTAATAGACTCAGTGGAAATTTCATAAGTTTTTTTTAGATTTTTTTCACAAATTAAGTGAATCATTTCATCAGTTTTATATTGGAAAAATGTGTTTTCAAGACCTTTATCATCAAACACAATGTGAATTCTACCATTATCAAACGAAATTTTTGAACGCTTTAATATGCTGGCTACAGCAGGATTTTTCCGGCGAATAACCATCAAAATATTATTCCAGTTCTCTTCAAGTTCAGCATTAGTACTTTCACTAGAATTTATATCTGAACTCACCTCAGGAGATGATGAGGGTGATTCCCCCCCACTCAAAGTCGAAATATTATTAACTACGTTTACACGAATATCAAATGTTTCGATAAAAGACAAATGTTTTTTTAAATTATGCTTAAAATCATTTATGTTGTTATCTGCAATTTGATTTTGAGCTTCCAGTAGAATACTTAAAACATCTTCACCACGTCTGTATTCAATTTTTTTCACTTCAACGTCATTAACCCTTAAAACTTCTTGGATTAACTGATTAAAAGGTTTCTTATCCATTTAATCACCTTTCATTCAACTGTTCCGATTACATACTCTCTATTTCCGAAAGTACAGCTTCAACAACTTCATCTTCTTTTAACTTTTTAATCACTAGACCTTTTTTAAAGAGTAAAAACTCATTTTTGCCACCAGCAATTCCAAGATCTGCTTCTTTCGCCTCACCTGGTCCATTGACAGCACACCCCATCACTGCAAGTGTAATTTGTTTGTTAATTCCTGCAACACGTTCTTCAAGAAGTTTTGCAATTCGCACCAAATCAACTTCTGTTCTACCGCATGTTGGACATGAGATGATTTTCACTCCAAAATGTCTAAGTTCAAGCACTTCTAAGATTTTCTTAGCCGCTTTAACCTCTTCAACTGGATCATCAGTTAGTGAAACACGTATCGTGCTTCCAATCCCATCATACAATAGTATCCCGATACCAATCGCCGACTTAACTGTCCCAGTATAATTTGTACCAGCCTCAGTAATCCCCAGATGAAGAGGATAATCCACTGTTTTACTGAGCAAACGATATGACTCTACAGTCAACTTGATATCTGAGGCCTTTAAAGATATAACTATATCATTAAAATTAAGTTCATCTAAAATGCTTATATGTCGCATTGCACTTTCTACAAGAGCTTCAGGTGTAACACCACCATGTTTTTGATAAAGCTCTTTATCTAAAGATCCACCATTAACACCAATTCGAATAGGAATCCCTTTGTCTTTTGCAAGTTCTATCACTTTCGTAACACGATCTTTACTTCCAATATTGCCGGGATTAAGTCGTATCTTGTCTACACCATTTTCCATTGCCGCTACTGCAAGTCTATAATCAAAGTGAATATCAGCAACGAGCGGAATATGAATTTGTTTTCTAATCTGTTTAATCGCATGGGCTGCTTCTAGAGTTGGCACAGCAACCCTAACAATTTCACAACCAGCATCTTCTAACCTCAGAATTTGAGAAACTGTTGCCTCAACGTTTTCTGTTTTTGTGTTACACATCGACTGTATTGCAACGGGAAAACCACCGCCAATATAACGATTCCCTATTTTCACTACTTTTTCTCTCATCATCTGTACCTACAATCTCTGTACATCTCGAATCACTAAAAATACCATCAATGCCATGAGAATTGCAAAACCGATAAAGTGTACATATCCTTCTTTTTCTCTATCGATTGGCTTTCCTTTGATCATCTCAATAATAACAAATATGATTCTACCACCATCAAGTGCTGGGAAAGGCAATAAATTTACAATCCCTAAGTTTATAGAGATATAAGCAGCAAGTAAGAGAAGATTCATAATACCAGTTTTAGAAACTTGTCCAACAATACTTACAAGCCCTACTGGACCAACAATATCACCTTGAACATTACCACGTCCTAACTGCGTAAAGAATTTGAAAATATCAGTGAAGAATGTACCGAACTGACGACCCGCCATTACAAAAGCTTGATCTACTTTCTTGACAAACTTAGTTTGGATACCAATTTGATAACCACTGCCCTCTTTAGGTTTAGGTGTTAAGGATAAATTAAGTGTATCATTACCACGTTTTACTGTAACTTCTATAGACTTTCCATCACTGCCATCAATACTTGCAATGACATCATCCCAACTTTTAATAGGTTGATCATCAATTGCTATGATTTCATCATTTACTTGTATACCAGCCTCTATTGCCGGATAATCCGCAATAACATCTCCAACATAATTAGAAGGTGCACCCATGCCAAACATGATAATCACCAATAATACATATGCCAAAATAAAGTTCATAATAGCACCCGCGGCTAATATAATTAACCTCGGTAAAGGCTTCTTATTTGAAAAACTTCTTGGATCATCAGAATCTTCATCTTCACCTTCCATTTTTACATAGCCACCTATAGGCAATGCTCTCAATGAATACAAAGTCTCTTTTCCTTGTTTTTTTAATATCACTGGACCCATACCAAGTGCAAATTCGTGAATTTTAATCCCATTTAACTTTGCGGTTGTAAAGTGACCCAATTCATGTGCAAATACAATCATACCAAATATAAAAACAAAACTAATAATTGTTAAAAACATAATGTCCATCCTTTCTGAATGAATACTTAAATTGCACCCCAACTAACCCAATAGTTTCTTAATGTATGTTCTGGTTTCTAAATCAGCTTCAAATATATCATCCAATGTTGGTTTTATAATGTTGGAAAATCTATTCATCGTACTTAAGATGGTATCGGAAATATCATAAAATCCAATTTTATCTTTTAGATATGATTCTACTAAGATTTCGTTTGCTGCATTCATAACCGTTGGCATCGTGCCCCCAAGCCTTAACGCCTCTATTGCTATGCCGAGACAAGGAAATCTATCTAGATCCGGTTTTTCAAATGTTAATGCACTTAATTTTGTAAAATCAAGTGGTTTCACAGAGTTAATATTTCTTTCCGGATAATCTAGAGCATAAATTATTGGTACGCGCATATCCGGCACTCCCAGTTGAGCAATCACTGAATGGTCTTTAAATTGTACCATGGAATGAATAATGCTTTGTGGATGTACAATGACTTCAATTTGCTCACTGGTCACATCGAATAACCATTTAGCTTCTATAAATTCAAGTCCTTTGTTCATAAGTGTCGCGGAATCAATGGTGATTTTTCTTCCCATAGTCCAGTTAGGATGTTTAAGTGCTTCTGATGCCTTTAAAATTCTAATTTCATCTTTAGAGTAATTTCTAAAAGCACCACCCGATGCAGTTAATATAATTTTATCTAAACTTTCAGAAGATTCACCATTTAAACACTGAAAAATAGCGCTATGTTCAGAATCTACAGGCAATATCTTGCTACCATATTGTTTTGCAAGTGGTATGATGATTTCGCCAGCAGTTACTAAAGTTTCTTTATTAGCAAGCGCTATTGTTTTACCCGCCTTAACTGCCTCAAGAGTCGGTTTAAGGCCTATATTCCCGACGACGGAAGTCAATACTATATCTACTTCTTTATCCGTCACAACTTGAATTAGACCGTCCATACCAACAAGGATATCAATAGATAAACTATCTAGTTCATATTTTAAAGATTTATAGTGTGTTTCATCAAAAACGACTACATAGCGAGGCGAAAAAAGTTTGGCTTGTTCAACTACTTTACTGATATTAGTATTGCAAGTTAATGCAAAAACCTCATACCGGTCACTTTCTCTAATGATATCAAGCGCTTGTGTACCAACTGAACCCGTTGACCCTAGAATTGTGATTTTCTTTTTTTGTTTGATCATAAGTTTCTCCATATAAAAACGAGCATATCACTATGCTCATTGTTTTCTATTATAAATAATTATTGATACTATTAAATAATACCATAAAATAGTACACAAGTGGTAAAGTGATGATTAAACTATCAAATCTATCCAACACACCACCATGTCCAGGCATGATTTTTCCAAAATCTTTGATTTCAAAGATCCGTTTTATTTTAGACGCTATTAAATCACCAATTTGTGAAAGAACACTTCCCACTAATCCAAGAAAAATTGCAAAAAATTGAAAATCCGGATTAAAGAAATATGCATATAAATAACTTACTATCAAACAAGCTATGATCCCCCCTAAGGAGCCTTCAACAGTCTTATTGGGACTAACAGTGGGAATCAATTTAGTCTTACCAATAAGTTTTCCTGTAAGATAAGCAAATGTATCCGTTACAAAAGCAATTATAAATGGATACCAAATGAAAAAATTATTATCTAAATTGGAGATCAATATAAGATGTGACAAAGAAAAAGCAACATAAAAGAAACCTAAAAAAGTCACCATCGCACCATTAATTGTCAATTTTGTAAAGACAACTAGCCCTAAGAGACAAAACGTAAAGACCGATACTAAGAATGTAAAGTAATCTTTAGAAAAAGCTCCGAAAAAACCTAAGTAAAGTGAAATGGTCATCAAATACCCCACCCAATTAGAGGCAATATATTTTTTTGAAAATGCTTTATAAAATTCGTATAATCCTATAATACTAATTGCAAAAGTTGCAATATATAGAAATACGCCTCCTTTTATAAGCACAAAGAAAAGCAAAGGCAGTGCAACTAAAGCAGATATTGTTCTCGTTAACATAATCGCTCCTTAAATCGCACCAAATCTGCGATTTCTTTTTTGATAATCATATAATGCTTTTTGATAAACTTGTTCATTGAAATCTGGCCAAAACACTGTCACAAATTCAAACTCCGAGTACGCTAATTGCCACAGGAGAAAATTACTAAGTCTTTTTTCACCACTTGTGCGTATCAACAAATCTGGATCAGGCATTCCATTCGTATATAGATACTGAGAAAACAAAGTCTCATCAATATTAGCACTATCTATTTTGCTAGATTTCACATCTTCTGAAATTTGTTTTACCGCACTGAGAAGTTCATCTCTAGCACCATAATTAAGCGCAATATTAAAGAACATGCTATCATTTTTTTCTGTTAACTTTATAGCATATTCAACTTGATCACGCGCATACTTAGGTAATCTATCTAAATCGCCTAATATATTTATTTTAATTTGATTTTCATGTATTTCATCCACTTCTGATTGAATAAATTTAACTAAAATATTCATTAAACCATTCACTTCATCCGATGGTCTCTTCCAATTTTCAGTTGAGAATGCATAAAAAGTAATATACTTAATACCAAGTCTCTTGCTTTCTTTTACAATTTTTTTTAAAGTTTCAGTTCCTGCATTATGTCCAACTAATCTTGGCATACCGCGACGTTTGGCCCATCTGCCATTTCCATCCATTATAAAGGCGACGTGTTGAGGCAAATTTTTTAGGTCCAATTCAATATGGCGCTTTTTAAAAAGCATATCACACCTCAAATATATGCCCTCCAATATGGAGGGCACTTGCATATTAAACTTCCATAATCTCTTCAGCTTTTTTTGTAACTGATTGATCAATATGAGCAACATATTCATCTACCATCTTTTGAACTTCCTTTTCACCTGATACTAAATCATCTTCAGATATTTCTTTTGCCTTTTCCATTTTTTTAAGGTGCTCAAGCGCATCTCTTCTTTCATTACGAAGTGCAACTTTAGCGTCTTCCCCAAGTTTCTTAATAAGTTTCTGAAGATCTTTTCTTCTTTCTTCAGTTAACATTGGAATAATTAATCTAAGCATTTTACCATCATTGCTAGGGTTAATACCTAAATCTGCTATTTGAATTGCTTTTTCAATATCTTTTAATATTGATGCATCATAAGGTTGGATTTGTAATATTCTTGGTTCTGGTACAGAAACACTTGCAAGTTGTTTAATCGGTGTTTCAGCGCCATAGTATTCCACTTTCACTTTATCAAGGATGAGTGGGTTCGCACGTCCTGCACGGATATGATTAAGCTCTTCTTTAAGTACACTTAAAGTTTTTTCCATTTTTTCGCTTAACGTTTCATGAACATGATTTCTCATTATTTCCTCCTAGATATTTTATTATTCGCCAGAAACAATTGTTCCAACGTTTTGTCCTTCACAAGCTTTCATAATATTCTCAGGAATATTGAGGTCGAAAACAGCAATTGGTATATGATTGTCCATACAAAGTGTGATTGCTGTAAAATCCATAACACCTAATTTTTTATTGAGAATTTCACTATAAGATAGCGTATCATATTTCTTAGCATCTGGATTTAGCATAGGATCTGAGTCATAAACACCATCAATCCTTTTAGCCAATAAAATCAATTCAGCATCCATCTCAGCAGCTCTAAGTGCAGCTGTAGTATCTGTAGAGAAAAACGGACTACCAGTACCTGCTGAAAAGATTACAACATCTCCTGCTTCAATGTACTGTACAGCTTTCTCGCGATTATAACTCTCAGCAAGAGGTGTCATTGGAATTGCACTAAGCATATGATTTTTAACACCTAAAAATTTTAAAGCGTCAGCCATGGCTAATGAGTTCATTACAGTTCCCATCATCCCCATATAATCAGCAGTAGTTCTTTCCATTCGTTTATTGCTTCTACCACGCCAAAAGTTTCCAGCACCAATAACAACACCAACTTGTATCCCTGCATCAGTAAGCTTTTTTACATAACCAGCTACATCTGCAACTACATCGTCGTCAACACCAAATCCTTTTTTACCTGCGAGTACTTCGCCACTTAATTTCAATATGACTCTTTTGTACTTATAGTCCACTTAAACTACCCCCGTTCACTCTTATTCTACAGCAATTTATAGTGCCATTCAAATATTTTTTCCTTAAAAAAGAGAACACAGCTTTGTGTTCTCTTCGCTTATTTCTAATAAAATTAACCTTGAAGTTGTTTAGCAACTTCTTCAGCAAAGTTTTCTTGTTTCTTTTCAAGGCCTTCACCAACTTCAAAACGTGAGAATCTTCTGATTGAAAGATTTTCGCCGATGAATGCAATTTTTTCTTTTAACAATTGACCAACTGTTTTATCTGGATCTTTGATAAACGGTTGCTCAAGTAAACAAACTTCTTTATAATATTTAGCGATTCTTCCATCAACCATCTTGTCAACGATTTGAGCAGGTTTGCCTTCGTTAAGCGCTTGATTTCTAAGAATTTCTTTTTCTTTTTCGATAGCATCAGTTGGTACATCTTCAAT
The DNA here is from genome assembly GCF_029914245.1 of Fusibacter bizertensis. Taxonomy (GTDB): domain Bacteria; phylum Bacillota; class Clostridia; order Peptostreptococcales; family Acidaminobacteraceae; genus Fusibacter_C; species Fusibacter_C bizertensis. The sequence goes on from NZ_JARYZI010000001.1 coordinate 112,379, forward strand.
TCTGATATATAAAGGATTTGCTGCAGCAACTTGCATTGCAATATCTTTACCAAACTCTTGGAAATCAGCATTTTTAGCAACGAAATCAGTTTCACTGTTAATTTCAACAATTACACCAATTCTACCACTGTGGATGTATGATGCAATAATACCTTCTGACGCAACACGATCCATTTTTTTAGCAGCTTTTGCAATACCTTTTTCTCTAAGATATTTAACAGCTTCTTCAATATTACCATTTGTTTCAACAAGCGCTTTTTTACAATCCATCATACCAGCGCCAGTAGTTTCTCTAAGTTCTTTTACCATTGAAGCAGTAACTTCCATAATGTTCCTCCTCTTGTACTTGGTATTTACTTTTGTAAAACTCCAAGAACTCAATCTTCAAGCTTTATCATAAAGTTTATGACTTAAAAAAGGTAAGAGTAAGACTCTTACCTCTCAAATTATCAATACAATTAACTTTTACTTGTTATATAATTTATTCTGCTGGAACTTCAGCAACTGTTTCGTCAGTTAATTGCTCGCCTTGTTTAGCTTCAATAATAGCATCAGCCATTTTTCCAGCGATTAATTTTACTGCACGGATTGCATCATCATTACCTGGGATAACGAAATCAACTTCGTCTGGATCACAGTTAGTATCTACGATAGCAACTACAGGAATTCCTAAAGTTTTAGCTTCTTGAATAGCAATTTTTTCTTTTTTAGGATCAACAACAAACATAACACTTGGAAGTTTGTGCATATCCTTGATTCCACCTAAGAATTTCTCAAGTTTTTCTTTTTCAGCTCTTAATTTAATAACTTCTTTTTTAGGAAGTGCTTCAAAAGTACCGTCTAACTCCATTTTTTCAAGTTTGAATAATAAATCGATTCTTTTCTTGATTGTTTTGTAGTTAGTTAACATACCACCTAACCATCTTTGGTTAACGAAATACATACCTGATCTTCTAGCTTCAGTTTCGATAGCTTCTTGAGCTTGTTTTTTAGTACCAACAAATAATACAGTACCATTTTCATCAACAACACTTTTAACAAAAGAATATGCATCTTCAACTTTACCTACAGTTTTTTGTAAGTCGATGATATAGATACCATTTCTTTCTGTGAAGATGTATTCAGCCATTTTAGGGTTCCATCTTCTTGTTTGGTGACCAAAGTGTACACCAGCTTCTAGTAATTCTTTCATTGAAATTACAGACATTTTTGTTCCTCCTCGTTTTTTTCCTCCTTGCTTTTCATCTTTTAATGGGACTTTACAGCAACACCATCAAAATTGAAGCAAGTGTGATTTTTATTACCTTGGATATTATACCACAGCAAAAGCTATAGTACAACAAAATTTATTTTTTAAGTGATAAGAGCAATTGAATCTCGCCCATACCAATTCCAAGCTCTCTAGCTATCTGTGCTAACGATTTCCCAGTACTTCTCATTTCAATTATCTGATCAATAAGTTCTTGTTCATGATTATTATTTTTCCCTACTTCTAAAAGCTCCTGATCGGTAAAATCATTATCTAGTAATACTTGTTTTTTATCATCATTTTTTTTGTTCATATTGCTAATGTTTGCTCTAATCTCACCTGTACTATTGTGGGGTTTAGGTTCCAAGTGACTTGAAATAATTTGTTTTTTCAAAGTCTCAATCATTTGATTGATAAGTTCTATTTCTTTATCATGAATACTATATTTGCCTTCTAAATCTGAAGCAATATCATAAAAAGCCCTGTTCATCTCATCTATAGAAGATTGTAAATTTTCAAGCATATCAAAAAGATCGGAATCTTTATAAACTTTTGACTGTTCCAATAACATAGCTTGACTACGAACGGCTCTATTCAATTCAAAACGTATCAAAAAAATGGAACTGATAACAATAATCAGCCCAATTACAAAACTAACAATATACATTTTACACCTTCATATCAAAATGTGTCCCGAGAACACTTACTTTTTTATTCAGTTCTTGAGTTTTTTCATCTCCGTCTACATCATTTTTTTCTCTATCTGATTTGCCTTTACTGCGCTTTTTTCTCTTTTCTCGATCTTCTTCGTCTTCACTTTTTACGCGTCTCAAATCAGATCTTTCTGTATTATTAACTGTATGTGTCTTTAAAACAATTTCTTCTTTGTTCCGTGTTTGTGCCTGTGCCAGTTCATTATCAAGTTTGCTGATTACTGTTTGTTTGGCAGAATGAATTTCCTGCGTTTTTTGAACTACTATCTGCATATCAACTGGTCGAATAGACATATCAAGCACCTCAATTCATTAATAACCTATCGCTACAACCTCACCTTTATCTTTCGTAATTACAGTATGAGATAGCGCAAATTTCACATAATAACTTGTACTTCCTATTTTAACTCTTGTTCCAGGGTATATAGTTTTTGCTTTTAATTGAGCTCCACGGATATTATTAACAAGTTCATTTAACATTTTTAATCTTAAACGCTTTTCAGATAATTTGCTATCCATATCCAAGAAACTTCCGCTGTACTTTTTAAGCATAAAGAGTGAACGCTCGTCATCTGGATTTTGATCAACTTTTATTTTGAGGATTTTAATTGATTTATCAAGTTTATCGTGCATTTCAATAAGTTCTTTAACCTCTATTGATAAATTCTTCAGTTCATCAATAATTTCAACATCGACACCCATCTTTATCGAAGTTATAATTCCCATTTCGGAGCCAACAACATTTGCCTCAATATCACTTTTACTTGTTATTTCACCACCAACGATTAAGCCTTTTTTTCCTTTTACGGTAATCTTACCATCAGATTTCACAATACTGTTCATGATGGCTCCAGTTTCTATGTCCCCTCTACAAACAATTGTTGCACTATTGATAAAATTACTAGTTAATTGTCCCTCACAATATATATCTGCTTCATCATGACCCTGTATCCCTCTAGAAATCACAATATTTGAATTAGATTTTAGTGTTGCACCTTCTACGACACCATTAATCACCAAATCACCTTCGCATTCTATTGAATAGCCATTAGTGACATTGCCATTTACAATTACTTGTCCTTGAAAGTTTATATTTCCTGTCTCAACGCCTACATCACCTTTAATTTCTAGCATCTGAATAACAGCTATTTTATCATTATCTACCGTAACGGTTCCGTCAACATCTGCTATGGCGTTTAAACCATCAGCAGAAAGTGTTATGTTTTTACCAATTTTAAAGACGGCCTCTTTGCCATCTTTCGCTCTAATCACTTTCCCAGTTACTGTTGTTCCATTTTTTCCTTTAGTAGCAGGTGTTTTAACAGCCAAAACATCACCTTGTTTAACCGTCTCAACAAATCCCATGTTTTTAAAATCAACTCTTCCATCATCTAAAATCTGAGGTTTAGCACGATGCTCTTTGTTGAAAGTTAAATCAATAGTTGCATCTTTACCATTTTCATGAGGAATACCTTCAGCAACTATTTCATTAAAAACTGTATTTCCATTTTTACATATTGCTTCAATAATATTATATTTTAACCCAAAAATAATATTTTTATCTTTTAAGACCTTCACGATCTCATCCGCTTTGATAGATACACCAGGCGATAAAAACTCAACCGAGATAAAGGCCTTATAATAGTCATCAGATATTCTTACTGAAATATCAAATTTACTCTTAGCTTCGCTCATTATTTCCCCCTTAGAAACAAAAAGTTGATTGTTTTATAATACATACATTAACCGTTTATACTATATCTATCGGCATAAACATATGTTTTTATAATAAAATTATAACATATTTTTAGGATTAACAAAATATTATAAAAAACACATCTATTTCTGCAATCAATAGAGAAACAAATGCGCCTTAGTATAGACTACTTAATGATATTTTTAGCTTAGCAATCGCTTTTGTATGAATCTGAGAAACTCTTGATTCTGAGATACCTAATATCTCAGCAATTTCTTTATATGTGAGCTCTGAATAATAATACAGCTGCATAACTTTCTTTTCTTTCTCAGGTAACTTATCTATAGTTTCAGCGAGAATTCGCTTTACTTCACGGTCGGTATAATTATCTTCAGGTTGAAAATCAACAGAATCTGAAGCAATATCAAAATTGGAATTATCTTCTAGTCGTTCTTCTAATGAAACAACAGAATATGTTGTCACTTCCCCTATAAGCTTACCGTACTCTTCCATACTAACGCCAAGTTCTTTTGCAATATGTTCATCGGTCATATCATTACCGTAAACTTTTTGAACCCTACTTATGGCTTCTTCAACACGTTTGTATTTTTGCCTTGTACTTCTTGGAATCCAATCCATATGCCTAATTTGATCTATAATAGCACCTCGGATTCTGATATTTGCGTATGTCTCAAATTTAATCTGTTTCTTGTGATCAAATTTTTCAATTGCATCAATCAACCCTATAATGCCATAACCAAGTAAATCATCAAATTCAACATGGGCATTATAACTTGTATAAAGTCTACCCGCAATTATTTTGACCAAAGCAACATAATGAATAATAAGTTCGTCTTTAGCTTCTTTTATGTTTCGTTCTTTGTAATTGATCCAAAGCTGCTCTGTCATGTATAACACCTTCAATTTTAGATTTCCTTTATTCCTTTACCTGCTGTTTTGATAATAAGCTTTCCATTTTCGCTATAAAATTCAATTGTTCTACCAAAGTTTCCTCCAGTGTCATCCGCTTTTATTGGAATGCCCATGTTTTTTAATATTTCTCTCACAGCCTCAGCATTTCGCTCACCTATTTTCATAGAATCATTCTGTGAAGTAAATGAGAACATCTGTGCACCACCTGCAATTTTAGCTACAAATCTAGATTTTCTCGCACCTAGTTTTTCCATTTGATCAATGAGTTCTACAATGGCTGTATCTGCAAATTTTGCAACATTTTCGTTTTTTCTGATGGCTTTGCTGGATGGCAACATTATATGTGCCATCCCAGTAACCTTTGTTGTCGCATCATAAAGGCAGATTCCAACACAAGAACCAAGTCCTAAAGTTGTTAGCGCATCAGGATGCGAAACAACTTTAAGATCTGCCATCCCAACTTTTACCATGGTGCTCATAGTGTCACTCCCAGGCTTCCTAATAAGATTTCATATGAATCTAAGTCCGGAATTAGGAAAAAGTAGCCATCGACACTTTTTGCCTCTAGGACCTCGATGAATTCATTTTGAATAATCATTACATTGTCACTTAACTGACCGAAATGTATTGCTGGGACGCTTAGAATAGCGCCTGCCATATCAATCGAAAGTGCAGGTATAGAAATTTTAATTTTCAAATTCGTCAATCCAGATAATGATGAAATATATGACCCCGCTAAAATATTACCTATTTCTTTTAAAGCAGAAACAGTAAATTCATCAAAATCAGCATTTTCACGCGGCATCAACAAATCAACTAAATTAAAAGCTGACTTTTGATCAAGAACGAACATAATGCTCCCTGTCATGTCACCTTCAATTTTAAAGAAAATACCACAAACAACGTTTTCGGGTCCCCCAAGTAGTTCAGGTACTTGATCAAAATCAAGTAACTTAACTACCGGTACCTTCATATCTATTTTTTTGTCTATCATTTTAGCAAGAGAAGTCGCTGCATTACCAGCACCAATATTGCCAATTTCTCTTAATACATCAAGAATAATCGTGTTATTCATGTTATCAAATTCAAATCCCATTGAAGTCTCCTATTCAACGTGCTCAATATTGAGCACCTTGTATAAATCTATCAACATGATAATGCGACCATTTTTTTTGCCAATGTTTTTAATGAATTCATTGTTAATTTCTTTCTTTACATTTGGCGCAGCATCAATATCATCTTCCATAATTTGCAACACTTCAGATGATGAATCAACCAACATACCAATCTTGTTTTCATCCAAATTAACGATGATTATTCTAGATTCTTCTGAAGTTGGTTTTTTATCAAGACCAAATCTTGCTCTTAGATCTACAACTGGTACAATAATACCTCTTAAATTTACGACACCTTTAATATAATTAAGTGTATATGGAATTCTAGTAATTGGTAATACTTTTTCTATATTCTCAACATTTTGTATGTTGATACCATAATACTCTTGATTTAGTCTAAAGGTTACAAACTCTCTGATTTCGCTCATCATATCACCTCTGTTAGAATAATTGGTTAGGATCGACAATAAGTGCTACACTACCATTTCCTAATATAGTAGCACCCGCTATCGCTTTAATGCCTGTTAAATATTTACCCAGTGATTTAATAACGATTTCTTGTTGTCCGATGAGACTATCAACAACTAAACCAGCCTCTATATCACCTTTCTTAACAATAACAACAATTAGTTCATCAAGTTCTTCGTGATCATATTCAATATCTAAAACATCTTTCATGCGAATAATTGGCAATGTTTTGTTTCTGTAAAGAACAACTTCTTGATCTTGAACCATAGTGATTTTGTTTGTTTCGATTGTTGTAATTTCTTTAATATTGTTAAGTGGAATAGCAAATTTTTCTTCATTTAAATTAACCATTAGTGCTTGGATAATTGCAAGAGTAAGTGGCAACCTAATAACAAACTTACTGCCTTGTCCCATATTTGAAACGACTTCAACAGTACCGTTAATTGCTTCAATCTTAGATTTTACAACATCTAGACCAACGCCTCTACCTGATAAATCGGTAACTTTATCTACAGTACTAAATCCTGCCTTAAACAGCAAATTGATAAGCTCTTTATCTGGCATTACATCTGCTTCTTCTTTAGTTACTATATTTTTTTCAATCGCTTTGCGTTTAATGACTTCAGGATTAATTCCTTTACCATCATCTTCAACTTCGATAACTACAGTATTGCCATCTGGATATGCTCTAAGAGCAACAAAACCAGTTTCCTCTTTTCCAAGTTTAGCTCTCTCAGCAGGAGATTCTATACCATGATCCAAAGAGTTTCTAATTAAATGAATTAATGGGTCTCCAATTTCATCAATAACAGTTCTATCAACTTCAGTTTCCTCACCTGACATAAATAGCTTAATATTTTTGCCAAGTTCTCTCGATAGGTCACGAACCAATCTAGGGAATCTATTAAAGGTTCTTTCAACCGGAACCATTCTAACTTTCATAACTGCATCATGAAGACTAGTTGTAATGCGTTCAAGATACTCGATTGCTTCATTCATATTATTTTTATTGCCTTGATCATCAGATTTCTGACTAGTTGTATCGAGATCTTCAAGTCTCGTCTTAATAATAATCAACTCACTTACAAGGTTCATAAGGTTATCTAATCTGCCAATTTCAACACGAACAGTTTTAGAAGTTTTTCCTTTTTCGCCTTTGCTTTGACTGTCTTCTTTAGTTTTAAGTTCAGACTCTTTCACTTCAACGTGTTCAAGGTCTACTTCTACATCTTCTTTCTTTTCCTCTACAGCAAACTCTATCTCAGTAAGAGGTTTTACTACAACAGCAGAAAGTTCAGAAATCCTCATCAGTTCAGTGTGAACATAACTCTCATCAAGTTTACTAAAATAAAGAATTTCAAATGAATCATCAAATCTTTCATCTTCTATTTCTTCAGCCAAGGGATATGATTTTAGAATTTCTCCAAATCTCTCGAGTGTATTAAAAACTATAAAAGCTCTTGCAGCTTTAAGCATACAACCGCTATCCAAAGTAATCTTGATAAGATAAGGTTTAACTCCCATCTCAAAAGCTTTATTTAACAAACTATCAATATCATTTAAAGGGATATGAAAATCACCTTCATCGGTTGAAGTTGTTGAAGTACTACTTGGTTGAACAGATTCGTCTTTTTTTGTTTTTGGTTTATCAGATGGTGAGCCAACTGTGCTTTTGTTTTCTGCAATAAAAGCAAGCTTCTTAACAAGTTCAGAAGAATCCAAATCACCTTCTTTGCCTGTTTTTTCGAGATTTTCAATATATTCTTCCAATGCATCAAAGCATTCAAACAATATATCAACGATTGTGCTATCCACTTTTAAAACACCATTTCTTACTAAATCGAGTACATTTTCCATCTTATGTGTTAAATCTGCAACTTTTGTGAACCCCATCGTCCCTGACATGCCTTTAAGTGTATGGGCAATTCTGAAAATTTCACCTAAATGTGATAAATTCTCTACGTCGCCTTCAAGTATGAGAAGGATTTCATTCATTGTCTGTAAATGCTCTTTTGATTCATCGATAAATATTTCTAAATATTGACTCATATCCATATGCACTACACCTCCATGGCTTTTACTATTTCGTTTGCAATATTATTAAGGCTTACAACCTTATCTACCACACCTAATTTAATTGTTGATTTTGGCATACCGAAAACCACACAACTTTCTTCATCTTGAGCAATGATATAACCACGATTAGCTTTAACTTTGACCAGGCCATCAGCCCCATCTGCACCCATCCCTGTCATAATCACACCTATAACATCACGGTCATTCAATTCCGCTATAGAATACATCATAGCATCAACTGATGGTTTATGTCCACTAACACGATCACCATTATCTAATTTTATCACAAATTGCCCCGCTTGTTTAGTCACTTTTATATGACTATCACCTGGAGCAAGGTATGCAACGCCTGCACAGATAATATCTCCATCCTCAGCTTCTTTCACTTGTATTTGACTCATACCGTCTAAACGTTCGGCTAGTGATTTTGTAAAGCCAGGTGGCATATGCTGAACGATTAGTATTCCAGCATCAATGTCTCTAGGTATATATGGAATAACATCTTGCAACGCTCTTGGACCACCTGTGGATGTCCCAATTGCTATCAGTTTTTTAAACTTAGTCCTTGAACCAATATTCTTTGTGCGGCTTTGCTCAGATTTTTGAACAACTGGCGTCGGCCTAGTCTGCCTCATCACCATAGAGGGTTTACTAATTTTAGTGCGACTAGCAATTCTAATTTTACTTAAAAGTTCTTCTCTAACTTCGGGGGTTGAAACTTTAATTAGAGACGTTGGCTTCGTAATAAAATCGAAAGCACCATAATCTAACGCCTTTAATGTCTCAACTGCTCCATTTGTGGTTAAACTGCTTAACATGATTACAGGCATTGGACTAACTTCCATAATCTGTTTAAGCGCAGTCAAACCATCCATCTTTGGCATTTCAACATCCATTGTGACAACCGCTGGTTTTAAAGAAACAATCATTTGAAGCGCTTCTTCACCATTTTTGGCAGTTCCAACTACCTCCATGCCAGCATCACTGGAAATCATATCTGCAATTACTTTTCTCATAAAAGCTGAATCATCAACTACTAATACTCTAATTTTCATCACATCAAACCCTTTTTAATTAAATTTCGTTCAACTTCAAACACATAAGCTACAATTTTTGATTGTGTAACTGAATCAAGCTCTAGAAACTTAATACCCACTTCATACCGTTTAGTATCTTTTTTCTCAATTCTTGTGACTTCACCTTTAAAAAGAACCCAAGAGCCAGAAATTTTAAATTCGCCCTTAACAAAATCACCACATTGAAATTCGATTTGTGTTACAACTTTTAACCCACCGCCACTTAAATCAAGTGTATCAAAAGCTACTTTCTCAGTAATGGTCTCATCTATAATAAATTCATTTTCGTTTTTGTACTTACGTAACATTCTTTCTCTCAATTGCTCTATCTCTTGATCACTCAGCCTTTTTTCGAATAAAAAATGTCCAATAGAGATTAAATTTACTCTGAAAAATTTTCTTCTTTGAATTCGTTTAATATCAGATTCAAGAGCAATTACGACACTCGGTAAGTTATCATACGAAATGCGTTCTATCATAATACCTTTAAATAAATACATCCCATTATTTTCTATAAAAAACCTAAAATAGTAAGTATAACTCTTTTCAAGAGGATAAAGAACACCATCTTTTATGGGGTTTGAGAGTATAATTTGTGTATTATGAGTTACCTCATAGACAAAAGAAGATAATGTTAAAGATTCATTGTTAGTCTTAAAAATCATTATATCAACTTCATCTGCAATTTTTAAATATTTCTCAAAGCCCTCCATACGCCACCTTTAATTTAAATTTTATTCATCAGTCGATTTAAAAATGATTTGAAGCTATTGTTACTCTTTGCGTATTTGTGATTATTATCTAGATTATATGCAATATTTTCAATACCTTTACTTGCTATAGCTCTAGGATACGCATCAAGAAGCGGTGTTTGTTTACGAACAGCACGCTTTAAATTAGAGTCTTCAAATATATACCCCAAATTTTCAAGTTCCCTATTAAGAAATTTTGTAACTGCTTGTTCCAACTTATTAAATACTTCGTCACCCTCTTCGTTACTATCTACTCTATTAATGATAAGTTTTATCCTTTTTTGGTCATCATTTGTAATATTCTTAATTAAAGCATATGCATCTGTAATCGAAGTTGGGTCTGGCGTAATGATAAGAACAACATCTGAGGCTGCCTCTACAAAAGATAGAACAGATTTACTTAGTCCAGCACCTGTATCTATCAAAATATAATCTGAAATTGTATTAAAATAACTTAACGTATGAATCAATTTCTCTAATTGATTCTGATCCAAATCAATGAGATCCATAATTCCAGAACCACCTGAAATAATATTTATATCATAAGGCCCCTTAACCATACTATCTTGAACAGATATTTCACCTTTAATAACATTAGACAAATTATATTTTGTCACAATTCCAAACAAGACATCAACATTAGCTAATCCCAAATCTGCATCAATAATTGTAACTCTTTTACCCAATTTTGCTAAAGCAATTCCCAAATTCACAGTAAAGTTAGTTTTTCCGACGCCACCTTTACCACTTGAAATCGTTATAATCCTGGCATCAGATACGTCGTTTGAACCTTCTCCAACAATATCTCTAAGCTTTTGTGCTTGATCCATCTCAATCCCCCGATTATTTATGTTGGTCAAAAATATATTGGATAATTCTTTCTTTGTCAGCTACTTCAATATCATCAGGAACACTTTGTCCTATAGTAAAGTACGATAGTGGTTTTCCAGTCAACACTTTCAAATTTAGAATATTACCAAAATTAGTTGCTTCATCAAGTTTTGTAAATAACAATCTGTACTCTTTAAGAAAGGAATAAGAATCTATAATACTTTTCATATCTTTAAAACTAGTCGTCATATTCATCACCAAGAAGATTTTAACTTCTTTAAGGTATCTCACTAATTCATCATAGTCCGACTTAAGTTCTTTGCTTTTGTGACTTCTTCCTGCTGTATCAATTAAAATATAGTCTTTATCTTGAAAACGGTCAATTGCATCTTGAAGTTCGCTTGCTTCATATATAACTTCAAGAGGAATTCCCAATATTTCACTATAAGTTTTTAGTTGCTCAACAGCAGCAATTCTATAGGTATCAGCGGTAATTAGACCTATCTTCTTATTATCAACTAGGGAAAGTCTAGCTGCAATTTTTGCTAAAGTCGTTGTTTTTCCCACACCGGTAGGACCAAGAAACATATATACGTTAGGCTTGTTAGGGATATCAGTATCAATAGTTTTAATGTCTCCTAGATACTCCCTAGCAATTACTTTCATAGCATTTAGAATTGTCTCATGATTTTTTTCATTGATATTAATTTGTCTTTGAACTATTTCTAGAATCTTTTTAGCAATAGACTCTTGAATGTCTAGTTCTTTTAAGAAATCAATATACTTTTCTTCAGGTGTTTGACTATGTGCTGGCGTTTGATGTTCAATGTTTTCAACTTTTTTAATCAGATTAGTAACCATCTGTTTAAGTTCTTGTAGCTCTTTGTTATCATATGGTACATTTGGGTGGTCTGCCCCAAGCTGATTTATATTGAGCTCCTGTTTCCTATTTGCTGGCATACTAGATAGTGGATTCGATACCAGAGGTTCTTGTACAATTGAACTTCTGTTAATGTCAATTTTCTCTTGTTCAAGTGTCTTGGACATCTCAAGTCTAGGAGCATTATCATTCTTAATATTTGTTTTCGGATTTTTTTCTTATCTTCAACAATTATAGGCTCATCAATAGCTGCAACAACTTCCAATAATGGCTTTTTAAAGAATTTAAAAAGACCACCCGTTTTAATCTTTCTAGTATTTAAAATTACAGCATCAATGCCTAGCTCGCTTTTGATTTTAATCATTGCTTCATTCATATCATTAACGATATATCGTTTGACTTTCATTAAATACTCACCATCCCAGCTGATTGTATGTCTATATCAGATTCAATCTCATTATACGAAAGTACAATAAGATCAGGAATCGCTTGCGCTGACATTCTTTTAAAGTAGAGTCTTACAATTGGTGCTGTTACAACTATAGGCATTTCACCCATTTGCATCAATTTTCTCACTTCTGTCGCAAGACTTGCTAAAATCCCTTGTGTTTTTATTGGATCAATGGCTAAATATGTGCCATTTTCATTTTGATCAATTGCCTCCATCAGCATATTTTCTAAATTTTGATCCAAAGTCACAACTTTAGCCTGACCAAAGGGAAAATATGTTTTCGATAATTGTTTCGATAATTTTTGTCTTGAATATTCAGTCAAGATATTAATATCTCTTGTTGATCTTGCATGGTCTGCCAATGCTTCTAAGACAGAAACTAAGTTTCGAACAGATATACCTTCAGCTAAAAGATTTGACAAAACCTTTTGGATATCACCAAGACTCATAAGTCCAGGAATTAACTCTTCAACTAGTGTTGGATTTGTTTCTTTCGCATTTTCAATTAATTGTTTTACATCCTCACGACTAATTAACTCATAGGCATATTTTTTAATGACTTCTGTTAAATGTGTAGAAATAACTGACGATGGATCTACAACTGTAAATCCAAGAAGTTCTGCCTTTTCACGCAAATCAGACTTAATCCATTTTGCTGGTAAACCAAATGCAGGTTCAATCGTTTCTATACCCTCAATTTCACCTTCAACAGCCCCAGGACTCATCGCAAGATAATGATCAAATACAATATTACCTTTTGCCATGTCATTGCCCTTAATCTTTATCAAATACTGATTTGAGTCAAGCTGAATATTGTCTCTAAGTCTTATAATAGGGACAATCAAACCTAACTCTAAAGCAATTTGTCGTCTAATCATAACTAATCTATCAAACAAATCACCACCTTGGTTTGGATCTGCTAAAGGAATAATACCGTAACCAAATTCAAGTTCTATAGGATCAACTTGCAAAAGCGGCATAATATTTTCTGGTCTTCGCATATCTTCTTTCGACGTATCAGGCTCAATTTCCTCCTGTTCTTGTTCAAAAGCTTCCTTTTTTTTACGATTTTGTGTAGCATAACCTGCAACCAAAATCAAAGTACCGATCAACAAGAATGGAAAATTTGGAAGTGGTGTCACAGCGCCAAGTATAATTACTACAATACCTACAATATATTGAACTTTACTCTGTGCAAACAATTGACCGATAACTTCAGTACCAAGATTCGCTTCTGAAGCTGACCGTGTAACGATAACACCAGTTGCTACAGAAATCATAAGTGCTGGTAACTGACTGACAAGACCATCACCAACTGTTAAAAGTGTAAAACGCTCAATTGATTGTGGCAACGTAAGCCCCATTGTCATTGCTCCAAGGATAAATCCAGCTAAAATATTTATCATGGTAATTAAAATACCAGCGATAGCATCACCTTTAACGAACTTACTGGCACCATCCATTGCACCATAAAAATCAGCTTCTCTTTGAATTTTTCTTCTTCTAATCTTTGCATCTGTTTCTGAAATTAATCCCGAGTTCAAATCGGCATCAATTGCCATCTGTTTACCAGGCATTGCGTCAAGTGTAAATCTAGCAGCAACCTCTGAAACCCGCTCAGAACCTTTTGTAATAACTAAGAACTGAATAATCATAATGATAAGAAATATGATAAAACCAACAATTGCATTTCCGCCGATAACAAAGGAACCAAAGGATGCGATTACTTCACCAGCAGTACCCGTGGATAAAATACTCATTGTAGTTCTTATGTTAAGTGCGAGCCTGAACAAAGTGGTTATTAATAGCATTGATGGAAAAACACTAAATTCAAGGGCCTCATTTACAAACATTGAGAGCATTAATATAGTTAATGAGAGAGAGATGTTAAGCGCTAAAAAAAAGTCCAATAGTCCTAATGGTACTGGAACGATAATTAGTACAATGATTGTAACGACAAGCATCGCGACTATAATGTCACTAAAGCGCATATTTCATGCCTCCTAATTTTTTTTCTTTAAAGAATAAACATATGCTAGTACTTCAGCTACTGCTTCATATAAATCTCCCGGTATAAAAGAACCAATGTCGACAGTTTTATATATCGTTTGAGCTAAAGGTTTGTTTTCTACTATTGGTACATTATTTTCTGAAGCAATTCGCTTAATATTTTGAGCGATCAAATCTTGTCCTTTGGCTGTTACAAGAGGTGCATCCCCGATACTGGCATCATATTTTAGCGCAACTGCAAAGTGAGTTGGATTAGTGATAATCACATCCGCCTTAGGTACTTCTTGCATCATTCGACTCATCGCCAAAGTCCGCTGTTTTTCTTTTATTTTCGATTTTAATTGAGGATCTCCCTCACTCTGTTTATATTCTTCTTTGATTTCTTGCTTAGACATCATTAAGTCTTTGTTGTTTTTCCAGCGTTTATAAGCAAAATCAAAAACAGCAATAACAAAAAGTAAAATTGCACATCGTATAACTACACCATAAATCAAGCTCCACATAACAAGTACAATAGGTCCAAGTTCGAGTTCCTGTGTAATTAGCAACTCCCTCATATGACCAGCGATATAACTTATTGCCACGTATAAAAGCAATACCGCTTTAGAAACTGATTTTAGCATCTCAACCAAAGATCTTGTTGAAAACATATTTTTCAGACCTTTTAAAGGATTGATTTTCTCCAGTTTAGGTTTTATCGTTTCAGTTGTGAAAATAAATCCTACTTGTATATAAGACAACAACAAACCAGATACAAGAGCAACGAGCAATAAAGGAAGTGACATTTTCAAAATGAAAAATATAGTTTCACTCATAAATTTGTTAATTCCATTAGAAGAAAATAAACTTGCTGTATCCACAGTAAGATTCATTGCGAACTGATAATAACCAATTAAATTTTCTACATAATAATTACTAAAAAAGGAAAAAGCCATAAAAACAGCTAATAAAGAAACCGCACCATTTAGATCTTTTGATTGTGGAATTTGTCCCTTTTCTCGTGAATCTTGCATTTTCTTAGAGGTAGGTTGTTCCGTTTTTTCTTCAGAGAATAATTGCAAATCAAAATAACGTAACATCTATTGTCCTCTCTACAACTAATATATGTTCAGATAATCACTGACGTACATAAAAACAGAATTTAATATGGTACTGAATATTTCATATAAATAGGGCATCAAAATAATAAACATTAAAAGACCAAAGAAAATTTTAAAAGGCATTCCTAATATAAATATATTCATACCAGGCATCGCTTTGGAAAGTAAACCCAATATTATATTGGCAATTAACACCGTAATCATAAAAGGTGCAGCTATTTGCAGACCAATGATAAAGGATTGGCCAACAACATCAAGTATCATTGGAAATGAGCCTGCTACATTAAAAAAAGACCCCAACTGTATCTTACTAAACGAAACCACCAGTGCAGTAATTAATTCATGATGCAAATTTAACTGTAGAAAAATCAATGTCGAAAAAACATAAAATACATTTGATGTGATCGGTATCTGCGATTCATCCATTGGGTTAATAACACTTACTATAGAAAACCCAAGCTCATGATCAATCATATCTCCTGCGAAATAAATAAAGTTAAAAAACACAGAAATCAATAATCCTATGAAAATACCGATTAATAGTTCGTTAGCCATCAATATAGCAAAACCAAGAAAGCTTGTCACATCATACGTAATGGTTGAATTTACAAAAGGATATACAATTAGTGTTGTGAAAAATATAAATCCAATTTTCATGGGAATCGGATAATTTCTACTGCCAAAAATTGGAGCGGTAAATACCATGCCTCCAATTCTACCGGCGACTAAAAATATATCAAGTAATGGAATCGAAAAAGTCATACTGCCACCTAATAGATAATAAGATCAATAAAATCCAAGATATAAATAGTATATGCCACAAGAGAATTAAGCATCCACGAACCCGTAAATAACATAACTGCAAATACAACAATAATCTTAGGAACAAAAGCCAGTGTTGCTTCTTGAATTTGTGTGGTAGCTTGAAAAATAGCTATAAGTAATCCAATCAATAACCCACTAAGTAGCATGGGGGCCGCTAGTAGCAAGATGGTTTTTATAGACTCTGTAAATAAATCAATTATCATTTCCTCGGTCATATTACCCTCCTACCTAATACTTAACACTAATTTTTCGACAATCAAGTGCCATCCATCAACTAAAATAAATAACAAAATTTTAATTGGCAGTGAGATCATAACAGGTGGTAGCATCATCATCCCCAGTGCCATCAGCGTCGAAGCGACAATCATATCTACAACTATAAACGGCATAAAGATTAAAAAGCCGATCTCAAAGCTCAATTTTAACTCGCTTAAAATAAATGCGGGAATCAGAACAGCCATAGAGATATCATCGTTTGAATTAACTTCATCCACTTGAGCAATATCCAAAAAAAGCGCCAAATCCTTTGAACGAACCTGTGCCAACATGAACTCTTTAAAAGGATCTGAGGCAAGGTCCACAGCTTCTTCTAAGGAAACAGTGCCTTCTTGCAATGGTACATATGCATTTTCATAAACATCTGTGAAAACGGGCGCCATAACAAAAAGTGTCAAAAACAAAGCTAAACCAATTAAGGTTTGATTTGGTGGTGTCGCCTGAAGTGATAAAGCACGGCGAACAAAACCCAAAACTATTATAAACCTTGTAAAAGATGTCATCATAATCAAAATTGATGGCGCTAATGACAAAACAGTTAATAAGATGAGTATTTGAATACTATTGGCTATTTGTACATCACCATCACCGCCAGAAACAGTTACGTTGATATCTGGAATTTGGAGGGTGGTTGCTGCAAAATCTATATTGGCTGGAATCATAAGGATTACCAAAAATGCCAATATGATTAACCCTTTAAAATGTCTACTAGTTAGAGTCATCCTTACTATCCTTTGTATTTTTTTGCGAATCTCTTTTCGAAATAGATGTTTTAAGTTGCTCAAAAAAAGCACCTGATTGAGGTTCAATTGACTTAGAAGACTCAATATTTAGATGCTCTCGTTTATCAATTAATCTCATACCATTTTTATCACTGCTGATCATATAATGTATACCATCAAGCTCAACTAAAAACAAGTACTTGTCATTAGTAATTGCAACACGTTCTATAACCTTCATGTTTTTGTTCCTGATGCCTACAAATTGTTTTTTTGTAAGGTATTTTGAAATACCCCACAATAAGAACAAAAACACTGTGGCCACAATAATATACTTTATCATGAACAAAGTGTCAGATGTACTTTTATATGGAGTCGTTAAACCCGCTAGAGAACAGGTGAAAATGTTCATAACATTTCACCTATCCTAAAACTTTCTTTACAGCTTCTATTACGCGATCTGCTTGAAATGGTTTAACAATAAAATCTCTCGCTCCAGCTTGAATAGATTCGATAACCATGGCTTGCTGACCCATAGCCGAACACATGACAACTTTTGCATTTGGATCAAATGATTTGATTTCTTTAACGGCTTGAATACCATCAACCTCAGGCATAGTAATATCCATAATTACTAACTCCGGTTTAAGTTCTTTATATTTTTCAATTGCTTTTTGGCCATTTTCAGCCTCTCCAACAACGTCATAGCCGTTTTTTGTTAATACATCTTTGATCATCATCCTCATAAATGCTGCATCATCGACTACTAATATTGTATTAGCCATATTTATCCTCCTTAAAAATTATTCACTTACTCTTCTTGGTATTATAATATCTGTGATCCTAATGCCGTAATTTTCATCAACAACGACAACCTCTCCCTTAGCAATTCGTTTGCCGTTTGCAAGAACATCAAGTGGTTCACCAACAAGACGATCTAACTCGATGACTGTTCCAACACCAAAATCGAGAATTTCATTAATCTTTTTACCTGTTTTACCTAATTCAACGGTAATTTCAAGCGGTACATCTCTGATTAAATCTATATCATTATTATAATACATTTGAGCAGAATTGCTATCAAAATTTTCAAATTGCAATGGAACTGCATTAACTTTTTCTCCTGTTACCCTTTGTTTCGGCTCATCTTCCTCATAATAATATTGGTTTTTAGGAGGTTCTTTCTTCGGCGAAATATTTTCTTCCGGTTGAGTTTCAGGCTTAGAAGCCTGTGGTTGCGCTGATACTACAGGTTCTTCATCATGTGTTGCACCAATAATCGTTGAAACCATTTGTTTAGCAACTTCAAGTGGTAACACCTGCATAATTTCACTATCAATTAAATCTCCAACGGTCATTCTAAACGCTATTTTAACAACTTGATCTTGCTTCGTTACACCAAATTGAGAATAGTCGAGTTCAGAAATCTTATCATGATAAGCCTCAGGAGGAGAAATATCAATTTTTTTACCTAACATTTCAGACAGAGAAGTTGAAGAAGAACCAATCATTTGATTCATTGCTTCACTAATTGCACTTAGATGCAGGTCATTAAGCTCATTAGAAATATTAGTACCATCGCCACCCATCATTAAATCAGTGATGATCTTAACATCTTTTTCATGAAGAATTAAAAAGTTAACGCCTTCAATACCTACTTTATAAGTAATGTTAATTAAAACTGAAGGATCTAAAAATTCTTTTGCGAGTTCTTCCATGGTTGTTTCAGATACTTTTGGTGTTGTAATTGTAACTTTTTTGTTTAGCAATGTAAATAAGGTCGTTGCAGCAGTACCCATACTTATATTACCAATTTCACCTATTGCATCTGCTTCTTCTGCAGTTAAACCTTCTATAGTTGAAGCTGAAGACGAAGGACCCCCACCACCTAGTAAAGCATCTATTTCTTCTTGGGATAGCATATCACTCATCTAATTCATCTCCTTCCTCAATTATTTCTGAAATCATAATGGCAACATTTTTCTTTTTGATACCTGGTTTAGCCTTATATTTCAGTTGATTTTCTACATAAATATCAAGCGGTTCCTCTACATTTTTGTTAAGTAAAATAATATCGCCTTTTTGTAAATTAAGAAGTTCAGATACCGTTATATTTGAACCACCTACTACAGCAGTCATATTTAACCTTGAACGACTAATTCCCGTTTCAAGCGCTTCACGTTCCTCATCAGTAACTTCTTTCTTGTTACTAGTAGCAAACCATAACCTCGAACTTAAACTCGGTAGAATAGGTTCAATAACGAAATGTGGTATACATATGTTGATCATTCCTTCATTTTCACCAATGTGTAAATTAAAAGTAATTAAAGCAACCGATTCTGCCGGTGATACAATTTGAGCAAACTGTGCATTTGTTTCAATATTTTCAAGCTTAGGTCTAAGTTCAACTATATTTCCCCAAGGTTCTTTTAGTAAGTTGATAAATTTTATCAAAATATTTCTTAAAAGTGTCATCTCAATTTCTGTTAAAGATCTACTTTCTTTAGACGACATCCCAGATGCTTTTCCTGTTCCACCTAAAACTCTTTCGATCATGGCATTGGCTATATCAGCTGAAACATCGATGATAACTTGACCATCAAATGGCGCAAAATCAACAATTCCTAAAATTGCAGGATTTGATATAGAGTTACTAAATTCAGTATAAATTAAACTTTGTACAGAGATTACATCTACTTCAATATAAGTTCGTAAATACCCAGAAAGAAAGTTATTTAGTAATCTAGAAAAATTCTCATGGATAATTTCAAGCGTTCTTAGTTGATCTTTTGCAAATTTATCAGGACGGCTGAAATCATATTTTCTAACTTTCTTCTCTTTTTTCTCTTCTTCTATCTCACTGACGTCCACTTCGCCAGTGCTAAGCGCCGCGAGTAGTTCGTCAATTTCGTTTTGGGATAAAACGTCAGGCATGATTTCACCTCCTTTAGTTCTTAGAATATCTTTATACTTTCAAGATGAATATCGGCTATATTGTGGTAAAACTTAACCTTGAATCACAAAAGGTTGTATATAAATATTTGTAATGACTTCTTCATCAGATTCTAGAAGTTCAATTACCATGTCTTTTATACGATCTCTTAATTTTTGCTTGCCATTTGCTTTTTCAATATCCGTTGAAAGGGTAGCGCGCATAATTTCGTCAATATTATTTCGCAGCTTAATTTTATTTGTATCAAAAACAGCCAACATAGTTTCGTCAGTGTATTCAATGGTAACTTGATACTTCACAATTTTCCCACTATTTTCGTCTAGTAAATTTGAATATTCTTCATCAAATGTATATACAAAATAAACAATAGGTTTCTCAGTTGGCGTTCTAGTTAATAGAAATACAGCTGCTCCAGCTCCAATTACAACTACTAAAACGACTGCAATTATAATAATTAACATTTTTTTATTCATTGATTTCCTCCGGCATTTGTCGTATCTTGAGTTGCCGCCACAGCTTTCTTAATCACAACTATATCAACGCGTCTATTGGCTGAACGCCCCTCAGCGCTATCATTTGTATCTATAGGGTGATATTCACTATAACCTGCAGCAGAAAGTCTCGCTGGTGTAAAAGTTGATTGTTCTATAAAATAGCGCACCACATTTGTCGCTCTTGCAGTTGAAAGTTCCCAGTTAGAAGGATATTGAGCAGAGATATTGGGCACGTTATCAGTATGACCTTCAACACGAATCTCTTCGTTGATCAATTCTTCTGTCGTTAATAATTGACTTAAAAAATCTAATATGCCAAAAGAACCTTGTTTAACCGTTGCACTTCCAGGATCAAATAAAACATTATCTTTAAATCTGATAATAAGACCACGGTCCTCGAGTTCGATGTCAACTTGATTTTGCATCTGATTTTGTTCTAAGTATTGCTCAACTTGCTCTTTTAAATTTTCAAGTTTAGACTGCTCAACAACTTGTTGTGATGAAGTCTGACTTTCTGGCATTCCATCAAAAACCAAAGGCGCTTCTGATAGAGACTTACCCCCAGACAATACACCAGCAGATCCTTGAAAAGACTGCATTACAGCTTCAAATTTTTGAGCATCTATCGAAGAAAACGCAAAGAGTAGAACGAAAAAGCACATTAGCAGCGTAACAAGGTCACCATACGTACCCATCCATTCGGGTAAACCAGCTTTACATTCGGGACATTTATCCTTAGCCATTGTCTGATTTCGCCTCCTGTGTGCCTACTTTTTTCCTTACTGATGGCGGTAAGAATACTTTTAGTTTTTCCTCAATAATCCTAGGGTTCTCACCAGCTTGAATTGAAAGTAGTCCTTCTATCATAACATTTCTAATTAACAACTCTTCATTGCTCTTTAGAGCAAGTTTTCCTGCCATAGGAATAAAAATTAAGTTAGCAAGTATTGCACCGTAAAAAGTGGTAATTAAAGCAACTGCCATAGCAGGTCCGATTGAAGAAGGATCTGATAGGTTTTGAAGCATGGCAACAAGACCAATCAAGGTTCCGATCATACCAAATGCAGGACCAAGAGATCCAAAAGTATCCATCATCGACTTCCCTTTACTATGTCTAGCAGATATGTTTTCAATTTCAGTTTCTAAAATATTTTTAACCAACTCAGGGTCTGTACCATCTACGATTAACATAACGCCCTTTTGAAGAAAATCATCCTTAATTTCAGATACAGCTTCTTCAAGTGCTAGGAGACCTTCTCTTCTAGCAACATTCGCAAGCTCAATGATCTTTGTGATGATTTGATCAATATCAAATTCGTTATTTTTCATAGTTTTACCGAAAATTTTACCTAGATTAAGCACTTCCTTAAGTGGAAACGCAACTAAAAAGCCGGAAAACATACCCCCGACAACTACAACCACAGAGGGCGCATCAAAGTACCATCCCAGTTGTCCCCCAAGTAAAATTGACCATACTATAAAACCTGCACCCAATACGAGTCCTAAAATCGTTGTTATATCCAATGTGAACACCTCTTTTATTTAATATGAAAATTTCTTCAGACTTTACTTATATATTGACTGATTTTAGAGTTATATTCAATGATTCTTTCTATAACATACTCAATATTTTCTTTTATAATCACTTTTTTTCCAGTTGTAAGTGTGATCATTGTATCAGGTGTCGCTTCAATGAATTCAATTAAGTTCGAATTAAGGTAGATTGGCTCCCCGTTTAGTCTAGTCACTTTTATCATCTGTAAGCATCCTTTCTCACATCCTGAAAACTATCATAAGTACAAATCAAGAGTGAATCCATTCGGATTCACTCCGACTTATCTTCTATTATCGCTTAAGATTAACTAACTCTTGTAAAATCTCATCACTAGTTGTGATGACACGTGAGTTCGCTTGAAATCCTCTTTGTGTTGTTATCATATCCGTAAATTGAGCCGCTAAATCAACATTACTCATCTCAAGCGCTCCTGGTGTAACCGCCCCAAAACTACCAGTTGCTGGCGCACCGTATTTAGGCGTACCTGAGTTAGGTGTATTTTGAAACAAGTTTCCACCAATTTTTTCCAAACCAGCCGGGTTGTCAAAATCAACAAGGCCTAACGTTTGAAGTACTTTCCTCTCGCCGTTTGTATAAATTCCAATAATTTCACCTTTAGAAGATATATTAAAAGTATCTATAGAACCAGCTGAGTTACCATTAAGTTGAACGCCTTTTGCATCTGACTCTTTTGAAACTTGTGTGAAAGTTCTTACTCCACCAGCTATATCAGCATTTGCAAAGAACATTGATCGATCAAGTGGAATAGTAATATCAGCAGCGCCTGGAACTGTCATAGTTAAGGTACCCGAAACTGAAACATCAGGAGTAGAATCCGGATCTGCAAGAGTATTGAGCGTTACAAGGTCAACTATTTCGCCGCTTTCATTAAATTTAGCATATATATGACCAGCAGTAGTTGCCGAAGCTGCAGGATCAGGATAAACTTGCGTACCAGCAGTATTAGAAATGGTTATTTCTCTATAAGAGTAATTGTAAACAGCTGCAGATGCGGCAGGATCATATTTTGGATCATTAGGATCAACGGTTTTTTTCGCTGTAGTTATAAGTGGTGCATTTTTAAAATTAACGTTTATTGTATGCACATCACCTAGCGAATCATAAAGGTCTGCTGTTGTTGTATAATTTGTATCGGTAAAATTTAAATTACCACTAATTGTTAAGTTAGTTGTTGCAGTTGCATTTTTAGTATCAGACATATTGACTTGAATTGGTTTCATATTTACATCTAGTACTTTTAAACCTTCAGTTGTAACTAAATAACCTTGTTCATCCATTTGAAAGTTACCCGCTCTAGTGTAGTATTTATTTTGAGCATTGGCATCATTAGTTACGACGAAAAAACCAGAACCATCAATCATCAAATCTGTCGCTACATCTGTTCTTTGAATAGAACCTTTTGAATGATTTACAGCTATCGAAGCCACATTCGCTCCTAAGCCGACTTGCATTGGGTTAGTTCCACCTCGTGAATCAGAAGATGAACTTGCACCTTTTAATGTTTGACTATACATTTCAGAAAAAGAAACTGAAGATGCTTTAAATCCAACAGTGTTAACATTTGCGATATTGTTACCAATAACGTCCATTCTTAACTGGTGAGCTCTTAAAGAAGATACACCAGAAAACATTGATCTCATCATAAAATTAACCTCCTAACACAGTGGGGTCTATCATTCGGATATTCCCCTATAGCTTCCTTAAAAGGTCCAGCTACACTATTACCGCGCCATCTATATTAGTAAATACATTGTCTTTTAATTGCTCATCTAAAGCAGCAGTTATAATCGTCTTATTTTGTACACTTGCGACAAACACTTTGTTATCCATCATAATAAGTGCTTCTCTAACGCCCTTTGTTTTCGCTTTATCAACACCATTGTTGATTCGACCTAATTCATCATCCGATAACTCGATATTTCTAGAACTCAATCGATCCATTGCATGTTTTGAAAATTTCACATGATCAATTGATTTGATTTTACTTAAAACATCGTTAAACGAAGGACCTGTTACATTGGTCTTTGAATTGTTTGAATCACCACTAACAGGTTTAGGCGATACCACTTGCGAGCGTCTAATCATATAATCGTTATTCATATTTTTAAAATCACTCATCTTATCACCACCCTAGTGTCCAAGTAAAGAATACACCTCTTCATCAGTTACAGGTTCTGTACTATCTGCACCAACATAACTTGATAGTAATGCATTCATTTTTACAAGTTCATTAAGAATTTTAGTATTTTGTTCTATAATCTCTTTTTGACTATTAACCATATCTTCTGAGCCTTCAGATGTGCCAGAAAGTTTTTCAATCGCCGCTGCCATATCTTCCATCTGTTTTGACATTAAAGCACTTAACTGATTAGTCGTTTCAGATGATGCTGCAATATTTGACAACTGCTCTACCGATGAAAATTGAGCCATTTGGTTCATGTATTCAGTATTATCAGTTGGATTTAAAGGATTTTGGTTTTGTAGTTGAACCATCATCAATTTAAGAAAAGCATCTTTATCCAACACTTGATTTTTTTGTCTAGTTGCGTTTTCAGCATCATTAGAAATTGCATTTAAACGCTTTATTTGATCTTCAGTGAAAGATCCGCTTACATTAAAAGCCATATTTACCTCCTAACCATAATAACTAAAAGTCGATCCTTCTAGTTCGTTTAACTCATACCGGCTAATCTGCTCTAATGGCTCTATATCTAAATTGCCTTCAAGTCTATTACCGTTTTTTTTCTGTTGATCTTTCCCGCGTCCTTGAAAATCAAATGCTTCTTGACCTTCTTTTTTCCCACTATCAACGCTTACGTTAATTTGATCAACTGCATAGCCTTTATTACTTAATGACTGTTTCAAATCGTCTAAGTTCGATTCAATAGCAGCTTTAACAATTTCATTCTCAACCTTTAATTCAGCTAATACTACACCTTTTTGAATATTAAGTTTTAACTCTACGTTGCCAAGTTGTTCTGGTTGTAATTTTACGATCATTGATGTGCCTTGATCGCTTAACTTAATTTGACCTTTTATAGCCTCCATAAGTTGCGATACAACTTCTTGTTTTAACGCTGGAGTAACTGCAACGGTCTGTGTTGTTACAGAATTTCCATTCTTCATCGTCACTTGATGTAAAGAAACACCATTGCTATCTTCAACAACCTTCACTTCAGTTTCTACTGGTACCGAATCAGTTACAACACTTTGCGTTGGTTTAGTAGCTACATTTTGAGAAACAACACTCTCTGATACAACGTTCGATTGATTCACTTTATTCTGCGATTGATTATTCTCTGATTTTGAATCACTATCATTTGAATCAGTATTATTTGATGTAGTTGTCTCAACAATTGAGGCGTTCATCTTAGCGCCTGTAGACACTTCTAAATCTGGTTGTTCAACCGTTTCAGTTAACTTTGAATTGGTTTCATTTGTTGATATAGCTGACAGTAGTGTTTGACTCAATTCTTGTGGCATTACTTCAGTACTTGTATCTGTGGCTTCTAATGTGCTAACGACTTGAGAAATTTTTTGAATCAACTGACTCTCAAAAGATTTGCTCTCAGATTTGTCTTGATCAACTTCTTTAGTTGCTATTTTATCGAGAGTTTCAATCACTTGATTGAGTTGTTTTACGATTTGACTGATATCTTTTGATGATAAATTTTGTCCTAAAGCTGAATCGATTTCAAGTGAGTCTAAAATATCACCCATTGTCTTAAGCATTTCTCCTAGCTCAGGACCACCATCTAACAACTTTTGTAATCCAGTTACATCTAAATTTAAAGATGCTAACAATTGATCAAGCTGTTCATCGTTCATTCCTGTTTCTTTTTTTAACTTTTGCTTTAGCTTTTCAGTCAAATCACTTTTCACATCATCTTTTTCAGCATTTTTAGACGCCTTTTCAATTTTCTGTGATGGTTTATTTTGGAATTTATCATCATCATAAACATCATTATTTTCATTTGATGATTTTGAAACCCCAATATCTGATTGTTTCTTACCCGCATTATTCACTTCAGAAGCAATAGATTTCAATGAAAACTGGTTGTCTTTTTTCTCATATTCATTTTTGGTGTTTAAGCTTCTATCACTATAGCTGGAGCTTTTCACATCCGGCTTAGTGATTGACTCATTTTTTCTAGTAAGGATTTGATTGAAAACATCAACACTAGAATTTTGAGCAACATTTTTAATTTCAATTAAAGGATTGAGAGCTTGCTTATTGTTGAGCAATTCTCGTAGTTGCATACACACCTCCTAATTTTGTGGTAGTGCGAGTTTTCTTGTCAATTCGGAGGACAACGTTTGATCTAATGACGAAAGAATTGTAGCAATCTTATCTTGTGGGAAACTTGTAAGAATCCTCAATATCAAATCTTCATCAGAAATAGTGATCAAATCGCCATTATTGAGCTCATATACCTTTGATGGAGAGGCATTAAGCATCATGTTCTTAACAATTGATACTACCTTTGTCGTATCCATCTTAGAATAGACATTGATTAACTCTTTAACATTATCGTCAAATTCTCGGTATATCTTTAGCGATTTTAATATATCTGGCGTTAATAAATCTTTTCCAGAATCCAGTAACTCATTGGCTTTGATTTTAGCTACTACATCAAAGACAAAAGCTTCATTATTTGATTTTGCTAAAACCTCGCCTGCTTTTTTTGCTCCCAAGTTTTTATAGATTATCGCAAGGTCTTCAAGTGAGTAAATAGAAGTGTCTCCAATGGTATTTACAAGGCTATCCGCGGCTTCCGAAGAATATACACCTGCTATTTGAATCAAGTCCTCTTCACGTCTTTGTAAGCTACTATATGCATTCTTAATTGAAAGTGCCTTAGCGTCAGATAGAGCAGCATAAATTTTATCTCGATCAACTTGATCCAACTGATACAGCAAATTTACTGCAGTGTTATCATCAATATACTCGAAAATAGCTGCTGCATTTTTATGACCATTGATACTATCTTCAATAATCTTATTGACTTCATCTACACCAGCGGTAAGTGGCAAACCTGAAATATAAGCTGCTTGAGCCTTTAAATCATCAGCTTGTTCAGACGAAATCCCCTGAACAGTATTGGCTAGTGCGTCTTTATTTACAGTAGCCTCACGAATTGCTTCAAGAATATTCTTAGTTTTATTGGGATTAATTCTCAACATATCTTTAATGACATCATCATAGGCACGATTATCATCCTTTTGTAAAATTAACAACTTATCTACTGCTCTTGACTCATCAAGACCTAACATATAATCTGAAACGACTCTTATCTGCTCAAGTTCTTCAGCTCTAGTTGGAAATTTTTCGAAATATGTACCCACTGGTCCTGGTGCATTTGACATAATACCATTAACAGTAAGTTTAAAATCTTTATTAAAAAAATAAAGCGTTCCCAATGCCAATAACGGAGTCAAGAACAAAATCAATAAAACGACAAGGCATCCACCTTTACCGCCAGATTTTTTTTCTTTGTCCTTAGATTCAGATTTGGGGATTTCGGGTATTTTTTCAGCCATATTTAATCTCCATTCTTTTTGTTATTGGAAAAATTGACTACTTCTTCAATTAATTTCGCATCAGCTTCGTTTATTGCTTCAATAAATTCATTTAACGCTTGTTCTTTTAATTTATCCATTATTTTTCGCTCTTTCATAGCCTCAACTAATTTTGATTGTGTCAATATGATTTGCTCATCTAATTTAACTATTTCACCTAATAGTTTTTCTCTTTTTTTCTTATAATAAGTTTTGCCTTGATTAAACTGGGACATCTCTGATCTTGCAGTCCCCTCGTTAAGTAACTTTTCAATATGGTGGTTATAGCTTAGGGCATTCTCATTTAAAGCGTCCAAAGCTTCAAGCTTAGTTTGTCTTAACGAAATATATTTTGCAAGTTCGTTCTTTACTTGATCTTCTTTATCCATTCGCATTTTTAAAACGCTTTCATACCTAAATGAGAATTTCTTCATAACCTATACCAAACTCCTTAGGACTACTTAACAATTTCTTTTAGCACATCTAAACTGGTGTCAAATTCTGCACGTTCGTTCGTTCTTTGTTTTAGAAAAGCGTTGATTTGATCAATTTTTGATATTGCAAGGTCAATATGAGGATTTGTCCCCTTTGCATAAGCGCCAATATTGATTAAATCTTCTGAATTGCGATATGTTGCCAAAATTTCTTTAAATCGTAAAGCTGCAAGCAAATGCTCTTCATCTATAATATTAGGCATTACCCTACTAGCACTATCTAAAACATCAATTGCTGGATAATGACCAAGTGCGGCAAGTTTTCTTGTCAAAATAATATGACCATCTAAGATTCCTCTAACGGCATCAGAAATAGGTTCATTAAAGTCATCTCCATCAACTAGAACAGTATAAAGCCCCGTAATTGAGCCAACCGCAGAGTTCCCCGCACGTTCAAGCAATCTAGGTAATACAGCAAAAACTGATGGTGTGTACCCTCTTGTCACTGGTGGTTCTCCTATAGCCAGTCCTATTTCTCTTTGAGCCATAGAAAAACGAGTTACAGAATCCATCATGAGTATGACATTTTTACCTTTGTCTCTAAAATACTCAGCGATTGAAGTTGCAATTAATGCAGCTTTTACCCTTACAAGTGCCGGTTTATCTGATGTAGCAACAACAACAACTGATCGTTTAAGCCCTTCTTCGCCTAAGTCATTATCAATAAACTCTCTAACTTCTCTTCCTCTCTCTCCTACCAGTGCGATGACATTGACATCCGCTTTAGTATACTTTGCAATCATTCCCAAAAGTGTACTTTTACCTACTCCAGAACCTGCAAATATACCTATACGTTGTCCTCTGCCACAAGTTAAAAGCGCATCTAAAGTACGTATCCCTAGTGGAATTGGCTCAACAATTTTATCCCTAAAAAGCGGATTAGGTGGATCGTTGTTAGCAGCATACTTTTTATCTGCAGCTGGTTTACCAAGTTCATCTATTGGGTTACCAAGCCCATCTAGTATTCGGCCTAATAATGCTTCAGAAACATCAACTTGAAGGGCATGACCTAAGGCAACTACTTTGCTCCCCGGTCCTATTCCTTTCATATCACCTAAAGGCATGATCAGTACTTTATCGTTATTAAAACCAACAACTTCACCTTTTAATGGTTCCGTATTTTTTATCGGATAAATATCGCATACTTCACCGATTTCCACTGCTGGGCCAATTGACTCTATCATCATCCCGATAATCTTAGAAACTCTACCACTGAATTTAAGAACGGCATTTTCTTTAAGTGCAGTGCTATATTTTTCTAGCATATCAATCACCTTTCAATAAATCATCAAACAACTTCTTAATTTGTTCCAGCTGAGTACTTAAACTACTGTCTATACTGCCAGATTCAGTGTCGATGATACAAGAGCCATTTTGCAAGGAAGGATCTCTTTTTATATCTATTTCTTCAATTTTATCACTGGTAGCTAAAAGCATTGGCTTTATAGAAAGTGCTTGATTATAATCTTCATTAGAAACACGAATAGAGACCAAATGTGATTTTGTCACTCGACTTATACCTTGTCTAATCAAAGATTCGATTAAAGTCTGATCGGTCTCTACTTTATAATCCAACACTTTTTCCAAAGCTTCCACAACAATATTGATCATCTCAGGTTCAGTTTTTCGAAACAAGTCTTGTCTCATCTGTAACCATTCTTCTTTTATCGCGATCGCTTCGTCAATTATTTGTTTAGCAATTTCCTGACTATCATCAACACCTCTATTATATCCATCTTGGTAACCTTCTGCTTTGGACTGCTCCATGATTCCTTTGGCTTGATCGTAGGCATTGGCAACTATAGCATCACTGCTATTTTGCGCACTTGTCATTTTTTGCTCATACTCACGGTCTGCTTCTTCTAGTATTTGATTCGCTTCGACCTTTGCAGATTCAATTATTTGATTAGCTGCCAAATTAGGTTCATTCCCTTCATTGGCAGCTATTTCTTCAACTTCTATCGTAGACTCGATTTCATGAGCTTTAGTAGATAACACAAAAGCCTTGTCATCTATCACAACTCGCGACGATTTAAACACCTTAGACAATTAATTCATCTCCTCCGCCTCTAGCGATAATGATTTCATTTGCTTCTTCAAGTTTTCTGATGATATTAACAATTTTTTGTTGTGCTTCTTCAACATCTCTGAGTCTTACTGGCCCCATAAAGTCCATATCTTCACGCAGCATCTCGGTCATACGCTTTGACATGTTTGCAAAGATCATCTCTTTAACTTCTTCAGTCGCACCTTTAAGCGCAATCGCTAAATCGCTGTTGTCCACTTCTCTGATAAAACGTTGGATACCAACGCTGTCCAAATTGACAATATCTTCGAAAACAAACATTTTTTTGCGAATTTCTTCAACAAGCTCAGCATTTTGAATTTCCAGTGTTTCAAGAATATATTTTTCAGTACCTCTGTCAACAGAGTTAAGAATATCAACAATACACTGAATTCCACCCGTTGCAGAATAATCTTGCGTAACCATTGAAGACAATTTTCGTTCTAAGACCAGCTCAACTTCCTTGATAATCTCAGGAGATGTACTTCCCATAGTTGCTATTCTCTGTGCAACATCAGCTTGCTTTTCTTGAGGTAAAGCAGATAATACTTGCGCAGATTGATTTGGGTTGAGATATGACAAAATCAAAGCTAAAGTCTGCGGATGTTCGTTCTGGATAAAGTTTAACAATTGATTTGCATCTGTTTTTTTAACAAAATCAAATGGTTTAACTTGAAGTGACGAAGTTAATTTATTGATAATTTCAAGTGCTTTTTGAGAGCCCATCGCTTTTTCAAGGACTTCTTTAGCATAGTTGATACCACCTTCTGATATAAACTCTTGTGCCAAACATACTTGATAGAACTCTTCAAGAACGCTTTCTCTTTCTTCGGGTGTGATTCTATTTACATTTGCAATTTCCAAAGTAAGTTCTTCAATTTCATCATCATGCATATGGCTAAACAGCGCGGCCGAACGTTCTGGTCCAAGGGCAATTAGCAAAATGGCAGCTTTGGTCTTTCCAGAAATTTTTCCTTTTTTAGTAGCCATCTTCCCTCCTAATTATCATTTAACCAAGCACGCAATAACGCTGCTGCGGCTTCTGGATTATTGTCAACAAATTTTTCGATATGGTATTTAGGACTACCTTTATCTTCAGGTGTAGATTCAATTTCTTCAAGTGATTTTTCGATTTCTGCATCTCTAATTGCTGCTTGTTCTGCATCATCACGTTTTTTACGATTTCTTCTTAGAATCATGATTCCTACAATTACTGCTACAAGCGTAATAAGACCTGCTATAATCAAAACTAAAATTGGTATACCAAATATTGTGCCCGCTGTATCCTGTCCAGTATATACATTGTAATATTCCATCGGATCTTGGAATTCTTGTACAAGCACTTGGATATTGCCGTTGTCTGTTCCCGCAGACATAGCGATCAAACTCACCAATTCTGTTTTATGTTCATCTGTAAGTTGTCCATCTACAAGAGATTTAGAGTTTAATAAAACACCTATAGAAAGTGACTTGACATCTCCCTGTGATTTAACTATTTCACGATAAATTTCGTTGAGTTCATAATTTAAGGTTTCACTCGCTTTTTCATATGTTGATCCAGCGCCAGTATTTTCTACAACAGAAGTCGCATCTCCAGTATTAGAATCCGTACCAGGTACACCAGTAGCTGAATCACTAATTACATTTTCCTTGATATTAGTAGCACTTCGTACCATGCCATTAATTTCACCTTCAATTGGTGGACTAAAAAGCGTTTGAGTTTCAGTTTGTTGGTTAAAATCAAGTACTAAGTTCGGTTGAACTTCCACATTGCCAACGCCATATAGTTTTTCTAAAAAAGTCGTTAAATCTTGTTGTAATTGTTTTTGAACACGTTGTTGTAAATCAAATTGTGTATTCGCATTAAAACCTGATCCTGACTCTTGATTGTTAAGTTGTATACCTGAATCATCTAGGATTGTAACATTTTCAGGTTTCAGATCTTTTACAGCGTTGATAATTAAATTAACAATACCACTTACCTGTGCTTCACTTATATTAACACCTGGCTTAAAACTAATTACAACTGAAGCTTTAGATTGTATATCATCTTTAATAAAATAATTGCTTTCTTTTGGGATTTGTAATATTACTGTTGCATTTTCTACAGCTGTAATCGTCTCAATTGATTTTTCAACTGCCGCAGCTGTAGCTTGTATATACATTTGATCTCGCGTTTGAGATGTCATTGTAATTGACTCACTACTAAAAACATCTGACCAACTAAAATTACCTGCTTGTCCAGATACAGCAAGTTCCATACGCGCCTTAGATACATCGGCTTCAGGAACAGAAACAACAGAAGTATCATTACTATCCTTCCATGCAATTCCCATATCGTCTAACTTGGTAGTAATTACTTGTGCTTCAGCGGGTGTCAAACCTTGTGCAACAACTACATATTTTGTACGCGTCAAAAACAGGATACCAAAAGTGACTAGCAAAATTGCCACTATAGTTCCTGCAATAACTAATATTTTATTATTTCGACTTAAACTATTAAACAGATTGACGACACGCTCGCGAAGCTGGTTAAAAAAATTCCCCATGAATTACACCTCGTAGTTATTGTTTGGCATCATAATTGAAGCCTCATAATTTCACTGTAGGCAGCAAGCACCTTATTGGTGACTTCAACAGCTAAATTAATTGACAAATCTGCTTTCATTGCAGCTATTGTAACATCAGACACATTATCAATAGCACCAATTGAAAATAAACTGTCCATTTTTTCTGAATACAATTGATCATCACTTACCTTTTGAAGAGATTGTGCGAGCAATTCTGAGAAATTAACACTTTCATCTTGCAATGTGTTATTAATATCTATCAATTTTTTATCTTTAACCAAAATCGAATTTTGGAGTTGATCAATTTTCAAAATAGCACCACACCTTTCTTATAAAACTATAACAAATGTCACTTTTATAGTATACATGATTTTTATCAAATTACATCCTAGACTATTTTCCTATTTCCAATGCTTTCATAGCCATAGTTTTTGTTGTGTTAACAGCAGTAATATTTGCTTCGTAAGCCCTAGAAGCCGAAATCAAATTGATCATTTCATTGACAACTTCTACATTGGGCAAATTAACATATCCGTTTTCATCTGCATCTGGATGATTGGGATTATATTCTTTCTTAAAAGCAGATTGATCTTCAACAATCCCAGCAATTTCAACACCATTACCAACAGTAGAAGTACCTGAAGCTGAGTTTAGCATTTGCTCAAATGAATTTGCTTCTTGTGCTCGAAATACAGCAACTTTTCTACGATAAGGCGTACCACTTGCGGTCCTAGTTACATTTGCATTCGCAATATTTTCTGATATCAAATCCATTCTTAATCGCTCTGCTGTTAATCCTGATGCACTTACATTAATTGAATTGAAAAAGCCCATAACATCATCTCCTATTTATTAATTCTAAAAGCAGTCTTAAGTCTTGAAAATTGTCCATTTACTTCATTGACGACAGTATTGTAATAAATAGTGTTCTTTGCCATTTCCGCATTTTCCACATCAATGTCTACGTTATTACCATCAACTCTGTAACTTGTATCACTAATGGTTTCTGCTGTTATATCTTCCGTATAAGCTGAAGCAATATGCTTTGGATTAGTCTTAGTCATTGTAACTGACTGGTTGTAATTCATTTGATTTTTAAGAACTTCTTCAAAATTAACTGTTTGTCGTTTATAACCAGGTGTATTTACATTTGCAATGTTATTGGAAATTGCACTATTCTTTTGCCAAGACCCACTTAATGCTTTGCCCATTAAGTCGATTTTTTGAAATGAATTTTTTAACATATCATCGCCTCCAATTATTTATGTTTAATTTATCGGTCATTCAAGCTTAAATGTTGAATTTCACTCAAAATTTTTACCTATACAAGATATACTTTCCTAAACTATATTTTAAACTATATATTGTAGAAAATAAAGTGTTTTTCAGAAAAACACTACTATTGAGGCATCTCACATCCATATTTCTATAAAAAAATAAAAAACCAGCAACAAGTGCTGGTTCTAAAATTAATTTTTGATTTTTCTCAGTTCATCAAGTAAGTGTTCATTTAAAACTTTAATATACGTCCCTTTCATACCGAGTGAACGCGTCTCTATAACGCCTGCACTTTCAAACTTTCTAAGTGCATTTACGATTACCGAACGTGTAATACCAGCTTTATCTGCAATTTTACTTGCAATCAACAAGCCTTCTTCACCATTAAGTTCCTCAAAAATATGAATAACTGCTTCAAATTCAGAATATGAAAGTGTACTAATTGCCATTTGAACAACAGCTTTTTTTCTTACAATATCTTCATGCGCATCACTTTTTGCCCTTATAATTTCAAGACCAATAATTGTTGCTGCATATTCAGCAAGAATCAAATCTTCTTCAAGGTAAATACGATCACGACGTGCAATTATGAATGTACCAAGTCGCTGTGCATTACCAATCACAGGTACAATTGTTGCAAACTTTGAATAACTGCCTAAATCATTTTTGAAAAGTTCAATTAATTTGTCTTGAGTTATATTGAAAAGCGTTTCATTTATTTTCAACAGTTGCTCTTGTTCTTCAGCATTATAGAACTGTTCACCTGCCTCAGTTGATACAACTGCGCTGTCTTCGTAATCGTATAAGCTCACACCTAAAATTTTTCCGCGCTTGCTCACGACATATACATTTGAGTCTAAAATATTCATCATTGTCGTACATAAATCCTTAAAGGATAGGTGCGTTGCACCTGACGTTTGAAGTATCGAATTCAACTTCCTCATTTTACCTAAAATATTGCTTTCCAACTCAATTCCTCCTAATTTTGTTCTACATAATCACAAGTAGAACTATGACACTTAATTAATTCTTGTTTTTTAGTTTTCTTAATCACTAACTGATCATCACATTTTGGGCATTTACGATCAATTGGCATATCCCAAGACACAAAATTACATCTAGGAAATTCTGAACAACCATAAAAAACCTTTAACTTCTTAGATTTTCTCTCGATTATCTCACCATCATCACATAAAGGACATTTTATGCCAAGTTTTTTTAGAATTGGTTTTGTATTATCACAATTTGGATAATCAGAACACGCTAAAAATTTACCATAACGCCCATGTCTAATCAACATTTTCTTGCCACATTTCTCACAATCGATATCTGTTTCCTCGGTTAAATCAACTTTCTCAATTTCTTGATCTGCTCTTTCAAGTAGTTCAACAAAAGGTTTATAGAAGTTTCGAATGATGTTTTTCCAACTTTCATCGCCCTCTTCAATATTGTCAAACTTCGTCTCCATTCCAGCAGTAAAATCAATATCAACTATATTAGAAAAATAGTC
Source organism: Fusibacter bizertensis (assembly GCF_029914245.1). Lineage (GTDB taxonomy): Bacteria > Bacillota > Clostridia > Peptostreptococcales > Acidaminobacteraceae > Fusibacter_C > Fusibacter_C bizertensis. Next base: position 148,048 of record NZ_JARYZI010000001.1, read on the forward strand.
GCTCATAATTTCATCAATTATAAAGCCAAGTTCTGTTGGTTTTAAACTTTTCTTGTCTTTGTCTACATACCCTCTGCTTAAAATAGTAGAAATGGTAGGCGCATAAGTACTTGGTCTTCCAATTCCCTTTTCTTCCATCTCTTTAACAAGTGATGCTTCTGTAAATCTTGCAGGTGGTTGCGTAAAATGTTGGGTTGGATCATAACTTTCAATTGGTATAATCTCACCTTCATTTAAATCTGGTAAAATTCGATCCGCTTGATTTCCTAAGCTATAAACTTTCATAAAACCTTCAAACAATAGTTTACTACCATTTACTCTAAATAAATAGCTGCCTATTTTGATTTCAACACTGTGAGCTTCAAATTCAGCACTAGCCATTTGACTAGCCACGAATCTTGACCAAATCAAATCATATAGTTTCATCTGATCTTTGTTAAGCGCTGATTCAATATCTGATGGAGATAGCTCTACCATAGTAGGTCTAATCGCCTCATGTGCATCTTGAGAATTCTTTGAGTTTTTTTGTTTTTTTTCTTCTTTGCCCAGTAAATCTTCTCCGAACTTCTCGCTAATATATGCTCTACAGCTTTCTTTAGCTACTTCGGATATACGCGTTGAATCCGTTCTCATATATGTGATTAAACCAACAGTTCCATGACCTTTAATCGCAATACCTTCATACAATTGCTGAGCAATAATCATCGTTTTCTTTGTTGTAAATCCATATCTATTTGAAGCTTCTTGTTGCAATGAACTGGTAATAAAAGGTGCATAAGGGTTTCTATATTTCTTTTTCTTTTCCACTTTATTAATAACTGCATCTTTATTTTCTAAGTCAGAAAGAATTTTGTTAACACCGTCTTCATTCTCAGGTACAATTTTTCCTGATGCATCCCCATAAAAATCCAATTTTAATGGTTCTTTATCAGATATTAATTTTGTTGTAGCTTCTATTTTCCAGTATTCTTGTGGAACAAAATTAATAATATCCCTTTCGCGGTCGCATATAAGCTTTGTAGCAACTGATTGCACACGGCCAGCGCTCAAGCCTTTTTTAACTTTTCGCCACAATATAGGGCTAATTGAGTAACCAACTAAACGATCGAGAATACGCCTTGCTTGTTGCGCATCAACTAATTTTACATCAATTGCTCGCGGAACCTTTACAGCATTTTTAATTGCGTCTTTTGTGATTTCGTGGAAAGTTACACGACATGGTGAGGCCACATCAATTCCCAAGATAAAAGCTAAATGCCATGCGATCGCCTCACCTTCTCGGTCAGGGTCAGTTGCGAGATAAACTTTATCCGCCTTTTTAGCAGCGCTCTTTAGCGATTTAATTAAATCACCTTTACCTCTTATGTTAATATATTTGGGGTCAAAATCATTTTCTATGTCGACACCCATTGTGCTTTTTGGTAAATCTCTAACGTGACCGATAGAAGCAACTACTTTATAGTTTTTACCAAGAAATTTTTCTATTGTTTTCGCCTTTGCAGGTGATTCTACAATTACTAAGATATTTGACATTTACTTACTCCAATATGTTTTTTGCTTGCCTTTGAGTGTACTTAATAAATTTATATAGAAAAAAACTTCTTGTCAAGACTTTTTTATAACAAAGTTATTTCGTTTATCCCTGAATACTCGCATAAATCTTCTAATATCAACTCGCTTACTGCTGCGAAAATTTCAGAATATTCAAACTTAGTTGAGGCGACTATTTCATCTAAACTTAGATTCTTCATCTTTTTAACAATAAAATAGATCTGTTTTGCAAGTTTTGATAATCCCTCAGGAAAGTTTATTGAATCAGGCATAATTTCTATGTCGATCCCAATTGATTCAAGAACATGTTCAAAATTTATGAGCGGTGTTGCACCATCGTAAATCAATCGATTAGAGCCACTTGATTGTGGAGATAAAATACTGCCTGGTAAAGCATATACAGTTTTGCCTTGCTCAATTGCATGTTGTGCTGTAATCAATGAACCACTTTTTTCTCCTGCTTCAATAATAATTACAACATCTGAAATTGCACTGATAATTCTATTTCGTAAAGGAAATTGATAGCGATTTGGGGTGGTACAAGTTCTGCTTTCTGACAAAATTAGACTATCCGCTTCGAGAATGTTTTGATAGATTTTTGTGTTTGTTTGTGGATATACATGGTTTACATCGGTAGGAAGTACTGCTACAGTATTTCCGCCAGCATCCAGTGCACCCTTGTGAGCCATTGCATCAATGCCAAGAGCAAGTCCACTTACTATAGTAACACCTCTATGTGCTAAATATTTAGACAAATCATAAGCTATTTTTCTACCATATGCTGTAGGTTTTCTACTCCCAATAATGGCAATTCGATTACCGGATGTTAAAAGACTTTTATTGCCTTTTACATACAACAATTTAACTAAAGGTTTATAATTACGTAGCACCAATGGAAATGTATAATTAAGAGGTGAAATCACTTCTACTCCACACTCAATCATCTCAGATAATTCCTGCCTGCTTTTATCTTTAATTATTTTAAGTTCAACCGCAGAGTATTCAATTTTATGACATTCAGATTCAAAATGCAACTTATTTTCAATAATATATTGCCATCTAATATGTTGATAGTCTCCAAAGTACTGTAAAACTCTTTTTTTAATGCTATTATCCCAAGGTATTGACTCTAACATCCAGCAATTGATAATATATTGTTCCATTTTCACCTCATGTAAAAAAATTAGACATTTGTTGGTTGGTTAGGTATGAATAGGCTTCTAGTAAATGATTTTTTTCAACATGCTCACTGCATGCTAAGTCAGCTATAGTCCTAGCGATGCCTACTAATTTGCCGAGGCTTCGCATAGATAATTTCCCCTTCGAATGATATTTAATAGCGATTGATCTCGCCCCCTCATCTAGACCATATAGTATGTTATCATCAAGGATCCCATTGGATTCTTTGGTTGATTTTTCATGTTTTGCCTCCATCACTCTATTCTGTCTAAAAGTAATTGCCTTTTGAATATTGCCCCGTATTTCTAAAGAACTGACTTTCTGATTTGAAGCATTGCTTATCTCACTATTTTCGACTCGATCCATAAATAGGGTCATATCAATTCTATCCAAAATCGGCCATGATAGTTTTCCTATATACCTTTTCACTTCATAATGAGAACAAGTACAAAGATCTTCTTTTGATAAATAATGGCCGCACGGACATGGATTCATAGTTGCAATTAAGGCAAACCTAGAAGGATAATTTAGCGATCGACCTCCTCTAGAGAGATTTACACTTCCGCTTGATAAGGGTTCACGCAATGCTTCAATAGCATCTGATTTGAATTCTCCAACCTCATCAAGGTAGAGAATCCCATTATGTGCTTTTGATATTTCTCCAGGTAAAATCGCCGATCCTCCACCTACCAGTCCAATTCTACTGATCGTGTGGTGTGGTGATCTAAAAGGTCTATACTGAATCAGCCCTTTTGGACTTTCCTCTTCTGAAACACTATAGATTTTTGTAAGTTCAATTTTTTCTTCTAATGTAATCTTAGGCATAATTGTTTCTAACCGTTGAGCAATCATGCTTTTTCCACATCCAGGTGGGCCTATAATCAAGAGATTATGAGTGCCAGCTATTGCTATTTCAGCTGCACGAATCGCTTGTTTTTGTCCAATCACTTCTGAGAAATCCTTGTCAAATTTTCTTTCCTTAACTTCATATGAAACCAATTTTGATCCAACTTTAAGTGAATTTGACTCAATATCTCTAATTAAGGTATCTAAACGCTCATATGGATAAATATCTAGTCCTTTGACAAAAGAAGCCTCCAAATAATTTTCATGTGGTAGTACAACACGTTTTACGCCAGATGTTTTTAAACCTTCAAGCAGGCTCAGTACTCCCTGAATCGGTAAAATACCCCCTTCTAAAGTCAATTCACCAATAAATGCAAAAGTTTCTACAATTTTATAACTTTCCTTTACTATGCAAACATAGATCCCCATTGCCATAGCTAAATCAAGATGTGAACCATCTTTCTTGAGGTTGGCCGGATAAAGATTTTGAATGATTCGATCATCAGGATATCTTATACCTGATGATTTTAATGCAGATTTAATTCTTTCTTTTGATTCCTTTACGATGGTACTTGGTAGTCCAACAATAATATGATTAGGCAGTCCTCTTAGTATATTGGTTTCAATTTCTACGGGTTGTCCTTCTATACCCCAAATAACAGACGCATGAATTCTACTGTACATTTCGCCTCCAAATAATGTAACATATTTATATATTAACCATTATTTTACATTTTGTAAACAAAAAAAAGACATTCCATAATAAGAGTTCAATATAAAAATGCATAAAATTTCAATTTTTTCAGTTGTATAATTATTGTTTGTTAAGAAAATATATTTTCTATCCAATCATATTCAATATTCTCTTCCACCTTAAGAATACCAAGGAAACTCACATTAAACTTGAGAAAAGTGTTACTTTGGGTTTTAACATAGTGCAAAGCAGTTTTCTTCATTCGTTCCATCTTCTTAGCATTAATTGCCTGTCTAGGGGAGCCGTAAGCTAAGCTTGAACGATACTTAACTTCAACAAAATAAAGTATACTTTTTTTGGAAAGTATCAAGTCAATCTCTCCAAAAGGGCAAAAATAGTTCTTATCTACCAATATAAAACCTTTATCTTCAAGATGTTTTAGGGCTAATTCCTCATATATTTTTCCAATTGAACGTTTGTTTTTCATCTACCATTCCTTTATCTTGATCAAGTTTCTTCTATATATAATACAGCAGGTCAATAGCTTTATTACTTCAAATTATTTTTTTTAGACTGATCGACTTGACTAATAAATACCAGAACTTCAGCTACAACTTCATATAATTCGTATGGAATTTGTTCCCCTAGTTCTAATTGCTTCAACTGATTAGATAACTTTTCATCTTCATAGATAGGTATATCATACTCTTTTGCTTTTTTAAGTATATTTTCCGCAATCAACCCCACACCTTTGGCAATAAGTTGAGGCGCAGCATCTTTTTCAGGATTAAATCTCAATGCATTGGCAATTTTTGTTTTTTGATTATGCGCCATTTTTTCACCTATACCTTTATATCAAATCCGAATCCATTTTCTTCATAATCAAACGTATTAAGCTCAAACTTTTGATTCTCTCTTAAGCTAAAGCTCAAATTAAACTGGTATTGGCTAAAAGTATTCAACGATTCGGTTAATAGACCTTTTGAATCTTCAAACACTTTTTTGGTAAGATCAGTTTCAAAATTAAAAGCCAAAGAAACTTGATTTTTCAATTTATGAATTACACATCTTACTTCACCACAATAATCAGTATTTAAAGCTACTAACATAGTAAAATCTTCAAAATCAGATTTTTTTTGATTTTTTTTATAATATAATGAAACCTTTTGGTCACGCTCTCCTTGTTGAATATTGATTGGCATGTACACAACTTGATCATTTACTGGCTTAGATAATACTGCATGCTCTTTGAGCATTGCTATATCTTGTTCTAACTTAGTCTTAACTTCAGAGTCAGGCAACTTAGTTCTGATCAAATCAGAAAGTTTTGTTAACTTTTCAATATCTTCATCTTCACTTTTCATAACTTCAAGTAGTGCGATCACACTTTCTTTATCAAACTTCAAATTGCTCATATGACTTAAGATAGAGTCAAATTTTTGGACAATAATATCTTTATTATTTATTTGTTCGTTAGCTGCAAAAACAGTTTTAATCGAGACTGGTTGTTCATTTTTCAAATGTAGTATATCCGACTCTAAGTTGAATTCTAACAATAAGTTTTTAATTGCTTCAGCCGTGTTTCCACTGTCATTAAATTTATTTACGATTAAATTCAATAACTGTTTTGCATCCTTTTCTAGAAAATTTGAATTTAAATGGATTTCTTCATTAAGACGAGTATTAACGCCTTCATTAGCATTAAGATTGGTTTGGATTTCATTCGCAGTTATAGCTGATGGGTTTTGTGCAGTTGGCGTTTGTGGTAGTGACAAATTGGATATATTACTTTGACTTGAAGGATTTTGGGTCATTACACTCTCTTTTGGGACCGTGTTTGTCAACTCAACTAAATTTGAAGTTTGAGCGGCCTGATCTGGCGAGATTTTAGACGCATTATTGGGCGTATTTCCCGAACTCGTTTGCGCTTCACTTTGTTGAATCAACTTCATAACAAGCGCCTTAATAGGCGTAGACAATTCTTTTGAAAAATCCACTGTCACGCCCTGTTTAAGCTCGCCTACGAGCGTTTTGACTTCTATTAAGCTTTGTCTAATTGCTTGAAAATTTTCCTTTGTCATTGGAACATTAGCGGATTTCATCGCTTCCACTATTTCTCCATTTTCAGCACTAATGATCACACCTAATTTATTAAGTATTTCAGAGGCATTTACACTTGATTGTGAATCGTTTGCCAATTGACCATTTGTTTCGGTCATTATATTGGCGATCAATGCCCCCTCTTTATAATCAACAATCTTTAGCGTCAAAGCTTGTTGATCAGATAATTTAGCATCTCCTATATTAACAAGTAATTGCTGTTCGCCCGAAACAAAAAGAGCAGTTTGATTTTGAGTAGCACCAGAAATATGCCCCTGCAAAACTTTTCCTACCATAGATTTTAATTCTGTATTTGTTTGACCTTTGACGAAACTAATCGTGCTTTGAACGATATTATTTTGGGAGATCCTCATTTTCAACCCCCTTTAAAAAACTTCTACGATGCTCAGGTAATAAGCCATGAGCGCGAATAGCTTTATAGTGAACGTCTGTACCATATCCCTTATTTGATTCAAAACCATAATCAGGGTACATTTTAGCAAGCTTGAGCATCATGCGATCTCGACTTACTTTAGCTAAAATAGATGCCGCTGCGATACTAACACTTTTTGAATCACCTTTAATGATGTCTTTTTGCGGTAGATCGATATTGGGTAGCTTGAGCGCATCTATTAATAAGTAATCTGGTGCTATTTCCATAGCGGATATAGCTCTACTCATCGCAAGTTTAGTTGCATTTAGAATATTGATTTCATCAATTTCGATGTGGTCAGCAACGCCTATACCATAAGAAACAGCTTCACTTACAATCACATCAAACAAGCGTTCTCTTTGTTCAGCCGATAGTTTTTTTGAATCATCTATACCTGTAAAATCCATATCGGGTTTAAGTATTACTGCTGCGGCAACAACAGGGCCAATTAAAGGGCCTCTACCCGCTTCATCAAGTCCAGCAACAAAACAATATCCATTTTGCCATGCAAGTTGTTCAAACTGAACAATCTTTTCCAAACGTTCAATTTCTAGCCTTCTTAACTCCATTTTTCGTTCCATTGTTTTTGCAATTTGTTGACAAGCAACTCTACCATCATTTCTTAGTAACTTGATAAAAGATTCACGATCAGACACTTCAAGACTTTCAACATTTAATTTAATTTCTTTGATGCTATATCTACTTAAATCCGTTGCTGATATAATCTCACTTCTATCTTTAGACATATTGATAACCTCTATATCGGTATTTTATCATATAAACTATATTGTCGATTCACTTTTTATTTCAATGTCTTCTTGGACTTCATCTGAATCTTTAATTGGAATTTCTAACGTGATTTTACCAATAATACCTTTTCTAAAATCGTCGACAATTAACCTAGATGCTTTTTCTAGATCAACTTCATTGCCCTTAACAAGACAACCTCGTTTACGTCCTATTGCAGTCATTATCTCAACCGTATCTTCGATTGATTCATCAATTTTATAGCGTTCTTTGAACAAGTGATCATAATCTACCTTAAGTAAGTTAATCAAATGAAAAGCTATATCTTCAATATTTAGGACTTCATCTTTAATAGCACCTGAACAAGCTAATTTGATACCCATCATATCTTCTTCAATTTTAGGCCAAAGTATACCTGGTGTGTCGAACAACTCTAAATCCTTGTTTAGTCTAATCCATTGCTTGCCTCTTGTTACGCCTGGTTTATTGCCTGTTTTTGCTGCACTTTTTCCTGCAAGCTTATTTATCAACGATGATTTACCAACGTTAGGTATACCTACAATCATAGCTCTAATTGGTCGCATGAGTCGTCCTTGACGCTTTGCTTTTTCAATGACTTCTATAGAAGCAGCTCTTGCTTCATTAATTAATTCCGCCACGCCTTCACCCGTCAAAGAATTGATAGGGATTGCTTTTATACCTAACCCCTCATAGTATTGTATCCATCGTTTTGTTCGCTGTGGGTCTGCTAAATCGAATTTGTTAAGGGCAACAACTCGATTTTTATGTCCTACTAATTGATCAAATTGAGGATTTCTGCTACTAATGGGAATTCTAGCATCTAACAATTCGATTACGACATCTACTAATTTGAGATTTGCTTCAATCAAATCTCTTGTTTTTTTCATATGCCCTGGATACCAGTTTATACTCATTCATTACTCCTTTATAGTCATATGTTAATTTTAACATATTCTTGTGATTACTAGAAACGCTTTATAATATGTCTATATAAATCTAAAGGGACCTATAAAGGTCCCTTTTGATTATTTGGTCAAGATTACTTGAATTTTTTCTTTTCTTTAACTTTAGCAGATTTGCCAAGTCTAGCTCTTAAATAATTCAATTTAGCTCTTCTTACTTTACCTTCTCTTACTACTTCGATTTTCTCGATTTTTGGAGAATGTAATGGTAATGTTTTCTCAACGCCTACACCGTAAGAAATTTTTCTTACTGTGAAAGTTTCAGAAACGCCGCCGTTTTGTCTCTTAAGAACAGTTCCTTCGAAAAGCTGAATTCTCTCTCTCTTACCTTCTTTTACTTTAAGGTGTACTTTTACAGTATCACCAACGTTAAAAGCTGGAAGATCATTTCTTAATTGTTCATTATCGATAGTCTTAATGATATTTTGGTTCATATAACTACCTCCTTCCTTCGTAGACGTTCTTAATAGCGATTGCTAAAAGAGGACCATCCGTATTACAACAAAATGTATTATATCATCTAAACGCACTGATTACAAGTACTTTTTAAGCAATTTAAGTACTGATTTTTCATGCGGTTTATTCTTATATTTTTCAAACAAATCAGGTCTTCTTTCTTTGGTAACCATCATCGATTGTTCTAGTCGCCACTTGGCTATCTCTCCATGGTGTCCAGAAAGTAAAACATCTGGTATTTTAATACCATCAATTTGGGCTGGCCTCGTATAATGTGGATATTCTAAAAGATCCATTGCAAAGCTTTCTTCATCGGCAGAAGAATGATTGGTGAGTACACTATCCACCATACGGCTCACACTATCTACAACGACCATGGCTGCAAGTTCTCCACCTGTGAGTACATAATCTCCTATAGATAACTCTTCATCCACATAGTTATCTATGAAGCGCTGGTCCACACCTTCATAGTGCCCACACACCAAAACTAACTCATCCAATTTTGAAAGTTCAACAACTTTCTCATGATTAAGTGTTGTTCCTCTTGGAGACATGTAGATCACCTTAGAATTTCGTTTTCTTTCAATTGATTCAAGTGCATCTCGGAGCGGTTGCACAGCCATAACCATGCCAGCACCACCACCGAATGGATAATCATCAACTTTTTTGTGCTTGTCTTTCGAAAAATCTCGTATTTGCACCGTATCAATTGAAATTACTTTTTTGTCCACTGCATTACCAATAATACTCGTTTCCATAAAACTTGTAAATTGTTCGGGAAACAAAGTTAAGATATGAAACTTCATTCCATCATCCCCTCAATTAAATGAACGGTGATTTTTTTCTGTTTAATGTCAATTTGTTTTACAAACTCATCAACTACTGGGATATAAAATATTTTTCCGTCAGACACCTTTTTAATTTCATATAAGTCTTGTGCTGTATTTTGTAGTACATCTTTTAAGTGTCCTAGCAAGTCACCATTTTCATCCAATATTTCACAACCAATCAAGTCCACAACATAATGACCCTCGCCATCATCAGGGCTATCTTTTCTTTCAATATAAACATTTTTATTAAGAAGTTCTGTAATTTTGTTAATATCATCGTAGCCTTTAAATTTAAGCAGCACCATGTTTTTATGTACTCTTGAAGATTCAATCAAGTACTTCGCTTTACCAAAGCCTTCAATATACAAGTAATCAAAAAATTCAAATTTATCTAGATCGTCTGTATAAGGATAAATTTTAATTTCTCCTTTGACGCCATGTGTATTGACAATCTTGCCCATGTTAAAGCAGCCTTCCATAGTTCCTCCAATTTATCTTACATATAGTTAAAATTATGCTTATGAAAATAGCTATTTCAAGTAGACTCACAAGAAATAGCTAATATCATTAATTATTGTATGATTTCTACAACAACTCTCTTGTTTTCTTTAGTTGCAGCAGCCTTGACAACTGTACGAATTGCCTTAGCGATTCTACCTTGTTTACCAATCACTTTGCCCATATCTTCTGGAGCAACCTTAAGCTCGATGATAACAGATTGAGAACCCTCAACCTCTCTAACTTCAACGCTTTCTGGATGATCTACCAAGGAAGCCGCAATGATTTTTACCAATTCGCTCATTTCATCACCTCGTATGCTAATTACTTCGCATCGTAAACGCCGTGTTTTTTGAAAAGCGCTTTTACAGTTTCAGTAGGTTGTGCACCATTGCTTAACCATTGATTTGCTTTTTCAGTATCAAGTTTAACTTGTTCAGTTTCTAAAAGTGGATTAAAGTAACCGATTTGATCGATAAACTTACCATCTCTTGGAGATCTTGAATCTGCAACAACAACTCTATAGAAAGGTTTTTTCTTAGAACCCATTCTTGTTAATCTGATCTTAACTGCCATAATTTTCACCTCCTTAATTTATTTACTCTTATCATGAATATAAAATATGAAAAGCTATATCAAAAGAACGGAAATTTAAAGCCCCCGCCTCTTTTCATCTTTTTCTCCATACCACCAAATTGCTTCATCATCTTCTTCGTTTGCTCAAATTGCTTTAGCAAACGATTTACTTCCGACACATGAACACCACAGCCAGTAGCGATTCTTTTCTTTCTGCTACCATTGATGATATCGGGCGTTTGTCTTTCTTTTGGCGTCATAGACTGTATAATCGCCTTTGTGCGCACCAAATCTTTATCATTAACTTCGACACCTTTCATTGCTTTGCTGTTCATCCCCGGAAGCATGCCCAACAAGTCTCCAATTGGTCCCATATTCTGAATTTGTTCAAGTTGATCTAAGAAATCTTCTAAATCAAAACTTTGATTCTTCATTTTCTTTTCAAGCTTCTTAGCTTTTTCCTCATCGAAATTTTCTTGTGCTTTTTCGATAAGAGAAAGTACATCACCCATACCAAGGATACGAGATGCCATACGATCAGGATAAAACTCTTCAATATCAGTTAGTTTTTCTCCTATACATGCATATTTAATCGGCTTGCCTGTTACAGCGCGAACAGATAGTGCCGCTCCACCACGCGTATCTCCATCAAGTTTAGTGAGAATTACACCACTAATTTCAAGTTGGCTATTAAAATGTTCTGCTACATTAACAGCATCTTGCCCTGTCATAGAATCCAGTACCAAAAGAATCTCGTTTGGTGTAACAGCATCTTTAATTTGTATCAATTCTTGCATCAAATTTTCATCAATGTGCAAACGTCCAGCTGTATCAATAATGACGACATCATTGTTGAAGTGTATCGCGTGCGCCAAACCCGCTTTTGCAATATCAACAGGGCTTTTTTCATTGCCTTGCTCAAATACTGGTACATCTACTTTTTCACCAACAACTTTCAATTGTTGAATAGCTGCCGGTCTATAAACGTCACAAGCGACCAAGAGTGGTCTTTTACCTTGCTTTTTTAATATGCTACCGAGTTTACCACAAGTCGTTGTTTTACCAGCACCTTGGAGACCAGCCATCAATATAACTGTAGGCGGTTTAGATCCAAAGTCTATTTTACTTTGTGTTTTACCCATCAAGTTGGTTAATTCTTCATTTACTAATTTAATAACCTGTTGACCAGGTGTCAAACTTTGTAAAACAGATTCGCCAATAGCTCTTTCAGTAAGTGTATTGATAAAGTCTTTAACGACCTTGAAATTTACATCAGCTTCTAAAAGTGCAAGCTTGACTTCTCTCATAGCGTCTTTGACATCTTTTTCGTTTAATTTTCCTTTACCCCGCAACTGGTTAAAGGCGCCTTGTAGTTTTTCAGCTAAGCTTTCAAATGCCACTTATTGCCCTCCTATATGAGCTTCGTTTATTCGATTTCTTTTTCGATGATTTTTCGTACATCTAAAATCAAACTTTCCGAATGCGTCGTTTCATATTCTTCAATCAGCTGAAGGATTTTTTCAAATGCTTTTTGTTTGTCACTAAATCGCTCATACAAACCCAACTGGTTTTCATAGTTCTCAAGTACTTTTTCAGTTCTTTTAATGGTATCATGAACCGCTTGTCGACTTATGTTGTTTAGTTCTGAGATTTCACCAAGAGAGTAATCAAGGTTACAAAATAAATCCATAATCTCATTTTGTTTATCTGTCAACATCTTACCATAGAACAAATATAAAGCGTCCAGTCGCATCTTTTTCTCAAACATAGCATCCTCACAAATTATAAATCATATCGTAGTGTCTGTCAAGCAAAAAACCTTTACAACTTTTTTAATTGAATAAAGCCTCAACAAAATCATGTGGATCAAAATTTTGAAGATCTTCAATCCCTTCACCCACACCTATAAGTTTTACTGGAATTCCAAGTTCTGAGTTAATTGCCATGACAACGCCTCCCTTAGCAGTTCCATCTAATTTTGTCAGAACAATTCCCGATACATTTGCAGCTTCATTAAACACTTTTGCTTGTTGAATCGCATTTTGACCTGTAGTCGCATCAAGCACTAGAAGCACTTCACGTTTTGTATTGGGATATTCTCTATCAATTACTCTAAAAACTTTTGAGAGTTCATTCATCAAATTAACTTTGTTATGAAGTCTTCCTGCAGTATCACAGATTAAGACATCTGTCTTCTTAGCTTTTGCTGATTGAATTGCATCAAAAATTACTGCCGCAGGATCAGAACCTTCCGACTGATGAACGACATTGACACCCACTCGCTCACCCCAGACCATCAATTGGTCTATCGCGGCTGCTCTAAAAGTATCTGCAGCAGCAATAAGCACTGATTTACCCTCAGACTTTATATGATGTGCGATTTTGCCGATTGAAGTTGTCTTTCCGACACCATTTACACCAATAACAATTACAATCGTCGGTTCATCTCCAACATTAAATGGAACACTGTTGTTCTCACGTAACATATCTTCAACTACATCTTTAAAAACATCTTTAACACCAGAAGCATCTTTGATCTTTCTTTGTTTAAGCGTTTCTCTAAGTCTTTCTATTAATTTATGCGTGGTTGGAATACCAACATCTGCAATTATTAATATTTCTTCTAATTCATCAAATAATTCATCATCAATTTCACCATAATTATTAAATAAATCATCAATTTTATCTGTTATGCCTTTTCTAGTTTTATCTAGTCCGTCTTTTAGTTTATTAAAAAATGAAAATGCCATAATGCCTCCTATAGTGTCTAAATGAATTTCCTTTATTACTTTTGATTGATTCTATTTTATATTTAATCTAGCTGAGCTGCAATATCTTCAAGTTTGACACTTAACACTTTGGAGATGCCATACTCCTCCATGGTCACACCATAAAGTGTATCTGCAACTTCCATTGTACCTTTACGGTGTGTGATGACAACAAACTGTGAATTCGCAGCATATTCTTTTATGAAATCAGCAAAACGATAGACATTGACATCATCCAGCGCGGCTTCAATCTCATCAAGTATACAAAATGGTGTTGGTTTAGTTGATAAAATTGCAAATAAAAGTGCTATTGCAGTTAATGCCTTTTCACCACCTGAAAGCAAGTTAATGCTTTGAAGTTTTTTTCCAGGTGGCTGTGCAATAATTTCAATATCACACTCTAAGATGTCATCATAATCAGTAAGAATAAGTTCAGCATCTCCACCATTAAAGAGAGATTTAAAAGTCCCTTTAAAATAATCATTGATAATCTCAAAATTCTCTTTGAACATGACAATCATTTTCTTTTCAAGGTCTACAATTATTTTTTCTAGCTGCCCAATAGCCTCAAGTAAATCTTTCTTTTGTTCCGTTAAGAAAGTAAATCGTGTAGAAACCTCTTCATATTCTTTAATCGCGTTAATATTTACAGTACCCAACAGCTTAAGTTCCGACCTCAACTGTTTCATCTCAGATTTTTGATAAGGTACTTCCTCGATTTGTAATGCTTCAGCAATACTCATTTCGTATTTTTCCCAAAGTTCTGATACAACTGTATCTTTTTCAACTTCAATTTTTGCTTTCTTAACTTCGAGTTTATGCAATTGATCTTTTGTGCTTTCGTGTTTAGTACTTAAATTAGTAAGTTCTTTAGTTATCTGATCCAACGCCTTATATTCGCCTTGTTTAACCACAGATCTCTCTTCGATATCCTTTTTACAAGCTTGTAAGTCTGTACTTATTTGAATCAATCTCTTTGACATTTCTGCAACTTGTTCGTCATATACTGCATTACGTTCATTAAAATCGACAATTTGTTTTTTTCTCATTTCAAGACGTTGTTCATGCGTCTCCATATCATCTTGGATCCTAAGTACCTCACGTTGTTTAAAAGCAATTGTTTGATCAAGTGAAGCAATCTTAATTTTCAGTGCATTACTATCCTCTGTAAGGCGTTTAACTTCTATTTCCAGTGCTTCAAGGCTGTCATTTGCATCGGTTAGAGCGTTTTCAACTGCACTCACTTCTTTTGTAAGAGATGCAATCAACAATTTATTAGATTCAATTGTTTCAAGCGATTCATCGTATTCTTGTAAAAGAGTAGTGTAATCGGCTTTATACTTTTCATATACATCTTTCGAAGCCCCAACAGCTTGATCGTGATTGTCTCTTACATGCTCTAACCTGATAATCTCAAGCCTTAACTTATCTTGATCTTCACGAATCATCTTCACACGCATCTCATGATCTAACACAGTCATATTTAGCTGTTCTATTTTCTCCGAAAGACTAGACTTTGATGCTGTTAGTTTATCTATGAGCTCTCCTAGTTCTGTGATACGTCGTTTCCGCCCTAATATATTTGAGACTTTTGATCTAAAAGAACCACCAGAGATCGCGCCTCCTGGTACAAGTATATCTCCTTGAAGTGTAATTACTTTATACTTTAGATTTTTGATGCGAATCAGACGACTTGCGGTATCAAAGTCCTCTACAATCAGAATTCTACCAAGTAAAAACTCAGAAAGATTTTCAAATTTTTTATCTACTTTAACAAGGTCTTTCGCTACACCTATAAATCCGGCTTCGTTCTTAGCTTTATTGATTAGCTCTGATTGTTGACCTTTTTCTTCTAAATTCTCAAGTGGCAAAAAAGTCACACGACCTAAATTGTTTTTTCTCAAATAATCAATTGATCTTTTAGCATCCGAAATTTTTTCACATACAATATTTTGTATCGCACGACCTAAAGCGACTTCAATAGCAACTTCATATTTCTTTGGCACTTCAATTATTGTTGCAACTATACCGATAATTCCCGATTGATCTTCGAGTCTCATCAAGATATCTTTAACGCCTTTATCGTAACCATCAAACTCTTCTTCTAAAGTTTTTAATAGCTTGTGTTCCGTTTCAGCTTGTGACAATTGATTATTTGTTATTTCAAATTCTTTAACTGACTCAAGCTGCGTTTTTTTATTGTACTCCATAAATTGAATAGCACTTGCAAGCTTTTCATTTAAATCGCTTTTTTGTTGATTTGAAGACTCTAGAATCTTAAGAACTGCTTCTTTATCAGTGGTTGATTGCTCTATAATCGTATTTTGTAGTGCCAGTTGTTCCTTTAAACCTAAGATTTTTTCATTTAAAGTGCCACTTAAACGCGTCAAAGTATCATTCTCTTGTTTCTTCAGTTCAATCTGATTTAACTGATCAATAACACCGCGTTTGTGCTGATCATTGGCAAATTTGGTATCTATCAAAGACTGTTCAGCACCACTTAGTTTATCAAGCAAAGCACTAAGTTTTTCAGTATTTATTTTATGTTCTTCATCTAACGCTTCTTTTTCATCTGATAGTAGTTCCAACCCTCGAGTCGTATTTTTCTTACTATCTTCAAGCTCACCCAATTCTTCTTCAAGTCTTTTGATATTTAAAGTTGTATTGGCGATTTTTTCTTGAACAAGCTCCTTGTCACCATGAGTTTTACTTTCGTAGTTCTGAAGTTCATGAAACTGTGCTTCAAGCGCCCTTATTTCTTTATTGATGTCATACATTTGACGATCTTTGTCATTGTAAACTGCTTTAAGATCGACCTGACTATCATCAATTGCTTTAAGAAGATCTTCTAAAGAGCGCATCTGTTCTAAATATTCTAACAGAGATTGTTCACATTCCAAATAACGCTTAGCATAATAATTAAGTTCAATATTTTTAAGCGCTTCCGTTAAGTCTATATATTGTTTTGCTCTTTCACTTTCAAGTTTAAGTGGTTCTACGCGATCTTCGATCTCAGATAGAATATCTTGAATACGAAGTAAATTTTCGTTAGTTGCTTTTAACTTCTTTTGAGACTCTTGTTTTCTCGACTTATACTTGATAATGCCTGCTGCTTCTTCAAATAACAATCGACGTTCATCTTTATTGTTACTTAAAATCTCATCAATCCTGCCTTGTCCAATAATCGAATAGCCTTCACGTCCAATTCCTGTATCCATAAAAAGCTCTCTAACATCTTTTAGACGACAAGGTAATTGGTTGATGAAATATTCACTTTCACCAGATCTATGAACGCGCCTGACAACAGTAATTTCTTCATAATCTAGCGGGAAAAACTGACTGGTATTATCAAAAGTTAATTTAACTTCTGCAAGTCCTAGTGATTTACGATGTTTAGTTCCATTAAAGATAACATCTTCCATTTTGTTTCCGCGTAGTGTCTTAACACGTTGCTCCCCTAAGACCCACCTTACCGCATCAGTAATATTGCTTTTTCCACTTCCGTTAGGTCCCACAACACATGTTACGCCCTCTCGAAATTCTACTACTGTTTTATCAGCAAAGGATTTAAACCCTCTCATCTCTACTCGTTTTAAATACACAGATGCACCTCTATCAATTCATTATTGTTATTTTGGTTATATGATCATCTATAGCAATCCATACTGTATTGTAATCAACTTCCAAATTACTTTTAATTACCATTTGTTTATGACCAATCGATAACATATCAAAAAAAGATTTTAAATTTATTTTATTTTGACCAATCATCATGGATAGTTGGGACGGATGTGTCCATATGCTAATACACTTAAAATTGTTGACCTTCTGAATATTATTTTTAAGCCAAGCCTCAACTTTGTTTTTAAAAACTTTACTTAAAACCAATTCTCCAAAAGCAGGATGAAATGGACCTGCTATAACTGCGCTATCAAAATCTATTAAATCAGTTCTTTGAAGGCCCATGCGAATAACTGGAATATGATGATGATTTAATTCATTTAGAGCCCAAGCACACCACAGCATTGCATCATCAACCGTTAGTGGCTTGTACATTCCATTTAAATAGATCGCTTCAAGCTCAGTGTCTTTAATCACCAAAGCTGGATACAACCTTACACAGCTTGGTTCCAGTCGAACAGTCTCAGCAACAGAGCTTCGAAATTTTTCAAAATTATCACCTGGTAACCCCAACATCAACTGAATTCCCACTTCAATTCCAGCAATTTTTAGTCTAGTTACTGCCTCAGCAACTACAGAACTTGAGTGTCCACGCTTTGAAACGATTAAAACTTGATCATCAAAAGATTGACACCCCAGTTCAACTAAGTCCACTTTGTACTTAATCAGGGTTTTGATCACCTTTTCATCTACATAATCAGGGCGAGTGGACAATCGAATTTTATCAACCAAACCACGCTGTTTTAAATCAGAAGCCACGCTCAGGTATGCATCTTGCCTCACCTTTTCTATACCAGTGAAACTACCACCAAAAAAAGCGAGCTCGATTTGATCTCGCTTCATGGTTTCTAAATAACTTTGCACAAAAGCTTCAAGTTCATTGGGTGAAATGGCATCGTCTACACCGTTTATTTTACGTTGGTTACAAAACACACAATCATTAGGACATCCCATATGTGAAACAAAAACTGGGATAATTCCAACACTATTTTTCATTAGTAACAAGCCTCTTTAATCCTTCTTTTGCTGCTTCCTGTTCAGATTCTTTTTTACTATGACCAGAACCGATACCTATCGTCTCATCGTTAAGTTTAACTTCAGTAAAGAAAATTTTCGAATGATCTGGGCCCTCTTCTCTTACAATTTCATATTTTATACGATTGCCTTTTTGAACCTGTATGACTTCCTGTAACCTTGTCTTATAATCTACAAAGAGCTTTCCTTGTACAGCATCCTCTATAATTGGTTTTAATTGACTTAGAACAAATTTCCTTGCACATTCCATACCACCATCTAGAAAAATAGCTGCAATTAAAGCTTCAAACGCATCTGATAAAATAGACGTTCTTTCTCTACCACCTGTAAGTTCTTCTCCTCTACCAAAGAGCATAAACTCACCTATGCGTAAAGCTCTAGAAGCTTCGCCTAAAGATGCCTCGCAGACAATCTTTGCTCTGATTTTAGTAAGTTGACCTTCTTCGAGTTGCGCGTAGTGACTAAATAAAAATTCACTGATAGTTAGTCCCAAAACGGAATCACCTAAGAATTCTAATCGTTCGTTATTTTTTAATTTTGCTTTTTTGTTCTCATTTGAATATGAGCTATGTGTTAAAGCTCTAATCAAATAATGTGAATCCTGAAACTTGTAGCCAATAAGGCTCTCCAATTCAACAAATCTTGCTTCCATAATTTTTCCTTTCTTCATCTAGAAAGGGCACTTAAATATATTATTACTCTTTGGAGTCAATCATTGCGTCATAATATATTTAAACGACCTTTAAATGGGCACACTATTCATTTTATAATTTTACTTAGAAAAAGACAATGCTTTAATTAAAAAAAGCCCTTGTCAGACAAGAACAAGGGCTTAGGTCCTAATTTATTTCTGGTTTTACTTTTTTACTTTCGGTTACAGATTACTTTTAGAATTTTCTTTAGTTTATACTTCTGATTCTTGTTCCTCTTTCATCTCTGGCTTTGGAAATGAAGCAACTTTTTTCTTGATTTCTTCAACCAAATGACTATCTAGACCAATTTGTGCATATTTAATTGCATTCATAAAAGCTTTGGCATTGGAAGAACCGTGTGCCTTAACAACAAGTCCATTGAGACCTAGAAGTGGCGCTCCACCGTATTCTGTGTAATCAAGCATCTTCTTGAAGTCGCTCAAATTGTTTTTAAGGATCATACCACCTATTTTTCCAATCATATTTTTCATAATTTGCGTTTTTAGTCCCGCTACAAGCTGTAGTGCAACACCTTCAGTTAACTTAAGTATGATGTTACCCGTAAAGCCATCTGCGACAATTACATCTACGTTGCCACTAGGAACGTCTCTTCCTTCGACATTCCCAACAAAGTTTAGATCCGTCTCTTTTAACAGTTGATGTGTTTCAATATAAAGTGGGGTGCCTTTGGTTTCTTCAGCACCAATATTTACAAGTGCAACTTTAGGCTGCTTGATCCCAATTACCTTTTCTGCATACATACTTCCCATATATGCAAATTCAATAAGATTTCTTGATTTACATTCTGCGTTTGCACCTGCATCGACTAAAACAGATGCACCAACCATTGTTGGATATATTGTACACAGTGCAGGTCTACTTATACCCTTGATTCGTCCAACTTTTAGCAGTCCACCCGCTAGAAGTGCTCCTGTATTTCCAGCAGATACAAAAGCATCGATTTCACCTTTTCTAAGTGCTTTTAGACCTACAACCATAGATGAATCATCTTTTGATTTAATAGCCTTAACAGGTTTATCATCGTTTTCTATAACTTCAGTAGTATGTACAACTTCTATTCTTGATTGTTCGTACTTATACTTGTTCAGTTCATTTTTAATTTTAACCTCATCGCCATAGATGACTATGTTACTAGCAACAAGAGATAGTGCGTCTACAGCACCTTTTACTGTTTCTATCGGGCCATGATCGCCACCCATTCCGTCAAAACCAATTTTCATTTTGCACCTCATCTAATTCTCTTTATTTACAACACTTGTTTTTATTTATTTTAATGATAAAGAAAAAAAGTAAAAAAGGCAATAGCCTAATTGACTATTGCCTTTGCAAGAAGCTCATGCCTCTAATTATTTTGCGTCTCTGCTGTGGTAATATCCACACTCAGCACATTCTCTGTGTGATACATTTGCCGCTTTACATTTTGGACATTCGATAATGTTTGGAGCTACCATTTTGATATTTGATGCTCTTCTCTTATCTCTTCTCGCTTTACCTATCTTACGCTTAGGTACTGCCATATCTTAACACCTCCTTAATCTAAGTGAATAAATTCTTAAGTGCCTCAAGTCTCGGGTCAATTTTCGTTTCATCACACTCACACATACCCTTGTTAAGATCTTTTCCACATTGAGGACAAAGTCCTGCGCAATCTTCATTACAAAGTATTTGTAGTGGCAAATTTAATGTTATATCTTCCTCAAGTACAGGCATAAGCTCTAGAACACCGTCCTTAACCTCAACAAAGTCTTCACTTTCTTCAGTTTCTAAGGGCGTCACCAATATGCGTTCAACTGTACTTTGGAGGTTAACGTTAACGTCTTTTAAGCATCTGTGGCATTCGAAAACCAAATCTCCAGAATAAGAGAGGGTTAATTCATAGCGCTTACCCATCTTTTTGATAGTACCCAAAACATGGATTGCTGATGCGTTCACACACTCAATTGACTCTAAAAAAGACTTGTCAAGATCAAGACTCGACTCAAAATCCGCTTGATTTTGAAGTCCTTTTATAACCTTTGAAAAATCAAGGATCATTTTTTCACCTCTTCAATGCAACATTAATATTATAATTACTGCAAAGAGGTTTGTCAAGTAAAACTACTTAACTAATTCTAAAGTATCTCTAGCAATAGTTAATTCCTCATTTGTAGGAACAACCATGATTTTTACTTTAGAATCATCTGTATTAACAAAAGCTTCTTTGCCTCTAACCTTATTTTTTACCGGATCTAATACAGCTCCCATAAACTCAAGGTTTTTACAAATTTCCTCTCTGCTTTCTACGCCATTTTCGCCTAATCCAGCAGTAAATACGATTGCGTCTACACCACCGAGAACAGCAGCGTATGCAGCAATATATTTTCTCACGTTGCTGTGGTATATGTCAAGTGCTAAAATTGCTCTTTCATTACCAGCTGCAGCCGCATCTTCTACATCTCTAAAGTCACTGCTAACGCCAGAAATTCCAAGCACACCTGATTTTTTGTTCATAATATCATTCATTTGCTCAAGTGTTATGTTTTCTTTACCCATAACATAAGTTACAATTTGTGGATCGATATCGCCACAACGTGTTCCCATTACTAAACCTTCAAGTGGTGTGAATCCCATTGAAGTATCTACAGATTTTCCACCGTCAATTGCTGCAAGTGAAGCGCCATTACCAAGGTGACATGTGATAATCTTAGTTTCACTAAGTGGCTTTCCTAAAAGTTCTGCAGTTCTTTGAGATACATATCTATGACTTGTTCCGTGGAAACCATATCTTCTCACATGATCTTTTTCATAGTATTCATAAGGAAGTGCATATACATATGCACTTGCAGGCATAGTTTGGTGGAATGCAGTATCAAATACAGCTACATTTTTAACACCAGGTAATAATTCTTCAATTGCACTGATACCAATGATGTTAGGTGGATTATGAAGTGGTGCAAGTTCAATACACTCTTCGAGTGCAGCCATAACTGACTTGTCCACAATAACTGACGCACTGTATTTTTCACCAGCATGTACAACACGATGTCCTACGGCATTAATTTCTTGAAGTGAAGCAATCGCGCCATGCTCTGGATGAACAATTGCATCAAGAACTTGTGCAAGTGCATCCTTATGATCTTTCATTGCTACTTCAATCGTTTTTTTATCTTTTCCCTCTACTTCATGTTTAAGCCTAGAGCCTTCAATTCCTATTCTCTCTACAAGACCCTTTGCTAAAACACTCTCATCTTCCATGTTAAACAATTGGTATTTGAGTGATGAGCTCCCACAATTGATAACTAAAACATTCATTAAATGCCCTCCTTGATATATATATCTTAAGATATAGTAATTAGTAGTGATTTCGGTCATACATTTATATTATAATGTAATTGAGTGAATTTTCAATACTAACGGAGGATATTGATGAAAATTATTGGCATCGTATCAGAATATAACCCTTTTCACAACGGACACGCCTATCAAGTACAAAAATCAATACAAGAATTAGATGCCGATGGCGTAATCGCTATCATGAGTGGTAATTTTGTTCAGCGTGGGCACCCTGCTTTTATGGACAAATGGACACGGGCTAAAATGGCCGTCGTATCTGGTGTTAACTTAGTCATAGAATTGCCAACTTATTTCGCAACATCTAGTGCAGAAGCCTTTGCATATGGCGCAGTAGCACTTTTAGAATCAACTGGAGTTGTTACACATCTCTCTTTCGGCTCTGAAACTGATCACTTAAATGTATTAAAAGAAATTGCTTACGCGCTAGTTTTTCCAAATAAAGTATATCAAGATTCATTTTCACTAGCTTTAGAAAAAGGAATTTCCTTCCCCGCTGCTAGATCGCAAGCGCTTCAAATAGCATACCCTGATCTCATGGCAAATATTGACCTCAACCAATCCAACACAATCCTAGTGATAGAGTATCTCAAAGCACTTATTCAGCTTGAAAGCAACATTGAGCCTTTTCTCGTTAAACGCATAGGCAAAAGCTATCATGATACTTCCACAAATGATAAATATGTAAGTGCTACAGGTATTAGAGAAGCACTTTATCACCATCAAGATATCACGTCACATTTACCAAAAGAGGCTTACGACATCCTTTCAAAATCAATCTACTCCCCAGTTTTTATGAAAGATTTTGAAACGATGCTACTATACAGACTTCGATTAATGACCAAACAAGAACTTGCCTTAGTTAGAGATGTCAATGAGGGACTAGAAAACAAAATTGTTGATGGCGCTGTTAGATGTAGTTCCTATGAAGACTTAACCAATCATTTAAAATCAAAACGCTATACCATGACACGCATCAATAGAGTCCTAACAAATGCTTTACTTAATATAAATCAAGATAAGTTAGATCTAAGACAGTATGGTTATATAAGAGTGCTTGCATTTGATGAAGTCGGTCAAAAAATTCTTCGTCAAATGAAAAAAAATGGGTATTATCCTATTATCACAAATATCAATAAACATCAGGACTATCTAAAAGACAATCCATTGATGCAACTTGATATACGTG
The DNA here is from genome assembly GCF_029914245.1 of Fusibacter bizertensis. Lineage (GTDB taxonomy): Bacteria > Bacillota > Clostridia > Peptostreptococcales > Acidaminobacteraceae > Fusibacter_C > Fusibacter_C bizertensis. Next base: position 171,657 of record NZ_JARYZI010000001.1, read on the forward strand.
CTTCTAATCTCTATCAGCTTTCACAAAGAGATATTGCGCTTAGAATAGGCGGTAGGGATTATTTAGAAAAACCATATATGCATCAGAAAATAGGGAGGAACGAATGAAAAAAGTATTAGGCAATGGCTACGTAAGATTAGTTGATGTGATGGGCAGTGATTTATCTGTAGTCAATTCTGCACGTGTTAGTTATAACAAAGCCACCAACGAACTTAGACCAGAAGATGAGAAACTCATCAACTTTTTAGCACGTAACGACCATACCAGCCCCTTTAGGCATGCAACACTTCAATTTGAGGTCTATGCACCACTAATGTGCGCTCGGCAATGGTGGAAATACTTGATTGGTTCATCGCATCAAGACCCCTTCACAGCTTGGAACGAATCAAGTAGACGCTATGTAACAGAAGAGATTGAGTTTTATTTACCCGCAAGTGATGCTTGGAGAAGCAAACCTGAAAATTCAAAGCAAGGTAGCGGACCTTGTCTAGACGAAAAAATAGGAGGCGAAGCACTTAATCGTTTGCTGAAACAGATAGATTATGGCATGGAAAATTATAACTGGGCTATAGAAAACGGTGTTGCTACTGAACAAGCTAGATTATTTATACCAAGCGCCTACGGCCTAATGGTGAGATGGTACTGGACAGCTTCTCTACAAGGTGTAGCGCACTTTTTAGCACAAAGAACCGATGGACATGCACAGTCCGAAATTAGAGAATATGCAAACGCAGTTAAAGAGTTAGCGACAGAACGATTTCCAGTCTCCATCGCAGCACTCCTTCAAAATTTATAATAAAATTTACCAAGTTATGTAAAAAACAAAAGCGTCAAGCACAAGATTAATTTATGTGTTTGACGCTTTTAAATATTTGATTTTCAAATTATTTATTTGAACTCATCTAATTCATCGATATTTTCTTTGATTGTGTATAGGATCTTCGAGATGTTGAGTTCCACTCGCTTCATTACTTCTTCAGCATATTCATAAGAACCGCTTCTTATACCTTCAGCTCTATTTTCAGCTTCATGTATAAGTTCTTGTGCTTTAGCGCGTGCATGCCTCATAATTTCATGCTCATTAATTAATTCTTTCGCACGATTAGTAGCATCGATAAGAATCTCTGTTTCTTGAGCCTTTGCAGTCTCAATAATTCTTAACTCCTCATGTCTAGCGTTGTTCACTAATTCATCTGCAAGACTAGTAGCCTCCTCGATAATTTGAACCTTTTGAGACTTAATAAATCTTACCTGTTGGTATTCATCAGGCAACAACATATTGATATCTTTGATAATACTTAATAGTTCTTGACGATCTACTAAAATCTTTCCAGTTAATGGAACAGTTGGAGAAGCCTCAAGTTTATCCTCAAATTCTTCAAGGAGTTCAAGAACTCTTAACTCTAATTCTTGTTTATTATTACCGCTCATTGCTACCTCCTACTTTTTGCTCAATAGCATCTCGTACTTCTGGTGTAACAAAGTTAGTGATATCACCACCGAAACTTGCAACTTCTTTAACGATACTAGAGCTAAGATACATATAATCTGTTCTTGTCATTATAAATGTTGTTTCTATCTCTCTACATAACTTTTGGTTAACACTTGCCATTTGAAATTCCGCTTCAAAGTCTGAAATAGCTCTTAAACCTTTAACTAAAATTCTCAAATTGTTCTGTTTTAAATAATCTATAAGTAACCCTTCATGTTGATCCACTTCCACATTTTCGATATGTTCAGTTGCTGTTTTAAGAAGTGCAACTCTTTCGTCCACATCAAACATAGGTTTTTTACTTTTGTTATACATCACTGTAACAATCACTTTATCAAAAATTTTACTTGAACGTTCAATAATATCTAAATGTCCTAACGTTACCGGATCAAAACTTCCAGGATATACAGCTGTCTTCATGTACGCCTCCTAAACACTGTCACACCAATTTTACCATATTTTTTAGTTTTTAACGACTCGAAATATTCAGAAGTCGTAATTATTTCCAAATCTCCAATAGCATGCTCAATGACTAGCAACCCATTTTCTGCAAGGACGTCAAACTTCTCAACCGCTTCTAAACACTTTACAATATGACCTGATAAGTAAGGCGGATCCATCACGATTAAATCAATTTTTGTATCATTTAAGTTTCCTAGCACATCATATACATCTCGATTGAGTATCGTAGCTCCCTCTTCAAGTTTTGTCTTTAAAATATTACGCTCAATAATTTCTTTTGATCTAGGATTTTTCTCAACAAAAATAACACTTTCAGCACCTCGGCTTAAGAGTTCAATTCCCAGCGCACCAGAACCAGAAAACAAATCTAAACAATTTGCGCCATAAATTCGGGTTTGAATCATACTAAATATCGCTTCTTTAACACGATCAGTTGTTGGTCTTGTATCAAGCCCTTCAAGGGTTTCAAGAGTGACTCCTCTTGCACTTCCTGAAATTACACGCATCTCTTCACTTCCCATCTATTTTTTATAAAGTAAACCATTTCTCTAGATTATGACTCTGACGATTAATCAATCCTACATAATCTTGATTATCCATATTGTATTCATCTAAAATAAAACGGATATGTTTTTGAACTTCCACAATCACATCCTTATGCTTCGTAAGATCAGCTAATTTAAGTTCAGGAATACCGTGTTGCCTCAATCCAAAAACCTCACCTGGTCCCCTAATTTCAAGATCTTTTTCAGCAACAACAAAACCATCACCAGAATTAACAAGCGTTTCTACCCTGAGTTTAGCAGTTGCAGATAATTTCTCACTCACTAAAAAACAATATGACTGTTCAGCACCTCTTCCAACTCGCCCCCTAAGTTGATGTAATTGCGACAAACCAAACCTCTCAGTATTCATAATCACCATAATCGTAGCATTGGCAACATGTATACCTACTTCGATCACAGTCGTCGATACAAGCAAATCAACCTCACCGGATTTAAACGCATGCATCAGCAGTTCTTTTTCCTGCGCCTTCATTTTACCATGAATAAGCCCAACCTTAAACGACTCAAATCTCTTCTGCATCTCTTTATAAATTTCTTCTGCAGAATTTAAGTCTAATGTTTCAGAGGACTCTATCAAAGGACATACGATATACCCCTGTCTGCCCTCCTCTAGTTTACTCCGTATAAAAGTATACATTTCTTCTTTTTTGGATTTATTGATAAAATGTGTTTTAATGGGCTTTCTACCCTGTGGCATCTGAGCAATCACAGAAACATCCATATCTCCGTATATAATCAGAGACAATGTTCGCGGAATTGGTGTAGCAGACATTATAAGTGCATGTGGTCTATCAGATTTTTGCAGTGCAAGTAAGCGTTGTCTTATTCCAAAGCGATGTTGCTCGTCAGTAATAACAACACCAAGTTCTTTAAAAATCACATCCTCTTGCAAAACAGCGTGTGTCCCAATAATCACCTTGATTTCACCATTTTTAATAGCCTCTTTTAGTTTTTTCTTTTGAGAAGCTATTACATTTGAAGTTAAAAGACAAACACTAATTTCTGGATAAAACATTTTAAAAGTCTCGTAATGTTGCTCAGCTAACAGTGTCGTAGGCGCAACTAAAGTACCTTGTTTGCCATTTGTCACTGCTGCAAGCAATGTCAAAAAAGCAATGACTGTCTTACCCGAACCAACATCGCCTTGCACCAGTCTGTTCATACTATAACCGCTTTTCATATCATCATAAATCTGAGTCATAACTTGTTTTTGCGCTTCTGTAAGCTCAAAAGGTAAGGCGTTTTGATATTCATCTAATTGCTTTGTGATTATATAAGGTTTTAAAGTCGGTTTATGATAATTGCGTTTTAACAAAATTAGTCTTAGCTGAAGTAAAAACAATTCTTCATATATCAATCGATTTCTTGCCGCCTTGTAATTTTCTTTTGATGTTGGAAAATGAATTTCACGAAGCGCAAATGATAATGGTGCAAGTCCGGCCATTTTTATCAAAGACTCCGGTAATGTTTCTTCTAAATTCGCAAGACAGTAACTTAACACTTGTCTATGTATCGCTACAAGTTCAGATTGATGAATACCAAGTGTTGCGTTGTATATAGGTAATATCGATAGAAAAGACTTTTCATTTGCCTCAGCATATTCTGGTTGCTTAATCTTAAATGTAGGTCCGTTTTTTTCAATTTTTCCATGAAAAAAATAGAGCTGATTTTCAGTGAAGTGCCCCATAATATACGTTGCTGAAAAAAAGATGATTTCTCCAGTAAAATAACCATCTGTAACATCTAAGATTAGCATCTCTTTTTTTATTTTAGGCAAAAACTTCGTACGTTTACGCACAATCTTTGCTTGAATAACACCAATTTCTTCATGTCCTATTTCAGACACATGCCTAACTTTTCTTCTATCCACATATCGAAAAGGATAGTCATAAAGAACATCTTGGTATGTTTCCAAGCCAATTTTTTTTAGTTTTTGCGCTTTTTTCTCACCTACACCCTTTAAAAGAGTCAATGGTTGTTGAAACACACATACACCTCATTAAATAATGATCATACTCAGTTTGATTATAGATTCTCAACTGTAACGACCTGAAAAAAAAGGCAAGGCTAAGCAAATAAGCTTATTTGCAAGTCTTGCCTTCATTCATACTCAAATTTTTATAATCTATTCTATCGAACAAACATAATAATAAATGGGTTGACCACCTGAATAAATATCAATTTCAAGCTCTGGATACGCCTCACTAATAACGTCTACAATCTCTTCAGCATCTTGCTTAGTCACATCAGAACCGTAGTACAAAGATAATATTTCAGAATCGTCGTTAATCGTATTTTTAATTGAATCTAAGATAACATTTTTAATTTCTTTACCAACGCCTTTGATTTCACCATCTGCAACTGCTAAATAATCATCTTTTTCTATCGCTAAATCATTAAAAGTAGTATTTCTTACAGAATACGTAATCTGAATAGTCTTGACATTAGAAAGACTTTGAACCATTGCCTGATAATTCTCATCAGCACTTTTATCTCTATCAAATTCCAACATAGCGGTGATACATTGGGGCATAGTTTTTGATGGAATAACATATACATCTTTATCCGAAAGTTCTTTCGCTTGATTTGCAGCCATAATTATATTGCTGTTATTAGGGAAAATAAAGATGTGTTTTGAAGGACAATTTGCAATTTCTTTCATAAAATCTTCTGTACTCGGGTTCATAGTTTGTCCACCCGTGATACTACCATGAATTCCCAAGTCTTTAAAAATATTTACGAAACCATCACCCATAGCAACACCTATAAAACCATAGTCTTCTTCATATGGCAGTTCCGCGTTCACGTCTTTTTTATCTTCAACTTTATCAGCTAATTTGTCTTGATCATGGGCACCTTCTATAATTGTGCTGTGTTGATCCCTCATATTTTCGATTTTAACTTTTTTCAGAGAACCATACTTAAGTGCTTCTTCTAGGGCAGTACCTGGATTGTTGGTATGAACATGTACTTTGATCAAATCATCATCTTGAACAAATACCATGCTATCGCCCATTTTTTCAATAATTTGACGTAATTCTTGTCCATTCATTGAATCGCCTTCGATAATAAACTCAGTGCAATATGCAAATTCTATATCATCAGTATTAATTATATTTTGAGCAGGCATAATAGACTCTTCTTCAGTTTTAATAGCATCAAAGCTAGATTCAACACCTTGCATGGCATCTAGACATCCTTGCAATATACATATAAGGCCTTTACCACCTGCATCAACCACACCTGCTTGTTTAAGCACTGGTAGATATTCAGGTGTTAGTTCTAAAGTTTCTTCACCAATCTTGATTAAAAGTTTCATGAGATCAACAAGTTCCAAATCTTCATGAACATATTCCATACTCTTATCAGCAATTTTTCTAATGACCGTTAAAATTGTTCCTTCCACTGGCTTAAGTACAGCACTATATGCAGTATCAGCAGCATCTTTAAAAGCTATACACAAATCTGTAGAAGTTAACTCAGTTTTTCCCTTACAGCCCTTTGCAAAACCACGAAAAATTTGTGATAATATAACGCCAGAATTTCCTCTTGCGCCCATTAAAGAACCCTTCGAAATAGATTTTGATACTTCTTCAACTGTTTCAAAACTTTGTTTTGTTAGCCCTTCAATTGCAGAATTCATCGTAAGTGACATATTCGTACCTGTATCCCCATCTGGTACTGGGAAAACATTTAGTGAATCTACTAATCCTTTGTTTTTATTTAGCTCTACAGTTCCTTGCTTAAACATTTTGGCAAGCAACTCAGCATTAATGGTTTTAAGTTCCACGTGACTTCCTCCCTGTTACTCCTGTACTTTGACGCCTTCAATGTTTAAGTTTACCTCAAGAACATTTAAGCCCGTTTGCGTTTCAACATTATACTTCACTTTTTCAATGATGTTTTCAGCAACAACAGAGAGTTTAGTACCGTATTGAACGATTACAAATAAATCTATACGAATGCCTTCTTCTTCTACACCAATCTCAACACCTTTCGAAAGATGTTCTCCTTTGAGAATTTTAGCAAGTCCGCTCTTAGCCGATTTATATGTCATACCGACGAGACCATAGCACTCCATTGCAGAAACAGCAGCAATAGTAGCCACGACTTCGCTTTTAATGGTAATATCACCAATTTCATTATTTATCTTTATAGACATGATTTACCTCCTTTATAGACATAACTTTACCATGTTATAATTATTTTAAAGGAATATCCACTTAATATCAAGTTAATAAGGTATGAACACATAAATAATTACAAAAAATACATGGTCAAAACGATTTTTTACTTGAAATATGGTGTCTGCTCTGTTAAAATAAATTTGTTATGTTACGAGTCATTCACTCGAAGGAGGTGTAATAAATGGGAAGATCGTGTGAAGTATGTGGCAAGGGTAAAGTTTCAGGTAACACTGTCAGCCACGCAAATAATCACAACAGAAGAACTTGGTCACCTAACCTTAGAAGCGTTAAAGCTTCTGTAAATGGTGGTACTAAGAGAATCAAGGTTTGCAGCAGATGTTTACGTTCTGGTAAAGTTGAAAGAGCGGTTTAATCAAACGACAAACGCAAAAATTAGGTCATGCACATGCATGACCTTTTTTTAATTTGATTTATACATAATACGATTAATCACTGGATATAATCAGATAACCACTGCCTTCAGTTATATGAACTGTAGCATGTTCTTCTGACAATTCATTACTGATGCCAACAGTCTCGGCAAACTTGATATTTGCTTCATAGAGCGGATACTTAAAACCGCGTAGGTTAACGCCTTTAAAACCGTTTTCTAATGGAATCAACGAAATATAACGCTTTTGCACTAGTACTTCTGGCATTTCTTTATAGTAAGGAGCATCAATTTTTTCAATATAGTTTTGTTCATCTATCAAGATAAAATTTTCTTCTCGTGCAAGTAAGAATAATACGCTTAGCATATGATCTGCTCGCCCACCTAACCCCCCGATAACTACAACTTTATCTAAGGCGTGTCTTTTTACAAGATCAAAGGCAAGTTCTGCATCTGTAAAGTCTTTTTCAGCTGGATACGTATGAACCCGTGCATCAGGCCATAACTCTTTATATACTTCTAAATCAACAATAGAATCAAAATCACCTAAAATCTCTGTTGCATTAATTTTCAATTTGCTTAACAATTGACAACCACCGTCTACACCCAAAACCACTTCAATATGTCGCGGATCAACATACCTTTTAATTTGTTGATCAAGTTCCAAAACGGAGGAATAAGAGCCGTTGAGAGAAATCAACCCCCATCTCATAATCTTTGACGAAAAGCCTTTACAGTTTCATCGATATTGGGTGTATTGAAAATCGCTGAGCCTGCAACAATTATGTCTGCTCCAGCAGTTACTACTTCTCTAACATTGTCTAGATTTATACCACCATCTACTTCGATTTCACAATTAAGTCCCGCATCTTTAATCATTTTTTTAAGACGTACTATTTTATCTGTGGTTGATTTGATATAACTTTGACCACCAAAACCAGGATTTACTGACATTAGTAACACCATATCTAGTTCGGGTAAAATCTCCTCTAATGTATGAATAGGCGTTCCAGGGTTAAGTGTAACAGCAGCTCTTACGCCATAACTCTTAATCAATTGTATTGTCCTATGAATATGAGGACAAGCTTCTATATGCACATTGATGAGGTCTGCACCTGCATCAACAAAGTCTTTAACATACAAGTCAGGATTTTCAATCATCAAGTGAACATCTGTAAAAAGCTTTGTTTTCCCTTTTAACGACTTTAAAATCGGAGCACCAAAAGAGATGTTCGGAACAAAATGCCCATCCATTACATCAATGTGCAGATACTCAACGCCTGCACGCTCTACTTCTTTAACATGTTCTAGCAACCTTGAAAAGTCAGCTGATAATATTGAAGGTGCAATCTTTACCATTTGTTTAATCTCCTTCTCTGTTCAACAATTTCATTATAAATATAAATATAAGCATCATATCTTTGTTTATTAATTAAGTCCTCATTCAAAGCTTTCTTCACTTCACATCCTGGCTCATTTTGATGTAAACAGTTATCAAATCTGCAAAGTTCAGCATATTTTTTAAACTCCGGAAAATAATCGGGCAAATCTTCCGGATCAACTTCAGAAACTGAAAGTGATGTAAATCCTGGTGTATCGACTATGATACCGCCATTTATAATCTCAAAAAGTTCAGAATGTCTTGTTGTATGCTTACCCCTTTTGATTTTCGCACTTACCTCACCAGTCTCAACAGCATAATCAGCGATTGCATTAAGCAAAGAAGATTTACCAGCTCCTGAAGGACCTGAAAACACATTAATCTTACCCGCTAGCGTCTCGATCAACTCATCAACCCCCGCTTTGGATAGTGCACAAGTTTTTAAAACTTTATATCCAGCGGCTTCATAGATCTTCTTATAAGCATCAAAATCAAAATTAACATCCAAATCAGCTTTGTTAAAACAGACAACCACATCAAGCGCTGAATGTTCTGCAAGAACGATCATTTTATCCAAAAGTGTCATATTGGGCATTGGATCCTTAATTGAAAAAACGACTACCGCTTGATCAACGTTTGCTACAACTGGCCGAATTAAACTGTTTCTTCTTTCGTGAATTTCTTCGATCATGCCTAACTTTTTCTCAGCATCATGAACTGAAATCGTAACATAATCACCCACCATAGGAATAATTTTATCATTTTTAAATTTACCACGCGCTTTGCATTCGTAGAGAATTCCATCTCGCTTAACATAATAGAACCCTCCAATGCCTTTGAAAATTATTCCATGTGACATTATTTATACTCCTTAGAATTGTATGTCTTGTTCAAGTCTCACGATATCGCCATAATAAACACGTATTTTTGCATTTCCAGAGCCTTTCACTGTCGTTTGTACTACAATATCTGTTCCTTCAGATTTAGAATGTACTTTTTCATATACAACAGTGTTTTGATCTCCTTGAATCATTATAATCTTTATATTCTCAGTTTCACTTTCAAATTTATCAGTTTCGATTGTAACAGTGAGTTTTAGCTCGCTAGATACCTCTTCAGATGTTGGTTCAGTTGAAGCCTCAACCGTTGTCTCTTCTGGACCACTACTTACGACAACTTCAACAAAAGTACCTTGATCCACTTCAGTTCCTACTCTCGTGTTGGAAATTATTTGACCTTTTTCTATTGTTTCACTTGTTTCATATGTGATGTTTCCAAGTTTTAGTCCAATTGAATTTAAGGTACTTTCTGCTTCTCTTATTGTCTTAGTTTCTAATGAAGGTACCATTACAGTTTTAGTTTCAAGACCTTGACTGACAACAATGTCAATCACAGTGCCTTGAGGCATTTTGATACCAGCTTTAGGTGTCTGACTGATAATCATACCTTCTGGTAAATCGTTAAACTCATAAGTAGGTTCTCCTACAACAAAACCATCATTTTCAATCATCACTTTTGCTTCTGTTAAGGTTTGTTGCTTGACATTTGGTATAATCGATTGAATTCCACCACTACTTATGACAAGTTTAATGGTAAATCCTTCTTTAACTTCATCACCTTCATTATAAGACTGAGAAATAACATGTCCCTCTTCGATATCATTATGAACCCTTTGTTCAGTAGTATCAGCTTTTAGACCAACGTTGTTCAGCTCTCTTATAGCATCTTCGGTTGTCATGTTTATGACATTTGGAACTTGAACAGTGCCTACATCAAAAATATCTTTAAATTTACCAACAGCTACAATACCAAAAACGATCATTGCCAAAACAAGTGCTGCTAAAATGACTAAAGTCATGTTTAGTTTATTCTTTTCAGGTGATGGTGTGTTCCCACTTGAATTTACAGGACTCTTCTTTTGTGGGTTAACAGAATTTGGCGATCTTTTTTTAGTTTGATATGCCATGAGTTCCTCCTCTGTTATTTTCGGTAAAACTGCGGTTTCATGATTATCATAGTGATCAAGTGGAACAACAAAATTTTTGTCTGTACGCAAACTTTTAAGATCTTCAATTAATTCAAGGATAGATTGGTAACGGTCATTGGGCATTTTTTCTGTAGCCTTGAGAATAATTGAAGCCAATCCATCACTTACTGTTTCATTAATCATTTGCGGATTTGGCATCTCATCTTTTATTTGCTTTAAAGCGATAGTAACAGGTGAATCTCCTTCAAAAGGCAAAGTTTTGGTTGCAAGCTCATATAACAATATGCCAAGTGAATAAATATCACTTCTTGCATCTACAAAACCACCTCGTGCTTGTTCAGGTGATGCATAATGTACTGATCCAATTACTTCTTTAGTATTGACGATAGTAGCAGTTGTAGCTGCACGAGCTATCCCAAAATCTGCAACCTTAACGCTTCCATTTTCATTGATCAGAATATTTTGAGATTTAATATCACGATGTACGATTTCATTTTGGTGCGCTTGAGATAACGCCGATCCAATCTGAAGGCCTATGTTTAAAATTGCATCTTCCTTCATGAAACCTTGCATCTTATTGAGGTAGTCTCTTAAAGTGTTTCCATTGACAAGTTCCATCACGATATAGTGAACATCACTATTAAAGCCTACATCAAACACATTTACTATGTTTGGGTGAGACAAACTTGCAGCTGCTTGTGACTCTTTTTGAAATTTCTTAACAAACTCTTCATCCGCATTGAACTCAGGCTTTAAAACTTTCACTGCGACCAATCTATTTAGCACGTTGTCTCTTCCTTTGTAAACAACTGCCATGCCTCCAACACCTAGTATCTCTATAATCTCATATCTATTTCCTAAGTTAGTACCTATTAACTGTGACATTTGTTCCTCCTTAAAGTTCAACGCAAATTACAGTAATGTTATCTTTTCCACCACTGTTATTTGCTGAGTCTACCATCGTTTTGGGAATTTCATCAAACGGTCTACTGTTGACAATTTCCAGAAGTTCATGAGATGTCACCATATTGGTTAAGCCATCAGAACATAAGATAATATGACTAAATTCTTGTACGTTAAATTTTTTTGTAAATATTTCAAACTTTCGATCTACACCAAGTGCACTTGTTATTATATTACGATCCGGATGAATCGCAGCTTCATCAGCACTTATGCTACCTATTTTCACCAATTCAGCAACCAGTGAATGGTCCTCGGAAAGCTGAACCAAGTTACCCTTTTGAACACCATAGCATCTGCTATCTCCTACATTAAAGACCCAAAGTTCATCACCGTAGACACATGCAATGACTGCTGTAGTTCCCATTCCACGACATTCAGGATGACTTTTGACATATTCTAGTATGGCTTCATTTGCTTTGTTTAACAAATTGGGGATATCTCTTTCAAGATCTGGAGAAGTTAGCGCATTATACCCTTCCATAAGTGTAACTGCAGCAATTTCTGATGCAACTTCCCCCGCTTGATAACCTCCCATGCCATCAGCAATTATAAAGATTTCTAAATTTTCATGTATTAAATAGTAATCTTCATTATTTTCTCTTGTGATGCCAACATCTGTAAGTGCTATAGCTCTCATTTTATACCTCTTTAATCGACAACTGTCTATTTATAATTCACATAACATTTAGAGTGTCATTTTTTTCATCTTAGCTATAAAAAAACCATCTGTTTGATGTACACTTGGAAATAGTGTCAAATAGCTTTGATCAGAGATGTTCTCAATTTCAAAGTCTGGATGATCTGATAAAAAAGAATCTACAATTTCCTGATTTTCATGCACGTTTAAAGTACAAGTACTGTAAAGCAAAGTTCCGCCCGGTTTTACATATCTACTTGATATAGATAATATTTCACTTTGAATTGGAACCAGTTCATTTAAACTTTCTAGGGATTTATTATATTTTATATCTGGTTTTCGTCGAATGATACCTAGGCCTGAACATGGTGCATCAACCATCACGATATCCGCCTGCTCAATTAGTGTTTCATCAACCAGCATCGCATCAAACTGCTCTATCTTGATATTTTTAAGATTAAGTCTTTGAGCATTTTCAGAGATCAGTTTTAATTTTTCTTCATGTAAATCTCGCGCAATAACTTGCCCAGTTTGATTTAAAAGTTGAGCTACATGCGTCGTTTTTCCACCTGGCGCTGCACAAACATCTATTATTACATCACCATCTTTAACACCTGCATATTTTCCAACACACATTGAACTTATATCCTGAATTGCAAACGCACCATTTTCAAAGCCTGGAATTTCCTTTACTGAATAACCATTTAGGTCATCAATTAATAGCCCTTCCTCAATAAGTTCTGACTCTTTATATTTTATACCCACTTGATCTAAAGTGAGTTTAAAAGCATCAACAGAGATGCTGTTTGTATTAACTCGTATAGATAATTTAGGTGTCTTATTGCTGCTAAACATTAGTTTTTCAGCAAATGCTATACCATATTGTTCAATCCAAAATGCTACTAACCACTCTGGAAAAGAATACATTATACTCAGATGAGTAATTGGATGTTGTTTGCGATTTGGAAGTTCAATATTTTTACCTTTCCTAATGAAATTACGCAATATCCCATTCACAAAACTTCCATTTGATTGAGAAATACTTTTAGCAAGCTTTACTGACTCATCAACTGCAGCAGATTCTGGTATTTTATCCATGAATTTTAACTGGTAAAAACCCATTCTTAAAATATTGACAACACTTCTATCAATTCGAGTGAACCTTTGTGCAGATAGTTTTCTTATATAATAGTCAAGTAATAGCTTGTTTTCCAAAACACCAAAAACAAGCTGTGAAGTTAAACGTCGATCCGCTGAATCAATCTCATACTGATTAAGGGTTCTCCCCAATACAACATGAGAAAACTCATGCATTTGTTCTATTTCATCTAAAATTCTTAACGATAATTTTCTTGCATTAATTTTCATATATTCTCCTTGCTTATCTGAACCATTATACCAAAGAAACAGTACGAATTTAAGTCATATAAGTGAATTATCAATTATTTTTAATATGTACGCAATAAATAGTGATAAAAGAAGACCACCAAACAAGATATAAGTTATCTTACCTGGTGGCCTTGTGAATAAGAATCAATCTCCTCTTCTATTAAGCAACAACATCCTTACCAATTGGCCAATTGCCATTGCGGCTGCTGCTACATATGTCATTGCAGCTGCACGAAGCACTTTTCTAGCATCTGTATTTTCATCTGAACTTAGTATGCCATACGATTCCATCATATTGATCGCTCTAGAACTTGCGTTAAATTCAACCGGTAAAGTTACCAATTGGAAAACAACAGAAAAAGAAAAGAAAATAATACCAATCGTGATAAATTGCGGCATAGAAAGTATTATTCCTATAAAAAACAAAGGCCATAAAGCTTGAGAGCCTAGTTGAGCAGCAGGTAAAATTGCTGTTCTAAACTTAAGTGGCACATAACCATTTGCATGTTGTAGTGCATGTCCAGTTTCGTGACAAGCGACACTTACCGAAGCAATAGAAGGATTATCATAAACTGGTTCTGAAAGTCTCACTGTTTTGGTTCTAGGATCATAATGATCTGTTAAATATCCTGAAACTCTCTCAATTCTAACATCTGTTAGTCCATTGTTTCTAAGAATCATTGCAGCAGCTTCTGCGCCTGTCAACCCTCTCATATTTCTAACTTTGTGATATTTGCTAAACGTCGATTTCACACCCATACTCGCTAAAGAAGCAAGTATAAAAAGTATAAAAATCATAAAATAACCGCTACCACCGTATAACATAACTTACCTCCTTATATTAGTATTTTTCCTATTTCCACGTCATTTCCTAGTAAAAAAGCCTGCGTTAACATCCTTTTATTACTGCCAAGTTGAAGTTCATCAACTCGTAACACACCTTCACCAGTTTTAACATATATTGCTTTTTTATCTTTGAATACAATTTCCCCTGGCACTGAAGTTTTGAATATATTTATGTCAGATGCACTTAGATTGGAAAGACTGCTAAACTCCTCATTATCTAAATTCTTCGCACTAAAAATCTTGAAAGTTACCTCGTCTAACTGAGTATGAGCTATTGGCCAAGGGTTAAATCCTCTTATTCTATTTTCAATCTGTTTTGCACTCATATGCCAATCGATTCGAGTTACGTTTTTGTCAAGCATCATGGCGTGAGAGCTTTCAGCATCAATCTGTGGTACAGGAATAATTGTTCCCTTTTCAAGTCGTTCCAATGTCTCAATTAACAAATCAGCACCAACTACTGCAAGTTCTTCAAACAACTCACCTGCTGTTTTTCGATCTACTGAAACTTCAGATTTTAACAACATATCACCTGTATCAATTCCCGCTGCCATCAACATCGTCGTTACACCTGTAGTTTCTAAGCCATCAGCGATCGCCCAATTAATAGGTGCAGCACCTCTGTAACTCGGCAAAAGTGAACCATGTACATTGATACAACCAAACTTTGGTATGTCTAAAATCTCTTGAGATAAAATCTGACCATATGCGACTACAACTATTACATCCGGTTTATAATCTTTGATAAGTGTTGGCCAATGTTCTTTTCTAATTTTATCAGGTTGATATACTGTAAAACCAAGTTCTTCAGCAACTAATTTTACAGGTGGAGATGCTAACTTCTTGCCTCTTCCCTTGGGTTTGTCAGGTTGTGTGAACACTGCCAATACTTCATGGTGTTTTGCAACTGACTTTAAAGTCTCTACTGCAAAATCAGGTGTTCCCATATATATTACTTTCATCTAACAATCATCCTTTAAATTTATTTATTCTGCTTTATCTTCTAATACAACTTGCTTATCAATGTATAAGATACCATCTAGATGATCAATTTCATGGCATAAAATTCTTGCCATTAAATCTTCACCCTCTATTTCATAGGTCTCACCATCTAAATCTTCAAACTGAACCGTTACTGATAAAGGTCTTTTTACCATGCCATGTCTTCCAGGTAAACTTAAGCACCCTTCTTCCTCCATCTGCAAACCACTTTGATCAACAATTCTAGGATTTATAAGTGCCATTGGACCATCTTCATCATACAAGTCAAAAACAATTACACGTTTTAAGACACCAATTTGTGGAGCCGCAAGACCAACGCCATCTGCATGGTGCATCGTTTCAATCATATCTTCAACTAAAACATCTAACTTTTTATCAAAAGCAGTAACTTCCTTTGATACTTTTCTTAAGATAGGATCATTATCCGTTCTAATAATGCGAATTGCCATTTGTGCCTCCTAAAAATATAATCTATATCATTATAATATATTTGTTGCGTCTAAATCCATACTTATTTTGCAATTTCTAACCCCTGCGAAGTGTTCTTCCAATGATTTTAATGCCGACTTAATATCATTTACGCTTTCAGGTTTTACTTTAATTAGGATTTGCCATCTATAAACGTTATCTATTTTCTTTAATAATGCAGGATTTGCAGGGTATAATTCAATATCATTTTGTAAACCTTTTTTTAACAATTTTTTTGACAAGTAAACATGGCTTCTTTTCGCATAATTTTCAACGTCTTCAGCTTTACTCGATGAAAAGACTAAATTGATCAATTGATAAAAAGGTGGATATTTTAGAGCTTTACGATAAGCAATTTCATATTCATAAAAAGACTCATAATTTTCTTGATTCAGTGCATAATGATCAGGAGAGTAAGTTTGAAGTATAACTTCACCTTCAAGTTCACCTCTACCCGCTCTACCTGCAACCTGATTAAACAGTTGATACGCACGCTCGGCAGCTTGGTATTGAGGTAAATTTAACAACAAATCAGCGGATAAAATGCCAATGAGGGTAACCTTTCTAAAATCCAATCCCTTAGCAACCATCTGTGTTCCGATTAGTATATCCGTTTCTTCTGCCTCTACTTCTGAGATGATCCGTTCAACACTTCCTTTTTTAGAGGTAGTCGTCTTATCCATACGTGTGATTCTAGCCTCAGGAAAAATCTCAGCAAGTTGTTCTTCAACCTTTTCTGTTCCTACACCAAAAAACTTAAAGTACTTACTTTCACACTTAGGGCATATCTTAGGAACGTATGTCTCATAGTTACAATAATTACATTTTACTGTTTTAGCTCCTTTAAAGTATGTTAATGTCACATCACAATTTGGGCAAGCTAAAGTAAACCCGCAACTTCTGCAAGAAACAAAAGTACTATGTCCTTTTCGATTTAAGAATATGATAATCTGTTCCTTTTTTTCTAGGCGTTCACGCATAGCTTCATAAAGTCTTTCACTTAAAATAGACTTGTTCCCCTTAGTAAGTTCTTGTCTCATATCAATCACTTCTAATTTTGGAACTTGCATATCGTTAAATCTTTGGTTTAATTTGATTAAGTGCTTTTTCTCATTTAAAGCTTCATAATACTCTTTAATAGACGGGGTCGCCGAACCAGAAACAAGGAGCCCTTGGCTTTGGTTAACTCTAAATTTCGCAACTTCATAAGTTGCATATTTGGGCCGTTTTTCAGATCTATATGCAGTCTCGTGACTTTCATCTATAATAATTACACCGATGTCATCACATGGTGCAAAAACAGCTGACCTAGCACCAATTATGATGTCAAATTTTCCTTCTCTTATTCCTTTCCATTGATCATAGCGTTCGCCAGCTGAGATTTTCGAATGCATCAGTGCTATTCGTTCTTCACCAAATCGACTTGCGAAACGTGCTACAATTTGAGGTGTTAGCGATATCTCTGGAACTACCAAAATCGCTTTTTTACCTTGATCAAGAACATATTTAATAAGTTCAGCATAAACTTCAGTTTTACCACTTCCCGTAACACCATGTACTAAAAAATCATTAGATTGATTTGATTCATAGCGCGAAATTATTTCATCGTATATCATCTTTTGCTGATCATTGAGCTTTACACCACTTTTATCAAATTTACTTTTCATAAAAATTGGCATTCTAAGATCATCTTTTTCTTCAATTTCTATAACACCACTAGAGACAAATCCATCTATGACACTTTTAGGAATTTTTAAAGCATCTTGAACTTCAAGACGCTTTACCACTGGATTTTCGACTAGATATTTTGCAAGTTTAAGCTTTGCAGAATGTGATTTAGGAATACTTTCAATATACTGAATTAAATCTCCTGAAACTACAAGCCATTCTACTTTTCTCTCTTTAACATTTTGCTCATAACCATATTCAAGTTCAATCGCACCTAGTGCAAGAAGTCTATTTAGCGCATTTTTTTTTGTTGATTCTTTTAATGCAGCACCAATAGACGAAAATTCCTTTTCACCACTTTGTAACTCGTTAAGAATTTCTTGTTCATTTTTTTTAATTTGATGTGCTTCAAAGTCAAATGCTAGATTTTTAGAATAATAGCGCTTTTGAGTCACTAAAGTTCCAGAGGGTAAAAAAAGTTGTATAGCTTCAGCATAAGCACATAAGGTATCATCGACAATGGCTTGCACACAGGCTAACATATTTTCTGACAAATTGATGCCATCTTGGAAAACATAGTGAATTTTCTTGATCTTAACCTCTTCTCCATGAAGATGAGACTCCGAAATTGCCCAGACGATTCCCTCTATATAGCCTGATGTACCAAATGAAACCAATACTCTAGACCCTATTTTCACTCTACTTATAAAGTTACTTGGAATTTCATAAGTAAAAGTTCTATCAATCTCTGAAGCGTTTCTCAAAATTATTATTTCTGCATACATGTCATCACAATCCTTTAACTGCTTTGTATCTTAGCAACTTTCACTATTAAAAACCCTAGTCTGTATTTATGGTAACAGTCTAGGGTCAGTTTTAATCTGATTATAAATTCTTATAGCTTCTGAAATACTTTATCTAAAATAATAGCGGCTACTTCTGATTTTGCCATGCAATCATAAACATCAGCCGATCCATCTTTATCATATATTGTTATGATATTCGTATCGACATCAAATCCTGCTCCTTTTGCAGTAACATCATTAGCGACTATAAAGTCAAGGTTCTTCTCAACCAGTTTTTTCTTTGCATAAGCTTCAACATTTTGCGTTTCAGCAGCAAATCCCACTAAAACTTGATGTGTCTTAAGTTCACCAACGCGCTTTAAGATATCAGGATTTTTTTCAAAATTCATCTTCATTTGACCGTCGGTTTTTTTGATTTTTTCTTCACTATAATTGACTATTTTATAATCCGAAGGGGCAGCAGCTTTAATAACTACGTCTACCTCTAGATTATCCATAACTGCATCATACATCTCCCTCGTTGATGTCACTGGTATAAAATTAAGTCCTCTTGGGGGAGTAAGTTGTGTCGGTCCACTTATGAGTGTCACATCTGCACCTTGGTCAACAGCTACCTGGGCAATCGCATAACCCATTTTACCACTAGAATGATTGGTAATATATCTCACTGGATCAATTGCTTCTCTCGTTGGTCCAGCTGTAATCAATATGCGTTTTCCTGACAATGGTTTAGACTTGGTAAAATAATCTACAACATTTTGAACGATAAATTCAGGATCAGCGAGCTTACCTGCACCAACATCACCACAAGCGAGCCTACCAGATTCAGGTAAAATCATATGATAACCAAATTCTTGTAATTTCTTTACATTTGATTGCATGATGCGATTTTCATACATCTTTGTATTCATAGCTAGGGCAAAATATACGGGTGCAACTGTTGCCATCAGTGTTGTTGTTAAGAAATCATCTGCAATCCCACCTGCGACTTTACCTATTATGTTAGCTGTAGCAGGTACAACGAGGAACAAATCCGCTCTCTTTGCAAGTGATATATGTTCAACATCCCAAGTTTTGGGATCTTCAAACATATCAGTAACAACATAATTTTGAGAAATAGATTGAAAAGTCAGTGGCTGAATAAACTTAGTGCTATGTTCAGTCATTATCACATAAACATTTGCACCTTGTTTCTTTAAACGACTGACTACATCTGCTGCTTTATATGCTGCAATTCCGCCAGTTACCCCTATGACAATATTTTTTCCATTTAACATAATGGGTTCCTTCCTATCTAGATACGGTCTTGTGGCTCTTCAGGAATATTGACTTTTACTTCATCATGCATGATTTCATCAATTGCAATAGATAATGGTTTTTCAATATCAAAATCGATTGAATCATCATCTCCGTTAATTATAAATCTCGCTCTTTTAGCAGCAACGATACAAAGTGCGTAACGATTACCTACCTTTTCAATTAATTCATCGATTGATGGCTTTAACATTATTTTTCCTCCTTAAATCTACAAACAATTTCTTCTATATCGGCGTTAACACGGCATTTTTCTGCAGTTATAATCGCCTGTAATGTATCAGTAGCATTTGTAACTGTATCATTTACGATAAAATAATCGTAATTTTTAATAAGTTCAATCTCACTAACAGCACTTGAAAGCCTTTTTTTAAGACTCTCTGGTGTCTCGGATCCCCTACCTTCAATACGTGTTTTTAACGTTTTCATCGAAGGCGGTAAGATAAAGACAAAAACACCTTCAGGATATTTTTTCTTAACTTGGAGCGCACCTTGAATATCTATTTCTAAAAGCACATTATTTCCTGCGGAAATTTGATCTACAACAAAATCTTTAGGTGTGCCGTAATAATTATCATAGACACAGGCATGTTCTAAGAAACCGTCTTCTTCGATAAGTCCAACGAATTGATCTCTGGATAAAAAATGATAGCTAACCCCGTCAACTTCTCCATTTCTAGGTTGACGCGTTGTAGCTGATACTGAAACTAAAATACCACTGTCTCTCTTAAGTAGCTCTTTACATATAGTACCTTTTCCAGCACCGGAAGGTCCAGAAACAATGATCAATAACCCCTTGCGATTCATACACACTCCCTTTATCTACTCAATATTTTGAATTTGCTCTCTAATTTGTTCAATATCACTTTTGAGTTCGATGACTAGGTTAGATATGTCGATATCTGGAGATTTCGACCCGATTGTATTAATTTCTCTATTTAATTCTTGAACTAAGAAGTCTAGTTTTCTGCCAACAGGTTCAGTCGAAGTCAATATTGTATCAATTTGCTCTAAGTGAGAATATATTCTTACAATTTCTTCATTGATATTAGTTTTATCCGCATAGATAGCGATCTCGTTGGCTAACCTCATCTCATCAATCTCAGCTTTCATATCAAGTAGCAAATCTGAAATTCTTTCTCTAGTCTTAGCACGATAATTTTCGACAATCCTTGGTGTGTGTACTTCGATTGCAGATAAAGTGTTTTTGATGTTTGCAACTTTGCTTAAAATATCACCGCGTAGTTGTTCACCTTCAAGTGCTCTCATCGCTACTATTCTATCAATCGCTTGATCTATAGCAGGTTCAATAGCAAGCCAATAATCTTCCTCACCTCTCTCAAGATACGAAACCTCGATTCCCTCTTGCACACGTGTGAGCATAGATAAATTCAGATCATCTTTAATCCCATAACGACTTTGGATTTCTTTATAAACTTTTACGTATTTATCCAATACTTCAAAATTCGCCGAAACTTCGTAATTATCGTAAGCCTTTTCTTCTAAGTTGACATATACATCGATGCGACCACGCGAAAGTTTGGCTTTAATTTTATTCTTCATTCGATCTTCGAAAACATTGAGTTTCTTCGGCATCTTGATGATGATGTCGCAATATCTATTGTTGACTGACTTAATCTCCAAAGTCACATCAAATGCTTCGTTACTAAATTCGCCACGGCCAAAACCCGTCATGCTATATATCATTATAACCTCCAAAATCTTTACATCATTAAATTATAGCATAATTCAATTTGTTTATTCAAGGAATTTGACGAAACAACATGATATTGTGATATTTACCCCGATTGATGATTGTTTAAATTAATGTTATACTTTCAGATGTAACTTTTACATTCATAAAGGAGGCCAATATGGCATTTGACGGTCTACTCATGCACCAACTAAGCTCAGAGCTACAAACGCTTTTGGTTGGCGGTCGTATCGACAAGGTATTTCAGCCTGAAAAGGATGAACTCACTATAAATATAAGGGGCAACTTAGGAAATCAAAATCTATTTATCTCAGTTGATTCCTCAATGCCTTTCATCACTTGTATCTCTGATAGAAAAGAAAACCCGCAAGCGCCACCAATGTTTTGTATGCTCATGCGTAAACACCTCACCGGCGGTAAAATTCATGCAGTTGAGCAAATTGATTATGAACGTGTTTTTGTCTTCACTATTGAATCTAAAAACGAACTCGGTGATCCAGAGATGAAAAAACTCATCGTAGAGATTATGGGTAAACACTCTAATATTATTTTGACCAAAGAAGACTTTACAATTATTGATAGCATCAAACGCATCACACCAGATATGAGCAGAGTGAGAAGCATCCTACCTGGATTAGAATATACATTTTTAGAAACTGAGAAAATTTCTTTTTCAAAGTCAAATTCTGAAATCATAGCGCATTTAAAAAAACACGCGAATACACAAAAACTATACAAATCTTTTTATGAAAATATTCAAGGCTTTAGCCCACTTGCCTCAAAATGGTTATGTAGACGTTTAAATCTTGATCCCTCAATGGCATTTGACGCACTTGTTGATGCTGACTATGCACGTATGGGCGCTTTTTTTGATGAATTAAGAATCCCAACAAATCAAGATGGTAAAGGCTATGTGTATTATGATCATCAAGAAAATGCAAAGATGATTTATTATATGGATAACATGGATCCACTGTTAGTCTCTCACTCTTATCCAACATTGATACGAGCAGTTGAAAAGTTTTATCTTCGTACAAATCGCGAAAATAAAATGCATCAACGTACGCAATCACTTAAAAAGTTAGTGGCACAACGTATCGAACGTTATACAACAAAACTTGCAAAACAGGAGCTTGAACTTATTGATGCAGAAAATGCAGATGATGCACGAAAAATTGGTGATTTAATATTATCAAATATCTATGCGATCTCTAAAGGTATGAATAGAATTGATCTTTTGGATTATTACGTAGACCCACCTGTTATGAGACAGATAGAACTCGATACACGACTTGAACCTTCAGAAAATGCACAGCTTCATTTTAAAAAATATAACAAACTAAAAAACGCACTTCTTGAACTAACGCGTCAAATTGAAGATACGCGTGCCGATGTTGTTTATCTAGAAAATGTATTAACTCATCTTGAGCACAGTGAAGACATGAAACTTGTTGATGAGATAAAAGATGAGCTCATTGGTCAAGGATATATTAAAGGTAGACCTCAGAAAAAAGCACACAAAACTGCAAAACTTAGTTACAAGAAATACCAGTCTAGTTCAGGCTTTGAAATATGGGTTGGTAAAAGCAGTTTACAGAACGATTTAATTACTACAAAACTCGCATCAAACAAAGACATGTGGCTTCATACAAAAGATATACCTGGTTCTCATGTGCTCATAAGAACTGGAGGAAGTACACCTGATGAACAAACCCTGTATGAAGCTGCTATGATCGCTGCTTTCTACTCAAAAGCAAGGGAATCAAGCAACGTTCCAGTGGATTACACTTTAATCAAGAACGTATCTAAGCCAAGTGGTGCAAAACCTGGTATGGTGATCTACGTTGGCAATAAAACGCTTTATGTTACCCCTAAACACGAAATGATAGAATCGCTTGAAATCCCTCAAAAACATTAAGGAGAATTTGATTATGAATCAAAAAAAAAATCCTTTACTCATTATTTTGATCTTGGTACTTGCATGTACTGTCATAGCCATAAATTTTTGGGAAATTAATCTAAGAAAGAATACTTTAACAATTGGTTTAACCCCTCAGCAAATGACGTTACTAAGCAGTAAAGTACCTTTTGATCTTGGAGATCCTTTTAAAGTCAAACTTGTTACTTACGAGACTGAACAAGCGCTACTGCAAGCTATCTATGCTAAAAAAGTTGATGTATATATTCTAGATACTTACCGCTATATAGAACAGTTTGCCAAGCTCCCTGGTTCAAGAGCAGTCTTTGGTATCCCAAGCGATTATTTTCTCATTACCCTTTCAGACGAACAAGTTAAAAGACCACGAGTTGGGATGCTAAGTAACAGTATTTCAGAACATCTACTCAAGGGAAAAGTATATTCCGAACATCTATATAGTGATTACAAAGAATGCTTGCAAGCACTTAATAATGGGCTTATAGATCAAGCTGTCCTTCAAGAAAGATATGTCGACGAATCAAAATTTAAAGTGCTCTCTAAACTGAGCTCACTTGGCTATAAAGAAGACCTATTAATCGTCTCTACCTCTTGGCTTGAAAAAAACGATGATGAAGATCTTGCGCTTTTAAATAATATTGCTTCTATGTATGAAATGAATCTCGAAAAACCTAATGAGACACAATTGGTTGATGTCATGACAGAACTTTTTACATCGGAAAACATTCCAACAAGATACTATTACAAGGACCTCGTTTATACAACTGGTTTATAAAACTGGTTATAAAACTTTAAAAATTCATTTTAAGATACCGTTTTGTTTATATTTTATTCATAATTATATTCTATACTCAAATGTATAAGATAAAGTGCATTATTAAACAGGTTGGTGAATTATGACTCAAGAAAATCGATTTAACACAATACAAGTATTAGGCTTGATTTTAGCTGTTTTAGGGCTAATCTTCGTTGCCTTTCCAACAATTATAGGTATTTTTGCTGTCACTGTTATTACTTTGATGTTTCTTGTCATAGGCTTCTTTGCAATGACTTTTGCAATTTTTGTTAAGAGTCGTTTATCGATGCTTGTAAGTTTAGTAATAATTGGTGTTGGTTTTTATGCACTTGCAAATCCACAATACGTTCTTTTTCTAATCGGACTCGCTTGTATGTTTGCTGGTGTAAATGGCGTGGTTTTAACTTTCTCAAAACTTAAAAATAAAAATGAAGGTACTATAATCTCTTCAATCTTGTTGATGCTTTTGGGGGTTTTTGCCATGATCAATACAAAAGCAGCTCTTTCAACTGTTGTAATGATTCTAGGTATTATCATTGTCATTATGGGGATTATTGTATTTTTCGTAGGGACAACGTTACCTAAGAAAAAAAATAAGACTTTCTTTTATTCCTTCACCTCTGCGTCATATGCTCACGATAATGAAAGTGACAAACCTAAAACAAGCAACAGAGTAATTGTTAATATAGACAATGATGACGTTGAAGAAATTGAATACAAAGATATTTAATTAGATTCTAAAAATGGCTACACGCTTCTTACTGAAGTTGTGTAGCTTTTTTACTTTTTTGTAGACAACAAAATAGTGATTATTCTATAAATACATGGTAAAATAAAATAAATTTTGATAATTTTGAATTGTCACATAATTCGTCGTTGCTTTTATCTTACTTACAAGGGGTGTCTACTATGAAATTTAAATCTTTATCAATGCGTTTCTTTATTTCAATACTTATTTTTTATGCGGCAATGGTTGGACTGAGCGTTATGAAGGTGGAAATTTTAACTCTATCTTTATCTATGCTTGCATTATTTCTAGTTCTAGCTTTTCTGTATCGCCTGTACATCAACAAGCAAGTTAAACTGGTCTCAGACTATCTCGAAAAAATTGGTACTGGAGATGTAACAGCAACACTTGATCATCACGTATCATATGAACTCAAAAAAGTGACGGATATAGTTGCTCAGTCAAATAAAAGTACAAAGACAATTATCGGGAAAATGCTAACAACATCAGAACAATTACTTAACTTGATCGAAAAAATCAAGCATTCTGGGGATGACATGGAAAATTCTTTCACACTTGTTTCTAGGAATATCAACGAAATCTCTAATTCCATAGATAATATGTCTAAAGAGTCTTTAGATATGCAACAAGAAGCTGAACAAATGCGTGATGAAATGCAAGTTGTTTCAAGCAATTCCGAGACTGCAGAAGATATTGCAAAACTAATGAAAGCCAATTTAGATATGAACAACAAAAACACACTAGATCTTATCAATCGCATGAAATCTAGTGCTGATAGAAACACACAAATTTCTCATGAAGTTGCACAGTTACAAGCTGAAATGAACAAAATTATAGAAATTGTAAATGTAATCAGTAATATTTCCTCTCAAACAAACTTATTGGCACTCAACGCGTCTATAGAAGCTGCCCGTGCTGGCGAAGCTGGTAGAGGCTTTGCAGTAGTAGCAGATGAGGTGAGAAAACTTGCCGAGCAATCTAACACCTCCTCAGAAGGTATCAGTAAGATGATAGATGAAATAGTACATAAAACTGAGCAAATTACTGTTAAAATCACTAATGAAGTTAAAAATGCAAACGACAATGTCGCTTTTGCCGATGAGTCAAATGAACTTTTAACAGTTAGTTATGAGTCTGTAGATAACACCATTGATATTATTAAAAACATCATCGATCAGATTGAACATCAAAGTAGTTCTACAGATGATGTTTACAAACTCATTAAAAATATCTCTGAAGAAAGCCAAGAAGTTACTGCTAATGTGGAAGAAACGGCTGCCTTAACTGATGTGCAACTTTCAAACCTCAGTACAATTGTTTCATCTTTAGAAAATTTACTAGCGATTTCAAACGATCTTGGCGCTGTTGTAAGCGAATATAAGAAAGGGTTGGTAATAAGTCCAGAGGTAAAATCCAAAATTGATCAATCATTAAAGTTTTTAAAAGAACAAGCAAACAAATTTTCAGCTAAAAATATCAAAGAAATTAACAACACGCATTTAGCAGAAGTTAAAAGAAAATCATCTGATTATGAGCTGGTAGCACTCTTAGATGCAACAGGAACAGCATTTGCATTTTCTCAAGATGTTGGTGTTTCAAAACTTGATGCCTCTCATAGACCGTTCTATAAACAAAGCATTTTAGGAAACGATTATCATTCTGAACCTTATATCTCGTCTATTACAAATGATTACTGCGTCAGCGTCTCTACTCCCATTAGACAAGAAGGGAAAGTTACAGGTATTCTAGTACTAGATCTCACCATCTAATTAATCACCATTTAGGTGCACTTTAAAACTACATGATAATTACAACATCAACTGCATCGGTGTGTGATGAATAAAAAAGGAGCGACAAAATGATTGATCAGATCATTTATGTCGCTCTTATTTATAGCCTTTTCTAATTTTGATAAATACTTACTTCACTTGCATCGTCCATTTCTTCAAGCTTTACTTTTACTACTTCTTTACTTGAGGTAGGGACATTTTTACCAACATAATCCGGTCTAATTGGTAATTCTCTATGTCCTCTATCCACCAAAACTGCAAGTTGAATTGAACTTGGACGTCCATAATCTATGATAGCATCCATTGCCGCTCTAACAGTTCTTCCCGTATAAATAACATCATCTACCAGAATCACTATTTTTCCATCGATTTTAAAATCCAGTACCAATCCTTTAACATCTGGCTCATAACTCTTTAAAGACAAGTCATCTCTGTAAAGGGTTATATCAAGTTCGCCAACAGGTAACTGTTTCCCTTCAATCAAAGCGATCTTACTCGCTAAGCGATGGGCTAAAGGAACACCTCTTGATTTGATGCCAATTAAAACAACATCTTCGATTCCTTTGTTTTTCTCAATAATTTCATGTGCCAATCGTGTCAATGATCGATCGATCATCTTGTCATCTAATAGTTTAGCCTTGAATTCCATAACAGCTACTTCTCCTATCCTTTAATTAGTTCATTCATTATTTCAATCCCTGACATTTTCTCAAAAGTTCTTGAAAATAAAATGGGATATCAGAATCAAAAGTCATTAGTTCCATTGTTGTGGGATGTACAAATCCAATTTTTTTAGCGTGAAGCGCTTGCCCATCGTGTTTAACACGTTCATTCTTTTGTCCATAAATAGGATCACCAAGAATAGGATGACCAATAGACGCCATATGAACTCTAATTTGATGCGTCCTCCCCGTCTCAAGTCTCAATCTAACAAACGTATGGTATTTATACCTTTCAATCACTTCAAAATGAGTAACCGCATTTCGGCCAGTACTGATAATAGCCATTTTTTTTCTATCTTGAGGATGACGACCAAGCGGTGCATCAACAGTACCACTCTCTTTACTTATCGTACCATTTACTATAGCAATATATTTTCTAATTGTCGTTTTTTCTTTAAGTTGATGCGCCAACCACTCATGTGATTTATCGTTTTTAGCTACCATAAGAAGCCCCGATGTATCTTTGTCTATACGGTGTACAATACCTGGACGGATAACACCATTTATAGTCGATAACCTCTCTGATATATACATAAGCGCATTTACCAATGTACCTGTATAATTCCCTGGAGCGGGGTGTACAACCATGCCCTGAGGTTTATTTACGATAATGACATCATCATCTTCATATATGATCTCTAGTGGAATGTTTTCAGCTGTAATTTCCAAGACTTGAGGATCGGGAATTTGAACTTCTACCTCGTCATCAATTTTAACTAAAAACTTCTTAACTGTATTAACAGTTCCATTGACACTTACATGACCTTCTCCAATTAATTTTTGAATATAATTTCTTGAGAGATCTTCAAGTTCACTACTTACAAATTGATCCAATCGCATTTCTTCAGTTTCACATATTAAACTAATTTTATTGTTCATTTTACCATCCTAATTTTTCTAATGTCTTTTTATTATATCCACTATCAAAGATTTAATCAATTTATTACAATAAAAACGCATACTTCTATTTATTATTTGATATAATATTTCAATAGTTGTGCATTTTGATTGTACAACATCCTGGAGGAAAAATGGAACTACAAATTGAAATTAAAAGAGTTATACGAATTGCTACTAGAACCGGTAGAATTATGCTTCAAAATGGAGCTGAAACATATAGAGTTGAAGATACTGTTAAGCGGATGGTTGAATCGAGGGTTATCTCATCTAAAAAATTTGAAACTGTAAATGTTTTTGTTATTCCTACTGGGATTATATTAAGTGCGGATTATGAAAATGAAACTACCACTGTTTTAGAAAGAGTTTATCCCGAAGGCATTGATCTCGAATGTATAGATCGTGCCAATGAATTTTCCAGAAAATTTACTAATGGTATTATGAGCTTAGAACAAGCCGAAAGCGCCCTCGAAGAACTTTCAAATCCACCAAAATTCTCTAAAGTTATCCGTATTTTAGCAAGTGGTATGGGTGGTGGCTTTTTCATTTTTCTTTTTGGAGGCACTCTAACTGAGTTTTTCTTAGCCTATATTGCATCAGCGGCTACTATTTTATGTATGGATGGTCTCGCGTCTAAACACCTTAATTTTTTTATCAAAAATATCATTGGTGGTTTTGCAGCATCGCTTTTAGGTGTTATCTTAGTGCAGTTTACCCGATGGATTGGCTTTGAAGCAAACCTAAACATCGTCATCATTGGACCTTTAATGACACTTGTTCCAGGCGTTTCATTAACCAATGGAATACGCGATTTGATCTCAGGTGAATTACTCGCCGGAAGTGCAAAAATTATGGAAGCCTTATTTATCGCAATCGCACTCGCTTTTGGTGTTGGCATGGTTCTACAATTTAGCTTGAAACTTATATAAGGAGGCGACATATGGTTTATATTTCACAAGCAATTTACTCATTTCTCAGCGTCGTCGGATTTTCAGTTTTATTTAACTTACCTCGCAAATTGATATTTGCAGCGAGTATATCTGGTATGTTTGGTTGGTTACTTTATTACTTTTTCCAGTCATTTAGCACAAATTTCATCGTCCCAGCCTTTGTAGGATCAATAGTGGTAGGACTCATTGGAGAAGTCCTTGCTGCAGTAAAAAAACATCCCGCTACAATTTTCACTATCCCTGGAATTATTCCATTTGTTCCAGGCTATGGTATATATTACACCATGCTTCATATTGTAGAGAAAGACTTTGATTTGGCTTTAACAACTGGTGCAGAGTCTCTATTTATAGCGATCTCTATTGCATGTGGTATTGTTCTAGCAACTTCATTTGTTAGGATAATTAAGCCAAATATAGAAAAATTGTTGCGCTAATTTCAAATTATATTTAAAATATTCGCATCTTAAAAAATGGGCTGTTTCAACTTGAAACAGCCCATTGTCATACTATTTTACTTAGGTGGCATAACCATTGCTTTACCGTCAATCACTATCTCACCGTGCTGGTTTGTACATGTTGTTCTAAGAATCAAACGATTTTTCTCTTCAATTCTTTCTATAACTTCAACTTTAGCTTCAATTGTGTCACCAAATCTAACAGGTTTTCTAAAGCTCAACTCTTGTGATAAATAAATTGTCCCTGGACCTGGTAAATGGCATCCCAACACAGTAGAAATCAAACTTGCTGTTAACATACCATGTGCAATTCTCTCTTTAAACATTCCTTTTTCTGCTTCTACAGCATTGATATGAGCTGGATTGAAATCACCGCTAATACCTGCATACATATAGACATCTGATTCTGAAATTGTCTTAGTGAAACTTGCAGTATCTCCAACTTGGATTTTATCAATAGTCTTTAACATATAAAGCCTCCTATAATCGTAAACCACCGTTTACAGATAAATTGTGACCTGTTATAAATGATGCTTCGTCACTTGCTAAGAATAGAACTGCATTTGCAATTTCTTGTGGCTCGCCTAATCTACCTAACATTGTTTTAGCTCTAATAGGATCTAAAACTTTATCAGGTACTGTTTTCATCATTTCTGTATTTACATAACCAGGAGCTACTGAGTTTACGCGAATCGCTTCGCCTTTTCTTGAAAATTCTTTAGCCCAAGTTTTAGCAAGCGCAATAACTCCAGCTTTTGTAGCAGCATAGTTTGATTGACCCACATTACCATATTCACCAACTACTGAAGCAATATTGATAATAGAACCAGTCTTTTGCTCTAACATAACAGGTGCAACTGCTTGTGTTAGGTTAAATACGCCTTTAAGATTTACATCAATAACAAGATCCCACATTTCTTCAGTCATCTTGTTTACAAGTGCATCTCTAGTGATACCAGCATTATTAACTAAGATATCAATGTGTCCGTATTTCTTTACAGTTTCCGCAATAAACTGTTCAATATCTGAACGTTTAGTCACGTTAAGCTTGTATCCTTCTACATTCTCGCATGTGTAAGATAAATCTGACATATCTACAGCGATTACTTTAGCGCCTTCTCTTGCAAAGGTTTCACTAATGCATTGTCCAATACCTTGTGCGCCGCCAGTTACAACAGCTACCTTACCTTCAAGTCTTTTCATTTCAAACCTCCTAAAATCCCATTGAAATTTCTTCGACAATAAACATTGCAATTCTTATGCCAATATTTTAGATTTAAACCTATTAAACAGAAAAAAAAATTTATTTATCTTTAAAATTAGTCTGTTCAATTTGTAAATCTAAAGATACAATACTATTATAACAAAAACTACTATATTTGGGAGGTAAATATGTCAAACAATATAAATAATGAGAAAATTAATGCTTTCTTTGATTATTTCAATAACACTTCGCGTACAACTGTAGAATTTTTAGTAGATGGCATCGGTTGGTTAGTCGTTTTGAAAGAAAACATAGAAATTGTATCTGACAATTGGTTTGCATCTACAAAATATACTTCATCTACATGTAAGGTTTTAGAACCCGATACTGCAAGCTTGATATGCTTCACAAATATATATCAAAAAAATTCGACTTTTGTTGAAAATAACAATAATGTGAAATATAATTTACTTTTTGATGAAATCTGTATTTTCGTTGATAAAATAGTAGCATTCCACTAAGCTGAAAATAATTAAATTAATTTGAGTCATAAAAAAGCAACATGAAAACGTTAATTCGTTTTATCATGTTGCTTTTGTTTTACATAGATTGTTCTGCAATTTTAGCAAGCGGACTGCGTTCAACTTGCTTAAGTGTAACATGTCCTGTAAGTGGATAGGGTTTCATCTTCTCGATGGTATAAACCAATCCATTTGATTTGGCATCTACAAGTACATTATCAATTTGATTGTCACTTGGATCACCTATAAATACAAACTTAGAACCAAAACCAGCACGAGTAAGCATAAGTTTAGCCAAATGTGGGGTAATTTCTTGAGCTTCATCGACAATTACCAAAGCATCTGTTAGCGTTCTACCTCTCATATAGGTAAATGTTTTAGTTTCAATGACACCAAAACGTCTATATTGTTCTATAAAGTCGTCTACGCTAAACTCTGGCTTTTCAGAGTAAACCATATGCCTTCCTTTACCAATCGTCTCTTTTTGCTTCTTGAGTACTTTTTGATCGACGAGGCTTTCTATCGCATCATAAAAACTACCCATCCACGGTCTAAGTTTTTCTTCTTCAGTCCCAGGCAAATAACCAATGTCATTTCCAGCAGGTACAACAGGTCTAACAAAAACCACTTTTCTATATTGTCCTTGCTCGATGACCTTTTGAAGTGCAACTGCTGTTGCAAGTATCGTTTTCCCCGAACCTGCACCTCCAGAGATTGTAACAAAATGAATGTCAGGGTTTAAAAGTAATTCGTATGCCATTTTTTGTTCTCTATTGATGGGCACTAATCCCCAAGAGACCTCAGACTGATATTTCAGTGGCACAATTTTATCCCCATCATATCTTGCCAAAATTTCATGACCATCACGATCCAGACTTTTAATGTGCAAGAACTCATTTGGAAATAGAGTCTTTTCTAATTCTTTAGGAACGTTTAACCCGCCTGCATATATCGCATCAATGTCTTTGCTATACATTTCAGTATCCATATAACCTCTGTAAAGGTCGTCTGTTTCAACTTTATCGTTTTGATAGTCCTGTATGTCAAGTCCGATTGCATCGCCCTTAATCGCCATATACAAGTCTTTAGTGACAAGTATAGTTTGGGTGGGTTCGTATATTTCCTGTAATTTTTTAGCTACTGCCAATATCTTTGTATCATTTTTATTATAATCCAAGCCATCTGGTAATGATGTAAAATCCATATGGTTGAGTTCTATTCTTAAGGTTCCACCATTTTCTAGCTTAACACCTTCAGATAAGCTACCAGTTTTTCTGATATTACTGAGTTCTCTAGCAGCACTTCTTGCGTGATAACCTACAATTCCCTCTCTCTTTTTAAGATGGTCAAGTTCTTCAACACAAATTATGGGGATAATGATGTGGTTATCTTCAAATTTGTAAAAGCAAAGCGGATCATGGATCATGACATTGGTATCTAAAATATAATTTTTAATCATAATTGCCTCCTTTAGCTTCTAATACTCATAAGTTTAAACTACAAAGATTATTAACGTGTTTGAAGGAAATCAAGAACTTGTAAAATTAAATCATGAAATTATAATAATTTTTCAATGGCTTTTGCGTAAATCTGAGTACATTTTATAAAAGCATTTATATCAATATATTCATCCGTTTGATGTGCAACCTTTTCTTGACCAGGAAAGACAGGTCCGAAAGCAACTATATTGGGCATAGACCTCGCATAAGTGGCTCCGCCTGTGGAGATGGGTTCTCCTGAGAGACCTGTCTCTTCCTCATAGATTCCAACTAACGTTTTCACTAAAAAAGAGTCTCTTTCAGCATACAGAGGCGCCAAATAGTCAACTTCTTCATACTCAAGTCCATACTTTTCTGCAACTCTAGTAATACCATCAACAACGAATTTTTTCTCAATTGTTACAGGTATTCTCATATCGATTCCAAGTATTTCTCCATAGTTACTAAGATCAATTTGGTTTACAGATAAAGTCAACACACCCGAAGGACCATCTTCACAACTACCAAAGATTAACTCACCATGATGTGTAAAGCCAATTTTTTCTGTTAAAAAGTCAACAACTGGTGATTCAATACCTATCCCTTGTAATGCACACGCCATTCTAACAATCGCATTGATTCCTGCAGATGGTTTAGCAGCATGAGCACTTCTACCGATTACATAGAGTTCATCTTCTTCAATTTCATAATCGAACCCTAATTTTTTAAGTTGTTTTTCAAGCCTAAATAAATGATCACCAATATAGAAAGCAGATTCCGGAACAGCGTTCATCGCTGTGCCTCCTCTTACTCTTAGTTCTGATTTCTTACCTGACTTAAGCCTGAATTGTAGCAATCCCTTTTCAGCATAGATTACCGGAAAATTAGAATCAGGCGTAAATCCCATAATAGGTAATTCTTCCTTGCTTACATACTGACAGATGCCTCTCCATGAATTTTCTTCATCAGTACCAATAATAATCCTCACACGTTTTTTAAATTTTACTTGTGCATCAATCAATGCCTTAACTGCATAAATAGCGGCAATCAAAGGACCTTTATCGTCGATAGCACCTCTTCCAAATAATTTTCCATTTTCTATTTCTCCATTATACGGCGGATGCTTCCAATTGTCTTTATCACCCTCAGAAACCACATCAATATGACCTAAAATCCCTATCAAATCATCTCCACTGCCATATTCTGCATAGCCATAATAACCTTCAGGATCATAGTACGTTTTAAAACCAATTTTTTCACATATCTCAAGTGTTTTCTTTAAAGCAAGATCGATCGCATTACCAAAAGGTTTTGTTTCATCAGTTTCATCTATTACACTAGGAATACTGAGCAGTTCAACAAGAGCTTTAATCATTTCATCTTGATTGGATATCACATTATTTCGAATTTGCATACCTTCGCCCCCTCACCTTATAACCACCTTAGTGATCATGATTTATTTAATATATAACCTCTATTTAAATCAACAATCAACTATTTCACACTATGTAGTTGTTTTTTTTTATGTTTTTCTAGAATTTCATAAAGCAACCCCCGCTAAACCTATAAATTTAGCAGGGGTAAAAGTTATGCTTTCTTATATTTTTGTGATATAAAGACCAACCTCATGACCATTAAGTTGATGCCATTCATAAGGTTGTTCAGAATTTGGTAAAAGTTCAGTTGCAAGTGTTTCTGATTTTACATAATCAGCATATTCTTCTATTGCACTTTCAAATACTTCTGGTGCTTTGTAGTATATCGTAATTTGATCCATCATTTCAAAATCATTTGATTTTCTAAGTTGTTGAACTCTAGAAACTAATTCTCTTGCATATCCTTCTTTGATCAACGCTTCAGTTAAATGTGTATCAAGTATAATAAATCGATTGTTTTCCATTTTAACTGTAAAACCTTCTTTTGCGTTAATATTTACTAGAACATGCTCTGCTGCTGCGTCAAATGCTTCTCCAGCGACTTGAAGTGTTACAGTTTCGCCAGAATCAAACTTCATTGCATAAACCTGTGGATCAAGTTCAGCTAATGCTTTTCCAAAAGCACCCATGTTTTTACCCATGATTGGACCAAGCACTTTGAAATTAGGTTTGAGTTGGAAGTTCATATAGTTTGGTAAATCATAAGTGAACTTCACATTTTTAACGTTTAACTCTTCTTTAATTAAATCTACTAAGTCACTGATCAGTTCTTCGTGTTTTCCATCCACTATAACCTCTTGGATTGGTTGTCTAACCTTGATCTTAACAGATTCTCTAGCCGATCTCCCCAGTGTTACGAGCTCTCTGATTAAGTCCATTCTCGCTTCAACATGTTTATCGATAAGGTCGATTTTAACAACTGGATACTCGCTTACATGAACTGAAGTATCGCCTGTAAGGTTTCTGTAGATCTCCTCTGTTAAGAACGGGGCAAAAGGTGCTGCAAGCTGACAAACTGCAATCAAAACTTCATTTGTAGTATTGTAAACAGA
Organism: Fusibacter bizertensis; assembly: GCF_029914245.1. Taxonomy (GTDB): domain Bacteria; phylum Bacillota; class Clostridia; order Peptostreptococcales; family Acidaminobacteraceae; genus Fusibacter_C; species Fusibacter_C bizertensis. The sequence goes on from NZ_JARYZI010000001.1 coordinate 206,915, forward strand.
TTTTTTGTCTTCAGTAAGTTCAGAATCCCAGAAGCGTCTTCTAGATCTTCTGATATACCAATTAGACAGATCTTCGCTCACAAATTCTTGAATTTTTCTAACGGCTTTTGTCATGTCAAACACATCTAGATCATCTCTAACTGCTTTGGTTAAAGAATTGAGTTTTGAAAGAATCCAGCGATCAAGTTCAGGTCTCTCTTTGGGCTCAACATAGAAACTATTAACATCGATTTTGTCAGTGTTTGCATAGAGTGTAAAGAAATTATATACGTTCTTAATTGTTCCAAAGAACTTAGAATTAACTTCAATTAGCCCATCTTCATCGAACTTTGTTGGTGTCCAAGCTGGAGATACATAATAAAGATACCATCTTACTACATCAGCCCCATATTTATCAAGAAGTTCAAATGCATCTACACCATTGCCTCTTGATTTCGACATTTTTTTACCGTGTTTATCTAAGATCAAATCATTTACAAGTACATTTTTATAAGGTGCTGTCCCCATTACAAAAGTACTGATCGCTATCAGTGAATAAAACCATCCTCTTGTTTGGTCAATTCCCTCACAGATAAAGTCAGCTGGGAAAAGCGAATCAAATTCTTCTTTGTTTTCAAAAGGATAATGGTGTTGCGCAAACGGCATCGCCCCACTATCAAACCAGCAGTCTATTACATCTGGAACGCGGTGCATCACATCACCACACTGATCACACTTCAAGTGAACATCATCCACGTATGGTCTATGCAGTTCAATATCTGCACTTATTTCTTCAATTGCCCTTTCTGCGAGTTCTGCTCTAGAACTCACTGAAGTTGTGTGACCACAGTTACATCTCCAAATATTTAGAGGCGTTCCCCAATATCTACTCCTAGAAATTGCCCAATCATTAAGATTTTCAAGCCAGTTTCCAAAACGTTTCTCTCCAACATAATCGGGATACCAATTTACTTTATTGTTATTTTCAATTAGTAAATCTTTAAGTTTTGTCATTTCGATGTACCAACTAGGTTTTGCATAATAAAGAAGAGGTGTACTACATCTCCAACAATGCGGATAGTTGTGTTCCATTTTTTGACGTTTGAACAATTTGTTATTCTCAGCAAGCCATGTTACAATCTCAGGATCGGCATCAATTACAAATGTCCCTTTCCATGGTGTTTCTGTATATTTTCCTTCTTCATCAACAGGCTGAAGCACTGGCAAGCCATATCTTACACCTGTATTATAATCATCTTCACCAAAAGCAGGTGCCGTATGAACAATACCTGTTCCATCTTCTACAGTAACATAATCAGCACATGTAACAAAAAATGCTTTTTTATCAACATTGACAAACGGCATAATTTGCTCATATTCTACATACTCAAGTTCTTTACCTTTAAGTTCCTCAAGCACTTCAAATTCACCTTCTAGAACTTTAGGGGCAAGATTTTTTTCAATATATAATACTTCATCATTATATTTTACTTTTACATAAGTCTCATTTGGATTAACGGTCAATGCAACATTTGAAGCTAATGTCCAAGGTGTAGTTGTCCATACAAGGAAGTACTCGTCAACATCTTTTCTTTTAAATTTAACATATACCGTCACAGTCTTAATTTCTTGGTAGCCTTGAGCCACTTCATGTGAAGCAAGACCAGTTCCACATCTTGGACAGTAAGGCAGAATTTTATGTCCTTCATAGATATAGCCTTCTTTGAAGAACTTATCTAAAATCCACCACTCACTTTCAATATAATTATTCTCAAGTGTAATATATGGATGGTCTAGATCTATCAAGTAAGCCATTTTCTTAGTCATTTCTCGCCATGCATCTTCATATTCAAACACTGACGAACGACATTGATGATTAAAATTTTCAATTCCATATGCTTCAATCGCTGTTTTGTCGTTAAGATTTAATCGTTTCTCAACTTCAATTTCTACAGGTAAGCCATGAGTATCCCATCCTGCCTTTCTTTTCACTTGATAGCCTTGCATGGTTTTAATTCTACATACTGAGTCTTTTAAAGCACGCGCCAAAACGTGATGAATACCAGGCTTTCCATTTGCTGTTGGGGGGCCTTCATAGAAAATAAATGATGGTTTTCCCTCTCTAGATTCAACACTTAATTTTAATAAATCGATGTCTTCCCAATAATCTCTGACTAGTTTTTCATTTTCTGCAACTAATTTTTTTGTCAATTCTTTGTAACTCATCATTGCCATCCTTTCAAATATATTCTCAAAAAAATAAAATCCCATAGCGTAAGCTATGGGACGAATAAACCGTGGTACCACCCAAATTACATCTAACCTAAATTAAATGTGTCTTTCTCATGATAACGGTATTTAACCGGTCTGACCTACTTTGGGTATTTCGAACAGACAACTATGGGTGATATTCATCTTACAAAAGCGTATCAGTTCGCACCAAACACTGACTCTCTTAACGGTTGTAAAATTACTCGTCCCAATTTTAGTTTATATCTTATGATTTTTTTATAATTATAGCTGAATACTGTATACTCGTCAACTATGGAATGAAAAATTAGCTTTATTCATTTGCAGTTTCTTCAAGTGCCTTCAACTGGTTTTCTACTAAGACTTTAAATCGCATTTGAAAAGTTTGAAGTGCATGTTTTGCTTCTTCATGTCTTTTCAGAACATTAAGCACTTCATTGTTCGCATCACTGATCATGCGCTTAGCTTGTTCATCAGCACGTTCTATAATAAAATCTGCTTTATCATTGGCTGACTTAATCATATCCTCTGAAGTTCTTTGTGCTAGAATCATAGCCTCGTTGATGGTCTTTTCCATTGCTTGATAACGTTCTAACTGTTTTTCATAATCATGTATTTTCGCAGTTGTATCGATGTTAACTTGTATCAAGTCTTCCATGCTACGCACAATTAGCGCTAAAAACTCTTCCACTTCAACTTCGTTATAACCTCTTAGTCCCTTACGAAAATGCTTATTTTGTATATCGAGTGGTGTTAACATAGTTCCCCCTATCCATCAGCGTGTGATCACGGATAAAACAATCCGAATTCTATCTTTTTTTGTCACGCCTAAAACCTCATCTACATGAAAACGACCATATCCCCTTACAGAAATCAAATCGGTCTCTTTAGGAGAATATTCAGGTTTAGATATAACTTGATGATTAACTTTAACTTTTTCACCCTGCACTAAAACCTGCGCTTGAGATCGAGAAAGATTATAGCATGTAGCAATGACACTATCTAATCTTAAGGATTTAACAGTCGCGTTAATTTTTTTAGTTTCATTTTGCTTAATTCGTACTTGGTCACAAGAAATTCGCTTGATGGAAACGCCAGCTCTACCAACTTTATCGACGCTATTTTCAAAATAACTTGATAATTCAGATGAAACAGCCACTTGGAATCCACCCTCAAAAACAACTATATCACCAATTTTATTGCGCTTAATTCCTAATGCCATAAGTGCACCTAAAGCGTCCTTATGTTCTAAAGTATTAAATTTTTGATTATAAGAGACTTCTAAAAGTGCGATACTTTTATCAAGACTTGGCACTTCTACATACTCTGGTAAAAACACAAGTTTAGCTCTTTCAAAATCAGAAAACACACCCCACTTTATAAGTGTAAGTTCCGTATGTTGATGACATATTTGATCAAATGCATATATCAAGTCCGGAGATAGAAATTCAGTGATTTGTATCTCAAAAAAACTATCAGCTCGCATCAACAAATCCAATGTTTTGATAAAAAGACCATCCTCATCAATAAAATTAGCATAATGATGAATGACCCATTTTCGATCTATCATAAAACTGCTAAAACCACAGCCATGAGAATTTGAACCAATATAAGTGCCGCTAAAGGACTAAAATCCACCATATTGCCGCCAATTTTCATTCTAAACAGAAAACTTCTGATAGGACTAAGTATCGGTTCTGTTACAGCAATTAGAATTCTCATAATGGGATTGTTAGGATCTTTAATAAACCAAGATAGCATAGCACGACCAAAAATCAAATAGGTAACGAACTGTAAAAAATAATATATTGCGACTTTAAGCTCTAACATAATTCTCCCCTCTATTATTCGCGAAGCCAAGTACTAGCAGGCGTTTCGCTTTTGTTAATTACATCTCCTGTAATATCGACATTTTGTGGTGCAAGCACAAAAATGCCTTTTGCAACTTGTTGAATGTGACCATCAAGCGCATAAAGTGCACCTGAACAAAAATCAAAGATCTTTCTACCTAAATCTTTCTCAAGTTCAGAAATATTCATAACTACTGGTCTTCTACTCTTTAAAGTGTCAACAATATGAGTAGACTCTTCAAAACTCTTTGGATTGAATAAAACAACATTCATCTGAGCATTAGAATGAATATTCAAAATTTTATTAGATGTTTTTATCGTATTCATAGATTTTTGAGTTGCATCTGAAATTGCATTTAGCGTCATATTTGTTTCTTCCATTTCTAAATCCGTACGCTTCATGTCCTCATAAAAATCTTCAGTACGATCTTCTTCTTCATGAGAATCTACGCCCCAGAAAAATTTAATCTTATCAATAAAACGATCAGCCATATATGCTCCTCCTTTAAGGATTTTATATTCTTTTTCCATAGATTTTAGTTCCGATACGCAACATATTAGAACCTTCTTCTAGTGCTACCTCATAATCATTTGACATTCCCATTGATAAGTAGGTCGACTTTACATTTTCAAAATTGTAGTCTTCTAACCCATCAAAAAGTTGTTTCATTATCTTAAAATCATCTCTCAACATTTCAGGATCATCTAAAAATGGGGCTATGTTCATAAGCCCACACACTCTGATATGAGGTAAATTTGATATGTCTTTCAACAATGTTTTCAATTCTTCAGGAGAAACACCAAATTTTTGAGTTTCATCAGCCACATTAACTTGGATGAGGATATCTTGAGTTTTGCCAATCCTACCTGCTCTAGTAGAAATTTCTTGTGCCAATTTCAGGCTATCTACTGAGTGAATTAAATCTACCTTATCAATAATATATTTTACTTTATTTGTTTGTAAATGTCCAATAAGATGCCATTTTACACCCTTATTTACATCATCAAATTTTCTAATCACTTCTTGTACTCGATTTTCTGCTACATTTTGGATCCCATACTCAATAGAAGCATTCATTACATCTGCTTCATATGTTTTTGTAACGCCAAGAAGTGTAATTTCTTCGGCTGATTTACCAATTCTGTTGCAGACTGCTGCAATATCCTTTTTAACTTCATTGATATGTTCAGCCAAATATGAATAGCTCAAGAACTAACCCCCCTCAAAAAAAATATTATTCCATACGGTCGCCAGTTTTATACTTACTTCCATCTCTGACAACTTCTTGATTTAACTTTATGCTTCTTACAATCCCCGTTTTTTCATCGAAAAATTGTTCATTGTAAACAATTGCATATTCGTCATCATAACCAAGTATTTTTACAGGTGTAAAAACTAGTTTTCGCTCTTTATCAACCGTATATACACCTATAGTCCCGTCGATGTTCACGATAGAATCCATGAAAATCTTTAAACCTCTATAATTCTCTCTAACAATACTACAATTGATCAATCTTCTACTAAAGAAACCATCAAAACCTTCTCTAAGTTGAATTACAGCAACTGCTTTTTCATTGTTTGTAAAGACATCATAAACTTCTCCCTCTAATGTCTTTCCATCTATAACAGCAGAAATACTTTGCACATTTTTATAAGTGTCAATCTCTTCGTTTGCAACAACAGCAGCGATAAAATAGTTGGCATTGTCGACAATTTTAAAGAGTTTGTCTTTTGGTTTTACAGAAGTATGGATTAATGAACTCTCTTGCAATTCTAAAGAACTAATTTCATCATAATTGATATTATAAAGGTTATCAATAGTCAGAAAGTCCTCATAACCATCCATTTTATACGTTAAAACACCACTTGCGGGTGAATAAATCGCTTGTTTTTGACCTTCCATCAAAGCGCCTTCTCCAATGGTCTTTTCAGAGTATGATGCGGTTCTATTGGATAAAAATTTGTTCTCATTTTGCAATTTATCCAGCCGTTCGAGTTTCTGAATTAACTCTTGTTTTAAAGATGGAATAAGATCATACTGTCCTGCCGACATTTGAAAAAGGATTTCATTTTTCAAAGTCGTAATATCATATTCAAGTAAATTATAATCAAACTCTATTTTCTTTCTATTCAATTCCCTCTCAGTAGCTTCTTCTTCAATTGCTTCTGAGCCATCATTAAAAATCTCAGCGATTTGATGGTTTTTTTCAACAACTTCACCTTCATTCGCAAAATAAGTGATTTTACCCGTCAAATTGGTATCAACAACGAGCTCATTACGAAGCACAAGTGCTTGATATTGATTTTCAATGTTCAAATTGCCCACTTCGACTAAGTAAGTCTTTTGTTCACTGTAAAACAGATCAATTCCAAGTCTGACAATGAAATAGATAAAAATTCCAAAGACTGCCAAGCTCATAATGATACGTCCATATTTGGGTCTGCGCTTTTTCCGAATCGGTTTGGTCATGAATAACCCCTTCTAGAGAAAATAAATTAATTCCAGTTTTCTAAATTTGTGGCATACTCATCAAGTTCATGTTTTCTTTGACGCGTCATAAGATGATTGACAGCTTCCCTTGCATTTTTGTTTTCATACAAAACTTGATAAAGTTCTTTTGTAATAGGCATCTCTAATCCATGTTTCTTCATCAGTACATACGCCGCTTTTACTGTATAAGCACCTTCAACTACCATGCCAACTTTTTCAATCGCTTCAGTTAATGTTAATCCTTGACCTAGCATAATCCCGCATCGACGATTTCTACTGTGCATACTTGTACAAGTAACGATTAAGTCACCAACACCTGCTAATCCTTTAAAAGTCTCAGCGTTGGCACCCATTGCAATTCCTAAAATAGCAATTTCACGTATACCTCTTGTGATTAGTGCCGCCTTGGCGTTGTCACCATAACCCAAACCATCGCTAACACCAGCACCAAGTGCAATTATATTTTTAAGTGCGCCACTGATCTCTACACCGATTACATCAGGGTTCGTATAAACCCTTAGAAAATCATTGGAAAACAAATCTTGTATGCACTCAGCTGCTACACGTGATTTTGATGCTGAAACCAATGCAGTTGGAAGACCTAGTGCAACTTCTTCTGCATGGGATGGACCAGACAGTGCTACGAAAGTAGCCTTTGGTAAAATCCGTTCTGTAATTTGAGATACAGTTTCCAGTGTCTCCATGTCAATGCCCTTAGAAACATTTACAATGATTACATCCTCTTTGATGAGATTTTCATCTACAAAAGAGGCTAACGTTTTACTGTATTGCTGCGAAGGTACAGAAAAAAGAATCACATCAGCATGATTAAATGCTTTAATTTTATCATTTGTAAACTCTATATTTTCAGAAATAATTACACCTGGTAGATATTTCTCGTTTTTACGTGTTTGATTGATTAAATCTATTTGTTCTTTACCTCTTGCCCATACAGTCACATGATGACCATTCTCATTTAAAACCATTGAAAGAGCAGTTCCCCAGCTGCCAGCTGCTATCACCGTTATTTTCAAATTATACCTCCTTAAGATGCTGCATACAATTAGACTCTAAAGGTTATTATAACACAATTTGAAGCACGAAACCATCACTCAAAAGCTAATTAAAATTTCCTTCATCTTCATCAAAATCGTCTTCATCTTCGTCATAGTCGTCTTCATCTTCGTCATAGTCGTCTTCGTCGTCTTCGTCATAATCATCATCTTCATAAGGTTCATCATCAGTTTGTGGGGTTCTTATTAATGGATTGCCATCATCATCTTCCTCTTCAATCAAATCATCATCAATATCATCTTCTGGTCTTGGCGCTTCATCAAATGGATATTCTGTCATATAAGTCCCCTTTAGATTTGACTTTAAAAAAAAGACACAGAAATTTACTGTGTCTTTTGACACGTTATGTGCCTATTACTCGCCCCTTGCTTTAACTTTAAACACAATTGGCGTTCCTTCATAGTTAAAGTTTTTGCGTATTTGATTTTCTAGATAACGCACATATGAAAAGTGTGCTAGTTCTGCTAAATTTACAAAAAGTACAAAAGTTGGTGGCTTAACAGATACTTGAGTTGCATAGTAAATCTTAAGTCTTTTTCCTTTATCAGAAGGCACCTGATTTAGTGCAATTGCTTCATTGATAATATCATTTAACACGCCTGTTGAAATTCTAAGTGCATGGTTATTGGATACATATTTCGCTTGTTCTAGCAACTGGTTTATCCGCTGCCCTGTTAAGGCTGAAACGAACATCACAGGTGCATACATCATAAAAGGAAATTCTTCTTTAACGCGCATTTTGAATTCGTTAAACGTATGGTTATCTTTTTCGAGAAGATCCCATTTATTAATAACAAATATAGAAGCTTTTCCAGCTTCATGTGCATAACCAGCAACTTTTTTATCTTGATCAGTTATACCTTCAGCTGCATCAATGAGGATAAAGCATACATCAGAACGTTCAATCGCAGTAATTGTTCTGAGAACACTGTAACGTTCAATTGACTCATTAACTTTTGATTTTCTTCTTATACCTGCTGTATCTATTAAGACATATTTCTGATCCTTATATTCAAAAGGCGTATCTATTGCATCACGAGTTGTACCAGCAACATCAGAAACGATAACTCTATTCTCACCAATGATCTTATTAACCATTGATGATTTTCCAACATTTGGCTTACCTATTAGCGCGATACGAATTGTATCATCATCTTCTTCTAAAGCTTCATGAGGTGGAAACATTTTTACAACATCATCTAGTAAATCTCCAAGCCCCATAGCGTTAACAGAAGAAATCATAACAGGTTCACCTAAACCTAAATCAAAATAGTCATAAAAATGATCTGGTTTTTTGTATTGATCAATTTTGTTAAGTACTAGTAAAACTGGTTTTTTTGATCTTCTAAGCATTTGAGCAATATCTTCGTCAGCTGTTGTATACGAATGCTTACCATCACAAACAAAGATGATAACATCAGCAGTGTCAATTGCTATTTGAGCTTGGTCTCTCATTTGAGACATGATGATGTCAGTTGAGTCAGGTTCAATACCACCTGTATCAATCATTGCAAATTGATGCGTTAACCACTCACAATCTGCATAAATTCTATCTCTTGTAACACCTGGTGTATCTTCAACGATCGAGATACGTGAACCTGCGATTCTATTGAAAAAAGTGGATTTTCCCACATTTGGTCGTCCTACGACCGCAACTATTGGTTTTCTAAGCATGCTTTCCTCCATATAATAAATGCTGTAAAAGCGCCTCGCCTTCACAATCCACCTTTACAAATGGAATTCCAAAGCGCTGCTTTAAGTCATCAATTGACACATCGTCTAACAATATTTCTTCATCTGATCTAAACATAGAAGCTGGCATCAAAGCCAAATCATACTCAGAAACTTTTAAGTCTGATTCAAGTTGATCTTTAATATCTTTTCCAGTTATGAGTCCTGCAACAGTGATTTTCTCTCCAAAGAAATGATTTACAATGCTTTTAACACGTACTTCGAGATTAGGAAAAGCATTCACAACCTGAGACATCATTTCTTCAAGAAATGGTCGAGCCGCTGTACCAGTAATGACGACAACTTTATGCGTTTTATTTGTATTTATCAAACGACTTGTATTACTATTTTTTATTATTGCTTCATTTAATTCAGTGCGTAACTTCCGAATCATACCGATGCCATCTTCAAGCTGAATATAGCTCTCATAAGCATCATCTTCAGGAAAGTCTTGCTCTGCTAAGATATAAAACTCATCTGCTAAAAAAGCAAACCTAGTTCCAATTTTATCTAGGGCTAATTGTTGTAACTCATGTACAATAGAAATCGTTTCATAAGCTTCATCTTTATTAAACCCACGCATAGGTAATAGTCCTTCTCTATGGTTTGTTAAACCAATAGGCACAATTGCTACACTATTTAGATGTGGACGTAATGTCATTAAATCCAAAATTGTACTTTTGAGTGCTGAGCCATCATTATAATTTGGACAAAGTACAATTTGAGCATTGACAGTTATACCACCGTCCGTTAACTGCTTAAGTCTAGACATAACATTACCAGCAAATCTATTATTAAGCATCTTTTGTCTCAACTCTGGATCTGTAGTATGAACGGATACATTAATCGGACTAATTCTATATCTAATAATTCTATCGATATCTTCATCTTTTAAATTCGTCAATGTCACAAAATTACCCTGTAAAAAAGATAACCTAGAGTCATCATCCTTAAAGTATAGTGAATCTCTCATCCCTTTAGGCAATTGATCAATAAAACAAAACACACAATTGTTTGTACAACTTCTTGCATGATCAATAATTGGATTTTCAAATTCAACCCCTAAGGTTTCATCAAATTCTTTATCAATCTCAAGTTCCCAGATGTCACCATCTTTTTTTTCTATCTCAACTTCAATATATTCATCATTTATTAAAAACATATAGTCGATGATATCCACAATAGGCTGTCCATTTATAGAAAGAAGTATATCTCCAACTTCAATTTCAAGCTCTTCAGCTAGTGAATTCTTATCAACTGATTTTATGCGATTCATTCGTTAACCTCTCTTACAATAAACCTTTCGACATCTCGTCTTTAGGTTTTGTCACTACAAATTGTAACTATATTATCAGTTATGCAACCAGTATATAATTGTATTACACCTGATTGTGAATTACAACTTTTATTTTTTTGCGATAAAAGTACTCATTGAACCTCTTGGGTAGCCAGTTCTTCTATGAGAATGGAATTCCTCAGCATTACATATAGTACAGTCATCATTCACCTCTATCTGCGACAGCGTTATTCCTTGTTTCATCAAAGCAATCACATTGGCTTGTTTGAGATCCATCATATATTTTCCATTTTCTTTTGGAATTAGAAAGGCGGTCATCTGATCATTGGAAAAATTTTCTCTAAACGCTTGAATCACAGGTTCATCAACTTCATAACAGCAAACCGCTGCACAATGGCCGATACCGATATTGAGATGTGTCACAGGGATACCTAAGTGGTTGAATTTCTTAATTACTTCCTGGCCCATCAAATGCGCTGTACCCTTCCATCCACTATGTACAGTAGCAATATAACCCGACTCCTCGTCATGATAGACTAGAGGCACACAGTCCGCATAAAAGGTCATCAAGACTAGGTCCTCACGCGATGTCATTAGACCGTCTGTTTCAGACGCGACATAGAGTCCATATTCGGACAAATCTGAATCAGAAGTATCTATTTTTTTCAGTGTATCAAAATCAAAAGCTGAATCTATTAGTAAGACTTTGTTTGAATGTACCTGTTGCGTCGCAACAATTGTCTTAGATGTAATTCCAAGCTCATTAAGCGCACGTTTGATGTTTGCAAATACATGACTTGGATTATCTACACCAAAGAAACTAGTATTCATCGACTCAAAAGCGCCAAGACTAACGCCGCCTTTTCTAGTTGTAATTCCATGTGGTGCAGTTATATTTGTAAATTTTCTCATATGCCTCACCCACTTGTAAACTCTTCTCGAATTAATAAAAAGCAGTTTTCACTGCTTTTGATGGATCACTGATGTGTTTTTTCTTGCAACAATTTAGTTAACTCATTGATAAATGTGTTGATGTCTTTAAATTGACGATACACCGAAGCAAATCTAACATAAGCGACTTCATCAAGGTCTTTAAGACCTGACATTACAAGTTCACCTATTAATTCCGATTGTATCTCTTTTTCCATTGAAGTGTGCATACGTGTCTCAATTAGATCAATCAAACGCTCCATTTGTTCCATTGAAACAGGTCTTTTTTCACAGGCTCTTATGATGCCATTAAGAACCTTCATCCTATTGTACGATTCACGGGTGCCATCTTTTTTTACGATAATAATAGGTATCTCTTCAATTTTCTCATAGGTTGTAAATCTCTGATTACAATTGATACATTCTCTACGTCTTCTAATCACATGACCGTCATCCGTTGGTCTTGAGTCAATAACTTTTGATTCAAGACTGCTACAATATGGACATTTCATTGCTTCACCTCGATTTCATAATGAGCTACATTATTATTTAAAATCTTCGGGTGTCGAGCCCGGAGATGTTATCACAAACTAGCGGTGATTTAAAAAAAACCTTGCTAGAAGCAAGGTTATCTTTTCTTTCTTAAAAACGTTGGTATATCAAAAGTATCATCCTCTGCCGGGTCAGCTTCTGCAGGTTGAACCCTAACAGTTTCATTTTTAATTGGTTTATTAATTTTAGACTCTGACTTAGGTTCAGGTTTAGCTGAATCAAATCCAGTAGCGATTACAGTGACTGTAATTTCATCCTTTAATGATTCATCAATAACTGCACCCATGATGATATTTGCATCTGGATCAGCCTCTTGGTATACTAAATCGGCAGCTTGTTGAATTTCCATCATACCTAAAGATTTGCCACCACGTATATTTAACAAGATTCCCTTTGAACCTCTGATTGATGTCTCTAGTAAAGGACTATGAATCGCTTGGTTTGTTGCATCAATTGCTCGATCATCTCCACTGGAAGAACCAATTCCCATATGTGCTAGACCTTGCTCAAACATAATAGTCTTAACATCTGCAAAGTCAACATTGATGAGACCCGTTTCAGTGATAGTATTTGAAATACCTTGTACACCTTGACGTAAGACATCATCAGCAATTGTAAATGCGTCTAATATCGATGTTCTTTTTTCAACGATCTCTAATAAACGATCATTTGGGATTGTAATTAACGTATCCACGCGTCTTTTAAGTTCTTCAATACCTTCTTCAGCGTGTTTCATTCTTCTTTTTCCTTCAAAAGAAAAAGGTTTTGTAACGACACCAACAGTTAATATGCCCATTTCTTTAGCAATCTCAGCTACGATAGGCGCTGCACCAGTACCAGTTCCGCCACCCATACCAGCAGTAATAAACACCATATCAGCACCCTGAAGTGCTTGAAATATATCGTCACGGCTTTCTTCAGCTGCCTTCTTACCCACTTCTGGGTTAGCACCTGCACCAAGTCCACGTGTTAATTTCTCACCAATTTGTAACTTATATTCTGCTGCCGAGCTATAAAGTGCTTGTTTATCAGTATTGATCGCAATAAACTGAACACCTTTTAAATTAGATTTAATCATTCGGTTAACAGCATTGTTACCTCCGCCGCCAACGCCAATTACTTTTAGCTGGGCAAATTCTTCAACAGCAACATCAAATTCTAACATGAAAATCCTCCTTATCCCGCAAAGTAATAATTCTCGGGTGTTTATAATCTCTCTATATATAAACAATTTGCTTTAACTTCTACATAATCATTGTCATCTTATAAAACGCCCCTGATTAAAGCAGAAATAAACCTATGAATTCCGCAACATATATTGCTTAAAATACCTAGTTTTCCACTACATATAGTATATACTCTTTTTTATTTTTTTGGAATATTTTTTTTTGTAAAAATGACTATTTTAGCTGATTTGAGAGCAATATAGGTCTCTTGACCTAAAAAAGCACACTATTTTTCTTGCTTTTTATGAGTTTTTTGACTTTTTAACAATATTTTTACACAATATTTAGCGTCTACATTACTATTTACCACGATATCTGTCAATTGTGTATCTTCTAATCGCCCCTATATTATTAAACAATCGCGTCCCAAAAACAAAAATAGCTGCATAATAAATTGGCACACCTAATTTATCTCCCAAATACGATAATAATATCGCAAGTATCGCATTGACAAAAAAACCACTTATAAAAATAATACCATCAAATTTACCTTCAAGACTTGCTCTTAAAGCACCAATTATCGAATCTATCGCCGCCAAAATCCCTACAGAAATATAAAGCGAAGAAATCGTAGAAAATTCAAATGGAATATAAAGACCTAGTAAAATGCCTAATAAAATTCCCAATAAAGCAATAATCATAATAACACCATCCTTAGTTAAGAAATTCGTAACTTACAAAACCTTCATATGCTGGAATCGTTACACTTATAGATGTATTTACTTCCACAAAAACACCCCAGCTTCTCAAATCTTCACTAAAGCTTCCCGGTGCGTTAATAGCCGACTCTAAAAAACGTCGATCTCCAATCGCTTCGATGATATAGGGTGGTGCAAAAACTTGGTCGTTAATTTTTATTGTTGGTCCAGTACATTGAATATTAGATTTATTAAAAACAACTCTTTGACCATTGATAGCAATTGCCTCTGCACCTGCATTTCTAAGATCATCCACCATAGCTCTTATATCTAAATCATGGACGATGATATTTGCAGGATCTTCATTTTCAATAAGCTCTCTTGTACCATCAGTGATGATAATCACAACACCAGGACCTTCTAATTTTGTAAGTCCTGCAATTTGCTTAGTTGCTTCTATTTCGTTGATCAAAAATTGTTCATAATCAACTTGAACATCCTCTTTTGCAGTTTGGTATGCATCGATTTGAGAACGCAACTCTTCTACTTTGCTATTCAGTTGTGTTAGCTCAGACTTTTGGCTTTCAAGTTCAATACTCTGTGTGTACATTTCTTTTATTGATAAGTATTTAACCCCTGAATTAAGCGTTTTAAATTGAAGGGCAATTAAAACCCCCAGTAAAACTGTAAGCGCTAATATCCTCTTTTTCTTTGCACTCCATTTCATCTATTTCACCGTATTTGCATATCTAAATTTCATGCTCCCATTGAAAGCACCAATTTCAAGATTTTCAACTTGCCTAACTTCAACATAATAACCAGATTCTTGTAGATTTTGTACTATCCCAAAGCGAATATTAACAGCTCCATCTAAAGTACTTGGACTGCCAATAGCCTTAATGATAAAAGGCGGACTAATTGGAATTGTATTGACATTTACTTGGCTTCCAGCAAGTCTAATTTCAGTGCTATTAACCATCCTTTGTTCATTAATCGATATTGCTTCAGCGCCAGCAGAATTAAGTTCATTGATCAAATCCAATAACATCTTATAATCTAGTGCAATGTTTTTTTCTAGACCTACGTTTAGATCCTTTGGTGGGTTATCAATCGTTACCATGATACCAGTGCCAGTAACCTTGGTCATCCCAGAAAAAGCTTTAAAACGATTTAGCTCATCCGTTAGGTTTTTAACAACTGCACTCTCTTCTGATGCTGAATTTTGAATTTTGTCGAGTTGATCTTGTAATCGCTCAATTTCTTCAACAAGTCTTTCTTTTTCTGCCTTTACAACTGTAAGTTCATTTATGATTTCAGTTGTTTTCTGTGTTGGACTCGCACCATTAAGGTAAGTCCCTTGGATAAATTTCATCTGAAATGCGATGAATACACCAAGTACGACACATGCAAGTCCAATCCATATATTATCTTTTTTCATCATAATCTACTCTCCGAAGGGCCTATAAACAGGCAAGCCATCACTACTAACATCAATAATACCATTTTTAATACCATCATTTTTAAGTGCTTCATATATATTGATAAACGCATTATATTTTGATTCAATATTTTCACCAACACCAAATTTAATCTTGATTTGATCAATTGTTAAAACGATATTTCTATCTTTAAATAAAATCAGCGGATTACACTCGAGTTCACTTTGCTGAACCAATTTTAACAAATCAACTATATTCTCAAGAATATAGAGTTGACTCACATCTATTACATTTCCAGTTGAAAAACTATCAAATGCAAAACCCTCAACAGTAAACCCTTCATTTTCACTTGCAAGCACCTCAAGCACATGAAGTTGATCATCAAGCGATAAAACGATGTCAGAGTATCTAATGTTGAAAAAATGCTTTCTATAGACCACATCAAAAATCACTGTATTGGGAAATTGCTTAGTGGCTGTCGCATATCTCACATACGGATGAGACATCAAATTGTTAGCAGCCACGTCAGTGTCTACTTCAAAATATGGGGTACCCTTTTGAACACCAGAATATCTCATGATGTCATACAAGTCCATATGTTCGTTTTCGTTGAACTGAACATCTTGGATGCGAAGTAAATCCGTATTGAAATAAAGATATATACCACCACTTATGATGCCTACAATTATTAAAAACATGAATATCCGTTTAATTACCTTTATCAAATTTTCTCTCCATTAATCGGTTAATTTTCGAATCACAGCAGAAATGGCATCCAGTGTTTTAGACAAATCCATCTTCTCACAGTTTTGTCTCATGATGTTTAGTTTAGAAGGATCTTTATTAAAATCTTGGATTGTATGCACCATTAATTCTTCGTTTAAATCCTCTTCCTTTATAACAACTCCCATACCATATTTATCCATCAATTGCGCATTGAGGAGTTGATGATTATTTGCAACATTTGGTGAAGGAATGATAACAGAAGGTGCTTTTGAAGCGATTATTTCATTAATGGTTGATGCGCCAGCTCTTGATATCACAAGATCTGCAGCATTTAAATAAACATGCATCTCTTTTATATAGCCCAAGATTTTGACATTATCACCCACTTCGTAGATTCCATTTTTAATATCTTCCATCACATATGGATAGTATCTCGTGCCTGACTGATGAATAAATTTAATGTTTTTAATCTCCGAAAACTGATGATAACTAGAAAGCATCACCTGATTTAATTTCATCGCCCCATTACTACCACCTACAGTAACAATAAGCATTTCTTCATCAGCTATACCCAATTTAGTACGGGATTGTTCTCTTGATGTTGAAAAATACGTATCAAGAATTGGCATCCCAGTATAAATTACTTTTTCTGGATGCTTAAAATGAACTTTTGAGTCTTCAAACGACACCATAATATAGTCCACAAATCGACTTAAAATCCGATTGGTCAATCCTGGATATGCATTTTGTTCATGGATCGCTGAAGGTACACCTCTTAAAGCGCCAACCATTACCAAAGAACCTGCAACATAACCACCTGTTCCTATAATTACATCTGGCTTGAACCTTTTAATAAGGCGATTGGCTTGCCACAACCCCTTAAATAAAGTCCCAATCGCTTTAAATGTTTTTCTTGATAACTTTTTATTTAAGGGTGCAACATCCATCCCCACATAAGTAATTCCTTTTTTGGGAACTATATCTTTCTCCATACCATTTTTTGAACCTACATACACAAGTTCAAGGGGTCTAAAATCTTTTTTTAACCGTTCTGCAATGGCTATAGCAGGATAAATATGTCCTCCTGTACCGCCACCGGTGATCAATACTCTCATAGTTATCTCCAGTTAACACTTAATCGTCATTTTTATGTGTTCTTTTTATAGTTGATTTTGAAATATTCAGCATAATACCTATTGAACCTAACAGAATGGATATACTGGTACCACCATAGCTAATAAAAGGTAGAGAAACACCTGTTGCTGGCATTGATGAAGTGGCAACTGCATAATTCATTAGTATTTGAAGTCCGAGCATCGTAGAAATCCCCGTTGCAAGCAGCGTCGAAAAAATGTCAGGAGCATTCATTGCAATTTTAACACAACGATAAAGCAATATCAAAAACAATATTAGAAGTCCAACTGTACCAATCAAACCCAATTCTTCTCCAACAGTCGCTAGAATGAAGTCATTTTGTGGTTCTGGAATATATAATTTATTTTGAGTACTCATACCTATACCAACGCCAAAAATACCACCGGTTCCAAGCGCATATAGTGAGTTAATCACTTGCCATGATTCATCATTTTTATATTTAAAAGGGTCTAAAAAGGCAATCATCCTGTTAAGACGATATGGTGCATTATGCACCAATAACCAACCTATAAAACCACCTGCAGCACCGAATAATAGAACATAAATCCAGCGCAAGCCAGCAACAAAGAGCATAACTGCCATCACACCTGCCAATATAACCGCTGTACTCATATTTGGCTGTTTCATAATCAGTAGCACTACTGAAGCAATGATTAACACATAAACCCCAAGAATCTTAGGTTGATTAAGTTTGGTATAATTTTTTTCTAAACTAAAAGCAAAGAACATAATCAATCCAATTTTTGCAACTTCAGCAGGTTGAAACCTTTGTCCCGCTACTGTGATCCATCTTCTTGCATCATTAACCACTGTTCCCTTAAACAAAACATATATAAGTAAGAACATACTTAGAAAAAATAATGGAATTGCAAACTTTCGATAGACTTTATAATCAACAGCTGATGCAACTAACATTGCAAACACACCTAGTATGATAAAGCTAAGGTCTGCTGTGAAAAAGTGCATCTTATTCTGCATCTTGTCAATAGCAAAATAGTAGCTAGAACTAAATACCATTAACAGCCCAAACGAAACCAAGATTAATGTAATCACAAGCAATGGATAATCCATTTTATTTTGTTTCATAATTCCCCCATCAGATCCTAAACCTCATAGTTATGAACACATTTTTTAAAGTGTTCACCGCGTTTTTCAAAATTTGCATACATCCCCCAGCTTGCACAAGCTGGTGATAGCAATACCGCATCGCCACTAACAGCATTTTCATATGCAAAAGCAACTGCTTCTTCCATATTTTCTACAAAAACAATTTGATCGTATCCCTTAGCCCTTGCAGCAAATGCAAATTTATCTTTGGTAGCACCCATTAAGATCAGTTTTTTTATTTTACCATTGAACACATCAAAAATTGGTGCGAAATCACTTTCTTTGTCGTAACCACCTGCGATTAAAAAAGTAGGTGAAGTCATAGCATCTACTGCACATATTGTAGAATCTGGATTCGTTCCTTTTGAATCATTATAATATTTAACACCATTAATTTCAGCAGTGAACTCAATTCTATGTGCTACACCTTTAAAACTGATAAGCCCCTGAGCGATAACATCAACAGGAATTCCAGCTAGTCGACAAATCAATGCAGCTGCAAGTGCATTTTCTTCGTTGTGACGACCAAATATCAGCATTTCATCTATCGGACAAACCGTTTCGATCTGTTCATTACAATTTAATTTAATCAGGCCCTCTTGAATAAATGCACTTTGACCTTCAGTTATTTCTCTGCTGAAATAATGTACTTTCCCTTTTGAATGAACAGATAATGCTCGTGTTAGTACATCATCATAGTTTAGGATTAAATGGTCTTGTGTAGTTTGATTTTCAAAAATTCGCATTTTAGCCTCAATATAGCCATCCATCGTCTTATGCCTATTGAGATGATCCGGTTTCAAATTCAAAATCGCAGCGATTTTAGCTCTGAAATCAACTATTGTTTCAAGCTGAAAACTGCTGACTTCTGTAACCATAGTAGTCTCACCATCAGATTCAAGAGCTTTGGAAACTGCTGGCAAACCAATGTTTCCTACAACAAAGTGTTTTCTACTAGATAAATCAAATATCTCGCCAGTTAAAGCTGTCGTTGTAGTTTTGCCATTGGTTCCGGTAATACCTATGAAACTTCCTTTAGAAAGTTGATATGCAAGTTCAATCTCACCTATTATCTTTACACCAGCAGCTTTCATCTGTGTAACAAAAGGTAAATCAAGTGGTACTCCTGGGCTCATCACAGCATATTCAAAACGTTCAAGATCAGTAGGATGACTTCCTAAAATAGCCGCTTTGATATATGGTTTGACTTCTGAATAAAGCTCACTTAATTCTTCAACTGATTTTATATCCGTTATGGTAGCATTTGCACCCACATCATTTAATGCAATAATCGCAGAAACGCCTGACTTTGCCAAACCAACAACCAATACTTCTACACCTTTAAAATTCATACAGCCCCCTAGTAGGATTTATTATCTTATATATAAATAAAGTAACTTAACAGACACATTAAAATTGTCAACACTGAGAATCGAGTCACGATCTTTACTTCATTCCATCCAATCATTTCAAAATGATGATGAATCGGCGCCATTTTAAAGACTCTTTTTTTAGTTTTCTTGTAAACACCGACCTGTATCATAACAGATAAAGTCTCGATAAAGTAAATCAAACCAAATAAAGGGATAAATAAAGGCATCTTTAAAAGAACTGCCATTGCACCCACATAGCCACCAAGAGCAAGTGAACCCGTATCCCCCATAAAGACTTTTGCTGGATACCAGTTAAACTTTAGATAGGCGATCAAGCCACCCAACATACCCGCAGATAAATAGATGACAATACTCTCATTTTGAACAAATCCCATGATCATAAAAAATACACTCACTATTGCTGTAATACTTGAAGCAAGGCCATCCAATCCATCTGTCAAATTAACTGCGTTATCAATCGCTAAAAACATAATGAACAGTAAAGGTATATATAACCATCCGAGATCGACAACACCTGCTACAAACGGAATATGCGTATCAGTCCCCCATGCTAATGACAATAGCGCGAAAATGACTGAAAGTATACTTTGTAAGATGAATTTATGTTTTGCTCTTAATCCAAGGTTGTGCTTTTTAACTACCTTTAAGTAATCATCTAAATATCCCACTGCCCCAAAACAAAAAATCGCCATTGTGACATAAGCTACTTGTGGCACATCAAAAGTAAGCGTAAAGGATATTGGCATTAAAAACGCTACAATGAATATTAAGCCTCCCATAGTTGGCGTTCCAGTTTTTTGCAGATGAGACTGTGGTCCCTCTTCTCTAATCGCTTGTCCAAACTTAAGTTTTGTAAGTCTTGGGATAATAATCGGGCCAAGTACAAGTCCTGCCACTCCACTTATAACGAAAAACATCATTGCATTTAGTATTGGATTTGAAAATAAATTCATCTTACCTTTTCTCCTAGTTTTAAATTATATATTTTATTTTAAATCATATATTTTGTTATATCTTAACCAAATTTATGATGTCTTACTAGCTGCTATTATTCCTCTACTGAAATAATCACTAAACTGTCTGAATCTACTTTTGTTCCTGCAGCGGGGTATTGATTCGTCACTGGAAGTGTATGATCTTCTACACCAACTGGCGATGTAGAATATGCAAGTCCAAGTTTATCAAGTTTTTCAATGGCAGCTTCTAAAGTAAGTCCCATCAAACTTGGCACTTCAATGTTGTGTTCAATTTCAACATTAGGTACTATATTTTTGTACCTTAAAATATCTTGTAAGATGGCTTTAACCACTGGGGCAGCCACGATACTTCCGTAGAACTCATCTTTTGGCTCATCTACAACGACTAGTACAACATATTGTGGATCTTCAATAGGTGCAATTCCTACAAATGACAAAACAACGACTTCGCTTTCATAACCGTTTTCAGTATATTTTTCAGTTGTACCCGACTTGCCCCCAACTCTGATACCTTCAATATAAGCGTTTTTACCACCACCAGATTTCACTGCGCTTTCAAGTAAAATTCGCATATTATCTGAGGTTTCTTTAGATATCACTTGGGATAACACTTTGGGTTCAAATGTTTCTACTATAACTCCCTCTGAGGATTCAATTGAATTCACAAGCTGAGGCTCTATTAAATAACCACCATTTACTATTGTTGATATGATGCGAATTAATTGAATCATTGTGATGTTAAGTCCATGACCATATGACATCGTTGCAAGTTCAACTGGGCCAATTTTTTCTTTATCACGAACAAGTGAATTTCCCTCAGCAGGCAATGAAATTGCTGTCTTTTCAAACACACCAAATTTCTCTAAATAGTCATAGAGTGTATCAACTCCTATTTTTTGTCCAATCTCGATAAACGCAGGATTACATGAATTTACAAACGCTTGTGTCAATGTTTCAAGTCCGTGTCCCAAAGGATTTGCACAATTAAGTATCTGTCCACTAACATCTTTAGATCCCGTACAATAAAAAGTCGTATTAAAATCTATCAATTTTTCTTCTAGAGCTACAGCAGCAATCAAAGCTTTAAATGTAGAACCTGGTTCAAAAGTATCGCTGATAACATTATTTCGCCACCTGCTATTCCAATAGTTCATCCGTTCATCGTCTGACATCGCTGCCCATGTTGCATCATCAATTGAATCATCAGGTGTTCTAGGATTGTTGAGATCAAAATCTGGTTTTGAAGCCATTGCTAAGATTTCACCTGTTTTAGGATCCATAACTATTGCAGAAACTGATTTGGCATCGTGTAACTCTAAAGCAGCTTCTAAGCGATCTTCAACAAAAAACTGAATGCTATTGTCTAAGGTCAATCTTAATGAGTCACCATTTTGGGGTGCTTTAAGTTCATCCTCACCATAAGCTAGCTGGCGACCATATACGTCTGTTGTAACATGAAGTAGTCCTGGCTCACCTATTAAAATGTCATTAAAATAATATTCTAATCCAGTAAGACCGACTCCATCAGTAGTAACATTCCCGATAACATGTGAAGCCAATGAGTTATAAGGGTAAAGCCTCTTCGTATCTTCGGTAACAGAAATTCCACGAATACCCTTGCTTTTTAATAATTCTTCTTCACTTTTAGTTATATTACTCACTAATTTAACATTAGTCGATTGCGCATTAAGTAACTTTTCAATTATTGGCTCTGGTGCAATCTCAAGTGTTTCTGCTATTAAGTTTGCAGTTTCAGACTGCTTCGTAATTTCTGAAGCCTGCGCCCAAACCGAATATGTTTTCACACTAAAAGCCAACTTGTCTCCATTTCGATCTAAAATAGCACCCCGCTGCGCAGGAATCGGTATATTTTTATTTTGTTGTGCCTTAGCCATTTCAGAAAGCTCATCACTCCACACAACCTGTATGTATACTAGACGACCTACCAAAGCCAAAATCAACAAAGAAACGATAAGATAAAAAAAGAAAAGTCGCTTTCTAAACACATTCATAAATTGCCTCCAAATAATCACTAATACTATTATAGCGTACAGCAAGAAATTATCAATTTAAACTCCACCTTAAAAATAGTGAAAACCCTAGACTACGGCAAAATAGCTAAGACTAGGGTTTATAACTTTTATTAATATTTATGTCACGTATCGCTCTCAGTTCGAATTAAACAAAGCTGTAAACAATTGCTCGAATATTGGTTTTTTAGAAACAACTTGAACCGGTTCGGCATACAATTCTCCGCTTTGGTCCTTCAACGCATAGTGATAATTCGCATCAATATATACCATTTGTTCTTGTGTAGGGTACACCATATTTAATTGCTCCATCGCAATTTTTTCAATGTTTTTCAGCTCAGTTTGATTTTCTATACTTGCACTAAGTTCTTCTATTTTCGCATTAAGAGATTTGATTTCTGACTTCAAATTAAATATGTCGTATTTCGCTTCGTTTACCATTGAATTCTTATAGATATATGAGCTAAACAATCCGGCTATTATAAGCACTATCGCAATCGAAGCAAGCATATTTACGAAGTTTTGAAATGCAATTTTCTTCGCATTTTCCTTCTCCATACGCTTCTTACGAATACTCACAATTTTAGCGTGCTGTGAAACGTTGAATTGTTCAATTTCTTCATCATACAGTTCAACTAAAGCCGACATAGGTAACCCCCACTAATCTATTTTTTCTCTGCAACCCTTAATTTTGCACTTCTTGCTCTTGGATTTGATTCAACCTCTTGGTCAGAAGGTAAAATTGGTTTTTTGGTTATAATCTTAACAACTGGTTTTCCCCCACAAATACATACCGGAAACTCAGGTGGACAAGTACAGCCTTGTGCAAGCTTTTTAAATGCATTTTTCACAATTCTATCTTCTAAAGAATGGAATGTGATGATCGCAATCCTGCCGCCCTTATTCATACTTGCTACTGCAGCTTCTATGGTCTGCTCTATAATTTTGAGCTCATTGTTAACTTCTATTCTAATTGCTTGGAATGTCCTTTTAGCAGGATGTGGTCCATCTTTTCTCGCTCCCGCTGGAATTGCTTTTTTAATAACATCCACAAGTTCAAAAGTTGTCTCTATAGGTTTACTTGCTCTCTCTTCAATAATGAATTTGGCTATTCTATTAGCCCAGTTTTCTTCACCATAATCAGAAATAACACCTGTAAGTTGCTGTTCAGTATAACTGTTCACTACATCATATGCAGTAAATGCATCGCTTTGATTCATACGCATATCTAGTTTTCCATCATTCATATAAGAAAAACCACGTTCTGCTTCATCTAGTTGAAACGAAGATACCCCTAAGTCTAGTAACAAGCCATCAATTTTAGGAATTTCCAAATCTGCTAAGACTTGTGTAATCTTAGAAAAATTACTATGATATGGTATAAATTTACCTTCAAATATTTTGAGTTTCTCTGTTGCAGCACTTAACGCATCAGTATCTTGATCTACGCCAATCAACTTACCTTTATCTAAGAGTTGTAAAATCTTGAAAGAGTGTCCTCCTCCGCCAAGTGTTCCATCTACATATATGCCGTTTGGCTTAATGTTCAATCCTTCAATACATTCTTTTAACAATACACTTACATGATTAAAGCTCATATCTTCTCCTTCTAGAATCTAATGCCCAAGGCTTCCATATCCTCTGCAAGATCGTCCATATTAGCTGTCATGAAGTCATTGTAAGACTCCCACGTTGTGGCATCCCAGATCTCGATTCTTGATCCAGCACCGTTGACATAAACATCTTTCTCAATATTGGCATGTGTTCTCAGTGTCTGTGGTAACAATATACGTCCCTGCTTATCAAGTTCACACTCTGTTGCACCTGCAAAGAAAGATCTTGCAAAAGCACGTGCGTTCTTATTAGACAATGGGAGTTCTTTTAGTTTTTCTTCAAAGATTGACCACTCTTCCATTGAAAAAACAAAAAGGCAATGATCTAAGCCTTTAGTGATATAGAAACTATCGCCAAGCTTTTCTCTAAATTTAGAGGGTATGCTCAGTCTATTTTTTGCATCTACTGCATGTTTAAATTCTCCTGTAAACATAGCCCCACTCACCCGTGTTTTTTTAACGTATGGTCTTTCTACCCACTTTATAACACTTTCTACCACTTACTAATCTAATTTTAATATTTTTTAATATTAAAAGCAACAAAAAAAACGACTTTATTATAAATAAAGTCGCATTTCACAGGTTATTAGGGCGCTAGTCCTACTCTTTTATACATATTTCGTATTTTTAATAACTATCTATCAAAACTTTCTCTCTTACTTAAAGTTGGTTTTAGTCATTTTGACTTTCAACCGTTGTTTCTTTGATCTTCCACCAGCCTTTTTTTCTTGCCAGATAGATAAATGCAGCACCAAGTAAAACTGATACTAAACTCACAACTTGTGCAATTCTAAGTGGACCCATCATCAAACTATCTGTTCTTAATCCCTCAACAAAGAACCTGCCAACAGAATATAACATCAAGTATTTAACAAAATGTTCACCGTAGAATTTTCTTTTCTTAAATGTAAACACCAATATCCCAAAAACTAATACATTCCAAAGTGATTCATATAGAAAAGTGGGATGCACTTTTACGCCATTCACCATAATCCCCCAAGGTAGATCAGTTGGTCCACCATGCGCCTCTTGGTTGATAAAGTTTCCCCACCTACCAATAGCTTGACCGAGTATCAATGGCATAGCGACCATGTCAGCCAAATCACCAAAATTCAGCTTCTTCACTTTACATACAACATAACCACCGAGCAATCCACCTATGATTCCACCGTGAATTGCAAGTCCACCTTCTCTAAATGCTAAAATTTGATTTAGATGCTGTGAATAATATGACCATTCAAAAGCAACATAATAAAGTCTAGCAAATACAATAGCTGATGGCAAAACTACAAGTACTAGATCTAAAATATCATCTTCTTTGTAGCCGTATTTTTTACCTACTTTCATCAAGATCAAAGCACCTATAAACATAGCTGAAGCAATGATGATACCATACCAAGCGATCTGTATTCCAAAAATTTCAAATGCATATCTGTCCATTTAGTTCTCCTTTAAAGCTGTTTTTTGCATCGTAGAAACGACATGGTTTTCTACATCAAAAAAGACATTGATAATCTGGTTTATTTGTTCAAATGTCACTGCTTTATAAGCTTCCATCTGTTTGAACAAATCATTTCCTCTCATAATTGAATGTGTTAAATTCCCCGCGATTGATTGAAGTGAATTAAATGACGAAACTGTTCTGCCCAATATTTTACGTTTGATCCGAATAAAGTCGGTTTCATCGAAACCAATTTCTAAGCAACGTCTTACTTCTGATAATATCGCTTGATAGAGTTCTTCTATATGATCAGTCTCATTGCCAATAATTACAAAGGCATGTCCGTCGCCAAGCTGCAAATCAAAATCAAAATGCTCAGTTACTAAACCCTTTTCATAGCAATCTAAGAAAAAGCGACTACTTCTACCAAACATCATATCAAGTGCAAGTTTAAGTGCAGCCTGTTTGTCTTCTTTATTTTCTTTAAAAAGTACAGGATTTCCTTTGAAACCAACTGCGATCATACCTTTAGATATATCTTTTTTGATGTCAAAACGCTTTTTGTGAATTTCATAAGGTTCTTCTGGTAAAATCAACTCTGGTTTATTGGGATTTTGTTTATATGACGGCGATAGCAAATCGTCAACCAAAGAAAGTATTTTATCTATCTCAATATCACCGTATAAGAACAAACTCATATTACCTGGTGTGTAAAAATGATGATAGCATGACAGGATTGTTTCTTTGGTCAAATCTCCGATGCTTTCAACAGTTCCAGCAATTTCAGATTTTACAGGATGGATATGAAATAAGCCCTCATAAAGGTTATTATAAAGTTCCCATGTTGGTTCATCCATATACATCAAGATTTCTTGTGCAATTACTTCTTTTTCTTTCGCTACGGAATCATCTGTGATATCAGTACTTTGAACCATATCGAGCAACAATTTGAGACACGGTTCAAAATTTTCAACTGTATCAAAATGGTATACGGTTGATGTTGCACTGGTATAAGCGTTTAGGTTTGCTCCTAACTCTTCAAATTTTTCGAAATTGCTTTTTTGGCGATCTTCAAAAATCTGATGTTCTAAAAAATGTGCAGTTCCTAGAGGGACATGGATTTTTTCCCCCTCTAGCATATAATCGTTATACAGTCCGCCATATTGTGTTGCGAAAAAGGCATACTTTTTAGCAAAATGTTTTTTTGGCAGTATATATACATTTAAACCTGATGACAGTGTCGCTTGATGAACCACTTCACCCATGTACTCAGTTTGCTTTGTTTTGTATTTAGGCATGTTCTTCCTCCTTGACAAGTCTAACCACAGCGCCAAGTTTGATGTCAGCAAATGATTCGATGACCGATTCTCTTGTTACGGCACGTATAATTTTGAGATTTTCTTCAATATCTACCGAACCATTTGTAATTAGCATATTATAGTAGAAATTGATATAAGAGTTTGGATAATCAGATACCGATTGTATATTTGACAGCACTGTGTATTTGGCAATATCCAGTTCTTCCTCGGTAAAGTTTCCTTTTTTTATATCTTCAACTTGTTGGTGAATGAGTTCTTCTGCCAAATCAAAGTTTTCAAAATCAACACCTGCATAAACGAGCATAATCGACTTATGCTTTTCCAAACGTGAAAAGACAGAATAGCAAAGTCTAGCTTTTTCTCTAACATTTTTAAATAGTTTAGAACTACCTCCGCCACCTAAGAGCACAGATGCAACAAGTGCCGAAGTATAAAGTGGCGATTCATATGGTACATTAATTCGGTAGCCCATGCTTAGCTTTCCTTGTGAGATTTCGTGTTTTTCATGATAGCGTGTCACAGTCTCTGGATGAAATACCACCTGTTCTCTAGGAAGAGTAATCAGCTGTGTTCGCTCAAATTTTAAAGCGGATTTAACCGTATCAGCCATCTTATCAGAATCATAGTCACCTATGATACAGATATCAATTTGCGATGTTTCCCACAGTTTGCGAAGATGAGCGTAAAGCGCTTGAGGCGTGATCTCTTTTACAGCCTCAACTGTTCCAAATTCATGGATATGATACAGTTCATCCGGGCACATTTGTTCGATGCACATGCTCATCGCCCAGCCATCTTTTTGATCTTTTCTTACGTTAATCTCATCGATTAAGCCTAATTTTTCTCTTTGGACAATCTCTGGATCAAAACTACCATTTACAAGTCTCGGCGAATTGATCATATCGTTTAAGAGTTCTAAAACCCCTTGGTATACAGATTCATCGCCAATATATTTAGCACCTGGCACTTGCATCTTCAATTGAAGCATCTGCTTCTCACCGTACTTATGGACATCAGTCACCATGACACTTCCATAAAGCATATCTAGTGCTTGACTCACTTCTTGTGTCGACTGGAGTTTTGCTGTTGCCTGATCCAAAACCCTAGACAAAAGTGCGTTAAGTGCAACTTCTTCCTCTGATAGCGGCCTTTTTATATATAAACCGAATAATACTGTCTTAAATTTGTCCGATTGCACCAAGTGCAGTTGTATTCCTTCATGCAATTGTAACTTTAAAGTATGGTTAATCATAAGTCACTTCCCATTCTCTGTATTGATAACACCATAACCAATCTAAAATTAGGCGTTATAAAGATATTATAGCTTATTTACAATACATTGTTAATACGTTATAATATTTTGATGTGAATTGAAATTATTAACTGACTATATATTAAGGATGGGATCAAATGAAATTAGGGATAGTAGGATTACCAAACGTTGGTAAAAGCACATTGTTCAATGCAATAACTCAAGCTGGCGCTGAAAGTGCCAATTATCCATTTTGTACAATCGAGCCAAACGTCGGCGTCGTTTCAGTACCGGATAAACGTCTTGATGTGTTAAAAGAACTTTATAATTCAAAAAAAGTCGTTCCGACTGCTATTGAGTTCTATGATATCGCGGGACTTGTTCGCGGTGCATCGAAAGGTGAAGGTTTAGGCAACCAGTTCTTAGGACATATCCGAGAAGTTGAAGCGATTGTTCATGTGGTACGTTGTTTTGAAGATGAAAACGTTGTACACGTTGAAGGCAAAATCAACCCACTTAGCGATATTGAGACGATTAATATCGAGTTGATTTTATCAGATGCTGAAATTCTTGAACGTAGACTTGCAAAATCGATTAAGCAATCTAAAGGCGATAAAACACTTGGCAAAGAAATCGAGATGCTTCAGCGTGTAAAAGTCGTTTTAGATGAAGGTAAATCTGTAAGAACCATGGACCTAACTTCTGATGAGAGAGAATTTGTAAATTCACTTAACCTCCTCTCTTCAAAACCAATTATCTACTGTGCTAATATCTCAGAAGAAGATGTTGTAGATGGCATTGAAAATGAGCATGTTAAAGCAGTAAAAGAATTTGCAGCAACTGAAAATGCAGAAGTTGTTGTGATCTGCGGTAAAGTCGAACAAGAAGTTGCGGAACTCGAAGATGAAGACCGCCAAGCTTTCCTTGAAGAACTTGGTCTAAAAGAATCTGGACTTGATAAGTTAATTCGTTCTAGTTATCACCTTCTGAATCTTATCAGTTTCTTAACTGCTGGTCCTCAAGAAGTAAGAGCTTGGACGATTAAAAAAGGCACTAAAGCACCTCAAGCAGGCGGTAAGATCCACTCTGATATCGAAAGAGGTTTCATCCGCGTTGAGACCATTGCTTTTGAAGACCTTACTGAGTACGGTACGATGTCAGCGGCTAAAGAAGTAGGAAAAGTTAGACTTGAAGGTAAAGATTACACAGTTCTTGATGGTGATGTGATGCTGTTTAGATTCAACGTGTAGAATCAGCATAATCATTAAAATAACCCCAGCTATCACTCACCACCCTATCGGTCAGAGTCCTCACTGCGTTGCGGATGACCTTTCGGGTGATGAGTAATAGCTGGGGTTTTGTGTTTTTACATTGATTGTTATAAATCCATTCTTATACCGTAATTTCTTAGCCATTTACGACGGTTATCATAGTCTGGCATGATACGCTCTACCAGTGACCAAAATTCTTTTGAATGGTCCATTACTTGCAAATGACACATTTCATGCACAACAACATAATCAAGAACCCATGAAGGCGCCATCACACAACGCCAATTGAAAATCAACTCGCCTTTTGAAGTGCAACTTGCCCAACGTTTCTTCTGTTCTTTCACCCTGACATCAGCAGGTTTAAGATCAAAATACTTCTGATAAAAGACAATACGTTCATTTACCTTCTCAAGCGTTTTATGTCTGTACCATCCTACCATAGATGCTTTAAGCTTTGTAGACTCCCTTGTTGGTGTATAGATAATGAACTTGCCTTGAAACAGCTTGGTTACTGGCTTTTTCAGTGATTGATCATCTACAATTTCTAATGTATAATTACGACCTAGATACATAAAGGCTTCACCATTGACATACTCTCTGTCAATATGCTGTGACTGGATCTCTTTGATTTCATAAAGTTTTTGGACTATCCACTTAGCCTTTGACTTAACGTGCTTTATAAGAATATCATCATCGATCTCCTCAGGTGCAACAACAGATACTGCATTAGGAGGTTCAACACCTATTTCAATGGTTTTTCGTTTACTATATGTCACTGTGAATTCAATGGTCTGCGTCCCATATTTAATCGTCATCATTTTCATACTACATCACTTCTTCGTCAGTTTCGTATCTTTTGCACGCTCAATAGATCTAATGCTTTTCTTTGGCGTTTCAAGGTCTTCAGGCATAGTGCCTCCTAATTCCTTGATGGTTTGTCGTACCTTATGCCCAACCTCAAAATGCGTCTCATTGGCTTCTTCTTTTCCTTTTATGTTTTCTCGACGCAGTTTTTCATCTGTTTGGGTGGCTCGGAATAAATTAGCCGCCAATTCCGTACTTCCCATATGATCAAGAATTTGTTGGCTTTTTTTCAATCCTTTTTTACTATGAATCTCTTTTGCTCCCAGACCACCATATAGACCTTGATAGCCTCTGTTCTGGAAAATTGCATAATCTCGTGGATCATCAATTCCAGCCATTTGAGCTGCTTCAGCCAATGATTTATTATGATTTTTTAACTCATTACGTATTGCCAATCTTTTCTCATCTTCAGAAAGCTCATCGAACTGTTCTTGTACTTCACGTTCTCTCGTTTTAAATGCAAAGTAAGACTGACCTTGGGCAATAATTTCCTTTCGTGGATCACCATTTTGTACAATGAGATAGCACGCGTAGCGAGACAGCATTAAATCATCAATGATTCTTACAGCACCCTTGGGCATATCTATCGATTTACCGACGTCGGCAAAATGATCCAACACGTTGTTACCACTGTTTTCACAAGCTTCTTTGGCTTTATTAATTACATTGGAAAATGTGGACCACTTTGAATAATCCAAGGCTTGTTGAAGATCTCTGGCATACCAAAACTCTATGCCTTCATCTGTAAAGTTCTTGATATCCTCAAAAGTTTGTCCACTATATTCTTTTACCTCATTCATATTTCAACTCCTTATTCCTCAGTGCCTGCAAAATGCCTTTTAGCAAGTTCTAGAAGAGGGTTAACCAATTGCTTAAGCTTCTGATAACCGAATCCGTAATACTTATTAGTCATTAGCGCACCTTGAATGGCTTTCTCTACTTGATCAGCTTTTGCCTTATTGGTTGCAAAGCCATCAAGCCTATTATCCTTGATGGTCTTAACCACATCAAATGTCATGTCCTTATAAAGCTCAACATCAGAACTTGATAAATACTCCGCAGGTGATTCAGCAACGGCATCAGCCTGTTCAATTTCGCCAAGGATTTCTTTGATTTTCAGATAGAAGGCATAGTCCTTTTTCGACTTAAAGCCAAGCTTTTCGGCTTCATCTTCTTCACTGTGTTCCATTTCTCTGTCGATGAAGTCTTTGAGTTTTGCTCGACGTTCTTCCCAACTTAACTTTGTTTCATCTAAAATTTGCTGAAGCTTTTCAAGTAGCGAGGTAAAGTGAACTGGGTTGTCTTCCATTTTGACACTGATGGTATGACGGATAGCATGTTCCATACTGGATGCCACTGCTTCATCTGACTTTAGGGTATTCATTTTCTCTTGGAAGTCCTTGTCACACAGGGATATAGGTCTAATCCACTGGGTGACCCCTAGTGCCTTTAAATGCTCTGATATGATTGCTCTGGCTTTCTCGCCACAGTCTGCAATATCAATCTGCTTTTCTGGTTCAAACCTTGCCTTGGCACCTGCACGTACATAAGCCATCCACTTAAGATCGTTGAGGTCGTCTTTGGTCACATGACTTGGCATCAAGGCTTCCAGTGACGTTGCATAGCGTTTATAAGCCATTTCAAACTCAGCACGTTTGTTTTCTGGTTCAATGACACGCATGACAGCATCCAGATCCGAACGGTCTACACCTGTAAACATACGCATAACAGCACCTTTATAGTCCTGCATACGCTTATAAAGTTCATTCAGGTCTTCCATTTGACCTTCGACATCTGACTTGTCAAAGACTTCAAGTGCTTCTTCCAAATGATTTGATACGCCATAATAGTCCACAATGAAGCCATACTTCTTGGCAAAACTGTGCTTTTCAACCGTACCATCATCAGCAACAACTTCTTTCTCCTGCACGTAGGTTCTGTTGGTTCTTGCTATAGCTTGCAGTAGTGTATGCTCTCTTAAAGGGCGATCCAAATACATGACCTGCTCAATCGGTGCATCAAATCCTGTCAGCAGCATATCTTTTACAATGATAAAGCTCAAACGGTCCTTTTCAATAGGCTTTTTAAAACGATCTATGATAGCATCCTGCTCTGGTTTTGTTGTACGGTGTTCCTTTAAAAAAGGCTGCTCATTATTCTCACAAGAGTAGATGACTTTGGCTTCAAGGGGTTCCTCGAAAAACTCAGTCATGTACTTATTGAGAGCATCATAATATTTCACACAAGCACGACGGCTGACACAAACGATTTGCGCTTTGAATCCATTAGGATAGATGTTTGACTTGTAATGTTCAAGGATATCCTTGGCAATTTCATCGATACGTTCATCAGCCTCAGCAATGGCCTGTTTATTGGCATACTTCTGTTTAATAGCTTCTCGCTCTTCATCGGAATACTCAGAGAAGGTTTCGGCAAATACGTCTTCTAGGGTATCAACCTTAATCTGAAGTCCTGGCTTACGTCCTTCATAAAGGATACCAACTGTTGCACCATCTTCCACAGCTTCAGAAAGGGTGTATTGGTCAATCTTCTGACCAAAGGTTCTATAAGTATCCTTGTCATCCTTTTCAATGGGTGTTCCTGTAAAACCAATGAATGCAGCAATAGGTAGTGCCATTCTCATATTCTGAGCTAGAGACGAATACTGTGAACGATGGGCCTCATCCGTCATAACGATGATGTTAGACTTGTTCGACAGCACTTCAATGTCGCCTTCAAAGTAGAGCCCCTTTTCCTGATGCTCGTCTTCAAAGATAACCTTGTCTGATTTCTCACTCTGGAACTTATGAATGGTCGTCATAATAATCTTCGGCTGAGCCTTAGCCAAAAGCGCTTTCATGCTCTTTACTGACTGGGCACGCACCAACAGCTTATCTTCTTCCTTTTCAGCCAGCGTCAACTCAGGAAACACACGACAGAAGGTATCGTATATCTGCTTATCTAAATCCACACGGTCTGTAATGACGACTATTGTTGAATCCTTCAACGACTCAGTACGACGGATTAATCTCGCCAGCATCACCATAGACAGTGACTTACCACTGCCCTGAGTAGCCCATATAACGCCACCACGTTCCAAAGGTGTTTTACTTGAGTCAATCCTAGTCAGCGCCTTATTAACCGCTCTAAACTGCTGATAACGAGCCACCTTCTTAATATTCTTGCCACCTTCTTCTTCAAACAAGATAAAGTGCTGCATGATCTTCAAGAGGTTCTCTTTTTCTAAAATACCTTGTATGAATAAATTCTGTCCATTGTTTTCAACTTCTACAATATCAGTCCTTTTAAAGGGATACGGATCTTTCCATTCCAAGTAATGGTTATACTTGGAGCTGATTGTGCCTACATAACCATGGTATTTATTAAAGATACCTGTAATGAAATTGGTGTGAAAGAGCTTATCGATTCCTTCATCATCAGCAGCACCACGCAAATTCATGTAACGACGAAGCTGTTCATAGCCATCTTTCTTACCTAACTTAACACCCGACTCCATTTCCTTAAAAGGTGACTTACATTCAATCACCACAACTGGAATACCATTAATATAGATGATCAAGTCAGGAATACAGGTTTCATTGACTCCCTTGATCTTCATCTGGGAAACCACATGGAATGTGTTATTCTCAACCTTATCAAAGTCTATGTACTTGACCGTATAATGGCGTTTCTTACCTGAAGCATCTGCCTGTTCAATTGATAGGTTCAAATTGACAATGATCTTGTAGATGTTCTCGTTGATTTCATTAAGTGAGGTACCATGCTGTGAGCCATTGGATAGAACTTCAACCGCCTTGTGTAAACTTGATTCATTCATCCATGGGTTCAGTTCTTTAAGGCGTTCAACAAGATACTTGCTCAAAATCACATCGCGGTCGGAAACACGATCACCAGAAGCTTTGGCCAGTTCTCTACCATCAAGGTAGGTATAACCAAGGCGATCCACTATGTAGTCTATGGCTGGTTTTTCTACTAATGTATATTCATTTCCAAGATATGACATGGGACCACCTCCTTACATTTTGATTTCACAAATAATCACTCGATCATCTTCTTTTACAAACAACAAATCGTCTTCTTGTTCCAGTGAATACTTACTAGAAGATAGTTCTTTTCCAGATGCATTGAACACTAACACTACCGCTGTTCCTATAGGCATCTTTAGAATTTCAGTTTTACCATTCTTAATGTATCCCAATACTTGATCAATTGGTTCATCAACTGAAGCGTTGTTATCTCGGAACGCTTTTAACTCGATAACCAAACTTAACTGTTCGTCTAAGTTTGATACAAACAAGTCATACCTGAAATTTGTTACTGCTAGTTCTGAAAACACATAGCTTGAGTTAAACTCTCTTACAAAATATGGGTACACAAAATTGTGGATAAAATCCTCTACTCTTCCATTTACATTTTTCAACGCATTTGCTTTACTACTACCAAGCATTTGATTTCTATATTGCTTAAATACATCTATTATTCTCAATCGATTAAATTCAACTATAGCTTCATACAAGTTTGCTTCAGTCACAAGCCCTTCACAGTCCTGTTCAATGTCATCAATTGTTCTAAAAGACAAAATGTATTTGATGTTTTCTAATAATTCATCACTTGCATTAATATTCTTTTCTGCTAAACCAATACGAACAATGTAAAACTCATAAAGTATTTTATATACATTTGGGATTTCTAATTGTTCAGAGAACTCATATCCTTGAATCTTGTATGTCTTAACAGCCGCAGTATTTGAGGTTGCTATTAGTTTTATTAAACCAATGAGAAGTACATTGAATTTTGAAATATCCTCACGGAATTCTAGCTCAATTTCCTTATGTCCTAAGCTTTTAATGTAAAGATCAACAGCAATAAAGTGCATAAAGAACTCAATACTATCCCATAGTTTGTTTTGGCAAATGAGTTTAAATATTAACTCATAATTATATAGCGCTGAAGTACATTCACAATCAATTGATTTATTATGTTCAACATACGCAATGTTACAAATTTCTTTCGAAAGAATTGAAAATGCTTCTCTATTCTCGTTTCTTTTTATTAACTCAAGTGCACTTTTTATCCTTGTATCAAGAATCCCTTTAATCTCTGCTGTTATTCTACTCATTAACAGTTACCCTCTTTTTACCCGTGAGCAAATGCTGCATCAGACCTTTCTTTAACTCTTTAGTTTGGAAAAGCAAGCTCTCATACTGAACAATATGGTTTTGTAAGCTATCAAGAATATCTGCAATCATTTTTTGCTCTTTAAAAGGCGGGACTTGAAGTTTAAAGTCAAGCACTTCACTTTTTCTCAAGTTTGTTTGTTTATTCCCATCATCAAACTTTAGGAAATAAAGATTTCTACTAGTGATATATGATAAGAATCTACTGTCCATGTCATTTGTTCTTAAGCAACAAATCCGCTGATTGAGAGTATATTTGTTATCTTCTTCAATCAGGTATGTTTTAGCAATTGCCTTCCCATTCGGCACATCACTCATAACCATAGTAACATCCCCTTTTATTAATGGAAACAAGCACTCATCAGACCTTTTTATAACTTCACCTTCTGTTGAAATGAACTTTGAATTGACAATTATATAATGCCCATCTTCAGATACATTCTTTTCATGTCCTTTTCCGTTAAAAAACTCAGCAACTTCATCTAAAGTTTTCACTTCCCACTCAACAGGTATCCGCCCAACTTCACTATCCTTAAACTCTGTATGCCCAATCCCTTCAGTCAACAACTTCTGCATCAGACCTTTTTTCAGTTCTTTCAGATCTTCGATCATGCCATCAACTTCATCAATATGCCCATCAACCGTTGAGAGGATCATGGCGATTTTCTTTTGTTCTGGGAGAGGTGGTATTACAATACTTAATTTCTTTTGCTGAGTAATACCAATATACGCTCTTGTAGATTGAGCTGAGAGTCTCGTCAACATCGATTGATAATTCTCTTGGTCAAAATAGTACTTCAAATATTTATTATCCAATCTTTCACAATTTGAAATTCTATAATAGGTCACTTGAGGTGTTAATACAATATATGGATTCACTTCTGGTACAATAGCAGTTTCACCTATTGTACCTTTATGTGTCAGCAATACATCTCCGGTTTTTGCAAATCCTTTCATAAGAGTTTTACTTAAATCCACAGTAATAAACTTACAGTTTTCAAGATCCACTTTGCCACTACCTAGATTATTAGCCATTATAAAAGGAATACCTTTATCAACATAATCAGCTGAGGTTGGATGTATCGCACCATGATTCCCATCAAGAACGCCTTCAATAATTCCCATCTTAATTAATTCATTGATCTCTATCTCATCCCATTCATCTGGTATAAAACCAACAATAGATTCTTTATATTTCATAACTTGCAGCCTCCCTATATCGACTCAAATCCAAGCTCACGCATGAACTCGTTGATTTGATCTCTGGATGCCTCAAGTCTACCTTCACGTTCAGAAATACGTCTTGCCACAGCATTGATATCCACTATTTCTTCTTCCTCAGTGGTATCTACATAGCGACTAATATTGAGGTTATAGTCGTTCTCACGTATCTGATCTAAGGTAATTACCTCTGCATACTTTTCAACCATCTCAAAGGCATCATAAGCCTTAACAACAGCATTGATGTCTTCTGGTCTAAGTTTGTTCTTGTTGCCATCTTTAGCAAAGTCATTACTGGCATCGATAAAGAGTACCTTACCTTTTCTTTCAGTAGGTTTATGTTTGTTTAGCACCAATACAGCAGCAGGTATACCTGTACCATAGAAGAGGTTTTGTGGCAGTCCTATAATCGCTTCAAATAGGTCATCTTCTAAAATACCTTGACGAATACTACCTTCTGCACCACCACGGAAGAGTATACCATGAGGTACAACCGTCGCCATTTTGCCCTTACTATTTAATGAAGCAATCATATGCTCTACAAATGCTAAGTCTCCGTAGGATTGAGGTGGTACACCATAGCTAAAACGGTGATAGGTGTTGTTTTGAGCAGATTCAATGCCCCAGTTCTTTAGTGAGAATGGTGGGTTAGCAATGACTTTATCAAAGGTCTTCAGTGTTGCACCTTCAAGGTTCTTAGGTTCTCTGATAACATCGCCTTTATATATAACAGCACCACGAGCTTCATGAAGCAACATATTAAGCTTACAAATTGCCCAAGTAGATAGATTAATCTCTTGTCCGTAAACTTGCACGTTCTTATGGTTGCCACCTTGCTTTTTAACATATTCGATGGCGTTGATCAGGAAGCCACCACTACCTGCTGTTGGATCATAGATAGTATCTGTATCCGTCGGCTGAAGGACTCTTACCATCAGTTCTTTAATTTCCTCAGGTGTATAGAACTCGCCGCCTTTTTTGCCACCATCATCAGCAAATTGCTTAAGCAGGTACATATAAGCATCACCCATGATATCAGGCTTCTCTAGTCCTTCGTTAGACAGGTTCATACTGTCGAAGATCTGCAGCAGCTGATTTAACTTGGCATCAGGCACACGCTCTTTATCGTTATAATTGGCCGTTGTAAGTACTCCAACAAGCTCTGAGTTTTTAGGTTCATCTTCTATAGCGTGGAAGGCTTTGTCCAGTTCAGGACCGATGTTTAAATTGAGGTTCTTAAGCTTTTCCCAGCGCGCTTGTTTTGGTACGAAGAAAGTATGGTAAGACGACGCATCCTCAAGCATGTCATTTAGAAAGGCTTCTGGAAGGTCTGCTTTCTCTTCTTTAATCTTCTTTTGCTCAAGGTCAAACTGATCATTCATCCTTTTTAGGAACATCATGCCAAATATGTAGTCCATGTATTGTGCTGAGCTTAGTGATCCCCTGAGTACATTTGCACAATCCCACAGCTTGGTTTCAAGTTGTTGTAAGTTTAATTTCATCATACGAATTCCCCTTTTATATTATGATTGTTATCTCTTCTAATATTGATTTTAGCGTAACAACAGCCGCTAATTCTATTATAGCGTATATGATTCTCACATTCCATAAATTACCGATAGGATATCAAAGTAAATAAGCCAACGACTCACCCAACAGCAAGCCGAAGGCTCTTTACTCCAATGATTACATGATGCCATTACACCCTTATGTCAAATCACCCATGGGTGTAACGATGGTGTAGTAGCCCAGTTCACTCTATCAAAACTATTGACTCAATTAGACTCTATCAACTAGAGCCTTAACTCAAAAGCACTCAGTAGGCACCATTTGACTCGATTATTAGATTTAACGTGTAGTTTTATTATAAGTGTAGAATGAATATATAAAACCAAAGGCTATATTAGCGTCTTTTCGGTCAGAGTCCTCGTTTCACTGCGGATGACCTACAACACGCTATTATTGCCTTTGTTTTTTTGTTATATAATTCTACCTTCATAAAGTTACTAATTTGAACGACGTGTCATAGAATATGCACAAAACATTAAAACCCCATGGCTATATTAACATATGGAAGGTCATCCGCAGCATAGCGAGAACTCTGACCTGAAAGATGTTAATATAGCCATGGGGTTTATTTTCTGTTCATTTATCTTCTATCAATCTCTTGTTCAAATGTCACAATCGCATCCTGCAACTCACCGATTTCGGCGATATAAAAGTCGGCCCCAAGAAAATCAGTGGCTTCTTTTTGATTCTTGATGCCTCTTCCGCCTGCGAGGATTTTAACTTTTTTTCCTTCTGGTGTAGCACGTAATGATTGTATCAAATGTTCAGCGCTATTGAGGTTATCTTTCAAAGACACTGCTGTCACAATTAAGTCAATCTTGATGTCAGAAGTAAACTGTCTAAGACTTGAGATTGGAACACTGTTACCGATATAATACGTCAACCATCCAGCCATTTTAAAATACTCTCTAATCATCTTCAAAATAATTGTGTGTTCCTCCGAACTAGGTACTACAAATAAAGCTGCAAATTTTTTCTGAGTTTTCACCCTTGGAACACTGGTCATGATCAACCATCTGTCTATTAAATTAGAGATAAAATGTTCTTGAGCTATTGAAAGTTCTTCACGCTCCCATCTTCTCCCCGTTTCTCTCAAAATAGGAATATAAACTTTCTCTATAATGGCTATTGGATCAGATGACTTTTGATAGGCATTCAGAATCTTTTGAGTAGCAATTGCCTCATCACCTTTTACTAATAGTTCAAAGACTTCCTTCCACAGTTTATCATATTCAATACCAACACCTCCATTTGGTGATGCCGTATGAACTGCTAAAACTTCAGAATCTTCATACTCTGATATCCCAAGTAAATAGTCGATACTAACATTCAGATACTCAGAAATCTGTCTCAATGGGGTTTCACTAGGAAATCTCGTGTTATTCTCATAATTAGCAACTGAAGATTGAGCCAATTGAAGCGACTCGGCAAGTTCTTTTTGTGTGATATTTCTCTTTTTACGAATAGTTTTTAGTCTTTGCCCGAAATCGCTCATTATTCACCTTCTCTATGCTTTGATTTTTCTGTTTACTAAAACAGCACCCAGTAGAATAATTATAGTTAATATTCCCAAATTGGTCAAATCTAATGTACCTGTTTTAGGGATATCAGTATTTTGTTCAACCACTTGATAATTAAAATTACTTGGCACTAAAACTGAATCAACCACATGTACAACACCATTTCCAGCCTCAAGGTCTACAGTTGTAATATTACTGTTGTTAACCATCGGATTTGATGTTAAGTCAAATTTAAGTTCAGTATTATTAAGCGTATTTGCCATTAATCCATCTGAAAGATCTGAACTCATCACTTTTCCAGGAACTACATGATAAAGTAAAACTTTTGCAAGGTCTGGTTGTGCCATCAAATCTGATGCCGTAATATTTAGATCAGAGAGTAATTTTTCAAATGCAGCATTTGTTGGTGCAAACACTGTAAAAGGACCTTCTCCTTGAAGTGCAGATACTAAGTCAGCTTTTTGAAGTAAAGATACCAACATACTAAAATCTGGACTTGATAAAGCAATATCAACTACTGTTGATGGAAAATCTAATTTAAAATTATCTGGGACAAGAACGGTATCTATTACATGAATAACACCATTACTAGCCATTAGATCAGCTGACACTACATTGCTATCATTGATTTTTACGCCATCTTTTAGATCGACAACTAGGTCTTTTCCATTTAGTGTTTCCGCTGATAATCCATCTGATAAATCTGTTGATTTAACTTCACCTGAAATAACATGATAAAGTAAAACTTCACTCAATTGTGGATGATTTAAAAGTTGATCTGCAGTAATTCCAAGTTCACCAAGCAACTTTTCAAAAGCTTCATTGGTAGGTGCAAATACTGTAAATGGTCCATCACCTTGTAGTGCATCTACTAAATTAGCTTTTTGAAGCGCTGCTACGAGTATGCTGAAATCAGGATTACTTGAAGCTATATCTACAATTGATTCATCTGCTGCAAATGTTGGAATAGAAAAACTCAACAATAGTACTAACATTAGACTTAAAAACTTTTTCATAACTTAACCTCCTTGGGTTATATCATATAAGTTTCACATTTTGTGATAACAATTATCAACTACACTTTGAATTTATCACTAATCGTGATATTTGTCAACACAAATATTTGATTTTTATTACTTAACGTGATATTATTGTTTTGAGGTGATAGAAATGAAGCCACTAAATATCAGAAAAATAATTAATATGATTATATTCTCTTGCATCATTATATTATTAAGCATTGCAATATTACTCTTTATCCGTAAAATATCTGCCAATAAATATGAAGAACTTCTCGCAGATCGCAATGAATTTCAAGCAGACACAATAATAGTTAATGATAATAGCAATGATATTTTTAGTGTTGTCCCTGACAGTACTATACCAAGTACAACTATACAGTTTAAAAAAAATCCAAATTCAAAGTACCTAGATATCAATACCGACTATGTTGCATGGTTAAAAGTTGAAGGCACCTCCATAGATTACCCTGTTGTAAGAGGTTTGGACAACTCAATTTATTTAAAAACTAATTTTTATAAAGATTATAGCGATTCAGGTGCTATCTTTATGGACTACCGTAACCTCGGTCAATTTCAAGATGTTCACACCGCAATTTATGGTCATTATATGAAAGATGGTTCTATGTTTCATGATTTACACCTATACAAAGATCAATCTTTTTTTGAAGCTCATAAAAAAATAAACCTTTCAGGTTTATATGAAAAAAAAGAGTATGAGATTTTTTCTGTGTATATTGAATCTGCAAACAACTACGAGCTTGATTTTGACTATGAAGCTATGACTTACATGCAGTATCTTGACTTCATAAAAAAAAGATCCCTTTATCAAAGCGATCTCGTTATAACTGGTAATGAGAAATTACTTACATTGATTACATGTAGCTATGAAATCGATAACGGTCGAATCATCGTACACGCAATAGAAGTTAATTGAATTAAGTACTATGACAGAATTCTTCTCTTAGAATTGTGCTCTTAGAAGTGATAAAAACACGCAGAACTTACTTTGCCTTCTTTAACAAATTTGACACCTTCCATTTCTAGTCTAAGAATTTGCTCAAACTCTCCATCTCCAGACAATGCAATTTCACCTTTTTTATTGACAATTCTATGCCATGCTAGGTTCTCTTTTGAACTTAGACTACTGAGAACACGTACAACTTGCCTTGCACCATTGGGATAACCAGCAGCTTTTGCAACTTCTCCATAGCTGCACACAAATCCAAAGGGTACTTCTCTAATTGCCTTTATAATATCGATCGTCATCTGTGTGTAGCTCATTTTTCCTTCACCTCAATTATACTATGATATACAACAGCACTTAAGACAATCACACCTCCGATAAAAGCGAAAACTGAAGGCTTTTCACCGGTGCCTAAGAATACCCAAAATGGATTTAAAAGTGGCTCAAGCACTGGTATAAGTATACCTTCTAGCACACTAACATTTTCGATTCCTTTAGTGAAAAATATATATGAAAGTCCCAATTGAAAAACCCCGAGTAATAAAACGCCAATGATGTTGGCACTTGTCAAAGTAATACCCGAATAGAACGGAATCGCGATAAAAAATGTCAGTATATTTCCCCATATTACAATCTCAATTGGCTTTCGACCTTGAATTCTTTTTAAACTTATAATCATAAGTGCCATTGAAATTCCACTAACAACAGCTAAAGTATTTCCTATTAAACTCCCACTCTTCAGATCTCCCACGAAAAACAAAAGCATCCCTAAAAAAACTATAATTACAGTAGAGACATCTTTTTTTGAAAATTTTTCTTTAAGAAAAAATGCACCAATGACCATTGCCCATGCTGGCGCAGTGAACTGAAGTAATATCGCATTAGCGGAAGTCGTTAATTTATTTGCAGATACGAAAAGCATCACCAAAAACATATAGTTTATAGCGCCCATCAGTACATACTTATTGGGTCTTCTAGGTAGCCTTTTATA
Organism: Fusibacter bizertensis; assembly: GCF_029914245.1. Taxonomy (GTDB): domain Bacteria; phylum Bacillota; class Clostridia; order Peptostreptococcales; family Acidaminobacteraceae; genus Fusibacter_C; species Fusibacter_C bizertensis. Next base: position 250,007 of record NZ_JARYZI010000001.1, read on the forward strand.
GACAGAAAAATATAAAATTAGCATGACTAAACTCGATATGCCACTTCGCATACCAGAAATAGCAATTGGATGCCATGAAACCATTTTGATTAACAAACCACCAGTACTCCACAAAAGTGAAGCAAGTACAACGCATACAATCGCAAAAATTCTACCATTAGTCTTCATTTAATTTTCTCCCTGAATGGTTTATGAAATTCGAATTCATTTGTTTTAATGATTTTAAAAAGAGTTCCTTCTCATTAGGCTCAAAACCTTCATAAGCCGTCTCTACTACGCGTTTTGAAATATCACGGTATTTTTTTTCAATTGCCTTTCCCGCCGAAGTCAAAGCAATTAACGAGACACGTTTATCTTCAGCACTAGTAATTTTTTCTATATATCCTTGTTTTAATAAATGATTAATCAGAACAGTAACTGTTGATTTGTCTTTTCCGATCCGCTTTGCAATTTCTTTCATTGTCAAAGGGCTCTTATTTTCAAACAAAACAGTTAAGATACTCCCATGTGAGGGTATGATATCAGAGAGCCCTTCTTTTTTTAGTTCAACTTCAATGAATTGGTGCATACTTTGGCGTGTCTTGCTTATAAAATAGACGATATATTGTTCGTTCATTGTTTTCCCCAGCTTTCATTAATCTAGACTCATTATAATCAATCTAGTACAATGAATCAAACAAAATATCCTTGAATTAGTTTGACATAAAACTATATGCAATCTATAATTGAAACTAAGAAACACATTACTGTTTAAAGACGTGTATTTAACCTAAATATAGAAATGAAAGGAGCTTTTATGAACTTCAAATCTTTACGTGTATATCTCGAACCAACACTTCGCATCGCTGTCGAAACTGTAGATGAAACGATATTACCTGATCATGAGGTACTCATCGAAGTACATTATTCTTCACTAAATTATAAAGATGCCCTCTCTGCAAATGGAAACAAAGGCGTCTCTAAAAATTACCCACATACACCTGGAATAGATGTTGCTGGGATAGTAAAAGATAGTAAATCAGATGCATGGAAACCAGGTGATCGTGTAATTGTCACAGGCTATGATTTAGGAATGAACACATATGGCGGATTTTCCCAGTATGTTAGGGTCCCTTCGGACTGGATTGTTTCATGTCCTGATAGCTTAGAACTAAGAGATGCCATGTGCTATGGTACTGCTGGGTTTACAGCTGCACTTTCAGTTGAGAAAATCGTAAATAACATCACACCTGATGCTGGTGAGATCTTAGTTACGGGTGCAACAGGCGGTGTTGGTACAGTGGCTATAGCTATCCTCTCAAAATTAGGTTACAGTGTTGCAGCTGCTACAGGAAAAGCAACAAGTGCCGCTTTTTTACAAAGCATTGGTGCCAAGACAATTGTTTCAAGAGAAGAAACCAACGATCAAACTGGAAAGGCCTTACTAAGATCAAGGTGGGCTGGCGTCATAGATACTGTTGGTGGCAACATCCTTTCAACAGCAATAAAAACGACACAATACCTAGGTCATATAACCTGTTGCGGCAATGTGTCGTCTCCTGAATTTTCTAGTTCTATCTATCCTTTTATCCTTAAAGGTGTAACCCTTCACGGAATTGATTCAGTTGCATGTCCAAAAGAACATCGCTTTAAGATCTGGGAATACCTTAGCACAGACTGGGCAATTCCAGGTTTATATCAAGCTGTTCATGAAGTCACACTTGATGAAGTGCCTGAGCAACTAGACTTGATGATTAAAGGCAAACATCAAGGCAGAACCATTGTTAACCTTAAAAATTCTTAGTATAAGAACTATTGATTTTAATCACGTTGCAGCAGATGCTCCAGCAGCTGCTGAAGCTGAAGTTGCTGCTATTATCGCTGCCATCTGAGCAGAAATTAAAGCTTCTATAGAGATGCTAATTGATAGTTTAGCAACTTCAGAATTTAAAGTTTCATCGATCCACTGATCAGATACAAGTGCAGATGCAAGCATGATATTCATGCCTTTGCCTAACCACTTGTATTTTTTTTGATGACTTAAATAAATTGATAGTTCAATCCAGTCATTCATTATTCGCTCATCCTCAAAATAGATTAGTGCGATAATGCCCAACGTTGCATAAAAAGAAGCAGATAGATTCATCTTATTTTGTTTTAGCATATCTTTCATTTTCACACAAACTTCAACAAGTTCTTCAATTGATCTGTTGGAAAGCGCTAAAATATGTGACAATCTTTGAAGTTCGTTTCCTTTATAGAAACCTCTACTATTTAATTGCTGATAGGCTGACTCGATGCGAGACAGCTCACACCCTGAAACTGCAAGCATGACACTCATCGAATAATCATCACCACTTGTGATCCATGGATGAGCAGATTTCATCTCTTGGTATATTGTTTTAGCTTTTGTTGCTATTAATCTTGGAGACTCTTCACCAGCAACTTTATAAAGCGCATAACTTGCCAGTGGAAGATGTGTACTAGACTTAAACCCCGCCTCTTTTAATATACTCTCACAATTTAAAATTCGTGAAAAAGTGCCTTCAACTGAATCACTATCTACGACCATTAGCCCTGCCAACATCAAACGGTACATGCCCCTAAAATTTGAAAATACACCCGAATTTTTATTGATCACCTCAAGTGCGTTTTTTAGGTTTTCTTTAGAGTAGTGTTTATCAGATTGTGTCATAATTAGCGCAACAAAGTGTTTCGCTAAATTACTCTCCCAAATAAAGTCTTTTTCAATCTTTTTATAACGTTCCAACATTTCATCTGCTTTAACTCTCAAATTTTCATTCATATAAACCTCCATCAGAAAATATAAGCTTTTCTGATAGTACTTTACCATAACCTTTATAAGAATGTATAAAAATTGTATTAAATATTAAATAACTTAAGACGCTGATTCAATTGAAGCATCAGTTCTGTTAGTTCATTGGTCTTTAGATCAACATGTTTTATGGCATTTACTTGTCCTTCAATTGAAGCTGCCGCTTCTTCAGCACCAGCAGCATTATCTTCAGATATATTTGACAAATGCTCCATAATTCCTTTGATTTTTAAATTCATGTCCATCATTGAGCTTTGGCTATCTGTGACACTTAAAAGCTCCGTTTTCATCACAGAAAGTGCGGTGGATATTCCTTTGAATTTATCAGTCGTTCCCGTTACACTTAGCTTTTGAGCTGCTACCAAAGATTCTAAAGTCAACATATTATCAACTGCAACGCCTATTTTTTGCGTTAATTCGCTAATTACAGTTGTGATCTCTTCAGTAAAACGATTGGATTCTTCCGCCAGTTTTCTAATTTCATCCGCAACAACAGAAAAACCTTTTCCAGCTTCTCCAGCTCTTGCGGCTTCTATAGATGCATTAAGTGCTAACAAATTGGTTTGTCTAGTAATTCCTTTTATTTGTTCACTTGCACTTGTGATTTTGTCCGCACTTAAGTGTGTTTGTTCAATAATTAAAGTGACTTCCCTTGCAGATTTTGTACTGATATCAGATTTTCCAATGAGTAACTCAAGTTCTGAGAAACCTTCTTCTTTTAATTTTTCTACAATTTCAGTTGCCTCTTCAAGTGCCTTCAGTCGTTTTTCATTATCTTCAATTAGAGTATCCAGCGAAGCTATACTTGCTCTACCCATCTTCACATCTTCAGATTGAGAAACAGCACCAGATGCAATAGCATTCACTGTTTGGCCCACTTCATATGAAGCTGCGGTTGTCTCACTGGTCTTTTCGGTTAAAGCTTGTATTGCGGTATCAAGTTTGAAGTTCGTCTCAACTACGCGCTTCACTATATCAGTAACTGCTCCTTGAAGTTCGTCAATCGCTTGAGCTATTTCTCCAAGTTCATCTTTTCGTGAGATGAGTTTACGATTTAATACATTTCCAAAATTACCTTGTGCCATTCCGTTTAAGTGTACTTTAAGTATCCCAATAATTGAAACTACACGTCCTGAAGTAATAGCTAAAAAACCACCTACAAAGATAAAGATCAACGCAGTAAGTATATAAGTAATTAATCTTCCTTTATTCACTACAGCGTTAACTTTTTCCATTGAAAAACCTAAACTAATTAAGTGTTTTCCTTGCGAATCAATTTCAAAGGGTACGACAACATTTAATATATTATTATCAGTTGCAATAGATTTATCTATAGCCACTTGATCGAGTCCGCTTTCAAGCGCTTGGAAGTAGATTGAATTTTGATCAAATGTTTTCCCAACAATTGATAGTTCATTGTTAGCAATCACTTTTCCACTCTCGTCAATCATCATGGCAAACTCAATTTCTTCAGAACTTGCCATCTGCTCAATTAGTTTTTGATAACTAAAAGCCTTTTGCAGATATTGTAGTCTAAGTGCATCCACTCCAGTTTGCACCATTCCACCTTCTGGAAGTTTAAGGTAACCATATTTTAAAGTTTTTTTACTATCCTCATTGTAGAGAATTTCATCAAATAATGAGTTGCTTTTACCAGTAAGTACAGTTTGCGCTTTTGCATCTTTATCAAGTTTTTTTCCTATGTTGGTGCTAATGTTGGAAAATTCTATCTTTCCATTTTCATCGTAAACATTAATTTCATATATTCCCAGTTGCTGTGCCAGCCTACTCACATATTGGTTACTAATCAACTCTTCATTTGAAGCTACTACACGATTGCTCGCATGAATCTTTTCTTCCATCTCATTATTAACGATTTTTAGTGTCTCGCTATTATCAGAAATTCTTTCAATAAATCTCTTCGAACTATAAAGTCCGCTGTTTTCAAGCTCATCAACTAAACTATTTTTTAAAATTATAGATGAAAAAACACCTATACCAGATGCTCCCAAAAAAATCAAAAGCAATGGTATTACTATTAACTTTCTTCTTAAAGATCCATTTCGCTTCATGATAATCTCCTACATTCTCATTTTGTTTGGTACCGTTTCCAACTCTTCCCTCCTATATTATAACCGAATTCCCATTTCCTCGGTTTGAGAAAACATTTGTTAATTAGGTGCACTGGACGGCCTTTTGGAAACGAAATTTCACAAAAAAATAGTAAGCCAACCAATTTAATGACAAATCGGTTGGCTTACTAGGGCGTAATTCTATTTCAAAACAAACTAATTATAATTTTCTCAATTTATCTTCTGTTATATCAGCTATACGTGCACAGCCAGTCATCAACATTGCGTTTGAAAGTTCAGCTTCCAATTGATTGACGTATAAAGCAACACCTTCACGATCACCACCATAAACCGCTGTTACAAAAGGTCTTGCAATCAAAACTGCTTTTGCACCTAATGCTAGAGCTTTAAAAACATCCAACCCACTTCGCACACCACCATCAAGCATCACAATTGTTTGATCACCAACAGCAGCTACAATTTCGCTTAAGACTTCTAGACTTGAAGGTGTCTCGTCTAATACTCTACCGCCATGATTTGAAACGATTATTGCATAAGCGCCTGCATCAGCTGCTTTCTTTGCTGCAGCTACTGTCATAATCCCCTTTATGATAAAAGGCTTTTCTGTTGAAGCAATTATTTCTTTCAAGGTTTCCGTAGACATTGGCGAGACAGGCTTACCTTGGGCTGCAAGAATTGTAAGTCCAGCAGCGTCTATATCCATTGCTATAGCTACAGCATTTGCAGCTTCTGCGGTTCTTATCTTTTCAATGACCTCTGACTTTCTCCATGGTTTAATAGTAGGTACACCATAGCCATTTTGAGCTTTTATTGCAGTAGCAGTACCGTCATACACTTCTGACTTGACGCCATCTCCTGTGAAAGCCAAAATACCAGCTGCATGACATCCCTCTACAACAGCAGCAGAATATGACAGATCATCATACAAATCACTATAGTGCATCTGTACTGCACCTACTGGTGCGGCAAACACTGGTAGTTTAAATGTCTTACCCATTAATTCAACACTTGTGTCCGGTTGACTCACTTCATGTAAAGTATCCATGTTTAATCCATATCCTCTGAATGCTTGGTAATTTCTGATAAACCCTATACCAGATCCTTTCCCACCTGGTCCAGGTATGACACCCTTACAAGCAATGCCATTGCAGTTAGGACAAACTTTACAATGAGGCCCTATGTTTTTTTTAGCATTTTGAACTACTTCTTGATAAGTCATATTCTTCCCCTTTATATCTTTATTTATATGTTGTATTTTTCCCATAATTCATATTGAGTATTTAATACTTCTTTAAGTGATGATCTTTGAGTCAGTAGACTTTGTAGCTTTTCATAGTCATCACTAAATTCATTTATTTGAGATTCAACGTTTTGTAACGCTTGCTCTAGTGATTCTATTTCAAGTTCAATTAAATTGATTTTTGCAAAATTTTTTTTATTTTTATCAAGTTGAACTGAAACATCACTTGAAGCACTGTTTGATTCTGATTTGTTTGATTCTGATTTGTTTGATTCTGATTCGTTTTTTTCAGTTGATCTATCGCCAATAGCTTTTGCCTTTTTTTGTTGGATGTTATCACGATTTTTAAAAACCGCTCTATATGCATCATAATTTCCTTCAAAAGCGTTAATTTTACCACCTTCAAGATGCCAAAACAAATTTGCAAACTTATCAATGAAGTGACGATCATGGGATACAAAGAGAAGTGTCCCTTCAAACTGAGCAAGTGCATCTTCAACCCACTCACGCGATGGAATATCCAAGTGATTTGTAGGTTCATCAAGTAATAAAAAGTTAACTTTTTTTTGCATAAGCTCGCATAATTTGAGCCTCGTCTTTTCTCCGCCAGACAACCCCGATAAGGGTTTAAAAACATCTTCCTTGATAAATTTATATTTTGCAAGTAATCCTCGAGCTGTTTCTTCATCAATTTCTAAAGTGCCTTTCAGCCATTCTAAAACTGTTAAATCACTAGGTATAAATTCGATTTCTTGTGGCAGATAACCATATTTTACAGATGGACTCCATATATAGTCTCCAGAATCTCCATTTAATTCTTCACATAAAATTTTAAGTAATGTCGATTTCCCAACACCATTATCTCCAACTAAAGCAATTTGTTGATGTTTAAAGAGTGTAAGCGTCACTTTATTTAACAATTGTTTTTTTCCGTATGCTTTGCTTAATTCTATCAACCTAAGCATTTCTTTGCTTTGTGCTTTCTCACTGTCAAACTTAGCAGTTAATTTCCTCTCTGTTTGAGGTTTTTCAGTTTGATCCATCCGTTCTATTCTTTTCTCAACTGAAAAAGCCCTTCTATGCATGGCAGTACTGTCAGCACGTTGCGCCCATTCATGCATACGTTTCGCTGCTTCTTCCAACTGTTTGATTTTCTTTTGTTCTTGCTCATACTTTTCTTCTTGTTGTCTAATCAATATCTCTTTTTGTTTGGCATAATCATTATAATTACCAGTAAAACTAAACGCTTTGCCTTTTGAAATTTCTATAATACGATCTGCAATCTGATTTAAGAAGTACCTGTCATGTGATATCACAATTACAGTACCACTATACTTCTTGATGTAACTTTCCAACCATTCTATCCTGTTTAAATCTAAATGATTTGTGGGCTCATCTAATATTATTACATCTTGTGGCGTTAAAAGCATCGTCGCCATAGCAACACGGGTCTTTTCACCACCACTTAATTGTTCAAATTGCTTTAAAAGCATATGCTCATCTATATTAAATCCCGTCTGAATATCTTCAATAGCCGATTCTATTTCATAGCCGCCCCCATGTTCAAAGGCATGGCTCAACTCTCCGTATTTTTTTAGAAGTTGTTTATCATCTACCGATAACAACTTTTCCTCTATAATTGTCATTTCATTTTTTATTTCAATTAGGTTTTGAAATGCACTCAATAAACAAGTCCTTACATTCCAACCTTCTGGAAAAGTAGGCATTTGATCCAATGCGCCTATTTTGACACCTCTTGTTAAAAAGAGTTCCCCACTATCAATAGACTCTGTCTGTGTTAACACTTTAAGTAATGTACTTTTTCCAGCACCATTTGGCCCGAGTATACCTACTTTTTCACCTTGAAATATTTCAAATGTAAGGCCGTCAAGTACTTTGTTGGCACCATAATATTTATCTATATTATTTGCTGCTATTCTGATCATATTAGCCTCCACTCTCATTATATGACACCCATATCCTGTCTGCAATGCTTTGTCTTTTAAATAATAATTACAAATGTAGGATACAGCCTAGACTTTATAAAGACTAAAGGGTAAAATAGGCTTAGCTTTCATAGCAAAAAATGACATACATGGAGATTCTCATGAAAAAAAGTAGATTGGTTTTAATTATTGCTCTAATATTAATTGTTTGCCTTGGTGCATTCTATGTTTATAAAATTAATGTTTTCGATACACAAACACTCAAAACGCTTGATATACGATTACTCAATTCTAGTGAAGCATCTCTTTATGAGCTAGATTCTAAATCAAAGAGTGCTCTTTTTAATAGTTTATCTAGCTTATCAGAATTTGATATTAATAATGATGCTTTTTTAGACGATGCCATTGCTTATGACATGATTTTACTTAACAAGTGGAATTTAACACATAATTTCAAGATATATTTTTTAAAAGATCATGAAGTATATGCAAAGATCGATAATGACAAAACTATTTATCACGTCGATGATCCTACATTTTTTTATGGTTCTGATGGGTTTGAAGCGCTCTATAGTGCTCAGATGTTCCCTGATATACGTTTGTTATTAGGCGAACAAGCTATCTCTTTTGTTTCAGATCAAATCGACTGGAGCTATAAACGTCTTAACGATGAATGGTACAGTATAATAAAGCCCACATTAAGCTATAGCAGTGAAATTCCAACTATTACTTCCAGTACAGAAGTTCTTGGTCTGGACATAGACAAACTCCCTACAAAAGCGACCTTAAGAATTATTGATAATAGCGGGAAAACCATTGCATTTGAAGGAATAGTCAACGTTAGACAGCTCCCTTTTCCCGAGTATGACGGTTCGTTTAAGTATGAGCTCAACCTAAACTGGACTGAAGAAGCACAAGGTTTTAAAGGTGATACATCACTTAGCTTTGATGTCAATGTCGACCTACCAGAATCATATGTAGTTTCGAAGGAAATTTTGAAGCAAGGCGATATGTTGGTGGTTACTGCCCAACATGTTAACGCAATTGAGGATATCTCACTTGATCAGAACTTAGTTGAGCATTTTACATGGTTTAAAAATGATAACAGTTACAGGGGATATGTTCCGACAAACTATTATACAAAACTTGGTAGTTACACCTTAACTTTTACAAACAAAACTACAAATATAAGTACAGATTTTAACGTCGAAGTTGTCTCTAGAGATTTTAAAGTACAAAATCTTATCATTGATTCTAACGTTGAAGCAAGTACGCGTAATGATGAAGCTTATGCTGAATACCGTGAAGTATTTAATCCTGCTAGAGATGTAAGTGCTAACGAAAGATATTATACTGAGTCATTTATGTTACCTACTCCGGGTAGACTTAACACTGAGTTTGGTGAAAGTCGTAACGTCAATGGTGCGCCAACCACTTATAGGCATATTGGGATAGATATCGGTGCGCCAAGAGGCGCTACAGTAGTAGCTGTAAACCGAGGCAAAGTCGTGTTATCACAACTACTGATACTTACTGGCAACACGGTGATTATTGATCATGGTGAAGGTTTGTTTAGTGTCTACGAGCATCTGGATAGTCTAGCTGTCGAAAAAGGTGATTTAGTAGAAAAAGGTCAAACTATAGCGACTGTTGGATCAACTGGTTTTTCAACAGGGCCTCACCTCCATTTTACGATGTCTTATTACAGAACTGATATAGAACCAGGATACTTTCTTTATGGTGAACCTTTAACTAAAGAGAACTACAAAGAACTCATGAAATAAACAAAATTAAAAGAGCTAGAAATAAACGTATTGGATAATATATCCCTAGTTTATTACTAGCTCTTTATTTATGTTTTTAGAATTTTACAGTTCTTTAGATTTTATGCTCTGGCAAAACATATGGCCTAATTGCTTCAAGTATCTCTAATTTTACCGACTCTTTTACATTGCCATTATCATCCAGTGCAGAATTGTTGAGATCAAATCTAACCTTTGGACAAAGATCAAACTGCTCAAACCACAATTCATAGTTTCTTCTTAAGTCTTCCATATAATCTCTTGGGATTAAGTCCCCTTCCGTAGATCTTGCTCTTTTGTTAATACGTTCCATCGCAGTATCCACAGATACATCGATATAGATCAAAACTTGAGGTGCTTTAATATGTTGAAGCATATTGTGAAGTAAATCTCTATATATATGAAACTCATCAGCCGTCATTTGACCACGCTCATGTATGGTTTTTGCAAATATCTCATCGCCATAGATTGATCGATCTAAGATTGCATTATCACCTTCTGCTTCAATTTTCTTCAAATCTTTAAATCTATCGTTTAAAAACATCACTTGAATGATTGCGCTCCATCTCGTTTGATCTGCATAAAACAAATCCAGCATTCTTTGAGCAAGAGACTCTTTTCCGTCATCTTTAAGCTCTTCAAAAATTGGCACTTGAAGCATATCACTTAGAAAATGTCCTACAGTACTTTTACCTGCCCCTATGATGCCATCTATAACTATCGCCATGTTTCTACTTGCTCCTTTATCAACGTAATTTTCTTTATTTGTACACGTATATGAGACTGTCATTGCCACTCCTATTTTCTGATAATTGTTCCCCCACCAACTAGATATTCATCTTGATAAAAAACAACAGCTTGACCTGGCGTCACTGCACGTTGAGGCTCATCAAAAATAACATGCACTATACCGTCGTGGTATTCAATAGTACATGGTGCCGGTTTCGCACTGTATCTTATCTTTGCCTCACACCTGTAGGGACCCTTAATAGATGCCATCTGAATAAAATTCACATCTTTTGCCCATAATTCACTTTTAAAAACTGTATTATTTTCACCTAACACCACACGATTATACTCTGGATCTATGTCCACTACATACATAGGTTTGCCGAACGTTATACCCAATCCTTTTCTCTGACCTATTGTGTAATTAACAATGCCTTCATGTTTGCCAAGGATTTCTCCTTCTGTGCTAAAAAAATCGCCCGATTCAATTTTAAAATCGCCATTGCGTTTTAAAAAGCCAACATAATCTTGATCAGGTACAAAACAGATTTCTTGACTATCTGATTTTTGAGACATTTGCACATCAAATTTTGCAGCAATTTGTCTTACTTCTTCCTTTGAAGAAAATTCAGAAAGTGGCATCAAAATATGCTGCAACTGCTCTTGCGTTAAATTATAAAGTGCATAAGTTTGGTCCTTTTCAATAGCACTCGCTTTCTGTACGACATAACGCTCAATACTATCATCATATGAAATTTTTGCATAGTGGCCAGTTGCAACATAATATGCTCCTAATTGATGCGCTTTTTCTAGTAAAGCTTCAAATTTCACATATTTATTACATGCAATACAAGGATTTGGCGTTTCACCATTTTTATAAGCATCAATAAAATAATCTACTACGGTTTCTTTAAACACACCTTTAAAATCTAAGGCAAAAAAAGGTATCCCTATTTGTTCACAAACACGTCTTGCATCCTCTACTGACGAAAGACTACAGCACCCTCCATCTTTCATAAAATGCTCTTCTTCAAGAAAATCATCTTGCCATAATCTCATATTGACTCCGATGACTTCATAGCCCATCTTTTTAAGTTGGTAAGCAGCTACAGTACTATCTACACCACCGCTCATTCCAACGACAACTTTGTTTTTATTTAACATACTTTAATCCTTTCAACATCTCTTCTGTTACAGCGATCACATGCGCTATATCATCCATGGATGTATTATCACCTACTGTGATTCTAATACACCTTTTTGCCTTTTGATCATTAAATCCGATTGCTTTTAAAACATGTGACGCACTAAGTGCACCAGAACTACACGCAGAACCACTTGAGATTGCAATGCCATTAAAATCATAATTAATCACTAAGCTATCTCCATCCATCTGAGGAATATAAAAATTCATAATCCCTGGATGGCTTGATTCATCAAGAGGTAGTCCATTACACTCTATCCCCATATCAAGGCTAAGCATTCCTTTTACAAGTTTCTCTTTCAAGACTTGTCGATGCGATACACTCTCTTTAAAATGTTCATATGAGAGACTTAGTGCTTTTCCAAATCCAACGATATAAGGTATGTTTTCATATATCTCACATGAAGGCTCTAAAATTGAACCGTGTGAAAAATTCAATAATTCTATATTTTTAACATATAAAGCACCACAACCCTTTGGGGCATAGATTTTATGCGCTGAAAAAGAAGCAGCGTCAAGATGAAGTGAATCAATATCAATCTTCATACTACCCAAGGCTTGAACAGCGTCAACATGAAAAAGCGTTTCCTTCTCTTTCAAAAAAGTACCAATCTCTTCAATTGGTTGTTTAGTACCAATCTCATTATTCATCATCATAATGGTTACCAGAGCTGTCTTTTGAGAAATCGCTTTATAAAATAAGTCCATTTCCAAAACACCACTTTGATCAACTGGAACATAGACCACTTCAAAACCTTCAACTTCTAGCTTTTCAAGCGTCTTATATACCGCTGGATGTTCAATTGTACTGGTAATAATCTGATTGCCTTTTCCATGATCTCTTTGATAGTAAGCGAGACTTCTAATTAACGTATTGTCACTAAAAGTACCGCTACTAGTAAATATAATTTCTCCTGTTGAAGCATTAAGTATGGACATAAAATCATCTTTTATTTTTGAAATCAGCGATTCATGTTTCTCAGTGCTTTCAAAAAAAGGAAGCATCGCGTTGACTACTTCTTCTTTAACAGGTGTGGTTGCAGCATAATCTAGATAAATTTTTTTCATTTTGATTCCTTTTTCTATTTTTATGTCTAATTTTAACTCACAAAATACAACTCATATTATAACACATATGTACTTCATATGAGGATAAAGATTGAAGAAAAAAACGACATCATCTTCAAATAGCAGTCTTCAAAAAAGTAAAAATGGATGCTGGCGATGCATCCATTTTTTTTAGAGGTATTCAATAAAGTTTACGTTTTGGGGTACCTACTACTTTTAAGGGTAATAAGAAGTTAAGGTGTTACGAGTATAAGGAGTTTTAATTGATAATGATTATCAATTTCATGCTCTTAATATACCATGTATTTCTATCCTTGTAAACCCTTTTTGAAAAAATATTTTTTTTTTTTTGAAATCAATTATATGTTACTATATAAGAAATAATCTATAAGTACAAGTAAACACTGTGAGGTTCCCTATGAATGAATTGATCATTACTTTAAGGTCCTACATAATACTCTCCTTTCAGGATTTAGCTAATATCAAAAATACGATCCAAAAGCGATATATTAATTTATCGTCTACTGAACGCGCTCAAGTGCTCTCTTTGGCAATTCATAATCTTTTAGATAAGCATCTTTCAGGTGTTGAAGAACAGTACAGAGAAAGTTTAAAACTAGAGATCTTAGCTAATACTTTAGTTAAACATATATATGACATCAATCGCTTTGATATATTCGACTCTATCCTCAAATTGGGAGTTGATGAGAAGACACGTCTAGATTTGGCAGAAAGTTGGCTATCTGAGTCTGTTAGAACACCTGTACCTAGATGGGCACTTGAAAATTACTTGATGGATGAATACCAGTTTAGTGACCTTACAACAAATGATAATTCAGACTTTACTTCTTTAGACCAAAGACTAGATGCTCCAGTCCTTAATTTTCCTAAACCACTTGAACTCAATATCCATCGTACTTCTAAAATTAGTTTTTCAAAAGGTTGGAAATATCGATTTAGCTACGAAGCTATTAATCGTTTTATTGCTAGAAACTTTCTCGTCATTTCGATACTTATATTAATTGGACTCTCAACCACATTTATATTGTCTTTACTGCTTAAGCCCCAAAATGATACAATTGACTTTGATTTATCAAGTAGTTTAGATTACCAAGTTTATGAAGGACTTAGCGCTTTAGACAAAGTCTATCTTATAGATTTATCACAGGGGTTAACTAAAAACATTAAAGTTAGTACAGATAAAGATAAAACTATTTCTTTTGCTGTAAAAAAGGATGCCTATCCTTATGGACTAACATCTCAACTTAGATACTTCAAATATGAGAACTTCGATTATTTTCGAGTCAAAGCCTATATTTCAGATGCACGCAACGGATTGATTGGTAAAGCAGAGCACTTTAACAAGGTAATCTATTTATCTTATATAAATGATATTGACCCATTACTTCTCCTTGCAATAATTGGTCAAGAACAAGCATTTATCCCTGTAGATCATCATGAAAGTAGTGAAATCATAAACAATCCTTACAATGTGTATCATAGTTGGACAGAATACAATACTACACTTAGAGACAGCACTCAAATTGCAATTAACACTATTAAAAACCGTTTAAAAATTGCTCCAAAGAATATATCACCTTTTGTCTGGCTTAATCAAACTTATGCAGAAGATCCGAATTGGAACAACGGCGTCAGATTAATCTATATTCATTTGCTTTCTATTGGCAGGCCGTAATTTAAGTATACAAGAATCATTCGCATAATTAATAAAATACTGGGTATGAACACCACACGCTTAACTACCAGAAAGGAGTGTGATGTAGATGCCATATAGAGGTACTAACTCTAAGCGAAATGTCGTTCACGATAAGAGTAGAGGAACTATTAAAAGTAGCTCTCGCGATCATTTTCTATCTGAAAAGAAAGAACATGAACACGAACTTTCGAAGGCAAGAGAAACCATATTAAAACTTCAAAATGAAGGGTATCGTTACAGAGAGCAAATTGATGAACACAATACTGTAAGTGTACTATTTGTCAATTCAGATCAACAAGAAAAAAGGCTGGAATTTAAGTTCCCAGATATTGTTAACCAGCTCAAAGAATTGATGATTAACATCTGGTAAATAACTGCTTTTCAGTTAAAAATAATGAATCTAAGAAAGGGGCTGTCATTTGACAGCCCCTTTCTTGCTTAAAGTCGATCCCATTTTGTTTTAATCATCACTTAAACGATCAAATCCAACCCCTTCTCCCCAGACTGTATTTACTGGTAAGACAGAAACAAATGCTTTGGTATCAGTTATAGCTATAAAATCTCTTATTAAGATTGATTCTCTTGGAGAACACAATGTAATTAATTTAACGCGATTTAAACTTGTATACCCACCGACAACATTATATTTAGATATGCCTCTACGTATTGTTCCTAAGATAAAGGCTTCAATTTCAGCCTCTTTTTCACTGATAATTTCAAGTTTAACAACCTTAGAAGAAAAACCGAACAAAACAATATCAATTGCTTTCATTGCGACAATCTGTGTTAAGAGACCATACATTGCAATTCTAGTGTTAAAAACAAATGCTGCCACAAAAATCACACCCATATCAAGTGCTGCTATTATAAGTGAAATACTCATAAATCTAAAAAGTTTACGATTGATGATCTTAGCGATTGTATCTGTTCCACCTGATGAAAAACCACCTTTTAGAATTAAACCAGTTGCACCACCCGCCATGATTCCATAATATACTGAAGCAAGAAATAAGTCGTTTTGCGTTATATTCATTTCAAATCGACTAAACAAGATCAAAATCATTGGGAAAAATACTGAAAACACTACAATCTTTCCAGCTTCAGCTCTGCCCATAGTCATTCTAGTTAACAACAAAACACCCAATGACATGATATAGTAGATAATTGTATAATTGACTCCAAGCGCTTTCTCAATAACAAGTGAAAAACCTGTAATGCCACCAGTTATCATACCATTTGGCTTGAGAATAGATGTTATTGCTATTGCCAAAATAATTGAACCCACAAGTACATATAATATATCTGTAAATTTCTTTTCGTTTTCTCTATTTCTCATCATTAACCTCTTCTTATCCATACTTTGAAAGATAAGTATAGCATAACTATTTTGACTTTCAATAGATATACAGTTTTGAACATACCACAATATATTAAACTTTTGTATCAATCGCTATCAGGTCCCATTTTTCCAACTATTTAGCTTGACTTGTCTGTGGTTAGCTTTATAATGACAGGGAATGGCAATTTATTCACAAATATTTATAGACACACGAAAGGTTAATAAAGGTAACTTATAATGAAAACTCAAAAACAGACTGAAGAAGAAGAACTTCCATTAAAAAAATCAAAACTACAAGGTATATACAAATTTATAATCGCTATTATTTTATTGGCACTTATTGCTTTTTTTACAATGGCTTTTCTCACAAAGGAGCGAGTCAATATCCTAGTGATGGGGGTTGAAGGCACGCGCACAGATACCATGATCTTTGTATCAATTGATCCTAAAAACAATAAAGTAGATGCTATTTCAGTTCCCAGAGATACTTACTATCCTACTGAAGGAAAAAATGGCGCTGGTCAGGCTAAGTTAAATGCGGTCTACGGATTTAAAGAAATCGGCGGTCCACTAGGTGTTAAAAATACATTATCAAAACTCCTTGGAACACACATCGACTATTATATTACAGTAAAATATGATGCAGTAAAAGAGATCGTAGATCTTATCGGCGGTGTTGAAGTAGATGTGCCATTTAGGATGAAATACGATGATCCCTACTCTAAACCACCTCTTCATATTGATTTTCAACCAGGTCTACAAGTTATTGATGGTGATCAAGCTATGGCATATCTACGCTTTAGAAAAAATGCAGATGGTTCTCATAGTGGTGGTGATATCAAACGCATGGAAAGACAGCAAGATTTTATCAAATCAGCTGCAAAATCTGCAATACAAATCAAACTTCCCTATATTGTAGCTAGAAGTTTATCATATGTAGAAACAGATATGCCACTTAGTAAAGCCGTTATGATAGCAACTTCCATGATTGGAACTGATATGGAATCCGTAAACATACAGACGATTCCTTCAAAAGGCACTGGAACAGGTAAAGATGGTCTTAGTTATTTTTATTATGATCCAGATGCAACTAAAGCTCTAATTGAACAATTTGATCAAGAAGTTAATAAATAAATAACTTTTAGCTGCATATTAAAACGCCTATCTCAACTACTGAGACAGGCGTTTTTACTTACAACTTATTTCTAATGCATCATTATTCCTTTTTCAAGATCTTTAAGTTCATTTGCGATTTCATCTTGATTGAACCCATAAAAAGTCATCTCATAAAGACACATTGCAAGTAGTTCCTCTTTCTTAATTTCCAAATCTTCTTGGATTATCAATTTAGCATTTGCCCATTCTTCCCATCTGGAAAACCCTAGAGCAAAGTGAAGGTTTTCTTTTTCAGAATAACCTGCGATACTTAGATATGCTTCTTCATCAATGTCTTCTTCATAAGCTTCTTCTTCAGAAGGATCAATCAAAGTAACCATGATGATAAAATCATCAATAATTGTAGTTGGTGTTTGATCAATAAATTCTAGCACACTCTTATAGTGGTGCTTATCAGCAATACATTCTGGATATGAAATCAGCAATTCATCTAGAACCGAATCAATAGTAGTTGTTTTTAACATTTCCTTTAAAGTCATGGTAGTCCTTTCCTGTTATCTTCATAATATTAATCTCATTCTTATCTATATTATAGTATTCTAACCATTATTTCAATTCAATTTTATGTTACAATGTAATCAGTAAATTTACATTTAAAAACATTACATCTAAAGGGGGAAATATGGCGCAAACAATTGGTTTTATAGGTGGCGGTAATATGGCAAGTGCAATTATAAAAGGGCTGATTCAACAAGAAATTTATAGCCCAAGTAATATTTTTGCAAGTGCTTTAAGTGAAAGATCAGTGGATAGATTAAAAAATCAGTTTGCTATCAATTCAAGTCAATCCAACGAATTCATCGTAAAAAATAGCGATATAATTGTGCTTGCTGTTAAACCTTATCTGGTTTTTAAAATCATTGATGAAATAAAATCCGTTTTAAAAACTGAACAAATAGTTATCTCTATCGCATCTGGAATCACACTTAAAAAACTAAATCATGCAATGCCAGAACAAAGGGTTTATCGCGCGATGCCAAACACACCTGCATCAGTTAATATGGGAATGACCTCTATTTGTACGACACTCAACCCAAATGAAACTTCACGTACACTTGTAGCTCAAATTTTTGAAGCCATTGGCAAAACAGCTTGGATTGATGAAAGTCTCATGCATGCAGCAATTGCAGTTCATGGTTCATCGCCCGCATATGCCTTTGTGATGATAGAAGCTATGGCAGATGCAGCAGTATTAGAAGGCATGCCCCGTGACAAGGCTTATATTATGGCAGCACAAAGCCTCTTAGGAGCAGCACAGATGGTTTTAGATAGCGGTCTTCATCCTGGCGTACTTAAAGATCAAGTAACTTCTCCTGGTGGCAATACAATAAAAGCCATCGCTGTATTAGAAGAAGATGGTTTTAGATCAAGTATCATAAGAGCAATGCATGCTGCAGCAGAAAAATCACGTGAAATGGAAGCTAATAACTAGCTATAATGATTTATTTAACGCTATGATGTTTTGAATAATCAAGTTTAAGTTGATAAAGCATTTCTTTTGATATAATTGAAGCGTTTGTTAAGCTATTATTTATTTCATTTGCATCATCAATTATATAATCCAGTACCCAACTTACCAAATCACCATTGATGATAGGTTCATCAATTATTCCATCAAAATAAAGCTTGCCATCAAGGTTGATCAATTGACTATATAGCCCTTCTACAGCGTCACTTTCAAGTCTATATTCAGGAATGAAGTTTTCACAGAAGTCAATTTTTTTCATCAGTACTTTAGGTGAAAGTTTTATCCCTTCAAAAGTATAAAGTGACTTAGCAAAGGTTAAGTTTTGTTTTCTAATTTTCATATAATTTGACTCATAAGCATCTTCAGAGGGTGCACCAAAAATACGACAAGGCAATGGTCTTACCTCGTAAATGGTGCACCTTTTTTCATTATCTAAAAAAGGACAAGCATTTGGTTTTACCCATTCAGATAAATAAAATGAAATAATCCTTTTATAAAGTTCCTCTCTTTGTTTTGGTAAAAGCTTAGAAATGCCATTTTCGAATATATTAGCTAGTTCCACAAGAGATACATTCACTGATTCAGAACAACACTTGGCACAACCTACACAACTACCAGAAGGAATTTCAGCATAAACCTGATTTAAAAGTAAATTATAAGCATTTTTCTTTTCCGTTGAAGCATTTATTCTATCGATTACATTCTTGATATCCATTGTCCCACTACTTTCAATCTAAATTTTTAATTCATTATTTAAGACTATCTTTCAATCGCCTTATCCGTTTGGCTAAATCCGATCTTCACAAAAAACCAAGGTATAATGGCTGCTACAGAAAAGACTGTAAAGAAATATCTAAAACCGATAAATGGCGTGGTATCAGGCAGTACTACTTTTAATCCAAGAAAAACTATAAGTGTCAGGCCCATCCCAGAGACAAATTTTAATAACTGTAAAAGCGCTCTATTTTGCGTTTTAAAGCGAATGTACTTCATTTCTATCATAGTACCCAACATAAATCCCATAAACGCAGCACAGCCTTTTACATAAGTCTCGGACTGTAAAAAAAAGAAACTAAACACAATCCCCATAATCAAGAGATAATACGGCCATAGAATACCTTTCTCTCTCTCTTTTCGATATAAAAACATCATCATAAGAACTGACAAAACACCTAAAATTATTGCACCAACAACATCTCTTGGCCAATGTACACCTAGATAAATTCGTGATAATCCCACCAACACTACAAGTGTACTCCCTAAAATCCATGCCCAAGCCTTTTTTACCCTCATAGCGAGTGCAAAGTAAAAGGAAACAACCGTTTGTGTATGACCACTTGGAAAAGAAGTCCCTAGTGCCGTTTCGACCCTTAAAGCACGAATATCAGCAACTAGATAGGGTCTTTGTGAATTGACGATTTCCTTCATAGCGCCATTTAGTACACTCGAAAAAGTTAAACTCAAGACTAGATAACGTGTGATTTCTTTGTTGGAACACCAATACATATAGCCCAATACCAGTATATAAAAATACTCTTCACCCAACATGGTAATCAGGATGAAGATTTGATCTAAAAATTCGGTGTGAAAACTTTGTACCCACTTAATAAAACTTAACTCCATTTGGCTGCCTCCTTTACAATCTAATGAAAGTATAGCGTATTTTTAAAAAAAGTGCTATGATAGGTTTATGGAGGTAAATGAGAATATGAATCAATTATACAATAAAACCCTTGGTCTTTATTTTAAAAATGCCAGTCTATATAAGAAACTATCCGACTTAATTTTTATAATCGCTATCGGAATCAGTTTATATACTTTAATCAGCACTTACATCGTTAGAAGTAATTTGCCGCCTGGTGTCTGTCCAATAGAGAGTAAAACAGAACTATACTACCTCTCAATTGGCTTACTCGTACTTGCAATTTTTATCTCATTTTTTGATAAAAAGAAAAACAAATAAATAAGAGCTATTTAAGTGATTTTGCATTTCCTCTTTGCCGATCTACTCGGCGATCATAAGGAATCTCAAATTTACTTAAATAGCTCATTTTATTATAGGTGCGCTTCTAATGCCTGTGCTAATTGTGATGGACAAGATGTATTTTTACCACCGCACTTTACATCCTTTAGCTTCGTTATTACGTCTTTGATTGGCTGACCTGCTACCATATTACTTAACCCGATAGCATTGCCTGGGCAACCACCGATAAACTCTACACGCTTTATCAAGCCTTCCTCTATCTCAAAATGTATTTCACTTGCACATACCCCTGATGTTTTTACTCTAAACATTGATTCCTCCATACGTTCTTCTTTATGTCTCATATCATTATAAAGGAATCTTCATCAAATTCAAGTAACTTTTTCGTAAATCATTCTGAGTAATCTACAAACTTAAAAGTATTTTTTCCCTCGTTTTTAGCGATATAAAGTGCATTGTCTGCATAATTTACAAAAGCATTGAGTGGTAGATTTTTACAGTTCCCATTTTCCACAGAAACCACTCCCATAGATGCAGTTACTTTAAGGACATCGCCTACCGAATAAAACTGTCTTGACAAAATCATAATTTCTTCTAGTAATTTTAAAACTACCTCTCTTTCAAGCCCAACAAATAACAAACTAAACTCATCGCCCCCATACCTGTATATATGACCAAGGTTTCCAATTGTTCGCTTAAGTAAATCTGCAAATGTGATCAAACATTGATCACCTTCTTGATGACCATATTGGTCGTTGAGGCTCTTAAAATTATCCAAATCTACCATTGCAAAGATTAAATTTTGCTCCTCATCTATTGCCTTTTGATAAAACTGCGGTAGATATTCATTAAAAGCTTGTCTATTATAGACATTAGTCAAACTATCCAAAAATGATAACCGATTTAATCGGATAATAGCTTCATTAAGCTCAGACTTTTGTTGATAGTTTTCTAGGGCGACTGCAAGGTGGGCTGCTAACATCTCAATTAACTCTAGATCAAAATCTGTAAACAAGTTTTTAGTCAAAGATTGACAGTTAATAAGTCCAATCGATCGAGATTCTGTGATGAGAGGCCAAATAACGATTGATTGAGAATGGTTACCATAATTTATAATATCCTCTACAACGAGCTTAACATTAGGGTATTTTTCCTGAAGTCCGCTAAAATCCGATATATCATTAATTATAAATGGTTTTTCAGATTTCATGACAAAAACACTAAATGATTTCTCGTTTTGATAACTGATCATTGATTCACCAACAGATACACCATTTTCATATTTAGCAATATAATGAATGAATTGCTGATGATCGTCATAAATCCCAAGCGCAAATGTATCGATATTAAATAGCACTTTTAATGAATTATATAAAATTTCAATCAAAGCATTTAAATCACTAGTGGCATTAATCAATTTTAGGATGTTGTTAACTTGCTTAAGTCTATGGATTGAATCATTAAGGCTTCTATTCTTAACATTCATCATAAGTACTTTTTCTTGAATTTTAAAATAATTAAGGTTTAGTAAATTGCTTTTGTGTTTATAAGCTTGTTCAAGTTCAAAATAGGTATTTACAGAAGTCATCGCATTTTTCCAATCATTCTCAACAGCATAAATTTCAGATAATGCTTTGTAATAATACTGAATTATCCAATGCCAACTTTTTTCAGTTGCGATTTTTATTGACTGCTCAATATATCTCTTAGCTTTATCCATATGTTGATTGCGTTTTAAAAATGCTATAAAATCCAAAGATATTTGGTTGTAATAATAAAAGGTATTACCATCTAGTTGGTTTTTTATCACTTTTTCATAAAAGTACATCGCATCATCATGCGCATCTGTCATTTCAAAATACTTAGCTTTATAATAATCAACAAGAATCTGTATCACAACATATTGCATATTTTGTGCCGCTTCTTCACATAATAAGATATATTCAAAAGCTCTATTGTAATCCTTAAGTAAAATATATGCATACGCAAACGTTGCAAGCATCACGGCGCCTTCTTCTTTTTCTTCAGCATCATAAAAAGGCATTGCACGCTCGATAACTTTTATAGCTTCCTCAGGTTGATTGATATGCAGATATGCATCTGCAATATTTAAATTAAGAGTAAAAATCATATCTTTTCGTTCGTCGTATTCGTAAATAAGGTTTAAAGCGTTTGACAAATTTTCAATGGCTTCAAAATAGTTTTGTTTGATAATCAAAGCAGTACCAATATTGTTAAGTACAACAGGTTTTTCTTTTCTCAATTCGTTTATTGATGTATATGTCATAGCAATTGTATAATAATTTAATGCCTCATCAATTCTGCCTTCATCTGAACACAATATTCCAAGCAAATTATTCGCTTTATATATTCCAAACACATCATTTGCTTCATTAGACAAATCGAGGAGATGTTCTGCTTTACGCCTTGCCTGAGCATAGTCGCTAAATAACACGTCCTCGATTTCTAAAACTAAGCTTTTTATTTGGTTGTTAATCTCTGACATATGCGCCTCCACAAAGTTTCTAAGTCACATATACCCATAAATATTTATATATTTACAAATTAATTCGATTTTCTAGTAAATATCCAGTTGCTGCAAATAATAGTACTGCTGAAACTAGCGTCGCTACGATACCATAATTCAGCGCTGCATTAACACTTTCAAGCATCATGTTAGCAGATGAAATGTTTACTGTTTCAAAAGTCTTTCCTAATAAGCTCCCAATCACTTCAACTAACTTAGTTTTAAGGATGTTAATCACAATAAAAATACCAAATGTAATGAGACCTTTAAATCGAGTATTATTAAACAAGCTCTTGAAAAGTGCAAATGAAAGATAAACAGTAAGCGCAAACTCCAATATACCTAAAATACTGATACTAAGCACTTTAATAATAACTTGCCATTCATTCGGCTTGATATCAGAGAGGCTAAAGTTAATTGGACCCATGTGCATTATTTTGGCATTTAAGAAAATAATTAAGAGATATGTGGCTGCTATACAAACGCCTTCAAGTAATGCAAATAATAGTTTTGCTCCTAATAATTTGTAGCCATTATGTGGGGTCATAAAAAGCATATAACCTTCTTGTTTAAACAAATCGTTCCTATATAGTAGAATCACATCAATCAAGTATAACAATCCAAATCCAAGTGCTACTACACCTACAAATATTCCGAAAATATCACCATTTATTACAGTTCTTACACTCTCATCAATTTTAAAATATTGATATAAAGCATATATTTGAGCTAAAGCAGTAACTGCTATAGCAACTAAGAAAGTCATTCTCTTTCTTAAAAATTCAAATTTAATAAGCTTAAGCATGTCCATATACCTCCTTGTAAATCTCTTCAAGGGATTTTCCCTTTTCCAATCTCATCTTTTCTGTTTCACCGGCTAGTATAACTTCTCCATGGTCTAAAAATACAACTTCGTCTAAGATTTGCTCAATTTCATTAACAAGATGTGTAGAAATAATCATGACACCCTCTGCATCAAATTGATCAATTATACATTCCTTAATCTTTGATCTAGAGATAGGATCAAGTCCATTTAAAGGTTCATCTAACATGTATATCTTCGCTTTTCGTGAGATTGTGAGTGTGATTTTTAATCTAGCGCGTTGCCCTGTAGATAAGCTCGATACCTTTTGGTTCATATCTATTTCCATGAACTTTAAAAGTTCAATCGCTTTTTCTTTGTCAAAATCCGCATACATATCAGCATAGAACCCCAGTGATTCTTTAACCTTCATCCAACCATAAATAAAATTCTCAGTAGGCATATACGCAACGTAAGCTCTTGTTTTATGCGATGGCTTCTCATCACATATTACTAACTCACCAGAAGTCTGTTTATGCAAGTCAGCAAAAATTTTCATCAATGTCGTTTTGCCACTTCCATTAGGACCTAAAAGTCCATATATTTTTCCCTCTTGAAACTTTAAATTAATATCTATTAATGCTTTTTTTGACATGTAATTTTTTTGAAGATTAATACAGTTTATTAGATAATTCATAGTTTCCCCTCCTCATAAGCTTTTAATTTATTGATGATTTCTTCAAACCCCATATTTAACGATTTCATACCTTCAACAAATTGTGCAATTTTCTCTTTTGCTATTTGTGTTTTCAAAAGTGCTAAAGTCTGATCATCTTCCGTTACAAAAGTTCCCATTCCCCTTTTAGTAAAGCATATTTCTTCGCTTTCTAGTTCTTTAAAAACACGCTGTACTGTGTTGGGATTTACTTTTAAAGCTACCGCTAATTCTCTTGTAGACATTAGTTTATCTCCCTTTTTTAGTTTTCCAGTGATAATATCTGATTTAATCTTATCCATGATCTGAATATAAATCGGTGTGTCATTAGTAAAATCCATAAGTCACCTCCTGTTTGAGTTTCAGCAACAGTGTATCTGTGTATTAATTACATAGTACACTAATTCATAAGTGCAGTCAATACTATTTTTCAAATTTTTTTCTGATCTAAATAACATCTTTAAACAAATTGTAATGTTAAATTTATAGTTATATTGAAAATAGAATGATATAATGGAAAATGACTATTTGTAGTGATTGCATAATTAATTTCAATATAATATGCAATCATTCCATTTGTTATAAAAAAACAATTGTAATTTTAAATAATAAAGTGAGGTAAAAATGAAAAAGCATTCTAAAATTAGGAACAAAGATAAAATAATAAGCTTAATTCTTCTATTTGTCTTTTTATCTGTTGGAATTTTCCCAACAACCCTCGTCACCAATACTTATGCAGATTCTGACCCTGGTTTTAGAATTACTGCAGCTGAGTTTTCTTACAATGGCACCCCCTTGCTAGAAGCTCCAAGTATAATCGGACCCTTTTCAAACGGTGATCTCATCAACTTCACATACCATTGGGAGATTGATGATGCAACTACAATTACAGATGGTTCCAATACTTTAACACTAGTGTTACCAGACGTCTTTCCAATTGATGCTGAAGCATCTGGCCTAATGAATGATGACAACAATGTAAGCTATGGTACCTATCAAGTCACAAATCGCAATTTGATTTTCACTTTTACACCTGGCATAATTGCATCAAACGTTACTGGAGGAGCGAGCTTTAATTTAAGCTTTAACTTTGAAAATATTTCAATTGATGAACCCTATTCTCTATTAGTTCCAGTCACTGATACAATTACAAAATCCTATTCAATTAAAATAACGCCTGATGCGAGTACCCCTTCTATCTTAAAAAGTGGTCAAGCAGTAAATTCTGCTTTAACCCGTTGGACTGTAGATGCTAATATGAACCTTTCAGATGCCGATGATATCATCGTAATCGATAGTTTAGACTCAAGACTTCTATATGTTCCAAGTTCTCTTGCGATTTATCCATTGGCAACAAATAGCGATGGCTCTTATACCGTTTCAGGTCCCGCGATTGATAGCTCCCTTTACGCGGTAAGTTATGTACCAAGTAACGATGTCTCACCTCATGCACTTTCATTTACAATATATCCGGTAGCAGGAGATCCCATACCAAATGCCTATCGCATCATATATGATGCAACTGTTGATCCAGATAAAATTGATTTTGCACAAACAAGTTTTACTTATAACAACACTGCAAACTTAAATGGTACTTCATCGTCTGCAAGTACCACCATAACAGGTGGAAATATCCTTACTAAATCTGAACTTGGAGATAATGCTTCAAAATTTAACCCATCACAGCTAAACTGGAAAATCACTGTAAATGAAGCTGGTTATCCACTTAAAGCAGTTCGTGTAGAAGATATTTTACCACCCAACTTATTATTTGACAAAGATACTGATGTAGTGATTCTTGATGAAAATAACGTTGATGTTACAATAGCATATACCGTAAACTATGATGGCGGCACTCGCACACTCAGTGTCGATTTTGGCGATCTTTCAGTAAAAAGAGAAATTCAGATCAATACAAACATTGATCCCGAGTATATCAAAGGTCTGACTTCAGGCAATACAAACAAGTATTTTGATCTCAGTTTTGCAAATAGTGCAAAATTATACCAAACACAGAACGGCACTGAAAGTGAAACCAATAAAAATAGCACGCTAAGTACAAAAGTTGGCAAGTTAATCTATAAAACTGGCAACGCTTCAGTAAGTTATGATAATGCAAAATATATCAATTGGAATTTATATGTCAATCTTGCAAATATAGATACTGGCGCAACAACGATTACTGATACGTTAGATGCAAGACAAACCTTACCCATAGACTTAAATGATTTACACGTGTACCCCGTAACAATAGATGATAACGGCACTTTAACTGAAGGTGCTGAAATTGTAGCCGGATTTACCAAAAGCTTCGATGCAGGTAACCCGACTAGAGCATATGAAATTGTTTTTGACGCACCAATTACGACACCTTATGTCATCAAATACACTGCTACAATCAATCAAGCTGACTTTGACAAAACAAGCTTTTCAAATACAGGCATGATTGATATTGGTGCTGGTGTTTCCTATACGGGTTCTGTTAATCAAACCATTAAAAACACCTTTACAAAATCCAATACTGATATAGATAATGATGGAAAGGCTTTCGATTACAATACAAAAACTTTTGACTGGAAAATAACCGTTTCACCTACTAAAGAAGCCATCCAAGATCTAGAAATCATAGATACTTTTTCAGCTGGATTAAAGATGACAGATTCAGAGTTTGATGCCCTCGTTATCAAAAGAGGAGCGACGCCTCTCACGAAAGATGTTGACTATACCATTACCAAAACCATTACTGGTGGTGTTATAAAAGGTTTTACAATTAAATTTCACGATGGTGCTGTCAATCACATCGTCAACCAAGCCGTCTATACTGTTTTGTATAAAACTTCAATCGACGAAGCAACTCTATCTACAAACGGGAACTTAAATTATGCCAATTCAGCAGAGTTTAATTGGGATGTTAATAGTACACTACCGGTTGTTACAACAGTCCCTACTATTAATCCGCTTCATAAATACAATGGTAATAAAAGTGGCTCACTTGATTTAGCTACGAAACAAATTACTTGGAATATCAATCTCAATTATTTATCAAAAGATTTAAATGGACTTAAAGTTACTGACCAAATCAATATTGATGCAGATGGTAGCGGTGAAAAACTTGTTCCAAGTTCTATCAAAATTTATAAAGATACTGTTGATAGCTCAGGCAATTTGAAATCACTTGGCATAACTGAACTTTCGCCAAGCGATTTGATTACTGAGGGAATCATAATTACTGAAGATTTAAATGCAAACTCATTTACAATTGATTTTACAGGCAACGTATCAGAACCCTATAGAATCGTTTATAAAACCGATATGGTGGGAATTTCAAGTACAAACTATACCAATACTGCTATGACGAATAAAGGTGAAAACTATACTGCAAACGTCACACATACTACTGGTCTCACTTTTGTAGACAAAACGGGTGCAAGATCAGGTGAATTTGTAAACTGGACACTCACTATCAATCAAGGAAAATCAACTATCTCAAATTTAATTATAAGTGATCAGTTAAATGAAGGACTTGAACTTGTAGAGAATAGTTTTACATTAACTCAAAATGGTAATCCATTGACTTTTGCTGATTATTTTAATGTCGAAGTAGCGCCAAGAAATTTGTCTTCCGACCCTCAACGTTTTGAAATAAGTGCAATTAGTCCAATTGTTGACACCATGGTTATTGGCTATCAAACTTCAATTGTAACTGATAATATTGTGTCCACTTCCTTTTCAAATACAGCGACTGTCAATGGACAATATATCGTTCAAGGGACGCGTACAAAAACGGTTACCATAACGCATAACATCATGGAGTCAAACGGATGGGCCGTGGGACAACTTGGCAGTTTCACACTAAAGAAAGTAGATGAATCTGGCGTTGCATTACCAGGTGCAAAATTTGAGTTTTATAAGGGTGCCACGCTTATTGGTACTTTAACCACTGATTCAAATGGCGAAATACACGTTGAAAAATTAAAATATGCAACTTATACGCTAAAAGAAGTTGAGGCACCTACTGGATACCAAATCGTTAGCAGTTCAGATGATGTGGTTATTAATAGTACTACTGATAAAGACTTAACCATAACAAACGACGCACTTCGAACAATTCAGATCAAAAAACTTCAAAAGAACTCAACAACAAACGTTTTAGCAGGCGCTGTATTTGAAATCAAAAAATCTGGCGTTTTAGTGCAAACTATCACCACCAATCAGCTAGGAATAGCAGAATTACAAGTACCCTATGGTACTTATGACATTTCAGAGAAAACAGCACCAAATGGCTATCGTAAATCAAATGAGATTAAGACGCTTGTGATTAGCGATGGCGACTTGAATGAAGATTTAACACTTAGAACGACCTATGCACTTGTATTCGAAAATGAAGTTCTTCCTAATTATGAACCACCGACAGCGGAACCGACTACTGAGGCAACTACTGAGCCTACTTCTGAATCTACAACAGAAGTTACCATAGAAATCACGACTGAACCTACTACCGAAAAAGTGATTGAAAAAACACCCGAAAACATTCCGAAAGAAGGCGAAATTATAGTTCCTGAAGGTTCAAAACCAACAGTTTCGAATCCTCCTTCAAACGGGAAAGTTGAAATTGATAAAAATGGAAAATGGATCTATACGCCTAACCCAGGATACATCGGAAAAGATCAATTTGAAGTGATCTTAGTTGACCCAGAGGGCAACGAAGAAGAATTTATCATTGATATAGAAATTGAAGAGGTACCTCTTGGCCCTGCTTTACCTCAAACAGGACAAAGTTCTCTTGATTGGCTATATTGGTTAGGAATAGCTATTGTTGGACTTGGAGTATGGTTAAGGAAAGGTAAATTCGCATAAAAAATATAATAATCAAGTTATAGCTTTTATAAAAAAAAGAGTCATTTAACCCCAAGGTTAAAATGACTCTTTTTCAATTGAAATAAAATATTCATTAAAATCTAAAGTATATAAATGGATTAAATTTTTCTCCTACGAGAAAAACAATTGATACCATTAATATACCAATGATACTTATATCAAGCAGAACTTTAAACACAGGATTATCTTGTGCTTCAATTTTCGCCATAAATCTCTGAGTTAAAGGCGTTGAAGCAAATACAGCCAAAATTAAGAACGGGATTGCATACAGCATATCTTGATAGATAAAAAGTAAATCACTTCTCGATGTTCCCGTATATCTGAACATGCCTTTAAGCGCATCAAAAAGTTGACTTGCATCTTCTAGCCTAAAGATTACCCATCCTACAACTACTATTAACAGTGTATAAATATGTCTAAGCACTTTAGGAACCTTATTTAAAACCTTGTGAAGAAGAAGTTTCTCTGCAATCAATAAGACCCCATAGTATAATCCCCAAAACACATAATTCCAACTAGCTCCGTGCCATAGTCCCGTGAGCATCCATACAATTAAGATGTTTCTATAAATCCATTTTCGGTTACCACCTAACGGAATATAAACATAATCCTTGAACCATGTACTTAAAGAAATATGCCATCTTCTCCAAAAATCTGTAATTGAAGTTGAGATGTATGGATAATTGAAATTCTCAAGGAAATGAAATCCAAATATTCGGCCAAGTCCAATGGCCATATCACTATAGCCTGAGAAATCAAAGTAAATTTGAAAAGTATAAGCAATTGCAGCAAGCCAAAGCATAATTGTACCTGGCGTTCCATAAGCACTATTGTAGATGGTATCTGCAATCATCCCCATCTGATTGGCTATGATCACTTTCTTCCCCAGTCCAATAATGAAACGTCTCAATCCATAACTTGCCATCTCTAAAGATTCTGTTCTATGTGTCAACTCTTCTTCAACAGTAATATACCTTACAATAGGACCTGCAATTAACTGAGGAAACATCGTAACATAAGCTGCCATCGTTAAGAAGTTCTTTTGTACTTTTACATGCCCCATATATACATCTATGCTATAGGACATTGTTTGAAATGTATAAAAGCTTATACCAATTGGTAATGCCAATTTATGTGCAGATAAGCTTAAGTGGAACAGCGCATTTATATTCTCTATCAAAAATCCAGCATATTTAAAGAAGAACAATAACCCCAAATTGATACTCAATGATAGAATAAAAAAGAACCTAGCTCTTCCTGTATTGCCCTTGTTACGCTCTTTCTCTACTAATTGAGCACAGAAAAAATCGTTGAATATCGATACAATCATGATACTTATATAGATGGGTTCGCCCCATGCATAGAAAAAAAGCGATGTGACAAACAACCATAAATTTTTATATGTCCTCGTAGGAATAAGATAATAGATTCCGATGACAATTGGTAAGAATAAAAATAGAAAAACTAAACTAGAAAAAACCATAGTCACCTCTTAGTCATTTATAATGAATGTATCTCCAGCGAAAAAGTAATAATATCCCAAATTAACAGCTACACTAATGTCTTTATCCTTGATAAATTCACTGAAATCAAAGGGTTTACCATAGGCAGTTTCATAATAACGAAAATCTACATAATAAGTGTTATTATAATGAGATGCAATAACTTCCTTCAAAGGATTTGAAAAAGAATCAATAAAAATTAATGCATTTGGTTTAGAAGGCTGATTATAGTGATATTCAACAAGTGCATAATCCGCACCGTTACAATCACCGTAGTAGTTAGCAGCAGTTTCTTGGGTGAAATTTCCTTTAATAAAACCATATTTATTGCCATAAGTTGACTTCGATCCATTGATATATACCTCTGAGCGAGAAACTTTAGGCACAATAAATTTGAAAACATCAGTTGTAGAAAACTCATTGAGTAATCTTGATTTATAACCATTGTATGCTAAATTGGTTAAGTATAGATCAAAATCAACCAATGGCTCATCTGGCCCCTTTAAGAACTTGATCAGTGATTGATATCCGATAAGTTGTCTCTCCGTATCCCAGTGATGGTCAGTTTTATAAAAACCATTGATATACTCTTCAACTGAATTGATATTTAAAGACGCAAATCTCACATTATCATTAAATTGCTCACCTAAGTAATTAGACAAATCATGTGTAATCGTTCCACCAACAAAATCAACATCGACATCTGTTTCAATATAAAAGTTATTAAACTGAATCTCAGGATAGTTCTCAGCTAATTTATTGACACTTGCTGCCTTATTTTCAAAGCCTGCTTTCGCAGCACTTAGTCCTATTTTCGTAAAAATCAAGTGGTTTTCTCCAACAGCCTCTACTAAACCACTGCCTTTCGGATTAAGTGCCACCTTAAAGTGCGTATCATCTATTGATGTCCATTTTAGTTTTGACATATAGTCTTTTGTATAGCTATCAATTTTCTCAACATGTGGCACAAAAGATATTTGAGGCTCTACTGTAGTTTCTTCACTAGCTATTGTTGGCTCAGTTGTCTCAACTGTACCCACGAGAATATTAGTCGTTTCTTCGGTTGTATAACCCGGCTCTGCAGTGGTATCAACTTGGCTTGTTTCTTCAGCAACAAATTCATCGTCTCTATCTTTAATGGACCAAACCATTAAGCCTAGGCTTTGCTTTTTGAGTTCCAAATATTTAGCTTTAAAAGTTTCGCCAAGTACCATTTGATCTGATAACGCCTCTTCAAGATCATTTTGAAAAGTATTTTTCATAAAACTTTCAAAAGTAAATTTAGGAAAAGTGTAAAGTCTTTTATTTTCAATTAAAGATTCTGCTTTTACACCTCTGATAAATATGCCTAAAAACAAAATTCCAAATATACTAACAATAGAAATAATAAATGCGTAATGACGTTTCATATTGCCTCCTAAGCCAAACTATTGCTAGAATATCATTCTGTTATAAAGTTGTCAACATACTGTCATTTAGACAAAAAGATAGACCAGTGTAAACTGGTCTATCACAACTTTGTATTAACAAAAATTAACATTTAATTATCAAATATATTCTCTCTTACTTCGGCAAATTAATAACTTGACCTACTTTTAAGAAGTTAGGATTACTAAGATTGTTCAATTCTATGAGAATCTCCATAGTAGTATGTTGATCGGCAGCAATTTTCCATAAAACATCACCTGCTTGTATTGTATAAGTTGATGCTACTTGAGGGCTGATCATATCAATTGCAGCTTGAGGTATAAAAAATTGTGTTCCGTTGAAAACCGTTATTCCATTGAAAGTTGATTTTACCCCATCTGATATAAAGAAATTCTTGTTTTCTTCAAAAAGATATTTCTGATCCGCTTTGAGAAGAACAAGTTTTGGATTTGTAATATCCGAAGCATCAATTGTCACATCAAACCCAAATTTGCTTAAGTCCTTTTGAGGGACAAACAGTTCATCAGTTGCTTTGTCAAGGTCAAGCCCCATAGCTTTGGCCGCATACAAAGCGATATCACTATTTTGAACGGTTCCTGAAAGTTGATTTTCAAAAGAATTCGCGTAAACATATAAGACTACATCTTCACCAGTATGTCCACCGGTTGTCCAGCCGATATGCGCATGTGTACTAACAACTTTCGAAATTTCAACCAATGTTTTATCATAAGCTTTTCCATTTTCATCAATACCTTTTGAAAGTTTAATTGTCTCAACTTCCTCAGCACTCAAATCCAATATACCAAGTTGCTTCATTACTTCTACGATATTGCTTCTTTCAGTATCAATCATTGCTGCAGCTGCCTCTTCAGTAACTTTAGCTTTTTTTAGTGTATCTGTGAAATATGCAATAGGCAACGTTGAATAATTGCCAGATGTACTTGCATCTCCTATTGATATACCACCATTTCCGTGATCACTTGCTATAATAATCAAAGTATCAGCATTACTTTTAGCAAAATCTAAAGCAACTCCTACCGCTTCATCAAAAGCTTTAATTTCTGAGATAAGACCAACCGTTTGATTGCCATGAGCTGCCCAATCAACTTGAGACCCCTCTACCATGAGAAAAAAGCCTTCATCATTTTGAGACAGCAACTCTATTGCCTTGTCAGTCATCTCAGCAAGTGATGGTTCCTCATCGGATTTTATCATATCTTTATTCATAGCTTTTGGTGAAAATGCACCCCAAAGCTTTCCACTTTGAGTATTTAACATTTCTGCTCGCGTAGTGACAAAATTATATCCCATAGATTTTATGGCATCTTGCATATTCTCATGGTCAATCCTCATCTTGTTAAGGGGCTCTGTTGAATTTTTTGTATCAGGGAGTAAGTAGTCTCTACCTCCACCTAAAACAACATCCATGTTCTGATAGACTTGTTGTTCACCAATTGTAGTATACATATTTCGATGTATAACATGTGATGAAAAATCTGCTGGAGTTGCATGTTGAATTTCTGATGTTGCAATAATACCCACTGATTTACCTGCTAGTTTTGCAGCTTCAAGTATAGAAGCAGCTGGCGCAAAAGCATCACCTTCAGTAACTTCACGCGCACCTTCAAGTGTTGTCTTAGCTGGCTTTACACCTACAAGTTTATCTTGAGTTTTATACCCAGTTGCCATAGCCGTTCCTGCAGGTGCAGAATCCGCAATAGCTGTATCTGAGTTGTTGGTAGTTACCAAACCACTTGCTAAAGCATCCATATTTAATGCTTTTCCATCGTTGTAAACCCATCTTGATAATGTTACGCCATCATGACTCATACCGTCAGGGATCATAATAATTACATTTTTAGCAAAATTACTTTTGACTTGATCAAGTGTTACCGCGTACCCTGTCCCATTTGAAAAAAATAGTGAAATAACAAGTACCAAACCTAAAATCGACTTAAACTTAGATCTTCTTTTCATCACTTAGACACTCCTTAAGTATTTTATAGTCTTAATAAGTGCATTATACATTCGCATTGTGATGTCAACATAAAGAATTCGTTTGGCATGTGTAAAGATTTGATTATTTTTACCTCATATTATGTTATCCGCTTTATACTTAAGTCCAATTTGATCTCTTATTTTATCTAATTCTTGCATTAACTCTAAAGTAAACTTATGAGATGCAATATCGGATTCTATTTTACCTTCTGTAATCATTTGACAAATATGTTCTATTTCGTAGTGATACCCCCAAAAACCTGTCACTATATGCTCTATCTTATGTGTTTCAACTTCTTTAATAATTAGGGCGTGATTTGCTTCCCAAAATTGAGGAACTTCAATAGTACCTGCGTCTCCTATTAGTAGCAAATTATTGTCGAGATTTTCTAGAATTGACGCATTAAGTTCTACTTCAACATGTTGATTATATAACAGCCTTATATTTACTGTACCATCCACTCCCGTATCAGTATAAAGTGCATCTGTATGCATCTCTTTATAATTGACACCCATAAGATAATTGGTAATCATCACTGTATATATACCTATATCTAGCAGTGCGCCACCTCCTAAGCTAGGATTTAACAATCGTCCCTCACTTGGTCCTTCATTTTTAAAACCAAAACTGCATTTGATTTTTTGTAAATTTCCAATTGTCCCAGTAGTAATCTTTCTTTTTACTTCTTGTATGGTTGGTAAAAAAAGTGTCCAAAGCGCTTCCATCACAAATAGTTCTTTACGCTGAGCCAGCTCTATAACTTCCTTTGCCTCCTTAAAGTTCATAGCAAAGGGTTTTTCACAGACTACGTGCTTGCCAGCATTTAACGCTTTCATTGCTACTTTTGCATGTAAAGTATGAGGTGTTGCAACATATACAACATCTATTTCAGGGTCATTAAAAAACTCATTTTCATCACTATACGCCTTATCTATCTTATGGTTTTCACAAAAGCTTTTAACTTTAATTCCATCTCTTGCATATACCGCAATAATCTGACCACCTTTAACAACTGAAAAATCGTGAGCGTATTTATCCGCGATTGTTCCAGCCCCATATATTCCCCATTTAATCATATCTACTCCTTTATCGAATCAATTCTTGTTTAGTGTCTTTGTGTTAACCCTGTGCAAACGGGTATAGTTAAAATGAAAGGCTTGTTACTAAGTTTTACAGGATGTTAATTTTATTACTCTACAGAAAGCGAGAAAATTATGGAAAAGAAAATTTTAGTTTTAATTCATGATCTTGCAGAAGATCTTGAACTTTGGTATCCAATATATCGTATGAAAGAAGAAGGATTTACAGTAGACCTTGCCAGTGAACATGCGAACGAATCATTTCACGGAAAATACGGTGTTCCATATACATCCAATCTTAGCTGGGATGAAATAAATGCCGATGATTATGCGGGATTATTGATCCCAGGTGGATGGGCGCCTGATCGTATAAGAAGATATGATAGTGTAAAGCAACTGGTGCGTTCAATAAACGATGCGCATAAGCCAATCGGTCAAATTTGTCATGCTGGCATGGTGACTATCTCAGCTGGTATATTAACAGGTAAAAAAGTCACAAGTACACTTGGCATCAAGGACGACATGGTCAACGCAGGGGCCATCTGGGAAGATAAAGCAGTCGTAGTTGATGGCAATCTCGTTTCAAGTAGAAAACCTGATGATCTACCCGATTATATGAAAGCATATATTTCACTTTTTAGTTAGGCTTTTCACCAAGTTTCTTCTAATTTATCACTGTAGAAATATATTGCCCTTTTATACTTTTCTAAGTTTTCATCACCTGGAAAGTCTGCGATTGTTCTAAGTAAAATTTTAAATGCATCACCATATTCTTCTAAATTGTAAAGTGTCATGGCTTTAAACACATAGAACTCATTATTTTTGGGAAATAGATCAATTGCAATTTCAAAAGTTCTTCTTGCTTCTTCATACTTTCCAATGGCACGGTAAGTACTTCCAAGTCCAAGATAGGCTCCTTTTAAGTCATCATCAACTAAACCCGATTCAATAGCCCTCAGATAAAAAGGAATTGCTTCGTGTTCATTTCCCAATAAATCATTACACCACGCTGCTTGATAATTGAGATCACCACGGTGTGGATGTTGACGTATAAGCTCCATAATTATCAGCAAAGCTTCATCTACTTTCCCAGATTCTCTCAAATTAATGGCTTGTTGTATATTCACTTTACTCCCTCCTTCAGCGCTCTAGTAAAACAATTAACTTTATTATATCATTCTTTGATTATATAAAAGCGATAACAAAAAACAAAATCCAACCTTAACAATAAAAGGTTGGATTTTTATATCTTTATGAATTCAACTCCCAAGATAAACCTGCTTGATGAATCATCTTTTTATCTTCTTCTACATTACTGCCTAGGGTTGTTAAAAAATTTCCCACTAATGCCGCATTGACGCCTGATTTAAACCCTTTTTGTTGCAGATGCTTTAAAGCCATTCTACCACCGGCGTATCTCAAGCTTACATCTTTTAGAATGATGCGATATAGTGCCATACTTAAGATGATTTCTTCAGGTTCCAAAACCGGGTAGTTTTCCATTGGCGTGCCTACAATTGGCATAAGAACGTTAACGGGTACCGACTTGATGCCAAGTGCCTGAAGCTCAAAAGCCATTTCAAGTCGATCTGCCATCGTTTCTCCCATGCCTATGATACCGCCAGAACACACGCCAAGACCAACCTCTCTAGCATTTTTAATAGTATTTAATCTATCTTCAAATGAATGACTATCACAAACTAGTTCATAGCGTCTCGCAGTTGTCTCAACATTATGATGATACATACTAACGCCTGCTTCCTTTAACTTCTTTAGTTCCTCCTCTGTTGCCATGCCATGAGAAGCACACAACTGAAGTGAAGTATCTTCTTTTAGTCTTCTATAGATATCAACCAAAGGCTCTATGATCCCTTCTGATTCAATTGAACGTCCACTTGTTACCAAAGAAAACCTATGTGCGCCAGATGCTTCTACCTCTTTGGCTCTTAGTAGAATTGCTTCATAGCTCTGTAGGTCATACTCGTCGCATTTGGTATCGTGATGAACAGACTGAGCACAATATTTACAGTTCTCGCTACACTTACCTGATTTTGCACTTAAAATAGTACAAAGGTCAACATGATTTCCAACATATTTTTCTCGAATTTGATTTGCGC
This sequence comes from Fusibacter bizertensis, assembly GCF_029914245.1. Classification (GTDB taxonomy): domain Bacteria; phylum Bacillota; class Clostridia; order Peptostreptococcales; family Acidaminobacteraceae; genus Fusibacter_C; species Fusibacter_C bizertensis. Next base: position 287,635 of record NZ_JARYZI010000001.1, read on the forward strand.
CTTCACAAATCAATTCATAGTTTTCTGAAGATTCTTCTGCAAGCTTAGCAAGGTTAAGGCCCTCATCCATGCTGATGTCGCGCCCCTGTAAAACTTCACCGATAATTGTTTGGATGGTCATTTTGGAACTGCTCATACTACGCCATTTCCTTTACTTTATAGATGCCTGCTTTTTTTAATCTAGGGATTAGCAAAGCAGATACATACGCAGCGATGATCAGTAAAACATAATCTTTAATCATATAAGGAATCATCATTTTAAATATCGCAGAAAGTGCCATAGGTGTTCCGACATAGATGTTCTTTATCATATAAAAATAAACATTCCCGAAAGCATAAGTAAAGACAAGACCTAACGTCGCAAATCCTAACAATTTAGTGAAATTAACAACTTTGGTTCTTTCAGCTAAAGTTCCAACTATAAGTGCACAACCTGCAAAACCTATCAAATAGCCAAAAGTTGGATTAAATATATACTGAAATCCACCACCATAAGTAAAAACAGGAATTCCTATTAGTCCCATGCCTATATATAAGAGTTGTGAGATTAATCCATTTCTCGCACCCAGTAAAAGCCCTGCAAACACACTGAAGAAAAGTTGGAAAGTAATAGGAACTGCTGAAAAAGGTATACTGACTTTTGCACCCACAAACATCAAAGCTGTAAATAATGGAATCATCGTTAAATCTCGAGTCGTCAATTTCATAAAATTCTCCTGTAAAATAATTTGTCATTACTTTAACAGTATAAAAACTCAAAAGCCTATTGTCAACCCTAAAATTAGCACAGGTTAACAATAGGCTATACAATTCCTTATTTTGCTCATATGATCAAGTAATGTGTTGATAATCTATATCGGCTTTTTTAGCCTGCTTACACAAATCTTGTCGTTTTATATTAAAGTGTTGGTTATCTTTAATGAAATTTGATCCCAATTCCCTAAACTCAAAACTGATATTTTTATCTATGCATTGTTGTCTAATATCTAATACCCAATTATAGTCAAGTGGTCTGACATCTTTGCCTGATTCACCACCGACAATGACGCATTCTATATTTTCATCCAAATATGGTGTTATATCAATTTTTTCGAGCATCGGTTGAATTGTTATAAGTTTATGCTTGATTGGTAATGTTTTAAAAATGCTTAGTCTTTCATCAGCTTTTTCTTGATTTTCAATTGTACAGCAGACGATAATGTGATCATTCCAGCTCTCAAAATCTTTAGGCAAACCAACCATAAACCGCTCAATTCTCTTCGTTAAAAAAAGAAATTTTAAATCATTACGTTCTTTCATAATCTCCCATGCAGCAATTCGCCAATTATCAGCTTCTTCAATTAAAAAATCACTGTTGAAGCAAAGATATACCAACTGACCACTTTTGATTTTATAATTTCCTTTGCTATCTTTTTCAATTGGTTTATCAAATTCTTCCGTCTTGTAAATCATATCAGTCGCTATACCTTTTCGACTATCTGCTCGATGAATATAACAGTTTAAGCATCCATCACTTTTCTTGTGACAACCTCTCCAAGGATTCCTAAATAGACATAGAAAGTCTCCTTAACCTTTTTGGTTATTCGCTTGACGTACCATGTTTTCAACTACAATATCATGAATATCACCTATTGATGCAGCATATTCAAGTAATTGCCATGGCTCATTTGTATGAAAGTGAATCTTAATCAGTTCTTCATCTCCAACTGCCAATAAACAATCACCTTTAATGTTTTCTGTTATATATGCGACAATTTGATCCTCAGAGAGGTTCTCACCTTCAATTAATAATTGTGTATCAAATCTATAATCAATCATATCTTAAACCTCCTATTAGCATAATAATCACTTAACCAATATCTGCTTAGCTATCTCGCTAATGCTTATATTATATCACTTTTTTAAGCATAAATTGCTCAATAACTTTAGCAACACCATCTTCATCGTTGGTATCGGTAATATGATCAGCTATCCCCTTTACATCATCATAGGCATTACCCATAGCAACGCCAAGACCAGCATAATTAATCATAGCGATATCATTGCCTGCATCACCAACACAGATGACTTCATGCGAACCGATATTTTTAGCCACCGCTACTGCATTTACCCCTACACCTTTATTTGCTTCAAGGTGTAAAAATTCAAGGAAAATAGGAGAACTTCTAACGATGGTGTATTTAGCTTTAACTTCATCAGATAAAAGCGTTACTACTTTATCAAGTTTTTCTTTTTCATCAACAAACATTACTTTGACTATTGTCTCAGATTCTGAGAAAGTATAGACGTCATTTTTCACAATTTCTATGCCATTGAGATCAGCTTCAACCTGTGTAAAAGGGTTGAGAACTGGCGTTGTGACATACGTTTCTGTCAAGGCTTGAATATGTACTTCTAGATCTTTACTAACTTCGTATAGAAACTTATAATCGTTTAGCGTTAAAACACTTTTATAGATTACTTCACCTGTTTTTGCATTTTGAACCAAAGCACCGTTGAAAGCTATCACATAATCATCGTGTGTATTAAGTTCAAGGTCATCAAGTACTTTTCGTATGCCTACAAGTGGTCTTCCAGTAGCGATTACTACATTTTTACCATTCTCGCGGGCTTCTTTAATTGCCGCTCTATTTCGAACTGAAATCTCTTTCTTTTCGTTAAATAAAGTACCATCCATATCTAGTGCTATTAATTTATAAGGCATTCTTAATCTCCATTTCAATCTATCTCATTTATTTACAAATCGGACTAGAGGACGAAAAAAGTCCCTATCACACACTTCTCGTCCCAACACTTATATAAAATAACACAGTTTTTAAGATTCTTCAATCTTAACTGTGCTAAATTTATTAATCCAACATCTTATGTACATGTAAAATCAAATCAGCTTTGCTTGATATAAATGACTTAGAAAGGCGTCACACCCCTCTTTGACATCGTCATAAGTTTCATCAAAATCACCAGTATACCATGGATCAGCTATATCTCTCGGCGCAGATGAAAAGTCAAGTAACCGCTTTATTTTTCCTTGAGCATCATCGCCAATAATTTTGATTAAACTTTTAACATTATAAGTGTCCATACAAAGTATATAATCATAATAGGTATAATCTTGTTTAGAAAATTGCATCGAAGTCTTTCCTTCACACTTAATCCCCACTTGAGAGAGTTTTCGTACGGTACCTCGGTAAACAGGATTTCCCAGCTCCTCTCGGCTAGTACCAGAAGATGCAATGATAAAACGCGCCTCTAAACTTAACTCTTTTACAATATCTTTAAATACAAATTCCGCCATGGGACTTCTGCAAATGTTCCCCAGACATACAAACATCACCTTAATCACAAAATCACCTACTTTCTTCAAACTTTAAGGTTCATCGACTTAATAAAAAAGTCTCTAAATCCACCACTGATCTTATCAATTTTCAATTGTTCATCATCTATATCAAAATAATATTGACCACTGTCGATTTCCACTGAGAGAGAATCTAATGGAAAACCTTGAACCCGTTTTTTATGTGCCCTCTCAATAATATAGAACTTCTCCGAATGAATCGTCTCACCATCATATGAAATCATCGTTTCATGATCAAGTGTTAAGCATATGGCATTCTTATAATATGCGGTTAACTTGCCACCATATTTTTTAGCGAGCGTTTGATAATATGCTCTCATTTCATCATCATTTAAGCGTTTCCCATCTACACGTCTCGCATGTACACCAGGCTGGTCTTCATCAGATACCCCCTCAAAATAAAGTCCTGAATCACATGAAAAAACAGGTTTTTTGATTTGTTTATAATACGCTTGTGATTTTTGAATGGCATTTTCAAGAGGTTCATTTCCCGATTCTTCCGCCTCATGGATTTCAAGATCAATATCTTTGATGTCTACAATTTCTAGCGGAAGACCTGATACAGCTTTAATCATCCCAGTAAGTTTTGATGGATTATGTGTCCCATAAATTAGTTTCATTGAATTATCCTTTCTGTCATGTGTTTTTAATAGAAAATATTGTCATTATCTTGTATCATATAGTCAACAAGTTCTTAAAGGAGCAAATATGAATCCTATTAGTAATTTATCGCATCATAAGTTTATAGTCCTTTGTTTTTTGACTGTCTTCATATTCCTGTTATCGAGCTGCTCTAGTACAAAAGAAGACACTCAAACAACAACAACAACAACAACAACAACAACAACAACAACTACTACTACTACTACTACTAATAATAATAATAATAATAATAATAATAATAATAATAATAATGAACTCGACAAAGTAGATACTGAAAATACAGTGTCCACAGGAGAAAGTGAAGTTGAGCACTCTATTTATAAAGATCGTGCTAAATTATCACTTTCTCCATATACAGTGTCTAAAAAACCGCTGATGTTATTCCTAAATATGTCAATGACATCGCTAGTTGAAGCATACGGAATGCCTATCGCAAAATTCTATGATAATGGGAGTTATGTGTTTGAGTATCTTGATTTTTACTGTTATTTCGACGGTCCAAACTATAGTGATATAGAGATGATGAACCAAGATAAAATGATTGCTTTTGCCTTTCAGTTTAAATTAACCTATACAATCTTTGATCTCTCATATGGTCAAGCTAAATCTGAAATTGACTACAATGAAGATACGAATACGACAATTGTCTCCCCCTTCAAGATTGAGCTCATTTGGAGCACTCAAAATTTATTGACCGGTATTATCGTCAGTGAAGAACAAATAGAATAAATAACTTCAACTATTGTATATTAAAGTTGTTCCCACTCTCTCCGAGTCAATGAGTAACAGACTAGATCCTCTATGCTATCATCAAAGATTTTTCTGGCATAGCGGATTGTACCTTCACTTTTAAAACCTAATTTTTCAATAACGCGCTTTGATTTAGCATTGTTAGCAAAATGCTGAACTGATATAAGTTCTAAGTGTTCTACCTCAAAAGCATGCCGCATCACTTCTTTAACAGCTTCTGTCATCAACCCTTTTCCCCAGAACTCTTTTGCCAGTACATATCCAACCATTTTCACGCCTTTAGTATTTCTCATTGTATCTTCATGCATTCCTACTGACCCAATTACTTTATTTGAGATTTTATCAACAATAGCTAAAACTTCATTGCCTTCCATCATCATCTCTAAATACTTGAGTGATTCCTCTATAGATTCATGTGGTTTCCATCCCGCATTTGGTCCAACTTCAGGATGTTGACAATATGCATAAAAAGCATCCAAATCAGGTCGTACAAATTTTCTCAAGATTAATCGCTCTGTCTCTAGTCTCATTATTTCTCCCCTCCAATCAAAAATGAAGTCTGCCCTTTTTCACATATAACATATGATCCGCCTGGCTGATCAGTTCATCTAATGATACATGCTGAGTACCTATAATCTTTGCCATCCCAGCTTCTAACGATAATGTAAATGAATTGCAATTACACTCATTATAAATTGAAATTTCGTTTTCGAGATTTTCAATAATATCATTGAGCATTTGATCATTACAATCATCAAGATAAATTATAAACTCATCTCCACCTAATCTCGCAATAGTATTACTTGCAAAGACCTTTTTCAAAATGTCTGAAGCACTGATGATCAGTTGATCACCCGTAGCGTGACCATAGTTATCATTGACTTTTTTTAGGCCATTGATGTCACAAAATATAATGCCCGGGTTTTTCAAATGCTTTAGCTTTTCATAATAATCTACTTCGACAAATGAAAAAAATCCTCTTCGATTTAACAGTCCTGTCATTGCATCCATGGATGCTAGTCGTTTCATTTGCTTGCTGTATCGATGGATCTGCTCAAACATATCGATTCTATTTAAAGCATTCACAATTTCTCTTCTAAGAGAAGTAAATGTTTTGCTTTTTGCTGTATTTGCATCAGTAACGATATAGCCATAAGAAAGATTGTATTGATTAACCGGATAAATTAACAAAGCTTTTGCCGTTGAGATTTTTAAGGCTTCAAGGGGCAAACCCGTACTCGTTTTGTACCTGCCAAATTTATTGACACTTCCATTTAAGTATCCATATTGATAATTCATCCACGTTGGATATTCAAAAGTCTCGGGGCTTTCGATGACTATCGCTTTTTCTTCAAAAAGACAAAGATGTAATTCTCTCCCTTTCACCTCATCTAAATAGTTGGTAATAGCATCATTTAGCTTTTCCATAGTATCTACTCGATCAAATTTATCATGTAATGTTAGTGTTTGATTATACTCATAAATACTTTCCTGGTATTTATTCATGTAAAACCTTTTCATATCCATCTCAGTGATTGCATCTAAAACCTGCTTATTACAGCCACATGACTCACGAATCTTAATTTCACCCAAATGATGAATATCACTTCGCCTATTAAATCTAAGAAGATCATAAGCACTTCTCACCATTTCTGAAAAGGGTTGTTTAACTGTGGTTAAGGGAACCTCTTGAAGTTTAGCTTGTTCAATATCATCAAAGCCTACTACTGCAATATCATTTGGAATACGTAAGCCTCTTTCTGCTATTGCCTGATAAGCCCCAAGCGCCATTTGATCATTTGCACTTATAATGACATCTACACCTTTATCCAATAATACTGTTGCACCATGATACCCTGAATCTTTAGAAAAATCACCAACGACACTATGAGTAAGTTTTATTCCACGTGTCATTAAAGCTACCATTGTGCCTCTGTAACGTGATAATGACTCAGTGGTCTGATCAGGCCCTTTAATTACACCAAAAGTTGTATAGCCATGGTCAATTAAGTGTTCACATAAAGTATAACTACTTCCGTATCCATCTAAAAGCACGTTTGTGCAACCTTCTAGAGGAACTGAAATACTTATTTTGTGCATATTATCAAACTGGTTAATGTACTCATTGTATTTCTTTAAACCTATGTAATGGCTTAAAGAGCCCGTTAAAGAGATTAAACCATCCATCGGCAATTGCTTCATTAAATTAAATATAACATTACTATAACACTCATCGTTTAGAGTTGAATTAATTGGTTTTCCACAAAAAAAGTACATTTTATCATCGAATTTTTCTACATATTCACTTAAACTAACCCATATTTCTTCTTGAAACAAATCATCAGTCGTTGATAGCATCATTGCATAGTGTTTACTCATTATGTAACCCCTTATATCATTTCTATGTTTTCCAAAGCCATCTTCTCCATATTTATAGGAGACGTCTTTTTCCCTTAAGCGCATCAATAATTCTGTCTTTTATCAAATCAGACCCCGTAAAGATTTGGTAGTTCTCATGATCGTAGTAAACGTTGAAATTCGTACCAAAATTATCCTTATATGCTACTATTTCATCTAGCTCATACATCTTATTCTTAACTATAAATCGCTTTGAATCTAAATAGCCCTTATTTAGTATCCTTTCAAAATACTTGTTCATCCACGCAATTAACAGAAGCAAATAATTGCTATAAGTCATTCTAATTCCAAAAAGAAATAGTACAGCTAATACAATATAAATACTAATTATATACTTTGTTTTTTTACTTGAAAATGCATCAATCTCTTGCCACTCATTACTTAATTTCATAATTCTCGTTTGAGCAACTTTGTACTTTCCCCATATGAATAGATTTAAAAAAACTACAAATATTAATCCATAAATATTTTCAAGTGTTATTTTATCAAGCTTAATTACATATTCCTTACTTTTTTGCCAATAACTTATATATATAAGAACTCCCGCGATTAAAAATATCAGTAGATAATACAATGCAATTTCCCATCGTTTAATAATCCGTGTCATTTTTTCACCTCATATCCTAATTAATTACATCAATACCAATTACACCAATGACTTTTCCATCTACAACAATAGGTTTACTAAGCGTTTGTACATACTTCTGTAATAAAAAATCATCATATAATTCAGGAATATATAGTCCCATCTCTACTGCGTTGAGGTAAACTGGTCTTTCAGTAAATTTATACTCAGGTGGTACTTCCACGATAGGTGATGACCAAAAATTATTTTCAAAATCTCCATAGTAAACATAATATACATCCCAAGTCGTTTCATCATTAAACGTGTCTAGAATATTTTGAATTTCATTGGCATCAGCAGTTGAAATTTTAATTGATAACTGGTCTACATCATTTTCAAGTGCTTTTAGATCTATATTTGTTATTGTTTCTATAGTGGTTTCTACTGTAGATGCTACTGTGGTTTCTACTGTGGTTTCCATACTCAAAACTTCTGTTTCTGCAAGGGCGTTCTCGCTTTTGCAACCTATCAAAAAAGATGACATTAGTAATATGATTGCCAATAAACTCACTAATTTTTGTGTTCTTTTACAATTCATCTAAATCCTCCGATTATATGTATTAATCTGCTTTTTAGCAATACCTCTTTCATTATAACATATTGAGCTAACTTTGAACCAAAAGAGAGCTCATTTGCAAGGCTCTCTTTTGGTAGTATATTGATAGTACAATTATTTAAAATTAAAGTCTTACTTATAAGGACAAATGAAGTGTCATTGATTCCTCATAGATAGACTTCGCGCTAAAACCAGCATCCATGTAGACCTTTTGAGCTGCGTGATTAAATCTACTTACACCAATTTCAAGCTCTTTTGCGCCCTCTTTAGCTAGGTACTCAACTGCCCACTTGATCATCAACTTACCATAACCTCGTCCTTGAAAGCGTTTATCGATTTGGATAATATCTATGTTATAGTGTTTATTTTTTTTATCAATATCCAGTACAAGTAAACCGATCACACGTTTGCCTTCCATTTGAACAAATGCCTTCTTTGTTTTGTACATTAGCGCCATTGCAATTGATGATTTTGCTTCTAGTACAAACTCCAGTTGTTCTGGATCTACCTTGATATTAAGTGCATCCCATAAATTATCACTACTGATCTTAGCCATTTTTGTTTCAAGAGGATAAGTAAATGTAGCTTCAATGACTTCTCTCAAACATTTTCGGTAGTAATACCATATTCCTTCAATATTTTTAAATTTTTGCTCTTCATTGACCAAACTAACATATGAAATCCCAGTTTTATGGTTGAAATATATACACAAACCATAACCATTGAATAACATACTCACACAATCAAATCCATTTGCATTTTCAAATATAAGGCCATTTCCCTCTGAATCAGGTTTTAAAGCCTGCTTCCACATTTTTTTTGAAATTACTTTTGCTTCACCAATTGCCATCAGCAGTTTTTTTACATCTTCTAGTGTAAGAGTGAACAAGCCATCAACTTGGTAGTCCAGCGGCATGCGAACTAGATTGTTATGTCTATACACAGTATAACTTGTCGTATTAGAGGCCTGACCTTGGTTGACACCGGTCATATTCAGCGGTGTAAATACATGTTTTACTAAAAACTCAAAAACCGTCATATGAGTTACACGTCTTACAATTTCAGCCAAAAACGCTGAGTTTGATTCTGAACCATTTCTGCCGATTGTTCCAGGCTCATATTCAAGTGGTTGATCACCTATAAGTGATAAAACGTCTTTGTAGTTTTTGTTTTGGTTCCTTAGTTTATTTTCAGCCCTAATCTTATCACAGTGTGATAAAGCTTGATGTGCACGATCCTTATCTAATTTGATCATTAGCTGTGTATAAAAGAAGTCAGGAATACCTGTTGCATTTTTTAGTAAATGTTTGATTTGGATTTTATCTGCAAACTGATATTCTGGTATATACATGTCTATTTTGTCTTCGAGCTTTATTTTACCTTGATCAATCAATAAGAATGTACAAAGTCCTAAAAAAACAGAAGTCTCTGTATCCATTATATAATTGCTTTCTCTAGTCGTTAAGATTCCATTTTCTCGATCAGCAAAACCATACACTTGATCGTATAATACTTCACCATCTTTTATAACGACAAAGCCACCTGATGCATCCCACTCTTTTGATACCCTATCAATTTCATAGCCTAATTTCTTCTTGTCGATCATCATATTTCCTCCTGCAACTATTGCTACGATTTTTCCGTGAAAAGAAACAAAAAAAGCGGTATATGCTCATATGCATATACCGCTTGCTATCACTAAAAATTTAATCATAATTCGACAAATTTAAGCGCTGTCGCCTTTTACACGGAGATATGTAACAATATGATTTTTAATATAATTACTTCTATTAAATTTGTTGTTATCAATTGTTGTTAAGAACATTGTCATACCTCCTTTCATTGAATTTAATTAATCTTATCACTTGTGTTAATTATCTGTCAATTACAAAACCATTACAAATCAAAATGTGACGAAATATTCACACAATTCAGAATGATTATGTTTATATATCTATCAAAATCAGTCAGATGAATCTCAAAATTAGATATCTGCCGAGCATTTCTTCACTTAAATCATTAGAATATTTTATCTTAGCTCCTATGACTAAGGCTGCCTCATAATTAGACGGCCTCTTTTATTACTGAATCTATCTGATAAAACTAAATCATGACTTTATAACCTTATCGTGCCCTCTCTAAGCATCTTAATGATACAATCTTCTACAGAAGTTAAGATATCCTCTTCAGCGCCCCAGCTAAAGTTAAAAAAAGCGCCTTGTCCACCACCTGACCCAATGGCAGATACAAATATGGTATCGTCGCTTCCCACGACAGTAACACTTAGGCTAGCTCTACTACTATTTCTCATGAAGAACTTATCATAAATGTGTACAGATACTTTAGTATCACCAGTTTCAAAATGACTGGTATCCACTAGTTGCATAGATACGCCACTATTAATGATTTCATCATCTAAATTTTCAACAATCGTCTTAAAATCTCCGTAAACTGTTTTCTCGTATTTTGCCATAAATGTCTCCTTAGAAATATATTGTACTATAATACAGTCTCATCAATATCAAAATCAAATGGAAAAATTTTAGCAACTTGATTCAAAAAATCCACTTTATATCCTCTTCCATCTTTATAATAAAATCCATCCTTCAAATCCACTTTGACAAAACACATGTGCTCATCGTTTTCATCATTATGGGCAAAATACCACGGCGCAAAAACTTTAGTCAGTTTCTCTCTGATCTTTAGATTGACTTCTTTTAATGGATGACCTAAATTTATAGCAGTTCCTGAAAACCTGTACAGGTCGTGGCATAACGCTACATTTGGACTGCTCATAAGCTCGATAACCTTCCGAGTTTTTGCATGGGTAACAATGTAAAATCCTCCGTCATCATAGAACGTATCAACGATTCTCACACTTGGTGTTTCACCTGAAACCGTCGCAAGAGCAAACTGACAATCTTTAGCAAATAATGCTTCTAAAACCTCTAAACTTTCTTTGAATTCAGACATAAAAGATCTCCTTCGATTATCATAATTATTATATTTATAATAGCTAAACCTGTTTTTTGAAAATCATTTCAAGCATTTTATCTGGATGCATCAAAAATTCCTTTGTCACTCGGTAATGGTCAGTTTCTGTGTATTTTGTCTCCTCGTAACCATTGTCTATGTTATAGATCACTGCATGAGGATATGCCATCAAGATCGGTGAATGTGTCGCAATAATAAACTGAGAATCATCTTCTACAAGTTGATGAATTCTAGACAAAAGTGCTAACTGTCTCGATGGAGAGAGTGCGGCTTCAGGTTCATCTAGTATGTAAAGGCCTTTGCCTCTAAATCTATTCAGTGCGAGCGCCATAAAAGATTCACCATGTGACTGCGAATGAAGTGATTTACCACCATAAGAATCTAATAGACTTGCGGCTCCCCCTTCCTCTTCAAGTGCATCGATGTTAGAAGCAACATTATAAAAACTCTCTGCACGTAAGAAAAAACTGTCTCTTGGCGACCTAAATCCTTTGATCAGGTTAATGTCTTCAAAAAGTCCTGAGTGTGTATCTTTGGTTGTAAAGTTAAAGTTTTTTGAACCGCCTTCTGGATTGAATCCATAAAGGACTGCAATCGCCTCTAGCAACGTGGATTTACCACTACCATTTTCACCGATCACAAAAGTGACATTAGGATGAAAATCTAGTTCCTTAAGTTTTTCCAAAGCTAAAATGCTTGGAATGTTATAGGGATATTTTTTTGTGGTTTTATCAATGGCATTTTCAAATGAAACGGTTCTAATATATTGGTCAAATTTTTCTTTAATCATTTTAGCTCCATTTATGCAGTTCTTCGAATATCGGCTACTTTCTTGTGATAGGTTCTCACTTTATATTCCCACCACACTGCATTAGTAATGACAAAGAAGACAAGTAACATCAAGATATGTACAACTATACCTGCTAACTCGCTTTCAAATTTAAATACGAAAATTTTATTTCCAATAAGTAAGTATAAAAACAAAGTGTAGACGGTTGAAAATATAAGCGCGTCTTTTATGTACATTTTGATCCTTTTAAACATATCCTTTTTGGAATAGCCAATAGGGATATAACTGCCACCTATTTTACAAGGTCTTTTAATACGTTCAATTCTCTTTTCAATTTTTTTACTCATATATGCCTCACTCATAATATATACATCTTCACGACTACTTGATCATAATTTCTTCAATCAATTTTGATAAGCCTACTGCGATTACACCACCTACAAAAATAATCGCCAATGCTATAGCAAATAATGGCCTATCTCCCACATAAGATGATGTCATCATCTTTGAACCAATAAACGTAAACATCCAACCAAAAAACAACACCGCTAGTCCCCAAAATAAATGCTTCATGAGTTTTTCCTCCTTTTACTTACTTTCCTATAAAAGACAATTAATATAGTCGTCACTAAAGCAGCACCTAAAAACTTTGCAATATAAAGCACTGGACTTTGACCAGCCAAAAAAATAGCCGTTGGTCCATCTGCGCCACCTATGATACCGATGCTCACACTATTTTTACGTACCAAGGATTTTATATAATAATTTCTCAAAAAAGGTGTTGCTATCATTAAACTAACAACACCTATTAAGGCAATTACACCAATTTTTCGTTTGTTTTTCATTATATACCTCTTGATTAATTAGGAGAATGTTATACAACTATCATACCTTATTATTGCTGCAAAGTACTCAGAATTCAATCAATCTAATCAAATTTTAAGATTATTTTAATGCCTATCATGACTTTCTATTTCCAGACATCTATGCTACTTAATAGCTTTATAAAATCATCCATCGTTTTTGACTGATCCCATAAGCTAAGGCCACTTTTGCTTTCAAGGTCAGTACGCTCATAACGGTAGGAGTCTTCCCATACATAACCATCTGATAGTGCATATTCAACCCACTGGGCATTTTTGATTAATGAAAGTGCGAGCTGTGCATTGTGAGAGAACATTTCATCTAGCGTACTGCCAAACTTTGCATCTGCTCTAAGCTCTGCTTTAGCCTTCAGATGGATGATAAGTCCATAAGGTTCTTCGCTGGTTTTCAGTTCAAAATAATCATAATCAAACCCATCTGGAATAGCGAGGTAACTAACAATATTGCCAACTTTTGTATTGTCGCCAATATACTGCGTACGGTAGTTATAAAGCGTATCAATTGATTGGTATACCAAGGTCTCTTTCAGTTTGAAAATCCACCTTATACTTTTTCCCCTGTCATTATCATAGCCAACAGCAAGATAGAGAGTGCCATTTTTTTGCTGCATCACCATATAAAAAGTATGCGCTTCATCATCAGCATCAGCTCGGTAAAGATAAGCACTATCTTTTAAAAGTTTAGTGACTTTATCAACTGGTACCATAAACATCTTATCAAACTCAGTTTCATCCATCTTGTAAGGACTGAGTCCATTTGCCATACTCCAGTTTATATCGAAGACTTCCTTTCTTAAAAGTGTCATATCGGAAGTAACTGTGAAGATCGGCGCAGTGCTTAGTGTATAAGCAAAAGAATAAACTGGTGCCTCATAGACAATCTCTTCCACTTCATATGTTTTACCACTAAAATCGGAGATGGCTTTTGGATTTGTCAAAAGTACTGTAGCTAGTACCAGTAAGATAAGAATCCCAAAACTCAAAGTCCAAAACGATGGCTTTTTATACTTTAATATATTTTTGATTCTTCCTTTTGTATCGCTCTCACCAAAGGCAATTGGTGAGATACCTAAAGCAGACCTTTCCATGGATAACTTAAGCAGTGAAGTAGAGTAAGCTTTCTTTATATCGACTCCCATGGTACGAAGCACTGCTTCATCGCAAGAACGTTCCATGTCTTTAGCACTTAAAAAGTAACTCGCCCATACCAGTGGATTAAACCAGTGTATTGATAAAGCAAGAAAACTTAGCGCTCTCCATATAGGATCAAGTCGTTTGATATGCACGTGTTCATGTGCCAATATATAGGTTTTCTCGTCCCCTTCGATATGTTCAGGGAGCATGATTCGAGGCGAAAATATTCCAAACACAAAAGGTGTTTCAATATGGTCTGACAAATAGACGCCTTTACCAAGTGGTTTTGCACCCACTAAACGCCTTCTAATGACAATTGTCTTGTAGCCATAATAGCCCCAAAGTGACAAGGTGCCAATCATCCATATTATTAACAAAAGTTGACTCCAAATAAAAGTTTCATGAGTTGCAGCACTTATAACCGGTAGCTCGCCAATGGATTTTCCTACACTTGGCAATACAACTGATGAAACAGTACTAGCACTTAGATTGATGCCATCACCACCGAAACTACTAATTGGGTAGTGTTGGCTTTTAGAAAACCAGTGACCAAATCCACTTAACAGCGACCAATTAGAGGTCATAGAAAAAGGAACAAGTAATCTAATCAAAGGTAAAATCCAAAGTATATAAGTATAACGCTTAGGTAACTTCGTCATTAAGACTCTAGCGATCATAACGGCTATAATAACAATTGAAGCAGTTAGCGTCATGTCTATAAGGTTGATTTGCATCAACATCTCATATAGATTGAAAAGCTTTTTTTCTAGCATGGCTATTCCTCCTCATGAGATGCAATCAGTTTCTGAATTTCTCTAACTTCATCGGCACTTAATTTTTTACCTCGTGTGAAAGCCGCTACAAACTGAGGCAAAGAACCCCCAAAGTTCTCATTGACAAACTGTTCGCCCTGTCCTGATTTAAAGGCTTCTTTGCTGGTCATAATAGTAATTTCACCATTTTCATGCGCAAATAATTCTCGCTCACAAAGGCGCTTTAACATTGTATAAGTCGTCGTCCTTTTCCAGTCAAATGCGTCTGCGCATAAGGCAATTAGCACTTTGGTTTTTAAAGGTGCATGCGCCCATATAAGGTCAGCTAATTTTTCTTCCATTTCTCCAAGTTTATGTTTTTCCATATGCCCTCCTCGTCTAATGTCATTAGACATTTTTAGTCTAACACCATTAGACAAGCGCGTCAATCAATTCACTTATTTATATTCAAATTAATACTCGATATTTAATTATAGTATTTTATAGCATTTAAAGATCACTCAACGATCACTCGAAACAAAACGATGTTCTCAGCATCCTTTAAAAGTTCAGGATCAGCTTCAAATCCAGATACAGCAGATGCTCTTATCATGCCACTCTCTGAAAAGACATAATAGCCAATAATAGGACTTCCGTTTTTTGAAAGGTCTATCGTTTCTTCAAGAAAACCATAACTCCATCCTACTATCTCACCCTCTATAAAATCCAGTGGTACTTCACTGTCAACAGTGACAGTACCTTGATTGTCACTTTGCTTTATTTGAACCGATAGGTTTTCACTTTTGTTAAGAACAAGCACCACTTTTCCTTTTTCTGACGCTTCGAGGCCTATTCCCATGATCGGTTGGGTATTGACTAATTCCCCATCGATATAGGACTCTGCAATGATGCTTAGATTTCCCACTTCTGGACTTTTATCAAATTCAAATAAAGCGATTTGATTATTCATTTTCACGAGGTCAATAAGTTCATGTTCTGAACTACTTAGCTTTAGGGGTTTAATGTAATTCTTGGAGATCGTACTTTGAGTACATCCTGTTAAACTTAGAATTCCGACTACGACGATCAGTATCATTCTTGCTGCATTTTTCATAACTACCTCCGATAAACTTTTACTATAAACACTATGGTAATCTAGACCAATTTTTCTCAGCGTCCTGTTGCTAGTCCCTCTATTTTCCATCCAAATGGATATTTTGTTAGTGTGATAAACTGAGTTGATTTCTCTCCCTCTGTATTAAAACCAGCCATTTTCCACTTGAGATTTAAAAGCACTTCCACTTCTATACGGTCCCCAACTTGCAAAGCAACCTTTATCATCTCTTCGGTTATAGGTTTGAAAGTCATGGGTTCAAAATAGCTAACCACTTCTACATCAGTTGCAGACACTATATTTTCGGTGATTGAGTTGTTCTCGTTAAATCCTGTGTGATATAACCTTCCCTCTACAGGATAGATATTACTACTTAGGGCATCAAACAAAGACCGAGGCGTCAAATACATATTCGCCTTTTCTTTGTTATCTACATCTACTGCATTAAAGAACCCTTTAATCACCTCATCAGGCGATAACTTCTCAAGGGACTTATAAGTGCTTGAAAGTGTATAGGCGCTTTCATCTACGAGCCAATCGCCCAGTTCGAGTCCGGTTAAAGTCTTTAAAGCCTTCCCAGAGAACGAGGGGCCAATGCTTGAGATATTATACTTAAGCCATGCACCAACGATTTTTGAGTCATCTCTTAAAATGACCAGATCAGTTGGCCATGAATGCTTAATCCCTTCATGATCTGTGGCTATCTGTTCATTAATCCTATAGACGTGTGCCGTGACTGTCTTCCCTTTTTGTTCACTAAGGTCTAGTCCATTGGCTTTTGAAAAAACATTTACAAGTTGCCAGTATTGACCTACTGGATATGTGCCCAGTTTTACGGTCCAGTCCTTAGGGATTTTTACTTCAAACGGTTCAAAAGTCTCGCTCACTGTATAGCCATAATTTTTCATAAACAAAGTGTCACTGAGTAGCGAAGCCTTTATCAACCGCCAATCTACAACTGCATAATCACTAAAATCATACGATGTGAGTGGTGACGCAGTAAATGAGTTGAGGTCAATTTGGTACATGATGCCATCGTCTTTGCCTATGGTAATAAGGCATGGGTTTGGCACATCAAGCATCTCGAAGAAAAGTCGCATGGGTTGATCGCTAATCTTCTGAGGTTTATCTAGGGTTAAGTTGTAGGTATAAAAGTCCTCATCTACGGGATCTCCATTTTTAGAGGTAGCAGTGGATGCGTTGAAATAACAGTTATCTGATGGAATTTTAAAATCTGTTATGTGGTGAAGTTCTTTAAATGCAAATTTTTCTTCATCAAAAAATTTTTCAGCTGCAGTCGTTATCTGTTCTTTTATTTCGTACTTCTCACTACTGTCAGCACTTGAATCAGGATAGTAATTGAACCGAATGGCACACACTTTAAAATCTGTATTAAAATCTATGCTGATCCTTAGGTCCTCTTGATCATTTGCAATCGAAATTGGGTAAACGAGTTCAGAGCCTTGCGTGTATGGCACCAAACTCGGTTTAACAATTTTTAGCACTTCATCCAGTGACATCCCAACTTTGATGCCAGCCACGGGATATGGTCCATAATAGTCAGCGGCTAAAATAGGATAAAAAGTTAAAGTATCTTTTTCCTCAACCATATTTAAGTAGAGCATCAAATCGTCATATAAGAGATAGTAGCCTTCCAGCCATTTCACATCTTTAGGAAGTCCCAATTTATCAAAAACTACATCACTACCAGAGCCAATACTGAGCTGCCTGAGTCTTGGTTCATCAGTGATCTTAGAAAACGCTGGCCCAAGTGTTGCTTCTTCTAAAGGCATATGTTTAATGGTGTATTCACTTAAATCATAGTTAGGCTTCGCATCAGATTCTGACAGTTTGCTCATATGGTTAAACTTTTTACTATTAATATCAAACTCAACGATTCGTGAAATCGTTTCAAGTACTAAGATCGTTGAGTTACTGTCAGTATTTTTAGAGGGAATTTGATTCTCATAAGCTTCATACCGTTTATAAAGCGTCGGTTCTTTAAGTGAAGTGACATAATAGGTACGCTCATAGTG
Source organism: Fusibacter bizertensis (assembly GCF_029914245.1). Taxonomy (GTDB): domain Bacteria; phylum Bacillota; class Clostridia; order Peptostreptococcales; family Acidaminobacteraceae; genus Fusibacter_C; species Fusibacter_C bizertensis. The sequence continues at coordinate 305,706 of NZ_JARYZI010000001.1, forward strand.
ATAAGTTGCATAGTTATCTTCATATCTTATGCTAAGTTGCCGATACACTTGCTCTATGGAAGATGCTTTATAGTGTCCTAAAAACTGAAGCTCATCAGCGACTGTTATGGTTTCAGTTTTTAGCCTCACATCTGTATCGATGTCTAGCATCACCACGGCATAGAAAATTCGCCCCTCATAATCTTCGATTCCCCAATCTGAAAAATCATAAGGTGCGGGGTACTCTGATGGTTCAAGTTCTCTCAGTGCAATGACGCGTCTTTGTAATTTGGGTCTTATGTAATAATAGTCAATGCCGTTAACAGTAGTTTTGGTGAAACTCTCTGGTGTAATATCTGAAGGTTCAGTGGTCTGGGCTGTGTCTGAGGTGTCTGAAGTTTCCAGGCTTGTATTAACGCCCTCAGAAGAACTGGCGATTTCATCTGGTGATCCATGATCTAAAGCTGCCTGATCTAAACTATGTTTGATGACAAAGACCAAAATCACCAGGGCAATGGCTAGGCCAATATAATGCCAGGGCCTATACTGCGTGTTCAAGAGTTGTTTGAATCTGTTCTGTTTCATACGATACGCCTCCTGTTTGTTAGCATTTTAACAGATTAGGTGAACTCTGCTCTAAGCAATTCATCATACTCCGTAATAGATTTTACGCATCTACCTTCTCTGCCTACTGTAGTTTGTGCGTAAAACATTGAATTCAAAATTGCTTCTTCGGTGGCCTTTATGGCAGCATTAAAAACGCGGTCAATTAGGTTCTCGTTGATGACCTGGATGCTGATGATATCGTCTGTTTCGCGATAATTGATTCTTCTTGCTGTGCTAAAGCCAAAGAATACATCGCCACTGCCATTTCCAAAGTGTGCACCGGTCCTTGCCATACCTGCTGGTATACGTTTAAGCGTTCTCTTGAGTTGTCGCTCGCTTAGCGGGAGATCCGTGGCGAGTACTGCGATCATTGAGCCTTTTTCTTCGTGTTCAATCTCATACTTAATCAAATCACCTATCTTATGCCCCTCAATTTGAAGTGTACTTAAGTTGCCAAAGTTAGAAAGGACAAGGACGCCAACCGTATAAGTCTTATCGCCAAATTCGACAAGGCGAGATGAAGAGCCGATGCCTCCTTTTAAGCCATAGGTCATCATACCTGTGCCTGCGCCCACTGCGCCCTGTTCAAAATCTATAGCACAGTTTTCTATGGCTTTAAACACATCTTCTTCTTTAATTGGTAACTCCCTGATAGCGTTGATATAACCGTCGTTGCACTCACAAACCACTGGATTAACTGAGCCAGCAGATACACCGATGTCATCGTTTTGCTCAAGCATGTATCTTACAAGTCCTGTTGCGACACGTCCCACACTTAAGGTGTTTGTCATGAGAATTGGCGTCTCTATCGTGCCTAGTTCATCGATTTGCATGAGTCCGATGCTTTTTCCAAACCCGTTCATCACGTAGGTTGCTGCTGTTAACTTTTCCTTAAAGAGGTTGTCACCATGGGGTAGGATCGCAGTGATACCCGTTTGGATATGATCTTCTGATAAGGTATAATGCCCAACTCTTACCCCTTCTACATCAGTAATGGTATTATTGGGCCCCCTAGTACCTTTGCCTATATTAACTGAGTACTTTATTAAAGCGTCTTTATACTTAGTTTCCTTTTTATCGATTTGATTATTGTTCATTAGTAGATGCCCTCCGTAGTTCAACTATGATCTATACTTTCACTATATCCAGTTTTTACTATCAAATCAATATATAACCTCTCATTTATATCTTTTAATCTATTTTGAACTCAAAAATATGCCGCAAATGCTGAATTTTGAATAAAGTTACGGCATTTTTGTCCATAATCATATATAATATTAGTAATGAAGTATTTCTAATAAAAAATCAATAAATTTTAGGAGAAACATGAGGCATTTCAATTTAGTTATATTGATGGTTGTTATTCTATCACTCGTTATATGGGGAATAGTTTCACTCGATACAACAGCAAAAACAGTAAAGCTAGAACGAGCTATAATTGATCAAAAGATACTCAATTTCAATCTCGGTTCTGCACCAGCAACTCTTGACCCTCAACTCAACAAGGACTTATATGGCGGAAGCCTGATAAACAATATGTTCGAGGGGTTATTTCGTCGCGTCGATCATCAGATTGTTCCTGCTATCGCTAAAAATTATACACTATCAGCTGACCAGCTCACCTATACGTTCTATCTTAAACCCTCAAATTGGTCAGATGGAACACCCGTGACAGCACATGATTTTGAATATGCGTGGAAACGCGCTATCGATCCAAGTCTCGTCTCAGAATATGCTTATCAACTGTTCTTTATAGAAGGGGCTGAAGATTACTATCGCGATAAAACTACCAAAGAAAATGTTGGCATTAATGCACTTGATGATTATACATTAGAAGTAAAACTAATGGCCCCTACACCCTATTTCATCGATTTGTTAACTTCTTTTACTTACATGCCATGTAAAGAAGATGTGGTTCAAGATTCTAACGATGGTTCCTGGATGACGCAACCAGAAACAGCTATTAGCAATGGTCCATTTAAACTGAGAAATTATACTACTGGCGATCAAATCGTTTTAGAAAAAAACCAAGAATACTGGGATGCAGAAAATGTGCATCTTGATCTTATAAATGTATATATGATTAATGATTCAACAACCGCTATGACAGCATTTGAAAGTACAGAACTAGATATTATAGATTCAGTACCAATCGCTGAAATACCAAAACTTATGACTGAAGCAGCTGAATTTTATGTAGAGCCATCTTTAGCAACTGCCTACTATCTTTTCAATGTTTCTGTTAAGCCTCTAGATGATATACGCGTAAGACAAGCACTTTCCATAGCAGTCAACCGTAGACAACTTGTGGATACAGTTACTAAAGCAGGAGAAATACCAGCTGTTGGCATTACACCTCCCGGACTTGAAGATGCTATGGGTGATGATTTTCATCAAGTGGCAGGTAATTATTTAATTGATACAGAAAGAGCTGAGGTAGAACGCGCTAAGGCATTATTGGCAGAAGCTGGGTTCGATGGTGGCAAAGGTTTTCCTGAGCTTGAGATATTATACAATACGTCAGAAACAAATGAATTACTCGCTGCTGCAATTCAGGAAATGTGGCAAAAGACCCTTAATATCAAAGTTAAGCTAGTCAATCAAGAGTTTGCAGTTTTTCAGTCCTCAAAACGTTTAAAAAACTTTCAAATCGCAAGAGGAAGTTGGTTTGGTGATTTTGCAGACCCACTTGCTATGCTAGAGATTTTCACCTCTAATACACCTATCAATACAACAGGGTGGAAAAATGAAGGTTTTGATCTTTTAATCGAAAAGGCTAAAACTGCAACAGGTCAAGCACGTTATGAGTTGCTCTATAAAGCCCAAGAAATTCTGATGACTGAGTTACCGATTATGCCTTTATACTATTATTCAGATGTATTTATGGTTTCAAAAAAAATAATAGGATTTGAGAAAACTGCCATGGGTTTATGGTATTTTGGAAAAACTGATATTATCAAATTGGAGAATTAAATGAGAACAAATTTATCAATGGTTATGAAAGCACTTACAAATGGCATTTTAGATGCTTATATATATAATAGCAATGATTATACTGGGGCAAATCAAATGACTTTTTTAACCAGTACTTTTCCACTCTATTTTTTGAATTCAGCTGAGAATGCTCAAATCTTAAAGGTAAGCAAAAGCAATTCCAGTAGACTCTCTAATTTATTTACACGTCAATCCGATCCAAAAAGACGGGAATCGAAGTTTAGAGAGCGCTTTGTAATGGCGTTTGATGAATATTTCGTTGACGAGATGCTTCTAACAACACGTTATATTTTGAGAAATTATAACAGTGATGCCTTTGAAAAATGGCTAGAAGCAATTCTTATTACTGATATGGATTTACGCTTTGATGAGAATATGTTTTTTTACAGAAATATCTCAAAATTTTATAAAAATAGTCCTCATGTTGCGTTAATGCTAGTTTTAATCTGGGCATTTCATATTGATGATTTTAAACCTTTGATTGCGGTTTTAGAACAACACACTACCCTTTCAGGCGGAAGTACCGCTCTTGCTACCTCTGAAGACGATCCCATCAAACCTCTTATTACGATGTTGGATGAATATAATTTATCACCTAACGATGTCTGTGATTTCTTAGAGATTGCTTTCAAATACGGTGTATCGGGCAATCTTGGCGCAATAGCCATTAAAACCTATGTAGATACACATACACATAACAATCCCTTAATCTCAGCTGAACTCGCTGATATGTACTTTTATGGCAACAATTTTACCAAAACCAATAGAGAAAAAGCAATGACACTTTATACACAAAATGCCAATCAACATTATGGATCAGCACTTTGGTCAATAGCACAGATTAGTTCTAACGAACGATTTGATATCCATCAAACGCCAGTAAAAATGTCGATGTACTATTATGAACTTGCTATAGAACACAACCATGCTCTTTCATACAACAACATTGGAAAATGGTGGATCTATGCACTTCATTACCATCTAGATAAAGTCGTTGGTGTTCCAGATTATAGAAACATCTACGCCAATCAAGGCAGACAAGCAGTCTCGGATATTTATCAAATTATGATGGACCGTAATGATTTCATATCATTTCTCCACCAAAACGAATTGTTCGATTCCTCAGAATTTGAAACCATGCTCCCTGTCCAAAAACTTGCACTACTAACAAAAATCGAATCTGCTGAAGATTTTATAGTTGAGAATTTTATTATGCAAGCTTTCCATAAGCAAAAATACTTTTTTTCACTTGGAAGTTGTGTCACACTTTATGAGCACCAATACTGGCGTAGGACAAGGTTTACCGAAGCTTATGCACTTCCCGCTGCCAAAGAAGTTGAAAATAGAATTTGGCAAAAGTATGCGTATTATGTAACAGAATACGCAAAATTTCAGATTTCAAATGCCCAACTTACCTATGCGCATTATCTTGAGCAAATAAATGCTGAAGCGCAAGATATCTATGAATATCTTTATAAAGCGGCGTTCGAGATGCCTGGTAACCAAAATGAACATGAAGCAATTTTAGAATTTCTGACTTATCATGTTAATCCTAAAGTCGTCTATAAAAAGAAACAAATTAGTTTTGAACTCTGCTTGATAGAAGCACTAAAAGAATATAGGCCCAATTATCAATCGAAAACACACTATATCTTTAATTCTGTTCAATTGATGTTAACACATTTCAAATCATTTTACTTGTACAGTGATGCTCTTGAACCTATCTTAGAAGGACTCTTTGCAGAGTCACTTGCTCATCCTGAAGAGGTTGATCAGTACAATGAACTTACAGATGAATTGAAATCCAAATTTAAACAATAACAAGCTACTCTATCATTTATAGAAGTAAAGACACTGAGTGATCAGTGTCTTTTTTTATAAAGTATTCAAAAATTTAGTTATGTCTAGTTTAAAGGACTTTGCAGTTGAACAGATAATAACTTTTCTAATTGTTTCACTTCTAAACTTTTAGGTGCTTTTCTCTTTGCTTTTTCTAAATAAGATAAAGCTTTATCTATTTTATTGTTTTCTAAACTAATCATCGCTTTTTTTATAGTATAGGCATCATCAAAGATGAATTCTCTGGTTTTTTTAACACGCTCGATTATAGCCCAAAACTGTAAACTATATTGCCATGAATTTACTGCTTTTTTAGTTTCGATCATAATCCCCTCCTACTCGACTCTAATGGTTACTAACAACATTTTATGTCAACTAGCTTCTTAGAATCAATAGCGTTCTCTCTTAGAGTACATCTGAGATTAACTTTGACCGACTACTTTATCTTCTTAATCGACATCCCCATCATCAAACTTGGTAAAAAGGCACTGATTAGCAATATAATAGGGATATCTCCGTCAATAGATTCAACTATAAAAGTTGCAAAACCAATACATAAAGCATAAACAGACCAAAGATTCAACTTACTAAATACCTCCAATTGTGCAGCTGGATAAACCAATAGCCATAATAAGATACAAAATATGGAGACACTACTCACTGAGACTAGATTTTTTAATAAACTACCCTGATCCTCTAAGAACTTTCTCGCAAAAAAATAATATAAAAAAGATGCTAAAATAGTCAGCACTATTGCTAAAATCACCAGCTTTATCATATGCGACTCATAGGCCTTTACATCTACCCACTCTGTTACACCAAAGTATGACATTTGAATCACATACCCTAAAAAATATGTAAAACAAAGTGCAATATGAAAACATAAACTTTTAAGATTGTTTTTAAGCATCAAATCCCCCTTATTTTGAATTAGTATTGAACAGTGTGATTGCAACTTAACTACATTCACTACTCTAATATTAGCACAAGGTATCTTGATATACATAAAAAAACTCTCAACAACAGTTTCCTATTATTGAGAGTGCAATTCGTTTTAACTTCTTTAGATGTATTTTATCCAAGTATTGCTGGCAAAACCAATAAACCAATCGTTGTAATGATAAACCAGAATAACCAAATAAATGCCATATAACCCCAAACATCTTTAAGTTTCATCTTAACGATTGCAAGAGCTGGAATAACGTATAACGGTTGTAACAAGTTTGTTGCTTCATCACCAAATACAAAGGCATTGATAACGTGTGGTACATTTGCATTAAGCTGTTGAGCAGCTTCCATAAGGATTGGACCTTGAACGATAAATTGGCCACCCTGAGATGGAATAAATAAATTCAAGATAGATGCTGAATAGTAAGAAAGTAACGGTAAAGTATCTGCTGTAGCAATAGAAGTAAAGGCGCCAACAATCTCTTGACCAAGGCCAGAATCCATCATCATACCTGAGATACCACCATAGAATGGAAACTGAATCATTACATCAGTTGCCAGGCTCATGTTGTTTCTATAAGCATTTACAAACTGTGTTGGTGTACTATAGAGGAAAAAGTTTGCAATCAAAAAGATAAAGATTACAAAATTCAAACTCAATGATCCTAAGAAACCTTTTTCCATAATTGTACTTACAATTACGACTAGGCCGCCGAGACCAATTAACCACATAAGGATTCTACTACCATTCATACGATCTGCAAAAGATAATTTTGTCGTATTTTTTTTCTCTACGACTTCCACTTCATCATCAAAACTTTCAAACTCAATTACTTGATCTTTAGGTGGCATAGATAGGATTGTAAGTCCAATCGTTCCAAGCGCTAAGATAAAGAACAAGATTGTATTCATCGGATTATAGACTGAAACATCTTGAGTAATCACACCGATCTGATCTACTAGGAAGTGATCAGGACTTGCAATTAAAGCATATACAGATGCACTTGGTCCCCAACATTGCCCTAAAATCATCGTCGAATAACCAGCTGCTACAAGTATTGGAAAATGAAGTCCTTTCACATTTTTACTAAGCAACATCGCTAGTACAGGAGTAGCGATTGTACCAAATGCCCAGTTCATAAAACTTGAAATATAACCAAAAATCATAAGCAAAATAATTGCAACTATCGGAGATTTAGCCAGTTTTGCAACTTTTGATAAAAAGTTTTTTACTTGTCTTGATCTAGCTGCAACTGAACAAGTAACAACCATAAAAGACATTTGAAATGCAAAACCAATTTGTGACCAAATCCCTTTAAACCATGCATTTAGCATATCAACTGGTGAAAATGCTGTGAAAAGCACACCTGATATAAATAAAATTACCGTTAGAATTAAACAGAACACCAATGGATCTGGTATGATATTTTCAGCAGCAAAGTTAAATCGTTGACTAAAACGCCATAAGAGTGATCCTTTGCTTTTTTCCTTAACATTATTATTTGTAGACATATAAGTTCCCCCATTAAATATATTTTTTGCTTGTCTTTAATTGAGTGATTAGTCTTTTATTAAAATCGTTTTTGCACTGAATGCGCATTTGATCAGTATATTTAAAAAATCCTTCTCCCGATTTCATTCCTAACTTACCTTCTTCAACTTTTTTTCTGAGAATTGGATTAGCTTCTTTACGATTGTCCATATCTTTAAGCAAGTTATCCCCCACGATACACCAAATATCTAAACCGCCCATATCAGCAACTTCTAGTTGTCCTGTCGTCGCGTATCTAAAAGCAGGTCCAAACTTTAGTGCTTTATCGATATCTTCTGGTGTTGCAACCCCTAACTCGATAAGAGAAAATACTTCTCTTGCAACAGCTTGTTGAATTCTATTTGCAACTAAACCTGGGACATCCTTTAAAATTGTAACAACTTGCTTGTCAATGTTCAAGTAAAGCTGCTCAACCTCTTTATAAATTACCTCTGGCATATTTCCGAAGTTGGAAAGTTCCGCGATTGGCATGAGGTGCGCTGGATTATACCAGTGACAGACCATCATCTTAGTCTGTCTCTCAGCCGAAACCGCTGAAATCATTTTATCTAAAGAGAGTGAAGATGTATTTGTCGCGAAAATAGCTTCCGCTTTACAGTAACCATCTAACTCCTTAAATATCTTGCATTTCAGATCAATGTTCTCAGCAACTGCTTCGATAATATAATCAGCATCAATTGTAGCATCCTTCATAGAATCAAACACCTTAATTCTACCAAGAGTAGCAGCAATATCAGCAACATCTATATATGATTGTTCATAGAGAAACGTAAGCTCAGATTCAATTGCTTCCATCATATGTGTACGAATTGTTTCATCGTATTCATATACATTGACACTGTAACCATGAAGCGCAAAACTTTCAGCTATACCATGTCCCATTGTACCGCCACCGAGGACGGCAATATTTTTAATCATCATTAACCCCTTTTAAGTCCTAAGATTTCTCTTGCATCTGCAGGTGTTGCTACCTCATAACCAGCTTCCCTAATCAAGTTAGCGGCTCTAGTAACGAACTGTGCATTTGACTTAGCAAGTTCAGTGGCACTAAACATTACATTATCTTCCATACCAACTCTCACATGGCCACCAAGTGCTAATGTTGCAAGTATAATTGGTACATGACCTTTCCCTATTCCAAGTGCTGACCATGTTGCATTTTGGGGAAGTAAACTTTTAAGATAAACTAAGTTTTCAACCGTTGCAGTACTACCACCCGCTGCGCCAAGCACGAACTGGAAGTGTAACTGATCATCTAAAAACCCTTTTTTCTGATAATAAAGTGCATTGTAGAGCATACCCGCATCAAAAACTTCAATTTCTGGTTTCACACCATTTTCTTTCATAGTAACTGCAAGGGCTTCTAAGAATTTAGGATGGTTGATAAAAAGCGAACTATGCATCCAGTTCATAGAGCCACAATCAAATGAAGCAAGTTCTGGTTTAATAGCTTTAAGATGCGCTTGTCTTGTCTCATCTGTCGCTTCAAGATCTCCTGAAGTCGTTAAGTTAATGACGATATCACACTTTTCTTTGATTAGTCTAACGGTTTCTTCAAACAGTGCTTTGCTCATTGTACCTTTACCAGCATCATCTCTCATATGAAGATGTGCCACAGATGCGCCAGCCTGATAACATGCATAAACATCTTCTGCAATTTCTTTTGGTGTCATTGGCACATTGGGGTTATTGTCCTTTGTTGGCCATGCCCCTGTAGGTGCCACTGTAATAATTCTTTTCTTCATAAAATTCTCCTTTCTCATTCCTTAACTACTATATATGCAACGACCGTGCCAACTGTATAAAACAAGCTATATCAACAAACATCTGTTATAACACAAGAAAACACCTATAACTTAAGTTATAGGTGTTTTGTTTGAAACGATTGCTACATGGACTTTTCAAAACTTATTCCATTCGTTATGCATGGATATAACAAATGTTATACACGATCACATTTGATTTGATATTTTTTACACTTTTTAGATAAACCTGGTTGGGATAATCCCAAAACTTTTGCTGCCTTGTTAATTGAACCGTATCTTTCAAGTGCCTCAAATATCATTTGCTTTTCTATTTGTTCAATCGCATTTTTAAGATTACCTTCTGATGAAACTGTTCTTCGATCCTTCATGTCTAAGTGCAATAAATTGCTTAAGAACTGTTCTTGAACGATAGGCTCATGATGTATCACAACAATTCGCTCAAACACGTTTTCAATTTCACGAATATTTCCTGGCCAATGATAGGCAGTCAAAAGAGTCTCTGCACTGGTATCTAACAAGAGTTTCTTACCGTATTTTTTGTTGTATCGCTCTAAAAAAGTTCTCGCAAACAAGATTATATCTTCTTTACGTTCTCTAAGTGGTTTTAAATAAATAGGGATAACATTTAGACGATAATAGAGATCTTCTCGAAAACGACCTAGTTTCATTTCTTCATGCAAGTCTTTGTTAGTAGAAGCAATAATTCTAACATCTAATTTTATTGGGACAGATCCACCAATTCTAACAATTTCCATACTCTGCAAGACTCTAAGCAATTTACTTTGTAGTTTTAAAGACATATCTCCAATTTCATCTAACAAGAGTGTGCCTGTATGAGCGAGCTCAAACAGACCTATTTTACCTGATTTATTTGCATCAGTAAATGCACCTTTTTCATACCCAAAAAGTTCTGATTCCAGTAGCTCAGCTGGTATAGCTGCACAATTGATTTTGATAAAAGGCTTATCACTTCTTTTACTGTTTTTATAAATTTCATCTGCAATGATTTCTTTACCCGTTCCAGATTCACCGGTTATTAGTACCGTTACATCTGTTGGGGCAACTGCATGCATCACTTCAAAGACCATTTTCATCTCATGATCTTTACTTATTACCACTTCACTAGACAATTGTTTCCGTAAAAACTTCACCTCTTCATCGACCCTATCTTTATCGACTTTTAGTTGCGACATCTCATTCTCAAGCGCCCTGAGTTCTGTGATATCGCGATTGTTAATCACAACCATTCTCACATTTCCATGCTCATCTAAAAGTGGTGAACCCGTAACAAGATGCTCACGATTTGTAAGTAGGCTCTTTCCAATAGAACTGACACGACTTTTTGATGCAATTACTTTCATCGTTACTGCACCTTTAAAAAGCTTTCCTTCTTCAGTTATATCCTTTACTGTACGGCCAATAATCAGACTTTTATCGATACCCGTAATTCTCGAATATGCTTCGTTAACAAAGACTGTTCGACCTTCACCATCAGCGATATAGATGCCATCAAATAGATGATCACTGACTTCTCTGAAATCAAGATAGTCTGTCATCAGTTCATCATAAAGTTTCTGATAAGTGAGTATATCTTGATTCATCAGCTCTTTTTCACCTAATACACAATGACTTTTAATTGAATCCACCACTGCTTTTAAAGCTATAATTTTCTCTTTATCAGTCATATGATTACCTATCCCCTTTATGGGAAAATCCCTTCTTTAGAAATTCCACATAAAGCTTTAGATTTTTCATATTAAATTCAAGATCTGTCACTTCATCGAAGATTGAATCATAATGCATAAACTGATAAGCAAGTACTTTAATGATAAATTCTTTATCGAAATGGTGATCTAATTCATGGTTTTCATATGCTGCATCAATCATTTGCCTCATTAAAGCTTCGCTATTTCCGCCTAAATAGGCTATCGCCTTTGTGTAAATCGGATGATTTTTCTCTTTTGATAACCTCAAACTCAGTTGGTAGTATTGAGGATACCTTTTAGCAAATTCATATCCAAGTTCAGCTTGGTATATAAATTTATCAAAGAGATTCATTTTAGCAAATTGCTCTTGATCTTTTCCTGAGTTCTCATTAATAAAGGTCCATTTTACATTTGCGCTATTTTCTAGTAAATAGAGATATAACGCCTCCTTATTTTCAAAATGGTAATAAAAAGTTCCTTTGCTGATTTGTGCATTTTTGATGATGTTATTCAATGAAGCTTTTTCATAATCTGTCTGAATAAATTCATCAAGTGCTGCTTTTATTAATTCGTCCTTGCGTTCAAATGATTTTAATTTTTCGATCTTTTTCATATACTATCACTCCATTAAAACGCAAGGACAAAAATATCACTTCAATAGTTGCTATTGCGCTTTTCTTTTTTCAGCTCGTTTAAATCCATAATAAACGACTGCGATGCAAATGACAAGCCCCCCTATGGCTGGAACAAGGATAGACGCACCATCATTTCCCGCTTCAGTAATACTCCATAAGATTTTTGCAAACGCTATAACGACAAGTACAAATATACCCCATTTGAGGTTGCGCTTCCAAAGTGCCGCACATAGAAATCCCATAGTAAGTGGCACCATTGAACTAACTAAGATTTTGCCGAGTGTCCATGTGGAAGTCAAATAGTCCTTTTCTACATTAAGGAATCCTTTTACCTGCTCATTTACCTCTGATGGTACAGGAAACCAAGCCATGCTGGTTAATAACAAAAAGATCGTCACTGAAATGCCCATCGGATTGCGTTTATACGCAAAGTAGCAAAACGGAATCAGCGAGAGTGGTCTAAGCCACCAGCTTAAAACATTTTGATGCCTTAAAAAAGTCCAGTCGAAAAATGACTTGCTACTTGCCATTAGGATGATAAACACTAGTGAAAGTAATCCAAATCCAATTGCTATCATTTTATTTTGTTTTGAAATTCCGCTTTTGTTTTTTAAAAATTCCATTTTATTCTCCTCTCAGAATAACAATTTTACAAATAATCGAGAGCATGTAGCCCTTATTTTTTCTATAGACCAAGTGGTCTATAAAATCAATTTAACACTTTTCCTTCACTTCGTCAAGTATTTAATCGTTCATAAGTTGCACTTATTTTTTCTGATAGTTGCCACTTCTTCATCATATTCTCATCACATACTCAAGTTATGATAAGAACATCAAATGAAACACACATTGACAATCAATCAAATAATATGAATAAGTAATCATGAGAGACATGATTCCAAGGAGGAAAATTATGAATAACAAGAGAAATCTAAAAAACAGCTTTACAAAAACAATGGCAATGGGCTTTATCGCATTAACACTAATCACAGGTACAGTAGCAGGAAGTACACTAACCTACGCATCCGATCTTCCTTTAACAGGATCTGCTGCAGCATTTGCTGATAAAGAATATACACTTGAAGAAATGCTTATCTATGCAATACAAGATGAATATGCAGCTCAAGCTGAATATGATGCCATCATCAAAACTTTTGATACCTCAAAACCATATACAAATATCATCAAAGCTGAAGGTACCCATATTGATCTACTTTTACCACTCTTTGATACTTACGGATATGAAGTTCCTGCTGATACTGCTGCTAAAAACGTCGTTATACCAGCTACTTTAACTGAAACTTATCCCATCGGCGTTGAAGCTGAGATCAACAACATCGCAATGTATGAAGCGTTCCTAAAACAAGATTTACCAGCAGATGTTGCAAAAGTTTTCACTTATCTTCAAAATGCATCTGAAAATCATCTTTCCGCTTTTGAAAAACAAGTAGACCGTAACACAACAACAAATACAAATGCAAAAACAAATACAAGAGGATTCTCTGGCAGAGGTCGCTGGTAGTCAAAAAACTAAAACCTGCTTTCAAGGACGCACATCGTTACTTGAAAGCAGGTTTTTTATTTCTATTTTTTTTTATATTTATTTATATTTTTTTTTGGATTATTCAATGGTAATCATGAGAAAACCAGTGCTATTTGCTTATTCATAGCATATCAATAGCTTAAGCCTATTTTAACATGGGCATACTGAAAAGTTAAACGTTAAGAAACTTTTTTGATGATCCAAATCCTCGATTGATAATCACCCATCGCATCTCCTGAGGTTTCAATACCGTTAAACGATGGTTTTAATAACAATCCGAAATTCATCAAAACACAACCTTGATAAGGCATATCGAATCCGCTGATTTCATAGAAAGCATCTTTATTAAGTCCCTTGAGTTTAAGGGTAAATGCACCTTGATTTGGCACTGCTAAACTTTGATACCACGCAACTATCGCTGTAGCTTGATCTTTTGCCACCACTTGCCATGCAGTTGTATTTTGATCCCCATCAAATGGGCTTACTAACCTATAAAAATCACCACTATGAATGAGCGTGCGATGTTCCTTGTAGAATTTAATTTGGTCAATCATTTGATTTTTTTCAAAGTCACTCATCTCAGACACATTGAGTTCATAGCCAAATGCACCGAAATAAGCGACATCACCACGCATCTTAAGTGACGTTTCTCTTTTGAGTTGATGGTTTGGGATGGCAGAAACATGCGCTCCCATAGTCTGCAGAGGATACAACATCGATGTCCCATACTGTATTTTAAGTCGCTCTACTGCATCAGAATTATCACTGGTCCACGCCAGAGGTGCATAATATAAAAGCCCAAGGTCAAAGCGGCCTCCCCCAGCGGCACAAGATTCAATGAGTATTTCAGGGTATCTATCTGTCAAGCGCTCATAGAGCTGATACACACCCAATATATAGCGATGCATTAGTTCACCTTGTTGGTGTTGTGATAAATAGCTTGAATAAGCCTCTGTAATATTTCGGTTCATATCCCATTTGATATAGTCAATCTTGGCATCGTCAATCACTGCGATTAACTGCTCAAATATATGCTCGACAACTAAAGGGTTAGCATAATCAAGTACATACTGATTTCTACCATGCGATCTATTTCGTCTGGGATCTCCTAATACCCACTGAGGATGATTACTAAAAATGGGGACATCTCCATTGATCATCTCTGGTTCTATCCACAGTCCAAATTTTAGTCCCAACTCGTGGATTTTATGAGAGAGTCCTTTGATGCCATTTGGAAGTTTGTCCATGTTCACACGCCAATCGCCTAAACCTTTTCGATCGCTATCTCGTGTGCTAAACCAACCATCGTCAAGGACAAACATCTCGATACCAATTTCTTTTGATTTCGATGCAATATCAAGCAGTTTTTCTTCGTCAAAATCAAAATAAGTGGCTTCCCAATTGTTGATGAGCACTGGTTTTTCAATTTCCCTAAAGCGTTCTGGAATAATGTGATTTAGTACTAGATCATGAAAACTTTGACTCATGCCATTTAACCCTTGGTCGCTATAAGTTAAAATTGCTTCCGGTGTGTGGAATGTTTCTTGGCTTTGTAGTATCCACTCAAATCGGTGCGGATTAATCCCACAAGTGAGTCTTAATTTACGGTCTGAGTCCACTTCGCACTGAATTTTAAAATTGCCACTGTAAACAAGTGCACACCCATAAACTTCTCCTTTAAACTCATCAGTGCCGGGTCTTGGTAGTGCCACAAAGGGATTGTGCGTGGCACTTGAAGCACCCTTTTTACTCTCAATTGATTGAATGCCCCGATGTAGTGGAAAACGTTCAATATGCCTCTCTCTTATCCAATCACCATGTAAGTGAAGGAAGTCAAACTCTCCATCCATTAAATCCAAACTCAAGCTCTGCATATTGTTGATTTTAATAGACTGATCACCTAAGTTTGTAAGCGCAGCATGTCTGGCTATAACTGAGAGATTTCTAAAAATAGTATAGTAAAGAGTCAGTCTTGCGCCAAGTACCTCATCTTCTAAGTTAATTTCAAGTGTTAACGACTCATCGTCTTTAGCCCTAGTCGTTGGTAGTCCTGGTATCACAGGCTTATCCTTTTGAATTTTATGAGATACATATTTAAAATCATTCACATTTGAGCCTGTAGGGTCGGTTAATTCTATCGCAGGTACGCGATAATCTGTTGTACCATAAACAGGATATTCAAGACGCTCATGTGAAAGTGAAAAATTAAAATCACCTTCATAGACATAATTTGTTAAACCTCGGTTTTGATCTATTCTAAAATGAGACTGTTTTAGATCATCAGCTAATGACTTTCCAAAATAAAAATGACCTAAATGTCCATTTCGCAAAATACCCATTACATAGCTGATCTTCTCATTTTTAATGTGAATTATTTTTTCTGAAGCGATAAAATTTATTGCAAACATACTTTATCCTTTCACCGCTCCACCAACAGTAATGGCTTTTTCTACTTGATTGCTAAAGAGCGTGTATACAAAAACAGTTGGTATACTTGCGATGACCATGGTTGCTCCCATTGCTCCCCAGTCAGTAGTGAATTGACCTTGGAAGAACAAGATACCCAGAGGTAGCGTTTTTAAATTCTGATCTAGTACCAAAACATTGGCAAGAATAAACTCGTTCCATGCATTTAAAAATGTGAAAATTGATAAAGTCGCAATAGCAGGCGTTACAGTTGGCACTATTACTTTGAAAAATGTTTGAAAAATATTTGCGCCATCTATACAAGCCGCTTCTTCAAGTTCTATAGGAAGACCTACAAAGAAACCGTAAAATACCAGTGTTGAAAAAGATAGATTAAAAGCAGTATAGGGTATAATCAGTGCCCAGTGGCTACCTGATAAACCTAAGGTTTGAACCATTCTCGTCACTGGTATCAATACCGCTTGTACTGGTATAAACATACCTAATGCAACATAAGTTCTCACGAAGTTTCTACCTTTCCATCTCATGCGACTGGTTGCATAGGAAAACATCATCGCAAGTGTGATGGTGATAACCACTGTTGCAGTTGCTACAATCAAACTATTCATAAAATATTTTGGTACATTATATTGTGACCATGCATTGATATAATTTTCAAACCTAAATACTTTAGGTAACCCATATGGATTACTCACAAAGATCTCGTCATTGTTCTTAAATGAGTAAAGCACCATCCATACAAGTGGATATAGTGAGATAAATGCATAAAACCATAAGAATCCTTTGAAAAACCACGAGGATAATTTAATTTTTTTTAATTTAGGTCTCATACTATTCACCTCCTACAGTGGGTTCAGATTTAAAGACAAAGTTAATTACCAAAATTGCCATCAAACATTCAAGTACAAGTATAGCCGCTGCAGCAAGTCCATAACCAAACTCGTTACTTCTAAATGCTGAAGAATACATCATATATGTCAAAGTATATGATGACGTTCCCGGACCTCCACTTGTCATTATAAACATTTCAGTGAATGCCTTGATACCACCTGTTACAGAGATCAACAAGCAAAATTTATACGTTTCTTTCAAAAGTGGCATAGTGATTTTCATATGCGCCTGAACGGGTGTCGCACCATCTATTTGAGCAGCTTCATAAAAAGATGTCGGGATGGATTTAATTCCAGCTAAAATCAATGCGAATTGATAGCCCATCCACTGCCAAGCATTTACAATAGCAATAGCATAGATGGCATGCTTGCGATCCGCCAACCAATTTTGTCGATAATCTAAGCCTATCGTTTCAAAAAAACGATTTAACAAACCATAATCAGAGTTGTAGATTGATAACCACAATTGACAGACTACAGTAACTGATAGAACAACAGGTATAAAATAAGCAATTCTAAAAAAATTGCGGCCTTTCATCTTTAGTGTTGACACAGCGATTGCTAAAACAGTTGCCATTAATAATTGAAAAACAGTAATAATTGCAGCAAAAATAAAACCATTCTTGTTACTTAAGAAAAATAATTTATCATCAAAAAGACGTAAAAAGTTATCGAAAGCGATAAAAGACCCCGAGCCAAGACCATTCCATTTAAAAAGGCTCTTATAAAAAACTTGCGTTATTGGATAAAAAACCATTAAGCTAAAAATAATCAAAGTAGGCAACGTAAAAACGAGAATTGCCAATTTGTTGCCAAAAAATTTTTTCAAAGTATCATTCCTTTCTCGCCATAGTGAAAATCCTCATGTGTTCATCTTGAAGATTTTGCTTCATAGAATCGTTTCTTAAAAAAGAGGCTGTCTCCTCATAAGACAACCTCATAGTGACGTTTTATTGATTCATTCTCTCAATTACTTTGTCTAGTTCTTCGATAAATTCTGCTGGCGTATAATCTTCTGTCATTAAAAATTGAGATTGATCTTCAATCGCTACTTTGAAAAGTGGATTGCCTAATCCCCATGCAAATTTAGTTGTTGAAGTGATATTGCTAAGCTCATTATCAAGTTTTTCCATCATAGCAGGAAACGGTGTTTCTGGTTTGATACTTTCATTAACTTTTACAGCTAATATCGGATTGCCTCTATACATATATTTTGCTTCACAGTATTTTTCTGAGATATAAGCAGCAACTTCTGCAGCTAACTCTTTATGCTCAGATTTAGGATTGACTGCATAACCACCTGGTGCACCACCTCCGCTTAAAGCGAATTTGTTGTTTTCATATCCAGGCATTACTGGATACCACATCCAGTCCGCATTTTCACCAAGTTTATCTGTTGCAGCTTGGATTTCCCACTGTCCATTTAAGAACATAGCTGCTTTACCTTCATAGAAAAGAGAAGCGGCTTGGTCATAATTTGTATTGGTTGCGCCATCAGCAAACATTCCAGCTTTAACAAGTTCATTTAAAGTCTCAGCTGCTTTAGCATATGCTTCATCTGATGCTTTTCCTTTTCCAGCATCAAGTTTTGCGATTCCATCTGAATCAAATCTTGTTGCCAACACATCATACATAGCTGTTGTAATCCATTTTTCTTTTGCAAAGATTGACATTGGTATAATATCATTCTCATTAAAAGTATTGATTGCAGTTAATAATTCTTCATATGTTTCAGGCACTTTTACATTATATTGCTCAAAAAGTGCTTTATTGTAGTACCAAAGTACAAGCTCATTGCCTGCATATGGAAAAGCGTAGATATGTCCATCTTCATTGTAGATGATATTGCTTGCACTTGGCACAGCTCTATCTAAGAATCCTGTAGATTTAGCAGCGTCATCAAGAATCATAATATTACCAGATTCTTTAAACGTTTCAATTTGTGATAATCCAACTTGGAAAATATCAGGTAAATTTCCAGTTGCTGCGTATGTTTGTAATTTCACACCATCATCTTGTGCTTGAATATCAAGTTCTAATTTTACATTTGGGTAATCTTTAGCGAGTTCTACTACTGCATAGTCGTAAGGAATTTTTGTGTCATCATCTGAGTACTGTGCATAGATTTTAAGTGTCACCATTTCTGCCTCAGTTGACTCTGGTTGCGTTTCAGCAGTTGTTACTGCTGCTGCAGTTGTCTCCTCTGTTTTACTATTATCTGATGAACACCCAACAACAGAAAAAAGTAATAACGTAAAAATAAGCAATAAAGCTGTTAATTTTTTCATGAAAATCCTCTCCCTTTCTTATTTTGCGCTTTTTATTACCTGCGCTTTACACATTCATTATAGATTTAACGCAACATTAAAAGAATGTAATATTCAAAATAGATTTGTACTTTTCAAAAAAAAAGAGCATCATGTATGATTACTGATACTCTCTTGGAGATACGCCATAATAATTTTTAAAACATTTACTAAAATAACCTGGGTCATTGTAGCCCACCATCTCAGAGATTGCAGATAGTTTATATTGACCCTCGGTAATCAACTGCTTTGCAGATTCCATTCTAACTTTTGTAAGGTACTCTGAAATCGTAGTGCCCATCTCTTCTTTAAACATTTTCCTAAGATAAGTTTGGTTAACCAGTAGATGTTTTGAGACATCGTTGATATTAAAGTGAGGGTTGTTATAGTAAAGTTCAATATATTTTTGCGCTTCTCTTGCAACTTGGCACGTTCTTGACTCACTATGTGCATCTAAATAGGCAAAAGCCTTCGCATAAACAACTTTTATAAACCGCCTTTGTTCTTCATCGTTTTGCGAATTGATCACATGATAAGGATCAAACTCCTCTGGATAAACATCTTCAATATTCCGACCAGCTTTTACGAGGTAAGATAAAAGCAAACTAACGATACTCATGTTGATCATCCGTTTATAGGTATCCGAAAAGCGTTTTAAATCAGCTTCCATAAAGACGCTTTCTATAATCTCCAGTGTATGCGTTGCATTTCTCTGGTGAAGATGATTGAGTATAATTTCGTTAATTTCAGCTGAATAGAAGCCATAAGTTTTTTCTTCTGTCGTGATAGATTCATATGAAAAGATAGAATTAGCACCATCTTGATATCGATGACTTAAAGCATTGACTGATTCCAAATACGATTTTCGTATCCCTGCTAAACCATTGTGGATACCACCTATTCCAACAGTGATATCAAGATGGATTCTTTCTTGCACAAATCTCATAAAGTACTTGATTTCATCTTCGTCTATTGATTGTGGCTTATCCTGCTGAACGGGAATAATGAAGACGATTCTACCTTCATAATCCGTAAAATAATACCGAGTTAACTCCTTTCCCATATAGTCGTTATATAAAGGCGCTAACATACTTTTCCAGTTCATCGCCATCTCAGAGTCAGAGTGAACTCTTCTTTCAGCTTCAACTTCTACAGTCATAGCATAATAATAATTTTCTTGATTGATATCTAAACTTGCTAAGTATAAGTTCCCTTCTAAATTCGAACTAAGTTCTTTTGAATAAATCAGTTCCCTGAGTAAGCTTTCACGTTTCAAGTAAAGTTCATCCTTTTTCTCTTGCTTAAGTTCAATAGCCTGGTTGATATTATCTTGTAAACTGAGAAGTGTTAAAATCAACTCTTCTTTTTCAAAAGGCTTAACAATATAATCTACAACGCCAAGTTTAATCGCACGCCTTGCATACTCAAACTCACTATTTCCTGTGATTAGAACGACAGATATCTCTGGATGAAGTTCGCTTAGTTTTTCAGTAAGCAACAGCCCATCCATATAAGGCATCTTAATATCTGACAGGACGATGTCTGGTTGACAATTTTCTGCTTTAAGCAATGCTTCTTCACCATTGGTGGCTTCACATACGAGTTCAAAACCATAGGTTTCCCAATCAATTGTCGTTCTCAGATATTCTAAAAAAATGGGCATATCATCTACAATCATAACTTTAATCATTTGTATCCACCTCAACTTCTTGGCATAGTCTAATAATAATTCTTGTATACACACCATTTTTAGTTTCTATTTTAATTCCCGAATCTTCTCCAAAGAACAATTTAAGTCTATGATTGACATTTCTCAGTCCAAAACTTTTAACTTCTATGATTTCACTTGAGGGCTTTGTGTTATCCATCAGTTGATTTAGTCCCAATAGTTTTTCTTGATCAATCCCTGCGCCATTATCTTCAACAATAATCTCGATTTTTCCTTCAACTTCAGAAATGCGATCATAAATTTTGATACTCCCTTTAACCTGTTTATCAACAAAACCGTGTTCTATAGCATTTTCAACAATAGGTTGAAGGGATAGTTTAGGAATCGCAACTTTACATATTTTTTCAGAAATCATAATATCATAATCAAATACATCAGAGTAACGTAATTTTTGCAGTTCAAGATAATCCTCTGTCATCTTAATTTCGTTCTTTATAGAGACGATATCAGCGCCGCCAGACAAAGAATTTCTATAATACTCAGCCAATTTTCTAGTCACCATTTGCGCTTTACGTGCTTGCCCCATCTGAGAAAGCTTTAGGATAATATCTAGTGTATTATACAAAAAATGTGGTTTAATCTGTTGCTGGATCAAAGCTAGTTCATATTCACGTTTCTTATGTTCTTCCCGCTCTACATCGTTTAAAAGTTGATTTACTTGATCACTCATATCGTTAAAACTTTGAGCAAGTAGACCAATCTCATCATTGGTCTTCATGTTAAACTTGAATTTGAAATTCCCCTTTGATATCTCTTCTGCACCTTTTTTCAACTTCAAAATGGGACTTGTGATTAATCTATTTAAAGTCAAAGTCATTGTGATTTCTAGTGAAATAATCGTTATTAGCAAGATGATTACCAATAAGATGATATTACTAAGATCTTGCGTAAACAAATCTAGATCCGCCTCGCTTAATAAACGCCATTTCAACTTATCAATCTGAGTTTTTGATACTAAGATTCTATTGGTTTCCGTTTTGATTATCTTTGAACTATGATCAACTTCTAATAAAAATTGATTAATATTGCTCACTTCACTTTTGTTTAAACTACTGGTAAGAAGCATCTGATTCTCTGAATCGTATATCGAATAACTGGCAACTTGTTCTTCAAACAAGCTAGTGAAAACTGACTCACTGACATTTACAAATAAATACCCAATCGTTTCACCAGAGTTAATATTCCATATTTTCTTACCCACTGTTAACATTTTACGATCAGGATCTGTTGTAATGTAATCCCTAGCTTTTAATTCAAACCAGACACTATTTCCTGTCGTTTTTTTTAGTTTTGTCAGCATGGGTGATACAAGTATTCCCATCTTACCTTTTTGCAGCGAATAATCTGAGTAGTAAAGTCGATTGTCCTTATCGATAAATGCAATTGAATCAATCTGTTTATAAATCAGTTTTGCATATGTGAGCTCATTTGAAATAAGATTGTAAAGTTTAATGTCATTTCTAAGAACACCTGCAAACTCATTGCTATTTAATATTCTATTGATACTCAGCGTTAGATAAGTAGCACTTCCCTCTGCATCAGATAGAATGCTATCTATACGGTTGCTTATGAGTACATTGTTGTCTTCCATACTCTCTAAACTGCGATTAATAAAAGCACTTTCATAGATTTTCATGGAGACGACTGCAAAGAATAACATAGGTACAATCGCAATTGGAAGATATAAATATACAATTTTCCGTTTAATTGAAAGATCTCTGAGCTTCATTGATTCCCCCATTATAGTAACGTTTCTATCTTCATACATGATAGCCTATTTTTTTTTATAGGTCAAAATAAAACGCAAAAGTTTCTGTCTCAAGCTAGTTGTGAATTTAAAAAAAGCCAAATCGATTAGCGATTTGACTCTTCCAAATTAACCTCTACAAGATTAACTTCCTTCATCTTAATTTCATCTAAATTTTTTACACCGAAAACAAAATATGCAACATGTCCTAACCACACAAAAACCAAGATAATTCTACCTACAGGAACTTTTGACATCATGACAAAACCAAATGTCATGGTGAGTGTTACAATAGTCATGATTCTAAACTTTGCTTTTCTTGTCATCCCTTCCCCTTTAACATAGGATTCAAGATTGTTTTTATATAGTTTGGTTTCCTTATACCACGCATTGATTCTTTCTGAACCTTTTGCATAGCAAATTGCTGCTAAAAGCAAAAAAGGAAATGATGGTAACAGAGGAATTATGGCAGCAATTGCACCTATTCCTAAACTCACCGAACCAAATATGATCAATATAATTTTTTTCATCTAATAGATATGACACTCCTTGTTTAGTCTTGTATTGATAAAGATTTTCAATTATATCAACACTCTAACAAACTCCTTCACTCATGTCAACTAAATAAAAGCTACATCATGTTATTACTCACACAATGTAGCTCTTATATATTGTATTATCTTAATTACTAACTTGCTTAATTTCAAAATACGTCTTTAAGCACTGGTATAAAGCTTGATATTTTTTGTGTTTTTCAAGATAAATGGCGTGTTTTTTTAGATCTGGTTCTACAGCATCAACCGTTTTTATAATTGCTTTTGTGGCTTCATCAACACTGGTAAAAACTTTATCACCTACTGCAGCTAATATAGCTGCACCGAGTGCTCCACCTTGGTTAGTATTGATACCCACTATCTTATGACCAAAAATATCTGCTAGAATATGTCGCCATTTAATGCTTTTTGCTCCGCCACCAATCACACGAATTTCATCAACTGGAATCGCCATATCCTTCAATATATCAAGTGAATCTTTTAGCCCAAAAGTGACACCTTCAAGAACAGCTTTAGTCATCTCTTTCCTGCTAGTGTTCATGTCCATACCCACGAATGTACCTCTTGCATTTGGATCAGCATACGGTGTTCTCTCTCCCATAAGGTAGGGTAAAAATACAGTATCCGTGATTTGATCGTCAATTTCTTCAAGTGCAACTTCTATATCAGTTATAGCAACTTGATCAGTCCACCATTTGAGACAATTTGCAGCAGAGAGCATAACGCCCATACTGTGGTATCTACCACTTGCGTGACAAAAAGCATGCAGTCTGTTCTGCGCATCTACTTTATACTGATCATGCGCAGCAAAAACCACACCTGAAGTCCCAAGGGTCACTGATACCACACCTTCTGATACGGTTCCAGTTCCTATTGCACCAGCTGCTTGATCGCCTGCACCACCGACTATGATTATATCCTGCGAGAGCCCAAGCTCCGCTTTCAGTTCATCAGAAAGTTTGCCTGTCACTTCATAAGATTCATGAAGCCCTGGCAATTGTTGTTCCGTTATTCCGATATAATCTAAAATAGGTTTAGAATAACATTTATTTTTAACATCTAACAAAAGCATTCCAGAAGCATCTGAAAAGTCAGTAGCATAGTCTCCTGAAAGTCTATAGTTTATATAGTCTTTAGGAAGTAAATACATTGCAACTTTCTCGAAAATTTCAGGAAAATGTCTTTTTATCCATAAAATTTTAGGGGCTGTAAAACCAGTGAGTGCTTTATTTCCAACAAGTTCACTTAATTTTTCTTGTCCGAAGTAAGCTGTTATTTCTTCGCACTCATCTGCAGTACGTTGATCACACCAAATTATTGCTGGCGTAAGTACTTTACCATCAGCATCAAGTGCAACCATACCGTGCATCTGTCCACTAAAGCCAATCCCTTTTATCTCTGCTTTAACAGCTTGATTTTTATCAATTAGTATTTTAAGTGCATTTAATGTACCCTGCCACCAGTCTTCTGGGATTTGTTCTGCCCAGTTCGTCTTAGGGTAATAAACAGGATATTCCTGTGTCACTTCATCTACGATCCGGCCATCTTTTGCCATAAGCAAAATCTTCACCGAAGAAGTTCCAAGATCTATACCAATATACATATGACGCTCCTTTAATATCCAAACATCTCTTTCATTGGCAATAAACTACTTCCTACTACAGCACTATAGGGAGATATTGTAGAAAGCACTAATTTATTATCCCTTGATAAAATATCCGAATGATTTTTCTTCATGTAATCTTCTACAATGGGTTCAATTTCTCTCAAGAAATTTACGATTTCACCGCCAAGAATGATTACCTCGGGATCTAATCCTAACATAATATTTTCAATACCTATCAGCAAATAGTCTAAGTACTTTCTCAAAGCAACTTTAGCTAACAAATTACCTTCATGGTATATTTTGAAAAATGCTTCAAGGTCTGTCACGATATCACCACTTTGTTCAGTATAAAACTTCAACAGTGCACGCTCAGATGAAAAAATCTCCCAACATCCAGTTCGACCACAACTACAGATAATTTCTTTATCCGATATTCTCATATGACCAAACTCACCAGCTTTGTTGAAGGTCCCTTTCGTTACTTTATGATTGGCGATTATACCACATCCGACACCATCTGTAATAGAGATATAAACTGCATCATCCAATTTCTCTGCAGCACCAATTATAAGTTCAGCAAATGCAGCTACATTGGCTTCATTTTCAATATAAACCTTAAGTCCTATAGTCGCTTCAAAATATCTAAAACTATAGTTTTTAACCTTTAGATTTGGTGCATTTACAAGCATTATATTTTCACAATCTACAATCCCAGGTAAAGATAAACCAATTCCTAAGCAATCAGCTTTGAGATAGCCGTGCTTATCTAATAACGTTTCAACAATGGTTTGAATATTTAATAAAACTTCTTCCATAGATTGTTTATCAATTGAGAATTTAGAACGATCTATAATTTCCGATGCTAAATTAGTCATGATAATAGTCGCTTGATGCGGTGATAAATCCACACCAAACGACACCTTTGCTGATTTTATGAATTTGAAAACAACTGGTTTACGACCGCCTGTACTTTCAGCAATGCCAGTCTCTTCAATTAAGCCTTCCTCTAATAAACGTCTTGTGTTAGTTGTAACTGTGGTTATACTTAGATTCAAACTATCCACAAGTTCTTTTTTTTGTATTATTTCTTTTTCTCTAAAAGCTCTTAGAATGCGTGAACGGTTTAGGTTCTTAATGATGCTCTGATCTAAATTATCTAACATTGGCTCACCTCATTCTTATTATATGAGAATTCGATGATTTTATCTATAGATATACTGATTTAAAAGACCTTCAAGCATCTCTTGTCTACCTGATTTATTTTCAATTTCACCAAGTCCCATTGCATAAGCTTCTAGTTCTTCAAAACCAACTTCACCGTTTACAATTTTTGCACCAATACCGTCTTCATAGCTCGCATATCTTTCTTTCACAAAATTGTCAAATACGCCTTCTGTAAGAATCTGATCGGCGATAATTAAACCTCTTGCAAAAGTATCCATACCTGCGATATATGAGTAGAATAAATCTTCCATTTCAAAAGAACCTCTTCTAACCTTTGCATCAAAGTTAAGACCACCTGGTGCCAATCCACCATTTCTTAAAACTTCAATCATAGCGAGAACAGCATCATAGATGTTTGTTGGAAATTGATCTGTATCCCATCCAAGTAAAGCATCCCCTTGATTTGCATCAATTGATCCTAACATACCTTCAATTCTTGCCATATTAAGTTCATGATCAAAAGTATGTGTTGCAAGTGTTGCGTGATTTGCTTCTATGTTCATCTTAAAATGATCTTCCAATTTATATTTTCTAAGGAAGCTGATTACTGTAGCAGTATCAAAATCATACTGATGTTTTGTTGGCTCTTTTGGTTTTGGTTCAATTAATAATTGACCTGTAAAACCAATTTTTTCTTTATAGTCAACAGCCATTTTTAAGAATCTACCTAAGTTATCAAGCTCAAGTGCAGTGTTGGTATTAAGAAGTGTTTCATATCCTTCTCTACCACCCCAGAATACATAATTCTCGCCACCTAAACGCTTAGTAATCTCCATTGCTTTTTTTACTTGAGCAGCAGCAAAAGCAAATACATCTGCATTTGGAGAAGTCGATGCACCGTGTACAAAGCGTTTGTTAGTGAATGCATTTGTAGTTCCCCACAAACATTTAATGCCTGTTTTTGACATTAGCCCTTCAATATAACTAACCATTTCATCTAAGTTTTCATGTTTTTCTTTAAGATTATTTCCTTCTGGTGCAATATCTAGATCATGGAAACAGAAATAGTCGATGCCTAGTTTAGACATTAATTCAAAACCGATATCAGCGCGCAATTTCGCTTTTTCCATACCATCAAGTTCATTCCATGGTCTTTCCATTGTACCTGTACCAAATGGATCGTTACCTTCTCCTGTTAATGTATGCCAGTAGCTCATTGCAAATCGCATATGCTCTTTCATGGGTTTACCAGCAATTATTTTATCTGCATCATAGTATTTAAATGCCATTGGATTCATTGAATCCTTACCTTCAAATTTAATTTTGTCTACATTCTTAAAAAATTCCATCATAACCTCCTAGTTTTTAAACCGGCTTTAATATGTTTCTAATTTCATCATACATGATTGCGCAAACTTTTTCAATCGGTTTTAAAAAGTATCTAAAAAAAATGTTTTATTGTAATTGCAAAGGATAAATGTGATTTACCCCTTGCAATTTCAAACATAAGTTACCGTTAACCTTTTACACCACCCAGTGCAACACCTTCAATAATGTATTTAGATAAGATGAAGTATGCAACAATAAGCGGGAGAACAGTCAATGCTAGTCCTAGATAGATTGCACCATATTCTGTCTTGTAGATATCCCCTCTTAACAAACTAACCATAATAGGCATGGTATATTTATTGCTATCAGTAAGGAGTACCAGTGGTAAGAATAAGTTATTCCAACTAGAAACAAATGTAAAAATAGCTTGTGTAGCCATTGCTGGTTTCATTATTGGTAGTACAATTTTATTAAACGTATAAAACTCACTTGCACCATCGATTCTAGATGCTTCAACAAGCTCAAGTGGAAGCGACGCAACCATAAACTGTCTCATGAAGAAGACCGCAGCAGGTGTCGCTATCGTTGGTAAAATCAATGCTAGGAAGTTGTTCGTCATACCAATTTTATACATAAACTGATAGAAACCAATGATAGATACCTGAGCAGGAATCATCATAACTGCTAAAATAAATGTAAAAAATGGTCCTCTAAGTTTCCAATTATATGCTACTAAAGCATACGCTGTTAGCGCTGAAAAATAAATTGTACAAGCTGTAGATGCAGTGGAAATAATCATTGAATTGGTTAATCCTTTTAAAGGATCAAAAGTCTTACCAAGTAAGATCTTTAAATTCTCAAAGAGATGTGTTGAAGGTATCAAAGACAGTGCATCTTGCTGAATTTGATACGTGTCACGTGTTGCATTTACAAACATAATCCAGAAAGGCAAAATGCTTAGAATGGCAAGTAGTATACAAACAGAATACGCTACTACTTTAAACAGAAGTCCTTTTTTCTTTTTTGTCTTAGCCATTGTTATAAAGCCTCCTGTTCTTTAGCAATCATTAAACGTTCTTTCTTAAGTCTTTTAGCCTCTTTGCGCAGCTCAATTTCACTTTTATCACGCATTAAGTAGAATAAAACGCCAGAAAGTACCGCAATAATTAAAAACATAATCATACTCGCAGCAGCTGCTCTATTATACAAGTAACTTCCACTGAAAGCTTGGTTGTATATGAAAACGCTTGTCGTAAGTGTTGAATTATCAGGTCCACCTTGCATAAACATTTTTGGGATGTCAAACATATTCAAACCACCGATCATGCTTGTTATAAGGACATAAAGTAAAATGGTTTTTAAATTCGGTATAGTTATATAGATAAATGTTTGCCATCCTGTAGTACCATCGATTTCTGCAGCTTCATAAATTTCTGGATTGATGCCCAATACGCCTGATGTCAAAATAATCATTGTATAACCATACCACATCCAAAATTGAATAAATGCAACAATCCCTCTAGCACTGATTTTACTAATTAAAAAATAAACAGGTCCATCGACGATTCCGAGTTTCACCAGCAAGCTGTTGACTGGCCCAACTGGGTAACCAAAAAGTGCGTAGAATAAGATTGCGATACTTGCCGCAGTGATGATATTAGGTAAATAAAATATAACTTTAAAGAAACCTTTTCCACGCATTTTATTGCGCCTAGAAGTAAACCAAGCTGTCAATAATAGCGCCATTAAAATCTGAGGTATAAAATTTAAAATCCAGATGACAAGTGTATTATATAATGCTTGTCTAAAGGAGTGATTATTAATTATAGTAACAAAATTCTGGAACGGATTATCTAAAAAATGCCATGAAGTTACGCCTAATCCTTTGTAATCTGTAAATCCAATCACAGCAGTATAAAAAATTGGATACAATGAAAAAATCAGAAATACAATAATAAAAGGCAAGCTAAAAATGTATCCGTACTTTGCATAACTTACGTTTTTTCGCTGTTTCAAGTTTCACTCACCTCCACAAATTTAATGGGATAGGATTGATAAATACAATCTATCCTATCCCAAAACATATGATATAACTATTCTACAATGATATCAAGGTTATCAGCAACCATTTGCTTAAATGATTTGATAGCATCTTCGCGACTCTTAGTACCAGCAGTATATGCTCTTACTTGGTCACGCCAGTATGTGTTGATTGTCTCATCGTATTGAGTTAAGTTTTTACCATTTGCAAATTGGTTAGCAGGAATAAAGATATCAAACATATTTTGGCCACCTAAGAACTCAAGTTCACCATTAGACATGCCCATTACTTTACCTGAAGCTACAGCATCTTTTGTTCCATCAGCGTTCATCGATCCGTTAGCCCATAAATATTGTAATCCTTGTTCAGTAGTATCTAAAGTAATCCATTCGATGATCTCGCCAACTGCTTCTTTTTTCTCTGATGCAGCTGCGCCTAACACCCAAGTACCACCCCAGAAGAAACCAACTGGAGGCTCACATACAGCCCAATCACCAAATGTATCTTCTGAGTTTCCAGCAAGAACATAGTTGATTAACCATGCAGGACCAAAGAAACCAAATGTTTTCTTAGCGCCAGCATCTTTCATATCAGCAAACCATGCATCTTGCCAATCTTGTGTATCATTATGATAATCATTTTCTTTTAATTGCATAGATAAATCTAAGAAAGCTTCACGTTTAGGGTCGATGTTTAATTTACCATCAACTACCCAAGGTGTATCAGAACTGTTTTCAACAGCATGCCAGATGTCACCATCGCCAGATACAATGCCGTAACCTTTTGCTTTTAAGTCAGCAGCTGCATCATAGAATTTATCCCAACCTGGTCCGATAATTTTAGCGATTTCTGCAGGGTCATCAGTTCCCCAAACATCTTTAGCAATAGAACGGCGATAAATATAAGCACCACCTGTTGCTTGGTAACCCAAACCTACAACATCACCATTTGGATTAGTACCGATATCTACAGTGTATTGAGCGATATCAGCATCTTTAATCATTGTATCAACATCGATACCTAAATCTTTGTAAGTAGCAGAATATCTTGATGCATCACCTTGTGTATACTTAAGTACAAACGCTGCTTCAGCAGTAAACAAGTCTGGACCATCAGCACCACCTGAAGATAAAGCTTGGTCAAGTGCTGGTTGATAAGCACCTTCTGTAGTAGCAATAATTGTTGTCTTGATTTCATATTTAGCAGCGAAATCAGGATGTAATTCTAAGAACTTGTCGATCATTGTTGGTACTTCATCTGTAAATGACCACACATTTAATACTGTTTTTTCTGTAGAAGCTGGTTCAGCAGTAGTTGCAGCAGTTGTTGTTGTTTCTCCAGCCGCTGCTGTAGTTGTTGTATTGTCGTCAGTACCACATGCTACTAAACTAAATACCATCAAAACAACTAAAAATAAGCTTATAAGTTTTCTCATCGTCTTCCCCCTTGCAATTTTTTAAAACATAGTTTATGTGAACTTATTCATTCGAATATACATATGTCACTGAGTGTATCGTCTGCTATCGATTCGTGTGATTTATATGCATTCTTCGAAATCAAAGTTTCCACCGCAATAAAATTAAAAAAGCTTTTATAACAACTCGATTTGATACTTAGTACATTGAACCCCGGTTAAGTCTTCACTCAAAGTATCCGGTTGGTTTACCCCAGCATAAAGTGTAAATTTTTTACTATCTACATAACGTCTACCCTCTTGATCTACTATATCAAAAGCATCTTTGGAAATAGTGATTTTCACTTCAACTGACTCACCTTTTTTTATATGAATTCTTTTAAATCCACACAATTTATGGTTTCTTACTGCCCACTTTGAAGTTTCATCACTTATATACAGTTGAATGACTTCATCAGTGTCATAGTTACCGATGTTTTCCACCAATACATTTGCAGTATTAGTCACACTATTATAGTCTAAACTTTTACATACCACTTTGGAATATGTTAGTCCATATCCAAATGGATATAAAACATTATTTTCTAAATATCTATAGGTACGATTTTTCATACTATAGTCTTCAAAATCTGGTAAGAGATCTGCATTTTCATAAAACGTTACAGGCAACTTACCTGAAGGAGATACTTCACCAAATAGGATATTAGCAAGTGCTTTGCCACCTAATTGACCAGGATACCATGCTTGTATAATTGCATCTGCAGTATTTCCTAATGGATTGAGCGAACTGCCAGAAGCCATCACAATTATAGTAGGTTTATTTACCGCCAACACTTTACTTACCAAAGTTCTTTGACTTCTCGGTAAGTATAAGTCACTTTTATCACCAGCAGCAAAAGCATTTCCAGTATCACCTTCTTCTCCTTCGATCGTTGCATCTAACCCCACACACAACACAACGATATCCGAATGTTCCGCGACTGCAATAGCTTCTGCATAACTATCACCAGGTTCCCCCAGCGGTTGTATCGTTTCTTTAAAAAGATGGCTGCCTTCAGAATAGTAAGTTCTGCCATCAAATGCTTCTCTGATTCCATCTAGGAAAGTTTTATATTCATCACAGGTGCCATAATAGTTTCCACGAAGGGCATCTAAGCTCGCTGCATTAGGTCCAATGACACCAATTGACTTATACTTTGAGCGGTCTATTGGCAACAAACCATTGTTTTTAAGAAGTACCATTGATTTTTCTGCACATTCCCTAGAGAATTGTTTGTGTTCATGAGAACTTACGACATCATATCCAATTTCATCATACTCACAAGATTCATCAAACATCCCCAGTTTAACCCTTGTTCTCATCAACCTTATTGCTGAATCAGTTGCATAGTCTTCAGAAACAAGTCCAGCTTTGATTGCTGACAAAAGATATTCATAAGTATCACCACAGTTACAGTCACATCCTAATTTTAAAGCTAGTGCAGCTGATTCTTCTGGTGTGCTTGTAATCATATGCTTCGTATGAAAATCCCGAATTGCCCAGCAGTCAGATACAAAGTGACCTTTAAATCCCCACTGAGCCAGTTTTCCAGTTAAAAACTCACTTGCACATGCTGGTTCTCCATTTACACGATTATATGCGCCCATAACACTTTCTACATTGGCTTCCTTCACAAGCGCTTCAAATGCTGGCAAGTAAGTTTCGTTCATATCTTTTTTTCCAACTTCGGCATCAAACTCATGTCTTAGCCCTTCAGGTCCACTGTGACAAGCAAAATGTTTTGCACAAGCTGAAGTTTTTAATACTTCCTTATCTCCTTGAAGCCCTTCTACAAATGCAATTCCTAGTCTCGAAGTTAGAAAAGGACATTCGCCATATGTCTCTTGACCTCTTCCCCAACGTGGGTCTCTAAAAATATTTATGTTCGGTGACCAAATTGTCAACCCCTTATAGATACCATTGTCGTTATTCTTAATGTTTTGATTGTATTTAGCACGCGCTTCAGTTGAACAAATCTCTGCGACACGTTTCATTGTTTGATCATCAAAGATTGCAGCAAGACCTATTGCTTGTGGAAACATCGTTGCTGTACCAGCTCTTGCTACGCCATGTAAAGATTCATTCCACCAATTATATTTGGTAACACCTAAACGCTCAACTGCTGATGCGCTATGACTTAATTGTCCTACTTTTTCTTCAACTGTCATTTTGGAAACTAAATCTTCCGCTCTTTCTTGGGCGCTAAGTGTCCTTATTTTGTATTTATCCATTCAGCAAATCCTCTCACTCTCATTGTGTTGTTACTCTATCTGCCTATATAGTTTCTACAATTACTGAATCTATAAATTAAGAAATACCGAAACCGCTTTCGTATAAATTTAAAAAAAATATCAGAAATTACATTGAAACATCTCTATTAAGCAACTTTTTTGTTTCGAAATCGCTTTCGTTAATAAAATTATACTTCCATTTTTTTAACAGGTCAACAAAAAAATCACTCTAATTGTATTTATTTTTATTTTTGATACAAAAAAAACACGACTGGCTTGACACTATTTTCAAACAGCAGTATGATGTCCATATTATTTTCAGTTATAATTCTAGTAGTTGATAAGGAGTAGTTAAAATGACAAAAGTCGAGAAATTTATATTAAAAAGTAAAAGTGGTTTTAGTGTTGAAGTTCTAAATTTAGGCGGAATAATCACAAAAATAATGGCGCAAGATAAACATGGGAACCGTAAAAATGTCGTTTTGAGTTACGATGATTTTGAGGATTATAAAGCCAATCCCTTATTCTTAGGTTGCTTTGTTGGACCAGTTGCCGGAAGAACTAAAGACGGTATTCTGTCAATAGATCAAGAAGTCCAGAAATTAGATATAAGTTGTCATCCAAATAGTCTACATTCTTGTAAAGATGGACTTCATAATGTACTTTGGAGCGTTGAATCACATACGATTGACCAATTAGTTCTATCTTATAAAGTTCAAAGTGCTTACTGTAAACTATCATACAAAATCACATATTCAGTTTCTGATGAAAAACTCAATATAGACTATTATGCAACCAGCGATCATAAAACATATTTGTCTTTAACAAATCACAGTTATTTTAACCTCTCCGGCGATTATAACAGCACTATTTTAAATCACACTTTAAAACTGAACTGTACACATCTAGCAAGATTAGATGATGAAAGTCTTCCTGTGGAGTTAGTAGAATTGGATAAATCTTCTACAGACTTTATAACCGAAAAGCGATTATATGATGTCGTCACCAGTGATACGCCAGATATAAAAAAAGCATCTGGAATAGACCATCCTTTTAAGTGTGGCGATGAAAACAAAATTGCGGTTCTAAAAGAGCCAATATCTGGTCGTATAATGAAAGTATCTACGACGCAACCATACGTGATCATATACAGTGGTAATTTTCTTCATACAGCACAAAGTGGTTCTGGAAAAAAACTCACTCAATATTCTGGTATTTGTTTCGAAACGCAAGACTTACCAAACATTCTTAGCAACAGACTTGATTCGATTACGTATGTTACACCTGAGTCCCCTTACAAACATAGTACTTCTTTTGATTTTTCTATCTTGTAAGTAACCAATTTCAACCTTAATCGATATAAATGCAAACACATCAAACACTTCGACTTAAAAAAAAGCAGCCATATAAACTATCATATGGCTGCTTTTGTTAATATATAACTATATCGTCTTACAAGTTACTCTTTGTTTTTTTGATGCGTTCGATTAATTTATGATCTTCTGCTTTGTTCCTAGGTTGCTTACAAGTTCCACCTTCAATGAGCTCAACACCTATAGTGATTACTGAATTATCGTTGGTTTTAGCCTCTAACATCTGTATACATTTAAGTGATGCTTCTTTCCCCAATCTTGACGTATTTTGTTTGATCGTAGTTAATCTAGGGTAAACCATTTCACCAATCTCAACACCATCAAAACCAGCTACAGAGATATCTTCAGGCACTTTGATACCATGTGATCTAAGGGCGTTAATCCCCCATATTGCAGAGTAATCATCTGGAAAAATTATCGCAGTTGGAACATATTTACGTTTTAATATGATCTCTACTGCATCGACGTTATCATTTTTTTCTCCATATTTCGATTCAACCAACATATCTTCATAGAAAGTTATACCCTCTTCATCTAGTGCTTTTTTGAAACCCCTTATACGCTCTTGAGTAACAAAAACTTCATGACCATAAACGTACATAATGTCTCGATGACCAAGAGAGATGAGGTATTTAGTCATCTGATATAATCCTTTGTAATTATCAGACATAATTGAACTGATATTATTAGACAAATAATCAATTGCAACAACTGAAAGGTCACTTGCCATAAGCTCTTGAACTTGTTCCTCTTCAAACTCAATACAAGCGATGACCACACCATCAATCTTTCGTCTATTACAGTGTTCAAGATATGACATTTCATCATCACCTAAATTCTTTGAAATAAAGGTTATATCATATCCTTTTTCTTCTGCTTGCTCTTTAACACCTTGTAATACCTGTGAAAAAAAGTAATGTGTCAATCCACTATGACTTTTATCTTCAAACAAAACACCTATATTCCAAGTTTTGTTTGTACTTAAGGCCCTTGCTTGTAAATTTGGGACAAATCCCAACTCTTTTGCTTTTTTCAATATGCGTTCTTTAGTTTTAGCGCTTACATCAGGATAATTGTTTAGTGCTTTCGACACTGTAGAACTAGAACATCCACAAGCATTTGCTATATCGTATATTGTAACCATTAAGGTCTACCCTCCTGAATAACATCGACTAATGTTTCGAAACCGCTTTCGACAACATAATCATATCACTTTGTTAATTATCAAGTCAACTAAAGAAAGCACAAAATTTATTTATATTTGTTAATCAAATGATAAACTGCTCCTATCAAGTTTGCATCCGCGCCACATGCACATATAGCTACATTTGGACGTGACATGAATCCAAATAATTGTTCATATAATTTGTCAAACTCAAGTTCAATATTTTTTACAAAATCAGGTCTATTGCTTATAGCACCACCAATCAATATCAACTCTGGATCATAGACGTGTTGAATATTATGGAGTCCATATGCAAACATCTTGAAAAAGTGATCAATACTCTCTTGTGCCTTTATATCACCACTTTCAGCTAGCTCAAATACAAGCTTTCCATTTAAAGATTTAACTTCTTTGTTTGTTTTGCTGGCATAATTTTTAACTAAAGATAATGTAGATCCATTGGCACTCCAAATTATAGGCGTTCCATCCGATTCATATCCATTGATAATAAAGCCGAACTCACCAGCAAACCTTCGATTTCCACTGTAGATTTTTTTATCAAGGACTACTGCGCCACCAATTCCAGAGCCACACACCACTAAAGCAATATCATTAACATCTTTTGCTCTGCCAATCCAGACCTCGGCAAGTGCAGCACAATTGCCATCATTATCTGCTGAATACGGTAAATTATACTTTTCCCCTAGGTCTTTAGATGGATTCGTGCCGTTGATATAGATAAGTGCACCTTCACTTAAAGCTTCACCCGTTTTAGCATCTGTCACACAAGGCTGGCTCATTGCAATGCCGTCTATTGGTGAAATCGCCATTGCCCAATTCACAATTGTTGTTAACTCACTGATTAAGTCGTCATAATTTGTCATTGGTGTCGGTGTACTTGTTTTCTCAAGAATCATTCCTTCAGAATTTACAATTGCAGCCTTAATCGCAGAACCGCCAATATCTATCGCTATATAGTTCATCTTTCACCTACACCTCTTTACCATTAGTTTCTATTACTTTTTGATACCACTGAAATGATTTTTTCTTTGTTCTAGACAGATTTCCAGACTCAAAATCTATATGAACAAACCCATATCTTTTTTTGAAACCATTTAACCAACTTAAAAGATCTGTAAAAGACCAAGTACAATAAGCAAGTAAATCTACACCATTTGCAACAGCTTCTTCACATGCGAGTACATGTTTACGAAGAAAATCGATTCTGTAATCATCATCAATTTTACCTTCTGGTGTAACTACATCGTATGCACCAAGACCGTTTTCGCTGATAATGATAGGTAAGTCATAGCGCTCTTTTAAAATCTCTAATCCATATTTCAAACCTGCTGGGTCTATCGCCCAATCCCAATCAGTGTATTCTAAATCGTTATTTCTAACCTGTTTGTAAAGTCCGGGTACGCCACTTTCAGATTGCGTTCCTTTTTTACCAGTGGTATTCATCCCACTAAAACCAACACCATCTTCTGGATTGCCTGCAACCGTAGCAGTTTGATAGTAGTTTATACCGATAAAATCACATAATGATGCAGCTTTTTTCATCACCTCTAAATCCATTTTACTCACTTCAGGCATTACACCTTTTTTTGAATAATATGCAATAGCCTCTTTGGGATACTCACCTTTGTAATAACTATCTAAATACCATAGAGACCCTGTTGCATCAAACATCTCTTTTGCTTTTAAATCTTCAGGTTGATTTGTTGCTGCATAAGAAGGCGTGTATGCGATGCTAGAGCCAATCATTCCAGTGTATCCAGCTTCTTTATACGCTAGAACTGTATATGCATGTGCAAGCACGGTATGGTGAAACGCATTTAAATATATCGCCTCATCTTGAATGCCTGGTGGGTGTACTTTTAACATATATGCCAAAGATGTGAATATATTTGGTTCATTCATTACAATCCAGTGTTTTACACGGTCGCTAAAATGTTCAAAACAAACTTTGCTGTAATTTACAAAATCTTCGATTACTTCTCTAGATTCCCATCCTCTATATTTATCTTGAAGCACTTGAGGTAAATCCCAATGATAAAGCGTAACCATTGGTACAATATCATTTGCTATAAGTTCATCAATTAAATCACTATAAAAGTCGATCCCCTCTTGATTAATCATACCTGTACCTTTTGGCAAAATTCTTGGCCATGAAATTGAAAATCGATATGTTTTAAGGCCCATTTCTTTCATCAAAGCCACATCTTCTTTAAATCTATAATAATGGTTACAAGCAATATCACCATTGGTGCCTTCATATGTTTTCCCTGGAATGTGCGCCCACAAATCCCATATTGACAAGCCTTTACCCGCTTCGTTATATGCACCTTCAATTTGATATGCGGCTGATGCTGATCCCCATAAGAAATCTTTTTTAAAACTCATGTTTGCCTCCTATAATTTTATAGCAAATAAAAAGTCCCTTAGGGACTTAGTTAATCTTATCTCCAAGATAGCTTAAGTAATAGTTAATCGCATCATTAAATTTACGGATATCATAGCCCGTGATACTTTCTAGTTTATTAAGCCTATAGATAAGCGTATTTCTATGAATGAATAACTCATTTGCAGTTTCAGTAATATTGAGGTTGTTATCGAAAAAATATATTGCCGTTTGTTCGAGTTCCGCATCTCCAACCGGTCTCACATGATGTTTCATGATTCCTTGCATAAACATATCATGTTCTACATCTTGACCCAAATTAGCACGTTTTAGTTGCCTAACTAGCATAGGAAAAAGAAGCGCTTCATATGTGATGACTTGTGCTTTTTGTTTGACAAGTTGAGCCAACTCAGTCAACTCAATTAATTGTAGATATGCACCGTGTAGTTCTGATGGTTGTGTAACCGTATTGCCTATAATAACCTTTGCACGCGTTAAAGCTTCAGACTCTAACATACCTAACAACTCATAGGGCGAAATGCTGTTTCTAGTTACAAAGACTACACTTTCTTGTTTACTTATAGCCACAATTCGGTCTGTTCCAAATGAGGAATTTAAAATTTCATAAACATCCTCGTGATTTTCTTTATACTGAATACGCCATAGATTTAGTGGATACTTTTGAGTTTTAAGATTTTCCTTATAACCATTGGGATCAAGCAATAAATTCACTTCTGCATCTAGCGCAAGACTTAAATCCTTTTCAATCCATTTTTGCACAAAAGTTATCTCTAGTTCAGTAAGTGCGCGATGAATAAGTAGATCACTTTCACTTTCTGTGCGTATTAAAGTTTGATTTTTATTAGGTTTCACCTGTTTTTTCTTGACCAATTCTATCTTACAATCTAGAATCGATTTTAATTCTTGATATAGTGGTTTCATAATGTTATCTCTCCAATAGTGCAATTTAGTGTAAAGTTATTATTTTAATCTTATCATATCCATTGTATTCTTGGAGAATTTTTTCTCACTTCAATATAAGATGGGGAAAAGGACAGACATCAAATGACTGCCCTTTTTCAAGGTTTTACACATTATTTATATGAAGGAGTTTTAAATGCTTGCTAAAATAGATTTTTCACTTTCCTTATCAAACAAGTGAATTTTTTCACTGTTGAAACTTACATGTAGCTCTTGATTAAATTCAAGTTCAACATGTGCATCTTCTTTGGCAATGTATTGTCTTCCTTTATAGCTAAAATAAACGTTAAGATCACTACCAAGTAACTCAGTAACTTCAACTTTAACTTTAAGGCCTTGACCCTCGCCAACTATCTTAATGTCTTCAGGTCTAACCCCTACAACAACTTCTTTTCCTACATAGCCGCCGTTTTTAACTGCTTTGACAATCGCTTCATCTAGTTCAAACTCAGTACCATCAATTGAAGCAAATATTTTGTTGTTTTTCTCAACTATTGTACCGTTAAGGAAATTCATTTGAGGTGCACCTATAAAGCTAGCAACAAACATATTTACTGGATGATTGTAGATAACTTTTGGTTCAGCAACTTGTTGAATAATCCCATCGTTCATAACACAAATTCTAGTTCCCATAGTCATAGCTTCAGTTTGATCATGAGTTACATAAACAAATGTAGTTTGAAGATCGTTGTGAAGTTTAATTAACTCTGCTCTCATTTGTACCCTTAATTTTGCATCAAGGTTTGAAAGCGGCTCATCCATAAGGAAAACTTCAGGTTTTCTAACAATAGCACGCCCTAGAGCAACCCTTTGTCTTTGACCACCCGAAAGCTGTTTAGGCTTACGTGTTAAAAGCTGTTCAATATCAAGTATTCTTGCTGTTTTTTCGATACGTTCCTTAATTTCATCTTTTGGAGTCTTTTGAAGTTTTAAACCAAATGCCATGTTATCATATACAGTCATATGCGGATAAAGCGCATAGTTTTGAAAAACCATTGCAATATTTCTATCTTTTGGTGCGACATTATTAACATATTGATCACCAATAGTTAAGTCTCCACTGCTAATCTCTTCAAGACCAGCAATCATTCTTAAACTAGTTGTTTTTCCACAACCTGATGGTCCTACAAGTACCATAAATTCTTTGTCTTTGATCTCCAAATCAATACTTTTAACTGCTTGGAATCCATTGTCATAAATTTTGCTTATGCCTTTTAACGATACCTTTGCCATATTTCCTCCAATTTCTTTTACTTATAACTCATTATAATTAAACTCTACTAAAAATGATATTGGAGCACCATACAAAGTTTATTGTGAGAAGTGTCAACTGTGCTTTTGCTTATGCATGTGTTAAGGTTGGAAACTTTACTCTCTCCGGTAAATCTTTTCGAATCTTTTTTATAAACAAAGTTGAGTCCTCTTCTTTAGACAACTTGAGAACATACTTAGACGTATCTTCAGGAACAAAATCAAACTTTATTATTTTCGAGTCTGTCTTCTCTTTGATAAATAGCTGTGTCAACTGGTGGGAATGGGTCTCTTTACGACTAAACACACCATAAATAAGCGTCTCATCAAGATGTGTTTCGGCGACAATTATGGCATCGAGTTCTTCAATATAATAAAAACAATTACTCAAAAAATTTAAACTATAAAACATTATTAAATATGGATTAGAAACTTCCATAAATTCCAATTTTAGCTGATTATTCATAACGATTTTAAAAAGTAAACTTTGGTCATTTATATTTTGTAAATCTAGTTTTCTCACCAAATCAGTATCAAAATTTTGAGTAGATATATCTATGTGTTGATAATAATGGTATTCATCTCTTTTTTCAAACCCAAACTTAGGGTAAAAATCTAGTACACTATCATTTGCAAATAAATAAATTAAATCGCACTGATCTTCCCACTCCTTTAAAATGATGTCCATTAACAAACGACTTAGTCCCATGCCTCTGTAAGTTTGATCAGTCATGACGGTTCCAAGCTGAATATAACGACTAATTTCATCCTTTATTTTAAAATCCATGATATTTACTGATATATTAGCAACAATTTGATCTTCATGCGCTAAAGCATAAGGTAGGTACTTATCCGTCCAGTGCCCATTCTGATACCAGCTTTCAAAATCAAAACCATAAGTACTTTTCGTTAATGCATTAAAACTCGCTCTTAAATTTTCATCATGTTCAAACTTTTTAACGAGTTTAAAAGTCCTTCCATTTTTTTCTATGATCATATGATGTTTCCTCCATTAAGGCTAGTTTTAGCTCTCAAAAGCGTTTCAATTTTCGGTTTGTTTACTAGTTTTAAATTAATTTGAAGTTCCTTTTCTTTGATTATTTGCAATTTACTATTGGTTTTAACAACCAAAATCAATCTAGCTACTGTTTTTTTATAGCCTTTCTCCCATGTGAAATCAACTACGTCTTCCCACTTGACGACACTGTCAGGAAAAACAAGCTTATTCTCATATGCTTTAAAAGTTGCTAAAACCTCAAGTCCTAAAACTATGCTTAACAATATAAAAAGTATTGGGATAATTACTGCTAAAAGAAAACTATGGTCACTCACAA
Organism: Fusibacter bizertensis; assembly: GCF_029914245.1. GTDB lineage: Bacteria > Bacillota > Clostridia > Peptostreptococcales > Acidaminobacteraceae > Fusibacter_C > Fusibacter_C bizertensis. The sequence continues at coordinate 347,260 of NZ_JARYZI010000001.1, forward strand.
AATTCATAATACTCAATATAGTTAAGATTACAAAAACAAAAAAACGAAAGCTATAACTAAAATCAAAGTTTCGCTGCTCAAAAATCAGTTGATCTTTTTCTGCAATGCTTCTTTTGATTTTAATACGTTTAAGGACTCTACTAACCCAAAGTGGTAATAATATAATTATGTATAAAACAATGATATATTCTGACATAACGCCTCCTATTTTAGTTTAAAATTATCATAAACAATAGGAAATATAAAGTTTTTTAAGTCTTTCTAATCAGATTTTAAGAATACAAGTCAAAACTAAACAAATTAAAAAAACCAATCTTATTGTTCACAAGATTGGCATACAAATTTTACTAAGTTTAATATCGTTACTCTGTAATTATTTGATCTCGTTTCAATTTTCCAATCTTTTGTTTCAGCGGTCTACCTAATCTCCAAAATAGTACACTCATCACTAGGCAAGATATCCCTATAGAGATATTGCCATAAGAAAAGTTACCCAGTCTTTCATTTAAGATCAAATTTATAATTCCTATGCCTAGGTTAATACCTCCTGCAATACCTTCTACAATCATTAGCGTATTCCATACGTTAAAAACTCTACTGTAATGCGCAATCTTTGAAGCTTTATCTGTATATAAATCAAAATCGCCGTTTTTCACATCTTTTCTAAGATAAATCCAGCGCATATAAGATGCTATATGTTCGATATCATTTTCGCCTAAAAACTTGATGTAAATAACACTTTCTGGATTTACTACACGATCCTTTAGAAGTTCAATCCTATACTGATATCGGTTTTGTGAATCTTCTTCAAATATATATTGTGCCCAAGTATAATGAATCATATGAAGCCCTTTAGCGGACATTTCATTAAGCCATTTTTCCTCTTTCTCATAATCCCAAAATAATTTCCAAACTTTATGTCTCATTTCACACCTCTTTCCAAGAGTGCTTTACCATTTTGAAGCAGCTCTTCAAGTCTACTGATCTCTTCGCCCAACACGGACCTACCAAGTTTTGTAATTATATATTCTTTTTTCCTTGAATCTGATTCACTAAAAACTTGCTCAATCCAATTCTTTTCAACTAATGTATTAATTGCGCCATATAATGTTCCTGCACCTAAGTTAACACGTTCGTGACTTAATGATTTAACATTTTGCATAATACCATATCCATGCAATGGTGATAACAGAGATAATAATATATAATATACCGCTTCAGTTAAAGCACCTCTATCATTGCTTTCAGGCAATCTTCTCACCTCCATATATTACGTTTGCTGTTATATCGGCTAACGTAATATAAGTATATCGGCTGACGTAATAGTTGTCAATAAAAAAACCTGATTATCATCAGGTTTCAGTAATATATGTATATTTATTCTTAGTACTTATTGACTTGGCTGAATCAACAGTAGTGATAACTTCAATGTCTTTTAGAACTTGACTAATTTGCGCCTTATATTTTAGCTGATTGAAATTCAATAGGGAAAAAATAACCATAAATGTCAGGCCCAAAATTACAAAGACACTTTTCCTTTCAAAATCCATACTAAACCTCCAAATCAGTCAAGACATAGTCCATTCTCTTGCAACCGATTTCTGCTGCAACAGACTTACACTTAGCCCTTAAAAGATAAAAGATATTTTTACTTCTAAGATGACTTAAAGTTTCGAAATTTGCTTGTCCTTTGCTTATAATGAGATCACACTTTTCAAATTCTGATAAAAAAGCATTTGAACATGCACTTAAGATCGTCCCCTGAGCAGAGTGACCATTTTCCATAACTTTAACAATTTTATGAATGCCTGAAAAATAAACATCCTCCATGGTCGCATCATTTACAATTGGCCCCCCTTTTACAACAAAGGTTACTTTATCTTTAGGTAGGTATTCCAAAAGCAGTTTATCAAACATTATTTCGCCAGCATTATCTGCGAGATACATGATTTTGTTAGATTTTTCAACTGCATCCTTTAAAGCAGTAGAGCCAGGTCCAAAGATTTCAACTTTCATACTATTCTCTACTGATGCCAAAATATCGGAATGTTCTAGTTCCAGTCCAACTGAAAAATCAATTATGTTACCGGCAATTGCAAGTCTACAAGCCATATCAAATGGGTCAGTTGCGTTATCTAACCATTTTTCACTTTTAATTTTTTCTGAGATTTCTAAAGCTACTTTATTATATTCTTGTTTTAACTTCACATATGGATCGCTATTTCCAGTGATCTGTTTTGCGTGTTGATGCATCTTATAGGCTATTTCTGGTGCAGTTGCATTAAAATCTAATTCACTTAATGATTTTAGTGACCTTTTGATTATCTCTTCCTGCTCATCATTAACACTTGTTGCTTCTTCAGCTATCTCAACTGCTTGCCTTGCAAGGCAAGGGATACATTCACGTGATATTTTCATATTTTTTCTACCTTTCAGTTTTTAGTCAATAAATAATGTTTTGGCATTTTCATCGCAACTGATTTGATCGTATTCACCTGCTGACAAACTTTTAAGTTTCCACATAAATTGAGCAGTAGGGCTGCTTCGTGTTTATCAAACCTCAGTACTTCTATCATATACCTAAGCATACTTTGTGAAGCTTTAATTGAAGCTTCTTCTAATGTGCTCCCAAACTCAATGATTTCAATATAGTCATCCATTTCTAGCAAGGGTCCTGTCAACATCTTATTTTTAATAACGGTAACTTTTACTGTAACCCTTCCATCAATTTCAAGCCCACATTCACCAATCTCACCATCACCCATCAGAGCATGTAAATCACCTATAGATAGAAGGCCTCCCTTTACAAATACAGGAAGATATAAATTCGTTCCTTTTGTGATATCATTGCAATCTAGATTACCACCATGACGTCCAAGTAATGCAGTAGATATAGGTTCTTGAGTTGCCACACCAATCACACCGATCATGGGACGCGCCTTTAAACTGAACATATCATTCACATAGACTGTATCGTTTTCAACACTTAGTCGATGGATCTTAATCTCATCTAAATAATCTTCATAGACAAGGTTGACTGGTCCTGTAACCATTATGCCAATTTCGCCAAGTTCAATATCTAGAATCTCTATCTTAAGGGTGTCTCCCACTTCACAATTTTCAATAAATAAGGGACCAGTTGCAGGATTGCTATTCTTAGGGTTATCCTTTCCCCAAACTGTATGTATTGGTGTGAAATTGTTGCAAAAACAGTCAAGTGTCTCAAAAATAACAGTTTCACCTGAAATGCAAGTTGCTGCAGGATTGTTATTTTTATTCATACTAAACACATGACATGAACTTTTAATTATAGTCATTCATCACCTCAAATGATATATTATCTTGATTTCCGAAAAATAAATGCAATCAGCTTCTTAATCCCTAAAAGCTCACCCAATTTATTTGCAAATAGTTGCCAATACTTTGTCCATAACATCGCGAACATTATGCCAATTAATATTGCCCACTTCAAACTTATTTCCATATCAACCTCCTGTTAATCTAATAAAGTTAAGCTCTACACCTGGATAATTTATAATTTATTATGTATAGTTTCAGTTTATACCAAGCATAAGACTATATAAAACGGTGCTTGTAATGTAATGCTTCTCAAGCTGAGTATTTGCATAGCCTTTTATGACCATTTCTAATCTACTAATAAAATTAAATCCCTGTATCTCATAGAATGAAATAGCCCACTTAGCATCTTTGTGTGCTAATAGTACGATTTCATTATTGCCTTTTTTTTGAAAATAGTCTTTTAACTTGTTCATGACAATTTTACCAATACCTTTGCCCTGATATTCCCTTTGTAAATACAATGCCATTAAATAAACTATGCCATCCTTAAGTTCTATCGTTCCAACAAATCCAACGACTTCACACTTATACTCTATCATCATAACATCATATGTCTTTGGAATACCGTTTTGTGAGATACTGCCTGCATATTTTTGAAAAGCACCTGGCATAATAGGCTCATATAAGTCAACATTTGAGAGACAAATTTTGACTAAAGCCTCTATGTGCTGCTCACTCGCCTTATAAATTTTGATTTCTGAGTTCATGCGGTCTCCTTGGTTAACGATCTGCTAATTTGATTTTCTCAATGATTATTATGTAACCAGTTTTTCTGGAAGGCGAAAGCACGTTTTAACCTATCATTTTATTATAACATTACTATTCTATTTTCTCAGTTTAATTACGATAAAATATCACTTTACTACCCCAGATAGATTACTAATTACAATGTTTCCATGATTAAATCTTTAGGAATATATTTTTTATCATACATAATTTTTGAATGGTTCTTTATGATCAGTTCTTTTGACAATAAATTACCTGTCCTTTTATCGATAATTGTTCTATAAACTTCATTATTTCGGTAATAGTCTTGATTTGTCTTGCTGTAGTAACAGTTTTCTTCTTTAAGATGATATGCGTTTTCAACTGGTAAATCACTGTAAAGTTCACCTTTTATGTATTCATCATTTATTGTGATTTTGAGCTGAAAACTATGCATCGTGTTGTTTTCAAATTGATAGTCTATGTAATTATAAGCAATAGAAGTTCCCGTACCAAATGGTACTTGTCTACCATAGTCAGGGAACAGGTCAAGACCGTTATGATGATGGTGCTCCAAAACGGTTAGCGGACTATGCAAAACCAGCCAATGTATGAGATTTGTGAACTGGCACATACCGCCGCCAATCCCTTTGTTCGCCTCACCATTTTTTATGATCAATCCTTCTTTAAAACCTTTTGACCGAGTGCATTTTCCCACAAGATACCAAAATGAAAACTTTTCACCAGGCAAGATAACGACGCTATCGATTTTAGGTCTAACTAAATTTAAATTAATCGCTTTGTTATCCTGTAGCTGCATATCGACATCACCTAGACGCCTTCTAATTAAAGAAGTGTGTTCATAAATTTTAAAAGGTAATGTCTCTTTTTCAATTCTGTTGGCTAGTATTTTCCGTTCAAAGAACCATTTTATATGCCTTATCAATACGTTTTTTAGGTACGAAATTTGATAGGTTAAGAAGTTGATTTCACTAAATGACTTTCTATTCATGTTGCCTCCTTTGATGTTTTTTAGTAATAGATTACGCTGGACATCGACTTGACCGTACTATGCTAGAACTACTTAAAAGGTATTAGTCTCTATGTTACTACATGGCTATAGCATCTTAATATAATAATCTTCATACATTGTAATCTGCCGATCATCAACATAATGAAAATTTAAAGTCTTAAGCGTCTCAGTTCTTGTTTTTGCATAGCTATTCCCTTTTGTAATGATACTATTTATCTTAAATAGTTCTCCAAAATACTCTAACACAACACTTAGAATATCATTCAAAAATTCTGATTTTTCATAAACAGTTGGTAAGTCTAATCTAAAAAGACCAACTTTTCCATAAGTATTAAAAGTTTCTTTTTTTGCAAATATCTCAATAGTGCCGACGGCCTTATTACTCTTTTTATCAACAACAGAAAATCTTACATATCCGCTTTCAGAGTATTCCATAAGCCAAAATTTAATCAGTTTATGTAATTCCGCTTCGGTGTCAAAATAAAAATCAATTGGACAGTTATCGCTATTAAAAATTTTAAGTGACGCTTTGTCTGAATAGCATCCTAACAAATCTTCAGCATCTTCTTCTTCAACTAATCGCAATAAAAACAGTTCTGTTTCTAGTACCGGACAACTTATATAGGGATTAACATCGTTCATTTCCATCGTCTCCTTAATTTACAACATTAAATCTTTTCATTTGAGTGTTTGTGTTTTTAATTTTATACTTTTTATTTTTAATTTCATACTTCTCACATATTTCGACAAACACGTCACTAATTCCTCTATTCACATAAATAATAATTCAATTATGCACTATAAAATGAAAGACACATAATCATGTGTCTTTTAACCCGCTACTATTAATCACCAAAATTCATATTTGCAACACTCAAACCATTTTCAAGGCTACTTTCTATGTCTGGAATTTCAAAAATTGAATCTTCTAAAAATATGGATTCGTCAATCTCTAGCAATTCCCAATTAACCTCAATTATATTATTATCAATTTCCCATTCTTGATGGAATTTAACTGGCAAATAATACTTAAGTGAATACCACCGCTCTGTTAGTATGCCATCTTTTGTTAATGTTTTTAAGTACAAGACCCTATCGTCTTCTATCTGATCATAATACCACTGAAAATCTTGAATTGACGGATCACTTTGTATTTCTCTAAACATGTCGGGAGTTAAAAACTTTAATGGTAACTGATTATCTTCAGATACATGACCATAATGTGTTCCCATATACATCAAGGAATAAGTTCTATATGACAGTTGATTAAAAACGTAAGTTGATCTTAGAAAATCATTATAGAAGTTATCTATCTTAATATCACCATTTTTATAGTATACTTCATATCTGATTGGAGTTGTCATTTCTGAAACTATACGAGTTCCAACAAGGACTGCTTTGTATGGGGTTTCATAAGGTTTGTACGTTAAACTTCTGCTTAATTCTTCTATAGAAATATCACGGTGATTGGCAAACTTCACCTTCATTTTTTCAATGTCAATTTGGTCTATAACTCTCCCCATATTATATATTGTAATAAAGGCTTGTTGCCTTTGAAAATTTCCTTTTGGGTCAAACTGATTACCCTTTTTTCCTTTAATGACGCCTAAATCATATAAGTAACCAGTATATTCTTTTGCCCAATCGCTTATCTCGGCTACATCCTCATAGCTATGCGTATCAAAAGTCACATTTTGACCACAGGCCTCAGCTGTTTGAGCTAAAAAAGCGACAGCCATCTCTCTATTTAAATATAGTTTAGGCTCAAATGTCGTTTTCGATGTTCCGTTAACTATTTCCAGTGCTCTAGCTGCAAGAACTTCTAAAGTCTTGCAATCTGTAAAGGTATCTTCTGGTGCTAATTTCACACCTATTTCATCTAAGTATTCAGTAATCGTCATTCCAACTTTAGCTTCTATCAAACGAATTGCTAAAATGCAATATTCTTCACGTGTAATAGTCTTAGTATAATCATTTTGCATACCCAAAGGAATCAATTGATCTTCAATTGCTTTCTGCACAAGCCCAGCTGCCCATTCAGAGGGTTGGTCCTTTGCAGTGTTTGCAAACACTATAGTTGGCACTATAAAACTCATAACGAAGTAAACCGTTAGCGAAAATGAAATTATTATTATTTGTGTGGTTTTTTTCCGTGTTTTCATTGTCGACCTCTAATTACTACTTGAAAAATCTAGGTAAGTACTTACTGTGGGCATGCCACCTTGTTCACTACTTAATTCTATATAGACATCAGTTTCATTAATTGTACCTTGAAGCATTACTACTAAAGATTCTGGTGTTCCCATTTTTTCATAATTTTTAGTCCCCAATAACAATTCTCGGTAATAAGCTGTTAAATCTTCTAATTCTGCATCTGAGACATATTCATAGACAATTGAATAATCATCTTGATAATCTTGAGTAACTTTATATGTTTTGTAAGCTAATGCTTCTTTCAATTCTTCCTCACTGAGTGATAGAACTTTAGTTTCTGTACCATCTCCACCTTCCATACCTAAAATAGCATTAGCCGCAGCGCCATTGTCACCATCGCCATCACTATCACCATAGTTTTCCAAATCTAACGACTCAGCCTCTTGTAAAGCTTCGCCCATTCCTTTTAATGTATCTTTTTGATCTTCTGTTAAGTTTGCCAGACTTTGTTTTTCATAGGCATAAAGTTCGGTAATACTGAGGCCCATATTTTCTGAAGCGACTTGCCATTCACTCAAAACAGTTTGGCCTTTTGAAGTTAATGATTCAATATATTCTTCTTCAGAAAGACCATATTTTTCTGCACCAATTTTGACTAAACCATCTAAAGTTTCTTGTAACGCTTCAACTGAGATACCTTCCTTTTGGGCTTGAGCTTCTAAAGTATTTGGGCTCTCTTTTGAAATACTGCTCTCAACGGTTGTAACTTGTGTCTCATCCATAACAGATTCTTTTGAAGAGCAACCTGTTAGTGCTGTACTTCCAATAATTATTAACAATACTGTACTCTTAAATATCCAATTGTTTTTCATGTGTTTTCTCCTTACTCATTTTAAGTTTAAACGCAGGACTAAAAATAATTTATCGTCCTATAATAACTATATAATACTTATCATTTTTGCAAGGGTACTCCATTGTCAATATAGGTCACTATATCAGCACATAAAAAATGACCCTGGTCACTTTACAATCACCATGGTCATTTATTTTAGGGCATATCTTAATTTATTTATTTACCTATTTTTACACGATTGTTTTTTATCTTAGAAGTAATTATAGCCGTTATAGTGAACACCATATGCAAAAAAAATGATGGCAAATTAGAAATCTAAAGTCGAACTTGCGTCAAAGTCTTCCAAATTAAGCAGTGGTTTAATTCCTCTATTCCCTTTAGTCGTAATTTGATTGCCATTTTCATCTGTCTTTTTCGAGATGAAATCACCAGTTAATAAGTTGTAATCGTCTTCGTCAGCATCCTCTTCTATCACAATGGTATTAAGGTATGAGCCGAGTGTAGCGCCAATTAAGAACCAGCCATTCTCTTGATATCTAAACCTATAACTTTGATACCATCTCCAGTTACTACCACCGTAGAAATTGATGACAATAGATCCTCTATCAATAATGATACTGTCAAAAGGATCCCCCCATACCCCCCCCCTCATCAGCTCCAAGTATAGCGTTTTCGCCTATTACTGATAGTGTATAGGTATTGTCACTATTGCCCATTGCAATCAATAATGACCTTTGAGGTGCTTGAGAGTTTTCGTCCAGCTTGACAATTACAGCTGCGATGTCTGTATTACCATCCTTGTTCAAGTCGCCTTCAACTTGTACTGGCTCACCTTCTACTTTTTCGAAAATTTTCCATCCTTCAGGTATCAAAGAGCCGAAATCACTTCCAATTGGACTCGGGACTGTGGTAGTCTCTTTTTCAGTTGTTACTTCGACTGTAGCTGCTTCTGTTGCTTCCTGCGATTCTTTTATAGTTGTTGGACTCTCATCTGTTGTATTACTTTCATTATTACTACATGCGATTTGCGAAAAACTTAGCAGTGCTATTGTTATTATGATCAATGCTTTTTTCATTTTCATACTCCTAAATGTACTTTTATTTTTAGAATAATAAACTAGTCTAATGCTCATTTAAATATCTTATTTGATTTCTTTACATATATCAACTGTTAATCTATATGTAAATCAATAAATAAACGTCTGAACAACCTATTTTTCCTTGACCTTGGTGTAACACTAAGGTTTATGATAACAAGGTTGTCATTGTATTTTTACAACTATAAGAAAGAGAGGAAAACACCTTGAAAATCAAACAAAAGTTATCTATCCAAAGTATCTTTGCTAAGTTTTTTTTAGTGGCTATGGTAGGTATGGTTATTCCACTGGTTATTACTTTTTTTTATTCTAGTAACCACGAAAAGAAAGCGTTAACCAATCAAATTGAATCATCACTTACTGAAATCAGCAATGAGAGGACGAAGTTAATTGACTTAGCACTTCAATCTGAAAACCAAATGAACAAAATGTTGGCAAATCAAAGCTCTGTTATCAACGCAGCGCTTCTATACCAAGATTCTAAAAAAATCGATCAAGAAATTATTACAGAATTCACACATGTAGTTACTGAAAAATCTAAAAATTCACCTGGACTATACGAAAATATATTTCTATTATTTAAGGATAACAAGGCACAAAAAAGTACGGTTGTCGCTGATAGTATTGGCGGAAAATCTGTTGGTGTTTCTTTTCCTTCCGATGCCAATTCTGTCCCTGTAATAAGTTCAGACACACAGTTTACCGGTCGAACTGAAGTTTCACAGATATCAGGAAATCCTGTTATCGTCTCTCAAGAAGACATCGTAGATAGTAGGTCAAATAAAGTTATTGCATCACTTGGTATTTCTATTGAACTAGAGCAATTACTAAACAGAATTGTTGGTAATAGTGATTCAAGTGATATCAAAGTTATGCTTTTAAGTGAAACTGGTCTTGTTTTAGCATCAGATAATGCCTCTTACATAATGCAGCTAGATTTTAATGCAGAAGATAGTGGCCTACAAGAGTTATTCCAACGTATCAAAACGGGAGAGTCTTCAGTTGGTGAGATGACACTAGATGAAGATGAAAAACTTATTGCTTATACACAGAGTGAATATACTGGATTTTATACCATTGCATACGCTAGTAAAAGTCAAATGTATTCCATCATAGGGAAAGGTGCTAGAGATTTATTCTTCATTATCCTTGCCAATCTCATATTATTTTCAATTATCATCTTTTTTGTAGTGAAATATGTGACAAAACCAGTAAAACTATCAGCTGCATACTTAAAAACATATGCGCAAGGAGACTTTACAAAAGAAATCCCAGAGAAAAATTTAAGAAATAATGATGAAACTGGTATTCTAATGAAATCAGTCAACATACTTAAAAATTCTATTCAAGGAATTATTCAGTCTGTGGTGAATGAGTCGAATACTATTGGTACATCTGTCCAACTCGTCAATCAAAATATTATTGACCTCAATAGTCAAATTCAAGATATTGCTGCAACTGCAGAAGAAATGTCTGCTGGTATGGAAGAAACAGCAGCTTCAACAGAAGAGATGCAGTCCTCTGCACTTGAAATTGAAACGCATATTCTTACAATCTCTGAAAAAGCAAAAGAAGGACTTCAAGCTTCCACTAAGATCAATGATCGTGCAAGAAATCTTAGAGAAAGCTCCATTCAATCTCAAACAACAGCAAAAGATATTCATGCCAGCGTAGCAAGAGATGTTAAAGAATCTATCGAAAAATCAAAAGCTGTTAACGAAATTGATCTGCTCTCAGTTGCAATCTTACAAATCACCTCACAAACCAACTTACTTGCACTTAATGCTTCAATTGAAGCTGCAAGAGCCGGTGAAGCTGGTAGAGGTTTCGCTGTTGTAGCAAATGAAATCAAAAATCTCGCTGAAGATTCTGAAAAAGCTGTAGGCAAAATACAAGTAATTACGAAAGAGGTCGTTTCTTCTGTAGAAAGCCTCATTCAAAATGCCGAAAAAGTTCTCGATTTTATAGATACTTCTGTGGTTCGGGATTATGAGGCTTCGATGAATATTGGTGAGCAATATAGTTCTGATGCAGAGTTTGTAGAAGTATTGCTAAGCGATTTTCAAACTACCACTCAAACACTTACGACTTCAATTAAAGTTCTGACAGACACAATAAGTGATGTTACAATTGCAAATGGCGAAGCTGCTAACGGAACGCATGATATAGCAGATAAAGTTACTACTATGATGCTGCAATCCGACAACATATTAACTGAAATCGACAAAACAAAGACTGTTTCTGGTAAATTAAAGGAAGCTGTTGCACAAATTAAAATTTAAAAACAATTTGAATAAAATGACGACTCAGATTCTGTCACAAAGTAGTTGTGACTTGATAAAAAAAGCAAGTTCTAGTGAACTTGTTTTTTTTTATTCAATAAACACATTTTCCTTCTCAGCATCCTCTTTTGAAAGGTATGTAACTACCATTGGCGCACTTTTTATATTTTCAAATAAAGCCTCAATTAACTTTGGTCTTTTTGTAAGATTTAGAGTGTTAGCGATCTCATCTTGTATTTCTATTTGTTCTTTAGTCTGATTGAGCTGCATTGATATCAGCGACTCTACGGCATAAACTTTCTGTTTGTTGACCACATCTAAATTCTCTCTCCAATCAGGATAATAAACCGCAAGTTCCAAAAATGCCTTAAAACTTTCCGCTATTTTTACACACTGTCCATCTTTAGAGATATAGCCCACAGGATATTGATCATCAATTATATCTCCCATGCCGCCTATTGTACCATAATGATTGCCGGCACTATCAACTGCAAATAGAGCCATCATTGGTACTGGATAGTAATGAAAGTTTTCCAACTGATCCGTCATAAAAAAATACAAATCACAATAAGACGCAAGCAATTTGTATATTTTATGGTCCTGTTCGTTACGTGGCACTGCCATCACTATTTTGCCAGAGGGAATCAGTTCGATTGCCTCTCCTTCATGTGATGCATAAAAACCTGGCACACCATTCTCTCTATTTTCAACATTTACCAGCTTTTTCTTCATCACCATTTTCTTCATCATCTTTACCCTTCTTCATACCAACCAATGCTCGCTATTTTAAGGGTGTTCTCTTTCCAAATGAGATGGATAGAGTTCGTACCCACAGTTTCGATATAATCGCTGCCATTATAATACTTTTTAAGATATTTACTTTCCACAAAAGCCATTGGACCGTTTATAGATATCGTATGGCTGATCTCTTTTTCGTTAAAGCCCTTACTTTTAATAATTGGATAATCATGAAATACTTTTTCGAACTCGTACACGTGATGTTCGATGTTATCAACGCTTAATATTCCTTTGCTGGTGTCACTGTACTCGATCAGTACTGCTTCATCCATAAAGAGCCCTCTAAAACTTTCTAGATTAGGCTCTTGTCCCTCTTCAAACGAAATATAGGCATAAAAATCTTCCAAAAAAGACTGAATTATTGTCTCGTTCATGTTATTCTCTCCTTTTAAACACAGATATATCCCCTAATAATAATCAAAATCATGTTGTGTGTTAGTGACGATCACAAGATCAGGAAGTTCAACCCTACCATCACAATGATAAAAATTGGAAATACCAGATAATCAACGATAAAAACGATACTCTTAAGCACTTCTTTTGACTTTTTGATGATCACTAAGCCATAGACCAATCTAAAAACGACAATTGCTGTCAATATGATATATAGATAAGGAGACTTGGGTTTATCTAGAATCCATGAATAGGCTATGATGACAAGTGTTACCATAAAAATTGCATTTGATATCGTTTCTAACTTCTTATTTAAATAATATTTCATTAAATGCCTTCCTTTTTTTACCTATCCATTTTACTTTCATTAACAACCATCACACCAAAGCCTTCTGGATCTTTATATAGATTGCCGTTAACTACCCAGTATGGATTCTTCGGTGTAAAAGTAACATAATTTTCTGCAGTAAGTTTTTCGATGACTGCGTCGTACTTCGCTGCTTCATAATATAAAACGATTAAATCATCTTCGTCAAAATGATGCTCAGGTTTATCCTGAGACACGGTAAATTCAATCTGCCAGTTGCCCTCCGGACTTCCAAGAATCATGCCATCATAACCATTGTGGTCGACAAACCCGCCGATTTCATGCATCTCAAGTAGATGGACATAAAAGTATCTCATTGGCTCAAGTGCAGTTACATGTCTTGCGGTTCTCATTCTCATAAATACACCTCTATTCTGAAAAAATTAATCTTCGATTAAGTAGTTCCTAACACCTTCCCACGCTTTGCCTTTGAGAAGTGGTAAAAGTTCATCTTTCGAAAGTGGATTTTCTGACGGCTCACAATAAGACTTTAGTGGATAACCCGTTGGAATCACAGCAAATTTGAACCATCCTGGAGAAAGCGCATGCTGTGGACATTCATACACACAGCTTAAACAGAAATGACACTTCGAATCAAATTTCACGGTTTTTTCACCGCTCTCGCTGACTTTAAAAGTGATATTGTTAGACGGACAATTTTTAATACAGTAACCACAACCATTACATGAGCTGTTAACCTTTATATGTTTTCCAAAATGCTTAGCACCAATGACCTCTATCCGGCCAAGTGACGTAATGGGATAATCTATAAGAAGTGGTTTTAAATATGGGAGTGATTTATTGTGTAAAAAAGCGTTAATCCACTTACTCACCTTATGAGGGACAACACGAATCAGTTCCTTTGCAATTTCATCAGGAACTGGCGTCATCCAGTTGTTTGGCATCACTGCCATTGCCTCTGTTGTGGTTTTAAATCCTTTTTGCTGAAGCAATCGTTTTACAGGTACTCTACAAGCACTGTTTGAAATCATTGCGCCACCGCCGGATACCGAGATCACCATAGCAGATCGATTTGATATTTCTTCCAGCGACTTGATCCATGTGTAAACCAGATCTGGCGCATTAAAGGCATGAACTGCATAGAGCAAGATCAACTTAGCATCAAAATCCAACTTTTGAGAGATCATATCAATGCTATCTACGGTTAACCTGTGTAATTCACATTCTATATTTAATGCTGAAAGCTGATTATATATTTCTTCAGCAATAATCTTTGTACTACCAGTTCCTGTGTAATAAAAGATCTGAATCTTTTCCATCTCGTGCCTCTTTCTTAAAATATAAGCGAAGTAATCTCTTGCTATATTTACTATTATTATAGCATAAATAAAAATCTTATCACATCGACCCACAGATTCTATCGCAATTTCATAATGATCTCAATTTCAAAACATACAATGGATTACCAATAATATTTATTATCCTAATGTAGTCACGTAAATCATTTATTACATTTTAGAAAAATCTTATGATTTTCTAATTATATTTTAATGCGCATTTTTTGTAATATTGGTATATTTATATAGCTATAATCTTTACAAAGTTTTAATACTTAATTTAGGAGGCTACTTACATGGTTTTAGTTTTATTGCTACTCGTCCCAATTGGCATTGTCTTTGCAACTTTAATGGGACTATTATACTTATTTGGTTTTGATCTATTAACATTTAATCTTATTTACATTATCCCTGTTGGCGCTTTTATTTCAAGTTGTTTGATGTTTGTTTTTTTCGGCGAAAAATGTGTGAAAAAAGAAATTAACACGAAAAAATTCACGTTACTTGTCCTTATACTATCAGTCTCACTATTCATAGGTATCCAATATGGACAATACAAGATGACCTACATCGATGATACTGATGGTTTGAATTATAAGATGAAAGGCAATCATGTGAGTGAGTATATCAACCCAGATACAGAAGATGGTTTCACTTTTTTATCATATGTTACATTTAGCATCAATCATTCTAGTATCTCTTTTTCAAGAAGAATGCACACGCTCATCAAACTAGATGGTGTGAAGATTATTAACTGGATTATCTATATAATTAGTTTCATAGGATTTCTTATAGGTAGTATGGCTGGCCTTCATGCGAGAACAACAAATTTGGCCTATTGTGATCATTGTAAAAAATATATGAAACGTATACCATTTTCTCTAAGTAATAATTTTTCTAAAGAAAAAATAAGTGTACTAGAAGAGCGCATTAAATCCTCTGAGTCTATCATTGACCATCTAGAAGCACATCCAGCCTTAAATAAAGCGACCGCACTCACATATTATAAGCTACACTTGCTTTATTGTGAGAGTTGCAAAAACGGCATAGTTAACATACAACGTTTTAAATTAAATGATAAAAGCAAATATGTCTCTGATGAGCTTGAAAAAGAAATTAAAGTTGATCCAATTTTTGTTACAGAGCATTTAGATTATACTTTAAACAAGATCAACGAGGTAACTGAAGCTTTATAAAACGAATTCATTTAAAGCAGAGCTATAGGCTCTGCTTTTATTATTTAGCTTGTCTACAGGTACACCAACGTCATCCCAACACCGACTTCTTTAAGCTCCACTGCTTTAGACAATTCAATTTTAGATTTTAAGTCTGTACAGTGACACGCATGGATTTCTTTTACATCTAAATGCTTAAAATAGGTTACTGTTTGACTCAGAACTTCATCACTTGGATTAAGTAAATGAAAACCACCAATTACATCTACGATTCTCTCATCATCACAAACCTTCTTTGCATAATCGACAATATTGCAGATCCCAGCATGTGAACAACCAGTGATGATCACCAAACCTTTAGAAGACTTGTAGACTAGCGCAGTATCATCTAACAAAAAATCGGGCTTCAGTTCTCCATTTTCCTCAAAAGTCCCAATAGGTTCTTTACCTTCAAAGCTATTTTTTCTTTCAATTTCACCTAAAAATACTATTTTGTCTGTAAGCCAATACGGCTCTTTCGTCAATTGCATTTCATAGTGCATCTTAATTTTATTTTTGCTTAAAAGACTTCCTATATCTTCATTTCCATAATTTTTATAAAAAAGTGCATTAGGATGGGATATAAACTTAGGTTTTTTATAGTCTATTCCTTCAATGATCGCTTCAGTATGCATGCTAATAAGCGGCACAAGTCCCCATGTATGGTCAATATGCCCATGTGAGATGACAATATAATCAAGGTTATATAGATTAAGTTGTTTTTTAGCAGCATTTTTAATAAAGACATCAGAATAACCTGTATCAAACAGGATATTTACATTTTCATCTTCAATATAATAAGATACGCCGGGTTCTCCAACAAAGTATCTATCAATTAATGTATTATTATCTACAAGTACGTGAATTTTCATATTTCTTTCCCCATCATCACCATATCATCGAAATCGATATAGCCATTTTTCTTATAAAATCCGTTTGTTTTATCATCTCTAGAAGTAAACAAAATAACCGTTCTGACATCACTTGCCTTAATTTTACTTTCCAGCTTTGCTAATAACCTTTGTCCTATCCCTTTGCCTTGAGCTTCATTTGACACAAATATCTCACGGAGATTATAATGCATACCTTCATACCACTGCTCTATGTTTCCAAATACTGCTCCTAATAATTTGTCGTTATCTTCATACACTAACCCAACAAAATGTGGTGATATAAATATATCATGCAGTCTATGATAGGCTGACTCTGGCGTCCAATTATCATTCCATGGCTCAGCATTAAAAACAGCTATAAATAGTTCTATGCATTTTTCGATGTCTTCTAAGCCTAAATTTCTTATCTTGTTCATGTGACCTCCGATTAAAACTTTGTTATTGGACAATACCTTGTATGGTCAAAATGACTATGGTATACAACAAGTTCCAATATTCTTTGTATGTATCCACAGAGCTTTTAAATATGTCGCCTATATTAATTTTTCTCACTTGTTTCTCCTAATATAATTTTTGATTATACATCAATCCCTAATATGTAAAAGGGCAAATACGGAAAAATGCCCTTATTAATTTACAGCTTTATCATTTGTTACAGTTTGGGTTAATTCTAGACATTAAATACTCATTTACATACTTCCCATTTCTAATTGCTGCAAGTCTTTTTACCCCTTCTTTTTCAAAGCCAAATTTCTCGTAGAGATGAATTGCCTTTTCGTTGTCTTCAAATACAGACAGCTCTACTCTAACCAGCATAAGCCAATTATCAGCTAAATCGATAAGCGTTTGCATAAGTGCTGTTCCTACGCCTTTTCCTTGATAATCCCCATGAATCATAATACCGATAAAACCACTATGTCTTAACCGATGATTCGCATATACATTCAATCCGGCAGTTCCAACCACTATTTCCTGGTCAGCTTCACTTTTGATAACCGCGACAAACTGATGTTGATTAGCGTCCATGTTCAATATAAAATCTTCATTTCGTTTGATGCGTTCAGATGGGATCCCTAGGATATTCTCAAAAACGCCAGGCATACGTCTAAGTTCATTGATCCACTTTCCGTCACCTGCAGCTATCGGTCTAATAATAATTTCCATTTTATGCCCCCAATCAAATGGTATTTTACTCATAGCATTACAATATTTGTAAATTATAATTTTATTAGAGCTTTTAGCTTTCAAAGTGATAGCTCCCTACTGATAATACGGTTATATTCCTCCGCTTCAAAAGCTTTAAGTACAATGAGTCCTCTTAAAGTATTCATCGTTCCAATTTTATCTGTTTCCATCTTGAAATGAAGTTTACCAGTGTAAGTCTGGCCTTTTGTTAAATAACCTCTCTTGAATTTCTCTATAATTAGTTTTATGCCTTCCGTTAACTCTGGGACAAGTTTATAATCTATTGAAGCGAAATAGCAAAGCGCTCTGAGTACATCATATTTCCATCTTGTTGGAAAATGAAAATCTGTGATATATGAAATGATAACTTCACCATCAGTAAGTCGATACATCAAATGCCGATCTAGCAAATACTTATGCGCTGGCACTAGTAAATTATGGATAGCATTTAAATGTGTTTTGTACCCATGTTTCTTATAATCTCTAAAAGCTTCTAAGACTGAAAGCGTTGTGTTTATGGAGCTTTTATCAGTAGTTTTGGGATTACGAGTACTTGAACAGTTCCAGCCACCGTCGGTTTGCCTTGTGGTTAGCAAATAAGTGACCATTTCATCTATAATTGCTGTATCGCGTTGTCCATATGACAGTAAACTTACGAGCATCGCAACAACACATATATCGTCTTCACGCCACTCAGTTGACCACATCTTACCAATAAGCGTATCTAGCCCCTTTTGATAAATCGGATGATCCGGTCTGATTTCAAGAGAGGCAAGATCCCTCATTGTATAAAAAGTAGAAATCCATTTAGGCCCATATATGCCATTGCCCCAAGTCTCTGTTTCAGCGTCAAAGCAATCCAGAAATTTTGAAATCCAACCTTCCTCTACATAGTCAGGATTTTCATCCAAAAGGTATTTCTCCGTCAGGCGTTTCACGCAGGGGTCTGCATTTTGTAAGTAATCTATAATATTCATGATAACTCACCTCATTTGGTTTTTACTTTTACTTATTCCAAGATGTTTTTATAGAGAAAAATGTGTCTTAATCATCTGCGCTACTGTTTCGGCTTCAAGATTTGTATTTTCAATCCTTAGATAATTATCATATTTAATCTCACCCTCATTGCTCACACAACGGTATCTTGAAGAATCGGTTTTAAGTCTGTTATTAGATGCCTCTATATCTCTTTTTGAAGCTTTGTTCATCAGTCTGTTCTCTGAGACATTGCGAGTAAGCCTTTCTTCAAGTGTGGCGTTAAGTTCTACATAATAAATCTCAGCATTCACCCGCCTAAAGATCTCACTCACATGTTCAATATAAGCAGCATCAGAGGGTTCGTCAAATGCCCACATATATGTGAAAATCATTCCCTCATTATTTGATTTCGAAAACTCCTCGAAAAAAACTTCTCGAAGTCTTGTAATTGTTTTTCCATCATAGTATCCAAAAACGTCAATAACAGATTCTATGGTCATATGGTTATGAAATAGTCTTAAATTCGTTATTTTAGTAAGTTCTTGTCCTATGGTCATCTTTCCTACTGCTGCATCTCCTATAATGATGATTAGTTTCATCTGTATTTTCTCCAATCCTTGCTATTTTGCTGAAACTTTATTATTGATTTGATTTCCCTTGATTTGCCACTTGATGCATCTTAGCTGCTATAGCTTCTTCATCTCCAAGATAGTACTTACTTAACACATTGAAATGATCGTCAAATTCATAGACCAAAGGAATACCCGTAGGAATATTGACCTCTACAATTTCATCTTCAGATGTATCGTCAAAATATTTAACTAAGGCTCTTAGAGAATTCCCGTGAGCGACTACTAACACCCGTTTTCCTGCTAACATATCTGATTTTATGACTTGTTCAAAATAAGGTACAGTTCGTGCAATAGTATCCTTAAGACTCTCTGCTAAGGGTAAGTCTGCCTTATCTACTTCACGGTATTGAACATCTTTTGCAGGGTTTCGCTCATCTTCTTCTTTAAGTGAAGGGGGTTTAATATCAAATGAACGCCGCCATATTTTCACTTGTTCATCGCCGTATTTAGCCGCAGTATCTGCCTTATTAAGCCCTTGTAAAGCACCATAATGTCTTTCGTTAAGTTTCCATGATTTGTTCACTGGTAACCATTCACGGTTAAGTTCATAGAGAACATTATTAAGGGTATGAATCGCGCGTTTTAAATAAGAGGTATAGCATACATCAAAATCATAACCTTTGTCTTTTAAACTTTTGCCAGCATCTGTAGCCTCTTGCTGGCCTATTTCAGAAAGTTCAACATCAGTCCATCCTGTAAAACGATTCTGCTTATTCCAATCACTTTCACCATGTCGAATTAATACTAGTTTCATAATCAACATCCTTTCTTTTAATCTCGTCTTGCAACACGCTTCTCAATCAATGCAAGTTTTTCGGAATTTATGTTTCTCATGAGGTGCATATACTCGCAATCATCAAATGAAAACATGTAGCCGTGCTTCTCATTGATCAAACTAGGCATAGATAATAGAGATAACATAATTTCATTTAATATCGCGCCATGGCTGACAACTAGAATATGATTAGTTTTTCTCTTCATCACCTCATTGATGGCTTTATAGGATCTACTTCGTACATCATATGTGTTTTCACCTGATTCTTGAGGATATAAATCAGTAAAATTTTTGAACTCACTCCGTGGATATAAATCGTCAGCCTCTTTTTTATTCATACCACACAATATCCCTCTATCAACTTCTTTAAGAGAATTTAGTTCGGTAGGAGTGATTTTTTGTGCATTCCCGATTATCTCTGCAGTTTCCTTGGCCCTCAGCAAAGGACTTGATAGTATTTCATCAAATACGATCCCTTTCAATTTAAAGTATACAGAAGCTTCCTTTGCCTGTTCAACGCCAGTCTCAGTTAATGCAGAATCATATAGTGACTCGATTTTGTTTTCAATATCTGCAATTGAATGACCATGTCTCATAAAATAAATATGCATATCGCCCCCAACAATTGTGTTCTAGTACCAGTATTCATCCTGTGTAAATGAAAATTTAACTGTTTTAGAATGCTTTTTATCATCAAGATAGTATTCTACCGAGTATATATGTTCTCTAAAGGACAACTTTGTTATATAGTGGACGGTTCCACCAATTCTCTTGATATAAGCCTCCATTTTTCTTTTATCATTCCATCTCCAGTAAACCTCAAATAAAACAAGCAAACTAAATAAAAATAAAGGTAGAATTATATCAAAATGTTTCATCATAATCTCACCACCTTATTTCGCTTCAAAAGACAGACTTCTTAATTATATTATCTATCTTCTTTAAGCGTCTCTATTGATCTTTCGATTTGATCTAATCGGTTGACAATCCCTGTCAACATATTTATCATTATGTAGATTGATACAGGTATACCAATTATAAATCCAAGAACGACTAAAACATAAATCATTGAAAAAAAAGTTTCCATAATAAATCCCCCTTAAAAGTGCATCCGTTTAAAATATGTAGTAAAACTCCGTTTTAAAGCGGAGTATAACTCTAGCATTGGAGTATAATTCTAGTAATAAAGATAATCAGAACGACCAGGATATTTTGCCATCGCTGTTTTATGCTTGTTAAATCCAAGTTTAGTATAAAAATCCACGGCCTCAAAAGATGAGGTTAATCCAATTAATAACGCCTCATTTCCTTCAAGTAATTTTTCCATGATCGCTTGACCTACTCCTTGTTTTCGATAAGCCTCAAGTACCGTTACATCATGAACCCATCCATAGCATTCTCCGTCTGAGATCAACCTTGCAGCGCCTATAATTCTTTCATCGTTCCATGCAATTACAAACCGATAACTATTTTGAAAAGCGCTTCGAATTTTCTCAGTTTCTCTTTTCCGCCCAAGCCCTATGCACATGTCCGTTTCATCATAAAGGTCTACAAGGTTTTCCCAATCTTGATCGCTAATTTCAGTTTTATAGATGATCATATCAATCCCTCCACGTTTCATAAAATGTTGTCGTTTAGTTTAGTTTTATCATTTTTATAGACTCACAAAAGGGTAGATTTCATGGTGCTTTATCCCCCATAATTTATAAGTGATTTTAATGTAATAATCTTCTTCCACTACAGTTTTTTTTATTCTTTTAATGTATTTCACCAATTTTATCTTTTCAGATGAAATTTTATATCCCGGCACATTATCTTCTTTATTTTCTATTTCATTCTCAGATATCCTTATTGCACCTACTGTTGATTCGTTGTCTATCCAAACACGCCATTCAAAAGGTAATTCGGAATTAATTAGTTTATTACCATTTTCATCCGTTATTTGTACATCTACTAACATAATCGGAATCGGAGACTGTTGTTCGAGATTCATGGATAATAAGTACGCTTGCTCAAGATCATACGATGTAAAGCTTCCAAACTCACTGCCTTTTAACTCAACATTAAATTGTATAAGCATAAACGAAAAAACAATCAAACTACCTATAAATAAAGCGATATATTTCTTTTGCATTTTCTTTCCTTCCTGATTTTTATTAGAAAAAGTACATTACTTTACATCAACAACTCGTATTTATGGATACTCTCATATAACCTTATAATCCAGGATTATTTTGTTCCTGATTCGGATAATTCCCCAATATGTAAGTCATTATTTCATCAATTTGCGTTAAAGTATCTTGTGTAAAGACCATCCTCTTGGTGTCAAATAATTTTGAAAAAGATATATATTGATCCAAAGCATCATCTAATTTACTCCAATATGTAGCTGAATCAAAATTTTCTTTATAAATTCTACTTTCAGTAAGATCAATGGCTTCATAAGCCAGTTCAATTAAATTCTCAAGTTTATTTTTAGCTTCTGAAATATCCTCATTACTATCTATTTCATTTAAGTTCTTTTCAAAAGATTCAATTTCTTTTTTCATTTTTACTAAATCTTCTGTGTCCTCTATAAGCGGCAATTGATTCATCCTTAGATATACATTCATTGAAATGATATACGCTTTGTTATAATACTCATTAATGGGGAGTATTTCAACCTTTTCATTGCTTTTAATATTTTGGTTCGCTTCGGAAAAATGATTTGAATCCCATTGATTCGCGATTATTATAATCGTGAAGAACGAAAAGATTGCAATAATAATCGTAATTATGGCTACTTTCTTTTTATTCATTTAAGAAGCCTCCTTTTTAATCCATTTATTCTTATCTCATCAAGCTCTTCCACTGTTAGTGAACCACTTTCGTAAAGTCGTAAATATTCTTTACTCACGTCACTATCAAAGATGAGTACATCATCAGAATTAATCGTGACATCTATCCCTGCATGATATAAATCTCGAATTGGATGAGTCGCATAATTCTTTGCTCTTCCAAGTATGATGTTGCTTGTTGGAGTGATATTGAGCCTAATCTTGTGATCCCTCAAGTAATGGACAACCTCTTTTGACTTTTGTGCATTTATACCATGCTGCACTTCATCTAGTTCTAAAATTTCTACTGCATTTCTCACATCTTCTGCTGTTCCCCACTCGCCAACATGCGCTTTTAAGATCAGTCCCTTTGACTTTGCTTTTCTATAAATATTTTTGAAATTTTCTATTGGCTGAGCATCCTCAATGCCATAAAGATCTATTGAATAAAAATCATTTTCATCCCAAAATGGTTCTAACCATTTTTCAAGCGCACTTATCTTACAGTGGCGAGATAAACCGATTTGTAACCGGAGTTCAATTTCATTGCCATACTTCCTTTGAGATTGTTTAAAACTATCTATTAGCAAATGAATATCACTGTGAAAATACGTGTCTAATGCCCAAACATCTTCACCAATTTCTAGTATTTTCACACCATCCCTAACAGCTTGTACAACTGTCGCATCGATCATAAGCTGTCTCATTTCAAGGCTGTTAAATTTATCACCTTGATATTGATTAACCCAGTTATGCATCTCTTCCATTGAATGCATAATACCTTTAAACGGCTGAATATCTATCCCTGTCATTTCTTTGATGAAACTTCTATTGCCACCTAATGAAAAATGATTGTGTAAATCTGCTTTAGAAACTTTTTTTAGTTTTTCCAGATTTTTCTCTTCTAATGCTTCTATGAAAATTTTTGATTCGTGATCCATTTGTAATACCTCATTTTTCATTTATTGAGTCATATACTTATTTCAAAACATCTCACAGTTTATATTTTTTTTATCGTTGTTAGCAAATTAATCTTGATTAGTGCAGTCTAGAGAAGCTGTTTATACATATCCGTCTCACATATCATCGTGATATCCCCATCATTAATCAAATAGCCTTCTCCATATAATACGGATTTATTGTCCTCTACTAATATAAATGCACCATCGACCAATGCATAAAACGGTCTTATTTTGCTATCAGGTAATGAAATGTCTTCCACAACCCTTAACCCATCAAGCAATAATTCTTTTAACTCCTGAAAATGTGGTAAAACACTTATTTGAGTTAAGTTTAGTCCCTCCAAATATCTTTGATAATTGGGATCAATTGCTTCGCCATCTAGTTCTGGTTGAGCATAAACAACTTCAGCACAGTTCATAGTACCAGCACTGATACCGATGACGATACCGTTATAATTTTTCATGTAATCTCCTGCTACGCTTCTGGACGAATAACGCGTTCCATTATTTCATTTTCTGATTTGAATCCCTTTCTCTTATAGAAATTAACAGCCTTACTGCTTGGCCAAACTATCATTATTTCAAAAGATTTCTCATGCCCCCATTTGATAACATGATCCATAAGCTTTGAACCAACTCCTTGACCTCGAAATTCAGGTTTAGTATAAACATTAGTCACATAAGCATATTCATCAAAAAATAAATTGGGTTTAGGTACTTTTCTAATATGGTTCACCGATATATGAGAGATAATTTCATCGTTTTCTTCCGCTATCCAATGCGTCCATAGCGCATTGTCATCAGATGTATTAAAAAAATCCACACATTCTTTTAAGAAGTCATCCTTTTTAGCGATTAGATCAAACGTGTCCTCACCTTCTACTTTGAAATCCCATCTCATATTGGCTAGCACTGCGAAATCCGTTTTATTTGCGATTCTATAATTCATAATATCTCCTTATTTTCTTTTGTTTTTTTCAATCACAATCGTTGATGCAATTGCATAGATGATCAGAAGAATCATCAGTCCAAACATAATCGTATAGATCCATCCACTACGGAAAATCATTCCTAGTGCTACTAACAGAAATACGATCCCCACCGTAAAAAATACAACAGCTGATTGTCGATAATGCGGTTTCTTATCCATATTTTTACGCTCTTCTTTAGAAGCGTAGATATAGGCATTGTTAAGTAGTATACCTTTTTCTTTATACTGAAAGTAACTCGCTACAAAAGATAAAATTGATAATATAACAACGATAATTAGAGTAGCATTTTCAATCATAAGATGGATCCTCCCTATTAATATTTGATTAAAATTCTTATACGTCCTAATAAAGCCCCTTTGCAACCAGCACCAGTAAGATCCCCAGCGCCAAATAACGCATCCATGATAAAGATAATCGAACCCTCCGGTTTGAATTAGACTTACTTTGGAGCATCTTTATGATTTCTTTGTGTAATACAAGCTTTTTAACATTTGACATGTCGATACTAACTTGTCCAAATCCTTGCTCTATCTTAATACGCTCTTTATCATTTAGAATAAAAGCATATGTGCCCCCTGGCGCTTCTTCTTCACGTTGAAATTCAATTTCAGTACTTTTCATGTATTCGTAAATGTGTGTAATCACTTCAGGGTAACTATAGTTGAGACAAATATAATTGTATTTTTGCCTTATAGTTATCACAATGACTGCAATTATGAATATAGAATAGCTTGGAAAAGTTAATTTGAGATCAAAAACAAATTCACCTCTTGGATTAATAGTCATCCCTAGCATAAGAACTAAATACAACAGACATAGAGGTATCACTTCCCAAAATGTTGTAAAGACACGTCTTTTTCCTAAAAACAAATATATTGCTACCAAAATATATAATATTCCAATTAGCATCACAAAATACCGAGACAGATCATAAGGTGTCTTTAACACATCAAAGGGCACCTTTACCCATTTACCCAATGAGTCCATATAGTAATAACCACTTGGATTGGCTTCGTTTTTCAGCTTTCTAACAAATTGATCATAATATGAATTATATTCCCCTTCTTCAATAGTCACTTCAACAGGGTAAAAGTATATAGATTTAAGATTGACGCCATCAAAGGCAGATTCTCCAATAAATTTGATACTTTGAGGAATTACTATTGTCTTTTGTTTATCGTCACCAAAACTTTGAAAAGCGTCTTTCCCAATAGATTCAAGACCGTTTCCAAAATCAACTTGCTCTACTTCATTTAGTCCCCAAAATGCTCTTTCTCCAATTTGCTTTAGACTATCCGGTAAAATTACTGACTTCAGAGCATCTGCATTCATAAATGCATCATCCCCAATTGACTCAAGCTTGTTACTGAAATTTATAGATTCAAGTGATTCACATCCCTGAAAAGCAGCTTTTCCTATCTCAATTACTTGGTCATACATGACTACTTTTTCTAGGTTTTTACAGCCATAAAAAGCATATGGTTCAATAGAAGTTATGTATTTGGAAAGTACAATTTGAGTTAAATCCAAGTCGTAGTTAAAAGCGTTAATACTGATTTTCTCGACATTAACACCTTGAATTTGATCTGGAACAATTAAGTTAGTTATCAAATCCTTTTCGCCTTTGACACCTCTAGGATAAAATTTATCAATTGCTCCAGTTGTGGCATTAAAATCAAAATAGTCATCAGAGGCAATTTCTGATGGTCTTGAACATGCACTTAGGATAAGCATTAGCATTAGTCCTAATAGGACACTCAATATGATTTTGTAATTTCTCATGATTACTCCTTCAAAAGCCTTGGAAAACAAATTATAGGTGATATTCTAATTGTCTATCATTAGGGTCTTTATCATATAACTCCTGATCTATCTCACTTGCACCAACACATCCAATCATTTTATAAAATGCAATTGTATCTTCAGAAGAGCCTGCGCATAAATACAACTTTTCTGCACCCCATTTCTTTGCTTGATCTGCACATAAGTAAAACAACTGTTTACCTATTCCTTTGTTTCGATAATCTTTCGAGATAAACAATTGATCAAGTAACACATATTTTGAGTGATTTCCAAATTGATCTGAATTAACAGTTGTATATCCGATTAAAGTATCTCCAACAAAGCATCCAAATCCCTTACCACCTGTTTGAATCGTTTGACTAAATTGATCCATATGCCACTTCAAACCATTAGGAAGTTCATGATCTGTCCAGTTAATTTCTATTAATTTTAGTTCTTCATCTACAATTCGCCATGCTTTTTCAATAAAGCATGTAGCATCTATCATCTTAATTTTTTCAACATCTCTCAATTCCAATTCTCTATATATCATATTGCCCCCATCACCAGCATCGTATGAATACTATCAATTTTCACAGCACTTTCAAATCCAAAGTCAATATTTGAAAATAGTTGCGTGAGCTCATCACTTGTTCGTTGTTTGCCACCCCTGCACTCTACTGATAATCTCAAGCCATGCATGATCAAATCCCTAGGTTCAAAAGTCCCCGTCAATACATCTTCAATGATTATAAATTTGGTGTTTTTATCACTGTGTTTTATACAGTTTTGAAGAATATTAAGACAACTTTCATCATCAAAGTCATGCAATATATTCATAAGTACGATGTAATCGTTTCTTTCACTAGGTAGCATCAGTTCAAAGATATTATCCTCAGCAAAAGTAAGCGCCACATCATTCAAAAGTTTATACTCATTCCCTACTTTACACGGTATTTTAGTATCGATAACAGTATAATGACAATTTTCATTTGCCAGCACAAGGGCGGTTCCTAAACCACCACTGTTTCCACCAAGCTCAAGTACCTTTTGATTTGTTAAGTCTAAGTGGTTTGCTACTATTTTACCTATGTTGAAGGTTACATCAAAATCACACCTTGAATAGACATCGTATTCAGAGTCAGTGATGTGATTAAAAAAATAATGGGATTCGTTAATCGCTTTGTCATAGAAATTCGTATATTGCTTGTGTGGATCTTTTTTTATGATGTTCTCGATAATATGTTGAATCTTCTTTTGGTTTCCTTGCGTCATTTTATAGGAAGCACCATCGTGCTTAAGAAGCTTATTAACAACCAATATTTTAAGTATAGCCTGATAGATGCTATCATTTATCCCAGAACTAACGATTTCTTCACGCCTTAAGAGTTTCGGTAATTCATGACCAGCACCGGCATTTATTCTACTCAGCAAGTAAACAGCTTCATATAGTTCTATATAATTTTCATAATTCATATTTGATTTTTTACTCACCTTCTATACTTTTTTAGCAATTATAAGTCCATGCTCGCTTGCGCCTAAGATTGATCGGTCTTCACATGTGCTTAAATGAAAAGCCATCCACTTCTTGAACTTCTCCATAGGCAGTTCATTCACAACATCTCCTATGATAAACTTCATGCCATCAGTCGCTATATGATGTACAATTTCCAGGTTGTAATCTTCAATTTCTTTTTCAATTAACTCTGGCGTTGTACAGTAGAAAACCTTATTTTTCGAGTGAAATCCATTTTTCATATAATCGTCTAGTAGCTCAAATTCACCTGTGAACATCTCCCTAAATTTGATGATATTCGCATATTGATTAACATAGGCTATTGCTATGATGCCTCCAGTTTTAAGAACCCTTATACTCTCTTCAAACGACAGGTTTCTCTCGGCAGTATCCGTTAAGTGATAATGAGATCCTAAGTTCAAAACAACATCAAATTTTTCGTCTTCGTATTTATGTAAATCCAAAATACTACCTACAAAAATATCATTTAACTCAGAATGGTCCTTTTGGCTGCTGATGATATCTGCTACATTTTTTTCAACTAAATCACCGGCAT
Source organism: Fusibacter bizertensis (assembly GCF_029914245.1). GTDB lineage: Bacteria > Bacillota > Clostridia > Peptostreptococcales > Acidaminobacteraceae > Fusibacter_C > Fusibacter_C bizertensis. Next base: position 375,901 of record NZ_JARYZI010000001.1, read on the forward strand.
CCACTTGATGACCCCGGTCACTAAAGTAAAATGAATAGATTCCGCCACCAGCGCAAGCGTCTAGTATAGATGAATTGGGCTTAATACATTTATTTAAATATTCAACCGTTGTTAAAAATTCAATTTGGTTTGTATGCTTCCTTTTCAGCCGTGCACTTTCATCTATCGAATTATAGAAGTCTTCAATTGATTCACTTTTTATTTCCATGTGGTTCTCCGATCTACTGTATTGTCTATTACATATTCGAGGTAAGATTATTATTATCCTTTAATAATTCAAATATTAATTTTATTGTCATATAAACCCATTTGCGCCAAAGATCAAGATTCCTTTTGGCATTATTCTCCCATCAACTGCTGTTTTATTTGTATATCAAATTTTTCAAGTGCATAGCGATAAGACACGCGAGGCATTGTCACTTTATTTTTAAGCAAATAAGCATAGACACTCTCAGGTTCAGACTCAGATAACACCTTTAGCATCCACCCATAACCTTTGAGCACAAGATAATGTTCATCGGTCATCAAAGCATCGGAAATAATATAAGGATTGATTTTACTATATTTATGATATTTAATTGGATAGATCAAAACAACCGCAGCCGCACGTCTAACAGCAAAATTTGGATGCTTGGTCCATTTTACAACATGTTCAAATAGATCATTGTTTTGACTTATTAGTTCACCAAATGCATGCGTGCAGAAATCATCACAATCGCCCCAATCCTTCACATATTTTACAAGCCAATTTTCAAAAGTAAAAAAAGTGTCATCTGAATATTGCTTTCGAACTCTAAATGCCCAGTCATAAGCAATAACACCCAGTGCCCATTCACGCTCCTCAAGTAACGCTTCACAGTGCACAAGCACATGATCTATATGCTTATCCTCCAACTTTCGATATAAAGCGCCAGAGATTGCTCTAACTTTACCAGTTGTTACTCGGCCCTCTTGAGCAGCACTCTTAAGTTGTTTTCTCGCTTCGACTACTATGTTCAACATAAAGTTACCTTCTTTCTAATTTCTACTTCCTTATCTCATATTGCGTCACTCTAACTATATCTCTTAATTGCATACTCAGCAGTATAAATCGCCTGAAAACCTAATAGATCATATAAAAGTCTAGCCTTATTCCCCACCACACAGTATAGATCCACGGAAGAATAGCCCTCTGAAAGAATGGCATTGCAAATATACTTCACAAAATTTCGCCCTAAACCTTGACCTTGATACCCTGATTTTATAGCAATGCTACCAATTTCATTGCCTTCAAAATGCGCATAGCCAACGATTTCTCCGTCAATAGTGTACACCAATCTCTCATTTGCTGACTTAGCCCAAAGCACACGCATCTCTTCACTCGGCTTTTGAACAACTGAATCAGGGAAATCACCAACCCTCATTCTCATCTCATGAAAAGCAATGGCATAAAGTTCATGTGCCGCTTCATAATCCTCGTCACAGTATTTTCTGACACTTATCTCTGACAAATCAAAGCCCTCACCCAAGTAACGCATAAAAGTTGATGAGAATTTTCTCATGAAACCTTTTTTGTTGGCAAAAGTCTTAGCCATCACATCTACACAGTTGTAAGTCGACATAACCTCTTCAGTACCAGTACCTAATAGCCTGTTCTCACACAACACGATAGCCTTACTCCCAATTCCCTTACTGCGATAGATAGGATTTATAAAAACATATAGATAAGCTCTTTTACCCTCTTCAAGTTGAGCGATCCCCACTAATTGATCATCATCTCTTATAGCAAATATCGTACTTAGCTTTCTTTCAAACGCCAATAAAAAATCTCCATCAGCACCTTCAAAATCAAAGGAGTTCTGAGCTTCCAAGTAATCTGTCTCATTCATTTCATTTAAAACAACATTCATAATAAACTCCCCAAAAACTCGCTTAATTTGTTTTATTTGTTAATCAATTGAACTTCAAACTCATTTTCTTTTGCCACGAAACCAAACTGCTTATATAAGTGAATCGCATTAGCATTTTCAGTATCTACTGCTAAAAAACCTTTCTTGGCACCTTGTATGTGACCATAACTAAGGCCAGCTTTCAAAAGATTTCTACCTATACCTCTACCTTGAAACTTTGGACTAACAGCTAGCTCTCGAATCCAAAGTACTTCACCATCTGAATAGATCGAGATACAGCAAAAACCTACAATTTCACCATCAATGCGATGAACCAATACTTTGTTTTCCGCAAGCCATTCGATAAACCATTCTTCCGTTTCACCATAAAAGCCTCTACTCATGCCCTTACATGCTTGTGAGAGTTTAGCCAATGCCTTCGCATCCTCAATACTTGCAAATTGCATTTCTATAGCTTGCGATTTAAGACCCGTAAGTTGATCTAAATCCCTCAATATATAATCCTGAAATATACAGTGAATATCAAAACCATGTTGCTCAAATAAAGGTATAGCCTCTAAAGGTATAAATTTAATAAGCCCAATAATGCTGTGCTCTTTTATCACATCTAGCGTGTATTTTAAATCATCTGCTGCATAATAAATCTCATTTGGTTCCTTTGATCTATCAAGTAACAATTTTACCTCAGCTTCATCTACAACGATCATTGCATCACTGAGGTCCTCAAAATCGACATAATTAAGTGAACTATATTTTTTATCCTTTGCCATATCGATGATACGTTCAAATTGATCATTATTCATAATTCTGCTCCTCACCAATCATTTTCATAGTCTCAAGCGTATCTTTAGCTGTCATCTCTACCCAAGCTGTTTTATAGCCACTATTAATAGCGCTTCGCTTAGATGCGATATTGGACCATGCAGTACAATAATAGGGCACTTTACCTATACGGATAATCTCATCAGTTATGTTTTTAATAAGCGTTACTGCAACTCCTTTTTTTCTATGACTTGATACTACATCAATCCCTATTTGCCACATAGTTTCTGAATCGTTACTTGCACCTGCTATACCCACCAACTCACCATTAATATAACCACAAACAGCTAATACGTCTCTCTTATTACTAACATTATCATAACTAAGTGCCATATGAAACCTATCGTCAGCATACAAATCAGAGATTTCATCACCTTCCATAATTTTGATTGTGATGTCTTCATTTATGCGCACTTGCTTTTCCATATCAGGCAAAAAGAATTCAGCAATATGACACACACTCTTGCCATATTTCTCAAATTCTTTATTGAGTACGATTAACTGCGGTGTATCAAAACATCTAAAGCCACTATGTCTTGTCATAAAGGCTTCGATATAAGGTTTGATTGCTGCATCAACAGTAGCAACCAAGCCATCTCCATAGAACACAAAGCCACAGAATATTTTCTGTGTATAGCATTTTTTGGCACCTTCTTTCAAACTAGATATGACTACCTTACTTCCTTGTCTTGTGAAGTCTTTTACCGAGCAATTCATATCTATTGCAGATTGTGTCATAGCGATTTTTAATATATCTTTATTTGTCATACACGGCTCCCCAGTGGCTTGTCATATCAAAACTAAAGTTAAAAACCTATTATCATATTTTACTTTTCTTCAGCATCCATTTCTTCATCGTACATTTTATCAATGTATTGCATAACGCTATTTGTCTCTATTTCACCCTCGTTAATGGTATAAGTAATTCCCTTGATGATAATACTTTCACCAAGTAAGACAGTCATTATCTCTTTGTCACCACGTAAGAACTTTAAACTGTACATATACCCCGTTGATTCCTCACCATCAACTTGTTGATGCACCTTGCAATTACCAAATCTATCTAGTAGATCGTTAATCTTATGCTGATCCGTTACTTCAAAGTTGACAAAATCAGGCTGGTAAAAAACTTTGAGTACTGTAACATCCTCTACGTCGATTATATCAGATAAAATACATTCCGGTTTATGAGTAGTTTTAAAGATGATGCTCCCAATTGATGCAATTATAGTGACTAAAACTATAGCAGCTACATATACGATCATCCTATTTGATTTTTTCATCTGTCACCCCCAAAATCACTAGGTTTATTATTTACTGTCATTCCTATTTAAGTACTGTTAACGCACGCTTAAATGAATAGACTTTGCGAATCAAAGCATTTTCTAAAGGTTTGTTCTGATTATCTATCTCTGCTAGACTAGTATCAAGCCCCTCAGCGATCAATATTCTTGACACTTCCTCTATTAAATCATCAATATAGGCTTTTCCTCTTTTCTCATATGTAACACCTATATAGTTTATCGCACCTCGTTCGCTATCAAATTTTTACGGAACAACAAGTCCTACAAACTCATCATTCAAGTCATAAGCCAGTTTCCACCAGTCTTGATTAAAATCTATTTCTTTTAGCAATTCATAATACATCTCAGCTGCTTTTTTTGTTCCATACATAGCATTATTATCCACATCATCTCGATCTAGTGTGTTTCGTGTTACATCTTCTATTGCTATGACAAATTGCGCTTCACTCTGCTCAGCCAATTTTTATAAGTAAGCCGTTGATGAGTTTTGATGCTATTTTTTAGTTCAATCTCAAAACTCTTTTTTTCTTGGATCACTCTAAAACCTTGTCTTTCAAAAATGAATTTCAATACATCATTGTTATTGGTGGTTGAATACATATGATATTCCACAGTCTCAAATCCATTTTCATTTAAATTTGATAGACTTTCTTTTAATAGTAGCTCATCATTAGACTCTATTCTTTCTACATCAGCATCAATTAAGAACTGCCATATCTTTAAGTCGGTTGGTTGCTCCCTAAACACACCATAAATTGCTCTTCCGAGAAAAACACCGTTCTCCTCAATGATAAAACACCATTTAAGTAAATTCATCCTAGAAATGTCTTTTTCAACACCAATTATTTCAAAATTTTGTAGAAATCACGATTATAACAACTTAAAATTTCAGCTAATTTGAAATTGATAAAATCGTAACAATTAAGCTTGTACCAAGTATAAGTAAAAGGAATAACTTTAAAATATTTCTTTTTAGATTAAGTGACTTGTTATATTTATCTCGATATGCAGCCATATCAGGTTCTTCATCTTCAAATGTAAAGTCATCATACGTCTCATCCAGTTTCATTTCAGAAGCCGACTCCCCCCATAAGTTTTCAATAATTGCTCTTGCAGCCTCAGCATCCTCTTCTTTAACACATATAGATGTGCCAAGGTAATTTACACCACTATAGATTTGTAGATATGAGCCTATACCATTGTTTTTAACCTCTGAAAATATCCCGTTTTCTTCCAGTAATGTGGATACATGAAGTACATCACTCTCAAGTGTTGACTCGTATACTGTAACTAGATTGAGACCATCTGGATATAACTTAAAATCTTTATTTAACCCTTGTTGCTCATAAACATCTTCTGATATAAGCATTTCTCCGCAATCCGAACATTTTTCCACATAATCTTCAAAATCAATTTTACAAATTGGGCACCATTTCATAAAGTCACTCCTTTCACGCTTTAATCACCCACAACAATAATTCGTTGTTGTAATTCTAACAAACAATTATTAAAACTACATTAAAAAACCCTCTATTAACCATTTAAATCAATATTTTGTGATTAAATACTCTTTCCAATTAATCATAAAAAATTTATTCTCTATCCTCTATAATTATACTAGTTCATCTCCAACTATGATATATAACTTTTGATTAATAGATGACACATCGTTCATATGACAAGCTTGTTACGACTTCATGACAACTTTGTTATTTTATTGACTATGTTTTGCCAGCATGCTATTCTAAAATAGATAAATTTGAAAGGAGGTTATGCAAATGTTTATTACTACTATTGTTACAACTAAATTTAATGGATTTAATTTTGAAATGACATATTTTCATAACACTCCGTGTACGGGTAATACATTTTAGGTTTAATTATAAACCAAGGTGGATTAAATTGAACTCAGGCGGTGTATGCATATGTGCATACGCCGTTTTTTTGTGCCTAAACGCGGGGGGATTTAGCGAAAGGGGTAAAAAATTATGATTAAGGTTAACATGCTTCACGTATTCAATGATCTCAATGGCAAATTAGTATACAAGCCATTCGACGTATTTGAAAAACCGGCTAAAACTGAAAACTCAGACTTTGTGAGACTTTTTAGGTAAATAGCTATAAACAATAGAAAATGGATGCCAAACTTGGTTTTCGGCACCATCATATGAAAGGGGTAAATATATGAAAAACATATCTATACAAAATATTTTCATTGATCTTAATGGCAGAGTTATATATAACTCTCCAGCTATATTTGATGATTATGTAAAAAATGGTAAGTCTAGCATAAAAAAATTTAGACTATAATGTGCTATGATTATGACTAAATATAAAACAGACTAAAAACTGTTTCACTTAAGTGAGGCAGTTTTTCTTTTTTTTGCTTCACTATAAACATGACATCCTCATATTCCCATAAAAAAGGATATGAAAGTCTCGACATTCATATCCTTAATCTTATCTATAATGTTTTGATTTATTGAACTTTGAGATGCTTTTGAACTTCTCGTTTTTATTTTTGAGATAGTCATCACGATTTTCAGAGTATGCATCTTCTGTTTTGAGTTTTAAGTAAGACTGCCAGCGTTTTTCTGACAATTCTCCATCCCGTATTGCCTCATATATGGCACATCCAGGTTCACTCGTATGTGTACAATCGCGAAAGCGACACTTTTCAAAGTAGACTTCAACATCTTGAAAAGCCATGTCTAGTCCCTCATCTGAATCCCACATGCCAAGTTCTCGCATGCCAGGCGTATCAACTAACATACCACCACCAGGCAGTAAAATAAGTTCTCTTCGTGTTGTCGTATGCCTACCACGATCATCATTTCGAAGTCCCTGGGTCTCGATAGCTTCTTGACCCGTCAACCAATTGATAAGTGTAGATTTTCCAACGCCTGAAGAACCTAGAAGTGCTACTGTTTTACCTGGTGTAATGTATGACATCACATCTTCAAAGCCTTCTTTTGTAAGTGCAGAAATTCCTAAGATATCCACACCATTCCCTACTGAGTCTACTGCTCTGAATTTACTGTATATATCCTCACACAAATCTATTTTCGTAATTACAACCACAGGAGTCGAACCACTTTCCCAAACAAGCACCAAGTACCTTTCAAGCCTTCTTAAGTTAAAGTCATTGTTTACTGACATGCAAATAAATGTAGTGTCAATATTCGCAAGCACAAGCTGTTCCTGTGCAGACTTTCCAGCTGCCTTTCTAATAAAGGCACTTTTTCTTGATAACACTTGGTGAATGATCCCGTTCCCGTTATCACCCAAATCGCGATCCAACATGACAAAATCACCTACTGCTGGGAAATCACTAAGCTTTCTCGTTTGAAAACGATACTTACCCGAAACCTCAGCAAATAAGATCCCCTTTTCTGTAACTACACGATAGACATCTTTTGATTGCGATAAGACTCTGCCGATATATAAACCTTCTATCAGTGAAGCTTCTTTGATCATCGCATCACTAAGCCCGTACCTTATCATCGTATCATAGCTCACCTATCGCACCTCCTATTTCATTAAGTGGAAATGGAGGCCTTGCTAGAGGCTGTAGTGCAATTGACATAAGCTTAACCGGATTGTCATCTGCAGCAATTCGATTTGAACTCAGATGGCCACAGCGGTTACAGCGATGAATGATTGCCCATTCACCATTTTTTCTTACCCATACACCAATTGCTTCCATAATGCCACTGCAATTTGCAGCACGATCTCCTGGCAAATTATCGACATGAACACTACTTAAACAATTAGGACAATGATTTCTGTGGTCACTTCCTGCACCATTTGGTACAATCAGACTCCCACAGCTTTTACATACAAAATTATCATAACATGCTTCTTTTTGATACTTATTTTTATCTCTACTTGAGTATTTCAACGTTTGCTCCTCCTAAAGTGTTTTAAACCTTTATGGGAGACTCGAATATTGTTATTTTATGCAAGCCTCCCGGACTGCAACGCTCTCGCTTGATTTTTTCAACATATAATAAACTCCTTCCTAAATAATCTTCATTTTAACCGGCTACTTCTTAATGCCGTTTTGACAATTTAATTATAGCAAATATTCTCACAACTTTAACATTAATATCATATTACATAAATGTGTAAATGAGTGAAATACTTATATACTTTTCTTAACAATTAATTAGATTTTTTAAGTAGCCAAACCCACGACATCGCTGTCGTTGCGATAAATCTTCCAGGATACAAGATCGCTGACAGAAAGATCAACATACGATTTAAGTCATCAGAGTATCTAAACGGGTGATCCATCAAGCCACCTAACCAGCCTATATTTGAGTAATCTGGTTTTGGTATAATCAAATAACTTATTACGCAGTATATAAACACCACACCTAAGTAAAACAAAATACCTGCAATGTCTAATCCATCGCTGAATATAAAAAGATACACACCAACCACTATACCAATAGCAACAATTGACTTAAAAATTAATGTTTTTATATTTTGATCATTCTTGATACCTTTATTTTTTTCAATCCCCCCTACATTGCCAGGATTCATAGATTCTCCAAAGATTTCAAATAAGCCCATTTAAGCCCCTCCTATTCATTATTTTTAGCAATCTGTAATTTCTTTCATAATCGAAAAATTTATTCTTACTTCTTAACAATACCACTTACATTGTAATTTTTAATTAAGGATTTATTAAATTTCAGATGACCACATATGTTAGTTGAATGTTCATAATGATATCATGGATTTAGTCTTATCTTTGATAATATCATTGATCTTTTCTTTATCAGTGATAGGCAGTTTCATCTTTAGGTCATATTCTTTGAGTAAAAATAAAGCAGGTCTACGTTTTGAGATTATTGTAATTCTCTCAAAATTTTTATTAAACATAGTTTCCCATTCACAGTCAACCAGATCATTCCAATCTATAAAACGGTTTGGTAGAAATATACCATTATCACATATAAAAAATGTATTTCTCGATTCCTTTAATAATATTATTCCTATTGAAATAATTAAGACTATGTTGAAATAACTGAAACAATCTGCATCTTTATAATATAAACGCCTCCAAAACCATAGTGCCATCACTATAAAATATACTGCTCTAGACCAATAATCTGCATCTTGATTTTTAAGTTCTAATTCTATGGTCTTTTTCTTATTAAAATACTTTTTTCTTCTAAAAAACTGATATGTAAGGTTGCTAAATAGTACAACAAGTATCAACAAAAATAGAATTCTAAATGGATCTGTCATTTCAATCACTCCTTATTAGTAGACTTGAATATGATTATTTTCACCCAAGGTTCGGCACAATATCTTTCCATATAGCCCTTAATACCTCTTTAGGATACTCCTCATTATGACCTGTAACCGTAATCACTGCATCATAATCTTCTAGTATGATACAGTATTGTCCATACATGCCATCTGCTCTGTAACAATTGGGTAAGGTACTTTTCCAAACTTGATAACCATAGCCTTGTCTAGACTCAGGATCTAATTTATATGAAGTGTCGATCCAGCTTGAGTGCATTCTTTCTACATAGCCTGACGAAACAATTTTGTGCCCATCATAGGTCCCTTTACCAAGTAATAGAACGCCTATCCTTGAAAACTCCTCTGTTTTTAAATATAGCCCACCTGAACATGCTGTAAAGCCATTTTGACAGGTGTGCCACTGTGGATTTACGATCCCGAGTTTATCAAACAATCTCGTCTTCAAATAATCTAATAAATTTTCTCCACTTAACTTATGGATAATTCTTCCTAACATATAAGTGCATAGGTCTTCATAATAAAACTTACTTCCCGGCTTTTCTAAGAGTTCCTCTAAAAAAAATAGTTTCACCCGGTCCATGTCATTATACTTTTCGTACGTTTCACTTATATGTCCAGAAGACATCTTAAGTAAATGAACTATTTTAATTTGATCAGACCCTTCACTTGCAATTGATTTATAATCAGGAAAAAAATCCAGCACATAGTCATCAACTGTCAATAAATTCTCTAGTTCAGCAATACCGACAGCTATAGCAACCACGGTTTTGGATGCCGAATATAAGTTTTCTCTGTCGTCACTTCTAAATCTATGTTCTGCAATAGTCTTCCCGTGTTGATAAACATGAATCCCATATAAGCCAAGATTTTGCTCTATAGCAGTAAGTCTAAAATCAGTTAATATTCCCATTTTGACCTCCATATATTATAAAAAATTACTGTTTGGAATTAGTATTTTTAGTTATCATGCTAGTAGTATAAATTGAGACAGCCGAATACATATAAAATGAGAAGACGACGCCAAACATAAAAGTGTACACTAAGCCATAGTCTCTTAATGGTAATATAATATACATTAAAAACATTGAAATTATGGTGTTAATTATTATTGTTACTAGCTTTCCAAGTCTTTCAACCATCTTAGCTATTGGCCTAAACTTTCTTTCAACAAAAAGAAATAAAAAAAGGGAACAAGGAACATTACCGATGAACAGCATCAACAATTCCTGTAATTTATAACTCATAATTAACCTCCTTACACAATATCATTCAATATTAAGAAATAAATCTGAATTTCATAATCAGTCAAACCACTTTAATATCCCCTCGCCCATATACCTAACTGTTTGAGAATGCTCTATTCCTTCAACTTGATATGTAACTGTGTAAATTGAATCTCTCCAACTTATCATTTTCATACTCAGTATTTCTCCACCCTTATTTTTAATGTCAGTTCGTATAACTCTGTCTATTTTACGGAGATAGAAATACCAGAAAACGATTGCACCCACTAGTATTAAAATACCAAATTTAAACTGTGTCATTTTTGCCTCCTGTAATCACATTGGTTTTTTATTTTCATTTAGTCTTTCAATGATTTTATTCAGTCGCCGAATTCTAGTTTCTTCTTTTTTAGCATCTAAATAAAACGCCGTATAGGTTCTTCTTATTGAAGGCGACATCTTTAAGAAGTTAGCCAGTGCAAGCTCCGATCCTTTTAGCACATCAATAAAATCATTTACTTGTTCATCCGTGATTTTATCATCTTTTACCAAATCCCATTGACCAGATCTCTTAGCTTCCTCAATTGCTGTTACGCCAAACGTAGTCATTCTTCCATCTTCAATTAGTGAAGCTGCCAACTTTTTATTCTTATCTGACCAATGACTACCATTTCGTCTTGGTGTAAACTTCTTTTGATATTCATCTTCATCTATACTGAGAATTTGTCCATCAATCCAACCAAAACATAAGGCTTCTTCTAGTGCCTCAGCTGCATTTATCCTTTTTTGAGTTTCTGTTTTATTGAAGACAATCCAGATACCTTTACTAATCCCATGATATTTTACTAACCATTTTCTAAATTCTAGTCTATCTGTAAAAAACAACTTTTCTTCCATAATAGGCACCTCTTTTTTCTCATATACAGAGCAAATCTTACGATCTGAACTATTACATCAAATTTTTCTTGCATGAATTGTTATTTCACCCGGCAATTTTTCATTCGTCCAGCTTGGTTCTTCATTAAATTCCAGAATCATAAATCCAGCGCTGATCATAGCGTTAATAATCTCTGATAAGTTATAATACCTGTATGAACACTCTGGAAACAATTCTCCTTCTGATGCTTCTAACAGACCTTTATAAGCCAAATCACCACTATGGATATCCGTTTCAAAATAATCTTCTCTCGATGACTTAAAATAATTAATAGGCATCACTTTTCTAAAAGGATGGAAATCATTCAATATAACTTCACCTTCGTACTTTAATAATGCATACAGTTTTTCCATAAATTTATCAATATCATGAAAATAATGCAGTACACCACCTTCAAGGTATAGTTTGTCAAAGAAAGTGCCATATTTCGCTGTATCAATTGCTAATACATCAGAAACCACATAATTGAGTTTCACATTGGCAGCTTTAGCCAGTTCTACCGCATATCTCTCATTCTCACGAGAAATATCAAAAACAGTGACATCTGCTCCAAGCGCTGCAAGTGCCACCGCTCGTCTACCAGAAGAACCACAAGGATTACCGATCTTCAGCCCATCAACATGATCAAAGTACTTGCCATGTTTCTTTAAAGTTGCGATAGGATTTTGAAGGATATGAGCCGCATATTCATTTGGCTTGCCATTGCTTTTAACTGCAAATTCGTATGCTCGATATTCCCATGCGTCTTTATTTTTTTTAGTATTGGGATCCATAATGCCTCCAAATTTTATTTGTTTTTATAATTATTACTATTTATAAGCTCATATACTTACTCAACTTATCTATAGTACCGATAAATCGATCTTTTTCATCCATACTTGCGCCAGATTCAATATGCCAACATATCGCTAGTGCACCTTCAATATAAAGAATTTTACTTAAAACTGATCTTGGTATGTTCAACTTACAGCTTATTATTTTAAAAACTGTTTCGATGGTTTCATCAAGCTTAAACGGATCTGCTTCGTCCCAAAATTCATTAAGCATATACCTTGGAATATCAAATATAGGATCTCCCATTACACCTTTTGGGTCAATGATCCTGTAGCCATTTTCACTTTTTAAAATATTATGATAATGCAGATCACCATGTAATAACGTCTCGGAACTATATTCCTGAGTGAGCTTTACAAATAATGCTTTAGCGCGTTTCATATGTTCTGTAACATCGACCCATCGCTCTTGTGCTTCCATATAATCAGTAATTCTAAAAATCCAATCTTTATAGGATTTATATTTAACTGTTTGATTAAAAGGTTGCACTCTATGTGCACTTTCATTATTGATCACATGTAGCTGAAGATATAAATCACAAAATGTGTCTAGTCTTTTTTCAATTTGATTTTCTAAAGCAAGTTCAACCCCTGGTAAGATAGCTTCTTCTAAGAGAACACGATGTTCAAAATCAACTTCATACAGTTTACATACGCTAGGTCCACTTAAACCTTTCAGGGCATTTACTTCACTACTAAATTCTTCGAAATTCCTTCCGAATTTCATAATTATAGGCCCATGAATTTGGGAAAAACCTTTAAAAACTAAATTTGACGAAAATGAGTTAACAAGTTGCAACTTTTCGATATGCCACTTTATGATCAACGATTCTAATACAATACTCGTATCAGAAAAAAAGTCATTTCCAAATGCTTTGACAATTTGTTTGATATCTTCAGTTTTGAATTTGTAAGTCACTCTATTCCTCCATCAAAATTACTTTCTATTCAATTAAAATATGATTTTCTTTACAATATCAGTGTTATTTTTCATGATACTGTTCTCAGTAATGACGCCTCTTACAGAGCATAGTGGATAGACAATGCTATTTTTCCCTATAATAGTACCTGGATTTAAAACAGAATTACAGCCTATTTCAGCTGAATCGCCTAATATTGCACCAAACTTTCTAAGTCCGGTTTCGATAACATTTGAATCATATTTTACTTTCACTAAAGTGTTATCCGATTTTAAGTTTGATGTTATGACACCTGCTCCTAAATGGGCTTTAAACCCTAATATTGAATCACTTACATAATTAAAATGAGGCACTTGAACTCTATTAAAAAGAATTGCGTTTTTAATTTCAGTTGAGTTTCCAACGACAACATTATTGCCGATGATTACATTTCCTCTTATGTAAGCAGAATGTCTAATTTCACAATTATAACCAATAATTGCTGGACCTTTTATCAAAGCGCTTTTTTCAATAGTTGTTCCTTTGCCAACCCATATAAACTCCCCTATCATTTCAAAATCATCAGGTAACGTTTTTGCATACTCCAAAATAAACGCATTGATTTTTGGAAGCACTTCCCATGGCTCTTTAACGCCATCAAATATTGCCTGTGCATCTAGCTCACTTAGTGTTAGCAACTCATCTACTGAAATTCCCATAATTTCACCTCTCATTCACTTCAGAATCTAACTGATTAAAAAAAAGTTCCATAAATTTAATGCGTTCAGCAGCCATGTTTTTCGCATGTTCTGTATATAATTGTTCACACATGCTCTTATATTTGATTTGAAATTCTATATTTGGAGCATGTTTTTTATCCGTTTCTCTCATGTATTCTTCAACACTATCACGGTCAAACTTTTCATATAGTAAATCCCCATATTTACCGACCATTGCAAAAGATCTTGCGAGTCCAATAGCTCCTAACCCATCTAATTAACATCATAGCCTTTGGCTATTTCTTTACAGATTGTTTGAACTCTTTGAACATGATTTAAATCGTGCGCAGAACACTTGAATTTATGCTCAACAAAATCTTGAATCTTATGAAATTTAGATAAATTAATGTTACTCGTCATGTTACATCTCCCATTTCAATTTTCTTCCACCGATAACATGATAATGCATATGATATACTTCTTGTTGTCCGTCTTTTCCAGTATTCGTAATGACCCTAAATCCAGATTCATGAATTCCAAACTTGGTAGCAATAACTTTAATCGCTTTATGTATTTCAGCGATTATTTGATCATCTTCATCACTAATATCCATTATGTTTTCTATGTGTTTACGTGGTACAACTAATACATGAACATCTGCAATTGAAGTCAAACCGTAAAATGCAGCTACATACTCATTTGAATATATTATTTCCGCGTCCCTTTTACCTGCCATTATTTCACAAAAAACACATTGGCTCATTGTTATACACTCCTCTAATGGTAATTTTATAGATTACATATTCCAGACGCATCAAGGCATACAGTTTCATCATTGATGCCCACAATCACAAATGAAAAAGAAGGCAGTTGCCTTCTAAGAAATATTTAAATCAATCTATTTTAACAATACCATCAATCTATTTGCTTGAAATTAAAGTTTGATTAGACTTTTATCAATTCGCCTTAATTTGCTATTGGACTTTATAATAAGTTGAAAATCTGCTAAAATCCTTCCCATCTGTTTCAATCACGATTTCTCCCATGACGAAATCAGTTTTTCCATCTTCGTTTATTCCTAAAAAAAGCTTATGATATACATAATTTTCAAATCTCATCATATTCATTGGATCATATCCTTGAACTGTAAAATCACCATTAAAAATTTTAACTTTCTTATCTGCCTTGATATCATTGACAATTTTACAGATTTTATCAGTCCTATTATTAATCATAACTTGAATTTCTGGATTTTTATCTATTTCAATTTCCCATGATTTTAATGGGTAATTTTCAGTAATTAAATCAAAATTATACTTCAAATTTGGCTCTAATTTCTTTTTGAAATTAACATGCAAATCGTCCACAACTAAGCAAATCAGTGCACCGGTATAATACGCACTCCTTCTTATATCTAGAAATTTCTCATCAACTGTCGTAATCCAATCTATTGCTTTTTTCAGCTTCACTTTATATGTTTCAAGATTCAATTTTTTTAAAGAAATTAAAGCTACATATTCAGCAGCACCTTCTATGGTCTCAATTGATTTTTCATACAAAGAATTTTCACCAATAATTTCAAATCTGTTTTTTCTAACTAATATAAACTTATTAAAAAGCATCTCCTTCTTCTGATGATCTTCTTCCATCAAAGACTGTACTAATAGTTTTGATTCAAATAATTTAAGGTTAAAATTATGATACGTGATTGGATATGAAAGTGCCTTTATATCATTAAAAAATCTATTCTCACCAAATTGCATCTGATAGCTGTGATACATTTCATGAACAATTGAGGTGGCTAACAAGTCCAAATCTTTCATATCATTTTCTTCGATTTTCCATATCGCAATTTGCTTTCCAGCGTATATTATCGTTGTATTTCCAAGGAACTGATCTGTAATAGGTATTTCATAGGTTTCAAAATATACTGTTTTATCATCATATAGGGCAAATTCACATGGAGAAAATCCTTCCCATAGCTTATTAAAATCAATCTTTTGAATACGCTTTTGTATTTCCTTATAAATTTTATACATTTTTTATCTCTTTTCTTTAAAATAATAATAGAACTTTAAAATCCCGATAGTATTATCAAAGGCTAGTGAATTTGCTTTTTCAGAAAATTAGTGTGATTTTCGCAGCAAAATGTGATTAAAAAGAGAAATACTTTTGTATGGCTCTAAATCAGATACTTTCATTTCAATATCAAAAATTTTATCCAACCATTGAGGCTCAAGCTTTTCCACCTCATTACCTTGTAAAGCAAAAAATGTTTGTAAGCTTAAGATTTTCTCGATTTCAAGATTGGACCCCCACTTAGTTAACGCTTCTGGATCGTATACATACACTTTTCCAAAGGTATTGGAAATATGTCCTCCTTCTAGTAAATCAATTGCACCCTCGATATCATTCGCAACAGCCTTGGACATAATTCTACCTGCACCATTGTTTTTTACAATCGATAAAACACCACCTCGTTTAAGTATACGAGAAAATTCTTTGACTATTTCCTCACGTTCAGTTGCAAACTCGAGTACATTATGGCAAATGATGACATCAAATGTATCCTCATCAAAATCCTTTAGCTTTTTATACTGACCGATCATCTGCGTGTATTCATTTTCACGTTCACGTTCTTCAACCATATCAGCATTGGGCTCAATTGCGATAACATCATTGTTTTTAGCCAAATAATTTGCAGTAGTCCCAAATCCACTACCAAAATCAAGAATTTTTAAATCTTTTGTTTCAATATGTCTTTCTAATTGAGCCCATTTCAGTTTATATAGCATTACTTGTTGGGGCTGTTAATATTATTTTTGAAATTTTGTAAATATTCGTTTAGCATTTTTTCCTCCACTAGCTTTATTTGTATTATTTTGACTACTAATTATATTGGGACTTGATTTACATGAACAAAATATCATTGTGATAAAAATCAATTGACTAATTAAGCAGCTTCTCCTCATAGAACCTTCCGATTCATATACATATGATACAGTTCTCAATCATCATTCGGTTTTAATATATAATAATATCCAATCATAATAATGTAATTAAAAAGAAGGAACATTATAGTATTCATTCTGAGTTCAATGAACTGGAATCTAAGATACTCTTCTTCACTAATCGTCTTGATGACAACTCCTTTATCAGCTAAAACATACTTACCATCTATAATCTGTGTGCCCCCGCCTGACAAAAGTGAACCACTATAAAAAAAGATCACAACTGCAACTATTATAAAAATTACAATAGAATACTTTAAAATGATTGGCAATGAATTAAGTGCATCTAAAGGCGAAAAATCAATCCCTTTTGATTTATACTGATATATCGCATAAGCAACTAAACCAAATCCCAATATAAAAACACCTAGTATAAATGAGTTTAATATAGGTGTATATTGGTTAATCTCCAGATAAAAATATGTAGATAAGTGAAATAGAAAACCGAAAATAAAAAGTATACAATTAATGATTAACAATACAGCTCTCATTTAAAAGTCCCCCATCTAATACTAAGTATTTAATCACTTTTTTGTATCATCCACTTCACTTTTCAATATCGGGTATCCAAAATTTTTCATCATAAAAATCACACCTAATAATAAAATTATCACAGCCAATATTGCAGTAAGATTGCCGATTTAATTTAATCCACTTACACTCTCTTAATTTTATGTTCAATTGCATAAATCATTAGTATATTGAGTCCAACCAAGTAAATAGGAAATGCCAATGCAGAAAAATTCCATGTTTCTATTGCAAAAAAACTGGATGTTGCTAAAATTAATCCTCCTATAAATGCTTTGCTCTCTTCTGTTGCAGGATACTTCCACGCTTTCACAATAGTCGGAAATGCTGCAAAGCCGTCACTTATAATTGCAAATAATATAGCATAATTGGGATTTTTTGAGATATACCAAACTGCTAAAGCAAAAATAGACATTAGACCACATACGTAATCACCAGTATGAAGCTTCCAATAAGCATTCTTGTTTGCAAATGAGATCATGAAAACCAGCAAAGGTGTAAATCCAGACATAAAAACTGGCAATACAGATAAGCCAACACCATTTGAAATAGCAGCTGTAGTTGCAATAAGTGGCGCTATTGACCACATTAACCAAGTAATTTTGTTGGGTTGTATGTGTCCTTTATATACAGCTTTGATATATGAAAATGTGAAAAAAAGATTGATCAAAGTACCCGCAAAAACAATATATTTCATTAAATGATTCCTCTAATTCTTTCGTATGCTTTCGTTTTATTTCATATTCTTTCAAACTCACTATTATATCTAATCAATGATTCAAATCCCACAAATAGAGCGTATAGTTTCCCATAGATTTAAACCCTTTTTGGATCGCCAAATGGTAGTCATCAATTTCTTCACAGAAAAACATCATTGATTTTAATCCATTTTCATGACCATTTTGCAATGCTTTATGAAAAAGGGCTTCTCGAAGTGTATCAGATATCTCTGTAGTGGCTAAAATGTGTTGATTAGAGTCTTTTACACCAATAATACTAAGACCATACACATCACCTGTACCTTCAATTTCACGCACGAAAATCCCGCCAAGAATGGTGACTTCCTGTTCAGAGGAACACATATATGCGATGATGACACGAAAGTCTTGAAGATGCTTTTTAAGACGTTCTGAGGACCAGTAATAACCAGTATAAGCTTTATCGTGATACTCAAAATAGGAATTATAGATGTAATCGTTTGTTGTGTCATTTAATTCCAAGATTTTAATAGAGGGATCAAGTTTAAACATTTCACGATTCAAACTTTCGTGAAAACCATCATTAAAATCAAAACTTGTTATATAAGTTTCTTCAAGAAGTTCTGAATCTTCACTCTTAAAATACTCTGTAGCAGATTGATAGTCACTACGAATGCCACAGTATATTTTTTTTCCACCAAAACCTAGATCGTTTGAAATAAACTTTTTAAATAACGCCATAGCCGTAGAATAGTTTGTTTTTTCATCCTGGATATAAATTCCCTTATCCCATCCACCTATGTCTTCATTTTCTCTAAAAATCAGTGGAAATAGTGCAACAAGTGTACTTCCCTCAAATATACCAATAAGATAAAGACCTTTTTTCACAAAGAAACGAGCGAAGTCTTCACTAAGTTCATCTAAACTATTGTAATACGGAAAATAAAAGTAATTACGTTGTTGCGCAATGGGCCATGCAAAATTTATGGCATATTCGAGTTCGTTCTCCAGTAATAATCGCGTTGTATAAATCGGCATAATCTACTCCAAAAAATCATATTTTATGTTCTTACTTATGCAGTCCTAGAAACATTGGTCCAACCTTACAAGGCTTAATCTCTATCTTCTCCCAAACTTTTCCTATAACATACGGTTCTACTTTTAGATATTCATCAAGTTCCTCTTTAGTCTGAAAATCTACAATAATAAGTGATCCAATCATTTTACCAAAGTCATCCAGTATTGCAGCTGCGTACAAATGCTTCTTCTCATCTTTCATTTGTTCTATTTTTCTTAAATGCTCTTCCCGAAATGACGCTCTTCTTTCTAAAGCTTTTTCGTCATTGCCATCATACGCCATAATAATGTATTGCATAAAATTTCTCCTTTAGTTATATATTTTTAATTCTCAAATACTTTTTGCCATTATTCAATATTTAAGTATGATCTCCATTAGTTCAAACTCTCCAATTTGATTCTTGAATCGTATCAGAACACTTTATAATCTTGTGATTTAATCGGAGTCAATCATTAACATATCAGATACACTTATTTCTGTATTATGGTACCTTCTTCTTTCAACAGTTGAATTCCTAAAATCAATAGCTTGTGCTGGGCACCATGCAACACATGCAAAACATTGCTCACAATCATGTTTAAATTCTGGTTTGCCATCATTTCCTTTTATTATATTATCTACTGGACACACGGATGAACAAACACCACATTTTACACACTTTTCATTGATACTAAATCCGTCATCCATATGTTTTACCATATCATAGAAAGTTTCCTCCTTGGTTGTATATGTTCCCCCAACCTTTGCCCAAACCTTCTTTTGTACTGTGTTTTGTAATCCAAGTTTCACAACCAAACTTTCTATAAATACACTACTCGCTTCAGGTTCTGCAAACCCTTTTTCACTAATGAGTCGTGCTATCTCTCTTACTTTACATTGAGCCAATTCATTTGCTGCTTTAATCTCTAAATCCGAATGTTCCCTTATTATAAAGGAATCAAGAAACCCTCGTATTTTAAACCCGATAGGTTCAATATAGTTATAAGGCATTTTAATGCCATATCCCAAAGACAATGAGGCTCCAAGTTCCTGCAATAATTTATCTAACTGAATTAAGGTGATCCCAAGACCATTCCCATAAGTACATACAGCACTGAAGTGTATCTGTGATAAAGATATCCTCTGTGATAAGGTAATCAAGAAATCCTTTAAAATCAAAGGATAACTGTGATTATACATTGGAAAAACAAGGACAATCTGGTTGATGAGTTCAAGTGATTGCTCATCTTTCAAGTGCTTGCTCACCCTACGATAACTGAAATTCAATTCACTTGATAACAATTTTGCAATATACAGCGAATTACCCGTTCCACTGAAATAATATATCACTTCTCTCATATAGGTCTCCTTGATTCCATGTATTTCACTTAATCTTTTAACTATTATTGGTTAGCCACAATGAAGCTTCATAAAAACCTTCGGCAATAAAATTTGGTTCAGTTTTTATCCAAGTATCCCTATATTCATTCAAACTACCTGCTCCTACTCCAGTAAGAACCAATATCTTTTTTATGCCTATATTATGAGCAAACATCATATCTGACATCCCCATATCTCCTATCATATAACTATTTTCTTTGTCAATTTTGATATATGAATTTGCTTTTTCAAACAAACCAGTTTTAGGTTTTTTACACGAACATCCATCATCTCTCGTATGAGGGCAGCAATAAAATTCTAAATTGGATATTCCAAACTTTTTCACTTCTAATACAATTTCATTTTTTTTAGCTTCATATATTTCTTTCGATATGTTACCTTTTGAAATTCTACTTTGATTTGTTACCACTACTAACCTATATCCGTGATCAGCAAGAAGTTTTAATCCCTTTAAAACTTTAGGATAAAACTCAAAGCTAGATATATCACCGAGAGGATCACCTCCTAAAGTCCCTTGTAAATCCATTAAAATTGTTTTCATTTTTTCTCCTAACAGACCTATGATCACCTAGAGCTTGCATAAGTATAAATTATAAGGTTCTTTATAATAGATAGGATTGTTCTCTACATCACGTGCATGATTATCCCAATTAATGCTCTTGATATGTTCTTTAAAGCCCCATGAATTATATATTTTACTTAGCTTTTCATATTCTCTGTTATCTATACCTATGGTGGCTTCTTTAAAGCCCTTACTTCTTAATCTGTTTAAAACAGTCATCATCAATTGACTAGAGTAACCCTTTCCTCTAAATCTTTCATTTACTCGAAGTGCACATAAATAGGCTCTATTTAATCCGTCGGCTTCATCCTTATCTTTAGAATTCCATATGATATACAATTCGCCAACAATATGTCCACATTCCTCTATAGCCCAAAATTCAATGTTTCTCGATTCAATACCTTCAGTAAAGTACTTGCATGTATTACTTTCACTGTCTTTCCATAGTTTTTTCATTTCTTCTATATTTGCTGCTCTAATTCTCATTTAATGCCTCCATAATTTTCATCAGTACCAACAAATGAAAGCTAAAAACATCTAGGATAAAGGTGTTATCTTTGAAGTAAAGCTTACAACTCCAAACATGTTTTTAAGGACAACTCAACAAGATTTTTCCTGATCTCTCCTCTGCTATTAAATTGACGGGAGTCCCATTCTACTCCGCTTAGGTCATCACCACCAAATAATATTTGACCCAATACAACATTGCGAAATTTAGATACTGCAAAAAAAGCAGCAGCTTCCATTTCCACCGTAACACATCCTTCTGAAACCCTTAGTGCAATCTTATCTTCAGTTTCTCTGTAAAATGCATCAGTCGTCCATGTTTTTGCTTTGATATAAGGGATTTTTTCTTTTTCGAACACTTCTACTATAGTATCAAGTGCATGTTTGTTACACTCAATTTCTCTTGAAGGCGCTACATAGTGATAGGATACCCCTTCATCTCTAACCGCTGAATCAGGTATGACGAGATGACCTACCTGAATCCCCTTTTGTAAAACGCCTGCAGCGCCACAAACTATGAACTTTTTAAATCCCATAGCAATTAGTTCTTCCAATAAACCAGCAGAACCAGCTGCACCTAAAAATCCCTGCACGATTGCAATAGATTTTCCATTATACTTAGTTTCATAAATTGGTAAATTAACTGTTGCTGAGTAGAAAGTTGCAACTTGATTTAACATTCCTGACTGTAACATTTCCTTAATTACATCACCAAAAAAAGTGATGACGCAGTACTCAGTAGCTTCTATTTTAGCTGCTAAGTTTGACGGATTTATTTTTGCTTTTGAATTTGGATCAAATTCCAAAATTGGGTATTCTCTTTTTTCAAACATAATTTCATTTCTCCTATTTCTTTTTTTGTTATCAATTTTTTCCCTTTCAGATATTGAATTTCATATAATATTTATGCAGTAAATATCGCTTAAGTATGGAAATAATGTGGTCAATAATCGTGATTTAACTTTAAGTGTTAAGTTGATGATTATTGCTTCTGATATATGCTTTTAGCATACTTTATTACGATTATTGATATTATAATTAGGCCTATAATAGTTAACAAATTGGTGTAATACATATAAAAAGTGAAACTATTTTCATAGAACACAAAGTTTGGTAGAACCATAATGAAACTTAGAATCATCATTAGAGTTCCAGCTAATTCATTAGATTTTCGCCAAATTTCTTTGTTTTCCATTGTATACTTATTACGTACTCCAAACCATAGATTCGGCTTTGATCTGGCTGTTACTCGTTTCGTCACAATTCCACCGACAGCAAAGATTAAACTAACCCCGATGTTTACAAAATATAAAAACTCCATCTTAGTCTCCTTGTACGTGGGTAACCTTGATTTCACAATTATGATAACTATTCATCATTCTTATCTTGTCTGAAATCATAAGTATCCTTATTGATGTCTAAATATATTTCATTAATCTTAATTATTTGGTCATTAAGCCAAGTTATATTTACTTCACTTTGTCTATATTTCCAATAAATGTTTCGACTTTTGTTTATTAGTCTATCATTAAATATAATTTCACAACGTATTGATTCTGAGACAGTTGCATTACCTCGAACAAGATAAACATTTACTGTGCTATTGCCATTTGGAGAATCTATTGAATCAATGAGTTCACCTTTAGGCAAACTGTTCATGCTAAAGAAAAATCTATAAATCAAAAGACCTATTAATATAACTATCGCTATGATGATTAGAAATACATATCGTATAATTTTCCTCATTTTATCCTCTTAGTCATAAGTTTGGGGGGTGAAGTAACTTTATCGAATATTTATCTAATTGACTCGTATAAAATGACCTAATTCATTATTTCAAACTAGATATTCCCATTGATATAAGCTGTTCTTTCATCAATTCATTTGCAATCTCTAAAGCTTCTGCCTTTGTGTCACACGGATAGGTCAACATATTACCATCCTCATTGCTCCATCCTATATCTAAAATTCTAACTGAAACACTAGTAAAATCTCTATCTAAATATACATCCCCATAGGTTCTTGCATATCCTTCTGGACTCGAGTAACTTAGCAAATTACTTCCATCTAATTCATATGTAAGATGATATTCTTTCCCATCAATTTCTAGATTTCCTTGAAATGAAAAATCACCCGTAGAGTTCCACTTTCCAGTACCTTTCATCTTTAAAGTTGATTTTTCAGATGCTAAATTATTTTCTCCAAGTTTATAAGACACACCAGTAAATACTTTGTCAATTTCAAAAATTTGATCTATTAACACCTCTTTATTCTCTGTTTCAATTACTTGAGTAGTATCAGTCTCATTTTCATTAGAAGTGATTGTAACATTCTTATTAGAACAGCCACACATTATGATACAAAACAAGATAAGTATAGTTAATTTTCTTTTCAATTGTTACCTCTCTCTCCAATAGGATTTGTTTAAGGTAAAAGACTTAAAATAATCCACCGTTATATTTTTTCTGTGCAACAAGCATCATCCTAAATCCAATGACAAAGAAAACAGCAAAAAACACCCAGCCATATGAAGTCTCACTTATAAAATCAATAATTCCAGTTAGAATCATTCCCAGTCCCATGATCATACAAGCTTTACCCATCTTTTCTGTATAGGGTTTCTTATCACTTTCTGAAACTTTTTTATAATGATAATCATGTATCAGTGTAATCTGCTGTTTTTTCCATATTCTCCAACCTAGAAAACAAAATAATAGTCCAATAATCAACATTAAGATTAACTCAAACATTTCTACCTCCATAAAAATCAAACTCTCACTTACTCAATTTCTACTCAAAACTTCCTCTACTTCAAGGACTATATGTTCTTCTGAATCATATCCATTAATCACAATTTGACTTCCTGAAATTTCACTCACATCAGCACTCCAAAAACTAATCCCCGAAACATTTTTCACTGATGTTTTTAAGGAGTCATTGTTATCAGTCAGTGTTAGAACAGAGATTTTATCATCTTCAACTAATCCAAAACAGACTATTTTGTCATCCATAATTTGTTTAGGTAATTCCATAAATAATATTCCAATTGAATCTAATATCCGTTCATAATCACTTACAACACCACTATATATGGCTTTATAATTAAAAATTCCATGTTTTACGATTGTATACTGAAGATGACCATCTTCAATTTTTGATAATATTATTGTCTTATTTCCGATTTGGTCCATATGTAATATTTCATAATTCATATTGGAATTAGCCCCTATAACATCCTCAATTGAATTTTTTTGAGAATTAAGAAAAGCAATTAATAATATGACTACAATTACAATCATTATAGATATTCTTTTTTTACTCATTTTTCCTCCGATTAAATTTTTGGCATATTTTATTAATTTTGGGTTTATGTACTCATGCTCAACTTATAAGTTATCCTTTTCTTCCCCCCTTTTATCAATAATAAAAAAGGTGCATGCATATATGCATACACCGTTACAATTCAAATAAAGCATGCTAAAAAAACTATAGCGCTTCATCGGTAATCGGAGTGTCAGCACAATATGTCACCACTAATTCAAATTCAATAATTTCCTTTGCAATAATAGCATTAATCAACATTTGTATTACCTCCTTTTACTCTATTTAACTTATGTTAGCATGATTGATATTTATGAGTCAATTTTTTTCAAAACTTGTCATTGAATTGTCATATTATTCTAACAATAACATCTCGATGTGCTAGACCTCTTAATCATGTATCAATTTTTTATATTTTTGTACCCGAAACAATTGCATTGATACACTAAAAGCCGTTATAATGTCATTATGAGTTATAAAAATTTAAATCCAATCATAAAAAAATTCATATGGGTCGTGTTTCTTTACGGATTAACTTCCGCTTCATTTCAAGGCTTTTTTGGCATTTACGTCAAAGAACTGGGGTATTCTGAAGCTATCGTTGGCAGTATTCTTTCTTTAAGGCGCTTATCTGTAGCACTCATGGCATTTGTAATCACCTTTATCTCCGGAAAGATTGGGCATAAGCGGACGCTACTGCTTGGTCTTTTAGTTGTGGGATTCAGCAGTATGACCATAGTCATGACTGAAAACATCGTTCTTATGCGTCTTATTTCCATCATCTTCGGCTTTGGTCAAGCTGCCATGTTAACGGTTGAATCACCTTTTATTTATAACCAAGCCGATCAAGAAGAACGCGTTCATGCCTTTAGCCTTACGTTTGCAGTTAGAAATGCAGCTTTCATGACTGGTTCGTTATTTACAGGGATGCTTGCCGAGCGATTCGCCGTCACTTTTGGTGAAGGTGCTGTCTCGATACGCTATGCACTCATTGTGATTAGCGCCATGAGCCTAATTGCTATCATTCCATTATCAAGGCTTAAACCACGACCATCTTCAGCAACAAAACGGCTCAATCTTCAGGAATTAAAAGGCTTTTTCACTATCGAAAATATCCTTTTTCTATCCTATACCGGTATCATTGGCCTAGGTGCAGGTCTCGTTGTACCATTTTTTGGTGTCTATCTCAAATATATGCTAGACACTTCTGAAAGTGTCGTTGGATTGATTCTAAGCTTCGCCCAATTTGGTACGGTTGTAGGTGGTTTATGTGTTCCGATGCTCAGTAACAGGTTCGGTGATTATAAGACAATCGTAATCACACAACTCCTAAGCATTCCACTTCTAATAGCGATTGGGCTTCCTCAGGGTATAATTATCGTCGCAATTGCCTTCTTTTTACGAAGCTCACTTATGAATATGGGGCAACCCCTTATAAGAAACATCTCAATGCATGTTGTGGCTGAGCATCATCGCCCTCTGATGAGTGCTATGCGCGCGATGATGAACAATTTATCACGAGCAGCAGGGATTTTTATAGGTGGCTACATTATGGCTAATTACAACTACAATACACCATATATGTTCACCATCGCTTTATACCTTATAGGTACTATGGTTTTCTACTCATTATTTAAAAACGATATAAAAAAGACATCTAACTTTCACTAAATTATAGGATTATAGGATGCAAAGGTTTACCTCTAATTAAGTATAGAGCCCTTCAAATCATATAAACTTTTTTCATATAATGCTTCTCCTATCTCTAGCTATAAACAATCTAGATATTCCATATCCTATCAAAATAGTTGTAAAACACAGTACATACATCATAAAAAGTTCAGCTTTCCCTTTGCCAGTACTACTACTCTCTTTTGTCGTTATATATCGATTCATTTCTTCAGTTATATCATTATTATCTTTGTCATATAATTGATATTTTTCTAATTGAGTATGTGAATCAACACCAAACACTGTTAAAATCTCCGATTTATCATGAACATTTTCTGAAAACATTTCTCCAGAATATGTTTTAATACTAAACGATGAGATCTTATCATCATAATTTGTTCCAATGATTGCCAGATAATCTCCCCGATTTGTTTTGAAGGGTTCCCCTTGAAGGACTCTATTTCTTATATTAAAGCTTGCATTTCTTATTTGATATCTCGAGTTAATTCCTTTGTATAATGTCGTAAAGCCAATAATGTCATTTGATCTCATCGTATAATATACGGATAAAGTATTATCAACTTTTATGTAATCAATTACTGTAACGTTTTCTTCTAAAAACTCTTCAATACTTGTTTCTAATTCATTCAGTTCTGGCTTGATGCTGTATTCGCTTGAATAAATCAGATATGCAATCATAATGGATATCATAATTATTGTTATTCTTATTACTTTTAAATATTTCATATTTCAGATCTCCCATCCTATTCTCCTAAAAAGATTGATATTATTGTTATATTTACACACTTCCATTTCCAATATCAAACTAAGCATAGCTTACTCAATATTCTAACAGTGCTTTCAAATATTCTATAACTTTATCAATATGAAGATTTCTATTCCTACCGAGGTCAGTTTTATTCTTACATTGTAAAGCCAGAAATTATCATTGAAGTTCCTATTATTACTCCTTACTTCAAACCAAACAACGGTAACAAATAAAAATTCAATGCAATCATCAATACAATATATAAAAATAATCCCACCATTGATAGGACACCGTAGTCTCCAAATGCGATGTTATTATAATCTCTATTTCTAAAATGTTTTCCTAAATAATTTCAATTTTTGCTACTTCTTCAATTGGAACTGTAATATCGGAGAGCAAATTTCCTTCTGTTATAACTAAATTATTCTTTGCAAAAGCACGGATTTCAACATTTAAGAACTCAGTATCTTTTCCAATTAATCCACTCCAAAAATGTTTTTCATCTAACGCAATATTTACTCTCTTTCCAAGAAAGAATTCCTTACCAATACTGTTATACTTCAACAAATCAATTTGTTGTTTATCTGCTTTAGAACTCAACTTTATCTCAGTCGTAAATTTTTTTGCAATTCCTACAACTGTGGTTTTATTGCCTTTCTCAGTTAAAAAATATAGAAAATAACTATCTTGAGCTATTAAATACCCATCAAAAATGCCATCATTCCAAGCTGTAAGCTCAGCCGTACATTTTTTGTTTATAAATTGTTGAATTTTTTCATCTCTTTCTTCAAAATGATCATTACATGCTGAGATCAGTTCTTTATTATCAGCATTATAATTATCTAAAAGTGAATCGATACTGATATTTAATACTCTAGATAATGCTTTCAGATTTTCAATATCTGGAATTCCTTTGTCAGATTCCCACTTCGCTATTGCTGACCTTGATACAGAGAGCCTCTTTGCTAATTCTTCTTGTGACAAATTCATCATTTTTCTTTTTTTGGCAATCTTTTCTCCTAACATTATTACGTCTCCTCCTTACAGCAACTATGAGAATAGAATAATACCCATTTGACTATATAGGCAAGATACTTTTCATGACAATATTGTTACCTTTCGTAACAGGTAATATTTATGCCTCTTTTTACTCATAAATCGTCTTATTTCTTTTAATTTTCATTAAAGCTCTATCCTCATTTTTTAAGTAATTAACCGAGATTAGTATTTAAAGTTATTTGTATTCAAAATAGCTGACGAAAAAGTCTCCCGTCCATTATGCTCGTTTATTCTTATATTAATTATTGTTCTAATTTTCGATTAGTATCTGTGGATTCTTCAAAACAACATCTAGATGAATTGACGACTTATTGTCAATACCGTAAAAAGACCCATCACCAATTCCAAAATGACATGTATTAAGAATACTCTCATCAATTCCAATAATTCCAGTAGGTTCCATTTGCGACAATCCAATCCCCAGCTCAACAATCGCTGATGCTTCGTTCTCAATTTTTGATAGGTGTTGCTGAAGTATATCGTTTCCTATAACATTAACAATTTTCCCATTTTTAACAAGCAATTTAAATGATGATGAAATTAAACCGAATTTCTCAAGCATTTTTCCCTCTCTGTATAGTTGCCCTAAAGTTAAATCGACTACTATTTCTCCATTGGCAGACCCTAAATGAATACCAGCATAAATCTCTGAAGGTGGAAGAAAAGCAATATCACTATTTTCATTTATAAAATGATTAAATGAACCAAATTTATTAATTCGGAAACTTATATTTGTTCCAGTTTCAGATTTGACGGTTACTTGTGACTCGTTTTTTTCTCCCATATAGTGATTGATTTTTGCTTTAACCAGTTGATCATCAGTATTAAGTCCTTCGATAAGTGATTTCAATGATATATCCAATCTTATAAAGATATATCTACTGCTTATTCCTTTTGGCTTTCTAAATGTGGGATAAAATCTATTCATTGCTTTGTGTATAAAACTGTCAAATGATAAAATTACAACGAGATAATCGTTAGAATTCAATTTTTCAAATTTTGTAATTTGAACTTCTGAATCGTCTATATTGTGAATCGTGCAACTACTGTAACTTAAGCAAGATTGTATCCATTCAGCAATTTTTAATTGCTGGTTGTCTGTTACTAAATGTATATTTGACTTGCTAGTATCTCCAAACCAGTTGTAAAGTTTCATATTTTCTCCTTATTTCTCCTGTTGTTCTAAGAACATGTACTATTGATATATGATACTTAATTAACTTTTTCTCTTTTACGCTCAATGTACTTCATCTTACTACTGATAAGTACAATTGAAAAGATGCCTCCCCAAGAAATGATAAATCAGTAAATTACAGAAGTAGAAATGCTAAATATCCAATTATAATTACTATTAAAAAAATAATTGATAATATTTTATTTAATTTTACCAATCCTTCACGTGGCTCTAAATCATCATTTTTATATTGCCATCTTCTACCAAATAAGTAGCTTTTTTCAGGTTCTTTAATTGAATAAATTAACACTCCAATTAGTGGCAATATAATTATCGAATAGATTATCTTTTGAAATATATTTTCCATCTTCAAGCCTCCGTATGTAACTGGTGTTAAGTGTTGTACTTGTACTGTTTGTAATGTTTGGCAAGAAAAGCAATTGTATTATTTTATTTTTTCATAGAACACAAGTGTCATATTTTCATTTATTATTAGTATCTCTTCTTTTTTTTGAATGTAGCCCAATTTTTCATATAGGTGACAATTTCCCTTCTCTTGTAATATTGTAGACAACACCCACTTAGCCGCATCTGAATGATAACCTTCAATCATGGTCATCGCTTTTTGTGCGATCCCTCTATTCCAATATTCTGGAAGTACACAAAGTGCTGAAATTTTAAATATCTTACCTTCTAATTCAGTGACGCGTACCCATCCGACACTTACATTATTTAATTGAAAAATATATGATGTTGTATTGGATTTCTCCATTTTCTCTAGAACCTTATCAATACTTTCCATCGCTGGATTTGTCTCGTAATCCCTATATTTATTTAGTAAGGATTCAAAAGATTTTTTCTGAATACTATGAACAATTTCAACACTTTCACTTGAAACCTTACTTACACTTAGCATTTTATCCTCCACTTTTTAAATTATCCTGCATTGCATTAAGCCTTTGCTTGGAACACTTCCAGTCATTACATGACAAAACAAACAGTAGTTTATTAATCTACAAAGTTCCACCCCAAACGCCTTAGTATCTCTATAGACTTACTATCCTTCGCATAATAACTTTCATACCTTGCTGCTATACGTATAATGACTTTATGCTGTTTAAAGTACCGGTTCCTTTCATCTGGAAACTGACTCCTATAAACCTCTAAAATGGACAACTTCTTTAACAATTCTTCTTTGTTAAGTTTGAATACTGCAGTCACCATTTCATCTTTAGTACAAATTCTATTCATAAGACTTTTCTTTACATTTCGTGGTAACCACCATAGTTTTTTCTTAACATAAGTTTCTGGGAATCTAGTTATCTGGATTAACTCTATTCCATTAATTAAACAAGCCTTTTAGCAAATGTGTGCTAACGCCTTATGGTCTGGATGTCCATTAACACCATTCATATCGAAACTAAATATTTGTGTAGGACATTCCTTCTCAATTACATCAATTATATCTGATATTACTTTTTTTTCATTCCAATTCTTTGAGTTTCCATCCTCAAGTCCTAAATTAAAAGATCTAGATACACCGAGTTTATTACATGCAGCGAGATACTCTTCTTCCCTAATTTGAGAAATGCTCATCGTTTTAAGGAGTTTCTGTTTCTCATTACGAATTTTTCCAGCTTCACCTTTAGTGGCACAAACTAAACTTATTTCAATTCCTAAGGAAATTGCTTTAACTATTGTTCCAGCCATTCCAAACTCATCATCTGGATGTGCAAAAATACCCATTATCTTGATTTTTTCCATTGAAATCTCCATGAGGTTTGTCTTTTATTATGCTGTTGAATTTCACTAAATCATTCAAACAAATTTAAGATTGTTTAATTAAGATGATACATCCAGGTTGAAAAGGTACGTTCATCATTATTATTCACACCCTTTTTAGCAAGGGTAAATAATAGTGTGTTTTGATTCAGCCAGACATAGGAATTAAAATAATCATTATCATCAGGAAATTGATCAACTGTTGTTAAATTTTTAGTTTTAAAATCATAGATGATAAACCCGTTTATAAAATCAGCATCTGAACTGATATAACTACAAATAAATTTACTATTATCTGGGCTAAATTTATTATAAGCATCTCTAGCATCTATTTGATTGGGTAGGTTAATATCTATAATTGGGATTATCTTATCCCCATCAAATTCGACCAAATGGATTATTGGAGAAATCCAATCATTGAAATAAGCAATTTTGTTTGCTGAAGTAGCATAGATTGTACCATCAATCCCTAGTGGAATGACTTCGCCATCCATTGTAAAAACTTTAAATTCATTGCCATATGGACCCATCGTGTAAACCAGTAAGTTTTTATCATCTAGCCATTTTTCCGGTCTAAAGTATTCACCTTTATCTAAATTGGCTTTAAATAAAGTTTCTTTTCCAGTCGCAGAATCCACTAAATATAAATCATTTGTCCCATCGTCAAATGAATCACGATTGGAAATATAAGCAATTTTTTCAGTTGTAGCATTTGCAGTAACAAAACTATTAGGAAAGACCTGATTCATTCCAAATCGTTTAATTGACGCATCAAATAGAGCAGAATATGTATCTTCATCCATTTCTATGATTTTTTGAATTGCCATGGATTTAGCATCTATCCGCCAAATACCATTCTCTAGAACAATGACAGTTTGGCTTCCATCATCGCTGAAAATATAATTAAAATATTGAGAACTAATTTCTATAATTGGCTTTAGAACAAAACCATTTTTAACTTTAATCCGTTCACAGTTTAAAGTTGCTTTCTGATCAATAGTTACAGTTATTTGTTCTATCGATTGCGTCTCTATGCCATAAACAAATGGTTTACTTAGTTCTTGAACCATCTGCATTTCCAGTTCTACATAATTCTCCTTTAAATATCTTCCATCTGGTAAAATATTATCAGTTAAATACGCATTGGGATCTTTATTAATTTGTTGAAGTTCTTGTTTCGTCAGTGGTGGTTTATCGGTATCAACTAATTGATTTAAGATTTCATTCACTTCACTAGGTTGTAGCATTTTACTAAGCAGTAAATTTTGTGAACCTAAACTTTCAAACGCATAACTCGATGCATTATAAAGCGTCCATGATTCCTTCTTTGTAAACCCTCTATCAGTCATAAAGAATGCCGTTAATAAACCAATTATTAGTAAGCCAATCGGTATCAATCTGTTCATAAGATTACCTCTTTTAAGTTATTTTATAACTTTTAACGTTGTGCCTTTCTTTATTTCCATGATCAACTTATAAGGATAATAACTGACGACACCTATAATTAGTCCACCTAGACATGAAACAATAGGCGTTGCAAAAAGTACAATTAAGAGTGGTATTATGTAACCATCTGGATTTCCGGTTAAGCTAAGTATAGTTCTAATGAAGTTCATAAATGCGGTAAACAGTCCTGTTAAAAATCCTATAATTCCTGATAACTCTAAATAACTATTGAATGCTAATCTTTTTATTTTTATCGTTTCCATGATTTTTATCTCCTTTTATGGTTTAAGATTTAGAATACTAAATTTTTACATGATGAGAACTCATTGAAAAATGAACGATTCGACCTATTGGCTTATGAATCTATTTATTATGCCTTTGATATACTGAACAAATTGTCCTCAACATAAAATGTTGCAGGATTGATGATTTCTATTTTATTCTTTATTTGCAAAATTGTTCTCGTACAATGGCTCTCAGCTTCTTTAATAAAATTGAAAATACTTACTAAAGGATAAACTTGCATCTCATTATCTATGAACTGGACTGAAAAATCGTCATTTAGGCTTTTAGAGAGCTCACTGATCCAGGATTTATCAATTTCATCAATTTCTTCTTCAATACTAGTGAAATTGAACTTTTCTAGCTCAAATTCCTCAATCAAAATGGGGTTCAACTTATACATATCTTTATAACCAAGTTCATATAATTTGTTTTTATTTGTTTTACTTCTAATATATGTATCTTGGATTTGTTTTAACCAAATTGCATCAGCCAATAAATGTACAAAATATCCCAATTTGTAATCACTTAGATTTTCACTTTCCATATATTTATTTAGGAACTCTTGATAATTAATTCCCTTTTGTTTTTCATTCGTATATCCAAAATGTGCCCTTTCATAATCGCCATTTCCCCATTTAGATACATCAGGTACTAAATTCCCTATATGAAATTCTATTGGATTAATTGTTTTAATATTTTCTAAAATTTTCTTTCCTATGCAATAGTGCATAATTCTTGATGCCATATTAACTCCAGTTCAATTTTTTTGTAATACATATATTTTTCAATTATTTATTATATCTGTGTCAATGCTTTTAATCCAAACTATTTAAGTATTCACATACTGTAACTATAGGCTCCCAATCTGTTAACTTTGAAACCTCATCAAATGCAATCCATTTATATTGCTCATGTTCATTTGTTATTCTTATGTCCGGTTTAGTATTTATGATCATTAGGAAGCAAACGTCCTCCATATCCATTTCAATCCCATTTTTAGGTTCTCGATAGTTAAATTCAAATGGTAATTTCTCTATGTAGTCAAAGTTTGTTATTCCAGTTTCTTCATATACCTCTCTAATAGCAGTATCGCATGCTAATTCATTGGTTTCTATACCACCACAAACAGGCTGCCAGTATCCTGATCTTTCCTTCGTTCTTTTTAACATTAACAATTTGGAGTCAGTAGAACAGACAATATATACTTGAAAATTTTATCTTATCATTTTTCTCCTCCATCCAATTTTGTTTTTATACACGTTTTGTTTAGACATTTTTCACTTAACGTTTCTGTTATGTCATGTGATTATTTTTTTCCAATAATTACGTACCATTCCATATCATCATAATTCTTGACTTGATGATGTATAAAACTATATAATTCAATCTCTTTAAAGCCGATCTCTTTAAGATAATTAACTAGTACCTCTTTTGTAAATGGGTAATATAGTTCAGAAAATTCTTCCCTTCTGAAAATTCTATTTTCTTTCTCAAATGAATATAATAAGTTAAAAGTAATTGTTCCATTATCATTATAGTCCCAAACTTGCATTGCATTTATTCTTTCATTGTCTTTAATCATTGGTTGATAATAATAAAATCTATTGTTTGTATCTAAGATCCGGTCCCAGTTTCTTGTATCAATGTAAATATATCCTCCAGCTTTAATTAATTTCGACATCTGGTCTATTGCTGTTTTTACATCATCGTTATTTACATGTGCTAGTGAATTTCCAGTGCTCATAACACAGTCAAACTGCTCGTGAATCTGATTAGTTAAATCTCTAAAATCACTTTGAATCAATTTAATATCCAATTGCTCAATTATATTTTTTTCGTGTGCTTGTTCTAGCATTTCATTGCTTATATCCGACCCGGATACTTTATAGCCCATCTTTGAGAGCACTTTGGTTAGATTGCCTGTTCCATAACTACAATCATGAATAGAAGTAATTTTTTTGTTGTTAAATACAGTTTCATAATGGTTTTTCAATAACTCAGTCATATTTTCAGTGAATAATATATCGTATATATCAGGTCTATTATAAATACTTTTCTGACTGCTCATTAGAATTCCTCTCTTTGTCATATCATTTAGTGATTTCATCATAGATTGTTCCATTGCGCTTTCAAATTAACCAAATAACTTAAACAATCTGATATGTTTTTTCCATACGATAATTCTGTCTATTCGCTTCTTAAAAGCACTCCGATGATCTGCTAATATTGATATCCCACAGCTACCAGCTATATATTCAACAACTTGATCAATTGTCATCTCATCAGTATCAATGTGCTCCTTAAAGTATTCATCCCTAAAACTTTCAACACATCTCTCTATCTGTTGAAATGACCATGAACCTATTTTGTCACCCCGTCCCTTTAATCGCTTGAATAAAGTTTCATGATTTGCAAGTAAAGTGAAATGATATATATCTTTTCCACTATCATGCAACGCTTGCGTTATCTCTTCCAAATACTGTTTATTGGTCACAGTCATTGGGACAATCACGATACCATCATAATGGTTACAAATGTGAAGTAGCATCTCTCGATTAATAGTTCTCCACATCGGATAATCTTGAAAATCACCAATTGCCAACTCTTTTGGTATGTTATCTCGAATATAAAACCCAGCTTCTTCTGGATCAAATACATGCGACTTCTCAATTCGCTTCAATAACTCATATGCAGTTTGTGTCTTTCCACTCCCAAATGCGCCATTTAACCATATAATCATTTTAATAGCTCCCAATACGTATTCGTTTCGGTTTTAATCATATTTGCTCCATAACTTCCTATTTTAGAGTTTATATTCAAATTCAAATAGAGATTTTTCACTGTCATCTATTATTTCAATTGTAATTTTATCTATCACAGTTTTGAACTCAACATCAAAATCAGATAGCTCACTTACAACACTTCTATATTCATTTTCATCCGTTATTTTAGCAATAGTGATATGAGGGATATAGGGTATAAATCTGTTGTGGTGAGGCTTTAAGATACCTTTATATAGCTGATCATGCAGCTCAATCATCTTATCATTGCCAATTTTTACATCAAGAAATACATATCCATCTGAAGCACCCGTTATTCCTTTTGCAATTAATTCAAATGGTCCAACGTCTTTTAATTGTTTTTCCATATGTTCTATCAATTCTTTGGTTGTTAATTCACTTTGAAAAGGAAAAACAAGAGTGAGATGTGGCGCTATATAGTTAAACAACGGATCATATTTTTCTCTTATTTCATCAATAAGTTCTAAATTACTAAAGTGCGGGAATATTACTATAGCTCTATTCGTCATATATTTGATCCTTTGATTTCAACTTATAATTAGCCTCTTTGAGCAATTTAATTCCATCGTAAATTCCCCAAAATGGAATCAATGAATACAAAATACGTTTTAACTTCTCATTACGATTATAATTTAATGCACTTGTCAGTCTTGTGACGCCATTAAGCGTAAAAATAATATTGATCGCTACTGTTGGTATTAAACCCATCATCACTACGCCAAATATTACAACTCCTGCAAGTGCACCCAAAATTGCTACAGGAATAAACCATACAGAAGAACAAAGTACAAGCAGTGGATATAATGAAACAGCACCAAGCGCAATCATAATTAATATAATAACAAATATCGTATTAATCGTCGTCATATAAAGTGATTTTATGTAAAGTCTAACTGATTTACTCAAATTCATCATTTCGATATGATCTGAAACTTCAGTGGCTAAGAAAAAATTACTTCTTACAAAATAAATCGTATAAATCATAAGCATAATTGCCAGTAAGTATAAACCTTCGATCTTAAATGCATAAATTAAAAAAAATGGAAGCGAAATGGCTAAAGGCATCCAAAGCGTAATTAAAGAAATCCCCAAAACGAAATTGATATAACGGTTTCTAAAAAAAGAAAATACAATTAATGTGACTAATATTATTCCAGATATTACAATTAAGTTTGTCATGTTTATAATTTTTCCTCCAAATTTTGATACCAGCAAGGATCACTTTCTTTCCTCAAGAGTAAACCACCGTACATTTCTATCTTCCACAAACCCTAACTTTTTAGCCAGATTCATACTCTTAAAGTTATCTGCTTCGATATGCACATAGACAGCAAAACCATCTTTTCTGAGTCGTTCTGCAATCCACTTAGTTACAGCTTCGCCATATCCCTTACCGCGGTGCTCTGGCTGGACAAATAAAAAACCAATAGCTCCATCATCATGTGTAATCGCCCATGCCACAAGTTTACCTTCAAGACGTACACAAGCACCGTAACCGTTCTTTATCTGCTCAGTGACATACTCAAGATCCGTGTATTCATTATACGCATGTGAGTTTTGAATTTCTATTGCGTCATCTACAGTAAGTACACTCACCTGTGCTTCACTATGAGGTAACGTCACACCATTTGGCAAATAAAACCTTGTACAGACCATCTCTCTCGTGCGAACAAAATCTCTCGTAATTGTATCCACCATCCAGTCCTCAACAAGCGCAAAATTCACATAGTCTTCAGACAATAGCTTCACTAATGCGCTGAGTGATTCGGTTTTCGCTTCATTACTGTTTATATAAACCCATGGTCGATCACTATTTCCAACAAATACCTCACCCTCTTTTGTGAGACTCTCAAAAAGCGGTGTATGATACGCTTTAAAAAAACGCATATTGTCATATGGCGTTGATACTACTTTGCTCATATAATCCCTCCTTACTATGTATAATATGCTCTATTTGGTATGTGTTTTATCTATATAAATTTCATCTTCCTGAAATCACTTAAACTGCACATACTGATTTGTCTGATTTATCTGAGTTTTTTGATAACACTATAACAATTATATCAGAAAACTATCACATGAATATTTCATTATAATTAAAAATCGTCTCATTAAGAGACGATTTACTTTATATCATATTTACATATTGATGTTTAATAGCGTGTTTGGCTGCTATCTAAATAAGATACTGATTCAGATGTCCATTAGACCTAAAAATCATAATTATAGTTCGCTAGTTTCTGATTTTCGGAATTATACAAAGTCAACTGAAAATTAATCAAATTGAAATTTACATCTCTAACAGCAGTAATGCCAACTCTATAAACATTATCATCTATCTTCAATGTTTCAGTATCTGCAGGAGAAGCAAATAAGACTTTTTTATCATCAATCGTTATATATGTTGATATAAACGGCTTCTGATCATCGAATTTGAACGCATAATCATCTATGAGAATATCACCGTTAAAGACGTAGCAATAGCTGTAGTTGAAAAAACCTTTCTTTATTATCACTGGATTTACTTTTTTTGTAACGTTTCCCTTTATTGTTATCTTCGTTGGTTCATTTAATATGCTCGTTTCGAATTCTGAAAAAACTTTAGTGGGGTTCGCTGAATAGGTTTCATCTATACTAAAAGTCTCAGTTTTGTTGTAAAGCAAATTATCTGTGACAATGATAAGTATGCATACAATAATTACTATGGTGATTACAATATATGATTTTCTTCGTTTTTCACGTCCCATACTTAGTTTATTGAACATAAGCCATTTCCCCTTTACATAGTTTTATGATTGAAACAAATGGACTAAATTTTATTGATCGCTCTTCAAAACCCTTGGTTAGTTTAATCACTAATATGGGATTCTTGTAACGTTCACGTAGTTTTCGATTACTCACTTACTTTTTATCTTAACTGAATTATATTATACCAATTTGTAGATAAAAAGACACCCTCTACAGGGCTGCAATGGGTGTCTCTGGACACTGTCATGTTTTAAAACGACTATTAACTTATTCAAATGCAAATCAAAGATTAATAAGATAATTTTAGATTAGAATGTGACTTTATGTAAATTTCATTTATTATTAATTATTGTCCATTTCTATAATCAAACCATCTTTATCAGCAGAAATTATGGTAACATTTACTTCATCATAACCCATTAAATATCCAATAACTGGTGCATTATGATCTATTCCAAGTTCATCAGTATGTGTTAAAACTACTGCGTCTTCACCAACAACAGGAAAATCAACAACCATAAATTCACTTTTTGAGACTTCTATATCAGAAAAAGCTTTAAATTTCGGGTATTGTCCAGATGAAATATAAAGATTTTTTACTATACTCTGACTTTGATTTGTGACCGTTATTTGAACAGTTGAAGTTACTTCTCCATCAGTGTTTTTATAATAAAATACAAGAATTATAAAACTAGAGATTATAAAAATTGTTATTGCTATTCCAAGTTTTTTCATACAATCTACCTACTCCTAATAACTAAAAAAAAAAATGACATCTACCATCGTCAATTGCATCATGGACACGTTTTACAAGATTTTCAGGAGAGATTGCAAAATGTTCTGTCCAATTAAGTGTAGCCTATTCACTTTAATTCAAGTAGCTCTATCGCTTTTAATAGCATTTCATTGTTACTTCTAACCCGCCCCACTCAGCAATTCTTGGGGGAGCTAAGTTTACACCTTTTTCTTTAAGTTCGATATAAGTTTTTTCAAGATCATCACAATTCAAAATCAATGATTGGTACTCCTAGTTTTTCATTATAAAACTTCACTAATGCTTCTGGTTGCTGTGATGAGATATTAATACAATTGAATTTTATTATCATCGAATTAACCTCCAAACCCTAATTCATTGCCATCCAAATCAAGGATCGTAAATTTTCTTGTCCCCCAAGGCGTGTCAAATAAAGGTTCTAAAATATCCACTTTGTCTTTAATCTTCAGCCATAAAGCATCAACATCTTCAACATTAAAGTTTATTCTTCCATATGATTTTGCACTTTCAACTTCCATAATGGCAAATGTCGCACCACTTTCAGATACAAAATCATAATATTTTGGGTTTTCAATTGGCCAACTTCCATCCACAATAAAGTCTAAAACTTCTTCATACCATTTAAGTGATTTTTGAATGTCACTTACATTTACTCTTATATGTCCTAGATTCGTTTTCATTTTTGTCCCCTCCTTGACTTAAAGATTTTTTATTATTTTGATTTTGTCATCTAACGTTTCTCTTGACCCCGTCGCGATAGTGATGAAGCTAAAGTGTTAGATAACGCTGTAAGGGATTACTCCAATTATCAGTTTACAAACTACAAATTAGTTTTCACTTAAAGAATTGTAAATGTTTTCAAAAAAATTTAAATTGATTTTTTCTCCAATCACTTTATATATTGTCCAGTTTTCATTCTTATCCATAATTGAAATGTATGAATTTCCTCTTATTGCTGCTCTAAAAATTTCTTTTTCATTGTTCTTCATAATAATAACGTAAGTCTCTTTTTCATCAAGTTTTTTATAACTTATATTCGAGCGCATGTATTTAAATGTACTCAAATAATTATAGATTTCTTTACAAGTGTTTTTATTCAAGCTTTCAACAACATTTCCAGGTTCCAATATATTATTTTTTTGAATAATTGACAAACTAGTATTACTAGAAATTGGAGGTTCATTTCCAATAATTTTTACTAATTCACGTGGATATAAAAAAAACAAAGCAACAATTATAAACAACACTATGATTGTTGTTCCAAATACAGTATTTTTTTTCATGTTTCCTCCTGTTGATCGACAAGAGCTAGAACTGTTTTATCTGTGTATTCATCATCACCTAATACGAAGTAAAATAACTTAGATTTATGGAATTCTCTGCTCCATATTTCAACTTGTTCTTTGGTTTTATTATCTTCTAAAATAATCTGATTAATTGTTGAATCAAATACCTTTCCAGCTAAGATATTTATCATATTTTCATCATTGATTTTCATTTCAAAACCACCTGTTATGTAATCTCCATTACTTTCAAATCCATAAAACGGTTCATTTCTAACAAGTCTAAATTCCCCATTTTTTTCAGTAAGTATCGAAATTCCTAGTGCACCATCCCTTTCAAAAAATACTAGGGTAACATCTCGATAACTTTCCGTAGAAAGCAGATTGTCTATTTCACTCAAGCCCTTCTCAATTGCTTCGTCCTCACTCGAATAACGCTCATTATCAGTTGAATTATTAGAATTTGAGCAAGCAGAAAATACAGCAATAGTCAATAATATTACAAATATAAAGATTTTAGTTCTCATAAAACACCTCTCTTTCAATTTTATTTACTGCTGAATAGGGGGATAGGTACTGGATATTGACCGTTACCATCATTCTTTAAAATCGTCAATATTTTCAATTATTAATTCTTCATATGTTTCGGTATAGATTTTTGCTATTAGTAGATCATTCTCAAAATATAGATCTTGAATACCGTATAGCTGGTCACTATATAATTGTGATTCAATTATTCCATTTTTATTAATTATTGATAGATAAGGCTTTCTTTCACACACCAAGTAGATATTACCTGCATCATCTATAATCGGAGGCATAGAAGGATAACCGATGTGATCAAGTTGCCAGTCAATTGCACCATTTTCAATATACAAGCTATAAAGAGTATCATTGACAGCCATTAATATTTTA
Source organism: Fusibacter bizertensis (assembly GCF_029914245.1). Lineage (GTDB taxonomy): Bacteria > Bacillota > Clostridia > Peptostreptococcales > Acidaminobacteraceae > Fusibacter_C > Fusibacter_C bizertensis. The sequence goes on from NZ_JARYZI010000001.1 coordinate 417,603, forward strand.
TCTTCAGTGACTGATACACCTGAATAATAGTCTAGCTCTGAAATATCTATGTTATTCCAAGTTTTAAGCCATGACAGTTCATCAGTATTTTCTCCATCAAATACAGCAAATAGAAAGGTTATGCCATTCTCTAAATCTGTTCCACCCTCATATCCAGTACCATAGTGTACACTACCGATCTGTTCCATATGTAATTCTATTTGATAGATATCATTAGTGCGACCAGTATCACGTTCGTTTTTATCTATACTAGTATTATCTTTTTCTTCTATAGGAATGTCGGTGTTGGCACTTTCAGTACTTACATTACTTTCAATAGTACTTTTTCCATCTTCATTATAAACAATATCAATGTTTTCGCCAACATCATGAGCACTACATGAGCATAATACAAACAGAATAATCACTGCTTCTAGAATATGAATTGCTTTAAAGAATTTTGAAATTGTCATAACTGTCCCCCCTCTATACACATTTAGAAATAGCTTCAAACCTATACTAACGTTTAAACGCTCTAATAGTAGTCACAAGATAGCCCTCAGTGATATTCTTTACAACGAGTATTGATCAATGACAAATGGATTTTTACTTTACTTACTTCCACAACTTTTCTTTGTAATCTAGATTTAGATAAAAATCCATAAATTTTGACGAAATTTTATTATTAGCCTTAAACCATCTCCCATTAATTTCAATTTTATCTCCGATCATAACAATTGTACCGCCCCTATATTCCAAACTGACTTGCCATCCTTTTTCGTTATTTATTATTGGTTTTAAATCAGAATTTTTTATCATTTTAAAAATCAGGTCTATATTTTCAGTATCTATGATAGTCTTATAATGCGGCGGTGAAGGTAGCGCAATTATAGTTACTGTAGTTGGTAAATTTTTTGTTGGAATCGGAATATGGTGTAAATATGTATAAATGAGCAAAAAAACAATTAAGACTATTATAATTTTAAATAATCTTTTCATTTAGGTCCTCCTCTTTAGAATAAATTATACAAATTCAACTGCTGTTGACATGAGAGGGCATTGATCAACCTTAAAAGTTCTCTTTCACTCCAAATTAAGCAAATATATGAAATAAGTTAAATCTTTGAATGTATACACCTATTCCAATCGCAATCATACATATCGCTATATTACTTAGAACTAGTTTCTTCTTATCAATCGTCTTAGAATTGAGTAAGTATTTCGCTGATATAAACTGCCAGAATACAAAAGCTATTAATAAAATGACTGCCAGTTCCTCCTGATTTTTATACGGATCATAATTGGGCAGCCAATTGTAGAGCTTCATTTCAGTTATATAAAACAACAATATTGGTATATTCACACCGAAAACCAATCCTACTACTCCCTGTATTGCATAAGAGATCACTTTGAATTTCCCAATTAACTTCTGAATAATCAGTGTATCAACAAGATAGATAATAGAAACAGCTGACCCTATGATTGCATAATCCTTCGTCAAAACAATTAAAATGACATAAACAATATTCCACAAATGGCTAAATCTAGCTACATCATTTAACAATCCAAATACTATAAGAACCAACAACCAACACCCAAAAGAAAATAACAATGGAATGAATCGTAAATATCTATCGTTGATTAACTTATGATTCATTATGCTAAAAATAATGAATGCACTAGCTAAACATATATAATGGAATTCGTACATATACTCACCTCCTCAAATCTATATTTATAATGTCGATTAACAAGTGACGGGTTAACGGAGCGCCCGATACCTGCACAGCAGGTTTGGCGGAGCAGTTATTGAACCCGAAGTTAGGTGATAGACTTCGATTTTCTGTGTTTCTATACTGTCTTAAAATATCCACTTACCCATTCGTAACACTCATTAAGTTCTATATCACTGATTATGTCAGACCTATGCTCATAAAGGATTTTTATATCCTTTTTAGTTTTAGATATAATACTTAAAAAGGCATCAATATCAAACCAGCCAGAATTTATATCCAAACTTTTCAATACTGGATGGTGTCCTTGTTCAATTATGTCGCTAACTTTAATATTTGATAGATGAACAAGATAAGTATATGGCACCATTTCCTTTACAAATTTCATACAATCGAAGTTTGAGTCGATTTTACTTTGCACGTTCAGTCTTGCACTATCAAGACATATTTTAATGTTTGAAAATTGGTTGAGTAATTCTTTTAAATACTCTCCCTCATACAAATACTTATTTAACAGCTCAATTTCTAGTACAATCTGTATTCCCGATTCATCTGACAATTGTGTGAGCTGACACATTAATTCAAAAGTATTATTCTTAAATAATTTAAACGGATAATCGTCTTCATCGATAGGTTTATCTGCAATAGTAAAATTGCATTTGTCCCAGTTCAAACGTTTATCTAATATCATTGGTTTTGGAAAATGTATTAGAATATATTCTGCATTGATACTTCTTTCGACATTAATTTCAGCTATTAATGCCTGCATTGCTATTTTCCGCTCTTGTTCATCTAATGATAATAAATGAGGATCTCTATACTTATAGCTATTCCGATTTAGCGGAAAATGAATTCCCACTTTAATATTATTTTTCTTTGTAAATTCAGCAATTTCTTGTATTTCTTCACAGGACGAAAAATTGCAAAATTCTATACCTGTAAATTCTGTTGAAATATAATCTCTCTGGTATTTACTAAAATCTATCTTATTGTGCATTCCGATTAAAAATTCTGTCATAAACACTCCTTTGATTTGAGGATTTTTATTACACCTAAAACGATACCATCATATTCAGACAATGGTTTAAATTCTCCCAGGCACATACACATCAATTTCTTTACCATCACCAGCAATCGTTCCTTCAATATATGCGTAATTAATCATTATATCCTCCCAAGCTTTCTCGCTCGGATTTTCGCATAACACTCTTACTTTCCTTGTAGCCTCAGCAGAGAGGACTATGTGTCATAGAAATCTCTTTAAATAACTTCATTTATTATATTTTATAAGTTAGAAAATATATATTGGTAATTATAAAGTTTGGATTTTATTACCATTTTGAAAATATACTTATAAATCAGGGACTCATGTCTTTAACAGCTTTTGACCTCATCGCTTCTGTTAACGCAAGTCCGTGTTCCCTATCATAACCATATACGTGACGCAACTCAGGAGGCATATTAATCTCAATCCCAATAACCTTGCTTTGCTTAATAAAAAATGTAATATCCCTGATTTCATTGGTTTCCGGGGTAAATGGCTGCCATAAAAAGGCATACTCAAAGTCGTATTTTTTTTCAAGAGTCGCTAGATTTAGGTCGACAAATTCGATGTAACTTAGCAAATTCGATCGTGTTTCTGACAATGTTTCATCCTTCTCAAGGTAATATAAATCATTTTCATAAGTTAATAAAAGATTACTTTCAGTACTGCCTACAGCAACCCCTTTATTCGTATACATGCCTTCAATATTCGACCAGAGGTAAGCGATGAACACTTGATTGTCTAGCGAATAATAATCTGTGTCAACGAACAAACCTCCATTTTGACTTTCAAACCAATATAGATTGTGTTGGCTAGGGGGAGTTAAGTCATCACTTTCATAGCTTAATACTTTTATAGTCTGTTCCTCTACATTAAAATGATCAAACAGCGTATAAACCCCATGCACTTGACCACTTTTATCCATCAATGTAAGTGAAAAATCATCAGTCATTCGCGCATCATATCGCCCGGAAAAAGTGAAATCCCATAGATAGTGCAAATCCTCGTGAACATTCTGCGGAATCGTTGGTATATCGAGTGAAGTTGCATCCGGTTCAGTACTTGGACTTGTGTTTTCAACTGTAGGTATTTCAGTTTGACTTACAATCGGATTGCTGGCCTTCATATTGTTTTCATTAAACAGGCTCAAGAGAATAAATGTGATAATTCCTATAGAGATCAATAAGATGAACTTAAATTTTGTTTTCATACATCTCCTTTATGCATAATTTCATAATCCTCAAACAAACCGGATTCTCAGAACAATCTTTGCCCAATAGTTTTCTTAGGAAAGGCATCGAAAGCTGATTAACTACAGGCGGCTAGCCGACGAATCAACGGTTTTAAACTATTCTTTTTTTCTCTCTTTGATCATTAATATTTCTGTCACATTTTCAGTATAAAATCCATCAAGTTCACAAAGTCTAACAAAACCAATCTTCTCATACAATTTCTCAGCTCTCGAATTCCACTTCCCGACTAACAATAATATTTTTCTATAATTAGGGACAATTATTTCTTCAAAATAATTCAATAATTGCTTTCCATAACCCTTTCCCCTACTAGCAGAATCTACCACAATTATGTGTATATATGGGTGAATGCCGAAAGCACCTTCTAATTTATAAATTAAAACAGCCACACATTTCATATTGCGATCCTCACCAATCACAATATTATCTTGATCCATTTCACTTCTAATCATCTTCTCTATTTTCTCTTTATCATGCTTAAAATAAATTGATCCTAAATCAGAATCATCTATAATTGTTACCATTGATTCTAGATCCTTAACAATTGCTTTTCTTATCTTCATTTGTCCTCCAATTTTCAACTGTATAGTAAATCATTATTCCCTACCTCTAAAATCAATCACTTTTTTAACAAGTATACACTGTCAATTACATTCCCACGATTCCCACTCCGCAAGAATCGTTTCATCTAGGGGAATTGAGGTTGTCGGCGTGTTATGGGAAGTATCACCCTTTTCTTCTAGTAATATATTCTTCCAAAATCGGCTTGATTGTATGACTCAAGTTCATTGGTAATTCATCTATGTTGTAGAATTTCGCATTTCTACCTTCAGTTTTCTCTACCACAATTTCGCCTTGGAAATCTTTGCATGTAAATGCGACTGTCACATTGTATACTTCATTTCCATCTGGGTATTTATAATATAATTCTGGACCTGAATAAACATTCAATAAATTTAATTTCTTACAGACTAAATTTACCTCTTCTAATACTTCACGTCTTGCGGTATCTTCTAAACTTTCTTTTAATTCCATCGCACCTCCTGGTAACCCCCACCAGTCTCGATCAGTTCGATGATGAAGTAAAATCTCACCGTTTTCATTCTCAATTATTACGCAAGCTCCACACATAATAATTGGTTGAGTTCCAATGTGTTGTCTCAAACTTGATATGTAATCCATTTTGTCTTTTCCTCTTTCCCATTTATTTTTACTTGCTATTTCACTTATCGTTTCGCAAATTCCAGACGTCACTCTCGTGAATTTTTTAATTATTCTAACTCCTGGGTAGACATTGGAAATTCACTGTTAGACGTCGTATTCAATAAAGTCAAAATTTCAAATCAGTATTAGTTCGTTTAATCGTTTTATTTGATACAGAAATAAATCCTGCGGTAAATACTATAAACATCATTAAATAAGCTACTATTCCTACTGTCGTTGTATTTATTGTGTCTGCAAAAAGAATTATAGCTTTTGAGCCCCAATACACAAAACCAAACATATAATTTTGTGATCTCCCAGCAATATCGAAATTTCTATTTACATCACTTACAAAAATAAACTGCCAGATAAATAAAATCATTGAAACTCCCCATAGAGAATTCCCTAAGATAAAATTCATTAGTTTTCCAGTCCTTAGATTTCCAAATTGTCTTCCTACCCAAAACCAAAAAACTACAGCAACATATTTCCACAAAACAAAAGTACTTCTGAAGTAGTTATAACTAACAAAGAGTTCATATTAAATCCATAGACTAATACACGATTTATTACATCTGCCACTAAAAATGGAATTAATATATAAAGAATTAGCTTATAGTCTATTTGATTTTTCATGTAATTTCCTCCTGTCAGATATTTTCGCTAGATTGTGAATAATCTTTTATTATATGACGCCTAACGTTCTTGCATTACTCGCAGCATAAGTTACGTGGACTGTGTGTCAGACGAAGATGTTTATAATAATTATTCAATATTGAAAGTTCAAACATTAATTATTTTTACCACCTTTTTAAAAAAAAAATTAGTAGCTTCTGCTTTTACTTCCGATGAGATTTTAATTCCCTTTTTATTTATAACAGCTTCTAACTCAAGATAGTATTTTTCAGCTTCAAAGCTTTTATTTACTACATCATTATTGTCCATATATTGATTAGAACTTAAGATTTCTTCACAATCATTTATAATTTCATATGTGATTTTAAATAAATTATCAAGTACTACTTCACCTTCAAGAGTTTCCTTTGTAGTTTTTAAACTCTTATATTCTTCATAAAACCCTTCAATATCGTTTTTATAACTATTAACCTCATCCAATGATGTTTTGAGAGGTAACGAATAAACTCTTACATAGGTGTTTGTCGAAATTAAAAAAGCAGTATTATAAAAATCGTTTGTAGTTTCTAAAGTTCTATTTTCAATATAATTTGAGGTTATAATTACAACTTTAATTAAAACAAATATTGACAAAATAATAATTAATAATCGTTTCATTTTAATTTCCTTTCATTTTCAATATTAACTGAAATACATGATTAGCAACAGTCTGATAACGATTTATTTTTCAGTTGATATGTCTACTAGTACGTCTGAAGATAAAGTCGTTTTATCCAACTCTATATGAGTACCTTTATTACAACTAGTCAGAAGAACACCAAAATTGTAATTAGTAGAGTCATTTTCATCTTACTATTCATAACTTACACCTCACGTTGTTTCAATTCACACACATGTTATAAGGATATATCTTCATAATATTCAATCTGACTTGAACCTATAAAAACCATTTCAAAATAATTAAGAGAACGATGTTGTCTCATCTTAAATTTAACGAAATACATACTACTCGGCTCTTTGAATTTCACCTAACGTTCTTACAGTCCTCACAGCGTAAGTTGCGTAGACTGTGTGTTATGGGAAGTTAATTTTAATTATTTTCTTTTATATAAGAGTTTTTATTAGTTTCAAATTTTAGATTTTCTAAGACCTAATATAGTAAATCCTACACCACATAAAGCAGTAGATATTCGATTGATATTTAAAATATATATACCTAACCGAAAATAAGCTTCTACTTGTTTTGGACTAATATGATTTGTTGCCTTGTATGCATTGAAAATACAAGAGGGTATTATGCCAACCAAACAAATAATTATTAAAATCTCAACTTTATAGTTCTTAATGTTTTTAAGATCTATTTCCACCACAAAAATTATAATTAATGCTATGTATATTGTAATAAAAGCTATCGATCTGAATAACCATTCTTCATTGACTGAACTGAACTTAAACAAGTCTATATTATTATTGGCTACTACTATTCCAATAAAAACTGATATCAAAAATATCAAACTGCCTGCTACTTTCTTTGGTTTAATTAAATCAATTATCATAACACCTAGAAGTACAACAATGGCCAATTCTGCATAATCTCTTATATTGTAAAACATCAAACCAAGTTCAGGTGATTCATTTATTAAATGCAATAACCATATAATTGCCATCAATATCATTATGGTACCGTTTATTATCAAAAAATTCCTTTTATTAACTATTTTTAAAAGCATACTCCCTCCTTATTTTGTTCGGTTCATTTTAGTAGTTGATATTCATTGATGTTTCTCTAATTTCACATATTTTGCATAATCTTTATATAGGTTGTTTATTGTACATTTTCAATCACCTGCCTTTTTAAAGAATTTCCTATCGTTCTTGCAGTACTCGCAACTAAGGGGGTGAGGACTGTGTGTTATAAGCTGTTATTGTATTTTTATTTGTATGACTCTATACAATCTCGCTCTTTTAGTAATTCTTCTTTAAATTCGTCTTTTGCTGGAATATATAACATATATTTTGAAGCAAAAATCTGTTTATTATCATCTGGTAAAGTGTATTTTACAACAGCATCCGATTTATCCGTGCATAGCACTATTCCTATAGGTAAATTATCATCTTCATTCATCAGTTTACGGGTATAATAATTCACGTACATTTGCAAATGTAAAATCGTTTTTGACGACCTACAAAGGGAAAAACCTCTTCTAAGTTCCAATAAGAATTCTTGTAAATGTGTTAATAATTTTTCTTCCAAGTCATTTTCATATAATTTCTCATACTTGTTTATTCCTAAAAATTCAAGAACATACTGATCTTTAATAACTTGTTTTGGAGTTAAGACATCACTATCTTTATTTGCATTCAATCTCAATGCACTTTTATCTTTACTTGATAAGAACCGTTCAAAACAAAAACAATTAATCTGTCTTGAAAGTTCTCATACACTCCAATTTGCTTTTTTACTTTCTTCTATATAAAAATTTATCGCTTCAACATTTTCTAATTTTAACAAAAGTCTATAATGTGACTAGCTCAAATCGTGACACAGTGTCACGATTTGAAAATGTTAAGAAAAATTGCTTTGCTCACATCTTTTCTTGAAGTTTCTAAAATTATTCTGATATCCTCATAAAATTTATTGTTTATAATTTCATTCATTAAATATTCTCCCTTAAATAAAATATTTCTTTGACTAACAATATATCAATTTTTATGATAAATATCTTTAAGTACAAAAATGGCATATAACTTTTCCGACGTTCCTTCTTTTTAACGCCTTAGCAGAAAAAGTGGCGCAAGGCTTGTGACAATGGAAAGAATGTAGGAAAATGTCGTGTTAGGCGTAGTCGCTTTATTCTTTTATCAATTTGTTTCAGTAATTAATTTATCTGTTTTTATCCCAAATGCTAACCAAAGTATAAAATAATTACAGTACAGAATTATTGAATCTAAAAACCATATACATGCTAAGGACGTTAAAAACACAGCATTAATTCTAATTAGTCTCTTTGACCATTTTGATCGACATTCAATTTTCTCTTCAATTACAATAAATGGCACCAAAACCAAAAGAATTTTAGCAACCATTCCAAATGAAAAGATTATAGATTTTTCAAAAAAATTATTTATTGAAAACTTGTTAATAAGCAAACCATTTATTAAAACTAATACTAATATGTATGCTATGATAATCCATACATTATTTTTTTCTTTTATAATATGTTTAATCATTTTTTCACCTTTTGCTTTTTATTTATAATACGATTTCGCCTAACGTTCTTCGTGTCCCAGTCGTGATGGGGATACGGTGTTAAGCGATGCTCGCATTATGTTCTGTTTTCTTCTTATCAATAACAGTAATCCATATTAGTGTATTCTTAACCAAGCTAAATTTGATTCATCATTCTAATCAAATATGACTTCTGTTGGTTCAATTAGATCAAGTGTTCCTTTATCTGGCCATTTTTTATTCCAACTAAATGTAACTAAATATACTTTTCCCTCTTCAATCAAATTATATTCACTGTGAGTACACCTTATTTTTTGGCGATTAAGTTCAATATAATAATTATTTCTTTCTTGAATCTTTTGTTCTACTTCAAATAGTCCTCCTATGGTTATTGTCATTGATTGAATATAAAAATATATAACTATAAAGATTAAAGATATCAATAGTGTTAAATTCATCAAATAATCTTTTATCTTAGTTTTAAAACCATTTTCTTTTATTTCTTGTTTGGATCTAGCAGCGTAATATATCCATAAAACCAATTCAAAAGGTACTAAAAAATAAGCAATATTATATGGTATATATAACATTTCATGAAAATTGTAATTCCAATCAGCAATCCACTGTAAACTCGTTAATAAATATCCTATAAATGCACTATAAAATGTTATCAATATGACTTTTGTGATTATCTTTCTTTTTTGAGTGAATGACTTACGATTCATATACTCCCCTTATTAAATTTAATTGTTTTATTTTCTTGTTGTAATTTTGTTTTGACTTTCTTTTTAAATATCTTCTCGAGTTTCACTTAACGTTCTTGCCGTTCGAGCCGCGAAGTGATGGGGATACGGTGTTATTTGATGCCCTTTCCGAGCGTCAGCGACCTTATCTTTTCTGAGCGTAGCTCATCTCGCTTTTGATTCTATTTAAGGTTCTTATATTTCTTTTGATCTTACCTTGGTGAAGCCAAATTCGCTTTTGAACTTAATCAAATTTGGTTTTTAACTCATAGAATCTATTCGGATAAATTCTATTTTATTATTCAATTATATGTAAAAAAACTGAGCCAAAACTCAGGTTCCTTAAATCTAAACAAAATCTCAGGTTTTACTATAATTGGGACTAAAACTAACAATTGTCTTTTACTTATTCGAGATTTATATGCAATTTCCCTCTTTTATTATAAATGTTATTCTAACTTAATTTATATTCATCTTAAATAGCGTCTTTTTTTGTATTCTAATTTCTTTTTCTCTTTTAAAGGGTTTCGTAAACGTTCAGCCGTTCCCGTCACATCAGTGATGGGAATGGCGTGTTAGGCGATGCTAAACTCGGAAACCTTATATAATGGAACTTATAATACAAAGTTCTTAACTAAGTATAATGTAAGTAAATGTATTGGATAAAAACTATAAAATACAAACTTATTAATTCTTAAATTAAAGTCCGTATGTAGGTATATTAATGGTAGTGCCAGAACCGAAACCCCTTGTATACTCATATCCTGGTTTTGGAAAATCAGATCATTTACAGTTGGCAAAATCAGAATCAAAGTACTCATTAGTATTGACTTTCTTGGGTTCTCTCTGAAAACGTAAAACACTATCATCAACAAAATTCCTCTTAAACCATAATCAATATTAGAAACACCCGAAAAGACAATCAGTAATCCAAGTAGTATCCATCGTCTTTCAACAATAGTTTGTATCACAAGAACCCCAACAAGCAAGGTCAAAAAAATATTCGATACAAGCCAGTCTGTATCAAAGGCTAATACATAAAATGGTTGTGATACTATACCACAAAGTGCTAACCTCAAAACATACTGCTTTACATCATTTGTGTAAAGTACCCCAACGACAATACAATATGCAAACAACGGAAATGCTATTCTACCAATAATCTGCAATATCAACACATCTGGATACAATATCTTCCCTATGTGATCAATAAGCATAGTTATTATTGCGAACATTTTAATGAAATTAGTGTCAAGATTGTTCGTTATTCGTGGTGAAGATATACTTTGTCCCATTTATTCCCCCCTATTTCTAGTGTTCTGTTTCTCCTAACGTGCTTACCATTTTCAATTTGTTTAAGTACTTAATTATTTGCTTTTTTTCCAAATGATAACCAAAGTTTAAAATAATTGTAGTACAGAATTATTGAATCCAAAAACCATATATACGCTAAGGATGCTAAAAACACAGCATTTATTCTAATTAGTCGCTTTGATCATTATGATCGATATTCAATTTTCTCTTCAATTACAATAAATGGCAACAAAACCACGAAAATTTTAGCATCCATTCCAATTGAAAAGATTATAGATTTTTCAAAAAAATGATTTATGGAAAACTTGTTAATAAGCAAACTATTTACTAACACTAAAATTAATATGTATGCTATGATAATCCATACATTATTTTTTTCTTTAATAATATGTTTAATCTTTTTTTCACCTTTAACTCTTTATTTATTCTACGATTTCGCCTAACGTTCTTCATATCCCCAGTCGCGAAGTGATGGGGATATGGTGATAGATGAAGGGTCTTAACTCTTATTTTTATATTTACTTAAGGCTGTTAAGCTGAAATCACTTCTTCTTTTAAAATCGAATATTGAACTAGATCTAACCTTTCACCTGAAATTTTATCTATCATACGACTTCTTGCTGTTCCTTCATATTTCATCCCTGCTTTAATCATAATCCGACCACTTGCTTCGTTGTCTTTAAGATAATAAGCGTAAACTGTTTCAAATCCAACATCTTTACATAAAAAACGAATTACTTCTTTTAGTGCCTCAGTTGCATAACCCTTATTCCAATATTTTGAACCATATGCATATCCAATTTCGCATGTCTTATGGATAAGACTTCTTGATACAACAGTTATTGTTCCAATTATTTCTCTCGATTCTTTTAAAGTAACTAACCATTTATAGCTGTGTTCTTCATCATATGAGTCTTGCCACTTATTTAAAAACTCAATCGTTTGATCCAGTGTCTTATGTGTATTCCAAACTACATATCTTGTAATTTTGTCATCTGAAGAACAATTTTCAAATAACTCTTTTGTATCTACTGATGTTCCTTTTCTAAGAATTAATCTCTCTGTCTCTAGCCTCACTGTACCTAAGTCATTCATTATGTATATTCTCCTTTCTGACCTTTCGTCTAACGTTCCTCATGTCCCCGTCGTGAAGAAATGGGGATATGGTGTTAGACGATGACCCATGCATTTTCTTTTCAATAATATAACTTTTAGTCTACAACAGCTATAATTGTCTTTATCTTTTTCCAACCATCAGAAAATACATAGTCAGTTCTAATCTCTGCAACTGAATTCAACTTGTGCTCAACAATTAATAATCGTTTTGCAGTAATAATTACTTCATGATTATAAGTATTGGAAAAACTAAATATTGCTGGTAACACTTCATACTCAGATGCGATTGATACCTCTAACTCTTCTAAAGTGCTCAATACTCTATTGTTGAACTTTATGTATTCATCAATATTATTTCCTGTAATATTTACTCCGTCTTTGTCAAATTCAAAATCATAATTCTCTTCATTAATAATTTCACTTAGGTCCATACTAACCAATTTATTGTCTTTATAGCTTAAGTAATAGTATATTGTACTACCAATAGAACCGCCTTCATCCGCTGATATTAAAATATCGGTATTACCATCATTAGTAATATCAACTTGAGAAACGGAATTCACTTTTCCAATTAGTTCAATTCTATTTTCACTTTTAATTACATCGTTTTGTACTTCTGTAAATTCAACAATAAATTTGTAATTATCTTTTTCAATAATTTTAACTGTTTCTAACGCTTCGTCACTATCCATATTAAGTGTAGATGTACTTATAACTAATCTATCTTCAAGTAAATTTATTTCTTCAGAAGTATTTTGATTTTCTTTATTATTTTCATCTGAGGAAATGATACGATTACATGCTGTTAATAAAATAATAAAAATCAATAATACAATAATCTTATTTCTCCTCATTTTTTCTCCTTCTTTTCACTTGGGTTTTCGTCTAACGTTCTTGCAGTCCTCGCAGCCTTAGTTGCGAGGGCTGTGTGTTAGATGAAGTGCAATTTTTCTAACTAATTCTTTTTCCATTTTTAAAATATAATACTTCCGGTTTTATATACTTTTCCTCAGAAGCAAATAACTTAATAAAAACACCATACGTGTAAGTAAAACTGGAACTTGAGCTACTGTCTGTATAACATTCCAATTTTTTTATATCAAAATCACCATTATCTCTATTAGTTGATTTTTTTACTTCAATAACTAATAAATTGGCGTCGTTTCTCCCCCTTTTATGAACGATTATATCAGGATAGACACTTTGGGTTGTACTTTCCACTTCACTGATTATAATGTCAATCATTTTTCTATTTCTAGAATCATCAATATTTCTATTGTATTCACAATCAACATCATATTCTTTTCCAAAAGTTTGATCTAAATACATTGCCAATTTGTGAGTAATACTTCTCTCATTTACATCATTTTTCAATAAATAATTATCATTCACTCTTAGCATTTCAATCGCAATTTCAACTCGTCTCTTTATTTGATATAATTTCATTTTTTCCTCTTTTTAAATTATTCTTTATCACTTTTTCTTTTTTTGCATTTCATCTAACGTTCAGCCGTCCCCGTCGCGAAGTGATGGGGATATGGTGATATCTGAAGTGCTTATTTAATCAAATTATATACTTTTCTGATATTTAACATATTTAGATGTATCCACTTAAATAGTTCAATTTTATATTCTGCTGATTCTAAAACAATTTCTTTATCAAATTCTCTATATACTGCAATCCTTGAGGTGATTTTTGAGTCTAATCTTTCCCAACTAACTTCACAATTGAATATTTGATTAATTTCATCACAAATCATCAAGTACTTATCATAATTTTCCTTATTAACAATTGCATCACTCGATCCAAATTGAAGTTCTACTCTAATTCTTGAACCATGTGCAATTGATACTCCTAATGAATAATTCGAATTTCCAACCGGAAAATTCATCCAACTATCCGACGTTTCTCTTCTATGATCTGCCCATTTAAATTCGTTTTTTGATAAATAACTTAAAAGTTCTCTCCAAAATATTCTCCGATACTCATGTCTCGGGCTACTTTTTTCTCCTAATAAACTTTTTATTGTTCTTTCAAAATCACTTGGTCCAGCCTCAACATGAAATCTTACTGCTGGATTAGAATCATCAATTTTTATTACTTCTGGTCTTATCAAAAAGAAATTTCTATTTTCATCACTTATTTCATTTAACCAGTCAATCGAAGTTTTATGCTCATCATTAATAATAGGGGTTACCCAAATTATAATTGAAGCATCTAGACCAGAAGCATATGTAATTAATTGGCCTAAATGTTTATGATCACTAATCTCTAATTGATTTTCTATTACTACAATCTTATCACTTCCTTCTATCCTGCCTAAAATGTCTAATTCAAAATTTCCAACTCGTTTTTCAATTTGAATTATCTCAATTGGAAATCCGACCGATTCAGATAGTAAATCAATGTTATCAGCTAACCAAGGAGTAAAATCTTTTTCTTCACTTTTCCAAATATCTCTTGGATGAACTTGTTCAATTTTACTTAATTTCATGTTTTTCCTCCGTTTTTTTGCATTTCAGATAACGTTCTTACAGTCCTCGCAGCCTCAGTTGCGAGGACTGCGTGTTATATGAAGTCATATATACTTACTTGTTAATTCTATAAGTTCATTCACATATCCTATTGCATAATTTTTAGTAGGTACATACAAAGTTGGATGAGCACATTTGTTTCGCTGTGATAAGTAACCTTGATAAATTCTCAGATCAGATTTACTTATGAACTGAATGTCTTTTGAAACATCAATAATTGCAGATTCCGAAAAGTTTTCTTTTAATTCTTGATGGTTATTAAACTTCCATTTTTCTCTTTTTAACCGAATTTTATCTTCATTATCCAAATACATTCTTTGTGAAAATACATGAAAAAAGCCTGCCCAAGCCATTATCATAGATGCTCTATTTAAATCCATTTCTAAACATTTAATAGACTCATTAAAGTAATCTTGAATATCAATTGGTAGTCCAGAGATAGATTTTAGCAAACTGTTTAATGTAATAATTTTAGGCTTAATAGAATAATCATTATTTTCAAGAATACTCTCAATTTCAACCTGTGCGCTCTTTACTTTATTAATATATATTTGAATGTTATTCTTTTCCATCGATTAAGTTCCTTCTTAATGCAGAAAAAATATTATTATAAATTTCAGGGTCATTAGATTCTGGTAAATGCAATTGTATATTTATGGAAATCGAAGGATTTGGATTATATATCACTCTCTTTGGATCGATATTATCCGCTTCCTTTATTGCTACTTCATTCACCTGAGCTTGAGAAAGATCAATTGTTTTTTTCTCTTCATTACTGATTTCCATTTTTTCTTCTCTTTCTTTACTACTTAATACTTTTAACGTACCTTCATTTTCTTCTAATATCCCTGATGAAAAAAATATATCTACAATACATTTAGCACCAGCTTTTGAATACTGATTTGTAGCCTGTCCTGAGCAATAAAGGATATGGTCAGCAAACTTATCTTTATCTAGATTTTTTTGTAATCTTACGTAAGTTATCAATTCTGAAAGGGACTCATTAGCAGAAATAATTTCTTTCAAAATATCACTTACTATATCACTTTTGCCATGTTGCAATGCTCTTCCTAGCCTTGAGCCAATATCAGTAACACTCTTTGTTTTCCCACCTTCGATTAGTCCGTTTTCTACTAAAAACTTATTATTTCTGCTTACTTGATGTTCAGGTAATCCTGAAATTTGAGCAATATCTTCGTTCGTTACAGGTTTTTTTTGGTTTGAATAGCTCATAATTACTTTTTCGATTACATCATAATTTGTTGCTGGTAATGAAAATTCGTTCATATAATCCTCCTCAAATTTTAATTTCTATTTTATGTAAATCAAAATGATTTCACATAACGTTCTTGCAGTCCTCGCAGCCTTAGTTGCGAGGACTGTGTGTTATGTGTTGTCATTTTGAAATTATTTTTGTACTTTCAAATTAATTTCCCGTTTCTCAAAGTCATTTATTCCAGTATCTTCTTTCGGTTGATAAGTAAAAGTCAAGCTTTCATCACCAGCTTTTGTTACATAAAACTCGAATACAACTCTATCAAAATTATCACCTTCTTTTACATTTATAAAAGATCCAACTCGATTGTGTTTAATTTCTTTATATTTGTCCGTTAGTTCTAATCCGTTTAAGATTCCAGTTTGTATATGCCATTCATATAGTATTGTTGAATTCTCAAGTAAGGATATATAAATGGTGTCTCCAGGACTCACTTTAATAGTTTTACTACTATTTTCAGCATTTATGACCTGCTCCCATTTATTGTCATTTATTTTAACATAAATACAATCCAAGTCATTATTTATCATAGCTACTCCTTTCAAATATCCAATTAGAACAATAGTAATTATAAAAAGCAGTATCATGATACCTTTTTTCTTTATCATTGCTAATACCTAGCGTAATTCAAGTAATAAACATTCCCATTAATTATATAAGCAACATTATTACCATTATCATAAGCAGTAACTGAAACACCATAGTTCTTATTTGGATCAATTAGAAGATAATATTTGTCAACTGAACTATATTCTTCAAATCCTCTAATAGTCATTGAATGACCATATAAATCCCAATTATTAGGTGAGTAATAAAAACCCGCGTGAATGGGAATATTGTTTTTTAAAAGACTTTTTGCTTGAGAATAAGTCAAATAATTATATTGACTTGGATACAATCCCCAGTTATTATATGCTTTTTTTATTTCGCTCCACGCTCCTCCTTGGTTTACTGGCGAGCCATACACATATGTTACAATTTCACTTGCAGTAAGATTTAAACTCTTTCGATAATTTAGGATAGAAGCACAGGTTGCTGCACAACACCAATTCATTCCGTTTTGCAATACAATTGGAACAGATAAGTACTTATAGTCAACTGGAGCACCAGGATCAGAAAATATTAGATTACTATTAATAATTATGCTTTCAAAAGAATATTCTTCTACACTAGATTTATCAAGTAATGTTTCTATTTTTTTGTCAATATCCTCTTTATATTTATCTATATCTAGATTACTAGGTGTGTCACTTTCAAGTTCATTTATGACTTTGCTTGAATTATTCGATAAAAATAATGCTGACTTGATTCTAATTAATTTATGTACTCCAGGTTTATAGTTGTTTTTTGATAAATAATTAAATTTATCTGCAAAGCTTTTTGAAAGTGTTCCTGACAATATACCATTTTCAAGCTTTGCAACTGCATAAGTACCAATTAGTTCATTTTTCTCAAGTACTGGGAAATAATATATTTCTGTAGAATTTAGTGTCATATTATCAATATTGTAATCGTATACTCTGATTGGAGTGGCAAGGTGAACGTCATATTTATTTGTAACAGTTACTTCGTAAAAGTTACTATTCAAAATAAAATCATTGATTTGATTTTTGAAATTATGTTCTGCAAATATTATAATGTCTCGAGAGATACTGTCATCATTCAAGTTAGGTTCGTTAACTTGGAAATTGATTTTGGTTGCAAAAACAATTGGATTAAGTACAGTAGCAGTCAAGATTATACAGATTAGTAACAAATTAATTGTCTTAAATTTCTTTTTCATTTTAGACCTCCATTTTAAAGAATCATTTTTCTTAATAGTTCCATAATTTATGTGCCATAAAAACTTATCATATCTATTAAATTAACCAAATCCCCCTTTTTCTGTTAAAGTATTAAACTTCAATTATTGATTCATTGATTCATTTAATGCTGTTGAACTATAACTGAGTTTAACTCGTTAAGTTTCTATCATTTATTTGATGACACATAACGTTCCTCATGTCCTCGTCGCG
Organism: Fusibacter bizertensis; assembly: GCF_029914245.1. Classification (GTDB taxonomy): domain Bacteria; phylum Bacillota; class Clostridia; order Peptostreptococcales; family Acidaminobacteraceae; genus Fusibacter_C; species Fusibacter_C bizertensis. Next base: position 435,680 of record NZ_JARYZI010000001.1, read on the forward strand.
AAGTGATGAGGATATGGTGTTAGACGATGGAACAATATATCTTAATTCTTCACTTAATGTTATATAGCTCAAATAATACTTTACTTATGCCTCTTGATAACGGATTATCAAATTTCATAGTTTCATATTTTAGATTATTCAACTTCAAATTATTAATTGCAACAAAGTTTGCTTTATTTTCATCTTCATCAGAAAAGCAATAAAAATACCAATTCGCCTCAGGATACATTTTTCTTATGTCTTCTAAATACGGTAAATCTACATCCCCCATTGACAAACCATAAACACAAATTTTTTCAACATTTTTTTTAATCTTGCTTTTATAAAATAGTTTTGCATCTCTGCGGCACGAATCAGTATCTTTTCTTGTTTTTTGTAAATATCTAAGAATACAATAGTTTTCAGTTATTCTATTATTCTGGCTTTGGATATATAAATAATCTTTTTCTAGTTCATCTATTTCATTTTCAATATGACGAATTTTATCATCATTTCCATGTCCAACTATTAAATCTTCACCACATTTACCATGAATGTACAAAATGTTCTCATCATCAATATCATAAATTTTCTCTAATGTCAGAGTATAATTAAATTGTAAAAATAAATCTTCTTTTTTTAAATCCAATTTATACCCTGATTCAAAATATATTTTCTTTAGTAATTTATAATTATCATTGATATTTAAAGTTCTCTCAATCCAATTTGTAAAATGCTTTTTTAAAGTTTCTGAGATTATGTCATCATTTATTTCAATCTCTACTGGATCTGGATTCTCTAGTCCTAAATCATCAGGAATTTGATTTAATACAAAATCATCTGATACATCTGCTAATTTCGCCTCAAATGAACTCTAAACATATCCTCTGCCGTTAATATATAATCATGCGCTATTGACGGTCCAACCATTTCCATATATTTAATTCTATATATTTTACAGAAGTCTTCATAAAATTCATCTTCGGTTTTTATTAAATATTTCGCAAAATTTTTATAGCTACTTGGTAATCCATGATATAAATCAAATCCATTTCCAATAATATTTAAATTCATTTATTTCCTCCTTGTTCTTTCGTCTAACGTTTTACCGTTCTAGCCGCCTCAGTGGCTAGAATGGTGTGTTAGACGAAGTTTAATTTTTATTTTTGATTTGATGAATTTGATTGTTTAGATTTTGATCCAATAAAGATAAATCCTTTAACTGTTGCAATGATAGCTAATTTCTTTTTTGTTTATCATATTTATTGTTTAGGCTAAAAAATATAGTTATTTTTTAAAGTGAATTTTTAATTCCTCGATAATTGACAATGTTGACTATCTATCTTTAAATAAAATTTTAGAAATACTATAAGACTTCCAATAAATAATTATTCCAACAATCGCCAAAGCTATTCTAATCAGTATATTCATCTTCATCCATATTATTTGATTTTCATAATTTCCAATTGATAAGTATTCATTAATTGTAGCTGCTTGAAAAATTGATGTTTGGACATTATTCATTATCAATAGGATACTCGCAATTTTTACTATAATTTGCTCAATTGCAAATAAATCTATGAATCTGTTAGTTTCATCCTCATCATATTTAATACTTTTCGTTATTAACTTTGGTCTTATTATTAGAATTAATCCTACTATAAGCACTAATAAATTCGAAACAATCGTAAATAAATCTATGTTGCTTTTTGATTCACCGCCTATGCTAATTGATCCAAATTTTAATAGCAATGGTAAACTACTTTGATATGTAAAATAGATTCCAAGTGTGATAACCGCCATTTTTAATACTTTTTTTGTTTGCATTTTGTTTTCCTCCTGATAAATTTCGTCTAACGTTTCTGCCGTTTCCGTCGCGAAGTGACGGAAATTGTGTGTTATATGATGCCCTTTCCGAGCGTCAGCGAGATTATCTTTTCTGAGCGCAGCTCAACTCGCTTTTGATTCTAATTAAGGTTCTTAAATTTCTTTTGATCTTTCCTTGGCGAAGCCAATTTCTATTTCATCAATCATCAGAGTTAAGTTCTTTATCGAAATTTACTTTAACTATTACCTTTGATATTTAATCACTTTTATTAATTTGTTTTGACTTTAACTTGGCGAAGCCAAATTCGCTTTTGAACTTAATCAAATTTGGTTTTTAATTCATAGAATCTATTCGGATAAACTCTATTTCTTCATTCAATTATATGTAAAAAAACTGAGCCGAAACTCAAGTTTCTTAAATCTAAACAAAATCTTAGGTTTTACTATAATTAGAACTAAAACCAAACTTTGTCTTTTACTTATTCGAGATTTATATGCAATTTCTCTCTTTTATCATAAATGTTATTCTAGCTTAATTTTTATTCGTCTTTAAATGTTATCTTTTATTGTATTCAAATTTCTTTTTCTCTTTTAAGGGTTTCATATAACGTTCTTCGTAGTCCCGTCGCTTCAAGTGACGGGGACTATGGTGTTAGGCGATGGAATCAATGGAAGCATTAAGTAACTACAAATTGTATAGACGCTTCACAGAAATCCTTCAAGGTCTTTTTTATCTTTCGAATATACCTGATTAAAACTCTGTTCAAATTGCTTAACATTGTGATTCATAATAAAAGCCTTATCTTTTTGAGAATCAATGAAAAGAACCATTCCATCATAATTTGAAACCCCTCCAAAAAAGTAATTTGAACTATATATAGCAACCAAAAGTTTTGGGGATATTGGAAAGAAAACAACTGTTCTATCATCTAATAATCCATTACTAAAAGGTTTCACTTCCAATGAAATTGAATTCATTAACATAACAGGATTATCGCTTGTTATGAATTCGGCTTCCCCAGTAATTCTAAATATAAGAAAATTCTTTCTGAGCAAAATATTAACGTATTTCTCAATGCTATCTTGACTAAAAGTTACATCGAATGATACATCTTTAAAATACTTACTTCCTTCCAAGAAATCACTAATGATTCTCTCCTTTGAAGTATCTAATTGAACATCCAACTTTCGAAGTTTTTGAACAATCGAGGGCGCAAATTTTGCATAGAGTATCTGCTGATAATCTCTGCTTTGTTTTCCTCTTAACAATTGACTAACTATGGAAATAGATAATTTTAGTTTCAATTCATCATTAAGTATTGACGAGTTATTTCGCAAAAGTACACTACTAGATTGTTTTATTATACTCGTTAGTACATCATCCAAAATCGGCTCAAGTACCTCTGCATAAGCATTCTCCCATTTATACTTGTCATCAGAAGACTGCATAGTGTAGAAATGTCTTTCTGCTGCTGTATCTCTTATGCTAGTTAAAAAAATCTTATTTTTATCCTTATGTAATGTGAAAACCTTTTGTAACTTTTGATTTGGTACAGTAAATCTTCTTAGATATGTCTGTGGTACATAATGTTGTTTCCTAGGTTCACTCATAAATAATCTCACCTCGAAATAAAGTTGAAAATAGAATAAATTCAATTATCATATTCATAAACTAATTGATTCTGTCGCCTAACGTTCTTGCAGTCCTCGCAGCCTCAGTTGCGAGGACTGTGTGTTAGGCGAAGTTAACAAGTAATGCAAATTTAATCATCCCTATTCTCCAACTCCAACAAGATATTATCTTCATACAAAACACAAATGTAAACTTCTTGAAATTCTTGACTTGTACCTACCTGTTTAAGCATAAATTTATCAATATCACTTTTGAGTTCTTCACTTTTTAAAAACTGGACTAAATCAAATTTTAATTTCTCTATTTCATTTGTTTGTAATGTTCTATCAACTTTAATTATTACGGAAAGTCTCAATGTCCTATAAGCATGTTCATCCATTGTTAATGCATAATTATTTTTTTCATTTAATGACTGTTCAAACTTATCTAGACTTTTTAAATCAATGAATGGGGTATTGATATTTGAAAAAGCAAATAACATTCCCAAAATAACCATACTAATAATTATTGGAATAAATATTAAAATAATCGAAACTCTCCGATTCTTTTTCCACAAGTAGATCCCAATTACTAATAACATTGGAAGTATAAACCAAAATCTAAATAGAAATTCAATTAAAATGCTTATAAGACCATTCATACTTGTTAATCCTTCTTCACAATTTATTTCTTAAATAAATCAAATTCATTTTATCTTTAAAGCAACTATTACAAGTTATGAGTACAATAATTTCGCCTAACATTCCCGCAGTTTCCGACGTTCCTTCCTTTTAACGCCTCAGCGGAAAAAGTGGCGCAAGGCTTGCCTCGCAAGACTTGTGACATCGGAAGGAATGTCGGAAAATGTCGTGTTAGGCGAAGTAAGTAACGGAAATCTAAATGACTAAGAAAGCTTCCTCAATTCTATCGGGTTCTAACTCATATAAACTTCCAGGTTTAAAAATGTACATAATACCCAACTTACACATTCCTAGTTTTGCCATAGCAATAATTCCCCTAAGATGCATTTGTGATACACCTCTCACAACGCCTTTTGTACCTCTTTTATTTAGGAACTCAGTTGCCATTAACTTTGAATCAAATAAAATTATATGCTTTCCTTCATCGCCATATGAACAGTAAGTACCAGTTACTTTCCCATCTTTTTCCTCCATTATAGTCCAAAAAGGTTGACCAATTACTTTCTCATCTGGCAAAAGTTTCTCAATACTTTTTAGTATGACCTTCAGGCTCAAATTAGTTTCTGTTCCAACAAGGAGCATAATTCCATTTGCATCCGCAAAAAGTTTAGCACCCTTTTGAAAGCCACTTTTAGCAATTAATATCCCAGTACAATTACCAATTTCATTAAGTCTTGTTTTGAAAGCTTCAACAACATTTAATTTAATTGCTTCTTTATGATCCTTGCATTCAATTATAACTCTATGATGGATATCACCTATGTAAAATTCATAAAAGACATCTACTTGATACTCAATTCCTTCTATTCTCCCTGGTATTGATACATTATGTTGAACCTCTATATTGTGACCATCAATATCAAGAATTTGTTGATATATTCTTTGAATTAGTTTTTCATAATCTTTTCCTGTGTTTTTCATATGATTTTCCTTCCTTTAGTTATTTATTTTGCCTAACGTTTCTGCCGTTTCCGTCGCGCTAGTGACGGAAATGGTGTGTTATAGGATGCCCCTTCCCGAGCGTCAGCGAGTCTGTCTTTTCTGAGCGTAGCTCATCAGCTTTTGAATCTGATTTGGCGCAGCCAACTCGAACCTTACTTAATTTTTAGCTTTATGATCTTTCTCGATCTTACTATAGCTAATACCTTTGATAATTCTATTAATGGTTTTAAAATGTATTTTGATCTTACCTTGGCGAAGCCAATTTTAATTTCACTTCATTTTCACCTTTAAATTCTTTATCATTTTCACTATCTCTATTACCTTTAAAAATTGCCTTTAAATGTGTTTTAACTTCATTTGGCGAAGCCAATCTCGCTTTTGAATTTAATCAAAATTGGTTTTATTCATAGAATTAAATCGGATTAATTCTATATTCACAATCTATTATATGTAAAAAAACTGAGCTTAAGCTCTAGTTTCATGAATCTAAACAAATTTTCAGTTTTTACAATAATTTGGATTAAAACCAACACCTGTCTATTGTTTATTCGATATTTAAGCGCAATATTCCTCTTTTGTAATAAATATTATTCTTGCCTTAACTTATGTTTCAATTTATTGGTTTATTCTTTTTCTTTTTCTTTTTCACTTAATGGGTTTCCTATAACGTTCTTACAGTCCTCGCAGCCTTAGTTGCGAGGACTGTGTGTTATATGAAGGGCAGTAAAAATTTAATTATTGTTAGTATTCTTAAAACTGTCTTTGAGTTGTAAATAAATTGAATTTTCTTTTGGTTCAATAATATATTCTCGCCAATTTTCATCATTTACCACAATAAATAAATGAGTTGATGTAGCAAAGTAATAATTGACAATCAAATCTTCATATTCAATAAATATTGAATACCCTAATCCCCAAGTTTCTTCAGCTTTGTTAGAAGTGTACCTAATGCTCTTTATTTCAGTTAATAACTTCTCTATTTCACTAGGTGATTTTAATGACTTTACTTCTCCCGAAATTCTATTTTCTATTTTTACAGATAAAGGTGAATAGTTAAGCCAATATTGTTCATCTTGATTTTTTTTGATTAAAATTGCCACTAAAACAATGACAAGTAATATTATAAAAATGAATAAAACTTTTTTTTTCATTTCGTATTCCTTCCAGTAAATAATTATATCAGTAGGAGTAGTAAAGTCTTACAGTTTTATCCCAAGTATATACATTGTTGTTGTAAGAAAATGTAAAAATTCCATTGGATAATGTCCCTGTTTTAAAAGACTCTGAACCCGGATCCATTATTCTAACTATAAAACTAGATGAACTCTGCGAATATCCACATAAAGCAACGTGATGTGCTGAATTACCTGAGACTGCTGCAATACATGCTGGATCGTTATTATCAATAATTGTTTTAATCATGGTCGAATTCATAGTGCTATCAACTTTAGTAGGCAAATATGGTGATTTAAAATAGTAATTATATCCACTCATAATTGTTGTCCATGTAGCCCCTTCGTATGGAACATCTAAATCATCACACACTTTTTGAGCTGTAATTGAGCTATAATTAGAGAGTTCATACTTCAACATTGATGCGAGAGTTGCAGCCCAACATATACCTACTTGTTCTCCGTTCACTCTCTGATTTATAATCGGATAATTGGGCAAGTTTTTTGTAACCCCACTCAATGCTATATTATATAAGGGGACATCACTTGAAATTTTATATTTGGATAGTATTTTATCAGGTTTTAGAATATTATTTATTTTGTACTCACTAATTTTTTGATAATTCATAATGCTTTTTGAAAGCATGATTTTATCTTTGGATTTGTTTTAACCAACCACTAAATCAAAATCACCATCAAGATTAGTTATAAATAAACTTTCATCATATGATATTAAAACTGCATCCTTTTTTTGTGATTTAAAAAACTTCGTCAATTGATTTGAATAATCTTTTCCAATGCTACAAAATATTTCTCCATCAGATTTAACAAGATTAATAATACCTATCACTTCATCATTTTTGACGATTGGTATATTGACAATCCCCATATTTACTGAGTAATCAAAATTTTCATCAATATCTATTATCCTATAAGGTGTCCCAAAGTACGAATTTGATAATTCATTTAAATTAAAACCAAAACTTTCTGGATCAGATTCAATATATTTTAATGAATCTCTTACAATCGTTTCCACTGAATTTTGAATGTCTGTTTTTGTTATTTCATTTTTTCCTTCTACTTCTGAAAACGACTGATATGTACTGATGCTAGCGATAATAACAACTACTAATAATATGCTAATAATTTTTTTCATTTCTTACCTCCTAGATTTAAGTTTTTAAATTTAAATTTACATTTTCATATTATTTGAATACCTCTCAAGTAACTATCATGTTATCACCTCCTTTCATTGTTTTTCATTGCCTTTCATATAACGTTCCTCGTAGTTGCGCCGCCTCAAGTGGCGGAACTACGGTGTTATAGGAAGGTCAAATATCCTCGTACGCTATAAAATTAATCCTTTTTGAAATATCGAATCGTGTCAACATTTCTTCACCTAAGAATACTCTGAGATTATATAGATAATCAGAAATCGCATCTTCATTGTGATAATAAAAATTAAAATATATTGGTGGCATTTTTGTATAATCGTTTAACGTATACTTTGTTATCCAATCTTTTACCTCTTGAAAAAAATAATGATCCGATTCCCCAAAAGAAAAACCAATAAAAAATAATTCAAGTTTTTCTCTCTGATCTTTATATATTATGGAGTTCTTTTTCATCTTTATGCTTTGTGAAATTTTGAAAATACTGTGTAATTTCTTAATATCCATTTTTCTTGAAAAAGGAATTCCCAAAATAATCTCATCATTTAATGAACCGTGGACATAATTCAACTTGCTTCCAACATACTTTTCAGGAGTATTAGTATAGTTAAAAGAAAAAATTCTTTCAGAACTTTTAATAATATCAATTTCATTGCTTTCGAGTAACTTAAACTTTGAATCCATTTCATATTGAACATTTAGCAAATACTCGAATAATTTTAATTTCACTTCTCTATAATCTCTATCAACATTTTCTATTAATAATTCGTACCACATTGGATTTTTTATTTCTAAAGAAGAGTTATAGTTATCTATACTAAAAAAGGAGTAATTCATGTATTGAACTGCATTATATAAATTTATTTTACTCATTGTCTTGTTAAACTCTCTTTTATCAATTACATAACTATTTGATTTCTCTCTTATTGAAATATTATTTTTAAGGTCAGATAAGTCCTCAAACATTATAAGCAAATCATTTTCTAAGTCTACCCAATTGAAACCATTATTTTTATTACTTAAATAGGTGTATATCAGATTATTTACATTACAATATAAAGTATAATAATTAAAAAAGTCTTTATAAGTTGTTTTTAGTCCATGTCTTAAGTCAAATCCATTCCCAATTATCGTTACTTTCATTTTTTCTCCTTAATTGACTTTCCTATAACGTTCCTCGTGTCCCCGTCGCGAAGTGATGGGGATACGGTGTTATACGTAGCTCGCACTCATTCTTTTGATCTTAATTACGCTTTTATTATGTTTTGATTGGTTTTAAAACGGTTCTAAAATTTTCTTTTATTTTCTTAATACCATAATCAATCTTCGACAGGGTAAATTAGATGCACCCAAAACTCCATAACCTTTTTAACCGACTAAGCAATTTAGTTATTATCTTTTTTAACAATTATCTTTTGCGACTAATCAAATGAAACTGATTTAGGACTTTTCCTTTAAATACTATTTGCCACTGACAACTAACCCCTTTTTAATCCGGTTTTGATCTTTTCAAAATTTGCTTTTGACTTTGACTTTAATTTATCTTTTTATTTTTTTATCATGGGTTTCCATTGTTCAAAGTAATCGAATTTTACTCAATGAATAATTCAGTTTCTCTCAATATTCAATTCGCTTTCTTACCATTCAATCTTCCCGAGTTTCGTATAACGTTCTTCGTGTCCCCGTCGCGAAGTGATGGGGATACGGTGTTATACGCAGCTCGCACTCATTTTTTGATCTTAATTACGCTTTTATTTGTTTTAATTGGTTTTAAACGGTTCTAAAATTTGCTTTTATTTTCTTATACCATAAATCAATCTTCGACTTGGTAAATTAGGTACACCCAAAACTCCATTAACTTTTTAACCGTCTAAGCAATTCAGTTTTTATCTTTTTTAACAATTATCTTTTTGCGGCTAATCAAATTAAGATGCTTTAGCAATTTCCCTTCAAATACTAATTGCCTATGACAACTAATCCACTTTTAATCCGGTTTTGATCTTTTCAAAATTCGCTTTTGACTTTGCTTTTAATCTATCTTTTAATTTCTTTTATTATGGGTTTCCCTTGTTCAAAGTAATCGAATTTTATTCAATTATTAATTCAGTTTTTCTCAATATTCAATTCGCTTTCTTACCATTCAATCTTCCCGAGTTTCGTATAACGTTCTTGCAGTCCTCGCAGCCTTAGTTGCGAGGACTGTGTGTTATCAGAAGTTTTTTTTATTATTTATTTTTTCTAACTCGTAGTATCCCGAATTTTCTATTTCTCTAAATGTAATTACAGGCAAATCAATTTCATCACTTATTTTTTTATCATAATAATTTATCACTTTAGCATTACAAATGAAATTATCCTTTCTTTCAATTCCTGATAACCACGCATCAACTGTAAGCGAATATTTTTTTCCTATTATGTCATCATATTCAATTATTATTCTTATTGCTCCAAACTCAAATATGGTATCAGTATAACCGATTCTTAATATGATCGGGACACAACTTCCTTCGGAAAAATTACTCCAATTTTGCTGACCAATTTTAAAAATAATCTCTTCCCAATTATGTAGAATACTCACTATTTTTACGTTAGACGCTGGACCTCTACCGATATTTTTAACAAACAAATATGCGATACCATGATACTCAAATTCCTGAACTGGATAATCAAAGTTGTAAGCAAAAAGCTTTTCGACACTTTCTATTTCGCTCTCTACAGTAGGAACTATAATTGGTTTAAGTGAATCAGTTCTTGAATTTTTTGTTTGCATGATTGCTATCACAGATATAACTAATGCAATAATTGATAAAATGTCCATAATTTATTCCTTTCAATAAAATTTCTGATAACGTTTCTCTTAGCCCCGTCGCGCCAGTGATGGGGCTAAGGTGTTATCCGATGCTCTTACCGAGCGTCAGCGAGTTTCTCTTTTCCAAGCGTCAGCTTGATTCTCTTTTTTCAAGCGTCAGCTTGATTTTTCTTTTCCGAGCGCCAGCGAGACTCTCTTTTCCGAGCGTCAGCGAGTTTCTCTTTTTCAAGCGTCAGCTTGATTTTCTTTTTCAAGCGCCAGCTTGATTTTCTTTTCCGAGCGCCAGCGAGACTCTCTTTTCCAAGCGTCAGCTTGATTGTCTTTTCCGAGCGTCAGCGAGATTCGCTTTTCCAAGCGTTAGCTTGATTGCCTTTTCAAAATGGATACATGATACACATATAATTAATTCAAATAGAATATTTTTGCTCATTTTACCTATTCTAATTTTACTAAATTAATCTTTTCATTTTAATTGATTTCTTTGGGAGTTTCGGATAACGTCCTAAGCTTTAAGACGTTCCCGTAGGATTTGACCCTAAAAAGTACTTATCTGTCTATAATATCATTAATACCTATGAAAGTGACCACGTATAAATACGGGAATGTCTTGAAGCTTGTGTTATGCGCCGTATTTTCTTTTTTTTCTTGAGGTTTGAAACCAAGAGCCAAATGTTTTCCCCTCGAAAGCTGAAACTTACTTTTTGCTTCCGTAATTATATGTAACTCCGAAGTTCAATCATTTCTTCGCTTTCTCAGAAGCGAATTCGTTGAGAGATTAACTCAATCTTAAGTATCTTAAAATCACGTGATTAATCAACATTAAAACTTACTAATCCCCCCGATTCCTTAAGTTAAGGGAAAATGCGTTAAAGTTTTCGAGGGGAGGACTCACAAATAAACCTAGAATAACTAGTGATCATTCGACCCAAAATCCTATGCGACTAAGACCTGAATACACTTAGCATCAGATACGGTTTTCACCTCGCATCAAGAAACCCTTACTTTAACAAATTTTACTTCCATCTTATCTTTATCCCCATATGGCGCATAACGTTCCTCGTGTCCCCGTCGCGTAGTGATGGGGATACGGTGTTAGGCGCAGCTCGCACTCATTTTTTGATCTTAATTACGCTTTTATTATGTTTTGATTGGTTTTAAAACGGTTCTAAAATTTGCTTTTATTTTCTTAATACCAAAATCAATCTTCGACTTGGTAAATTAGATACACCCAAAACTCCATAACCTTTTTAACCGTCTAAGCAATTTAGTTATTATCTTTTTTAACAATTATCTTTTTGCGGCTAATCAAATGAAGATGCCTTAGCATTTTCCCTTTAAATACTATTTGCCTATGACAACTAATCCCTTATTAATCCGGTTTTGATCTTATCAAAATTCGCTTTTGACCTTGCCTTTAATCCATCTTTTCATTTCTTTTATTATGTTTTTTCCTTGTTCAAAGCGCTTAAATACTAATCAATGATTACTTCAGTTTCTCTCAATATTCAATTCGCTTTCTTACCATTCAATCTTCCCGAGTTTCGCCTAACGTTCTTCGTGTCCCCGTCGCGAAGTGATGGGGATACGGTGTTAGGCGCAGCTCGCACTCATTTTTTGATCTTAATTACGCTTTTATTTTGTTTTGATTGGTTTTAAAACGGTTCTAAAATTTGCTTTTATTTTCTTATTACCATAATCAATCTTCAACTTAGTAAATTAGATACACCCGAAACTCCATAACATTTTTAACCGTCTAAGCAATTTAGTTATTATCTTTTTTAACAATTATTTTATTGAGGCTAATCTAATGAAGATAATTTAGGAATTTCCCTTTAAATACTATTTGATTCTGTCAATCAACCCCTTTTTAATCCGATTTTGATCTTTTTAAAATTCGCTTTTGACCTTGCCTTTAATCCATCTTTTAATTTCTTTTATTATGGGTTTCCCATGTTCAAAGTTGTCGAATTTTATTCAGCGATTGATTCAGTTTCTCTCAATATTCAATTCGCTTTCTAACCATTCAATCTTCCCGAGTTTCGCCTAACGTTCTTCGTGTCCCCGTCGCGCAGTGATGGGGATACGGTGTTATATGATGCTGGCTTAATCTTTTCTAATTCTCTTTTTAAATCTTCTTTTAGGTTCTAACTCTTTTAAAAATCTTTTAATCGGTTTTAAAATGGTTTTAAATTTTCTTTTAAACAACTCTTAACAGTTCAGTTTAATGATTGAATTTGGTTATAAATCGACTTTCGGAAATATGTACAAGCGGTTCTAAACAATCGCCTTTAAATGGTTTTCAATTTTCTTTTAATCAACTCTTATCCTTTTCAAGTTGATGCAACAATTTGGTTATATTCTACTTTTGGAAAAATGCTCAAGTGGTTCTAAACAATCGCCTTTAATTGGTTTTAATTGTATTCTACTCGACTAATCGAAACCTTCGGAAAACCTAATAAACTAAAAAACCAGTTCACTTTTAACCGTCTAATTAATTTGTCTTTTCATTTCTTTTAATATGTTTTTAAACTTTACAATTAATGAATCTTAGCTCAAATGATCAATCTAGTTTTATTTGAAATTTCTCTCCAAGACTTAACAATTAATCTTCCCCAGTTTCATATAACGTTCTAAGCTTTATGACGTTCCCGTAGGATTTGACCCTAAAAAGTACTTATCTGTCTATAATATCATTAATCTAACTGAAAGTGACCACGTATAAATACGGGAATGTCTTGAAGCTTGTGTTATGCGCCGTATTTTCTTTTTTTTCTTGAGGTTTGAAACCAAGAGCCAAGTCTTTTCCCCTCGAAAGCTGAAACTTACTTTTTGCTTCCGTAATTATATGTAACTCCGGAGTTCAATCATTTCTTCGCTTTCTCAGAAGCGAATTCGTTGAGAGATTAACTCAATCTTAAGTATCTTAAAATCGCGTGATTAATCAACATTAAAACTTACTAATCCCCCCGATTCCTTAAGTTAAGGGGAAATGCGTTAAAGTTTTCGAGGGGAGGACTCAGAACTTAGCCTAGAATAACTAGCGATCACTCGACCCAAAATCCTATGCGACTAAGACCTGAATACACTTAGCATCAGAAACGGTTTTCACCTCGCATCAAGAAATCCTTACTTTAACAAATTTTACTTCCATCCAATCTTAGTCCCCATATGGCGCATAACGTTCCTCGTGTCCCCGTCGCGTAGTGATGGGGATACGGTGTTAGGTGAAGGTGAGTTATTTTTACATATTTTTCTCATATACATTTATATTTTTCAAATCTTTTCTATTTAATTTACTATGAGGTTTGCAAATTTTAACTAAATTACAGTCGCTTAGTAAATGTTCATGTGCTTTAGATGAATATATGCTTGGTACATCAACAAGTCCGAGGTATAACGAATCTTCTTTTATGAACCTGTGCGATCTTTTATCTTTAGTACATACGATCTTAACTCCTGAAGCTATAACAATTGCTATAACATGCGGATCATCAAAGTCTTTTGAATTCACAATCTCTTCAATTTTTTTTTGATAATAATCGACACTATCTTTATCTATAACTATTACCTTATTTTTATCTTTAAGAAGTTTTATTATCCCTACATATTTTGTCATTGCATTCAATTCATTTTCAAACTTTGTACCTCCATACACTAATTTACCTTTTCCTTCTAAAATCCATTTTTTCACTGGCAAAAAGTTATTATGGTCGGCACAATTTGCGTTAAAAACTTCAGGAATAGTATTAACATCAATTAGAATACTCATTATATCACCAACATTCTAATTGCTTCATTTATAAAAAAATCCTTAAAATTATCAGGTTGTTCATCATAAGAACCATTTTCGTTTATTTGAATTGATTGAATTCTATTCATTCCATCTTCTAACTCAAAATATAATACTTGCGAAGTTATAGTACTTGATGATGTATTTTGGTTTAATCGAAATCGATCAATTAAAAAATCACTATGTGTTTCAATAAAAAAAGACTTGTTGTCTTTAACAGCAATCACATGCAAAAATTCGCCTAGTGCTGCCTGAGCTTTTGGATGTAAATGTACTTCAGGTTGCTGTATATAATAAATTGTATTTTTAACCCTCATTGTCATTTCAATAATTATTGGGAGAATCTGTGATACTCCATAACCGACAGATGTAAAATTATATGATTTACCATTTTTAACGATATCAATTTCAAATGGACTTGTAAGCTTTGAACCTAGTTTTTCAATTCTAATTTCATTATATAATCCGCTTTCAAATCCAAATTTATCCAATGCAACTTTAATCTCATTCTTTTTTTTACTTTTCTTCTTACTTTCAAACAGCTCTTTCACCAAATATGGCATGTGATCTCCTTCAGCAGTCCTTGGCACATCAAATCCAGGATAATATTGCTTTGGTTTTGCTCTAATTGGAGCAATCCAAGCATTCCTGTATGAAGTATTCCAAAACGGTAATATCGATATATCCAATTTCATTTCATTTTCATTTAGATTAAGGCCTGAAGATAAAATTAAGGATAACAAGTATACTAAAGGTGTATTTTCTATTGTTCTTTTACCGGGTAGCTTATTTTCAAAAGATTTTGCATTATCGATTTCATTCAACCAATTAATAAAAGTTTTCATAGAAGTGGTAAATGTATCTTCTTCACTTAAAATTTTCTTTTTTATTATCGAATATTTTCCATTTTCAATTTCATTTTGTAAAAATAATATTTTTTCAGCATCTTCTAAGATGAATTCGGATAGGAATGGCATTCCATCTCTATCAACAAATTTAAGCTTAAAAAATGTGTTTTTTTCTTTATCGTCCATTTTGCTAAATGCAATTGTGAAAAAGTTATTTTCTTTACCTGCAATATCTTCAAAACTTCCTAACATAAATTCATTTGAATTAAAATTTAAATTCATCCAAAAAGCTTCTGAGTTGATAAGATTTAAAAGTGACAAAAAAGATGTTTTTCCTGTACTATTTTCACCTACTAAAAAATTGACTTTGCGTAGTTCAATCACTGTTTTTTTAATGTTTCTAAAATTTTCCAAATAGATACAATTCATAGTTCCTCCAATCTAACATTATTTACTGTTTTTTTCACTTTCACCTAACGTTCTTCGTGTCCCCGTCGCGAAGTGATGGGGATACGGTGTTAGACGAAGAATTTTTTTATTTTGATAATCTTAATAGAAAGTCATCTACCTTTTCCATTATCACTTCAGTTGCATCAGATCCATCTAATTTCATTGTAATCATCCTAACAATATCTGCATCATTCATATTTATAATCAACTTACCCGTTTCTCTTAGAACTCCATGTGTAGCACTTAATGCACCATCATCAGCACCTTTTTTGGAAATAATTATCGCAACTGTTCTCAATGCTTTTTCAAATAGATATTTTTCGGTAGTATAAATTTGAGTTTGCTTAATTTTCTGTGAATAATTTTTAAATTCAAACAACAAATATCTCGATTTAAAATCATAAGTAAACAGTTTCCAGATACCAATGTCACTATCAATTCTACATATTAAATCAAATCTGTTTAAATCATCAGTAGTACTTTTTTGACTATGCCAACCTACTAAATCACCTTCAAATAAGAATTCTAAAATTTCCAATAGTAACAATTCATAATCTCGATAATATTCCTTAGATGATTTTAATGCTTTTAATCTATTTATTAAACTAAACCCTTTTTTACGTTCAATATCATAATCCTTGCTTGAATGAGAGTAAAAGCTTGAAATAATTGATGATTTTTTGAAAACTTCTTGAATATTATACTCATCACTTGCAATACTATTTTCATTTTCTGTAGTTGTATTTATCAAATTAAAAAATCGTGAATATATACTATTATCAAATTTTGATAAATGTAATAAGTTATCAATATCAATAATTGAGACCTGATACGTATGTTCCAAGTCTTTTTTGATATTCTTGTCAATTTTAATTGATACAATCAAAACTAAATTTAAAATTCCACTAATATTGCCTTTAAATTTTAATTTTTCAATTGCAGTTATTAAAATATTCATATTGATCTTATGTGACTTATAGAGCTTAATTTCTAAAATAGCTTTATTATTATTCTCATAAGCGATGTAATCCGTCTCATATCTTAAACCATTTAAGCTTAGCGGTTTTTCTCTCTTTAAATCAAAGTAAAATGACATTGTTTTGTATACAAGTTCTTCAAATTGTTTATATACGTCTAAATTTTTATTCATGTTTTCTCCTAATTTTTCGTCTAACGTTTCTGCCGTTTCCGTCGCGACAGTGACGGAAATGGTGTGTTAGGTGATGGTCCCGTCAATTTTAATCGAAACATGTAAAATCTAAATTTTTCAGAACTACTTTAGTATCTAGTTTAAGATAGTCACAAAAAATAAAGAAATCGTATAAAACATCAAAATCATCTGGTTCCCAACCGATTGAATCATACTGTTCATATCTTTCCCCTTTAGGTTCATACCAGTCTAAATCAAATAACACGGTCAACTTTTCATATAGGTATTCCTTACTAATTCTTAGATATGGATATATTACATTACGATCAAATATTATAGTTCTTTCTTTGTCTGTTATTTTTTTGTTTCTTTTATAGTAAATTGCATGTAGTACTGCTCTTGTATCAATATCTAAATTTCCAATCTCTTCGAAAAGTTTACGATATGATTTAAAAGTCTCTTTATATTCGTCATCATCTAGATTTTTTACAAATTTCATATATTTAGAAAATGTTCGTGGTAATTTCACTTCCTCTTCAATAATTCTTTCAAATAAATTTGGTTCCCCAGTTTTTAAGCTAATGTTTTCTTCAATAAAATGAAGCATTTCACTTTTCTTTTTTAATTTCAATTTTTTAGCAGCAAGAATTACATCTTCAATATCAATAACATTAGACTTTATATCGAATTGATATTTATCTTTTTGTTCTAACTCCTTATAACTCTTTTTAGCACCAAGTATCAATATTATTAAATCTGGATATTTTTTATACAATTCCTTTTCTTCATATTTACTAAGTGTTGTAATAATTTTGTCTCTTGAATTATCTGATGTTACTTGAAAGCAAACGCCTTCATCTAAATCGCCTAAATCAATCGCTGGAAAATTGACTTTTATTTCATTCAAATTTACTAAATCTAATTTATATATTTTATTAAGAATTTCCTTAAAGAAATTTTCAGAGTAATTATTTATATCAAAATTTCCTGCTTTATTCTCTGTCTTAATATATTCTTTTATTATTGAAAAGTATTTACTTAGTTTCTTGTCTATTTTCTCATGTTCTAACATACTTTGCTCCTTTTTCTACTTGGGACTTTCACCTAACTACTGCATTCCCGCACGTCTTGAATACTACTAAAAACAAGGGGCTTTAAGCTTGTATTTCTGGAATGGTCCATTCTAAGTACTTAGCGAAATTCCAAGCAAATATATAATTCACTCAAAACATCCCCCCCTTTGTCACACAATTGTTAGAATCCTCAAAACACATTACTAAAACCTATCCAAAAAATTTGCAGTCCTCGAAGCTCTGTTGCAAAGATTGTACATTATATTAAATACAATTTTTCTCCTATATTTTCAATAAGAAAGACATTTAACAAATAATTTTTTTTGAAATATTTAATCCCCATTCTGGCTTACTTTTGTTCCATGATTTGATTACACCAATGGAGTTCTACCTTCAGCTAGGATTACTACTGCCATATACAAAATCTTACTTGTAATATCAAACTTTGTTTTATAAGCAAATATATAAGAACTAGTCTTAGTTACTTGTTTCTCCTTAGTAGGTTTGACCGACGTATTTAATCTAACATTTCTGCTTTGTTTGTCGCGTTAGTTACGGAAATGGTGTGCTATGGGGAGGAGCGCTTAGAATATATCTTCATGCACCGTTTTTCCATATTTTATTTTTCTTTTTTCTGCTTCTTTATAACTTTCTTCGTCTGCTCTTAAGGAAACTACTATAATATTCATAACTGTTTTTTCTCTAACAAGTGTGTATACCACTCGTATTCCAATCCCTCTATATTTAATTTAAAAAAATCCAGTCAACTCTGTACCATTTTGATTTCCCACATCACTCAATTTCCACGCTTTCAACAAGTTCTTCAAGTTCAGAATCGTCTATATCAAACTCTTCCATCACACTTTTAAGACTTGAATACTCGCTTGGATTACTTTCATTTATTCTATTCGTAGCCATTAGTAATAGTTCCAATTCTTCCCTAGCTTCCATAAGATTATTGTATTCATCTACCGACAATATTACCGCTTGAGGTTTATTGTTTTTAACCACTATATATTGATCTTTATTTTTTTCAACATCTTGAATCACTTTAGAAGCTTTCCCTCTTCCTAAGTCTGAAACAGATATAATATGGTCAAGTGCATTTCTTAAATCTAAGTTTTTTGCGATCATTTTTTTCACCTCTTTTAGTTCTATTTTATCATATTTGCACGTGAATTTGCATGTGAATTTACATGATTAAGCAATCCCCTATTTCTATTCTTAGACCTCAATAAACTAACGGCTCCCCAACTCTACATCTCTTTCATAATCTCTAGCAACTTCCTATTTATAAATAATTTATCTTTCCCTCTAACTTCGACTTCCAAAATGCCTGATTCAGTTAGTTCATTTAGATAATTTGACGCTGTTTTACGCGTAATATTTAAACTGTTTTCTACAGAACCAATTCTGGTATAGAACTCTGAGAATATAATATCTACTAATTCTTTGGAATATATTTTGGGATGTTTCATTCTTATATCATGACTTGTTTCATCGATTAATGCATTTATTTTCCTCAGTAATTTTAAAGAGGCCTCTGAAGTAATTTGAATTCCTTTTAATATATATATAATCCACTCTTCCCAGCTACCTTTATTATGGATTTCATTTAGCAACTTGTAATAATCTTCTTTTGTAGAGAGAATATATTTACTGAGATATAAAATAGGTGCATCCAACAAACCTTTCATTACGAGAAAAAGTTCATTTATAATTCTTCCAGTTCTACCGTTTCCATCATAAAATGGATGTATGCTTTCAAACTGATAATGAATGACTGCTAATTTAATCAAAGGATCAATATCATCTTCACTATTGATATACATCTCCAGGTTTCCTAGCAGGTTTCTTATTTCAGTCTCAGTAGACGGTGGTGTATAAACCGTCTCACCTGTTCTTTCATTGATAAGCTTTGTACCACCCTGAGTTCTAATGCCTGCTTTATTGCCCTCAATAATGGCTTGAATTTCAACAAACATATTGGTTGATAAAAAATTATTTTCCTTAATCAGATCAATACCTCTCCAAAGTGCTTCTTTGTAATTCAACACTTCTTTCGCACCACCATTGATATACTCCGATTTTGATAGTGCCGCAAATAATTCATCATGTGTCGTAATAATGTTTTCAATTTCTGAACTTTCTTTTGCTTCATTTAAAGTGATGGCATTTATCAATATATTTTTATTGGGAACAATTTCAGAATAGCCTTTTAACTCAGCAAGCTTTCGATTGGCTTTAGCCACTTCACGCATTATTGCTTTTGTTTCAAGTTCTTTAATTTTACCTTCGAAATTAGGTGGCAAATAAGGTATATGATTACACATCGCATTCTCCTTATGGGTAATTTTATTATTTTTTTACTCATATCTTAAATATATGCGTAATCATAACCTATGTCAATAAAATGTGGGGAATTTTTGCGTTTTTTTACCCATTAAGTCACAAGTAGCGCTAAATCCTCATCTATCCACCAAGTCAAATCTTACTCAAACACCCCAATCCACCTATTAAACACCGCATTAAATAACTCAGCCTGTTCTATGTGCATGGCATGCGCTGCACAGTCAACTGCGAGATAAGTCGCTCTTGGAAACTGTAAACTCAGTGCATATTGATCTTCAAAGCCCACCACGGAATCTTGTTTTCCTGCCATGATCACCACTGGTTTATCAAAGCGGGCATTGTTTGCGTCCACATTGAAAGAAGCTTTGTACCCATTTGCTTGATAGTCTTCTAAATAATCTTCATCACCCAGTACCAGCGCTTCATCGATCTCGATTCGCTGTCTATCGACCACATACGCATTGATCACTGTATTTAATTCTCTAATTTCTTCAAGTTCACTAGAAAGGAGCGTCGCAGCATAAGCTTTATCTTCAGATAGCACCCTGTGCACCGGCAACTTTCTCAGCGTACTTATAGGCTCAACCACAGGCACAAATAAAAACATGCCTACGACTTGATCTTCAAAATAACATCTGAGCCCTCTTGCGAGATAACCCCCATAAGACATGCCCACTATGAGAAATTTTTCATTACCTACCAAGGGCTTGATAAGCTCAGCGATACTTTTGAGCATCTGATCTGCATTTTTAATCTGATGATAATTTTTAGTAAGTCCCATCCCTGGAAGATCAAAATAAATCCGTTTAAAGCTTTTACCCTGTAACAAAGACTCACATGCCCCAAGCATCACTCTATGGTCAAGCTGAAAGCCATGAAGCATCACTATTGGCATTCCCTCACCTATTGTAAAACTGTTGTATTTGACACCGTTCATATGCCATCCTCCTACGAAATTCCTCTAAATTAATACCTTTCTTTAAAATCGAAGTATCCCTGATATATTTGAACCAATTGATCATCCACAAAGACAAAAGAATAGGGATAAAATTGTTTTAAAGTACCAGACAAATCTGAAGTAACCAGTTCATTAAATTGGCCACTTTCAGTTGCTGCAAACCCATATTGGTCAACAGCGTAAAACGTTGCATCTGTCGGAACAGTGACCCATAGATGCGTTTCTTGATGTAAAACTTTAATGTTGCTTTTGTTATCACTCATAAAAATAAGCGATTGCTCTTGGTCCGCATCTAGTTCTACTTCAACGACAAAGGCTTCACTATCAGTATAAGATACAACTTTACCTTTGAAAATGCTGATATTTGAAAATTGATCAAGGAGTTCACTGATCGCACTTATTTTCCGATTATTGAGCGTAATTTCCTGTGCCATTTCATCAATATTATAGGCTTTTATCCACTCAAGCTCTTTTTGCAACTTTTCATTTGCACTACTTAACTTAGCAATTTCTTCATTCGCTTTATGACTTTCCAAGGTAACCCCATCAAGCTTAACTGCCAAATCATCTATTCTATTTTTCTGATTAACATTTAAAACAAATATTGTGATCAGTAAAATACCTGAAATTATGATAGGCACAAACCAATTTTTATTAGAGCTTTTATTTACTTTTTCATTAGCTTTTTCATTTACATTTTTATTTTTATTTTCATTCGATTTCACATTGGAATTCGTTTCATCATTCAATTCAGGTTTAAAGTCATCTTTCATTCATAAACACCTCACATCTGTAGTTAAAATCGAAAATCAAACGGTCAACCTAGTTAATCACCAATCGGAGTAACTCATTAATCATTGTTATTCATCAATCATTGTTATTCATCAATCATTGTTATTCATCAATCTTTGTTATTCACAAATCTTAGTGACAATTTCATCTATACTTTCTGCTGTAATACCTATGCTCTTTACAATACTCATAATATTTGCTTGATCATAGTATTCTTCACCATAGATGATTTGAGCACCTGGCAAAACCCTTGGCAGATAACTATAAAGGTCTAAAAGTTCTGACTGTAATTCATTGTAGATTGCATAATCACTTTTATCAGGCTGCTTTTCAGTCCTTAACACTGCATGACCTGAAGAAATATACCGCCTGAGTGAGCTATCAATTGCTTGCAAATAGTTTTCTAATTCGGCGTTCTCACTTGCACTCAGAATGGTTGGTACAAGATCGGTATATTTTAGTTCTAATAGAACTAGATTACTATGTGCTAAAAAATCGTCTATTAAAAAGTATAGTTTATAATTGCCATCTAGATCTACGATCTCTTCATTCGCTAAATTATGGATATCTCTTAAGCTGTCAACCATCAAATGATAAGATAACTCAGCAGTAGTTTCAGCGTTGTGACTTAGCTTAGTATAATTCAGATAAAGCCCCCAAATTACAACAAATAAAACTAAAATTGCTATTTTCACTTTCAAATCTAACTTCGTTTTATCATATACAATTACCAAAAAACATATAAAAACTGCAATATAGCTCAGGTTTAGCAACATATTCGTCTCCTTTTTCGGTCTCCAGTCTCAGTCTCTTGTTTCAGTCACCTTTTCCGGTCTACTTTTCCAAATCATTCATCAAATCCAAGTTGATCCAGTGGATTGACGATGCCCATGAGAGATTTGTTTGAGACATGGGTATAAATTTCCGTGGTTTTACTGTGAACGTGCCCTAAGAGTTCTTGGATATACCTTAGGTCTACACCTGATTCTAATAGGTGCGTCGCAAAAGAATGCCTTAGACTGTGAAAAGAGACATCTTTACGGATATTGGCTTTCTCGCAACTAACTTGAAATACCTTTTGAAGGGTACGCTCAGAGATAGGACCTGTGCAGTTTGGATTCTCAAATAAGTATTCGTAAGGTCTATAGCGATCGATATAACTTGAAAGTTGCTTAGTAAGCGTCGCTGAGAGTGGTACGATTCTGTCTTTTCGGCCCTTTCCCTGTCTCACATAGATGACATTCCTTGAATAATCGATGTCAGCAAGCCTTATATGAGCCACTTCACCTACACGCATCCCACAAGAATACCCCATCATTAGGGCTGTTTTGTGTTTTAGATTTTCAGTGACATTAAAAAGTTTAGTTACCTCAGTTTTTCCCAGTACCTTGGGTAGCTTATATTGTTTCTTTGGTCTTTGGATCTGTATAATTTCGTTATCACGGTATTCGCCTATGCTTTTGAGATGCTGTTTGATGGCATTGACCGCTTGATTGACATACGAATGGCTACAGTCCTTGTCCTCTAATAGAAAGAGCAGATAATTGTTGATGGATTCTTCATCATGTTTTAGCTCACTATGATAGAGAAAACGCGCTAGATGCGCTGTATAACTCTCTATGGTTTTAGGGCTATACCCCTTAAGTACTAAACGATCTTTTAGTCGATTGGTTAATCTTTTTACAGGTGCTTCATATTTTGGATTGACATTTGAAGTATATTTAGGTACCCGTTGTGATGGTGCTTTTGATGTGTAAAGTAACGGTTTGTGAACGGGGCGATTTTTGCCAGTGAACTGCTGTTTCAGTTCCACAAGCGCCTTAAACTTCTCAACTGGAAAGATCCATACCTTATCTTCAGGCTGCCACCATCCGCCACCCACTTTCCTTAACGCCGCAACTATCTCTGCATCAAACCTAACCTTAACCCATAACTCGTCTTTGACATGACTGATCTCCATATATATCCCCCTACAAGAATTCTGATTCCACTTATTACCATTATTTGGAATTAATCAGATTATATCACAACTCTTGCGTGTGGAAAATATTGGATATTCAACTATATGTAATGTCACCTTTATATCACAGCAACCACTCCTACAATTATAACATTTTTACCAAATGATAACAGGATAAAATTGGTATAAATCCTAAACTGAATAATCGTAATTTATACCAATACATCTTGCCTAATTATGAATTGGGTTGTAGTCTTTCACAAACTCATTTTCATAATCTTTGATCATTTGCTTAAGCTCAAGATCCGATTCCCCCTTATATGGAAAAATCACATAGCGCTCAGCTGCTATATATTCTGCTGTAACGCTCTCGCTTGATCCTGTCTCGGTTGAATCAATTTCAGTCAAGTCTATCTCAGTTAAACTATCATCCTCTGTTTGCGGTTCAACTGTTGATCGATTGTATCCGTCATCGTCTGACTCAGCATCAACCACATGCCAGTATTTGATAAAACCTTTTGTAAAATCGGCATTTATGATGATACTTGCCCGTTCACCCTCAACACTTACAAAACTACCATGGTAATCGTCGCCTTTAAGTGGTATGAGCTCTAATACATTTTCGTCAATAAGATTATAAGTGACATCACCTATGGTAAGCGTTCCTGAAAACATCAAATTTGTAGCAAGTATAGCCTGATAGATGTTGCCCGTGAAGTTAATATCGACTTCATCATGTGCATAGTTTGATAAGTTGAGCATCACCGCAGGCGCTGTTATGTTGTATACAGTCATCGTGTTATTATGTAACCATAAAGTATAACCTGCAGTCAGTGCTAAAACTAGAATCACGATTCCCAGTAAAAAACCAAGACGTTTCATAAGTTCCTCCTCATCTGATAATAAGTAAAATTCAACCGGTTTCTTAGGGGCAATTAATTCCCCTATTTTCTCCATCTTACCAAATAGGCAGGTAAAATACATGAATATATACAAGGTTTACTTGAAATTTAATAAAGTTATAACATTCATATTAGAGGCTTTATATTAGACTTGAAAATTAATTTTTACCGTGCTACGCTTTATAAGAGTGTTACTATCATCACCGACATGATTACAACAGAAATGATGATAACAACTAAAAAGGGAGGTTTTTGTATGCACTATGCAGTCATCGAAGTGAATGGAACATTTATCTTTCAACTGTTTAACACCGCTCTACTGATTGGCATCGTAATTGGTATTCCTTACCTTATTTTCAAAGCCATTAAACGCAGCAAAGCCATTGAAGAAAGACTTAAAATCATCGAAAAAAAACTAATTGACAAGGAGAAACCATGAAAAGACCCAAATATATCAGCATCGCTATTCTTGATGGATTATTTCTTATTTTATTTTTAGTGATGTGGTACTATGCAGCATACGAGATCGATGGCGATTTCACTTACTTAATTTTTACATATCTTGTTGCAAATGCAGTGATTAGTGCCCTCGTCTATAAAAAACACGAAGACTTCAGAAGCCTTTCAACTTTTCTACTTAGAATCGTGTTGCCAGCCTGTCTCATCCTCTTTGTCGCCGTCGTTTTCATTATTAGGTTATTTTAATAATCATCACATTCCATCAATGCTCATCACCTACCATCAAAAAAGAGAAGGGCATAAAGTCCTTCTCTTTTCATGTTACTCTCTTTGCATGCTATTCTCTTTATAATTTCCAAGTACTGCGAAATACTCGCTCATGTCTTTAACTTCCTCTATGGCAGTTACGATTTCCGGTGCCGCTAGGTTTCCTGCCACATCTACGAAGAAAAAGTAGAACCATGGCTTATTTTTAATGGGCCTTGAGATGATTCTGAGTAGGTTGACATCGTGCACTGCAAATTTCTCAAGCGCATGGTATAGCGCCCCTGCTTTGTGTGGTAATGAAAATACCAAACTCAAACGGTCCGCCTCCGCTTTTGGCTCGTGGTCCTTTGCGATCACTAAAAACCGTGTGGAATTGGTCACATTGTCTTGGATGTTTTCCTTTAAAATGGCGAGGTTATAGATCACCGCTGCGCGTCTGCTCCCAATCGCTGTGATGTGTTTATCCCCAGTCGCCTCCACTAGCGCTGCACTTTTGGCTGTATTGCTGTAAGCCACAGGCGTAATCGCTGGATGTGTGGACAAAAAGCTACCGCATTGTTCGATGCCCTGCGTATGGCTATACACTTTTTGAATATCACCCACCAAAGAGCCCGGCAGCCCCAGAAGATGGTGCTTGATTTGAAGGTATTGTTCACCTACGACTTTGAGATCATGTGCAATCAACAGATCATACACATCCTTGATATCTCCAGTGGATGAGTTTTCAACCGGTACTACCCCATAATGGATTTTGCCATCTCTCACCGCCTTAAACACCCCTTCAAAAGTGTCAAAAGCCTGCGCCTGAATCTCCTCGCCAAAGTATGAGATCAGCGCCTCTTCACTGTAAGCACCTCTTATGCCTTGGTAACCTGCACTTAATAGGGACATGTCTAAACTGACATTCTTTTGCCTTATGTGCTCATGATTTATTATCTCGTGATTTATTAGTTCATGATTTATTTGTTCATGATTTATTTGTTCATGATTTATTTGTTCATGATTTATTATCTCGTGACTTATTACTTCTATGTTCATCTGATTATATTTCCCTTCAATTTTCTGATATAATGCCACCTACGCGTTTGAATTCTTGGAAGAAATGCGGGTAGGATTTGTCTATGGCGCTGCTGTTTGTGATGATGACTTCTCCTTCACAGCGAAGCGATGCCACTGCAAGGCTCATGGCGATTCTGTGGTCGTTCCAGCTGTCTACGATGCCACCTTTTAGTGAGGTCTTTCCCTGTATGATGAGACCGTCGTCCGCTTCAGTGATATCTGCACCTAGTTTTGATAGCTCTGTTGCGATGGCTTTTAGTCTGTCTGATTCTTTGATTCTAAGTCTTGACGCATTGATAATCTTAGTTTCACCTTCGCTAAGTGCTGCAAGCACTGCCAATACTGGGACGATATCGGGACACTGTGAACCGTCTATAACCGTGCCATGAGTTTCTGATTTGAGGATATGGAGATTGGATGTTTGTGTAGCTTGTGATGCTTGAGATGCTTGTGATGTTTCTTCTATGATTTTTCCGCCCATGCTTTTACAGATCTCTAAGATGGCTTTATCACCCTGTAGCGACTGTGCGCTTAGGTCTTTTAGGGTCAAATCTCCGTCCAGTAGCCCTGCCACGATCCAGAAAGCTGCTTGTGAGTAGTCGCCTTCTACTCTGAAGTTGTGCGGCGTAAAGCGCTGTCCACCTTTGATGGTAAAGTGTTCGTAGTTGTGGTTGATGATTTCTACGCCAAATGTTTTGAGCACATCCATGGTGATATCCACATATTGTTTCGACTCAAGTGGTGATGTGACCACGATCTGTGAATCCTCTTTTAGTGATGGGAGTGCAAACATAAGTCCAGTGATAAACTGCGAACTTACATCCCCAGGCACTTCGTATATCCCCGGTTTAAGTTCACCTTCCACAAGTAGTGGCATTTTAGCTCTGTATTCATATCTAATGCCTTGTTTGTTGAAGATATCAAAGT
Organism: Fusibacter bizertensis; assembly: GCF_029914245.1. Lineage (GTDB taxonomy): Bacteria > Bacillota > Clostridia > Peptostreptococcales > Acidaminobacteraceae > Fusibacter_C > Fusibacter_C bizertensis. Next base: position 462,881 of record NZ_JARYZI010000001.1, read on the forward strand.
ACGGACTTAGTGGTCTCGACATAAGCGAGGGCTTTCCACTGAAAACCACGGGCTTATCTACAAGTCCACCAAATGGGACTAAAAACCGAAGTGTAGACCCAGACTCATTACACTGTACAGGATGAATCGGCGCTCTTAGGTGCCCATCTGAGATGATGTCCACACGGCCGGGATAAGTATTGACGTTGATGCCAAAATCTTGCATGGCATCACATGTTGCTATTATGTCTTTTGAAAACACGATGTTTTCAAGTTTTGAGTATCCGCTCGCCATAGACGCTGCAATTACTGCTCTGTGACTGATACTTTTAGATGGTGGTATGACTATTTCGCCTTCAAGATGATTTGGTTGAATCGTAACTTTCATGATAATCCCCCTTGTTTTAACCTTATTTGATGTAGATATTTGCCAGTTGTTGATATATGTTTATTTGTTATTTTATATAATAAATAGAACTTTATTTTAAGGATTTAATTTTGAGTATTTAATTTTGAAAGTTTCTTTCGCTAATTATTTTGATATATTTATTATTTTTATAAAACTTAATTGATTAATTATTTTATTTAAAATAACTATTATATATATATTTATTTTATAATTTTATTTTTATATCAAAACAATTGTTAATTTAAAATGTTTTTGAAATTTTGAAATATATATATAAAATCTAAAGTGTATTTAGTAACATGAAATTTATTTTGTAATAAACAATTTTTTACGCAAGAAAAAATGTGTTTGATTTTTAAAAACTACTTCGTGTTTAAAATTGATATTGAGATAAACAAACTCAACATTTAGGTTCATAGTTGTAAATTGTTATTTTAGGTGATTGCTTATAGGTTGCACGCTTCAGACCAATTAAATAGTGTATGGTTAAAAAGTAACTTGGCATTTTGAAGTGCGCTGTCAGTGTAGTACCCTACTTTTAAAACCCCTGGAATATGCTCGCGTGCATGGATGATCTCGATGTCTTTGATGTTGATGTCGTTATCTGCCATTAGTCCAGCTACTTTTGCAATCACGCCGGGTTGATCTTTCACATCGATATAGAGTGCGTATTCTTTGTCGTATGAGTCTACAAGGTGTTTTGGAATCCCTTCACGGACCAATTTTGATTCGGTCAAGAAGGTTTCTAGTCCACGGGTATCCTCTGACATGATCATGGCTTTGCACTTTTCCAAATTAGATAAAAGATCTTCCATTGCTGATAAAATCTGCGATTTGTTTGCGCTTAGGATATCGCGCCATAGTTTTGGATCGCCTGCTGCGATACGTGTGGCGTCCCTGAAACCACCACCGACAAAGTGAATCAGGTCATTTTTACTTTCTCCCAAACTCTGCACCAAGAGCGCTGCGCAAAGATGTGGCAAGTGGCTCGTGCGCGCAACCATGTGATCATGTGCCTCAGGTGAAATCAGATGCGGTTTGCCACCAAGTAGCTCAACCAGATGCCATAACCTATGAAGGTCATTATCTGATGCGATTATCTCGTTTGAGCCAGTCATATCCTCTTTAACCGCATTTACCTCTTTATCCTCAGTTTGCACCGTTAAAAAATAATATGCATTTTCAAATAAATGTGCCTTGGATACTTCGTAGCCAGATTTCTCTGAACCCGCCATAGGATGGCCTCCGATGAACCGATGAGAGCCTTTTAATATGTCTGCGACGGTTGCATGCACGGATGACTTGACGCTTCCGACATCTGTGATGAGACAGTCAGGTGGAATGTGGTTTTTGATGTCTTTTAAGATTTTGGCGTAGGTACATATGGGTGATGCGAGGATGATCAGGTCACATTTTTTTACAATTTCATGAAAATCGTTTTGATCGTTGTCGATGACGCCTTCTGCATGTGCCTTTTGGACGGTCTTTGTGCTATTGCTTAAGCCGAAAATTTTACCTGTGTAAGGGCTATTTTTAAGCGCTTTGGCTATCGATCCACCTATGAGACCAAGTCCTATGATGCCTATATTTTCGAAATTTATATCTTTATTTATGTCTCTATTTAAGTCTCTATTTAAGTCTCTATTTAAGTCTCTATTTTTGTTGCTATTTTTGTCGCTATTTACGTCGCTATTTTTGTCGCTTTTTGCTTTTACTTCGTTGTTCATCATCGCCCCCTATACGATTTGATGGATTTTCTCTACGATTTTGACGAGTTTGGTGAAACGCTCTGGCTTCAGTGATTGCTGACCATCACTAAGTGCGTGCTCTGGATCGTTGTGCACTTCGATCATCAGGCCGTGTGCGCCGATGGCTACTGCTGCTCTTGAGACCGGTTCAACCAATTGCCATCTGCCCGTTGCATGGCTTGGATCAATAAGGATTGGCAAGTGGCTAAGTTCCTTGATGGCTGAGACGACTGCTAAATCAAGCGTGTTACGTGTATAGCTTTCAAAGGTTCTGATGCCTCGTTCACACAAGATCACATTGGGGTTGCCAGATGCCATGATGTATTCTGCTGACATTAAAAATTCTTCTATGGTTGCGGACATGCCGCGCTTTAAACAGATGGGTTTACTTGACCGCCCTGCGTGCTTTAAAAGTGCGAAGTTTTGCATATTGCGTGCGCCGATCTGGATGATGTCAGCATACTGTTCAATGAGGTCAAATTCTTCAATGGACATGGCCTCTGTGATGATGGGGAGTCCGGTTTCTGCTTTTGCTTTTTTTAAAAATTTGAGCCCTTCTTCGCCAAGACCTTGGAAACTATAAGGTGAGGTTCTCGGTTTAAATGCGCCACCTCTCAGTAAATGTCCACCCGCTGCTTTGACTTCCCTTGCGATGTGCATGATCTGCTCTTCACTTTCCACAGAACAGGGACCGCCGATGATGGTGAGATTGTCGCCGCCTATTTTATGACCACCTATATCGATCACGGTATCCATCGGTTGAAATGTTCTGCTTGCAAGCTTGTATGGCTCTTGTACTTTCATCACTTTGTCTACAACGTGCTGTGCCTCAATATGCGTGATGTCTACTTTGGTGGTATCGCCAACCAGTCCAAGTACACCATGATTTTCACTGCCAGCATCTTTCACCTCAAGTCCCATTTTTTCAATCATCTGGATTAAATCCCTCTTTTCTTCGTCAGTTACGATTCTCTTAAGTACTACGATCATTGTTTTTTCCCCCGTCCACGTATTTGTTTTTTATTTTTTGGTAAATAAAAAAGGAAGTTTCTTCAAGAAACTCCCTTTGAAATCATGTCAGTATACAGCTAGGCTATATCATGCACATTCGGTTGGTGTTTGCTCCAAGTTTGGTAAATCGATTTTGTTTGAATTTTTGGTATGCAAAAAAGCTGTAGCTAAAAAAGTAATAGCTGCAGTAAAAACTAAATCGATACATTTGAGTACTCAGTTGGAGCTGTGATTGCTGATTGGTTTGTTTGACTGTGTGCTGATCCATTAGTTTTCTCCTTTGCGGTTTAGTAAGCTTTGTCTTGGATAAAATTATCATTGTGACTTCAATAAAAAAAGGAGCTCCCATATAGGAACTCCTTAACTCACTTTTTTCATGTCATCTTACGATGCACAAATCATCTGAATGGCGTTTACCCTTAGGTTAATATAGCTTTGAAACTTCGATTTTTTGTATGAGAAAAAGCTGTAGCTAAAATAAAAAAAGCTGCAGTAAAAGTTAAAGCTATAAAAATTGTTGAGTTTGTTTTTTATAGTTAAGTTTCTCATCAAAATACCTCTTTCAAAGTTATGAACCCGACGAACATATATTGTTATGTATTATATACTTGGGTGATTTCATTTGTCAACTTTTTGTGGATTTATTTTAAGGTCAAATTAATGTGTAAGTTCATGGGCAAGTTCAAAGGTAAGTTCAAAGGTAAGTTCAAAGGTAAGTTCAAGAGCAAGTTCAAAGGCACTGTCATGTAATCAGAGCAAAGGTCAGCTACAAATAGAATCTTTCAGTCCCAGTCCTCGACTATTTCGAATCAAGATTCTCAAAAGCTAGTCTGCGGAAGGACTTTCAGATTTATTTGTAGCTGGCCTTTGGCGCGCTACTATGACAAGTGAGTTGAGCTTTTGTAAATGCCATGTGACTTATGCTAGAATTATGCTTTGATTCTTACGTTGAATTGTACATGAACTCCAGTTAAAACAAGTACTTGAACTTGGACTTGAACTATATACTGAAATACAACTTACCAATTACACTGTCTTAATTATCTAATTTTCAAATTGAATATATATGTAAATTGGTATGAAACTTGATTTATAATGGCTCACAAATTTTGTCAGCAATAAATCTGAAAGTCCTTCCGCAGGTTATGGTTTGCAAACACAGTTTGCAATAACCGAGGACTTAGGCTGAATGCTTCTATTGATGATGAAATTTGAATTATTTAAGTCAGTTCATAATTTAAATGATTCATCTTGACACGCTTTTTCATAGTGATAATCTATAGGTATAGAATCATTTACTAATACAATTCATACATAGGAGGTTGTTATGAAGAAAATTCTTTTATTTTGTTTAATGATATCACTTCTAATGATGCCATCTTTTGCTGAGAAATATAGTGAAGATGAGAACAACACTAACATGCTAGAATCAGCTGATAAGTTAAAACAGATTATAAATACGCTTGAAAATAATCTTGAATATAATACATATCAAGATCAGCAAAATAATCAAAATCAGCAAACTTATCTAAACAACAACGATATGATAAAACAAGCTGAACTACTTCAAAAAGTTATAAAAGAACTTGAAGCGATTTCTCCACCTATGATCTATAATCACATTAAATATAAGGGAAGTCATTTTTTGTTTTTTCACATGAAATAGTCTTCTGTACTCCCAAGTTATAAAATCATAATCAAATCCATTTCAATAGTTCAAAAGTCAAAGTTTAAGGTTTGAGGTTTAAGGTTTAAGGTTTAAGGTTTAAGTTTCAAGGTTCAAGGTTCAAGGTTCAAGGTTCAAGACTTAAGATTCAAGACTTAAGGGTTAAGGATTAAGGATTAAGGATTAAGGATTAAGGATTAAGGTTCATCAAATATCAGTACATAGTCCATAAAAAAAGACCAGCTATCAAATAAATCTGAAAGTCCTTCCGCAGGTTATGGTTTGCGAATCCTAATTCGCAATAACCGAGGACTGGGACTAAAAGATTTCATTTGAAGTTGGTCTTTTGATTGAACATGCCATAAATTTGATTTTGACTTTGACTTTGACCTTGACTTTGACCTTCGACCTTGACTTTAACCTTCGACCTTTGACCTTGATCTTTGACCCTCTATTATGACAGCATCTCAAAAGTCTTTGTGCCGCGGACCTTGTAGTTGATATAGCGATTGCGGTTGAGCGCACTTTGTTTATCTACCTCTCTTTGACAATCATTAATGACATGTTCTTTTAGTCCCGTCAGAGCGATGATTACCGATTGATTCATTCCCTCTAAAATCATATTGATAATCGCATATTTTTGGAGTCCCGTTAAAGTAAATGGATTCTTACTGATTATTTTTTCACCATATTCTTTTTCATAAGCCGTCTTAACATCACCAAGAAACTCATGTGCCAAATCATGCCTAACGGGTTTTCCGGAAACTTTCAAAAATAGTAAATCCAGTCCCTCAAAATTTTGTTCAGCTCTTAATTTCATATAAATCTCAAGATCCTTAACCAGTGAAAACGGTAATTCAAGTTGAATGACACGATCAGTAAAATCATGATAATGAATCTTTAATACTCTCCTTATCACATCATAATCCTGTACAGCTATAGATGAAATTCTATCGACATTTAAACCATATAAAAGCAGTAACTTAACAACAATCCGTATGCTCATCGCTTTAAAATTATTTGAGTTTAAAGCTTCGACTTGATTGATGATAAATTGAAATTGAGCTTGATCAATAGGCGGATAAGCCTCACGCTCCTTAAGTGTCACACCAAGGGCATTTAATCTAACTTCAACCTCGTCAGCAAGTGTAGCAAATGGGGCTAAACGCTCCACCGCTTCATTGGGATACTTATCAAAAAGAACGCGCTCAAAGAGTTGATTCAGTGCAATAAGAAAATCATCAATCGCTGACTTGCTACTCACATTTTCATTTTTTTGAATATAATAAACTGCACTTTGGATAATAGAATTTCTGTTAAAAACCTTTCCAAAAACTTCAGTTAAATCCATGTCAAATTCATTTCGTTCCAATACATATGGTATAAAATAATCCCTTAGTTTAGGAACATATTGATTGTACTTGTGAATTGTGAGTTGGTTCCCAAAATCTTGTTCAATTATCGTAATCATCTTTTCTCTCACGATGACCTCCTAATATGCTACTCTATAACTCTGATAAGTAGCTTTCCGATAATTTCCTTATCGTCAATTAGCCCTACCGAACTACTTCTGCTGTCTAAGCTGTTGGTTCTATTATCACCTAAAACAAAATATTTACCTTCAGGGACTACTATATTTTCTAAACTATCATGATCTGGAACTGCAATATAAGGTTCGTCTAGTATGATGCCATTGACATAAATTTTTCCCATTTGGATCTGTATCTGATCACCTGGCAAACCTATAATTCGCTTAATCAAGTTTTTAGATGAACCAGATTTGATAAAAATTCTTTGAATTCTATTGAGCTTTTTTAAATCAAGCTCACTAATTTTCAAATGAGATGAAAATGAGATGATATCTCCACGTTCATATTTGGATACTTTTTCAAGTAACACTACATTACCACTTTCAAGTGTCGGTTGCATTGACTCCCCTGATACAATCGTCAAAGAAATGAAAGAATTAAGCAGAAGTACGATGGTAATTATAATTAAAAGCTCTTTCAAACCATTTTGTAATTTTTCTTTAAGGTGATTCATAGTGCCTCCTTGTTTGTGATCATTCTCAATGTCTTTTACTCATCGGATTGCTATTATCATTTTGACGCGATAAATCATCCCCCAAACCGAGAATGAGATAAATAAAAATAAAATACCAAATATATATGGGCAAAAATAAAAACCAATTCTTATGTTCCCTTACAAACGCTTTTATATCGCCACAAATTTCTTTAAAAGAAAAAAGCTTTTTAGATTTCATTAATATCATTTTCCCCTTTCATAAAATACGCAATCGCACCTGTATTAGCGTTAACTACTCTATATACATTATAAAGTGAACTCAAGCTGACAGTCATAAGGTTCATCATCAACCAATTTCTGATTATACTGCTTCGCTTCAACACAGCCAACAGACTTATAAAAAGCCTGCGTCTCCTCAGATGAATGCGCAGAAATATAGAGCTTTTGGGCGCCCAATTCTTTAGCACTTTCACAGGCCAGTTCAAACAACTGCCTACCAATCCCTAGACCTCTTTTTTCATATGAAGTGTGAAGACTTGAAAGCTGTAAGTATTCGTTATGAGATCCAAAAAAATAGTTTTCAACTGACACAAAACCAACCAATACCTTTTCTCCGAATTGATCTCCGATTTCCGTCCCATCCACTACTTTGCTCTCGTTTTGTTTTTTATCTCTAGCTTCAAAAGCGCCATATACGATACCACCCATTTTAACGGTGTTTTTTAAGCATTTCACAAGAAATTCAAACGCATCTGCATCCCATGATTCAGTAAAAACTATTTCTTTAAGCTCCCACCGTTCATTCTCTTTACGCCAACATTTATTAACTTCTTGATACCGATTGAAACCATCAAATAAAGCCGTTTCAATATTGTTTTCACACAGTTCAGTATATATGATCTTATGCATCACAAAATCCTCCAGACAAGAACATTATACCAAAGCGCCACAACTAATGGAAACAAACAAAAATGTAACATGCCCTCCGTTGCTCTGGTCTAAGTTATTATAATCCTATTTTAATCTATGTCTCATGTTTGATATAAGTTAAAGTGTTACAATAAAAGGTATTGATTATAGTATACTGATGTGAAAATTATTAATTTAGGAGATCACATATGAAAAAGAAAACACTGTTCGTACTATTTCTGCTCTTAACATTGTTTACCAGTAGTCTATCATGGGCAGATGCCTCAGTAATGACAACCAAACTTACCCATGCAGTTGAACCTGTATCTGCAGATTCATTTATACTTCAAAATGGAAATGCAATTTACCTCTCTGGTATCAAGTCAAATGGAAATTACATTATCAAGAATGATCAAAAATCAATCAGATATCAATTAAAGTCTGTAAAAAGAGCTGATATAATTTCACTTTCGCACATTTCCCTATAATCAAATTTTTTCATACTTCACCTTAACATTAACTCATGGTGAAATACCTATGAGATACTGCCAAGATAATGTTAATCAAGTATGAACTTCAAGTACACGCTTATATTCATTGCAAAGGGGGTGTAATATCGCTTCATCTTCTATCACTGTGGAGAAACGACTCACATCTTCTGCATTATAATTATCTGTCATATCATCATTAATAGATGAAACTTCACCACATATGAGATCACCATAACCATCTTTTGCCCAAAATAGATGATACATAAAAGGTCTTAAGGTGATGCTATGTCCAGGCTTGATCAAAAGTTCTTCACCAGCTTTTACAGTACATCTCATACCATCGAGATCAACCACAACATCGGTGATATAATCCACGTCGCCATCTTCAAGTCGATTGTAAAGTTTAATTGCCAGCATCCCGCCTGCTCTGTTGATAATATCTTCTGTCTTACTAGCATGATGATGAATTGGCAACCTTTGACCTTCTTTTAAAATTATAAGCTTTTCAGCATATGGCGTTCCCACACTTGCATCTGATAACGAACCATTTCTAAGTGTGAAAAGCACAGCACCCAGTTCCACAAAACGGTCTTTGCCATAATCCGTAATATCCCAGCCAAGCATCACTTCTTTAATCGTTTTAATGTCATGCTCACCCGAAACCCACTCAGACATCGTCCAATAACCAAACGGTGGAAGTTTAATCTTATTTTCTTCTAGCAATGTCATCGCCCATCTTAAGGCAGCGTTGATTTCAGAACGTTTCATAATGTGCTCTCCTCAATATTTAATGTTTCAGCAACAATTTAATGTTTCAGCAACAAAGTGCTACTCTCTTTTTTTAATCATACCATCATTTAATTTTCTAAACAATTAGCGTCTTGAAACTTTTGGGACTGTGAATAAATCAATAAAATAAAACCCAAAATTTCATATGACTATCAGTCAAATTTTCTAATGAATTTCTAATAAAATTCTTATGATATAACTATAAAACATTGCTATATTGAAATGGTGTGCTTATTACAGCATTGTAACAATACCATACTCAACTTAGGGGGACAAATATGAAAAAGAAAGCATTCCTAGTACTTGTATTACTACTGACTTTAGCTGCAAGCAGCCTATCATGGGCAGATATCACAGCGACAGTTACAAAAGTTACACTTGCAGTTGAACCTGACTATAGCGAGTCATTTGTGTTACAAAATGATAATGCGGTATATCTATCCGGTAAAAAAGGAAAAGAAAATTACGTTGTAAAATATGACAACAACCTCAAGCTACAATGGCAACTTAAACTGTCATCATTACCTCAAAAAGCAGATTTATACAGTGGTTACATATATGCAGTGTCTAGTAAATCAGTTTATAAGATTAGCCTAGACGGGGCATTGATTTGGGAAAAATCATTTAATACGGGTTCAAAAGAATATGATCCCGTCGACATCACCATCGTTGGAAATCAAGTTTTTACAAGTGGGTTAGCGCTGCCTAGTTCAGGAGGATATGTGCTCCATGCCTTTACAACACTTTGCACAACGGATGGCGGTTCGGTAACCACACACGAATTTAATGAGTCCACCAATTCTGGACGTAGTAGTGGGTATAATAACGGTAGCTTTTATGTAGAAATTGCCGATCATAAGTTCATTTCAACCGTTGATAACAAATCATTTAAAGATGTATCTGAAACAGAATTCAATCAAAAATATGTCAACGATCAAAGGATGTCAAGCCAGTGGTTTGCGGGACCAACTGAGAAACCAGGGGTTTCTCAACTGATAAGCATATCTGGAATTGAAATAGAAACGACATACATTCCAGCAAAACTCTATTCATGTGTCATGCTTGCAGATAATAGCATTCTTGGGATTGGTATCGATTCAAACTATAACACCCTTGGTTTTATGCGCACAAGTAAACTTTCATTACCATCAACAGCAAATGATATTGCTAAACCTATTAATATCCCAACAACAGCATTAAAAAATATCACAGATAAAGATTCACTTACCTCTTCACTTGAAAAAATCCATAATGATTACTTCGCAAATACAGATGCAAGAGGCGAGTCCGCAGATTTAATCGCACTTTATTCTGAACAAGCAATCGCGAAATTATCGGTTTATCACGTCTCTTCTGAAATGCCAATATCAAGTGTTGATTTAGCGCCTACACTTTCCGCACAAAACGAACTCTATGATTATGTGACTTCTTTAAATGACGCTGCAAACCTTTTCCGTATGAGACAAGTTAAATCATACCTAACACTTAAAACTGAAAAAGAAGATGCTACTTTAACGCTTTCAAGCGATTTAGCAACACTCAAATGTGATGGCATCATCATCTCAACACCATTAATGGATCTAAAGTTGGATCAACATGCTTTAGCTTCCCTTAAAAGCAAGGAAAATTTAATCCTCACTTTCACTAAGGAGGGTACAAAACCAAGTGTTACTTTTAATAGAATCTTAGATATGCCAGTTATTATCGCCTTACCAAAAACTACTGGTAGTATAGATACCACAAGTATCTTTAATTCAAAAGATCAAAATATTGGCGGGAAATATAACCCCGTCACAGGTATGTTTGAAACACGAATTAAAACTGGTGATACCTTCACTGTAAAAAGTGGCGCAAAAAATTTCACTGACTTAGGACTTCAAAACAACGAAGTAAAAGAAGCCATTTCAGTACTTGCTGCCAAGGGCATTATGGGTGGAAAATCAGAAACAAGCTTTAGTCCAGATTCGCCTATTACCAGAGCTGAAATCGCTGCTACACTTCTCAATTTAACTTGTCTTTTAGAAGAAAAAGGGCAACCTGAGTTTGCTGATGTAAAACCAAGTGATTGGTATTACAATATAGCGTACAGCGCTAAGAAAAACGGCATCATGAAGGGTACGAACACTACAGATTTTTCACCAAAAGTTCTAATCAATAAAGAGCAACTTTTGACCATCCTCTCTCTAAAACTTCAAGAGGATATGGGGTATGTCAATAACTCGATTTTCTCATCCTATGATTACTTTACTGATACTAACTTAGTTTCATCATGGGCACAACCTCACTTTGCCTTTGCAAGCCAAGAAGGCTTTTTAATCAACTTCCGTTATCGCAATTTAGATGCAAAATCAAACTTAACAAGAGGCGAAACCGCTCAATTGATCTATGCGTTTTACAAGAAATTCTGGTAATGCATTGAAGTTCACAGAATTAAGGTAAAATAAATTGCATATATACTTTTATTATGTACAAAGCCCCATTTCAAATAGAATCTTCCAGTCCCAGTCCTCGACTATTGCAAACTGCGTTTGCAAATCATAGTCTGTGGAAGGACTTTCAGATTTATTTGTAATGGGGCTTTTATATCATTATTCAAATCTTTTTTATCACCATTTAAACATTTCTTGATTACACTTAGATTATAACTAATCACTAAAATCATATATGAATAAACTAAAATTCCTTTAGATTGATGTGAATTTCGCCTTCACTCAATTTCTATCAATTATAGCTAAAGGTCAAAGACATTGACATAGTATATCCATTTTCAAGTCAACATGCATTTCAAAGTCAAGTTCATTTCAAAAAGAAGGAAGCCCCTAGCAAATAAATCTGAAAGTCCTTCCGCAGGTTATGATTTGCAAACGCAGTTTGCAATAACCGAGGACTGGGACTGGAAGAATTATTTGCTAGCGGGGCTTCTGCCCTTGACCTTGAACTTGCACTTTGAACTTGCCTTTGACCTTGACCTTGAACTTGACTTTGCTCTATGCCCTTTGACTTGCCCGCTTACCCACTGCAAGTGATACCGCAAGGAATGCTGCGCCAAAGCCTAGTTCGATTAAAAGGATACTCAGGATTCCACTTATAGATGAAAAATCAAAATGTGTTAGATTTGCAATTTGCTGATTGGCTTTTACATACCAGTAAGTTGGGAAAAAGCTCGCAACTCTCAGTACACTCTCTCCTAAAAAAGCTTGGGGTACGAAAACACCACTGATGAAACAAGATGATAAAGTGATGATATTGGCTACTGCTGAGACGGCTTCGCGACCCTTTACAAGATTGCCTACAAGATAACCTAGACCTAGAACACTTAGTGCAAACACCACGGAATTGAGCATGAAATAAAGTGTATTTACTTTGAATATATTTCTAGCATCAAACACCAAGCATAGGAGGATCAAGATGCCCCAAGTCCCAAAGGCAAACACAGCATTCGCAAGTAAGAACTGTAAACTTTTACTGAGACTTGTTATAGGGCTGCAAGCATTTCGCCACTTAATTTCTTTACGATTAAACACCCTCATCACCGTTGAAACCCCTAAGATCATGATGAACATATACGAATAAGCAAGGTAGTTAAAGAAAAATGGCATCAAACTACCTTCAACTGCTTTGGGATCAGGTGCAACCATCGTCACCTTAGTCGTATTTTTAAGTTGATTTACAACAAGTTCGGCCACCTTTTCTTCACTGAGATCTGATGTCCCCGTTAGGTATAGCTGCGTCAGTTTCATAAACTGGTTTATCTGCATGTTTACTTGTACAGACTCTGTTGAACCAGGTATGACCTTAGTTTCAAGAGATAACGGATTACCACTCATCACTGATGCCGTAAAACCTTCTGGAATTCTCACTACCATATAAATGGCTCTAAAATAAAGTGCATCTTGGATCGCTTCCTTATTGTCTTCAAGTTCCACAAGGGTTGACACTTCAGAAAGTGCATTGCTTATGCCCTCAGTAAGTGCTGTATGCTCCTCACCTATGATGGCAATTGGCACTTTGGTATCACTATAAGTTGAAAGTGTTTCACCACCCTCCCCACTTAGATTTTTAACGATCATGGACACCATGATAAATATAAAGATATAGATGAGCATTAAAGGTAAATTTTTCTTAATGATTTTCATACTGACTTTAAAGACTGGCATATTTTCGCCCCCTTATGATGAGATATGTCATACTACAAAATAGAAGTGAATAAAGCGACATACCTGTTAAATTGAGAAAGAAGCGCATGTGCGAATCATAGTAGTACAGCGCATACAGTGAGTCCGATAGCAAATTTGCTGGGTTCAGATAGCCAAGAATCGGTACATGCTTTGCCACATAATACTTAACTTCCCCAATCATCATACCCGCTAGGAAAGAACCTGCCATGGATACGATAAGCACCACTGCGATCTTCACACCCTCGCCTTTTTTCACCAGTGCAGATATAAACGTACCCATGGAGATGCCGAGGATACTGCCAACGAACAAGACCATGATCACATAGCCCGTATTCTGACCGAAGCCAACACCTAGCACATAGTTCATATAGCCCAATAATATAAGTAGACCTGAAAAATGAATGATCAGAGCAGCGATGACACCTGCTGCGAAAACTTTAAGCTTATGAACGGGTGCGATATTGATGCGCGCCGCCTCAGCACTGAGGTTTGCCTGAACGCGGTTGACCTCTTCCAGTCCATACATACTGCCATATAAACACGCCATAGCAATGAGTGCATAAAAGTATACCAGCGTCGGATCAGTAGATTTTTCAGTGACACCCTTTTCAACCACATAACTCGCCGTCATGGATAGAGACTCAAGTAGAGCTGGTAGAGCGTCAGGATTGCTCGCTACAATTTCTTTGATAGTAGCCGTATTTTGGCTATACTGATCAAGAAAATGCTTCAATATACTCTGATTCAAACCCGAATTTAACACCACAAGATCAGGTGTCTTACCCGGGATGATATAACCCGAGATATCATAATCCTTAAGATGCTGTAATGCCGTCCTCTCGTCAGACACAGAAAGGTCAAACAGTGGATTTTCACCTTTTGATAGATCTTCCATGGTCTTTAAAAATTCTGGTTGTTGGTTAAGTGCTTCGCCACTCACCAGCGTAACGCTAATAGGAGAGAATTCTTCGATCTTACCAATGTTGCCGAGCGCTACACTGAAAAACGTCGCAAGTACCAAAGGAAAAATCATGGTCCAAAACACAAGGCTCTTCTCACGTAATAGCGTTATAATTCTATATTTAAAAATGTGTAAAAACATAGTCTCCTCCTAATCGCGCAGCTCTTTGCCCGTAATTTCTAAGAAAACGTCGTTTAGCGTCGGTAATTCAGAATAAATCTTACCAAAACTCACTTGCTCTCGTTTTAAAGTTTCAAGTACATTTTCGAGATTGTTTTTGCCTTTTGCAGAGCGAATTGTGAGAACGCCACTGAGGTCTTCTACTGAGATGATATTCGGAAGTCCTTTTAGTGCTTCTAGTTGATGGGAAGTGATTTCATAGGTTTCAACGGTAATCTTTTCACCCAGCGAGATCATCCCTTTAAGTTCATCTTTTGTGCCTGTTGCGATTACTTGTCCCTTATCGAGGATCATAATTCTCGAGCAAATCTGCTCTACTTCTTCCATGTAGTGAGAAGTATAGATAATTGTCGCACCTTGTTTGTTAAGCTGGACAATCCCCTCTAAAATCTTGTTTCTGCTTTGGGGGTCAACTGCAACTGTTGGCTCATCTAGTATGATCAGTTTTGGTTTATGTGCGATACCACAAGCGATATTGAGTCTTCTTAAAAGTCCGCCACTTAATTTCTTTGGATAAAATTTTGTAAATTCTTCAAGCCCTACGAACTTGATTGCCTCTTCTACCAGCGCTTTTCTTTCCTTTTTATCAGATACATAAAGCCCACAGAAATAGTCGATATTGCCATGAACTGTTAACTCATCAAAAACCGCTACCTCTTGCATGACAATCCCGATGTCTCTTTTAATATCATACGCCTCAGGTTTCATCGGTTTATCGAAAACGGATATGTCTCCTTTATCGTATTTTAAAAGCGATAAGATGCAGTTAATGGCAGTTGTCTTACCTGAACCATTGGGTCCAAGTAGTCCAAAAATTTCACCTTGCTTTACTTCAAAACTCAAGTGATCTAGTGCAAGTAGATCACCATATCTTTTAACCAATTGATTTACTTTTACGATCATATTAACCTCCGTTATTCTTTATCATGGTCTAAGTATACCTTTAAATGAGGCAATGGGTTAGTGCCTGTTATCACTAAAATCACATGACATTTGTCACCTTGCTTTCAGATGTGGTCAGATGATAAACTATGTAAGAAAACATTCTATATATAACTAGCAATATCTCCATATACAATCGCATGTAACACGCGTATATGAAGTCAATCCAACAAGGAGGCAAATGATGCGTATCAGTAAAAATCCCGCTTTTCTCATCCTTTTTATCGTCTCTTCATTGATTCAACTGCTTTATCCTACTGATATCATAGAAGTACTGCCTTTTATCATTTGTGCCATCGCTGCTGGGTTGATTATATATACTGACATTACTACATTGAAGCGTGCTATCTTCATTATATATGTTATGATCTGTAGTCTTGAGAGCAATTACTTAACATTTTTACCAGTGGTCATGTATGCATTTTATGATCATCAAGATCGACTTTGGTCACTTTTGGCCATGATTCCTTTTCTGATGATGGTAACCACTTTAATAGATGTCCAAAGTAAAATTTTTATCGCTTGTGTCTTTACGGTAATGGCTATCCTTTTCAAAATGCAGCATCTTGCAAACATCAAACTCAAAAAAGACCTTACTGAAACCAGTGATACCATGCGAGAACTCACCATACACCTCAACGAGCAAAATCGCCTATTAATGGCACATCAAGACGACGAGATCCACGTGGCAACACTAAAAGAACGTAACCGTATCGCCAGAGAGATCCACGATCATGTTGGACACCAACTCTCACGCGTACTTCTCCAAATAGGAGCACAGCTTACCCTTAACAAGACAGACCCTGCACTACTCTCTATGAAAGATACACTAGATAGTGCCATGGATAACCTTAGAAAAAGTGTCCACGATTTACACGAAACCTCTATGGAGCTTGAAACTCAACTTAGCCAAGTAGTAGATCAATTTGATTTTTGTCCTGTGAAGGTCAATATCCATCTTGACAATGTGGTTAACCCTCAAATCAAAGTAGCCATCGTCGCAATCTTAAAAGAGAGTTTTTCCAATATTTCCAAACATTCAAAAGCCACGGAAGTTAAAGTATCACTGATAGAACACCCAGGCTTTTATCAGTTTATCATCAGTGATAACGGCACCATACCCAATCTTACTCAAAATCAATTTTTCAACTCAGGTATTGGCCTCAAAAACATAGAGCAGCGCGTAACTGAGCTAAAAGGACATTTTCTCATCCGTAACCAAAATGGATTCGAACTTTTTATAACACTGCCTAAACTATAATGGGTTTGTACTTTCCATCACTTACCCTAAACTATAAAACTGGAGTTTAACTATGAATATCTTACTCGTTGATGACGATCCCATCGTCTGTTTATCACTAAAGACCATATTAGAAGCAGATACAGATCTTCATGTTGTAGCCACTGGTTCAAACGGTAATGACGCTGTAACGCTTTATCACAAACATAAGCCTGACTTGCTACTCATCGATATTCGCATGCCGGAGATGACTGGACTTGAAGCCGCTGAGTCGATTCTATCAAGTGATGCAGATGCAAAGATCCTTTTTCTCACCACCTTTTCAGACGACGAATACATCATCAAAGCCCTTCGAATCGGTGCAAAAGGCTACTTGTTAAAGCAACATTTTGACAGCATCGTCCCATCTATCAAGACAGTGATACTGGGGCAAAACGTCTATGGCGATGAAATCATGACTCGCCTACCAGAGATGCTCATCAAAAGCAAAAGGTCAGTTAAACCAACACTTGGCCTTACTGAAAAAGAACACCAAATCATCGAGAAAGTATCCGAAGGCCTCTCAAACAAAGAAATTTCAGATACCCTCTTTCTCAGTGAAGGTACCGTCCGAAACTACATCAGCACGATCTTAGACAAACTAGAACTAAGAGATCGTACACAACTGGCTATTTTTTATTATCAGAACCTAAAGTAAGTTCATAGGGGGAATTTGGGTAGTATAGGCATGTAAAGCCCCATTGCAAATAGAATCTTTCAGTCCCAGTCCTCGGTTTTCAACCTGCGGAAGGACTTCCAGATTTATTTGTAACGGGGCTTTTTATCATATGTCCGTGCTATTCCAAATTCATTGGGGGATTCAAGTGATTAAGTTCAAGAGACGATTCTCTGTACATTACTGATCACTTTAAACAATTGAACGAAGGTCGTGTTTAGTTCAATCTTGTACTATATAAATCAATTTCATGTTCTTGTTCAAATATCATATTAATCAAGTTCAAGTCTCAAGATTTAAGGTTAAACATCAAAGTCAAAGTTAATGACAAACGAACAATCATCAAAACAAAGATTCAAAATTCACTTTCAAGTCATATCATCATACTAAAGACAGGCTGACAAATAAATCTGAAAGTCCTTCCGCAGGTTATGCTTTGCAAACACAGTTTGCAATAACCGAGGACTGGGACTGGAAGATTTCATTTGGCAGCCTGTCTTTAGAAGTTAAACACACATGAGCAAGAATTTGAACTTATCTTGATTTTGACCTTAGCCTTTGAACTTGATCTTGACCTTGAACTTAAACTTGAACATGACATATAAAAGAAGATTGAAATAAACACGAAAAAGTGATATGCTTTGACCGGTAGACTCAAATTTGATTGCTGAGTATAGTTCAGCAATTATACAAACTGTAGATTATAAAATAAGAGCTTATGAAAGCTCTTTTTTGATGATAGGAACGGGCACTTTACAATTTTAATTTAAGCAATTAGATAAGAAAGGTAACAATATGATTAAAGTAGATAATTTATCCTATGGATTTCCACAGAAAGACTTATACAACAAGATCTCATTTGCGTTAGAAGATGGACAGCACTGCGCGTTTATCGGTACAAGTGGTAGTGGCAAAAGTACGTTAGTGGATATCATTATGGATCCAGAACGTTATATGTACGACGGTAAGCTTGAGATTGATCCTCAATGTAGAATCGGTTATATTAGTCAATTCCTGCAAGTTAATAAAAACAATCAAACAACAGTATTTGACTATATTGCAGAGCGCTTTTTAAAACTACAAGCAGAAATCGACAAAATTTGTACAGAGATGGAAACTTCCCCTGAGATTGATACACTACTTGAAAAGTATCAACAAGTGCTTGACGATTTTGAAGCCATCGACGGTCATGATTACGTAAGTAATATCAACAAAAAACTCAACCTCGCTGGACTGTATAAGCATAAGGACCTTGGCGTCTCTGAACTTAGTGGTGGCGAATTTAAATTGATCCAAGTTATTAAAGAGATGTTGATTAGCCCTAACCTTTTAATTATGGATGAGCCAGATGTTTTCTTAGATTTTGAAAACCTCAACGCGCTTAAAAATCTTATCAATGCACATAAAGGCATCTTACTTGTGATTACGCATAACAGATACCTCTTGAACCACTGTTTCAACAAGATTATACATCTTGAAAATATGGAACTTCAAGAATTCAATGGTAGCTTTATTGAATACAACTTTACACTTTTACAGCGTAAGATTGAATTACAAGAACTTGCCATTGCAGATACTGAAGAGATCGCAAGAAATGAATACCTCATAGATAGATTGCGTTTTATTGCAACGAATAACTCAGAAGCTTCAAGAGGAAAAGCACTTAAAGCGAGAGTTAAAATCCAAGAACGTCTTGAAGCTAACCGTATTAAAGAGCCATTTGTCGCAATTAAGCAGCCTGATATTAAGCTTGATGTAGATATGCCAATCGGTGGTCATAAAAGCCATGAAGTTATTCAAGATGGCTACGAAGTTATTGAAATAGAGGCAATTGAACCGGATGAAAACGACCTCTATGCACTTAGAGTCTCAAATTATAGCGCAAGCTATGATGAACTCTTACTTGAGAACGTCAATTTCGAGATACTTCCCACTGATAAAGTTGCACTTATCGGTGCTAATGGAACTGGAAAAACGACGCTTTTGAGAGATATTTATAAAAATAATCGTCCAGAAATCGACATCCATGAAACTGCAAAGGTCGGTTATCTATCACAGTTTCAAGGTGAAAGCTTAGAGGAATCTAATACAGTTGCAGAAGAATTCTTTGAAGCAGGTTTTAACTCTTATAGTGAAATTAGAGCACATATTTCCTTATACGGTTTTAATGAAGAAATCTTGACTCATAAAATCAGTGCCTTATCTGGTGGTGAGCGTAATATCTTACAGCTTGCTAAAATTTCAGCACTTAAAGCAAACTTTTTACTACTTGATGAACCTACAAGTCATCTAGACACTTACTCTCAGCTCGCACTAGAAAAAGCGATCGCAGATTATAAAGGTGCCATACTCATGATTTCACATGATTATTACACCATCATAAACTGTATGGATTATGTCTTGATCATCGAAGATCGTACCATTCGTAAGATGAGCATTCGAAAATTTAGAAAGATGATTTATGAAAGTCACTTTGACAAAGACTATCTAGAATTAGAACAAAAGAAAAAGCAAGTCGAAACTAAAATCGAACTTGCTCTTAAAGACACAGATTTTGAACTTGCAAAAGTACTTTCAGAAGACTTAGAAGCGATTGTTTCACTTTTATAACCCGTTTATTTCAGCACACTTGATTCGATGTAGTCAAGTGTGTTTTTTTTGCCATCCTATGCATATATATTGGATTTAGCTGAAATTCACATCGAACTTGTTTCATCAAAAAATTCATCACTATTTTGAACTTATAAATAGTTCATTAAACCAATCAAACTGAGGATCACCCCTGCATAGCTAAGGGTTGCCCCACGATTAACTGTTTTTGTATGTAGTTCATCATGATAATAATGCGGTAGATGTTGGTAGACTACACTCTCGTCAACCTCGTTTCTTTCTCTAAAAATCTTAATTAATCCAATGTAACCATTACCTATGATGAGTGGTACAATAAAAAAGCCAGTTTGAAAAAAATGATCTAGTATCCAAGTAATACCTAGACCTACCAACACAAAAAAAGTTGTCTTTGCTAGTGTAACTACAAAACTGATGATCCCACTTCTTACTTTATTTACAGTGCTTTCATTCATGTGTATCCCTCTCTTTCATATGTAATTCCCTCTTTATATTTTACAGATTATTTCACTCAGTCTATCAATCAATCCTTAAAAAAGTCTTATTAAATTCTTATTCGATTATATTTTATATGCTGCACACATTTGATTACAAATAATTAATAAAACGAATTGATTTAAAAGATTTATTCTGGGCATAATCATATTGTGAAACTAATATCATTTCAAATTTATAATAACTACAAAAGGAGATTTACTTATGAAAAAGATAGTTATAGTAGGTGCAAACCATGCAGGCACATCTGCCATTAATACCATATTAGACAACTCAAAAGACTTTGAAGTCACAGTTTTTGATGCCAATTCAAACATCAGCTTTTTAGGCTGCGGAATGGCACTTTGGATCGGAAACCAGATCGATGGGCCAGAAGGTCTTTTCTATTCCAATAAAGCACTTTTAGAATCAAAAGGTGCAAAGATCTACATGGAAACACCTGTTACCCATATCGACTACGACCAAAAGATCGTCACTGGCGTTACTCAATCAGGCGAAGAAATCAAAGCACCATATGATCAACTGATCCTAGCAACAGGTTCACAGCCCATCGTTCCTCCAATTCCAGGGATGACGCTTGAAAATGTACAGCTGGTTAAACTATACCAACATGCAGATGAAGTGATTAAGAAGCTTGAATCACCTGCTATTCAAAATATCGCAGTGGTTGGTGCAGGCTATATCGGCGTTGAACTTGCAGAGGCTTTCAAACGTAACGGCAAAAACGTCACACTCATTGATATTGCTGATACTTGTTTACCTGTTTATTACGATACACCATTTACAGATATGATGAAACAAAACTTAGGTGACAACGGCATCAAACTCGCATTTGGTGAAACCGTAAAAGCCATAGAAGGCGACAGTAAAGTGGAACGCATCATCACCGATAAAAACCAATATGATGTAGAAATGGTGGTCATGGCGATTGGTTTTAGACCTAACAACGCACTTGGCAAAGATAATTTGGAGCTGTTTAGAAATGGTGCTTACCTCGTTGATAAACATCAAAGAACATCAATTAAAGATGTCTATGCCATCGGTGATTGTGCAACTGTTTATGATAACAGTATCGAAGGAACTAACTACATCGCACTGGCTACAAACGCAGTTAGATCTGCGATCGTGGCAGCACATAACGTCCTTGGCAACGACCTTGAATCTGCAGGTGTACAAGGTTCAAACGGCATCTCCATCTTCGACCTCAAAATGGTATCTACAGGGATGACACATGCCAAAGCCCTTAGCAATGGCTATGAAGCTTCCTTTGTAGACTTTGAAGATTATCAAAAACCAGAATTTATCAAAGAAGATAACCATAAAGTTAAACTTAGAATCGTCTATGATGCAAACACAAGAAGAGTCCTTGGTGCACAAATGGCTTCAAAACACGATATGTCCATGGGAATCCACTTCTTCTCCTTAGCAATTCAACAAAAATTAACAGTTGATCAGCTGGCTCTAGCCGATCTGTTCTTCTTGCCGCACTTTAACAAACCATATAACTATGTTACCATGGCAGCACTTTCAGCGAAGTAACATCAGCTAAGCAAAATTATGTCGTTACCACTCCCCTCATCAACGAATCTGAACTTTTTCAGATAAGCTTGATGAGGTTTTTTTATTATATATTTGTGTTGATTTGCTTCGCTTCACACTAACATGATCAAAAAAGGATTTTGATAATATCCACTTTATTGAATTATAAGGTATATAATCATAAAAAAATCTAATCAATTTCTAATTATAAATTTTTTGTAATCTGTTATAATTTGTGAATAATGCATTTGTATAATAATTGCATTAAATACACTCTTAGGGAGAACTAAAGAATGGAGAACGTCACACTAACAGATCAAGAAATCAAACAATTTGAAACGGCAAAAGAACAATATTCTAAAATGGACATCACGGCTAAAATCAAATTTGTATCCTTTGCCCTCATTTCACTATTATTACTGGTCATTGGATTTATTGCTATCAATAATCAAGGAGGGCAATTTATTTTGTGGGGAGTAGTTGTTACTCTTATTACGCTTACATATTACTTAGTCGTACATGGTAAATGTAAAAAGCTTTCAAAAACAGAAATTCAAAACTTAACTATTACCGAAGGTACTTTAAAGCATCGCCCCATTCGACCAAAAAATGATCCTCGCAACTTTACCATTAAAGAGGACTCTAGCAAAAAACACTATATTGGGATAAATAAAAAACACAAAGATTTTGATGGCATTAAAGTTAGAGTATTTCATCACGAAAACCATATTTTTGTAGTATCATACATCGTATAATAGTAGCTAAGGCTTTATTGCCTACAAAAAAAACTCATGGTAGACTTAATTAGTCATGCCATGAGTTTTTTATTTATTATTGAAACTATGAATGAAATCCCGTTGTCAATTAAGATTTTTCACGAGGAACAACAAAGTAAAATTCTACGCCTTTATCCGTTCGCTCAACACCAAACGCCATACCATGTCCTTCCAGAATCAACTTTACAATTGATAAGCCCAGTCCAGTTCCTTTTTCTTTTCTGTGGTGTGAAAGATCTCTTTTATAAAACCGATCCCAAATCCGGTCTAACTCTTCATCTGAGAAGGGCGTGCACTCATTTTCAATCGAAAATTTTATAGATTGATCTGTTGCTAATTCATTTTCTATTAGTGATGTTTTTATGATGATATTGCTATTTTGTGGCGAATATTTCACAGCATTCTCGACAAGGTTATCAATCACTCGTTGAAGACTCATTTCATCTGCCTCAATCTCATCATATGGTGAATCAATCACGACCTGAAGCCCCTTCTCTGTCAAATCCGATTGTAAAACGAAAAGTGACTTATGCAGCATGTTTGAAAGGGATATATTTGTAGACTTAAATGTAATCGCACCAGCATCGTGTTTTGAGATTTCAAGCATGTCATGAATAAGCGTGTCCATTAAATTAACTTCATCGATAATCGTTTGAGCATATTTTTGTTGCTTATCTATTTTAATCTGATCACAAATTCCCTCAGCATAACTTTTAATAACGCCTAATGGCGATCTCAGTTCATGCGAAACATTGGCAACAAAAGCCTTTCGAGAAGCTTCTTGCTTAATCTCCTTATCATATTCCTCCTGAAGCATTTGATTTGATACACTCAAAGAGCCAAGTGCATTTTTAAGTTCTGATGATAAAGTATTTAAACTATTTGCAAGAACACTTAATTCATCCCTACCTTTGACGATGATTGGCACATCAAAATTCATCCCTGCCATTGCATTGGCATGATTTGTTATTAAAACGATAGGCTTTG
Organism: Fusibacter bizertensis; assembly: GCF_029914245.1. Classification (GTDB taxonomy): domain Bacteria; phylum Bacillota; class Clostridia; order Peptostreptococcales; family Acidaminobacteraceae; genus Fusibacter_C; species Fusibacter_C bizertensis. Next base: position 486,549 of record NZ_JARYZI010000001.1, read on the forward strand.
AAATCATACGAGAATAAATTAGTGCAAGAAACAATGACATAATTAGAACTAATACAGCAATAACGGGAATCAATGTACTTAGTAATTTCAACATTTCATCAACAGATTGTAAAGATGCAGACGTATAGAGGTATTTGGTCGATCCATCATTAAGTTTAATTTCTCTATGAATGGTTACCTCTTTATAACCCGTATATGGTAAATTTCCGATTTGTATATTGGTGGCTGAGTCCACTAAATAGACGTCGGTATTAAGCGTATCAATGGAAGGAAAACTCACCAATACGCCATCGATAGAAGTTGTGGAACCTACCACAGTTGCTAGTGGGTAAGTTTTGGCTGCAGTAATAGTATCACTTGAAGGAACATTTGAAGCTGTAAGAGCAATTGCAGCAACTGTATCTGTTCCTGAATCAAAATTGAAAACATTTTGATCATCATAGATTAACAGTGTTGCATTGTGTGTTTGCATAAACGTCGCAACGCTTTTATAGAGTGTCTGATCATCCCAATTTTGGTTCGCATATGCCTGGGCAAATTGATCCAAATCAGATGTAATTTTATCAATCTCATGCGCTTCGTAGAACCAGTTAAAATAAGCAAATAAAGCAAAACTAAAACCTACAACGATTAAAGAAAAAACAAGTAAAGTAGAAACGAACATTTTATTGGTCAAAGATTTCATGTTTATTCTACCTCCAGTCTATAGCCGATTCCGATAACCGTCTTAATCATCGAAGCATGCGCACCCAATTTTTTTCTCAAAGTTTTGATGTTCGTATCCAAAACCCTTCCATCACCAAAATAATCTACTCCCCAGACTGAATCAATCAGATATTCGCGTTTTAAAACCCTTCCAGTATTTTGAGCTAACATAAGCAAAAGCTCGAACTCCTTAGCCGTTAAATTTAAATCCATATCGTCCAATTTTGCAATATGATAATTAGGCTGAATCACTAAATTACGATACTGAATTTTGTCGTAATCTCTTTTTAAAGTAGATTGGCGTTTTAACAAAGCATTTGCACTGGCTAACAATACCTTAGGACTAAAGGGCTTAGTAATATATTCGTCAGCTCCGATATCATATCCCATCAATTTATCTTCATCTTCAGTACGCGCACTTAAAAAAATAATATAACAGTCAGATTTTTTCCGAATTCTTCTACAGACTGACCAGCCATCTAGATGAGGCATCATTACATCAAGTATCACTAAATCCGCCCCTAACCGATCAAAATAAGCCATTCCAGCTGCACCGTCTTCTGCACAAGTCACATCATGTCCTGCCATTTCAAAATAATCCTTAATAATTTCAGACAATTGTAGATCATCCTCTATGACTAATATTTTACTCAATGTTTCCTCCATCTTTACAAACCATTATACTTACTATTTTATACCATTTAATCACATATTAAACCTTCGAGGTGAATTTCATGTGAAAAACATTTCTAATGGTCCTCACTTCGGTTTCACTTGGTTAACGCATGGAGTTGCTAAACTGATGAAGATAATAAAAGGAGGTATTCCATGCGAAGTATACAACATGCATTTTTAAGCGTCATCAGAAAACCCACCAAAGGAATCGTGATATTCCTCATCCTACTCATGGTTTTCACATTAATTTTCACAAGCATCATCATACAAAATACCATTCAAGCGTCAAAAGATTTTACCCGAAAGGAACTTGGTGGCAATGTCGAAATGAAGATTGACTACATTAAGAGCATGCAAGATGCTCAAGGGGCTTCAATCACTACTCAAAATGAAATTCAAACGCAATTATCACTACCACAAAATGTCGCAACAACGCTTGCCAAAGATCCAAACGTCCTTAAATATCATATTGAAAATATGATTTATACGAATTCCGAAAAGCTAAAATCCGGTCAATCAGACGATCCAAGCAATTTTACAATGACACTTGCTACTTCTACTGAAGGTAGCATTAATTTCATGCTTTTAGCCAGTAACCAGTTGGTGCCACTGGATTTTGAGAAGCAACTCAAACTTGCTGAGGGAAGATTTAGAACATCGGATGATATTGGTAAAGATACGATTCTTATTTCTAAAGAAGTAGCAACTAAAAACAATCTACTCTTAGGAGATACTGTTGGGTTTAAACTAGACCCTAACAGTGAAGAAGTCAGCTTCGAGGTTATTGGCATATATGAAGGTGCACCATCATATTTGGTAAATCAAACCTATATTTCAGACGATACATTAAACCGACATGCACCACAACAACTTGAAAATATTTCTCGCGTCGTTTGGCAATTAAATGATCCGTTTATTATTCCAGATTTCTTAAGCAAATATGAAAATCAGATGCCTTCAAAGTACTTATACCTTGATGCATCAAATGATCAATACAACACACTTACCAAACCACTTGACGTCATGTCAACGGTCATCAATATGCTCTTAGTCGTAATTTTCATTGCGGGTGCTATGATAACGATCTCTATCGTCACACTATTCGTTCGTGAAAGACAGTTTGAAATTGGTTTACTCCTAGCAAATGGTGAAAGTAAAGGTAGTATATTGGCGCAATTTTCAATCGAGATTCTTATGGTAGCAATTTTAGCCTTTATCTTTGCTTTTGCGGCTAGTTCTTTGACAGCTGATTTTGTAGCAGGGTGGATTTCTGAAAACCAACTGGTTGAAAGCACTTCAGTAACGCAACAAATGATCTCTTTCGATGATATGATGAATGGTTCTAACCTCACAATGGATTCTATTGCAGATTCTTTTAAAGTAGCAATAGACCTAAAAACATTTATTAACCTTTCACTTGCCAGTATTGGACTTTTAATTGCTGCTATTGGGGCTCCTCTAGCCGTTATATTGAGCTATAAACCACGAAAATCATTACAATACTAATAGGAGGAAATATGTCTACATTATTTGAACTCAAAGATATCAGCTACGGTTACATCGATGGTGGGAAGAAAAGACTCATTCTCGATAACTTATCCTATACCTTTGAGAAAGGTGTTTTTTATACGATCCTTGGACCTTCTGGTTCTGGAAAAACCACGCTACTATCTCTTGCAAGTGCCTTAGATGAACCTGAAACTGGTGCTATCTATTACAATGGCACAGACATCAAAAAAATGGGCTATCGCAAATTTAGAAGAGATCATATGTCGATGATCTTTCAAAAATACAATTTAATTGACTACCTCAATGGCGTCGAAAATGTCCAGTCGAATATAATCCATACTGACAAAAGACAGAAAATAGAAAAAAAAGAAATCGCTTATAAAGTGCTTCATCAAGTTGGCATCGTAAAAACAAAAGCAGACCGCCGTGTGAACAAACTTTCAGGTGGAGAGCAACAACGTATAGCTATTGCAAGAGCGCTAGCAAAGGATGTTACACTTGTGCTTGCCGATGAACCTACTGGCGCACTGGACACTGCCACGGCAAAGGAAGTCATTGGAATTTTCAAAAAGCTTTCTCATGAGTTGGGTAAAACTGTCATCATCGTTACCCACTCCGATGAAATAGCACACAGTAGTGATGTGATTTTAGGTTTGAAAAACGGGAAACTGGTTCAACTAAATGGAGGCAGTGATCATGTCAGGTGATCAGCGTTATTTGGATACCCTCGATATGGATAAGCCCGAGAGTTTTGAAGAAGAAGTATTCCTACCTGTTAAATTCTCAATGAAGAAAAAATCACTTTTAATTGGTGCAATTTTGGTTTTTAGTTTGATCATACTTTTAATGGTATTTGGTCAAAAAAAAATCCTCCCAGATATGACAGGATGGTCAAAAGAACAAATTGAAGTTTGGGCAAAGAAAAACCATAAAAACACCGAGCTGGTTGCTAAGTATAATAGCGATACACCAAACGGCTATTTTATATCTCAGAATTTTAAAACTGGTGATAAAATCACTTCAAAAGAACTGCTCATCGTAAATATATCAAATGGTGCTGATCCCGATGAAGTAGTAAAAGTCCCTGACTTGCGTCAAATTTCAGTTGATGAAATTAAGGATTGGATTACCAAAAATCAGTTAGTCAATACGAGTGTACGCTATGAAAGTCATGGCAGTATTCCTAAAGATCAACTGATTGACTATGAATTTGTTGATGGCAGTGAAAATAAATTTTTGAGAAAGAACAGACTCAACATCTATATATCAAGTGGTGAAAACACTGGAAATGCAGTGGTAACACTCCCTGATTTTGTTGGCAAAAGTAAAACTGACGCTATCAACTGGGCTGAAAAAAATGGCGTTACATTGACATTCACACCCGTTTTTAATGAGAGCTCTACAAGAAATACCATCTTAAAGCAATCTGTACCAAAAGACAGCAAAATGAAAATTACAGATGTACTTGAAATTGAAATATCTCGTGGGAAAGAAATCATAGTCCCTAACTTTTATGATTTTTCAAGACAGGAAGCCAGTGAACTCTCAGCACTGATTGGACTAAAAGTATTTTTTAAATATGCGATATCTGACTCTGAGGATGAAACTGTTTTTAACCAAAGCACCGTTTCTGGTCAATCTGTAGATGAAACTGAGATCGTCACGCTCTATATTGATAAAAAATCTACAGATCTACACCTACCAGATTTTACTGGATTAACAGAACAAGAAGCTAAAGCTTTGGCGCAACTCTTAAACATCAAAATACTCATTAAGAATGGAACTTCTGGTTCTGACGGAAAAGTTATAAGTCAATCTCAACCTATAGATACAAAGATATCTGAATCAACTATTGTCACTTTGGAAGTTGATCCAGAGAGCATCATGCTAATGGTTCCAAACTTTATCAAGATGAATCGCCTCGATGCTGAAGTATTGGCAAAAAACCTGGGGCTGACCCCTATCTACAATGAGATCAGCACTACTTCGTCCCCTCATAACACAATTGTAGGTCAAAGTTTGAAAGCTTCTGAAAAAGTCACAAAAGGATCAACGATACGACTCGACGTGGTGGTGAATTCAGAAGTCGTCGTTCCAGACCTCTCCAAATTCACTAAAACAGAAGCAGAAGTATGGGCACAAACAAACCATGTAACGCTTAAATTTGTCGAAATGTATCACGCAAAATTTAACCGTGGCACTTTGTTTAATCCCTCTAAAAAAAACAGACTACTGTTGAAAGATGAACCAGTCATCGTCTATTATTCTTTAGGATTACTCAGTGTGCCTGATTTTGTGGGTAAAAGTAAGCAAGAGGTCTTATCGTGGATAGATGACGTCAATCAAAAAGGTGCATCGGTAACTACGAAATTCACCTTAGATTATCACTCTACCAAACCTAGAGGATCAATCACTTCTCAAAGTAACTATAACGAAAACATCGCTTTAAACAAAGAGATCAGTTTCCATGTCTCAGCAGTGGAAAATCAAGGTGTTCAAGTACCCGACTTCACCGGTCTAGGTGTGAATAATCTCATTAGCTGGTGTCAGCAAAATGGGATTGTCTATAATCTTACAGAACAATATAACGACACTTATGTAAAAGACACCTTATTTGGCCAAAACTTCTTTAACGCTTATCTTTCAAAAGACAGCATTCTCAGCGCTATAAAATCACTGGGCAAAGTTTACGTCCCAAGTTTCGTGGATAAGACAAAGGACGATGTCCTAATCTGGCTCAATGATATCAACCTCAAAGGCGGCGATATAAAGGTCGAATTTACTGAAGAAGTTAGTGCAGAATTCAGTGGAACCATCTTAAATCAAAGTTTAATCGAGGTCTTTGTTAATCAGAAAACCTTAATTCAATTCACTATTTCAAAGTAGCTCTAAGTATTACAGCACAAAAACTCATGGTAGACTTATTGGGGTCACATCAATAATTAGTCATACCATGAGTTTTTATTTATGAAATATATTTTGCACTATTTTAAAGTTCTCACTCATCACAGAATATATACGATCTACTTTTGACCCAATCTCCCTGCAATTCTACCGAAGACGACAGCATCTAAAAGCGAGTTACCTCCTAATCGATTGAGTCCATGGATGCCACCAGTTGCTTCACCTGAAGCATAGAGTCCTTTAATGATTTGACCTTTGCTATCAATCGCCCTTGCCTTATCATCAATTAAGATTCCACCCATACAATAATGTACTCCAGGAATCACTTGTATCGCATAGTATTTACCGCTTTCAAGTGTTCTTTCAAGTGAACGTCTACCAAAGTCAGTATCACTTTGCTGAGCTACAAATTGGTTATAGTTCACAATGGTTTTCTGGAAAGTTTGTTTATCGATCCTCATTTGTTCTGCTAATGAATCTAAGGTATCTGCTGATAAAATGATATCCATGTTAATATAATCACTACTCGATGCCAGAGATGTTTTGATCTCTTCATTAAAAACAAGGTATACTTCTTGATCGGGTTGCGATAGAATATCTGCACTTAACAGATCTCGATTTTCCAGTTCATCGGAAAAACGTAACCCTTTGTTGTTAATCAAAATCCCGCCATTGCCCCTAATTGCTTCTGTAATCAACATACCATATTCATAGGAAACCGTTGGATGTGTCTGTATATATGACATATCAACGAGCTTTACATCAAGTGGTGCTACTAGGGTGATAAAATCTCCAGTCGCACTAGGACTGTTAGTGGTTTTATAGCCCTTAAGTTCTTGATTATAGTAAACATACATCTCTGGACTACCTCCAAAGCCACCTGTTGCGATGATGACGTTTTTTGCATGAATGGTATAAGTTCTACCTGATCGATCAACTACGCTCACCCCTGACACTTCTCCTGATGCCTCTGTAAGGATACTTATCGCTTTATTTTCAAGTCTTAAATCAATCCCTTTTTCATCTACATTCTTCTTTAAAACACGAACAATTTCACTTCCCACTGGTTGCCCACCACTTGGCCTTAGTGTTCTAGGAACAGCATGTCCTGCTAAGATACCGATATCTGTAAGGTCTGCCCCCATATTATCAAGCCAGTTTAACGCATCTGAACTCTCATTTGCCAACTTTTCTACCATGATTTTATTGTTAAGTGAGTGACCTGAAACCAGTACATCGTTTACAAAGAGTTCCTTTGAATCCACTATGCCCATCTCATCTTGAAAGGGTGATCCAACGATGTTAATCCCCGCTGTTGCACGCGCAGTGTTCCCACCGACATAGGGCATTTTCTCAAGTAAAATAACATCAAATCCAGCATCTGCTGCTTCTATCGCTGCACTCATGCCACTGGCACCTGCACCGATCACCACTACATCAGTCACTGTATCAGACCTAAGTAATGTATAAGTTATAAAGCCCCCGATAAAAATTACTGATATTATACTCACCACTATTGCTATTCGATTTTTGGTGCTCATGCGTGCTCCTTCCAAACATAGTACTTATTGGGACGACCGATTTTACCATAGTTTAGTTCTTCTTCAACGACACCTTGTTCAACCATGTATTCAAGGTAACGCCTCACAGTGACTCTTGCAAGACTGGTTACATCTGCAAGTTCTTGTGCTGTCTTGGGTTTACCACTTACGATAAGTCCATCTTTCACAATCTCATAAGTCATAGGATTGATTCCTTTTTCAAAGGTTTGTTCTTTTCCCGTCATAAGCATACGATCTATGTCTTCTTGATTAATTTGTCTATTCACGCTGAGATTTTTACGCTTTTGAACCACTTTCAAAATAGCTTCTGAAAACCGCGCATATGAGAAGGGTTTGATGAGATAATCTACGGCACCAAGTCTAAATACCAGTGAAACCGTCTCATAGCTGTTATCCGCTGTAATCAATACCACTTCTACATCAATAGCTTCCATCCTCACCCATGTTAATAAATCTGGACCACTACCTTCCCCCAGATACACATCAAGTAAAATCAAGTCTACTGATTCCTTTTCTAATATCCTTTGTGCTGCCTCTACATCACTGGCTTCATAGATCATCACATGGCTATCTATTTTTTTGAGATACCCTTTGTTAATGGTTCTTACCATAGGGTCATCTTCAACGATTAACACTTTCATCTGAACCTCCAGCTATTGTTTCGTTCATGGGCAAAGTAATCTCAACCACTAGCCCAGGATCATTGGATAACACTATTTGTCCACCTAATATACTGACGATGCTTTTAACTATTGCGAGTCCATAACCTCTATCTTTTCCTTTGGTACTTACCTCTTGTTCAAAGCACATTTCCATCATTTCAGCGATCATACCAGGACCACCATCTGAAACTACTATGCGAAATAAAGTTTCATCTTGAAAAAGCCCAACTTTAATCCATTTGTCTTCAAAAGATTTAAGAGCTTCTTCTGAGTTGTCAATCAAGTTTCCTAAGATGGATGTCAAGTCTTCATCCTTTGCATGAAGTGGCAAATGTGAGACATAAGTATCTTCATCAATAGTCAGTTCAATGTGTTTCTCAGTAAGTTTTGAATGCTTGGTCAGTAACAAGCCACCGACTGCGGCAACTTTGATTTTTTCTTGTATAGCAACAAGCATTGCTTGCCTTGGGGCAGTGATGGTTTCAATATAGTCAATTGCACCATCATAAGCTTCAAGTTGTATAAGACCGTATATTGCATGTAATTTGTTCATAAATTCATGGTTTTGCGCTCGAAGTGCCTGAGTCAGTTGTTTCATCTCAGTGAGTTCTTCAGCACGTTTACGTACCAAACTCATGTCTTCGATCTTCACTAAAAGACCTAATTTTTCATGAATATCATTAAGGGCATGAATGGTAACAATGAGCACTTGATTTTGAGGCAGTCGCCATTCAAACTGATACAGTTCTCGATCTCGCCAGAACTCTTGTGTAAGGTACATCGTAAAAGGAAGCTGTGAAAGTTCATCTCCTTCACTGATTGTCATGCCCAGTAACTGCTGAGCATTTTTATTTACCATAACCAGTTTTCCACGGTGATCTGATGCCAATATACCTTCACCAATATGATCGAGGATCATATCCTTCTGACTAAGTAACAGTGCTATTTCACTAGGTTCTAGTCCAAAGATATCTCTCTTGATATTGCGAGAAAGTAGATAAGCTGCACCAATTCCAAGCAAAACTGCCACCAGTGCAAAGAGGCTAAGCCATATAATTTGTCCTTTCATGGTCTGAAGGATACGACCGTTGAAAACTCCCACCACGACATAGCCAGTTTTTATACCCTCCGTGTAGATAGGTGCGTAACCTTCTACCATAGCATCCACAGACAAAGCATAGTAATAACTTGGTGACATTAGTTCGCCAGATAATTTGATCTCATTAGGCTTTATGGGTGTGTTAATGCGTTCTGGCAACGGATGTGCATAGAATTTCCCATCATTACTAATGATATATAGGTATTGAATTCCTGTTTTCAAATAAAGGCTTTCCACCGCTTGATTAACTGCTAAATAGCCGTTTTCAGCCTCCATATTCTCTTTTACATCTCTATTATCCGCGATAACCACTGCCTGATCCATAGCGTTTAGGGCAACTTGTTTTTGAACAGAATCAAACCAAGTGCCATACATTACTATGATTAATATGAGGACCAGAGCCACGATGAGCGTGGTCACTAACGTCATAATTTTATATTGTAATTTCATATTCCACCTATTCTTATCACTTTCTTGCTTCGTAGCTATTTTAACATATTTATGTAAATGCAAAAAGAGAAGTTATATAACTTCTCTGATGCATTGGGGTGTTACTTATCGAGTTGGATGTAAGGAATTACTATTTAATTGATAATGCGGCGTTTTTACCTGCTATTCTTCCGAATATTGTAATATCAGCCATTGCATTACCACCTAATCTGTTGTTTCCGTGTACGCCGCCAGTTACTTCTCCAGCAGCATATAAGCCTTTGATGACAGCATCACTACTATTAACGACTTCACCGTTAGTATTGATCATCAGTCCACCCATAGTATGGTGTACAGCTGGCGCTACTTCTACGGCATAGTATGGGCCTACACTAAGGGTTCTCGCCATACTTTGTCTCGAAAATTCAGGATCTGTTTCATCTGCAACATAACCGTTATATGTGTCTATTGTTATTTGAAGTGTTGCTGCATCTATATCTAATTTACCCGCAATTTCTTCTAGTGTCGCGCCTTCAATTAAGAAACCTTTTTTGTAGTAACCTTCAATTGCACTTAAACTCTCACGTACACTTTGGTCAAAGAACAAGTAGCCACTAGCATTTTCCTGTGCTAAGAGTGCATCAGATACAACTGCTCTCGTATCAAGCTCATTTACAAAACGCTTTGCCTCTCTGTTGACTAAGATTGCGCCATTTCCACGAACAGCTTCTGTAATCATATAGTTGTTAGATGGCATAACGGTTGGATGTGTCTGAATTTGTTCCATATCAACATAAGCAACATCGATATTTTTTGCAAATTCTATCACATCACCTGTTGCACCTGGATGATTTGTCGTTCCATAACCTTTAAGTGCCGGGTCAAATTGAGCAACCAAATCGTTGTTAGCACCGAATCCACCAGATGCTACGATAACTGCTTTTGCGTTGATATTATAGTTACCATCTGCAGTTTCTACTGTTACACCACTTACTTGACTTGAATCGCCAAGGATTTCAACTACTGTACTTTCTAATAATATCTCTATGCCAAGTTCTTGAGACTGCGCATATAACACATCAACGATATGTTGTCCAACCGGTGCACCACCAGTAGGTCTATGTGTTCTATCTTTACTTGCACCACCCATACGGCCAATATCTGTAAGGTCGGCACCAAGTCCCATCAACCACTCTACTGTTCCAGCTGAATTTTCAGCAAGTACTTTTACAAGTTCAGGGTTGTTGAGGTTACCGCCACCTTTCATAGTATCTTCAATAAAGATCTCAACTGTATCATCGATTCCTTTTTCTTTTTGTACACTGGTTTCAGCTGCGTTAAGGCCACCAGTTGCATATTTAGTGTTACCGCCTACCATAGGCATCTTTTCAACGACGATTACATTTGCACCGTTTTGAGTGGCTTCGATTGCAGCCGTTAAGCCTGCACCACCAGCACCGATGATGACAACATCTGTTGTTCTATCTTCAAGTTTTACTGCTTCCTTAGCTGCTTCTGTTGTCGCTGCAGTAGATGCACCTTCAAGGTATGCTTTTGCAAGCGCTGCGTTGACAGCTTCTAAAATCCCTTTAGATGTCAAACTCGCACCAGCGATGCCGTCAACTTCTCCAGAATTTGCTTTAAGAATTTTAGCTACTAGTTGATCTGCAGGTTCTACTGCAAACTCTGACTCGTGAAATTCCACAAGATCTATCTTCTCAATTTTAGTTTCAGAAACTGTCACAGATGCTTTAACAACACCTGCATGACCTTGTCCTTCACCTTCGTATGTTCCAGCAGTAAAGATTGCTTCATTTTCAACTTCTTTAGTCTTAACACAACCCGCTAACGTTCCAACGGTGATCATCAATAAGATGAGTACCCAGATTAAACCTTTTCTCATTTTATCCTCCATGTTGTCTTTAATTGTATCTACATGTAGGAGTATAATAGTTTGATAAAATTTTAGCAATATTGTGGTCTTATAGTATCTTTTTGTTCATTTAGTTCACAGATTTTCCCCTTATTTCAATCCGACTTGAAAAGCATCAGTATTCTTTATCTTATCTAACTGATCTGTTGCTATTCTAATTTTTCTCTCATTTTTGATATCTGCATAAGTACCAGTTTGATACTTTTTCATTGATGTTAGTTCATATACATTCAATTTTATATTTGTCAAATCACTTTTGAGATTTTGAAATTAATTCAGCAAGTTTACTCGTCCCCTCAATCACTTCATCAAGTTGCTTGAGCTCATCGACATATTTGCCTTCTCTAGCTACATTTAGATCTGCGATTTGTGCCTTGATCATATCTGCTTCTTCTTTGCTGATCTTTCCACTGGCAATATCATCTAGTAGCTTTTGATACTCAGCTACATCCAAATCACCTGCTTCTCCAAATACTTTGCTTACTCTTGGATCAAGCTGTGCACAGTTGATATTGTGTGTTAAGATATTGCCATTTCCTACGAAGTAGTTATGATTGTCTGTTACAGATAGATTGAAGATCTTTGTGCCATTCGTTGTATCATGCTGAATTTTAGAAATTGTTACAATTTGATCCTCTAGATCTACAAGACGATCCATATTTGTTAACTCTTTTGCCTCAACCCAGCCTTTGCCATCAACCCAAAATGGATGTTCTTCTGTTGCTGTGATGATGCCTTTATCTGTATAAAGTGTATATAACTCTTGTTTGAAACCTACATAAGTGCCATAGACTTCTTTTAACTCTATATTACCATTTTCTGTATTCTTTGAGAATACTAAATCACCAGTTTTTATTGTTTCAACTGGTTTATAGCCTTCACTTGTGTAGATAAGCATTCCTGCTACAAGACAGCCTGCACCGATGATTTTTTCATCGACTTTTTTAATTTCATCAGCAATTTCATCTGCTTTTTCTGCAAACAGTTTCTTAATGTCATCGCCTATTTTAGTGAGTTTTGCTTTTATACCACCAAATATTTTAAAAAGATTAGAAGATTCAAGAATTCGAAACATTTCATCAACATTTTCAGTAATATTTTTTACAATTTTAGCTGTAAAATTGCTCTTAAATTCACTGGCCGAAACAAAAGTTTCTTTTATAACTTTCATGACAGCATCCGAGTTTGATGTGATTTTTCCAACTGGAGCACTTAAAAAACCCTTTAAAGCAGAAACTGATAATCCAACTAAACCTAATGACAATATTCCACAAATAATATCGAATGCAAAATTATCGCCACCTCCAGTAATGAACGATTCAACTTGTTCAGCTATATACAATAGTGTATTAAGCACATCACTGAGTGTGGAAATTGGTTCAGGGAAAAATCCAACGATGTCCATGATACCATGAATGAGTTCTGTGACTGTAGGATTTTGAATATCTTTCAGGTTCTCCATTTCTTCCCACTTTTCAATGGCGTAAAACTGACAATCTAATGAATCCAAACGTCCTGTGTGAATAAAGTTCTCATCGGCTTGAAGAATGAGATCATCACCTTCTTTTATAACTTGAACAACAAATTCATATCCGTCACTCGTTACTCCCACATAACGAGTACCTACTTGCCTACTACCTTTTAAATTATTTGGTACATTCATTTGAAGTGGACTTAAGTTGCTTGGATTTGGATCAGGATTTGGATCAGAGCCATTATCAACCAAAACATATTTAATGTTTAATTGAGTTTTTTCTGGTTCAATTATTTCATCATAAGAAATATCAAATCCATCAACATACTTAGTGGTAATAATTGTCTCCGTTTTATTCGGATAAATTGGTTTTGTTAAATCATCAACATCACCCCAAACTGCATGTACATATTCAGTGTAACTTTCTATTTCAGTATCATAGTGTCCTTCTTTATCAACAACTCTAACATCTTTATAATATCCATTTTGAATAATATTGGGTTCATCTACCCATTTACCAGGTGTAACAAGTTCTTGAACCACTTTCTTTTCTTCTGGAGAAATTAAATAAGTCTCAGTGTATGAATAAGCTGGTTTATCTACAACACGTTTAGTTACTGCAGGAACCCATACTTGTTTAGGTTCTCCTGACTTTGAGTCTAAAACCCACTTGTAGTGTCCTGCTGTTACTATGACCGTTTTGTATGTCGCAGCCACAGTACGTGTTCTTGTACCGTAAATTGCAGGCTGAATAATTTTTGTTACACTTTTATATACTGCTGGTTTCCATATTCGTTTCATCTCAACTACTGGTGGAACCCATTCTTGAACAGTTTTATAAGTAGTTGGAATATAAACCCTTACAGCTCGATATGCGAGTCTTTCAAAAGCCTTTTGTATAATTACACTTTTTTGTTCATAACTCGATGGTGGTTTTGAAGTATCAGGTACATCAACATATGTTTTCACTTCCTCTGGAATTTTTACAGAGGTAGATGAAAAATTAAGCTTTCCTTCATAAGGCGAAGTATCTTTTACTTGCAAATTATATAGTTTAGTTTGAGCTGGTATTACAACTTCTTGCGTATATTTTTCATACAAGAAGTCATTTCCAAACCCAACTTCATAGCCGTAGTAAGTTCCTGATTCTCGAGTCCAGCCTGTTGTATCGTCACTCGGTGCAGCTGATGAATTTGCTTGCACTGAAGCAGCTTGCATCGTTGGCGAGTTAAAATTTACTGAGTCTCCATAACCAGATGAAACAGTACTCGCTTTCATTGCTGTACTCGCTAATGGCTGCATAGTCGGTGTGTATGCACCTTGGCTACCCGAGTTAGTTTGTGGCACATTTGAAGCTTCACTAAAAGTAATTTGGACCTTATTTACATCTGACCATCCGAGTCCTATGCTATCTGAAACATATGATTTAGACGGATCAACAGTTGAATCTGGTGACCAAGTGACCGCTTTTTCGGTTTCTTTAGTCCACTGTCCATCTTTATAGACATCTACATTTTGAGAAGACGATATGGCGTTTAAACCACTCTTATTTGAAAGTATGGCTGCATTTGAATCACTTTCTACGATATCATAATCGCCCTGTTCATAATCAACGGTGTAGTCATTTTCTATCACTGTTTTTGTGTTTGGTGCTGCAAATGCCATTTGGGCACCTCCGCTAAATAGCGAAGTCCATAACACCGTGAAAATAAGCACTTTTGAAATTACTTTTTTCATATTTTTCCCCTTTTAAATTTATTAGTTATATGATGGTGTTTTTATTCACCTCCTTCACCACATATAAAAAAGGCTCATTTTGAGCCTAATTTGTTACAATATCATACTGATTAGCATGATCGTTTCCTTTTTCAAAAATCAGTATCGCAAAGATAAAAAAGTTATAAAGTGGTATAAATAACCCCAAAACATAAAAACCACTTCTATTGATGTCATGTAACCTTTTCACAGTAATTGCATAGTTAGATATGAGTGCTGCAAATGCTAATACTAATAAGATAAAATTTAAGAGAAAGAAATTAATCAATATTGCAATATTAGCGAAAACCACTAAAGATGCAATTAGAATCAACTTCATTTCGATATATTTGTATCTACCTATTCTGCCTTTAAAAGATAACCATTTTTTCATAATGCCTCCTAAAATAATGCATAATTTTCGTAATATGATTTGACTTCCATCTCCATAACAGGATTACCTACGCCGTCATATGCTTTTACATATAAAATAAAAAAACTATATCCCCCTTTACCAAGAACATTATTCTCAATAAAAATGGATATAGTTTTCTTAAACTTTCAATTTATCTCTTATATAATTAATTATTTGAACTTAGCGTTCCCCACTGATCAGCTTCTCAAGCGCTACTACATCACTGACGATGATACTTGCGCCATTTGAGATAAGACAGTCGCGATCCCGAAAGCCCCAGTCTACGCTGATGCAATCGATACCTGCATTTTTAGCGGTTTGTATGTCAACTTCTGAATCACCTACATAGACCACTTCGTAAGGGGCCAGGTTCATTTCCTCTATACAGTGTAACACCATATCGGGTGCTGGTTTTCTTTTGATGTGATCCGTCACACCTAGTGCAAAATCAATCCACTGGCTAAAGTAAAGCTTATTCAGTATTATCACAGCACTATCGATCTTATTGGATACAATCGCTAGTTTTCTGCCTTCTTGGTGTAGTGATGCCAGTAGCGTATCCACGCCATCATAAAGCCCTGTTTTATGGTTGCAGTTAGCATCGTAGTAACTTACAAACGCATCATGAACGGCTTGATAATCAGGGTGCGCTGCCCCATCCTCTAAACAGAGCGCAATCAACTGCGCCACACCATTGCCTACATAACTTCTCACCTGAGAGATAGTCTTTTCCTCTAGTCCAAACTTAACCATGGTGACATTTACTGCGTCAGTTAGATCTTCAAGCGTGTTGAGTAGCGTCCCATCTAAATCAAATATAATCCCTTTATAACCTTTCAAACTCTTTCTCCTATTTATTCTATTTACATTTCGAGAATGCTGGTGCGTGCGTACAGTTTCGCAATTACTGCTTTCCCGATTTATGTTTCCTTGTCTATTATATCGTGAAGCCAACACCTTGACCAATGTCCTTTTTCGATTTCTTTTAGTTCAGGCAATTCTTCCGAGCATTTTCCAAAGGCTTTCTTACAGCGATCAGAGAAACGACATCCCTTTGATAGTTCAGACAGATGTGGCACATAACCTTTAATCGTCTCAAGGCGCCTTTTGCGATCGTCAATACGGGGGATACAAGTCATCAGTTCCTGTGTGTAAGGATTAAGCGGTGTATCAAACAAAGCCTGATTGCTACTGATCTCCATAACCTTACCGCAGTACATTACCACGACATCATCTGCAATCTCAGCCACTACCCCGAGGTCATGTGTGTTGAGAATCATCGCCATATGATGTTCTTTTTTTAGGTCGCGTAAAAGATCAAGAATCTCAGCTTGTATGGTAACATCAAGTGCCGTGGTCGGCTCATCTGCGATCAATAGTTTAGGCTGACACGCAATCGCCATCGCAATGATAATCCGTTGCCGCATGCCACCACTGAACTGGTCGGGTAACTGATGGTAACGCGCTTCGCAGTCCGTGATCCCTACAGCAGTCATCAGATCAAGCGCCGCATTTCTCAGGGCTAGCTTATCCATCTTCTGGTGTAACTTGATTGCCTCTTCAATTTGCTTGCCAACCTTAATCATAGGGTTAAGACTAGACATGGGATCTTGATAAATCATAGCGATATCATTCCCGCGTATGTCTCTGAGCTCACGCTCTTTCATCTTTATAAGATCTTTCTCCTGAAAAAGGATCTCGCCACCTACTATCTTTCCCGGATAATCCACCAACCCCATAATCGATAGTGCGGTGACACTCTTGCCACTTCCCGATTCTCCGATAATCGCCAAAGTCTTCCCTTCATTTAAAGAAAAACTGATATCATCCACTGCGGGAAATGCTTCGCCATCCAGATAAAAATATGTTTTTAGATGCTTTATCTCTATAAGTGTCATGTTCTCCTCCTAATCAGCCTTTATACGTGGCATTACAACATCTTTGAGCATATTTAAAGCCATAAAGATGACATAGTAGACAAGTGCAAGTGACACAATAAATACACTAAAAGCGACACCAGCCTCATACTGTGGTACAAGTGTTGTCGTATAAAAATAGATAAGGTGATAGCCTATACCTCTATACTGAAAAAACATCTCTACGATTACAAGGCTTGAAAACATAATGCCCATCACCGTTGGTAGCACCGATAAAACACCAAAAGCAATCTGCTTTGAGAGATGCGTCTTGATGATTTGAAACATCGAGCAGCCTTTGCCTCTTGCTGTTAAGATGTAAGGTTTAGACAACCCCTCTTCGATGACATTTGCAACTGTCCTTGAAAGATAAGCCGCAGGTAAAATCGCTATAGAGAGTATCGGGAAAATGGCATGTGCTAAAGTATCATCTCCAAAAAACGGGATGATGCCGAACCCTAAAAACGGAATATCATTTTTGAAGAGGTACATCGCACCTAACTGGATCAACGTGATGACCAAGATATCTGGTAGCGATAAGGGAATCAAAGACTGTAGAAGTTTCAAAGTTCCTGCTTTATTTTTTTTACGACTATCTATAATGCCTTTTAAAACACCGATGACCAGTGCGAGTAACGTGCCAAAGAAAAGGACGATAAAACTCCTTTTTGCAGCTATGATCAGCACTTGTAGCGTCGTTTCGCTTTTGATCATCACTTTAAAGGCATCACCGCTTAATATCAGTTTAAAATTACTTTTGATACTCTCAAGGGCATCTTTAACGGTAAGTGAAATCATGCTTTCACCATCGTAGTACGATACGCCAAAATCCATAGGGATACCAGTCACAGCGATCACTAGTGAAAGAATCGCCATCAGGATCAACAGATTGACCAGTACTCTTTTGCCAATAGCCATTAAGGTTTTTCTTTTCATCATAGCTGTACCCCCTCATGGTATAGATGACAAGCAACAGTACGACCTTCTTCAAGCGCAATCATCTGTGGCGGTGTCATTTCACATACACCCATTTTATAAGGGCAACGGGTATGAAAAGCACAGCCACTAGGGATCCGCATGGCACTTGGAATTTCACCCTTAAGTTCAATACGTCCTAATTGCCTACCTGGGATGGGCAATGGTGAAGCTGACATTAAAGCTTTTGTATAAGGATGTTTGGGATCATCAAAGAGCGTATCAACAGGTCCCTTTTCCACAATTTTACCAAGATACATCACTGCTACGCGATTGCTCACATGACGAATCACACTGAGGTCATGTGCAATAAAAAGATAAGATAACCCTAGTTCTTCTTGAAGGTCCATAGTTAAGTTTAAAATCTGTGACTGAACAGAGACATCCAGTGCCGATACAGGTTCATCACACACCACGAACTTTGGTTTAGTCGATAAGGCTCTTGCGATACCTATACGTTGCCTTTGCCCACCACTAAACTCATGTGGGAATTTCTTGGCATCTTGTTTAGTTAGCCCCACCATATTTAAAAGTCTGCCCACTTCTTGTCGGTAATCAACGGGACTGACGATTTTGAAAATTTGAAGCGGTTGAATCAAGATATCCTCTATGGTCATTTTGTAATCTAATGCTGAATATGGATTTTGAAAGACGATTTGTAGATCCTTTCTCATTTTCCTAAAAGCACGGTTACCAATTGTGCTGATGTCCTTACCTTCAAGTAAGATTTTACCCTCAGTAGGTTCTAAAAGTCTCAGGATCAATCTACCAGTGGTTGATTTACCACTGCCTGATTCACCCACAAGTCCTAGCGTCTCCCCTTTATCGATCCGGAAGTTTACGCCATTGACTGCATTGACGACACCTTTCTCTACACCGAGCACTTTGCTCTTGATTTGAAAACTTTTTTTTAAGTTTTGAACTTCAATCATGGCTGTACCTCCGCTGAGTTGTCATCATTCATCATGAATTCATTCATCGTCAAAGTGTCTAATATCAGTTGACCAATAGCGTCTATTCTCTCCACATTTAAGTTGTCGATTTCATCATAAGGGCCATTGATGGACATATTAGTTGTATTTCCCACGCCGATACTGGTTAGGGCATTGAGGCGCATATTTTGTAGCTGCTCTGTCATGGCATATTCGAAGTGATATCGACGGTATTTCACATCCATCTCTTTCAATCTTTTTTCCATCTCAAGTCCGATGAGGTAATTTTTACCATTGGCACGTTGCGCTGGAAGGGTTGTTAAATTCAGTGTATCTTGCTCAGCATATCCTGGATAAGCAATATCGATATAGTAAAAGCCATGTGCCATAGACATTTGAACATCAGTCATATCAGTGAGGTGAAACTGTCCCACGCCACTTAACTGAGTATATTTGCCGGTTTCAGCTTCGTTGTCCCAGAACATAAAAAGGATTGATTTTTCAAGCGGTTCATCGATTCCCCCTATTACTCTTGCAATTTCCAGAGCCGTCGCAGCTGGTGTAGCACACATGGCAAAAGGTGTATTTTCGCTGCCATTATAAACACCATCATAACTTGCCCCTATAATGATGGTCTCACCTGGATCATCTATAGTTCTCCCCTTTCCCGGTAAAAATCCTGTGATATTACGCCCAGGATGCGCTGCCATTTGAGGATAGGATAAATTGATTTCCACTTCACTATAGCCACTGCTAACTGCTTCACTTAGAGCATCATAAAGCGATGCATAAGGGACAATCACAGTCGCATTAAAAACTTGTGTACCCATGGCCCCTTCGTAACCATTCCAGCCCATGAAAAATTCTGCATCATATTCAAACGACGTAGACTTGTCTACTTTAAACAAATTCTTAGGCTTTTCACCGTTTTTGTTCATAAAGGGGTAATCAGTTGTCATTGGAAAAAAAGCGTTATTTTCGGATAGATTGCTAGCCAATTTACTTGCGTGTTCATTGTCTACAGCGATGCCTTTATAGATCAGCCTTTCTGTAGTTTCTTCTGTAAAGACATCTCTGTTAATTGACAAGATACTAAAATCTTTATAAAGCTCAAATGTTTTTTCACTGCCATCTGCACTTACGATTTTGATATAGCCAGAGTCCACGAAAACGGGCGATATATCTTTTGGAACGACCTTGTCATTTTCTGTCTTTAAAAATGCAATTTCGGTTTCATCTACTTGATAGCCATACGCTGATAGTTGAGTTTTGATGTATTCTCCAGCTTGATAGCCACCTTCAGTGCCTGCAACTCTTCCTTTAAAATCCTCGCTTACTAATTGCTCAAGATTAGCCATCGCATAATCAATGTTAAAGTCATATCGACTTGGGTGCCATGGAATGACGATATAAAGGACAATTCCTGTAATTAAGATCAGTTTTACTGCGACAGGTTTATAGTAGTGCTTGATGTCTTTAAGTTGGGTGATAAAAAGCTTAGGTGATATAAAATAGAAAATCTTGCGAATATCACTGATCACTCGCGAGTTTCTCTTATAAAACTCTATGCGTAGCCCTTCACCGAGTAGGTTAAAGCCAACTATTGCGATACTGAATAGTAGTACAGGGAATATAGTCATCCAGTATACCGTATCAAACTTACGCATGTTAACTGCTATCCTAGATAGTGTACCGCCCCATTCAGGTTCTAAGATCATGTCATAGTTTGACTTAAAGGCAAGTGCCTTAATCTCCCTTGTAACGCCTACAAACACATTGAAAACTGCAAGTTGAGCGATTAGAAACATCGCCATTCCCATCTCTTTGAAGAATAAGCTTACCGCATCAGGGATAAGATGTGGCAGTATATTTTGAAAGGCAATTTGTAGTTTTGTCTTACCAATGGCGATCTCCCCTTCGATAAAGTCTTCAGACATGACTTTTCGAGTTGAGTCTTCGATCATACCAGCGAGCTTCGCCCAGCCTAGTGCGGTAAATACAATGGCAAAAGCGACAATTGCCTTGTCCATCTGTAGATGCGTAAAGTATGCGATATTTAAGATGATATAACTGAATATCAAGATTGGAACAGCGGTAAAAAAAGTATTAAAAACCTTGATCAGCATCGAAAAAAATTTAGCCCCCATGCCAGCTGCAAGTCCCAAAGGAAAAGCGATTAGCATTCTAAAAAGTGCCACTAAGAAAACGATAGTCAGTGTATTTCTCGTCCCATAAATGAGGCGCGCGTAGACATCTCTACCGGCATCGTCCGTCCCCATAAGATTATCTCTATTCGGCGGCATTGGATTATAGCCAAAATGCTCTACCCACTCACCATTCTCCCTCACCTCTATGTATTTAGGTGATTCTTCATATAAGGGATCTTTGTTCGTGAAAAGTGCTGGAAACATATACATCAGCATCAAGATCAAAAGGATGCCAATGCCCAGAATTAAGGGAAAATTAATCTTTCTCATAATGTGTCTACTCCTTCTAGATTTGTGTAAAAATACAGATCGTTGATTCTTTTTTATCATTATATCTCTAAACGTACTGAATTGTCATACTATTATAAATATTCTAATCAAACTTTAAAATATCTGTCTTGTCACTAAAAAATCTCTTCTTTTCGACAAAAAAACCTTTACGATTAACTTGATTACCAGTTTAATCGTAAAGGTTATAATTTACTTTATAATTTACCATCGCATTTGATTATAATATGCAATAAAGGCTGCTTGTACTTCTTTTTTTCTCGCTCGACTCATCTTAAGATCATGACCTCCACTCATAAGTACACTTTCTGAATTCATCTTAACCACATGTTTTAAATTGATGAGATAACTCTTGTTGCACATGATGAAATGATAGGGTCTTAATTTATCGTTCATCTCTCTTAAACTACCTAGCATTTTATATTCATCTTCTTTCGTGATGAAAAAAAGCCAGTGATTTCTTACTTCAATAAAAATGATCTCACTTGCTTTAATATTCCTGATACCATCTTCTACGGGTACTAATATGTTTACTTCTTCTTTTCTATCAATCACATCTATTGCTGCACTAAATTTTATAGCAAACTGAGTATAGTCAATGGGTTTCATCATATAGTCAAAAGCTTGCACTTCATAGCCGTTGATCGCGTATTTTGCAGTATTTGTTATAAATACGATCACAGCATGTGGATCGGATTTGCGTATTTCTTTAGCGACTTCCATACCATTGAGATGAGGCATCTCAATATCAAGAAAAATAATATCATAGATAGGTTTAAAATGTGAAATCATCTCAAAACCATTGGAATAAGATGTCACTTGTATCGATACATCATGATCTTTTTCATATTGCGTTAGATGCTGATATAATTTTTCAAGGTAAGTAAAATCGTCATCTACAATAGCAATTTTAAGCATCGGGACCTCCTGATCTTATCCTATCTTACATGAATACTTTGAAATCTAGTTAGTTTACCTTTATTTTAGCATAAAAGAAGGGTTCTTCCGAACCCTTCTTAACTTTACATGTTATAAACTTGAGTTACTTTGATACTAAATCAAATTAGATTTCTAAAGTTACTTGATCTTTCTTTCTTCTCACTCTTGATAATACAATCCAAAGAACAAGTAAAACAATGATCACGATATCTGCAACATTTCTAACTACTTTCCAAGGTGCCATTTTAACAGTTATTGTAGAACCTGGTACAATACCGTTCATAGCGTTGCTGTTTGCTACTGTATATAGAAGTCTGTGTGCTGATTTTCTTAGGTTTGTAACTGCAGTTGCACTGCTACTATCTTCAAGTGATTTCATAGAATCAAAAGTAATATAATAGTCTGTACCAGCTGCAATACCTTGGTTAGCGTACATATGCTCATAAAGGTTGAAGTCAGAGATCACAACACCTTCAAAGCCCCATTCACTACGTAATACATCTTCTAAAAGTGCATGGCTTCCGCCTGTCCAAGTAGAACCGATTCTATTGAATGAACTCATTAGTGCAGTTGTCGCTTTCATTTCTTTCTCTACCATTGTACCATTTTCATCACCGATGTAGCTGATGGTTGTTGTCGCATTTTTAACCGTTTTCTCAAATCCTTTAAGATAGATTTCGCGGATCGCTTGCTCGTTTGCCCATGTTGCGACACCATTGTTAACTCTATTCGTTTCTTGATCATTTAAAGCAAAGTGTTTGATAAAAGTATATACACCTTTTTTAGCTGCACCTTCGACAACTGCTTGTGTTATTTTAGCGCTTACAACAGGATCTTCTGAATAATATTCAAAGTTTCTACCTGCAAATTGTGAACGGTGTACGTTAAGAGCAGGTGCATACCAGCCATTAACGCCTTTATCAAGTGCTTCATTACCAACCATTTGTCCCATTGATGTTGCAAGTTCAGTATTGTAAGTCGAAGCAATTACAACTTCTGACGGATATGCTGTTCCTTTGATCTCAGCGCCCATGAAAGAACTCAATCCTGCTGGTCCATCAATGTCTATCGTAACTGGTTTAGAAACTGATGGCATTTCAAGTGTTGTATACGCGCCGTTCATAATTACTTTTACAACTTCTTGTGGATCAACTTGATCTAAAAGTGCATCCCATGCTGGATCATCATATGCTTTTCCTCTAAGGTCAATAAGTGTCAAACCGTTGTTCGCCTTAGTTGTTGGCATCACTGCGTCAGCATCTTCATGATCTGCTGCGACATACTTTTGGAAACCTGTAATGATTGCTTCATTTGCAACTTTATCAACAGCCATTGGCGCAGTTGGGAAAGTACCTGCAAAATCAGCACGTGACATGTTCAGTGCATATCCTTCAGTAGCTGTGTCAGTAAACATTGCTGATACGTCATCAAATTGATTTGTTGCCTCAACAAGATCTGTTGATCGTTTGTTGCTATCATTATAGACAACTTTTTTATTTACATCGTAAACGATTGGTTCAATGCCATCTTTCATGTTGTGAGAATCAGTTTGTACTCTCACTTCATAAGCACCACTGTCTAATACATATGCTTTTTCAGTTTTATAATCATAAGATGCCATATCTTCAACTGCAAAAGTTAAAGTAACAACTTGTGATTCTCCTGGTGCAAGTAAGTTAGTCTTTGCAAAATCAGCAAGAACAACTTCTGATTTTTCGATGCCACCTTTGGTATAAGGTGCTGAATAGTATACTTCAACTACATCTTTACCTGCAACTGCACCTGTGTTAGTAACTTCTACATCTAAAGTAATTGACTCGTCGGTTTTGCCAAGTGTTTCATTAACCACTTTCCAGTCAAATGATGTATAGCTTAAGCCATAACCAAAAGGATAAACAACTGCTTCATCATAGTTGATAAAGCCTTCTTTTGCTGCTGTTTCATAATATCTATAACCTACATAGATGCCTTCTTCGTATTGTACGAAAGTTGCATCACCAATAGCATTTTTCTTATTGATATTTGAATATTGAAAGTGTCCAAAGTTGTTAAATGTAGGGTCCTTAGATAAATCTGCTGGATATATATCAACTGTATGACCTGATGGATTTACAGTACCATTTAAAATTCTACCTACAGAGTTAAAACCCGTTTTTCCTGGGAATCCAATCATTAATATCGCATCAATTTCTGGATCTGCTTCAAGGATACCAAGTTCCATAGCAGCACTAGAGTTAATTAATACAATTACATTTTCAAAATTCTCTTTAGCAAGTGCAATCAACTCTTTTTCGTCTTTGTTGAGCTCAAGTTGATGTTGTCCTGCTTCATAGTTGTCATCCCAACCTTTCATATCTTGGGCAAGGTCTCCACCTTCACCTGCTGGACGACTGATCGTAACAACTGCTGCATCACCATATACTTTAAAGCTATCAAGTGCTTCAGTTGTATATTGAGATACTGGCATTTCACCAATCATGTAAGTCGATGCTTCAGGATTATCCATTACGATTGAAGATTTTGGATTATCATAAACTTTTGAAGGCCCAAATACGCCTTGCTCCATTTTGAAAGAAGCAAATTTATTTAAGAGGTCATAAACTGTGCCATTTACATCAAAACCTGCATTATTAAGGCCTAGTTTTAAATCAATTAAGCCTTCTGACGATGAAGAACCTGAACCAGATCCACCATACACAGAATCGACACTGCCTCTACCTAAAAGTGTGAGTTTTGCACTACTTGCAAGTGGCAATACACCATTATTTTTTAAAAGTACGAAACCTTCATCAGTGATGCTAGTAACCAAATCACCAGCAGCAGCTGAAATTTCAGTTGCATCTTTATAGTCGTTTGCATAATAATCACTTACCCAGTTCTCAGAACCTTCTGATTTTTGAATGATCATCTCTCCAGTACCTAGATACAAGTTTGCATGACTTTCGAAAATCACGGATGCAATATTTACGATTAAAACCAGTACAAGAAATATTGCTAAAATAATCTTTCCTAACTTTTTCTTTCCTTTTTTTGCTGAGTTATTAACCACGACTAACCTCCTAAGTTTCTCTCCTATGACTAATCTAAATTGCTTTTTCGTTTTGTTCAGGTAATTTTTTCATTACTACGAACTTTAAAACGGGATAGATAATGATGACTTGAACCAATATGTTAATTGCATTGGTTAAATTCATCCCCCAAAAACTGCCAACTACTGCTGATAATGGTTCCAGAACAAGAGTTGGTATATACAAACAAATCACATAAACGATCATTACAGTTAACAAATAGATCGGGATAGCACTACCTAACTTGTTGTTAGAATTAAACACTAAATTCCTTTGTACTATAAAGTTTACTGCTTGAGCGCAGAAGAAGCTTAGAAGGAAAGCTAAAAACCCTCCAAGACCACCACTTTCTGTTTTATAATTAAATATTAAAAAAGAAAATGGAATATCTAATAATGATTTGAACAGTATCGAGTTGCCGATGTTGAGTACAACAAAATTGGTGATTGTTGCAATGTTACTGAGTAAATTAAACATGATGAATTCATAAAGTTCAGCATGTCTCTCTTTAAATCTAACGATTGAACTAAGCATTAATTAAGCCCTCTCT
Source organism: Fusibacter bizertensis (assembly GCF_029914245.1). Classification (GTDB taxonomy): domain Bacteria; phylum Bacillota; class Clostridia; order Peptostreptococcales; family Acidaminobacteraceae; genus Fusibacter_C; species Fusibacter_C bizertensis. The sequence goes on from NZ_JARYZI010000001.1 coordinate 512,546, forward strand.
TCCTATAACTGATGAACGACCGAACCAATCCACCGAGTCCTTTAAAGAAATGGCCATTGACTATGTCTAATATATTTTTTGTCATGGCAATTGAAACCGCGCCATTTGACATCTTTGCTATAGCCCTAAAAGGCATATTGGATAAGAAGAACAAGTTAAGATCAGGATTGCCTTTCTTAACCGACTTATTTCTTAATCCAATTAATATCTTAATAGCAGTTCTAGCTAAAAAGCTTTTCGCATATACCATTTGTGCTAGTGAATCATTTAACCCCAAAGGCTCTGTTCTATCCCAAGTAGCCTTTGGCACAACATCGCCATACAGCGCTTGAAAAGTATCAAAACTTACGGCTGAAACAGTTCCTTTGTAATAATCACTTAGTTTTTGTTGATCCTCTTTTTCAGGCGTTTTTCCATCAATTTTAATTTCACCTTTTAGTTTGATCTCTCTTGAAGAACTTCCAACTAAAAGCTGATATAACCCATTCTCTATCTGAAATGAATTTTCATTTACATCGTAATAACGAAAAGAATAATCATCAAATGGCATCTCAACAATTGCAGTTTCACCGGGCATCAAAAATATTTTTTTGAAACCCTTTAACTCTTTTGATGGATGATGAATTAGATTTTGATCTTTACCTATATAAAGCTGTGCAATTTCAGCACCTGCTACAGGACCAATATTTTTTAAACTAAACCTAACACCGTCTTGCATTACCACAAGATCCGAATACTCGAAACTGGTATAACTAAGACCATAACCAAAAGGATAACGTACGTCTTGACCTACTTTGTCATAATAACGGTATCCGACATATAGTCCTTCGCGGTATTCACTGGTTCTTTCATTACCTGGATAATAATTGATATTAGGAACATCTTCATATTTTAAAGGATACGATTCACTGAGTTTTCCACTTGGATTTACCGCGCCAGTTAATACGTTCAATATCGCGTTAGCACCAGCTTGTCCTGTTAGATATCCATGTACGATTGCATCGCACTGTGTTTCCCAAGGCATCTCTATCACAGAACCACCACTGATTACAGCCACCACTTTAGTAACTTTAGCTACAGCTTCTAACAGTTCTATCTGACAGCTTGAGATTTTTAAATGCTGTCTATCTTGTCCTTCAACTTCATCAATTTCATTTAAGCCTATATAGACAACTGCAACATCTGCTTTTTTTGCTAAGTTAACTGCTTCTTCGCATTTATCATGTGCACATTTACCAACACGGTCATAACCACTGGCATATCCAATTATGTCAAGATTAGCTTGTTTCATCACTTCAAGCGTACTATCTAGCTTGTAAGGATTAACCATACTTGAACCCGCACCTTGATAACGTGGAGTATCTGCAAAGTCTCCGACTATAGCCACTTTACAATCTGGTTTTAGCGGTAACACATCCTCATTCTTCAAAAGTATAATAGATGCTTCAGCTGCCTTTTGTGCCAACTTATGATGTGCTTCAAAATCTAGCTCTATTTTTCGATTAATCTCTGTTTCATATAGCACTTTCAGATATTCTTCAACACGTTCATCTAAAACAGTTTCATCTAAATTACCTGATTTAACTGCATCGACGATTTGATGTACACTGTCGTAACCTGTTGATGGCATCTCCAGATGTGCACCAGCTTTGACGCTTTCTACAGCATCATTACTGCCACCCCAATCTGAAACGACCATACCTTCAAACCGCCATGTATCCACAAGCAAATCTCTTAGTAAATATTTGTGTTCATGAGAATAGGTGCCGTTTACTTTGTTATAAGAGGACATCACTGCCTTAGGCTTGCCTTCTTTAACTGCTATCTCAAATCCTGTGAGGTATATCTCATGCAATGTTCTATCATCAACAATAGAATCATTTGTCATCCTGAGATATTCTTGGTTATTAGCAGCGAAATGTTTGAGACAAGCACCAACACCTTCGCTTTGGATACCTCTTGTGTATGCCGCTGCAAGCTTCCCCGCCTGATAAGGGTCTTCGCTATAATATTCAAAATTACGCCCACATAATGGACTTCTCTTAATATTTAGACCTGGACCTAATATGATATTGACCTCATTGTAAACTGCTTCTTTACCAAGCGCCTTTCCTACAGCTTCGCACATCTCTACATCCCAGCTATTCGCCATAGTTGCAGAGGTTGGAAAACATGTTGCAGCTACTCCTTTGACAAGTCCTAGATGATCGCCTTCGCTGGCTTGCTTTCGAAGACCATGCGGTCCGTCTGCAAGTGCCATCGCAGGAATGTTTAACCGATCTATTTTTCTTGAATGCCAAAAATCTTCACCTGAAAGCAATGAAGCTTTTTCAACCAATGTCATTTGCGTAGTAATTGACCCATAATTTGACGGCATCGACATTCTCCTTTCCTTGTATATATTTAGTTGAATCCCACTTTTTGCTGTGCTTTTTTATAGACAAGAAGTGATATCTTTCTACCTGTAATTCCTGGTAAATTGATGACACTCCCTACTAAACTAAGGCGCATACGAAAATTAATCCATAAGTTATACTTTCGGATTGAACGCCAAAGCATTTTCTTTTTATTAATCGCTTCTTTTGTACCGATTTTTAATAACAATACTGAAGAAACGGTAGTGATAATCGTAAGATAGTGAAGCATATACTTTTGTCGTTTTCGACCTTTGATTTTTGTTAAATCTGTGCTATACAGCATTAAATTATTTACCAATAATTGCTGATCAATGCGGCGAATCATATTCTTTTCATTAACGGATTGTTCATCTCGCCCTATAAAATAATGGTAAACACAGATACTCATATAATAGATCGTTTCCACATATGGAAGCGGCATATAGACAAATATATTATCCACATAAAAAGTATGCTCCGGAAGTTTCAGTTCACAAGTAATAAGCACACTACGTCTATATATTACTGAATGCATCAAGATGTACTTCCCAGCTCTAAAGCGACCGATTTCATCCCAAGATACGATTTCGTTTTCTGGAACGATACCACGATAATGCATGATTTTCTTTTTACTCTCGCCCAACTTATCATAGACAAAATCACAAAGAAACATATCTACATCTTGACCAGCTTCGGTAAACTCTTTAAGCTTTGAAACAACTGACTTTAAAGCTTCTGGATTTACCCAGTCGTCACTATCAACTACTTTTATATATTTTCCGGAAGCACTTGCGATACCTGTGTTTACAGCACCGCCGTGTCCTAGATTTTTTTGATGAATTACTTTAACTTTTTCAGGATAATTTTCTTCAAAACGATCGGCAATCAAACCTGTTCCATCTGTAGAACCATCGTTGACGATTAGGATCTCAATACCTTCACCACTCTCAAGCAAAGTAGTGATACAGTTTGATAAATACTGCTCCGTATTATAACTCGGTACGACAACAGATAAAATATTCATTTGTTCTCCTTTCAAACCTGCATGTGAGGTTATAATATCATAGAATTTTTTTTATAATTGTACGATTGCGTAAACTGTCATTTTCATTTCACAATATGCAAAACATTTGTTAAGGTATAACGAGTTGCGATTTAATTTAATGTTGATGCGGCTTCATATAGTTAATCATGTCTTAAGTTAGTTTAGTTGTGTCTTAAAAAAAAGCTGGAATCTATCATTCCAGCTTCCGTACTTGTTCTTCATTTACATGTTTAAGTGCAAGTTCAATTATTTTATCCATATCATAATACTTATAATCTGCAAGTCTTCCGCCAAATATTGTATCAGGTAGTGCGTCTGCTAACGCCTTATATTTTTTGTAGATTTCATCATTTTTAGCATCATTAACTGGATAATACGGTTCCATCCCAGGCTGCCATTCTTCACTATATTCTCTACTGATTACCGTACTGGGCTGTGTTCCAAATTCAAAGTGCTTATGTTCAATGATTCGTGTATATGGCACGATTTCGTCAGTATAGTTGATGACTGCATTTCCTTGATAATTTGGGATGTTCAAGATTTCAGTTTCAAATCTCACACTTCTGTATGCTAGAGGTCCATAACAATAATCAAAGTACGCATCAATGGCACCAGTGTATACTATTTTTCGTCCTATTTGATTCCATTTTTCACGATTATCTAGATAATCAGTACCAAGTTTTACATCTATACCGTCTAGCATTTTACTTATAATTTTAGTATATCCACCTATCGGGATTCCTTGATAACGATCTGAAAAGTAGTTGTTGTCATAAGTATACCTCACAGGCAAACGTCTTATAATAAATGCAGGTAACTCGTCACAAGGCCGCCCCCATTGTTTCTGAGTATAACCTTTAATGAGCCTTTCATAAACATCTCTTCCAACCAGACTAATCGCTTGTTCTTCGAGATTTTTCGGCTCATCTTTAATTTCTTTTCTTTGCTCCGAGATGATGGCATCAACTTCTGCTGGAGTTGCCTTTCCCCACATCTTGTAGAAAGTATTCATATTAAACGGCAAATTATAAAGTGTTCCCTGATAATTCGCTAAAGGACTGTTGATAAATGAGTTGAATTCAGCAAATTGACTGATATACTCCCACGTCTCCTTAACACTGGTATGGAATATATGTGCACCGTATTTATGAACATTTATGCCTTCAACTTCTTCAGTATAGATGTTTCCAGCAATATGCCCCCTCTTTTCTAAAACAAGACACTTTTTCCCAATTTTTTTCATCTCATATGCAAATATAGCACCATATAGGCCACTGCCTACAATTATATAGTCGTACATCGTTATCCTCTTTATTCTTCACTTGGAAGTGGAATTAATATTTTCATTACAAACCAATTATTATCGGTGGATATAGACAGATTACCATTGTACCCTTCGATAGTCTTCTTAATACTTTTTATACCATAACCATGATAATGCATATCAGATTTTGTCGTTACGGGTAATCCATCTCTAAAAATAATATCTTCTTCAAAATAGTTTTCAAACCGCATCATCAAGAATCCATTTTTTGAAAAAACGGCTACACGAATGATGCGTTTTTGAAGATCATCAATTTTTTTGACACTTTCGATACAGTTGTCAATGGCATTTCCAAACACTGAACAGATGTCCATCACATACATAAAATCTAAAAGTTTGCCATTTACTACACAACTCAGCGTGATGTCATTCTCAAAACAAGTAATACCTTTTCCGGTCAGTATCGTGTCAACAACAGTATTTCCCGTATCATAGCTAGATTCATAAACTCTAATAGAATGATCTATTTCATCGAGATACTTTTCTTTAAGTACTGGATCTTGCTCATTTCTAATCTGATTGATTTGATGCTTGAAATCATGATACTTTCGATTAATGACTTCTATATTATCTTTCGAAGCCTGATATTGATCATAATGTTTATGAAGTATATCGTTGATCGCGTTAAGTTCGTGGTTGAGATTCATCTCTCTACGCTGTTCGTTCGATGCAAAAAGAATCAAAAGTCCACTTAAATCTACAAGTGTTCTTATATACAGTAGATTTGCTCTTACGTTACTATCCGTAAAAGGATTATCCATAACAAAATTGATATTATTCATGAGAAATGTTGCAATACCAATGATAAGTGCGTTAAGTAATTCTTTAAAAGTGACACCAAGCTTTCGATCTTTAAAAACTTTTCTTGCATCTACCCAAAAACCTATCGTAAAAACCAAGCTATAGACTAAGACCATAATAGCACCTGCGAGCCAAATCTTATGGGGCACTCCTACATAGAGAATCGCATAATATATCTGCCATTCAAGTGATGCAGCAAATTCAGCCAATATAAAAGCCCTAATAAATAAAAAACCAGCATCGTATTTTGAGATATCACAGACTAACCATATATATATATACATCACTGCCATGGCAGTTAACATCCCCGGAACCCAATATATCAAAGGAAGTTCACCACTAATCAGTTGAACCATCGTTAAAACAATTGGACCTAGAAGCAAAAAAAGATAGTGCTTAAATCCAGTATATCTCTTTTTTAGTGGCATAATATAGATCAAACACGCTAGTGATTCAGCAATAGACGTAAAAAGCCTTGGGATTTCAAGATATTGATCAACCATTATATATATTCACCTCCAATATACTCAGCAAGTGCATTCATAAAATTCTTCTTTTTTGAGCGACTTATTACAAGTTCAGCACCGCCAACAACCACACAATCTTTCTCTATTGACTCAACATGTTTTAAACTGACCAAAAAACAGCTATTGCACCGTGCAAAGTGAAAATTCTTAACTAACTGCTCTAGATTAGAAAGTGAATTATAGATAGATATCGTTTCATCTTCAAGGTGAATATATACTTTATGCTCAATACTTTCCATGTAGCAAATTTTAGTGATATCAAGCCTTATAATCTCACTATTAACAGTTACAAGTAAAAAAGCACTTTTACTTAGTGCAATTCTATTAACCGCTTTATCTAGCTGTTGTACAAAATCTACATAAACAATGGGTTTTACAACATAACTCAGCGCATCAACCTTGTATCCTTGTATTGCGTAGCCTGACATATTGGTTACAAAGATAATGATAACGTTTTTATCAACGGCTCTAATTCTCTCAGCTGCGGTTAATCCATCCATTTTTTCCATCTGAATGTCCATAAAAATAATGTCATATAGACCGTTATACTGCTCAACGATGTCAAAAGCATCAGAATAAATTGAAATATAAAACTTCTCTTTTTTTTCTTTCTCATATTCTTTTATATATTGCTTCAATTTATTTTGAATGATCACATCATCATCAACAATTGCCACTCTGATCAAAGTTTTCCTCCACAGGTTATTAATAATTGTCTTTTGCCTATTATATCACCGTTTACTTCAGTTGGGCAAACGCATAAAAAGACTGTTATGCTGACAAAATATCAGCATAACAGTCTAGGGGGATTATATAATTATTTTCCTGTATTTGTAGGTGTTACAAGTGGTGCAACGCCATATTTAGCAGTACGTGCATCATCAATTACACCAGCCCAGTTTAAACCAAATGCAAAGTCATAGATATTGCCTTCGCTATCTGTGTATGAAACCATATCTCTTGGTACATCTTCAAATTGTTGTTCAACTGTTTCCATATCTTTAGGGAACTGAACTGGTAACAAACCAGATGGTTCATATTTTCCAGCTGCAACTTCTAATAACGCTTTATCTTTTATACCAAAGCCTACGATAATTGCATCAACATCATTCTCAAATTCAGATACAATTACAGGTCTTTGAGCGCGAATAGCAACTATTGTTTTAGCACTTTCTGGCATATTCGCCGCTGCATATTCAATCGCATCTAAATCTGTCGCATTTGTGATAATTGCATCTTTGCCGAAGTATGAACGATTTTCTTTAACTTCAACAGTTTGCGTACCATATACTGAATCTTGTTTTTCTTCGATCATAGAACCAGATATTGATTCTTTACGAACAAATTCTGAATCAGCAGTATATTTACCATATTGTAACGTCATCGGTACATATGATTGTGTTGCAGGATCAAAACCATAACCAGCGAACATACTACCTGCATTCATCGGTCCATCAACCACAGCAAGTGAGAAATCACAACCTGCAAGTTCTTTTGCAGATGCACGTTTGATGTCTGCATAAGCAATTGTTGCATTACCGTCTGCATCTGCTTCACCAGTAAGTGTCGCATTTACAGTATCTGTAACTACATTGAAATATTCACTAGCAACTTCTAGGTCAACTGGTAAGAACCATTTAGCAGGTGTTGGTGCTCCAAAATCAGAAGCTGCTGCTGGTCTATAAAGCATTGGAATATAAACTGTTGGTTTTTCGCCTTCAGTTGCAGCCTTTATCGTATTGTCTTTGTTTTTAAGCATAACTACTGATTTAAGTGCTGCATCAAAACCTTTAGCATTTAATGCGTCACTGCCAACCACTTCTTTTGTTTCATCTACATCAATGTAAGCATTATCAAATAAGTTTACGTTGAAAATATTTTTTAAAAGTCTTACAGCAGACTCTTCAAATCTTGCTCTCATCGCTTCTTCACCAATATCAGCTACACCGATATCATATGCTTCTAGAATTTCTACATTGCTGTTATGTCCACCAAACTGATCAACGCCTACTGTTAAAACTCTGTAGACACGTTCAGCTTTTGTCATATCCTCAGCACCCCATGATGTGTGGATAAACTCTTCTGGGTCATTGATAACACCCCAGTCAGTACAAATTACACCTTCATAGCCATATTGTCCACGAAGTAAATCTTTAATTTTATATTCACTATATGCACTACCTATCAATTCGCCATAAGCTTCGTCTTCATCATAGGCAATTGAATAAGAAGACATAATTGATGATGCTTCTCCAGTTTTTCCTTCAAGCTTAAGACCACCATCTACGAAAGGAATCAAGCTCGTTTCAAATTGACCACCTGGATAAACTGCACTGTTACCTACTAAAGCATGACTTTCACGTCCACCTTCAGCAGCACCATCTCCCGGCCAGTGTTTGATCATAGCATTCATACTATCTTTTCCCCAACCAAGATCGTTACCACTTGCATCGTATGAAGATTGAATACCATCTACATATGATGCAGTCATATCTCTAGAAAGCGCTGGATCTTCACCAAACGTTCCTTGAATACGAACCCATCTTGCTTCACTTGCCAAATCAATTTGTGGTCCTAATAGCGTACCAATACCGATTAATCTGTATTCTTGAGAAATCGTCATTGCAGAATCTTTTGCAACTTGTGGATCAAAAGTTGCTGCAAGTGCAAGATTGGATGGCCAAGCTGATATACCAACATCTCTTGGATCAGAACTTGTATTTACAGGTATACCAAAAGGTGTTTTCTCTGCATAAACTTGCATTGCATTATTCCAAAGTGCACCAGTTTCAGGCGCTGCAGCTGAAGCAGCATTTAGAACTGAACGTCCACCTGCATCTAAAAATGCAAGTTGAGCTTCATCTAATGTTTCACCAATTGCAAAGACATGTGCACTATATAGCATCAAACCAGCAATGTTTTCAACTGGTAAAATACTAGCAAGATTCATTGCTCTTGCTTCATCTGATTCTCGCCAGTCTTCATATTGATCAAGCATATTATTTGCATTTAAATCTTTAAATGCAAAACCATCAACTTGGATTAATTTAAGACCTGACTCTTTAGAATAACCGATTGTTTCTCCACCGTCATTGTTAACAAGTGTAAAACCAAAATCTGTATCTTCTTCAGACCATTTTACTGTTCCCGAACCCCATTCTTCAACTGGTATCGGTTCTTTCATTACAATTGCACCGTCATTTGTTTCTTCTGTTGTTTCTATACTCCCCGTAGTGCTTTCACTTGTGCTTTGCGTATCATCATTAGAGTTCTTATCTGAACATCCTACTGATAATGACAATATCATCACTAAAACCATGAGTAATGATAAACCTTTTTTAAAGCCAGACTTCATATACTTTATCCCCTTTCAAATGTCGATGGTCAAATTATATGATAGAATGTATGAATTTTTTGTTGGATTGCGTAAACGGTCGAACATAAACCATAATTTGCACTTATATCTAAAAAAAAAAAGACCTTCGCTTATCAATTACTGATTTGCTAGGGTCTATCTAATTGCATCATATATTGCCTTATCACTCAAACTTCTTAAAAAAATCCACTTCTAAAATAACATGTAGGTTCTGGCCTGCCATTTTATAGTCTAGTGCTTTCTTAACTTTCGTCCCATAATTACCATACGCCCAAAGGGGACTGCCATAAGCACCCACTAGCACGAAGTCAAGCTGCCGTGTTACTTGCGTAACAACACGTCCACCGTGCGCCAGTATAAACAGTTCGACATCTGTTTTCTCACCGTATCTAAAATCACCCGTTAAGCAAAAGCTTTTATCCTTAATCTCAAAGTGATCAGTGGTCGTCTTGAGCTGAACTGGCGTTTCTATTTGGCTATTGGTGAGATTTGATTTTAATTTATAGTATGAATTTGAGTATGAATTTCTATTAGTGTCTGTATGCTCATTTGATATTGAAACACTTTTTCCACGCATATGTGGTCTGTAAAATTCACTTACGAAGCTGTCATTATACCCGTGATGTTCCACGATGTGATAAAAAATACCTTGGCACCCTTTTGCATCAGAAAGTGCTTCATGATGTCTTTCAAGTAAAACACCTAAGGTAGCACACAGATAGTCTAAGCTATTTTTACGATATTTTAAAAAGCGGCGTGCAAGCACTACGGTACATATATAATGAAAGCATGGAACCTCTATACCATAATGTACAAGTGTCATGGTCAAAACACCAAGGTCAAACGTCGCATTGTGTGCAACGATGATGCTCTCTTCAAAATACGTCCTCACTGATGGCCATATCTCTTTAAGTGTTGGCTCATCCCTCACCATCGCAGGTGTAATCTTGGTAAGTCCTATATTGAAAGGATCAAATCTGACTTCAGGATTCACCAATATATTCGCTTCAAAGATCGTAATACCGTCTTCAACGACGACGATCCCCATGGAACTGATCCGGTCATTATTTCTATTTGGTGTTTCCACATCAAAAAAAGTAAACCTCGACATACAACTTCCCTTCACCACTTTTTCTATATTATAACACGTCTTTTTTTCTATTTTAGAATATAACTCGTTTTCTTTACAATAACACGTCCTCTATCGCTTGATTTTCAAATCCAATCAGCATATTCCCTCTAGCATCTTCAAGTTTTAACCAGACGAGTTCGTGGTCCTCTTCAATCTTTGGACGGTCAAAAGCCATCATTTCAACTTCATAGACGTGTGCATATACCTCGTAGAACTTTTGATGCTTTTTACTCCAGGTATACTCTTTATAATCTTCGATGAATTTGCCAACTTTGATGAGATGTCCTGTTTCCTCTACAAACTCTCGTTTTAGACATTCAATCAGATTTTCACCAGGGTCTAGTCCACCCCCAGGGAGACGATAACCTGATGGCACTCTCACTACTGCGATCTTTCCATCTTTTATTGCAATGCCATAAACACCTTCACGCGTTTCATAATACTTTCTTATGCGTGCACTCATCAAGTTATAAAAGTCTAAGTGTATACTCTTTTGAACTGCTGTCGGTAATCTTGGGATAATCTCATCAACAATATCAATCAGTATGATCACGCCTTTTGGTAACTCTGATGGCCCTATACTATCAAGTGCAATAGTAAACTTCTCTAGCATGCTTGGGTCAAGTTTTTCTGAGAGACGCTTCATACCAAGCTGTGCATTTTCTGCATCGTATAGATGTCTCAATACAACTGAAAGTGTCCCTGTCATATGGCTTGCTAAGCGAGAAGCCCATATAAGGTCTTCTCTTTCATAAGCAGCTTCAAATTCTAATAAATTAAATGTAAATGAATCGATATGCTCTCTGAGAACATCCTCAGTCACGGGATAACGCTGTGCTTTGTAATGGCGAAGCAAATCCTCCGGATCAAAAATAACTTTGATCTGATCCGTTGCTTTTAACGTTTCTTCCGTCACGGTGTAAAGGTCAAAGTGAAGGGCGTTTTCATATACCGCTACGATTTGAGGTGCGACAAAGTAGACTTCTTCGCTGAAAACGATTGGTCGATACTTTTCAAGATAGTCCATGCGCCGCTTTAAAAAATCTTCAAGCTGTTCCTTATGCACGAGGCAATAAAGGTCCACATCAGAATGTTTGTCGGCTTCGTCTCTTGCCAAAGATCCTTTGAGAAAAATGGCGCGAACTGCTACGTCAGACCTTAAAGCCTCAGACACCTTTCGAATCGCTTCCCACTGGTGGCTTGCAGAAGATGTAGGTTGCGAGTTAGATTGTGATTCAGAGTTAGATTGTGGTTCAGATTGTGGTTCAGATTGTGGTTCAAATTGTGATTTAGGTTGCGAATTAAATTGTGATTTTAAGTGTGATGTTGTTTTTTTCACTAGCTTCTCCTTATCGTTGAACTATTGATGATCTATTGTTGAGTATTGAACATCTAATATTCTTTGTCGATTGTCTTACAAATACATTTTTCGATTGGGTAATGCTTTGGTTTCTTCATGCCCCCATATGATGGCTTCAACTAACCCCATCATTCGTCCTAACTTCAGCGTTTCGTAGTAGGCACTTTCCATTCCTGGTTTAATGATGACACCATTTTCTCCAATGGTCACGAGTCCAATACTATCGCTAGATTTCCATCTGATAAATTTTGTTTGATCCCCGTGCTTGAATTTGAAATTATAGATGCCTAAATTAGGGATATCAATAACTAGTTTAGTTGATGGCAATTCAAAATTCGCAAGATCGTTTGCAGTATAAAATGCCAATAAAGTGGCTTTTTCATATGGTGTAAGTTTTAGTTCAATTGTTTTAGGTCCACCTGTGGTATCTGCTGTAAATGTGCCAGAAACTGTTGAAAGTTTTTCTTTTGCTGCGACGTTAAACGACGCTTCTAGCTCAAACGCATCTAGTTTAACATTTTCTCCAAATAATGCTGGAATCAAATGCTCAATGTCTTGATCACCTACTAGTTTTCCTATCTGAAGATGCGCCTCTTGTACTTTAACCAGCCAGTCAGAAGGATCTCCTACCGTAAATTCAATTTGCTTTGTTACCGCCAATTGTTTTTGGCTATAAATCCCCTCAATGCTACTGAAAAGACTATCAAACGGCTGCTTTAGCTTCGTATTTTGATGCATTAATTTTGCGGTGATTTCTTTCGCATTTGTCACTTGGTCCTGTAACTGTTCAAGTTCAACTTCATCAGCGCTATTGGCGATTTTATAAGAAAGCATATATAATTTCATGCTTTGTGAAATTTCTTCATCGTAGTTCTTTTCTTTATGTATAAATGTAACGGCTATGAGCATCACAAGCAAACTAACGAGCGTTACTGCAAATATGAACTTGGCTTTATTATTGATTTTGAAGTTTGTTTTGGGATTGATTTTGAAACTGCTTTTCGGCATGAGAACCTCCTTACATTAGGCTTATATTTTAGTATATGAAACCACTTCAAATTGATAAGAATTTGAGTTGATTAGGGGTAATACTTCTTACATTATATCAAATTAAACTAGAAACTTTACTATTTTTATACAATTTAGAACTATAGGATGATTAATCATATCCCACTCTAATGCTAATCATGCCGTTAAAATTGCAAGTTACGTTGAAAACAGCTTTTTTTTTTATAAATAATCTATACTAAAGTAAAATTGCAATGTTTTTACATAAAAAAGCAGATTGCATGTAACCATTTGGAGGGCATCATGAAAAAAACAATTATAAAAAAAATTCAATTTATTTTAGTGACCTTAGCACTCTTGTTCATCATTAATACCATTGCAAGTGGCGTAACAAACTCTCAAGTCACGCTTTCATCAACCCTCATGTCAAAAGTTTTTTTACCTATGAAATCTGAACAGCTTGCTGTTTTTACTGGTATTGAAGCCATAAACTCAGAAATAAATATGGCAGCACTTCAATCCACTCAAGAAAGCAATTCATTCATTTCACAACTTGATAGTGACATGAATGATATAACTTTAAGTTTAGACCATATGGCCGAACTCTCCAAGTTTGCCACAGAAAAGATCATGAACTCTACAATAGAAGATGCCTTTGCGCCCTTATATGAATCAGCAACACTTTACTTAAGTGATGTAAGTCAATATGCCAAAACAACTCAGCAACAAATGCCAACAAGTATTGAATCAAACAAATTAGCCTCATCATACAGCGCTCTTAAAACAGCTGAGTTAAACTATGATAAAATCATCCAGTCAAGTCTCGATCATGAAAATATCCTTATTGATCAAAGGGTCAATCGCTTAAAACTTATTAACATCGTAATGGGCATACTTTTTTTACTAGCAGGAATCGGGTCTTTTGTAGTTGTACTAAGATCTGTTAAGAAACCAATGGAACAGGCAAACGAACAAATCAAAGCGATTATTGAAAGCATCCAAAACTCTGAAGGGGATTTAACACTTCGTTTAGAAAGTAAACATGATGACGAGATTGGAATGATCATTAAAAGCATGAATATACTGTTAGATATTTTACAACATGCGATGATTTCTATCAAATCAAGTAGTCATGCGATGAAACAAAATGCAACGATCATCAATGAAAATGTTAACGAATCAAATGCATCAATTGATGTGATTTCTTCCACCATGTCTGAACTCTCAGCAAGTATGCAAGAAATTAATGCCTCCATTGAATGGATGGAAACGGGTTCCATCAATATCTTTGATCTCGCACAAGGCATCTCAGATAACTCAATCAAAAATGGTAGTGTCGTCAAAGAACTTGCTCAAAAATCAAGTGATATATATGAACAAACTGAAAAAAACCGACAACAAACAAAATCAGTTATCGGCGATATGAAAGAGCATATAGGAATTTCTCTTGAAAAAAGTCAATCCGTTAATCAAATTAGTGATTTAACCCTTGATATCATCAATATTGCTTCTCAAACCAACTTGCTTTCACTAAATGCAAGTATTGAGGCAGCTCGTGCTGGAGATGCGGGTAGAGGATTTGCTGTTGTTGCGGATGAAATTAGAAAACTTTCTGAAGGATCTCAAAACATTGCCAATCAAATTCAAAGTTTAAGTCACACCGTCATTAATTCTGTAAGCGATTTAGTGCAAATTTCTGAAGAATTAATGAAATATGTAGACAATCATATCCTTGAAGACTACAATACTTTCGTAAATGTTACTGCAAAGTATAAACATGACATTTCTGAAATTGATATTATACTCTCTCAATTTGTTAATAAATCCATAGAACTAAAAGATATATCACAGCAAATGGCGAAGGGTACTAAAGAGATTTCATATGCGGTTGATGATAGTGTAAAAGGAATTATTGATTCTACTTACAATATGAATGTCCTAAACTCAAATATGAATAAAATTAGCAATGAAAGTGAAAAAAACAAAGCTTTATCCAATCAATTAAGCGAAGAAACTGGGATTTTTAAAATCGTTGAATAGGTTCGTAATAGATGATAGACCACCATTTCTGGTGGTCTATCATAAAAATTTACCACCTTCAAAACTCCCTCCTAAACACCATCTGCCACTCCTCCCACTTCTCTTGCCCCATGCTATGATATGGCAAGCGTTCGAGCCTTTCTCTAGTGGGATGTGCTGTAAGTTCATCAAGCTGTGAGAGGTGGGCATCTGTGTCGTTGATGCCTTTTAGGACAACCTGTCTGATCCAGTAGGGTTTGTTTTGTGCTTTGAGGGTTGCTAAGGTGGCGAGTGGGTTTTTGAGGCTATGCTTGGTCAAAGTTTGATGAAGTGCTTCGTCTGTGGCTTTGATGTCGAGGATGACGAGGTCGATAGCGTCCATGAGGTTTTGCGTATCGTCACTTATGATACTGCCTGAAGTGTCAAGTGCAGTGTGTATTCCCACACTTTTTAGGGCTTTTACCAGTGGTAAAAGCCCTTTTGCTTGCAATAAGGCTTCGCCACCTGAAAAAGTGACGCCGCCTTTGTCTTTATAATAGGGTTTGTATCTTAGTACGAGTTCATAAAGGGACAGTGCACGCATCATCGTCCCTTTTCCCGCGTTAGCTAACCAAGAGTCTGCATTATGGCAGTACTGACAGCGCATGGGACAGCCTTGAAGAAAGATCACTGTTCTAAGACCCGGACCATCCAGTGCGCCTAGCGTTTCAATTTTGTAGACTTCTAATTCATAAGCATCTAATTCATAAGTTTCTAAATCATAAGCTTCTAAAGTTTCCTGAACAAGCATCTCTAAACCCTTTCATGATAGGTTCTGCTAATAACTTCTAATTGTTGTGCTTGGCTAAGTCTGTGGAAGTTGACGGCATATCCTGATACACGTATGGTGAGGTTTGGATATTTTTCAGGATGCGCCATTGCATCCATGAGTTTTTCTCTGCTGAGAACGTTGACGTTGAGATGATGGGCATTTTGAGAAAAATAGCCATCCATGATCGATACGAGATTCTCTACTTGTGTCGCTTCATCTTGTCCGATGGTTTCTGGACGAATAGAAAATGTACATGACACGCCGTCCCTGCAACAGTCAAAAGGAATCTTTGCCACTGAATTAAGCGATGCCAGTGCGCCTTTTGTTTCTCGGCCATGCATCGGGTTAGCGCCTGGTGCAAATGGTGCCCCTGCTTTTCTGCCATCAGGCGTACTCCCCGTTTTCTTACCATACACGACGTTTGATGTGATGGTGAGGATTGATAGTGTATGCTCAGCATTTCTATAAGTTGGGTGCATTTTTAGTTTTGTGATAAATCTTTGCGTTAATTCTGCTGCAAGGGTATCTACGCGGTCGTCGTCGTTGCCGTATTTTGGAAAATCCCCTTCAACTTCAAAGTCGACGATCAAACCAGTGGCATCTTTGATGGGTTTCACTTTGGCGTATTTCATGGCTGAAAGTGAATCCGCTACGACACTTAAGCCAGCGATACCAAATGCCATATAGCGGTGAATATCTGTATCATGAAGTGCCATTTGTGTTTTTTCATAGGCGTATTTATCGTGCATAAAGTGGATGATGTTCATGGTGTTGACATATTTCTCACAGATCCAGTCTAGCATCTTGTCAAATGCGAGGTTTACCGCTTCATACTCGAGTAATTCACTGGAAGGCGATAGCACGTCCTCCCCTAAACCCAATGTTTTTAAAGAAGGTGTGATTTGTTTTCCCGTGCGCTCATCTCTTCCGTCGTTGATCGCCAGTAGCAAAGTCTTGGCGAGGTTACAGCGCGCGCCGAAAAACTGCATCTCTTTGCCAATTCGCATCGCTGACACACAGCAAGCAATCCCATAATCATCGCCATATAGTGGACGCATCAAGTCGTCGTTTTCATATTGTATCGCATCGGTTTGGATGGACATCTTCGCACAGTAACGTTTAAACGGCTCTGGAAGTGCATCTGACCAAAGGACTGTCATGTTGGGTTCTGGCGCAGGTCCAAGATTTTGAAGGGTGTGTAAAAAGCGATAGGTGGTCTTTGTCACCAGCGTTCTCCCGTCAAGTCCCATACCGCCTAAGCTCTCAGTGATCCAGAGGGGATCGCCTGCAAAAAGTTCGTCGTAATCTGGAGTTCTCAGTTGTCTCGCCATGCGCAGTTTGATGATGAAATCGTCGATGAGCTCTTGTGCACTGGTCTCATCAAGGTTGCCATTTTCCAGATCACGCTGAATATAGATATCGAGGAAGGTACTCACCCTACCCAGTGACATCGCTGCACCATTTTGCTCTTTGATTGCGCCAAGGTAGCCATAGTAAGTCCACTGAATGGCTTCCCTTGCATCCATAGCAGGTCTGCCAATATCGTGACCATACGCCATAGCCATATCTTTGAGTTTGTGTAGAAAATCGATTTGCTTGTAAAGTTCTTCTATTAACCCGATGCTACCTTCGAGCATCGCTTGTTTTTCACGGTATTTTTTATCGCTTTGTTTCTCCTGAATCAATCGGTCGATACCATAAAGTGCAATTCTTCGGTAATCTCCAATGATGCGACCTCTGCCGTAAGCGTCAGGTAGTCCAGTGAGGATTCCCGCTGAACGCAGTTCCTTGATTTCGTCAGAGTACACCCTAAACACCCCGTCGTTGTGTGTGGTTTTATAGGCGAAGTGTTCTTCAACTTGCTTAGAGAGTTTGTACCCATAGGCTTCACACGCCTGTCTCGCCATACGTATGCCACCAAAAGGGTTGACGCCACGTTTAAGCGGTGCATCGGTTTGAAGTCCTACGATCAGTTCGTTCTCTTTGTCTATATAGCCCGGTTCATAGGTGAGTAGCGATGAAACGCGCTCTGTGTCTATGTCCAGTACGCCACCTGCCTTGTGTTCTTCCTTCATCAGATCAAGTACTTGCTGCCAAATGGCGTGTGTACGGTCAGTTGGCGATGCCAAGAAGGATTCATCCCCTTCGTAAGGCTGATAGTTCGCCATGATAAACGCCCTTACGTCTATCGCTGATTGATCCAAATCTGATGTTTGTTTGCTTTTTTGATTCATGTCACATTTCCTCCTATTGTGTAATTGGAAACGCTCTATGTCGAATTTGAGGCTTTAGACAAATAAGAAAAATCTTCGGGCTTCGAGCCCTCAGATTTTGTCACAAAGTAGTTGTGACTAAATTAAAGCCAACACATCCTGAGCGTAAGTGCCCAGGCGGTCGGCTAATAGTCTATTTCACTCAATCCCCCGTGGTAAGCCCCACATATTCCGCCAGTTTTGAGTAGACATGGTTACATTTAATTTGTGTTTATTATAAACGAGAATGCAGTGTGTGTAAATAAGAAAGTTTAAATTTGTTAAAAACACCTTCAACTTTCTTCATCCTAAGCCGAATAATAAGTCGCTTGCGCATTGAACATCCGTTCATACTGTGAGCCTTCTTGTATGATCAACTCATCATGTGAACCAACCTCGATAATCCGACCTTTATCAAACACCAATATACGGTCGCAAAACCGGCAGCTTGAAAGTCTATGCGAGATGTAGATCGCCGTTTTGTTTTGAACCATTTGGTCAAACCGGCAATAGACATCGTGTTCAGCGATCGGGTCAAGTGCTGCAGTTGGTTCATCCAGTACGACGATTGGCGCATCTTTACAAAGTGCTCTGGCAATGGCTACCTTCTGCGCCTGACCACCTGAAAGCTTTGTAGCACCTCTGTCAAATCGCTTATCAAGAGTTGTCTTTAGCCCGTTAGGCAACGCTGCGATATCACTGGCAACGCCTACTTTTTCCAAAATCCCGTAGATCTCTCGTTCGGCACCTTCAGCAGCGGCAGCATTTTTATCTCCTTCAGCACTGACAACTGACGCATCACCATTATCATCACTTTCACCGTTTTTACCGCCTGTTTCAAAATCTAGCGTATTTTTTCCTGTGATATTTTCTTCTACAGAGATTCCAAAGAGTCTGTAGTCTTGGAAAACAGCTGCGATATTTGACATATACGCATTGTAATCCACATCATTTATATCGACACCATTAAGGGTGATTTTCCCTTCAGTCGGTTTGTAAAGCCGCGTTAAAAGCTTTACAAAGGTCGTCTTTCCCGCGCCATTTAGGCCTATAATCGAGATTTTCTCACCCGGATGAATTTTGACTGAGATATTTTTAAGGGTGAAATCTTCTGCTCTTGGATACTTAAACGATACATCGTGAAACTCAATTTCAAATAAGTTGCCATCTGGCATCGCTTGGTCACCACTGTCTTTTGAAGCGGGTATCTTCTCGTATTCCACTAAAAGCTCAAGCTGTCTACAGAGTCGGTTGACTTCGATGATGCCACTTACAAAGTTGTTCATGCTCTGGCTATACTTGCCTATGGTGCCAGCGTACATCATAAAGTTACCGATGGTTACAGTGCCACCTACTGCTTTCGCAGCCAGCAAAATATAGATGATCACGGTTTGAATCTGTACATTGACACTTACCAGTCCATCAAGACGACTAATCGTGCCATAAATTTTGAGATATTCATCATATGTGGCGAGGTTCACACGGTTCATTTTATCGATAATCATCTTTGGCATGTTGTATAGACGTATGTCTTTTGCCAGTTCCTGATCGCCAGACTGGTTGATATAATAGACAAACGCACGATTGGCATTCACTGTGTTTGTAGATTCACGGTAGTAGTATTTCTGAATTTTTTTGAAAAGAAAACTATTGATCATGACAACGCCGATTAAAAGCAAAAGTACCCATGGGCTAAATGTCCATATGATTGCAGATAAACTCACAATCAATATCATTTCATTGGCAATTTTTGATAGACCTTCTACCATACCGTACATCAATCCATGGTTCCTAACGGCGAAAAGCGCACGTTCCTTGAGATTCAAAATCTCAGGGTCTTCTACATTTTCAAAATCAATCTCTACCGTTTTTTTAGCAATATGTCTTTCAAACGCATTGTTAAATTTATAAGTTAATAAATCAGTTTTAGACTTTAATACCTTCTCAGTTACGCCGACGACAAAATTACCCAGTGCAATAATCGCTATGAGGAGCACTAAGCGATCGGTGCGCTGTAGTCCCATCAGCTCATCAACGATTAATTTTGGCCCCATGATAAAAAGAAGTGGTCTGATGGTTTTCATCAACGATTGCACTAGCAAGGTTGGCAGATAAGCCGGTGTCAATTTATGCATCAAGCGGATAAAATACTTGATGACCTCCTGATTGCTATTTAAAAATTCTCGCTTATCCATCAGGCAGTCACCTCCACTTTTTGATCTTGGTAGTACTGGGCTTGTGTGTTGAACATATGGGCATACTTGCCATTCAAAGCAAGTAGTTCATAGTGTGTGCCATATTCTTCGATTTTACCATTTTCAAAATAAGCGACTTTATCACAAAACTTCGTACTGGATAAACGGTGTGAGATAAAGATCGCGGTTCTGCCATCGATCATGTCACCGAAGCTTTCATAGATATCCTTCTCTGCGATAGGATCAAGTGCAGCAGTTGGTTCATCTAGGATCACTATTGGCCCGTTTTTATAAAGCGCTCTTGCAAGTGCAAGTTTTTGGTTCTCGCCACCTGAGAGTTCAAGACCATCATCTTCAATTATTTTAAGGAGTGGTGTATCCAGCTTTCTACCCAGGCTGTTGACTTTATCACCAAGCCCAGCTCTCTGAACTGCATCCCAAACCCTATTCGTATCATAGGTTTCAGAAGCGGCAACATTTTCTGAGATACTAGCTGCTACCGGTTTGATTTCCTGATAGACCACTGAAAACAGTTTGTAGTGTTCAGTGAGTGGTATCGTCGAGATATCCGTGCCTTCTATGGTGATTTTGCCTTCAGTTGGCCGGTATAACCCTGTCAAAAGCTTAATCAGACTCGTCTTCCCTGCCCCGTTGACACCCACAACTGCCAGTTTTTGCCCAGCAGGGATATCAAGTGACAGTGACTCAAAGATTTTTTTCTCTGTCCCTGGGTAAGCGAAATCGACGTTGTCAAAATGTATAGCCAATCGGTTACCACTTGGGAGTGGCGATGGCTCGCCTAGAATTTTTTCATTTTCAATTTCCATAAAATCTAGGTAATCATCAACATACCTAGCAGCAAGTCTAAACTCTGTGAAATTTCTCATGAGTTCTAGCATCCACACTGCAAACCCATTGATAGTCGTTGCGTACAGGATAAAACTACCAAACGACATCTTGCCGCTTAAGACCATATAGGTGATGTAGGCATAGACGATTCCATCCCTGATCAGTACAAGTACTGTATCTATGAGTTCTACTTTCAGGCTCTTTGTATTGATTTCCTTTTGAACACCTTCCGTTCTTTTGTTAAGGCGCTCCATTTTATCCAGAAGCATGGTCTTTAATTGGTAGATTCTCGTGTCCTTACCAAATTCAAAATCGGTTAAAACATTCCCTATGTATCTTGATTTTCTCTCATATGGGCGTATGTCATCCTCTCTTGAGTATCTATATTTGTCAGATTTGCTCTTAAGGCGATAAATGATTACCACACTGATCAACAGGTAGACAAGTACCACAGGATGTAAGCTTAAAATGATCCCTATATAACCGATGAAGCCAATCATATACCCTAAAAGTGAAAAGGACTGTTTCATTACACCACCTAATCCGTGATTAGGGTTGCCAGTATTTCTAGTTGCTCGGTTTAGTAAATTCTGAGTATCCGCATTCTCTGCATGATGATAATCGAGGTTCATCGCCTTATCATGTAGCTCTAGACCAAAAAGCATGCGAATTCTCGCCATTTTCATACGGAATACTCCGATACACGCTTCCTTTGTAAAATGGACTGCCGCAGTGATGATCAGCGTTACAGCAAGTACAGTTATGATCCAATCCATCCTTGCACTACCCTGTAACTCATCAATGATCAGCTTCGGTACAACGATCCAGATGAAAGGTGCAATCGCCACTGCGACAGTGTTAAGTGCCAGCACCGTTATGGATTCAGGTAACCATTTACGCATGTGCTGATAGACAAAAAACACATTGCGCATCAGTGGTCTTTTCTTGACTTTTTCTGCGTCATTTTCTTTCTCTTTTTTTCGGCGCATATTTCCCCCATATACTTTATTTTGTTTAAGTCAGATACACTTATTTTATCACAACACTTATTTCAAAAGTGGCTGTCATTAAAAATTAATATTGTCACAATATTCAATAAAATCCATATGAGGGCATAAAAAAACACCTGCTCATCTTTTTAACAAGATGCGCAGGTGTTCACATTCATTTATTTCTTAATCAATTGCTTAACACGTGCCACTACGTTTTCAGTTGTAAAGCCAAACGCTTCGAAGATTTCTCCCGCTGGCGCAGACATACCAAAACCATCATGACCGATTACATCGCATGCATACTTGTGCCATCCAAAAGTGCTTGCAGCTTCTATCGCAAGTTTTGGAACGCCTTTTGTAAGTACTTCTGCTTTGTAAGCATCTGATTGTGCATCAAACACTTCTTGACATGGCATAGAAACAACTCTTGCATCGATACCCACTTCGCTAAGTGCCTTTTGAGCATCAATTGCAAGCGATACTTCTGAACCTGTTGCAATCAAGATCACATCAGATACATTTGCTTCTTTAGAAACGACATATGCACCTTTAAGCGCCTCTCTTGAAGAACCTTCAAGTGCCGGTAAGTTTTGTCTTGTAAGGACAAGTGCAGTTGGTGTAGATGTCGATGTCATCGCCATGTACCAAGCTGCCGAAACTTCTCTTGCATCTGCAGGTCTTACGACGTTTAAGTTTGGTACTGCTCTTAACATCGCAAGTTGATCAATCGGTTGGTGTGTTGGACCATCTTCACCAACACCGATACTATCGTGCGTTAAGATATATGTGACAGGAAGTCCCATAAGTGCTGCAAGTCTCATTGCTGGTTTCATATAATCAGCAAATACAAAGAAAGTCGCGCCATAAGCTCTAAGACCGCCATGTGCCTGGATACCATTTACAATTGCTGTCATGGCATGCTCTCTTACGCCAAAGTGAAGGTTTGATCCTTCTGGGCTATCTGCAAAGAAAGAAGTTCTTTTCTTCATATCTGAGTTGTTTGATGGTGAAAGGTCAGCAGATCCACCAAAAAAGTTTGGTACATGATCAGCAAGCACATTAAGTACTTTACCAGATGAACTTCTAGTAGCTACTGTTTCATTGTAGTTCCAGAACTCATCTGATTCTAAAAGTGCCATAGGCGCTTCATTAGCAAACCAAGCATCATATTCTGCAGCAAGTTCTGGATATGCTTTTGCATACTCAGCAAAGTTAGCTTTCCAAGCTTCTTCAGATTTTCCAAGTTCACTTACGACCTTCGACATGCTAGACGCTACATCTGAAGGAACTTCAAATGCTGCTCTATCAGTCATACCTAAGTAGTTACTCATCTCTTCGATACCATCTTGACCAAGTGGCGAACCATGTACTTTATGTGAACCTTGTTTAGAAGGACAGCCATATCCGATCACTGTTTTTACGATGATGATTGAAGGCTTTTCTGTTTCTGCTTTAGCTGCTTTAAGCGCCGCTTGGATTGCATCCACATCGTTGCCATCTTCTACAGTAAGTACTTGCCAGTGCATCGCTTCAAAACGACCTGCTACATCTTCAGTGAAAGCAAGATCAGTGCTTCCTTCGATAGAAATTTTATTTGAATCATACATTAGAACTAATTTGCCAAGTTTAAGTGTACCTGCAAGCGATGCAGCTTCGTATGAAATACCTTCCATTAAGCAACCATCGCCTGAAATTGCAAAAGTGTGGTGATCAACAACTGGGTAGCCTTCTTTGTTGAATTTTGCAGCTAAATGTTTTTCAGCCATAGCAAATCCCACTGCGTTAGCAATACCTTGACCAAGTGGTCCTGTAGAGATTTCCACACCTTTAGTGTGACCGTACTCTGGGTGACCTGGTGTTCTACTGTTGAATTGACGGAAATTTTTAATTTCTTCCATTGAAAGACCGTAATCAAATAAGTGAAGCAATGAATAAATTAACATTGAGCCATGACCTGCTGATAAGACAAATCTGTCTCTGTTATGCCACAAAGGATTATGTGGATTATGCTTCATTTCCTTTGCCCATAGGGTATATGCCATAGGTGCTGCACCTAGTGGTAAACCAGGGTGACCTGAATTAGCCGCTTGGATTGCTTCGGCAGATAACATCCTAATCGTATTAATCGTTCTAATTTCCATTATTAAACCAACCTTTCTTATTTTGAGATCTATCGATCTTGTATACATGTCTCACTACATTATAACGGGTAACCCGCCCAATAACAACCTAAAAACATGTAAAATTACGTTGAAAATATACCCAAAAAAATTCAAAAACCCCAGCAATCACTGGGGTTTTAAGAATTATTAATCATAAATTGAATCATGTTTGAAAATTGACAGTTTTCGATGGGATAATTGTCGATATCGCGTGTTTGTAAATCATCTGTTGTTTGCCTTCACTATCGAGTACGATGGTGTAGCTGTCGAAGCCTTTTACAAGTCCTCTGATCTGATAACCACTGATTAAAAAGATCGTAATCGGTGTCTGATCCTTACGACATTGGTTTAAAAATAGGTCCTGAAGATTAAGTGCACTTTTCATGGATTCCCCTCCTTATCTCTTTATTTTATATGATTGACAGAATTTCCTTAACCGCATCTTCGGTACAAGTGATATCTAGATCGATCCATTTCAAATCGTCATAACGCTTGAACCAAGTAAACTGACGCTTGGCATAATGCCTACTTCCCTGCTGGATTTCGTCGATCATCTGTTCGTAATTGATTCGTCCTTCCAAATAGGACAGAACTTCCTTGTAACCTATACCCTGCATTGACTGAAAACTATCATCCAAACCAGAATTTTTTAATTTTTTTACTTCGTCAAGTAAACCTGCACTAAACATCAGCTCGACGCGTTTGTTGATGCGTTCATATAGCACATCTCTACCCCGCGTTAAACCTATCAAAATCACTTCATAGTCCGTGGTTTTGGTAGGTGCATTTGCAAAATCAGCCATGGGTTTACCCGTGACATGATTAATTTCTAGTGCTCTGATGACCCTTTTTAGGTTATTGGGGTGGATTCGCTCCGCCGCCACCGGATCACAGCTCAAAAGCCTTTCATATACTGCCATCGCCCCGCACCTTTGGGCAAGTGCTTCCATCTCAGCCCTGAACTCAGCATCTGCACAGCTCTCACCAAAATCCATCTCATATAAAAGACCGTTGATATACAGTCCAGTACCTCCCACGATAACAGGGATCTTCCCCATTTCATGAAGTCTACGGATTTCTTTTTTTGCAAGTTTTACATAATCACTTACAGAAAAAGCCTCTGTCGGTTCAACTACATCGATCAAATGATGTGGAATTCCCGCCATCTCATCTAGAGTTGGTTTAGCAGAACCGATATCAAGTCCATTATAGATTTGAACCGAGTCTGCTGAGATAATTTCAGTTTGAAGCGTATGCGCTAGAGCCAGTGATAAATCCGTCTTTCCAACGGCAGTTGGTCCTGCAATAATTATAATTTTATTCATACTATACCAATATATCTTTCATCATATAATTTTACTGTTAAATATTCAACAATACAGCCAAAAAAGTAATAATTTTGAAACAATTCAGAAAATAACCTCACTCTAAAATTAAAGCCACGCAACAATAGCGAGGCTAAAATTTTTGTGCTATCTGAATTTATATTTTATCACTTTAAATCACATATGTCAGTAACAATGACTGATTATGACACTTATATCACAAATTGTTTACATATAATTAGAGTACATCTAGTAAAACTACATTTTGAACCGTAAAGCTATATCATTCGGAGCATGTATGATAATGCTGTCGATCTCATTAAGCTGTATATACTTACTTGATTCATTCATCCCTTGCACTGGCGGAGCAACTTGAATAACCGTCCGATAGTTGCCTGAACCTATATAGTTAAAATTAGGCATCTTTCCCATTTGTTTTTGAATGGTTTCACCTGATTTTAAGATGATGTCCACTTGAGTGATCTGAGGATACAAAGTTTGTTTTGCATAAATGCCACCCATAGATGCATAATCTTGATCTATTTCAAGCGTTAATACATCTTTAATCGACCTAAGTGATACACCATAAAGCGTGAGTTTAGGTTCTTCGTCAGATAAAATAATCGGCTTTGTAAAGCCAGTAATGTCATAAGCACCATCAACTAATTTAAAAGTTGAAAGATCCGCTCGTTCACCGGTATATGGAACGATAGCATCCATCTGGCCAAATTTCTCAAGCATTTTACTGAGGATGACACCGGCTTCTTGTGCACTTACTTTATTTTTAGGCATCAGATTGCCATCTGTATTTACAGTTAAAATTCCAGCATTATAAAACAAATCCACACTGTTTAAAGCGGCTTCACTAACATTTTCTCGGTCTGCATAACCGCTTGTAACATCACCATACATCGTATAATCCACCTGAAGCATGTCCAACATATTTTTGCCAATACGCGTCATGGTCTCGCGTGTAATAGATGCGCCACTACTTATTGAAAAACCATTAAAAACACCAGCATCTCTGACGCCTTCAAAATCTGATTGACCTAGTTTTATATACGCTGCTCGTTTAAACGAGACAAATTTATCATTTAAGATGTTGGCAATAGTTGTGGAAAGTTGTTCAGCTGTGACGATCTCACCAAAAGATTTATGATCATTATAAAAATACCCTTTTGCATTAAGCGAAAAAATGTAAGGTCTCGCCCATGAATCTGGTAAGTAATCATAATATGCATATGGCAGACGCTCAAGTGCTATAAAAGACAAGCCATTTGCAATATATGTATCTATGGACTCATCTGTATAAAAATTGGTCTTAATATCACTTAACTTTACTGTCATACCTTTTTTTATAACTGTCGTTTGTGCAATTTGCTCTTTTGTACTATGAGTGATGTCAATTGTCCTAGAGGTACCGTCCCAATTTAGCGCATATCCAAAACGCGTCAAATCTCTCAATAAAACGAGGTCTTTACTATTGCCATCAACATCTACCACTTCATAAACCGTAATCGGTTCAAAATCATTGCCATCAAAATAGTAATTTGGTGTATTACTTGTTCCCTTAATTGTATCACCATATCCAATCCCAAAGCTAAGACAGACACATGTGATTGCGAGTACTACACCTTTTGCAGTTATTTTTTTTAACTTCATCATGCTCACCTTCCTAAATTTAAGTTACTCCATAATTTAGTTTCAATATAAACGAAAGTATATTTATTTGCGTTCTATGAATAGGATATCAAAGAACATGACTAAAGCATTATTAAATTTGTGTTTTTCTGTTAAGTCTGTGTTACATGGCTTGGTCATCACGCAGTATAACTGCTTTTGTAAATTTACTGTACTCTAAGCACAAAAACATAGCCACCAAAAGATTCAGTATTCTCATTGATTTCTTCATTTTCAAAAGCATTATAAATTCTAAAGGTTATTTGCTCATCATTTACTTCAAATTTACTTTGTGAAAAAACCCTCCATTTAGGTTCTCCGCCCACTGCTTCTTTACTTCGATTAATAGATCGTGACGTGATTTCAGTTTCAAAATCTACTTTATCACTTTCTTTATACGTAATCGCACGTACAGTTTCATACTCAGGAAAAGAATAATAAATCTTCTCAATGCCACTTTCAACTTCCAAAGTAAATGGTACCTGAAGATTCGTATCGTAGTCCAGCTCAAGTTTTTGATAATATGTATCGTAAACTAAATATATACATATAATATGATTAGAAGAATCCGTATATATTTGATTGATATCATTATTCAAACGCTCTTTTAAATCGAACTTAGCAAGATTCATCTCATCAGAAATAATGTAGTTAGAATCAGTCGTTGGCTTCCTAACATAAATTGTACCACCATAGTTTGATTGAGCCTCTTCTATATTAACCATTTTCACTTTAATTAATACCACCAACACTACCAGTATAATTACGACGCCCCATTTTTTCATGCCCTACCCACTTTCAACTATAATAATAAAAAAAGTTACAAAATCCATTTCACATTTCGTTTTGCTAATTTGAAACTATTTTTCTATTTTTTTCACATTTTATTTATATATCCCAACACGATGAGATAACGCAAATAGTCGAATGATTTCCAAATTTAATTTAATATCTTTACTGCATTTAGGTTTAAGATTTATCAAAATATACTTTTCTTTTCAGTATATATCTAGCAATTGCTAAATAAATCAATAAAATAATGATAATAAGCACTAAAGGCCCATTTGAATTTTGATTAATCAATAAAACAGCTCCTACAAACACATAGAGGCTCATCAAAGAACACAAACTAACGGATAGATAGTAAGCATATCTTTTTCTAAACCCTATTCCAACACCTGTTAAAACAAATAAGAGCCCTAAGAAAATCCCGATGATGTATAATTGGGGATCGAATTTCAGGGTTATAAATCTCCCATTCTTGTCTTCAATTACGTTGATTATTGACTGAATAAAAATAGATAGACCGTTTAAAATAAACAAAATAGAAAATCCTTTCATATTTTACCATCCTTTTTATTTCTAATTAAATTTCAATTTGTTATATACGTTTTAACCACTTCCATCAGTATATTTTTCATATAAAGATAAAAAAAGACATTATTTCTAATGTCTTATCTAAAATGATCCTCTATTTAGTTTATCATAGAATTCGCTTAAATTTCCGTTCTATTTCACTCAGTGAAAAACTGATGATGATGGGCCTCCCATGAGGGCATGTGTAAGGTGAGTTCAATCCCTTAAGTGAATCCACAAGTGCCATACGTTCATCCTCGTGGATTGCATCATGTGCTTTAATCGCTGCTTTGCATGCTTTTTCCGCAATCTGATGCTTAAAATGATCATCGACATGTTCTTTAGCGTTTTCAAATACTGAAGCAACCATATCTTTTGCCTGGGAAAATGAAAGCATCGATGGAATCTCACGCATTACTACCCCGTCATCGCCAAAGGCCTCTATCATAAATCCCATATCGTGAAGCAAGGGCTTAACTTCGTTTAAACGTGTCATTTCAATCTTGCTTAAACTGATGATCTCTGGCATTAAAAGCATCTGTGACTGAACATTACTGCTTTCAAAAGCAGCCATAAACGCTTCAAAGAGAATTTTCTCATGTGCTGCGTGTTGATCTATCAGATACAAACTTTTGTCTTTTTCATAGAGTAAATAAGTGTTGTTAAACACACCAACATACTGAAGTCCATCATAAATCGTGTGACGTGCGCCTTCTTCTACATCAAGTGGTACAGGCTGTTCAAGGACTATAGAAGCTTCCTCTAAAGTAGCAGTTGCAAAGTTCGTAAGTGTAGAAAAATCAAACGATTTTGGCACTGATTTATGTGCGGCGTTATGTGATGGATTTAGTGCTGGATTTAGTGCTGAGTTATGCGATGCATTTTGTACTGAATTGTAAGCCGGCTTTTCTGAGTGATATTCTGACTTTACCGAGTTCAGTTCTGGCTTTGCCGAGTTCTCATCTGGCTTTGTCGAATTTACCTGTGGCTGCACAGATTGTGAAGTCGCCTCAAATTGTGAAGCCGACTCAGATTGTGAAACAGTCTCAGGTTGCGATGCATTTTTAGGTAGCTCTGTCACCTTTGTACTTTCACTTTGAAGTTCAAGTTGCTTAACCTTCTCTTCTTGAGTCGGTGCAGTTTTCATTGAAAAAACCTCGCGCTCTTTGAAAGTAACTTTTGGTACTTGGTCATAGAGGTTAAATGCTTTTTTCAGTGCACTAAACACAAACTGTTTGATTAACCCATCATCATGAAACTTGATTTCAGTCTTTGCAGGGTGGATGTTGACGTCTATCTCACTCGGTGGAATCTCTAAGAATAATACACAAGCAGGAAAGCGATTGTTCATCATATAAGGCTTATAAGCCATATGAATCACTTCTTTGATAAGGTCGCTTTTGACATATCTGCCATTTACAAATAATAGCTGTTGCGCTCTTGTCCCTTTTGTATAATCAAATCTTGAGATAAATCCATTTAATTGAAGCTTATCTTGTCGGTCGGAAATCTCATACATGCCTTTGACCATGTTTTGATCAAAGACGGCAAAGATTGCATTTACGAGGCTACCTTTTCCTTGTGTATGAAAGATCATTTTGTCATCTGAGCTGTACTTTATCGTAACTTCTGGATGAGAAAGCGCCAAAAATCCCATGAGTTCAGTGATAGAACGTCCTTCTGCCATATCACTTTTGAGAAACTTAAGTCTCGCTGGTGTATTGTAAAACAAGTCGTTGACGATAATTGTCGTCCCTTTTGAAGTGCCCACCTCAGAGATTTTCTGGATGGTACCACCTGCAGCCTGTACTTTTCGACCAGAGTTTTCCCCCTCTCGAAGTGTGATGAGCTCTACAGTTGAAACGGCACATATACTGGCAAGTGCCTCACCTCTAAATCCTAGAGAAGCTGTTGCATAAAGGTCTTCTATACTTCTGATTTTACTGGTTGCATGACGTTCAAATACCAGTGATAAGTCCTCATAGTTGATGCCTCGTCCATTATCACTGACTTTGATATAACTCTTGCCACCTTTTTTGATGTCTACGATAATCTCAGTTGCACCAGCATCTATTGCATTTTCAACAAGCTCTTTGATCACCATGGCAGGGCGTTCTACAACCTCGCCAGCGGCGATTTTGCTTGCGGTTCTTTCATCTAATTTCAGTATGCGATTGTCTTCCATAGCCCCTCCTTTGAAAGCATCGTTGTGTTTTCTTGGTAATTCTTTCAGTTACGACTCAATCACGCATCCTATTTCTCTTTAAATTGACTGATGATGTTGTAAAGTGCGTTCATGGCTTCGATAGGTGTCATCTGCTCTACTTCTAGTTTGGAAAGGTAGTGATAGAGTCCTTCTGAAACAGAATAATCACCATATTTTACTTTTCCATCTGTTTGAGGCTGTGCTTTGCCATCTTCCATCTCAAGGCCTTGAAGGTTTTGAATGTTGTTGTTGATGTCATTGACTTCAAGTTTTGAAAGGATGTGTTTCGCACGCTCTATGACAGGTTCAGGCACTCCTGCGAGTTTTGCCACTTGTATACCAAAACTTTGATTTGCCCCACCACGCTCTATTTTTCTAAGGAAGATGATATCATCTCTCGACTCTTTTACTGCGATACGGAAGTTACATACCCCATCGATCTTGCCCTCAAGTTCGGTGAGTTCATGGTAATGGGTTGCAAACATGGTCTTAGCATGGATACCAGACCCTTGACTAAGGTATTCTACAACGCTCCAAGCGATGGAGAGTCCATCGTAAGTGCTCGTTCCTCTACCGATCTCGTCAAGAATGATCAACGATTTTGAAGTTGCATTGTTGAGGATGTTGGCAAGTTCATTCATCTCAACCATAAAGGTACTCTGGCCTTGTGAAAGGTCATCTGATGCGCCAACACGTGTGAAAATCCTGTCAACGACGCCTATCTCTGCTTTATCTGCTGGGACGAAACATCCTATCTGGGCGATCAAGGTAATCAGTGCCACTTGTCTCAGGTAAGTTGACTTACCCGCCATGTTCGGTCCTGTGATGATATAAAATTTATGTGCCTTTTGATCAAGTAGCGTATCATTTGGTACAAATGGCGTTTCATTAAAGATGCGCTCAATCACTGGATGACGTCCATTTTTGATCTGAATGGTATCTTTATTGTTGACTTTCGGTTTCACAAAACCATAGCGGTAACTACACTCTGCAAAGGATAAAAGGGCATCAAGTGACGCAATAGCTCTCGCAGTTGTTTGTATACGGTCTACATGTACCATAATATTTTGTTTAAGCTGTGCAAATAGCTCTTGTTCAAGGCGCACGATTTTTTCTTCTGCACCAAGCACGGTTTCCTCTAGTTGCTTAAGCTCTGGGGTGATATAGCGCTCTGCATTGGCAAGTGTTTGCTTACGGATGTATTCTTCAGGGGCATTTTTTGAACTGCCTTTTGAAATCTCAATATAATAACCAAATACTTTGTTAAAGCCTATCTTAAGGGTTTTAATTCCCGTTCTTTCACGTTCTTTGCTCTCAATATCCAGTATCCAGCCTTTGCCGTTGGCAATGGCGTCTCTAAGATTTGCGATCTCTGGATGGAAGTCCGTCTTAATGACGCCACCATCTTTGACGCTATATGGCGGCTCTTCTACTACACTTTCGTCTATAAGCTGATAAATATCTTTCAGTGAATCGATGTCTTCGTTGATGGTTTGAAAATCACCCTCTTCTAAGGTATCGATACACCCTTTGATATCAGGCAATACTGAGATGGACTGTTTAAGTGCCACAAGGTCTCTTGGGTTGATGCTGCCATAGACGAGTTTAGAGGTTAACCTTTCAAGGTCGTAGATCTGTTTAAGGTGTGTACGAAGGTCACTGCGTAGTAAGAGATCATCTACCAAAACTTCAACTGTGTTCAGTCTTTTGTGAATGGCTTCTATATCTATGAGTGGCTCTTCTACCCATGCTTTAAGGCGTCTTGCTCCCATGGCTGTGCACGTTTTATCCAGCACCCATAAAAGGCTTCCTTTTTTATCTTTGGTGCGCATGGTTTCCACGAGCTCTAGGTTACGTCTGGTGAATTTGTCCAAAACCATAAACCGCGAGTGGTTGTAGATGTCGATTTTGTTAAAGTGGTTAAGGGGTACTTTAGCGGTCTCTTCTACATAGGCAAGCAGTGCACCAGAGGCGCAGAGGATCGCAGAATCATCCGCAAATCCAAGGCTCTCGATAGAAAACACGTTTAAAACGCGCTCGATGATGCGCTTGCCTGCATGTGGCTGAAAAGCATGATCCATAAACGGCGTCAGTGTGATGCCTTGTGCCTCAATGGTTTTGATCATATCAGGTGCTAAAGTATGTTTATCCGAAATGACAATTTCGCTAGGTTCTATCTTGATGATCTCGTCGATGAGTTTTTCTGGGTCGTGTAGCTCGGTGGTTTTCATCACCCCCGTAGTGATATCACAGTAGGCGATAGCATAAGTGTTTTCAAGCTTTGTAAGTGACGCCACATAGTTGTAATTGCCCTCGTCTAGCATCTCAGGATCTGTGATGGTTCCCGGTGTGATGATGCGCACAACTTCACGTTTGACTAGGCCCTTGGCAAGTGCAGGATCTTCTGTCTGTTCACAGATGGCAATCTTGATGCCCTTGTCTACGAGTTTTTTGATATAGCCATCTACCGCATGATATGGCACACCACAAAGTGGGGCTTTTTCTTCAAGACCACAGTTGCGTGCTGTCAGTGTGATTTCCAGTTCTCTTGATGCCCGTACAGCATCATCAAAAAACATCTCATAAAAATCGCCCAAACGATAAAATAGGATATAATCCATGTAGTTCTCTTTAATTTCAAAGTATTGGCGCATCATGGGCGTCAACTTGGATCTATCTATGTTCATCATATTTGCCTTCCTCGTTTTTTAGAGTTTAAATTCGTTTTGAATTAGTATGATAAAGTTACATTAAATCTTAGCGAATAACCTCAACCACTTCACCATATAGCGAGAAGTTCTTAGGTCTAGTGATTCTCACATTGACGAGTTTGCCGATCAGTTCAGGGGCACCTTCAAATGTCACGGTGTAGTTGTTGCGCGTTCTACCCATTAGGACTTCTTTTGAACTTTTAGAAAAGTCCTCTACAAGCACCTCAACTATTTTACCGTCCATGGTGCTGAGTTTTTCAGTGATCATAGGGTTTAGGACCTTTAACAGTTCACTGATACGTGCATGTTTCACGTCGTCTGGCACTTGGTCTTCATATTTCGCAGCTGGCGTTCCCGTTCTTATAGAATACAGGTAAGTGAACGCTGCATTGTACCCAACTGTTTTGATCAGTTCCATGGTATCAGTGAAGTCTTCATCTGTCTCACCAGGAAAACCCAAGATCAAGTCAGTAGTAATACCTAAATCAGGCATCAAGGCTTTTGCCCGGCTGATGATATCGAGGTACTGCTCTCTTGTGTACTTTCTGTTCATGCGCTTAAGGACTGCATTACTGCCTGCTTGTACTGGTAAATGTAGGTACTCGCACACTTTATCGCTAGCAGCCATGGTGTCGATGAGCTTTTGTGATAAGTCTTTTGGATGTGAAGTCATAAAGCGGATACGCTCAAGTCCTTCGATCTCGTTAACTGCTTTGAGTAAATCTGCAAAATCAACTGGCTCATCAAATGTTTTACCATATGAGTTGACATTTTGTCCTAGTAACATCACTTCTTTTGTACCTGTCTGTACAAGACTGCGTACCTCTTCTATAATGTCCTCAAACTTTCGGCTACGTTCTCTGCCTCTGGTATAAGGAACGATACAGTATGAGCAAAAATTGTCACAGCCGTACATGATATTGACATAAGCTTTGATTTCTTTCTTTCTATTTGACTTAAGACCTTCGATTACATCGCCTTCTGATTCCCATACTTCTACAACTTGGTGCGTTGCAGTTAGTGTTTCCTCTAAAAGTGCTGGAAAATTATGAAGGTTGTGTGTGCCAAATACAAGGTCGACGTATTTGTATTTCTTTTTAATTTCAGCAACGATGTGAGGTTGCTGCATCATACAGCCACAAACTGCCAAGATCAAATCAGGTCTCGTCTCTTTTAGCTTTTTCACGTGACCAAGGTTTCCATATACTTTGAACTCTGCGTTTTCTCTGACACAGCAAGTGTTGAAGATAATGAGGTCAGCATCTTCAAACTTCTTCGTCAAGTCATACCCCATATCCATGAGCATCGCATTGAGCTTTTCTGAGTCGTGCTCGTTCATCTG
The DNA here is from genome assembly GCF_029914245.1 of Fusibacter bizertensis. Lineage (GTDB taxonomy): Bacteria > Bacillota > Clostridia > Peptostreptococcales > Acidaminobacteraceae > Fusibacter_C > Fusibacter_C bizertensis. Next base: position 547,415 of record NZ_JARYZI010000001.1, read on the forward strand.
ACAACCATACGTGATCGTAATGGCTTTCTTTTTATGTTGTAACTCTGTATAATGCGCATCGTTTATATCTTTAATTGCGCGTATGTGTTCATCATTTTTAGTGAGTATTGATTCCATTGATTCAATTTCAAACGTTTCTCTCTTAGACATTTTTTCTCCTAACCGCTTTCTAATTGCCTATGCTATATGCACAAGCTTTCCTCATTATAAAAAAACTTCGGACCTTGCGTCCTTAGTTTATGTCACAAATAAGTTGTGACTTTAAAAATGGCTTTGCCATTTATCCACTTTGTTAACACGAAAAAAAAGGGGAAAATTTCCCCTTCTAATTATAACAATTTTCACTTTGAAAACAAACCATTAATTTGTGAACAGTTATTTTAACAAATTATTCATTAAATACTTATCAACGATTAATTTTTTACCATCTATGATTTATTCGAAATGTTTCATCGCTCATATTAAAGTACTTTGTTCTTGGTGTTGATGGACCTCTATCCGGAACAGGATCGTCCCAAGTTACATCTAAATTATACCAGACACCATCAATTAGTACTCTATTCCATGCATGTGATTCCCAAAAGGTACTTGATTTTGCTGCCCCAGTTACAATCTCCGCTTCAATATCTGCAAGTGTCAATAATAGCAAAGTTGCTTTCGCATAACCATCACATACACCTACACCATACAAAATAACGCCATATGCCTCGTGTGAATCAACCGGGATCGTATAATTTTTATAGTTTTCAATATCGTATTTTGTATTCAACACAATATAATCATGTATAGCTTTCTCTTTTTCTAAATCAGACATATTATCTCTAATAATATTTTTCAATATAATTTTAGCTTGATCGATCGCCAACTGTTGCATGCTGAAATCGACTTCCAAATATGGTAGCATGCCTATAATTGGTTTGTAATCCAAAATGTTGTTTCCGCCAAGATCTAAATTTTCCAGTTTTATTAAATTTTTAAGTGGACTAATATCTGTAATTTTATTATAACTTAAATCAGCCCTCCTAAGTTTACTTAAATTTGTCAAATAAGAAAGATCAGAAACATCCGTATTTCTAATTCTGATATCTGTTAAATTAGTTAAGTCTTTTAAAGGCTCGATGTCTGAAATTGGGCAATCAGTTATCCATAAATTAGTTAGATTTACAAGTGACTTAAGATCAGAATAATCAGTTACAGGACAATTGGTTAGACTTAACACATTCAACTCTGTTAGACTCGTTAGTGGGGACAAATCGCTAACTGGGCAATTATAAATATATAAATATTTCAGATTAACAAGTCCTTTTAATGCGTCGATGTTTTCAACTGGCGATAAACTTATATTCAATTCCTCTAATTTTTTTAGATTCTTAATAGGTTCCAAGTCACTTACTTCCGTAACATGAATTGTTAAATCAACTAAATTTTCAAAATATTTTAAAGCTGAGATATCTACTAAATCTTCCATCGCTTCATCTATATACTTATTTAAATTTAACTCCGTAATGTACCTAACATCATACTTAATTAAATCACCTGTCGGTTTATCAATTAAATTTCTGATATATTTTTCAAAAATTAAATCATCAATAATAATTATGTCGTCATCATCGTTGTATATTGATATTGTTTTAGTAATTGCATCCCATTCAATATTTGCACCAAAGAACGTACTAATAAATCCAATTGGTACAAAAATTTTGTTTTTAATAATTTGAGGGGGGATGCCTAAAAAATAAAAATCATCATCTTCAACTGCATACTCCATTCCAATATACATTATCAATTCTCTATCTTTTTTATGTATGGATATCCTAGATAACTTCTCATCCATTTCAAAAGTTAGATGTAGCGATTCTGAAATAACGTTTAACGGGACTAGGACCCTATTGTTAACAATTACAGGGTCAACTTCAAATTCTAGCTTCTTGCCATTGACAATTACATTTATATCCTGAGTCAATGCAAATACAGGGATGCCAATTACTATTGTTTCCAACAGAATTAAACAAATTAAAGATACTGTTATAAAATTAATAAATTTACTTTTTCTTTTCAATTATTTCTCCTTTTTTGATTGTTTTTATACATCTATTTTGTAATTGTTATTATAATATAATCTAAATTGTAATTTGTCAATTATTCCATTCGTTAGATTTACATCATTCAAAATATATAATTTCAATAATTATAATCAATAATCATAATTCAGCCACATTCTATTGATAAGATCCTTATAGGATATGGCATTTGGTCGTGGTGTAGAGTTAAAAGTTAAATACATGAAAAGGAGAATACAATGAAAAAATAATGATAGTTTTATTAATGACAAGTCTAATCTTTGCTACTTCGGGAATTTCAGGTACAAACAGCTATGCAGGTATGATGAACTCATCACAAAATAACGGTTATTTTCACGGTGGAATGATGGGAGGCGCTTATGGTCAAAATACTAACTTATCAAATAACACTGGTGACAAACTTGATCTCAGTGTTTTAAAGCAAAATGTTGAACAGTATATTTCAAACTACAATGAAGAGCTTATGATTGGCGATATATTCATCTATGAAGACACCGATTATTATTTTTCAATTATGGAAAGTGATACAGGTAGAGGTGCAATGGAACTTCTAGTGAATCCTTATACTGGTAACGTCTACCCTGAGTTTGGACCCAATATGATGTGGAATTTGAAATACAGCATGATGGGTACTGGCAGTATGATGGGACTAGGCAATAGCTCATATTTTGGTAACATGATGGGCAACGGCAATAACTCAAATTATGATAATAAGTTGAACGTCGATCATAGAGCTTATTTTGACAACATGATGGGCTTTGGTAGTAACTATTTGTTTGGCAACATGATGGGTTTTTCAAATAGATGGGCGAATATGCAAAGCTACGGTTTTGGCAACAACTTATTAGATGAGAAATACTTAAGCACTGATAGTACTTTAACACTTGATGATGCAAAAGTCTTTGCCGAAAAATATATTGCCTCAATTTATTCAGATGACTATACGATTGAAAATGATGCGCACTCATTTTATGGGTATTATACTTTTCACTTAGATAAAGATGGTACTACTGCAGGAATGTTAAGTGTCAATGGTCTAACGGGCACAGTTTGGTTTCATACTTGGCATGGAACGTTGATTGACACTGTTGAAAACGATTAAATTATAAAAATTAAAGCGTGCTAATCATCATCAACTTTGATGAATAGCACGCTTTTTTTGACTAATTTTATAATAACTTTAATTCACTTCCTCAATCAGTCCAAGGATAAATTTCTTAATACTAATTTTCCCTCTTGTCTTGCTGTTTCGCTTGATATAGTCCATTTCTTTTCGCACTTCGCGAAGATCAAATAAAGATGATGCATATTTTTCAAATACATGGTGTTCATAATCGTGTAGTCCAAGTTCTGCGATATTACCAAGGGCTTGTCCAATTGTCCTTCTGATGCGCTGCTCTATTGCTTTCTCACTCACCAGCTCACCTTTCTCTTTCTCGTACTTAATAGAAACATAGTCATAAAGATCGCTAAGTTTGTGATCAAAGATATTCCGCTTGTTGGCATCGCCTTTTTCAAAGATAAACTCAAGCATATTGAGGATATCTTTCGTCCCGGCTTCACTGAGAATGCCAAGGTGGTTAAAAATCTGCCTTGCACTTTCAAGTTTGGGATTTTTAAGGTTTTCTGCTGTTGGAACGGCTTCTTTAAGTGACTGCATACTCTGAAAAGCAGTTTGAAAAGAATCAATGACGCGCTTCATTTTCAATTTTTCATCCACGCGTTTGATGACGTTAATCACTTCTATCACGTTGATGGGTTTGTTAATAAAGAGCTCAATGCCACTGTTGTAGGCTTTTGAGACCATGTCTTTCGAATAGACCTCACTGATCATGATGCATGGAATCTCTGGATAGTGACCTTTGACTTCTTGCACGACCCGAATGCCATCCTTTTTTGGTAAAAGTAAATCCACTAGCAATATATCTGGTTTTAATCTCACGATCTCAGCTATTGCATGTTCACCTTCACTCGATTTACCTATGACATCTCCTAAATTGTTGCTTACGATGATCTTGCTAAGTATACTCAAAACACTTGGATCATCATCCACCAGATAAAAATTGTAGTTCATATTCCCCCCGAAACTTCCTACATTTTATGCCTAAATATACGATTATGCTCTGCATAACTTGCTCATTCTTCTTTTGCTTATTCTTCTTTTGTTTTACTTCTGCTAGTAAGCATCCTTTCCATAGGGATCGAGATCTTAAAACATGTTTGATCACTTTTCTTACTCACAACTTCTATACTACCCTCAAAATAGTCTTCAACAAGATGTTTGACATGCGTGAGTCCTATCCCTGATGCCATCACACCGTTGTTTTCATTGAATTTAGTTGAAAAACCTGGTTCAAAAATGAGTGGGATATCCTGTGGATCAATACCATCCCCATCATTGGAAACTTCAAAGATCATTTGATTTTCTTCAACACGCTGTTCTATAGCACATTTTCCTTCGTATTTAAAAGCCTCTACTGCATTGGTCACGATATTATTTAAAATTGAGATAAGTGCAAGATAATCCTCAGTTTTAAAATCAAAACCAATGTTAGAGCTAAATTTCATGCTCACACGTCTGGAAATTGCGTATTTTTTGTTAGAGGACATGACAATTTCAAAAATTTCTTTGATGTTCATGTTATAAATAGGTGAATCTTTGATACTCTTTTCAAGCCCAGAAATCACACGTGTATAATCTTTTTTAATCTCATGGATGTCCTTCGTTACAGATAAAATTGACTCTTTAAGCTCTAAATCTTCGGCTTGTTCATAGATGGTAAAGCTCCTCTGCATAGCATCTTCGATATCGTTCTTAGACTTTCTAAGAAAAAACAGTTCATTTTTTAAATTCGACATCAACATGATTCGGTCTACAAATATATGATGATTCTCACGTTCTTTTGATTTTTCATAATAATAACGTGAGACATATACGAGAATCGTGGTTATAAAGGTTCTTAAAAGTCCTATGAGGATAATTGTAAATATGATTTCTTCAAAGTTAACGCTTCTCCACTCTTGGCGAACGATAACCTCGATGATATTCGGTATACTATCACAGATCCATATGCTTAAAAATAATGCATATGGGGTTTTAACTAAACTTCTCACATCTAAAAGGACAAAGAAAATACTATAAAAGATATAAAAAAAGATCACTGGATAATAAGTGCCAAAGGCTTGAAAGAGAGTCCCACTTCCATTAAGAACATATAGAACACTCCGCACCAAGAACATCAGTATACCAACCAGGTTTATCGTGATAAACGGCTGAATCTCACGGAAAGTGAGCATCAAAATATTCAGTACCACTACAGCAAAAGTTAGCCTAAAGTTTGTACCAAATGGCAACATATATATTTGACCCATAAAGGTTGTGAATACCGCAACTAGAAGTAATTTTTCAATATTTTGCTTGTTAATCGTCATACTACACTCCAATTAAAATTATCATTATATGCATTATTTTTGCATTTTATTTCTATTACATAATAATATCATAACATCGCTATAATTTATATAGGTAGCAAGATGGATAGATTTAAGCAAAGAAAAAACCAAGCACTCCGTCATCGAGATGCTTGGTTTTTAATATTTAACGCTATGCGTATTTCACACAAAAATCATTAAGACGCTTAAGACCTTCTATGATGTTTTCCATACTTGTCGCATACGACAGGCGGATATAGTCATCTACGCCAAATGCAATCCCCGGAATCACAGCGATATTCGCTTGATCGATCAACACTGCTGCAAGATCAAGCGAGTCTTTTACTAAAACGCCTTCTACAGTTTTTCCTTTGTAATGTGAAATGTTTACCATCACATAAAATGCGCCTTTTGGTGCGACACAAGATACGTTTGAAATCTCACCAATGGTTTTAACCATATAATCTTTTCGCTCCTCAAATGCTACTCGCATCTCCTCGATCGGCGTTTGATCACCACTAAGTGCTTCGATTCCTGCGTACTGCGCAATTGTGTTTGGGTTTGATGTCGCATGTGATTGTATATTGCTCATGACTTTTGTGATCGTTGTCGAACAAGCTGTATAACCTATTCTCCATCCTGTCATGGCATAAGCTTTACTAAGTCCGTTTACGACAATCGTTCTTTCATATAAGTCTTGTGATAAACTTGCGATACTCACATGTTTTTCACCATAGATGAGTTTTTCATAAATCTCATCAGAGATAATATATAGATCGTGCTTTGTTGCAAATGCACCTATTGCACGAAGTTCTTCTTCAGTATATACCGCTCCTGTTGGGTTGTTAGGGCTGTTAATTAAAAGGGCTTTTGTTTTTTCGGTAACTGCTGCTTCAAGTTGCGCAACAGTAACTTTAAAGGAATTAGATGCAGCACCTTCTACTAAAACAGGCTCTGCATCAGCCATCTTAGTAAGTTCATAATAGCTTACCCAGTATGGAGATGGGATGATGACTTCATCATCAGGGTTACAGATTGTTTGAAGTGCATTGAAAAGACTGTGTTTTGCACCTGATGATACGACGATTTGATTGGGTGCATATGTCAAGTTGTTGTCTTTAAGAAGTTTAGCGCAGATGGCTTTTTTAAGTTCAATTAAGCCTGATGCTGCAGTATAGCCATTGCCACCTTTTTCGATTCTTGCAATTGCATAGTCTCTGATATTCTTTGGTGTATTGAAATCAGGTTCACCAGCACCAAAACTCACGATATTGACGCCACTCTCTTTAAGTTGCTTAGCTTTAGCTGTAATAGCCAAAGTCATAGATTCTTCTATACCTAAATTTTTCTTTGATAACGCTTTCATATAGACCTCCAAAATCAAATATTGTCGAGACTAGTATATCAACTAAGCGGCTACTTTGTATAGAACTTAAAACAATTTTTAAGGTTGCTTTACTTACTAAAATTAAGCATTTCGCCAATTTTTTTTATTTATAAAACAAGGTACTTTCTCTGTTAATCTCTGGTTTATCTACGGTTTATCTACTCTACTCTTAAATAACCATCTGGAGTATATTGATAATGATGGACTTGGGTATTTTTTGCCACACTATAGTTTCTAAGTTCACTCACTGGCTTACCATCAAAGATCAGTTGAAACACCATCAGTGTAACGCCATGCGTCATGACCAGTACATTATGCGGTCTGCTTTTATCAATATGTAGCGCAATTTGATCCGTCAAAAATGACTGGACACGATCATATACATCATGATATGTCTCCGCCTCTGATAGCCAAAAATTTTCAGGATGGTTATAGAAAATTTCAAGCTGTTCTGGGAACTCTCTCTCGATATCTTCATGTCTCATTCCTTGCCAAGGCCCAAGTTTAATTTCTCTCAGCCTTTCATCTGTAGTAAAACTCTGATGATGATCAGACAAAATAAGTCCCATTGTTCTCGCAGCACGCTGACTAGGCGAGGTGTAGCAGTGATGAAATTTATAATCTTCAAGTTGTGTTTTTAATGCCAAAGCACTCTCAATGCCATGTTCCGTAAGTGGTGAATCCAGCCAACCCTGGAATCGTCTCTCTGTGTTCCACTCAGTTTGTCCATGTCTTACAATATAGAAATTCAACATATTTCCCGCCTCCTTTAGTTATTTTATTTTAAGTCAGCGCACTTGTAAAGTGATATCAAAAAACACGCCCAAGTCTTTTCTCAGGCGTGTTCTATTTTCAATTCATGTGGCTTCCCAAATTATGAAGGGAATACAATCTTTTCTTTATGCATCAACTGTCTCGAAACAACTAGTAGCGCAAGTGTTATCACCGTAGAAGTACCAAATGCGATTAACACATGGATAAAATTACCATCTCCTGTTAATATCTGCTTCATATTAACGAGGTTATTGTAAATTGGGATGTAATAGCTGACGCTACTCACATCACTGCCGCTAAACATGTTCATAAATGCTGTGATCATAACAAGCATATACGCTGGTGTGATATAAGCACCTGCTTCTTTTAGTGAGTTGGCAATCATCGATAATACTGAGATGATGGTTACATACATACCGACAAGGCCAATCATACATAAGAAGAACATAAACAACTCATTGCCACCTAGTGCAAATTGAGACATATCAAAGTTTCCATCAGATGATAAAAACTTAGCACTAAATGGAATAGAAAGTATAACACCTATAAAGGATGATGTCATAGAGATAAGTGCAACTACTGAAAGACTAAGCACTTTCCCGCCGATGATGACACCTCTATCCACTGGTGTTAAAAGCATCGTCGCAATAGTTCCTCTTTCTTTTTCACCTGCTATAGAATCCATACCGATCCCCATTGCACCTGCAAAGATGAAGATAGACACCAGCATAGGGATTAAGTTAGCAATACTACGATCCAGTCCTTTATCTTCTTTTGGAATCTCTATTTCAGCCGTTTCCATATCAAAAGCTTGTAAGAATGATTCTCCGCCCAATCGATTTGCCAGTACTTGGTTTTTGTAACCATCGAGCATCTTTCCAACTTTGTAATTCGCTTCAAGACTCAAATCACTTTTTGGTGAATATAGCCCTTCTACTTTTGGCAATTCTCCTGATGTGTAATTCACTATTTTCTCAGAAAAACCTGGGTCAAAGTAAAGATAATAATCATACTCCCCAGCCTTGATTTTTGCCCCTGCATCTGCTTTGCTAATCGCCATCTCGGTATAAACCATGGTTTCGTCAGCATCTATATTGGCTGCAACGTCTGCAGGCATGTTAACGCTAAGAATTGTAGTTGTATGCGCCTCAATATCATCTGTTGTCTTGCCAATCATAAAACCCATTAGCGAATAGATAATTGCGATACTAACTGCTGGTAATATAAAGTTCGTAACAATCAAACGTCGGTCTGTGAAAACACGGCGTAGTTCCTTTTTCATAATGATCATCAAAGATTTAAACATGTTGTTGACCTCCCGAGATATCATAGAGTTTGAAGAAGGCGTCATCCAAATTGTCTTTGCCCGTCAACTTATAAATGTCGTCTAGTGAGCCTATGGCTTTGATCTCACCATCCATTATTACAGCGATACGGTCACAAAGTTTTTCAGCTACATGCATCATATGTGTAGAAATAATGATGGTTTTACCACGCTGCTTGAGCTCTTTTAAATATTCCGTTACAGCTCTCGCAGTGATAATATCCAATCCATTAGTAGGCTCATCAAAGATTATTACTTGCGGATCATGAATTAAACTAACGACGATAGACAATTTTTGCTTCATCCCAGTAGACAAATCTGCTATTTTTGTGAATTTAAAAGGCGTTACACCAAAGTAATCAAATAAGTGATTCATTCTTTCTTCAATTACATTTTCTTCAAGTCCATGAAGTCGACCGAAAAACTTAGTGGTGTATTCAGGTGTGAAATGTGTATCTAGTTTTAGCTCATTGGTTAGAAAAGCGAGTTCTCGTCTAACTGCTTCACCTTCACTCGCGCCATCAAAACCGTTGACATTTACCGATCCTTCTGTAGGATTAATCAAGGTTGCAAGGCATCTCATCGTCGTGGTTTTACCCGCGCCATTTGGTCCGATAAGTCCGAAAATCTCGTTGTCATGCACCTGAAAATCAATTCCTTTTACTGCTACTTTAAATTTATCCTTATTACCGTTTTCCATCATTTGCTTTTTGGAAAGTTTAAAGGATTTTTTGAGTCCGTTCACTTGAATCATAGTCAATCTCCTTTATCATTCTATTCCTTTTACTTACTACTTGATGTTTATTCTTATTCGAACAATGTCGCTTCCCTCTTATCATACACTGTCATTATAAAAACTAGCTTATTAAATTATTATAATTTCATTAAAAAAGAACCGAGCACTTGCCTCGATTCTTTTTAAAAAGTCTCTATAATATACCATTTTGTGTTCAGCGATAAGTCCAAATCAAAATACAACCGCTTGTAATCCTGGTCTTTGGGAAGGAACACTCTAACGATTGGACTTTCTGGATACAGTTTATTTTGATAAAGTACAATCCCTCTATGCCCTGAATTGAGCACGATCCCTGTCCCTGTTGGATAGATGTTGATGTGTCTTGCAAAAGTCTCCATAATCTTGGTATCAAAGTGCTTATCTCCAAGATGTGTAATCTCTCTAAAGACTTTGTCTGGTGCAGATCTTTTTTGATAAACTCTGTCGTTAGACATGGCATCATAAACATCAGCAACCGCAACTATCCTTGCAAATAAAGGGATCTTTGTATTTCTTAAACCTCTACTATAGCCAGTACCATCGAATTTTTCATGATGATGTAAAGCGATTCTAGCGGCCTCTTCAGGTATATCTGTTTGTATCAGTATCTCATAACCATACTCTGTATGTTTTTTAACTTCTCTAAACTCTTCATTCGTAAGCTTAGCAGGTTTTTTGATAATATCTTCTGGGATCATAATCTTGCCAATATCGTGCAAAATAGCTCCCATACCAAGCTGCTTGAGTTGTTCCTGTTCAAGCGCTAAATCTATTCCAATTATTAAGGAAAGTACACCCACATTGACTGAATGCTGATACGTATAATCGTCCACCGAGCGCAATTGTGACAGCGCAAAAACAAAATCTTTTTTATCAAGCAGCTGTTCAATCATATCCTCAACGATCTGGCTGATCTTTTGGACATCCGTATTGCTCACAGATTTAAACTTAAGCATCGTTTTCTTAATCTGATTTTGAGCATGCGTACGGGTTTTATCATGAATAACATCTTGAATATTTAAAGATTTTCTGATGGTCGTTATCGTTTCAGGTGTCATGGATCCATTTTCTTCAACGAATATTTCTTGTACACCCGCATCTATAAACCGAGGAATATACTGTTCACGAAACATACTCCCCTTTTTAATGAGAAGGATTCCATCTGAACCGTATACATCTTGGGCGATGATAGAGCCGGGAATAACCCCACCTATAAAATGTTTTTGCATTTCCCCACCATGTAGTATATTTTTGGCATTCTATATATATTTCGGCACTATATATGCTTTACTTTATGCCAATTTCAAAGAAAATGCAACTTTTTTATATATATTATGTTAAAAACCTTAATATATATTAATTTTTAAAATAAATTTGTATAAATAGCGGTATTCATTGCACCATCAGAGCTACAGTTTTTTTAGTGTTCCAAGTAGTCCTCTCGCCAAACTCGACCCTACTGATCGTCCTAGTGAAGACAGAAAAGACTTTGTTACTTTCTCAACCATTGTATCTGGCTTTCTTCCTCTTCTTTTAGGTGCGGCTTGTTTTTTAGGCGTTGCACTCTCTTTCTTACCTATATCTTTATCTGTATCTTTACCTTTATCTCTAGCTGAATTAGCTTTGCTTGCAACTTCATGTAATTTTTCAAAGGCTGATTCTCGATCAAGTGGCAATTGGTATTTTGCTTTTAGTGATAAATTCTTAAAGCAATCCACACCATCAACATGCCCAAAAGCGCTCGAAGGCGCTAGGATTTGTACACGTTCGGTCACTTCGGGCACTCCCTTTTCATCTAAAAAGGAAACCAATGCTTCGCCCACACCAAGTTCAAGTAATGCTTTCTCAATATCAAGTTCAGGATTGACTCTAAAACCTTGTGCAGCTAGTTTTAGCTGTTTAATCTCTTTTGCTGTATAAGCTCTCAAACCATGTTGTATCCTATTTCCCAGCTGACCCAGTACACTATCTGGGATGTCCGTTGGTGATTGTGTGACAAAATAGATCCCAATCCCCTTTGATCGAATTAGGCGTACAACTTGTTCAATTTGATTTAAAAGTACTGGTGAAATCTTATCAAAAATCAAATGAGCTTCATCAAAGAAAAACACCATTTTAGGCTGTTCCAGATCCCCTTCTTCTGGAAATGTCTCGTAAAGTTCTGATAAAAGCCAGAGTAAAAATGTTGAATACAATTTTGGGTTCATAAATAGTTTTGAGGCATCCACTAAATTGATAAATCCTTTTCCTTCATCAAAACCAATAAAGTCCTCAATTTCAAGTGCTTGTTCACCAAAAAAGTCAGATACTTTCTGTTGTTCGAAAACATTGAGTTGTCTCATGATCGCACTCAATGAGGCTTTGTTTAAACTGCCATAGCCTTCTGGAAGCGATGTGCTATTGGCATATGCAAAATCAACAAGTGCCTTAATGTCTTTAAAATCAAGAAGTAATAGTCCTTCATCATCTGCAAGTTTAAAAAGTGTATGCAGGATACTTGTTTGTACATCATTGAGGTCCAGTAACCGCGAAAGTAGAAGAGGTCCCATATCCGATATCGTTGTGCGAATAGGTAATCCATTTTCACCAAACAAATCCCAATACTGAACAGGAAACGATTGAAAATCAGGCAAATTTTCAGCCAACATCTCAAGGCGTTTTACAAGCTTATCACTGCTTTTTCCGGCAATTTCAAATCCGTTGAGATCCCCTTTAACATCAACAACAAATGTAGGAATTCCCTTTTGGCTCAGTGATTCAACAAAGAGTTTCATTGTGATGGTCTTACCTGTTCCCGTTGCACCAGAAATCAAACCATGTCGATTGATCATCTCAAGACATGGTCCAAAATATGTACCATTAGATTTCTTTGCAATTCTAAATTTTTCCATTTAAACGCCCGCCCTTTCAAATCAAATCTAATTTTTTTTAGTTCTAATTTTTCACTTCTTAGTTCTTAATGTCGACCTTATATGCTACAAATAAATTGATAAACGATAATCCTGCTGCTAGAAAAAAGATGTATTGTGGTCCCCACACACTCCAGATTATACCGCCCAAGTAAGCACATATAATCGAAACAAAATGGTCCATACTTTGCCCAAGTGTCAGCGTCGGCGTTACGTCACTTTGAAAAAGTGCAATTTTTCTTAAATAAATCGTTCTAACAATCCCCATCTGTGTAGACATGCGATCAATGATAAATATACCATAGGCTAGCATTACGCCTAAGCCAGCAGTTTGGATGCTTCCATTGACATATCCCATCGCGAGTAAACCATAGACAAGATAAACACCAATAAATGAAAGCGCATCAAAATACAACAGTTTTTTTACGCCATATTTATCGAGCAATCTACCGATTGCAGGTATAAAAAAGATGCCTATAAATGAACCAATTACAGTTAAGATAGAAATTGTATCTGCTTTTTTACTCAAAAGGTCTATAAGTACCCAAGGTCCATAAACCATCATGATCTGCTTTTGAACACCAAACAAAATCACCAATGTATAGTAGTACTTATACTCTTTTCTAAATACATAGCCACTCTGCTTTACATGAGGTTTATTAACACTTACAATCCGGTCCAGAAAAAGAAGCAATACGAAAACACCGAGAAACATAACGGCTGCTATGATAAAAGGTGTTTTCATTGATTTCTCAAAACTCATAAATCCCATTTTAAAACCAAAGAAGACAAATAATGAAGCTACCATTTGAACGCCTGTAAAAAAGCCTTTAAACTGACCCAATCGTTTTCCCATGTTTTCTTTTTCAACAAGTTCAAGCCCAATACTGTCTTGAAGTGGAAAAAATAGATGCATACCAAGTGAATTGATAAAGATAAAGACAATCATCACATTAAACGAAGGTGTATATATCCCTAAAACAAAAATCCCAATAACACTTAAAAGTTGTGCAACCATTGAAATCCTAATATCACTTAAGAATGATAAACCTGCAATGACAAAAACACTTATAAGTCCCGGTAGTTCTCTTGGAAATTCCAAAAAACCTCTTTGATAAGCCGTGACGTTATAAGCGTCTTTAAAGAAATTCGAGATGACATTGTTGGTCATACCAAGCCCAAAAGCAGTGAGTGCTAAAATTGCAAAGTATATCTTTACTTCCTTTTTCATGTTTCCCCCCGACTTGGCTATAATGGCCAAAAGATTAGTATAAGCGGTGTTCCTATAATTAATAATATTACCGTTACCGGAAGTCCCATTTTCCAATAATCGCCAAAATGATATCCCCCTGGTCCCATTATAAGTGTGTTCGATTGATGTCCTATTGGCGTCATAAACGCACAAGAAGAGCCTACTGCAACTGCCATCAACATCGGATCAATAGACACACCGAGTCCTAGCGCTAAACTTATCCCTATAGGTGCCATTAGGACGGCTGCAGCAGCATTATTAATCAAGTTGGTCAACAGCATAGTCACCAGCATCAGTAGCCCCACAAGCAATTCTGGGGACAATACGCGCTGTGTTAGTAAAAGCAACGAAGCAATTGTATCTGCCGCACCTGTACTTTGTAACGCCTCACCAAGTGGCAACATTGCACCAAGCATGAAGATCACTGGCCATTCTATACTTTCATATGCCTCTTTCAAAGTCATGATTTTAAACAGCACCATTGTAACTGCAGCTAATGTAAACGATAACTGCACTGGCACAATCCCCAAACTGGTCATTATAATCGATACGAGAAAGATACCCATACCGAGGATTCGTTTCTTTTTAAATATACCTAAATTAATCTGTAACCCTCTCTCAGCCAGAGGAAGTCCCTTTAATCTCGTCAAAACATTTCGTATGTTTTGATCTGCAGCTTGAAGCAACAAAATATCTCCCGGTTTAAAGATCGTCTCTCCAAGCCTTTCCCTATGTTGTTGCCCCTGTCTAGATATAGCCACTAAATTGACATTATAAGCATTTCGCAAATTAATTGTCTTTGCTGTTTGCCCAATCAGTGGAGAATCATCCTTGATTACAATTTCCCAAAGTGCATAGTCTTTGATACTGTAATCTCCACGTGACTTTGCTCCTTTTAATATTACATCAGTTTTTTCAATTAACTTTGTTAGTTCACTAGGATCAATCTTAATTACCAGAAGATCTCTCGCTTCCAACGTCTCCCTTGCATGAGGTGCGACGATATTAACCTTATTTCTAATAATACTAAGTATATTGATCTCCAAGCCATGAAGCTGTGAAAATTCTATTAGTGATTTGCCTGCTAGTTTTGAACCTTCGGGAATAATAATTTCAGATAAATAATCATCAACTTTAAATAAAGTATCTAAATCTGATTTGGATTTACGATTAGGGATTAAACGATAACCAATTAAACCAACGAAGATAATCCCCACTACTGCAAGTCCCATCCCAACCGGTGCAAAATCAAAAAAGTGAAATGGTGTCCCTAGCAATTCTTGTCGATACATTGAGATAATCAAGTTTGGTGGCGTGCCAATCTCAGTAACTAATCCGCCCAAAAGAGAGGCATATGCCACTGGCATCAGTAAAAAAGAAGGAGATATATCATTCTGTTTAGCTACAGTCATAGCGATCGGCATCGTAAGTGCCAAAGCACCAACGTTGTTCATAAAGCTTGAGAAAAACGCAGTAATTCCCATGAGAACCATTAGCTTGGTTACAATCCCACCACTTAAGCTGCTTACAAGTGCTGTTACAGGCTCCATAGCCCCTGCATTAATCAACCCTCGACTCACTACAAGTACAGCAACAACAGTAATTACAGCTGGATGTGAAAAACCTACAAAAGCATCTTCAGCAGATACAATCCCACTTAATGTGATCATAAGCAAAGCAATTAAAGCTACAAGGTCATACCTAAGCTTTGCCTCAATAAACAAAGTTAAAGATAATAAAATCACAAAAATGACGATGATCTGATCGAACATACACACCTCCACTTATTTCATTATTTTACCATAGATATCCTATACTTTCATAGATAGGATATAAAACTTCAGTAAATAGAAAGAGGTTTTTATTATGTATAGATGGGAGAGGGTAAACACACTTGAATGTCACTCCGCAGGATCGAGGACGCATATCTCTTATCACCCCCAGATGTAGGTTGTGTTAAAATCATGGTACATATATGTATAAATGGGAGAGAGTAAACACACTTGAAGGTCATTCCGCAGGAACGAGGACGCATGACCTGAAAGTGTGTTTACTCTCTCCCATTATTTAATTCGTGATAAAATACACCCTACACCCCAGTGTACTCATGTATGATCTCATTTAAAAATTTCGCAGCACCAACTCTATGTTGATCATAGTAGTGTGTAAAACGCTCATCAGCGACATACATTTCACCAAGCCCAGCATGTGTTTCTTTTGAGTATTCCGTCCAGTATAGCATGAGCCACTCTTTATGTTTTTCTGCTGTTGCCGTTGCCAAGTCACCTTTTGTATCATTTTCATCCATTGCTTTCAAGAGCAAAACAATGATTTCTTCGGCTAGCTTTGTCGCATAATCATAGGTTTCTTCTGACATTGCTTCAAACTTTTTATTGGATTTATCTACTTTATCGTTTCCATATTTAGCTCGTATCTCGTCACCATACTTCATTTCATTTTCCTTCAGAAGATTTTTCTTCAAACCTTCAAATTTTTCTTTATCAGACATCGTTATTCTCCCTTCAGTTTCTTCTATTGTTTTCTTGACGTTATTGATTAGCAGGTCTAGATGTGCACGTTTTGACATCAATTTTTCAAAATGTGTATGAAGCACTTTCAGTTCATCAAAATCCTCAGAAAGCATAATTTTCTTGATTTCGTCTAATGGAATATCAAGCGCTCTAAAAAATAGGATTTGTTGAAGCATTTTCACTTCAGAATGTCCATAAATTCGATATCCAGATGAATTGATCCTCGCCGGCTTGAGTAATTCAATTTCATCATAATACCTAAGTGTACGTTTCGTTACACCAGAAATTTCTGCCAATTTATTAACTGTATATTCCATCTGCACCTCCATAAACATATACTACACCTTCACGTAACGTCAATGTCAAACGTTTATTTTAAATATCCATATAATTTTTTTTGTATACTTTTTGATTTTTGAATTCAGTTAAGTAAAAATATGATAAACTATTAAGGGTACCGAAATAATCTTATGGAGGAAATTATGCAATCAAGTACGAATAAAAGAATGCTTCGCTCGGATGTCCCAGTGGAAACCACATGGGACCTTACACATCTTTTTGAAAACAGAACTGCATGGAAGGAATCACTTTTAGCCAATGAGAAAAAATTCGATGAAATCGCCCTTTTTAAAGGTAAACTTTGCTCAAATGCACAAACACTTTATGATTGTCTTGTTTTACTTGAAAAGGCATATGAAGAAGCTGTGAAAATTGGTACTTACTCAAACCTAAAACAATCTGAGGATGCAACAAATCCTGAAAACCAAGAAGACAGTATGCTGTATGCTACGATTGCCACTAGGGCTCAGGCAAAAGCGACTTTTATCTCATCAGAAATCACTTCACTTTCTAAAGAAGCATATCATCAACTATTTATAGAATTACCTTCACTAAATGTATATAAAAACTATCTAGATGACATATATCAGCAAAAAGAACATATGCTATCTCCTGAAACAGAACTGGCTTTCTCAAGTTTAGGAGAAGTTTTCAATGCACCATATCGCATCTACCAAGTAAGCAAAGGCGCTGATATGCAATTTGAAGATTTCGAGTATCAAGAAGAGAAATTACCAAATTCCTTTGCACTTTTTGAAACTAAATACGAATTTACACCTGATACGGATCTCAGAAGAACTGCATATGATTCTTTTACTAAGACGCTCAGTATGTATAACAACACCTATGCATCTGTCTATGCAACTGAAGTCAAAAAACAGGTCACTATAAGCAAACTAAGAGGATATGCATCTGTAACAGAGATGTTATTAGAACCTCACAAAGTATCTACTGACATGTATAACCGTCAAATAGATATTTTATTTACCCAATTGGCACCACATATGCGCCGTTTTGCTCAAATAAAAAAAGAACAGCTAGGACTAGATCAAATTCGTTTTTGCGATTTAAAAACGCCGCTTGATTCAGCCTTCAATCCCCCAGCAAATTACGAAAGTATTCAAAAGGTAATTATTGAAGCGTTAGGTGTCCTTGGCGAAAACTATACAGATATCATCAAACGTGCTTTTGATGAAAGATGGATTGATTACTCTGATAACGTCGGAAAATCAACGGGAGCGTTTTGCGCATCTCCTTATGGCGTACACTCATATATCCTAATCAGTTATCAAGAGTCTATGCGCTCTGCTTTCACACTTGCACATGAACTTGGACATGCTGGTCATTTCAATATTGCAAACAAAACGCAAAGGATTTTCGATACACGCCCTTCAACTTATTTTGTGGAAGCTCCTTCTACTATGAATGAAATTTTGCTTGCAAATCATTTGATGAAATCTAATGATTCACCTCAAATGAAACGTTGGGTGATTTTGCAACTTATGGGAACTTACTATCACAATTTTGTGACACACTTACTTGAAGCAGAATTTCAAAGACGTGTTTATGCCCACGCTGAAGCCGGCGGTGGTTTAACAGCTAAAGTGCTTAATGGCTTAAAGCTCTCTGTTATAAAAGAATTCTGGGGAGATGCAGTGGAAATTGATGATGCTGCTGGAATGACTTGGATGAGACAACCTCATTATTATATGGGTTTGTATCCTTACACTTACTCAGCAGGACTAACGCTATCAACTGCAGTTTCAAAAGAAATCAGCTCTAAAGGTAAACCTGCTGTAGATAGATGGCTTTCAGTCCTGGCTGCTGGTGGTACGAAACGACCACTTGACCTCGCACTTATGGCAGGTATAGATATGTCCACTACTGAACCAGTGCAATCAGCAGTTTCATATGTTGGTGAACTTATCGACGAGTTGGAAAGACTGTACAAATAAGAAATCCACACCACAACTATTGACTTAGAGCATCAAAATTAAATTATAAAAGCCAGTTTGATCACTCAAACTGGCTTTTTCACTACTTTTTATAATAGAAAAATGTTTTACTCGATTCAAAGTTATAACGTTGTGGTTGAATGATTTGCTCAGTACTTCCTACAAAGAAATAACCATCATTAACAAGAGCTCCGTAGAATTTTTTATACATTTCGTCTTTCGCTTCTTCAGTAAAATAAATCATGACATTGCGACATACGACCATATCAAATCCCTTAGGGTATTCATCTAGTAAAAGATTCATCTTCTTAAATTCAACACAATTTTTAACTTCGTCTTTGATTCTAAAACCTTTACCTACCGGCTCAAAGAATTTCTTCACATAAGCTTCTGGAACATTTTTAATACTCTTATCAGAATACATTCCTATTTTCGCTTTGTTAAGTGCTTCATCATCAAAATCAACTGCTAAAATCTTAATGTCTTTTAGTGGTACAAATTCACTTAAGCACATGACTAAAGAATACGGTTCCTCACCTGTGGAACATGCAGCTGACCAAATCTTTGGTCGCTTAGTTCTCTTTAATAGGGCCGGAAAAATATCTTCTCTTAGTGCATCCCACTGTGTAGGGTTTCTATAGAATTCAGATACGTTAATCGTTAAATAGTTAATAAATTCATCAAATGCGCCTTTGTTTGAATCTATCAATTTATAATAAGATTCAAAATCACTTAAGCCATGTCTAGTAATCAATGACTCAATTCTTCTTTTCATTTGACGTTCTTTATAAAGTGTTAAATCCAATTTTGTTTTTTTAAACACGCGCTCTTTAAACTGTTCATATCCTTCCATAAAATCCCCCAATAATCAATTAATTAGTTTCCGATAACTGGACTATAAAAAACGATAGTAAAAAAGCCGATATAAAATCGGCTTTTATAATTGAGTCTTTATTCAGCTTCTACTTCAGCCGCTTCTTGAACAACTGGTTCGTGTACCGCTTTCATAGAAAGCTTCACTTTTTTCTCATCAGATACATACTCAAGTATTCTAACCTCAACATTTTGGTTAACTTTTAATACGTCTGATGGCTTCTCAACGTGCTCTTTAGCAATGTGTGAAACATGTACTAAACCTTCAATACCTGGTTCAAGTTCAACAAATGCACCAAAATCAGTTAAATTAACAACTTTACCGTTGTAGATGCCATTTACTTCATATTTCTCAGTAAATGTCTCCCATGGCTCAGGAGTCAATTGTTTGATCGATAGTGAAATCTTATTTTCTTCTTTGTTAGCATCGATAATTTTTACGTCTACCATTTGTCCAACTCTTACAAACTCAGAAGCTGGTTTAATTCTTCCCCAACTCATCTCTGTAACGTGAACAAGTCCATCCATACCACCGATATCTACAAATGCGCCAAAGTTAGTGATGCGTTTAACTTCACCCTTAACCACTTGACCCACTTCGATGTTCTTCCAGAATGCTTCTTTTGCTGCTTGTTTTTCAAGTAAAGCAAATTCTTTATGTGAGAATACAGCTCTTCTTTTTTGTTTGTTGATTTCAATTACTTTAACTTTAAGTTCTTGACCAAGGTATGGCTTAAGATTTTTAACAAATCTGTCTGAAAGTTGTGATGCTGGTACAAAACCTCTAATTTCTTTGTAGAAAGCAATAATACCACCATTTACTGTATCAGTTACCTTAACTAAAATTGGTTCATCTTTTTCATGAATTGCTTCAAGTTCTTCCCAATCTTTATCAACATTTACTTTTCTTAGTGAAAGTAGAATGTTTCCTTCGCCATTATCATGGCTAACGATGAACACATCTAGTTCATCACCCTCTTTGAAATTCTCTTGTAAATCGAAATTAGTATCTGCAGACACTTCGTTTCTAGGAATTACGCCGTCAGATTTATAGCCAATGTTAACTATGATAACATCAGCATTAACTTGAATTATGCTTCCTTTAACAATTGACCCTCTTCTTGGAATTTTCAATGATTCTTCGATTTGCTCCATCATTTCAGCCATTGAATTGTGATTATCCATTAAAAAATTACCTCGCCTTCGTTTTCTATTTTAAGAATGACCGACTGGATTATCCAGTCAGGTGTAGACGCACCGGCAGTGATGCCAACAATCTTTGAACCAATCAGGTCTACACTTATTAAATCATCCTTAGTTTCAATATGAATTGTTTTTACTTGCTTTGCACATAGTTCTGCAAGCTTTATCGTATTAGAACTATGCTTTCCTCCAACCACGACCATGAGGTCTACTTTACCTGCAAGATCAAGAACCGCTTGTTGACGCTGCTCCGTTGCATGACAGATAGTATTGAAGATAATTACATCGGATAAACGGCTTTCAATTTCTTTTGAAAGAATTTCCCACTGCTTAATGCTGTATGTGGTTTGAGCCACTACACAAGTAGGACGGTTAAAGTCCTTGATAAGTTCCAATTGCTCAAAATTTTCTATTATGAGCGCTTGGTTTTCACACCAACCATTAATTCCAATCACTTCTGGATGGACAGCATTTCCTACAATGATTATATTATACCCTTTAGTGGTATAAGTTGAAACCGTATTTTGAATTTTTTTTACATAAGGACATGTTGCATCATGAATTTTAATTCCTCTGGCAGCAGCTTCATCATAAATATGCTTCGGTGCACCATGGGAACGAATCACAACACTGACACTTTCTATCTCATTATCCCTTAAATCGGAAATATTATCAATGACCAAAACACCATTTTGTTCATAATAATCAGTCACTTGTTTATTGTGTATAATAGGACCAAGTGTATAAACTTTCTGGTGGTCTGAAATCAATGACTCCAAGATATTGACAGCGCGCTTCACGCCATAGCAATAACCAGAGTGCTCAGCAACTTGTATTTTCATATAAACCTCGTTATTATAACATACTCTAGAGTCTATGTCTAGCAATGAAATATGAACATTTCCAAATCGATTTATTTCTGTTTATAGTACTTTAACTGACTATATATCCTGTTCATGATCTCTTGTGAAATAGTTTCATATTGTTCTGGTTCAAGTTTTTGGTCATAATACTCACTATATTCAACAGGTTTGTGAAAAACAACCCTAAGTGGTTTTCTAAATTTATAATAAGAATCAATGGTAATTGCGAGTACTGGGGTTTTAGTTCTTATGGCAAACATAGCAGTTCCAGCTTTTACAGGTAATGGCATATAACCTTTGTTTCTCGTCCCCTCAGGAAATAAACCTAGATTTTGATCCGCTTTTAATATCCCCAGCGCAGTCTTAATTGCCTTTAAATCATTTGCATCACGATCAACTGGAAAAACACCAATTTTCCTTAAAAATGCTGCAACAATTTTGAACTTAAACAGTTCCTTTTTAGCCATAAACCTTGCTTCTAATGGTAATAATCCCCCTAGAACAAAAGGATCTTGTAAATTTAAATGATTCGCACAAATTACATAATGCCGACTGAGATCGATATTCTCAATGCCTTCAACTTCTAACTTAAAAAATAGCTTATAATAAAGATATGCTCCTGTCTTACAAGTTTTATACAACCAATTCATCAAACGCCTACTTTCTTACGCCTTTAACATAATCCAAAATCAATACAACCACTTCTTCAATAGTGTATGAAGTTGTATCAACCTCAATAGCGTCTTCTGCCTTCTTAAGAGGGGAAATCTCTCTGTTTGAGTCTAGTTCATCTCTTAAAATTATTTCTTCTACAAGCGCCTCTAATGTGGCTTCAAATCCTTTTGCTTTTAACTCTAACAAACGACGTTTTGCGCGTTCTGTTGGATCTGCTACAAGAAAAAATTTATAAGTAGCATTTGGAAGTACAACTGTACCAATATCTCTCCCATCCATAATAACAGCTTGACCTAGTGCAATTTTTTGTTGCATCTTTACCATTTCTGATCTGACATATGCATCCATCGATACGACTGAGACATTTCTAGTTACCTCAGGCGTTCTGATAGCATCTGTTACATCTATATTATTTACATATAATTTTGAAACGGTCATATTGAGATCCATCTGGTTAACAATTTTTTTAAGTGCTTCCGGATTATGAAGATCTACTTTATGGTTAAGTGCTTCGAGTGTTACAGCTCTATACATCGCACCTGTATCAAGATAAGTAATACCAAGTCGTTTAGAAATTTCTTTTGCTACTGTACTCTTTCCCGATCCAGCGGGTCCATCTATTGCAATTTGAAGATAAGCCATCATACGCTCCTAAATATAAAATTAAAAAACACCAAAAGAGGTGTTATTAAAATTATAGCTTAAATTAGTCTTTTAATCAAACATCAAATGGGCATGATTACTCATGCCCATTCACATATATAATTACTTTAGCCCATAGATACCATATTCTTCCCAAATGCGTTCGAGTTTTTCTAAATTTTTCTCTACGCCTTCTTTTTTTAAGCTTATACCAATAATTAAAGCATTGATTAAACTCATAGGGGCAACAAATGAATCTATAAAGGTATTCATATTATATTTTGCAGTTAAACAATATTTTACTTTTTCAAATAATGGAGAATTAAGGCCATCAGTAATACCTAAAATTGTCGTTTCATTTTTTATCGCATAATCTACACAGTCATATGTTCTCTTAGAATACCTAGGAAAAGACAATACAATCATAGCGTCATCTTTTGACATATTCAATAATTGATCATAGACATCTTGCGCAGTCTCATGTATAACATGAATTTCCGGAAGTATAAAATTGAGATAAAATCCAAGATAATTTGCCAAAACCGATGAACTTCTAAGTCCTAATATATAAACTTTTTTTGCCTTTATAATCTCCGCTATGAAGTTATTGAGTAAATTTGAATCAAACTGGTCAATGGTTTGACGGATATTATCGATGTCATTTACCATAATCTTTGTAAGATATTCCGACTCAGTGTGATCTTTTGACATTTCAAAGCGTTGAACTGTGGTCAATTTAGTTTTAATTGTTTCTTGAAGTTCCTTCTGAAGTTCTGGATAACCATCATATCCGATTGAGCCTGCAAATCTCACCACTGTGGATTCGCTAATATCAACGTTTTTCCCAAGTGTGGATGCAGTCATAAATGCAACTTTATCATAGTTGGATAGAATATAGTCCGCTATTTTTTTATGGCTTTTACTCAGCGTTAAATACTGTTGTCTGATGCGACCTAATAAATCTGAACTACTCATGCTCGTCTCTCCAAATTCATGAAACTATATATTTTTTGCTAACTCGTATCCTTTTTTAAGTGCAAGTCGGTTAAGATCTTCTGTTCCTTTTGGAATTCTTGACATAATCGCTTGCTCTAAACTCTCTTCTGAAACGATTCCAGTTAAACCAACAATTAAACCAAGTGCAACGATATTGGCAACAATTTCTTTTCCCACTTCGCTTACTGCAGTTTTAATGATTGGTATTTTATATATATTTTTCGCCTTGATTCCTTCAGGTAATTGAATGGTATCATCAACGATAATTGTACCCTCTTCTGAGATATCACCGATATATTTGTCACTGGCAATTTGTGTTAATGCTAAAGTCATCGTTGGTAATGTAACTTTAGGAAAATCTATCGCAGCATCGCTGATAATAACTTCTGCTTTACTCGCGCCACCTCTTGCTTCTGGTCCATAACTTTGAGTTTGAATCGCGTTCATATTATCTTTTAAAGCTGCTTCAGCTAGAATAATACCTGCAGTGATTAATCCTTGTCCACCTGAACCAGATAATCTTAATTCCAATTGTTTGCTCATCACATTCACTCCTCGACTATTTTTTCAACTGCTCAATGATTTTGTCATATTGTTCAGTGTATTCAGGTTCGATTTTGTTGATGAATTCTCCCATTAGGAATTTACCTTCTTTTTTCTCAGGAGGTAATTTTTCAGCAACCTTGTGATCTACAAAGCTGTCTTTCAACCAATTCATCATATCGACAACTGAACCTTTTTTGTTCTTGCGACCATAGTAAGTAGGGCAAATTGAGATAGCTTCAACCAAAGAGAAACCTTTATGACTAATTGCCGATTCAATAAGTTTATCCATTTGGTTAACATGATAAACGGTAGTTTTTGCAGCATACGTTGCACCAGCTCCCATAGCCAACTGTGTAATATCAAATGGTTTATCGATATTTCCGTAAGGTGCAGTTGTACCTTTTTCGTTAGTCGGTGTCGTTGGTGAATATTGTCCACCTGTCATACCATAAATGTTATTATTGAAACAAATTGTTGTTAATCCTATATTTCTTCTTGCAGCATGGATTAAATGATTTCCACCAATTGCTGATAAGTCACCATCGCCAGCTATTACAATAACTTCAAGTTCTGGATTTGCAAGTTTTACACCTGTTGCAAAAGCAAGTGCGCGACCATGCGTTGTATGGAGTGTGTTGAAATCCATATAACCTGGTGCTCTTGATGAACAACCGATTCCTGAAACGATACAAACCTTATCTTTATCGAGTCCCAATTTTTCAATTGAACGGGCAATTGAAGCCATAATGATACCATGACCACAGCCTGGACACCATATATGTGGGAATTTTTCCATACGGAAGTAACCTTCTACTAAAGGATGATTCATTATAATACCTCCTTAAACTTACGGATGAGTTCCTCAGGTGTTAACACTTCACCATTGGCTTTACCACAGAATCTAACTGGACAGTTGCCTTTTACAACGCGCTCAACTTCAAGTTTCATCTGACCGTAATTTAATTCAGCTACTAAAACGTCTTTCACTTTTTCGCTTAACTCAACCACTTGCTTTTCAGGAAATGGCCAAACTGTAATTGGTCTAAACAAGCCAACCTTTATCCCCTCAGCTCTAAGTGTTTTGATTGCTGCTTTTGCTGTTCTAGCAGTTCCACCATATGCAACAATTAAATATTCTGCATCTGCAGTTTCTATTTCTTCATAGGTGATAATATCTTCTTTATTATTTTCAATTTTAGCCATCAAACGATCCATTAAGACAGCTGCATTCTTAGTACTATTACTTGGGAAACCTGTCTCATCGTGCATAAGACCAGTTACATGGTATCTAAAACCAGAACCGAAATCAGCCATCTTTGGAACAATATCCCCATCATATACTTTATAAGCTTTATAATCTTCACCTAAAGTTGGTTTAATTCTATTATATATTTCAATTTCAGATTGATCTGGAATCTCAATTTTTTCTCTCATATGTCCAGTGATTTCATCTGTTAATAAAATAACTGGTGTTCTATATTTCTCAGCCAAGTTAAAAGCTCTAATGGTTAAATCAAAAGTTTCTTTAACTGAATCCGGTGTTAAACAAATAACAGGATGATCTCCATGAGTTCCCCACATTGCTTGCATCAAATCACCTTGACCTGGTGCAGTAGGAAGACCTGTACTTGGACCACCACGTTGAACGTTTACAATTACAACTGGAACTTCAGTTAAAGCTGCATATCCTATGTTTTCTTGTTTTAATGAGAATCCTGGACCTGATGTAGCCGTCATTGCTTTCGCGCCAGTTAATGATGCACCTATAGCTGCTGCAATACCAGCAATTTCATCTTCCATTTGAATAAATTTACCACCAATGCGTGGCAATCCTTCTGCGGACAGCTCTGCAATTTCTGTAGATGGGGTAATTGGATAGCCTGAATAGAATGTCATTCCTGCCATCAAAGCGCCTTCAACACACGCTTCATTACCTTGAAGAAATTTGACTTTTCTAGCCATTATTCTTTACCTCCTAAAAATATTGCAAAATCTGGGCATCTCATTTGACACATGCCACACTTGATACAGTTTTCTCTGTCGAGCATCGTTACTTTTCCGTTTTCGTTAAAGCCCAAAACTTTTTTAGGACAAAATGCTATACAAATGCCACAACCCTTACACCATGATTCGTTGATGTGAATGGTTAAATTTTCTTTTGAATCAGCCATTGGAAATCCTCCTTTACTCTCTATACCATCATATCACAGTGATATATTTTTGCAAGGATAACTTCATTTTGACAGAAAAACTTTATAATTTGCAATTTTTCATTCAAATTGTATGGTAGGCTTTTCGTATAGTTGTATACATTTTATCGTTTTACACTACTTTTACAAGGTTGATCAAAAAAATCACTGATAGAATCTAAGTACATCAAACAGTTGAGTGGTCTATCTTCAACAATATTTTCTATATCAAATTTACTTGTAATCACCTGTGGGGCAAACGCTGAAAATCCTATATGACTATAAAAGGAGCATTCCTCATCATTTACATAAAAAATGACAGAACTACCCTTTCTTATTTCAATACTATTTAAAGTTGCACGTAACAAACCATCACCTAACTTTAACTTTCGTTCTGTAGGTGTGATATAGATACAGTCTATCATAGCAATATCAGCATCTAAAAATCTATATTGGCTTATTCCTAGTATTTTTTCACCATCATAGACCACAAAATGAGTGTAAGTAGTTTCCGATTTTAATCGGTCCAAAAGCTTACTTTGGTCAACATTCTCAAAACTTTTAATTGCTTCCTCTAGAGATTTATCCTTCAATTGTTGAATCTGAATCATTTTCGCCTCCTGGTAAGCCCACAACAGCATTTTCAGTTATTTCAGTTATTTCAGTTATTTCAGCGGTTTCAACATTTTCCTCTGGCTCTTGGACAACTTCCTTAAAACCGGTAAAAGCATCAATTTCAGGCAGATCAGAAAGTGTTCTAAATCCAAAGCTTTTTAAAAACACATCAGTAGTTCCGTAAATTTGTGGTCTACCAATCTTTTCAAGTTTTCCTTTTACTTCAACAAGTTCTCTTTCAATTAAACTATGCAGTGGCCCTTCAGAGTTTACACCTCTAATCTGCTCCATATCCAGTTTTGTGATCGGTTGTTTGTATGCAATTATTGCAAGTACTTCAAGGGCTGAATTAGATAATCCTTTGCTTTTAGAAGTGGCACACAATTGCTCTACATAAACATAATTTGCCTTAAGTGTACTAAACTGATAATGCTTATTTGCTTCAACAATTTGCAGACCGCGATGTTGTGTTTTATATTCAATCTTCATTTCTTCCAATAATTGCTCAACAGTTTGTGCTTTTAAATCAAGTATTTTTGCAATCTTATATAAACTTAAAGGCTCAGCCCAAGCAAATAATAAAGATTCTATAATCGACTTAAATTTAGCACGTTCAACACTTTCTTCCACTAGCATTGGTTCCATATAATTTACCTTTCTATTCAACAAATTCTTCTTTATTTTTTGTATCTTCCACTATTTCATGTGTTTCATCTTCATAATTGCGCTTTTGTATAACAATATCACCAAATAGATCATCTTGTTTGATTCTTACTTCTTTAAGCTTTAACAGTTCAAGTAATGCTAGAAAAGTTACAACAACTTCCTCTTTTGTAATAAGTTCACCAAATAAAGTGTTAAACTCAAAATATAGGTCCGTATTCAATCGATTCCTAACAAGTGATATTTTTTCATCCACTGTATACAAATCTCTTTTAATACCTTTAAAGTATTTTTGTCTGTTCTCATCAAAGCGATTCATTTTCAAAACAATTCGTTTAACTGCTTCTATCAAGAGGATACTATCCATAGAAGCATTTAAAGTTTCTTTGGGTACATGTGCAACATACTTGTCTAAATCATCTTGTTCTCTGAAAATCACTTCATCAAGTGTCCCTTCGGATTCACGAAGTAAGTTGGCTATATCTTTGTAACGTTTGTATTCAACCAGACGTTTTACGAGTTCTTGTCTAGGGTCATCATAACTGTAATCAAATACTTCAACTTCGTTTTTATCTGGCAACAACATCTTAGACTTAATCTCAAGTAAAGTTGAAGCCATGACGATAAATTCCGTTGCCATATCAAGATCGATTTGATCAATATCACCTATCGCAGAAATATATTGAGATGTGATGCTCACAATTGGTATATCGTAAATATCCAATTCTTCTCTCGTAATTAAATGTAACAATAGATCCAATGGACCTTCAAATGCCTCTAGTTTAATCTCTATACTCATTAATTCTACTCGCTATCCAATTTATTTCTTCATTAATTGTCATATTGACACGTTTGTTCACTTTATACTTTAATAGGGAATTTAACATTACACCAATTTGCTTGCCTTGATTTATGCCTATATTTTTAAGGTCTGTCCCCGTAACAAGCACTTTGGTAAATCGTGTTTTATCCAAGTAGGTCGAAAGCTCTATAATAAGTTCAGGGTGATCAATGGCAATAAACCCATTTTGTATTAGCAGACTTACAAATAAAATACTAGCGATTGATTTACCTTGTAACAACTTAAAAACATGCCATGCATCACAAATAAAATCAACTTGCAATCCAGATTGAATGGCTGTAATCTCTTCAATCAAAAGATTTACACTTCGATCTTGATTTTTCCAAAAAATAATATGTTCGTGATAAATGAACAATAAAAACAATACTGACCTTGTTCTATCATCTACTTCTTCAAGCAAAGCTTTGCCAAACAAAGCTAAACTACTGTCAAAACTCATCATAGAGTCCATTTTCACGTTTGTTAAAACTGGACTTGAACTACTTATTGTATAAAGCAATAATTTTTCATTATACAATGCGCTAATAATATGCTTGCCATTACTTTTTAGTGCATAATCTAGAATAATCTGTTTATAACGATCCAAAGAAAACTTTTCTAGTGCACTTCGAGCTAATTTACTATTAAATTTTAGCTGTGTATCCGTCTCAAAGTTTAGCCCCAACGTCACTTGGTATTTTACAGCTCGTAACAGCCTAGATGCATCTTCAACAAAACTATTTGGATGCAAAATCCTTATTAGTTTATTCTCGATATCTTCGAAAAAATGAAGGTGACTATAGTTTATTTTTAAAATGTCATTTGATTGATTTCTATTTAAGTGAGCCCCTACAAGTACGCGAATAGATGATTTCGTCATCAAAGTATATCCAGTATTTATCGTGAAATCACGTCTGTTGATATCCTTCTCCATTTTTGCTAATTGAATATCAGGTAAACCATTAGCACGATTATAAGTTTCCATTCTAAACGCAGCTACATCGACGTTATAATCACCTATATTTATGGAGAAAGTTGAGAACTGCGATTTGTTTAATGCGTAATTTTTTTCGAGTTTTTGACATAAAACTTCAAAACCATGACTATCAATCGCCAAATCAAAATCAGTACTTTTTTTACATAGCAAATAATCACGCACACAACCACCTACAAAATAGACTGGAATTTCGCTCTGCTTACAAACCTCATAAACTTGATCCAAAAAAATTATTAGTTCTCGCTGACCATTCATTTATACACCCATAAAAGTAATCTCTGCAAAAGCCACCATTATATTATACCTTTATCATCGCACTCTGACAACCTGCTTCACACGCTCTAACTAACCTTCCAATATGCTTTGAAAATTAAAAAAGCTGGAGACACCCTCTTATAGAAAGGTGTGCTCCAGCACATGGTTTAAAATTTATTTTTTACTCAACAATTTCATAAATATATTTGACTGCTTCTGGTTTATGTCCACTAATGACAAATGCTGATCTTACTACGCGCTCAGCTTCAGCAACATCATCTAAATTCGTGTGAAGAACACATAAAACATCACCTAAATTTACATGGTCACCTAGTTTTTTCTTAATGGTAATTCCAGCTGCAAAATCTATATTGTCTTCTTTTTTTCTTCTTCCAGCGCCTAGCATCATCGCCGAGATACCTACTTTTTCAGAATCAAAACCACCGACAAAACCCTCAAGATCTGCTTTAACCTCAATATGTCTAGAAGCCTGCGGTAATTTTTCTGGATGTGTAATGACATCTGGATTACCACCTTGAATCTCAACAAATTTTTTCAGCACTTCAATGGCTTCTCCTGATGCAATTAGCTTTTCAAAATGTTTACGGGCATCTTCATTATTTTTAAATGCACCACCAAGTACAGCCATATAAGATGCAATCGTTAAAGCTACTTCTGTTTCATCTTCAGCACCTCTCCCACTTAACACTTCAATGGCTTCCTTAATTTCGTTAGCATTGCCGACTTCATGACCAAGTGGTTGATCCATATTAGTAATCACAGCGACTGTTCTTCTATTAAGAGATTTTCCGAT
The DNA here is from genome assembly GCF_029914245.1 of Fusibacter bizertensis. Taxonomy (GTDB): domain Bacteria; phylum Bacillota; class Clostridia; order Peptostreptococcales; family Acidaminobacteraceae; genus Fusibacter_C; species Fusibacter_C bizertensis. The sequence goes on from NZ_JARYZI010000001.1 coordinate 578,346, forward strand.
ATCTACCATGGTTCTAGCAAGTTCTCTAGCATCATCAAGTGATTTCATAAAAGCACCAGAACCGACTTTAACGTCTAAAACAATTGCATCTGTTCCCGCTGCAATTTTCTTACTCATAATTGAACTTGCAATTAAAGGAATACTATCTATTGTACCTGTTACATCTCTAAGAGCATAAAGTTTTTTATCAGCAGGCGTCAAATTGCCAGATTGTCCGACAATTGCCATTTTGTAGGTGTTGACGTTGTTAATAAAATCTTCATTTGAAAGTTCAACTTTAAAGCCTTCAATTGCTTCTAGTTTATCAATGGTTCCACCAGTATGACCTAGACCTCTGCCTGACATCTTTGCAACAGGTACGCCAACAGACGCTACTAGAGGTATAACAATCAAGCTAATCTTGTCACCTACACCGCCAGTTGAATGCTTGTCGACTTTGATCCCTTCAATTCGGCTTAAATCAACTGTATCTCCAGATCTTACCATCGCGTCCGTTAAATCTGCGATTTCCCTCGATTCCATTCCTTTAAAATAGATTGCCATTAAGAGTGCTGAGATCTGATAATCAGGAATTTCTCCATTTGTATAACCCGAAACGAAAAAATCTATCTCTGCTTTTGTAAGGCTCTCACCATGCTTTTTCTTATTAATTAAATCAACTATACGCATTATTTGCCTCCAAGACTATGCTATTTCAACGATTCTATTAACTAATTTGATAAACGTACTTTGAACACGATTGGCAACTTCAACTACCTCTTTGTGGTTAAGTGCTGTTTTCTGGATGCCAGCTGCCATATTAGTAATGCAAGAAATTCCAGTTACTTTCATGCCCATATGTGTTGCCACTAAAGCCTCTGGCGCTGTAGACATACCAACAGCATCCCCGCCAAGCATCTTCGCTAATTTTACTTCTGCTGGCGTTTCGTAAGCTGGACCTGTGAAATAGAAATAAACGCCTTGCTTTAAATCAATATTCATCTTATCAGCTTCTTGTAGAATCTTTTCATTAAACTCAGGGCTATATATATGTGATGCGTCTGGAAATCTTGGGCCAAGTTCCGCTTCATTTTTACCAATAAGCGGGCTTATCCCCATAATATTGATTTGATCTGTTATAAGCATCAATGTGCCACCAGTAAAGGCTTCATTGGTTCCTCCAGCTGCATTGGTTAGGATCAAATGCTCCACGCCAATCGCCTTTAGAACTCTTACTGGAAATGTGATTTCTTGTAAAGTATAACCTTCGTAATAATGAAAACGGCCTTGCATCGCTATTACATTTTTTCCTTGTAATTTTCCTATTACAAATTGACCTTCGTGCCCTTCAACTGTTGAAACTGGAAAATGAGGTATTTCACTGTACTTAATCTTTATAGGTGCTTCTATCTGCTCAGCCATAACGCCAAGTCCAGAACCGAGAACTAATCCTATTTCGGGTTTAAAGTCGATTTTTGATTCGATATAAGCTTTCGCTTCGTTCATTTTCGTCAATAGATCTAACATTTCTTCCTCCATCACTTTGAGTCGCATATTTTTATCTCTATATTAATAAAACTACTTTAGTATTTCATTTTTAAAACTAGTGCCATAAGGTGTAGATGATATTCCTAAAATATCAGATACAGTTGCTGCAACATCAGCGAAAGTTTTTCTCGTACCGATATTTGTCCCAGCTTTAACTTGCTCACCAAAAATCAATAATGGAATATACTCTCTTGTGTGATCAGTACCTTTATATGCAGGATCGTTGCCATGATCTGCTAAAATAATCATCAAATCATTCGCTTTCATTGCACCCATTAGTTCAGGTAGTCTTGCATCTACTTCTTCAATTGCATTGCGATATCCAGCAACATCTCTTCTGTGACCAAATTTCGCATCAAAATCAACTAGGTTAGTAAATAAAATTCCTTCAAAATCAGCTTTCATATAATTAAGGGTTTGATCAACGCCATCCATATTATCTTTTGTATGCACGTCATCTGTTATACCTTCACCATCATAAATATCAACTATTTTTCCTACGGCTTTAACTTTTAAACCAGCTTCTTTTGCGTAATCCAGTACTGTTTTTTGAAATGGTTTAATGCTATAATCTCTTCTATTTGATGTTCTTTGGAAATTGCCTGGTTCACCGATAAATGGACGGGCAATTACACGAGCAACTTGATCATCTCCCATCAACATATCACGTGCAATTTGACACATACGGTAAAGTTCATCAAGAGGAATCACATCTTCGTGCGCCGCAATTTGAAATACACTATCCGCTGAAGTATAGACGATTGGATTTCCCGTTTTCATGTGTTCTTCACCAAGTTCATCTAAAACTACAGTACCCGATGCAGGTTTGTTACAAAGTACTTTTCTCCCTGTTTTAGCTTCAAACTCATCGATGATGTATTTTGGGAAGCCATCTGGATACGTTTTAAAAGGTTGTTCTATATATAGTCCAGCAATCTCCCAGTGTCCAGTGGTTGTATCCTTCCCATTGGATGCTTCAAGACTTCTACCATACGCCCCTATTGGTGAAGGGGCAGCCTCGATGTAATCAACACCATCGATATTGCCAATTCCAAGTTTTCTTAAGTTTGGGATCTTAAAATCATCTGTTGATTTTGCAATATTTCCCAAAGTATTTACGCCAATATCACCAAATTTCTCCGAATCCGGCAATGCACCAATTCCTACACTATCAAGTACAAAAAGTATCACTCGATTAATCATAAATGCCTCCTTATAAATTTCAAAATAAAATAAGAGCCTTATTAGGCTCTAGGATGTGTTTTTTCATAAATGTCTCTCAGCTTAGAATTCGACATTTCAAGATATATCTGCGTAGTGGCAACATCTGAATGCCCCAGCATCTCTTGAACTGACTTTAAATCGGCACCATTTTGAACCAAATGAAAAGCAAAAGAATGACGCAAAGTATGAGGCGTAATAGATTTGTGAATGCCCGCTTCTTCTGAGTGGCGTTTAATCACTTTCCAAAATCCTTGTCTGGTCAACTTCTTTCCATAATAGTTAACAAAAAGTGCTTCTTCATCTCCTGAAACCATGTGTGTTCTACCATCTTTAAGATAGATATCGATTGCTCTTGAAGCCATTGAACCTAGAGGAATTACTCTAGTTTTATTGCTTCCTTTACACTTGACATAACCCATGGTCGTGTTAACATCTGACAAAGTCAAAGATATTAACTCAGAAACGCGAATTCCAGTGGCATAGAGTAGCTCAATCATGGCTTTATCCCTTTTGCCTATAGATGTTCTAATATCGGGACGCGCTAACAATCTTTCAACCTCAGGTAGAGTCAACACCTGCGGCATCTTACGATCCAGTTTAGGTGCTTCCAATTCCAATGAAGGATTGCTCTCAATGAATCCACGATGATGTAAAAACGAATAAAAAGTTCTCAGTGATGCAACAAATCGAGAAATTGTCGCATTAGCTTTTCCAGATTTTTTTAGATAGATCACATAAGTCATTAAATCCACTTGTGATACTGTTAAAAAACTCGAAGTCACATTATACTCTTCTAGATAACGTCCAAAAAACTTTAGATCCCTTTTATAAGACAGTAAAGTGTTCTCAGATAGTTTTTTGTGTTCACTTAAATATCTTTCATATTCGTTTATGTAACTTTTCATATCATCCATATATATACCCCTATTTTAACTTATACCCATGAAATTTAAATACATTTGCCTATCTTTTGTATAATACTTACAACTTCGATGCTTTTACTAACTTTTTTTGAGCATACATTTCTTCATCAGATTCATGTACAAAGCTCAACAAACTAGTGTGTTTCGACGGGTCAAATTGTGTTATACCAACGCTCGCACTAATCTTAAACATAAAATCGCCTTTTGCATTTACGCGTAAAAACTCATCTGTAATTCTTCTCCAAACTCTTTGCGCTTGTTGCTTGTTACATCTCGTGAAAATAACTAAAAACTCATCGCCTCCTAATCGTGCTACGACATCAAACTCTCGAAGTGTAGATTGAATAACTTCAGAAATTACTCTGATCAATCGATCGCCTTCTTTATGCCCCCATTTATCATTAACAACTTTTAAATCATTGACGTCAATATATGCAATTGTTAAGTCATAATTAAAATGTGTTGCTCTGGACATTTCAGACTTAAGATGTGTAAGTCCAGCTTCACGACTTAACGCACCAGTCATGACATCTGTTTCAGCTTTAAATTTATAATTTTCTAAATTTTTATCCACCATGAAAATTCGATTAACGAGTACAATCAACACTAAAACCATGCTTGTAACAAAAAGATATGTCAAGAAAAAATAACTCGTATAAGCTTTAGTCGTAGGTGAATTTATGACGCCTTCAAAAGTAAATTTTGCCATATTCTCAAATGTAATTCTCTGATACAAAATGACAAACGAAAACAGCGCAACATTACTCAGTAACATCATCAAGTCAATCTTAATATTGCTAGCTGAATATTTTCGAAGCAATTTAACGATTAACTTATAATACTGAAGTAGTAACACAACTATTAAACCAAAAATCAAATTGGCACTTAAGTTAGCGGATGCAAATAGAATTCGATAATCGACAATTTTCCCTGTAATTAATAATGTAATATTTGAAGAAATCATCGCTGAAATAACAGTAATCAAATACATAAACATCACAGACATAGATGCCACAAAGGAAGAAACACTATAAAGCCATCTCATTAACACAATTAGTCCAAAGTACATCAACAAAACTACTTTTATGTGTGTTAAATCTGCAAAGGTCATTATCGAAGCCAAATAAAGCACCGTAATCCCGTGCTTAACATTTGTTTCTTTTTTTAGTTTTGGGACTAGCCTACTAAGTAGATAAAACATGAGTAAGCTAGTAATTACACTGTAGATAAACCTGATAAATAAATCCATTTTAATGCCTCAAAATGTATTTTTTTTCTCCTGCAATACGAATCATTTCTTTTGCATGTTGGGTCGTTGAAGCTGTCACAGAAGCACCACCAACAAGTCTTCCTATTTCATCTTCTATTTCTTTATCATTAATTTTCTTAAGTTCAGTTTCAGTTGAAATACCATCAGAGCTTTTCTCAATTAAGAAATGATGATCGGCGTAAACTGCAATTTGTGGTAAATGAGTAATACATAATATTTGACAATTTTCTGCAAGTTTCGATAGCTTTTCACCTACAATATTTGCTGTTATACCGCTAATTCCAGCATCAACTTCATCAAACACAAGTGTAGGCACTTCATCAAGTTTACCTAAAACAATCTTAATACCTAACATAATTCTGGATAACTCCCCTCCAGATACCACTTTTTTTAACGGTCTAAATGGTTGTCCAATATTGGTAGATATCACAAATTCAATTTCATCTATACCTGTGATATGTTGCGTTTTCGAAGATGTCAAATCCATTTTAAAAGTTGTTTCCTTCATGTTTAACTCTTTAAGTTCAGCTTCTAAAGCACTCTCAAATCGCAAAGCTGCTTTACGTCGCATATTAGATAGTTGTTCTGCAAATTCCTGGTACTTCTGTATAGCTTTTTCAAGAACGAGTTTTTTGGCTTCAAGTAACTCACCAATTGCTTCAAACTCTTCTCGCTCAGCCATAAGTGACGCTAATTTATTGATTATATCACTTATTTGCATTCCATATTTGGACTTAAGTGTATTTATGACGTCTAATCGCTTCTCAATAATTGAAAATTTCTCAGGATCAACGTCTAATTTTTCTGAAAAATGATCAATATCTTTTGCTAAATCTTCCATTATAAAAAAAAGCTCATTGATTCGGTTCGAGATATCTTTTATACTTGTGTCGTAAGTTTCGATTTTTCTAAACTGTCCATTAAGTTGTCCAAGTGTGCCAATTGCACCCTCACCATATTCGCCAGATATCCAATTCGATGCCATTGAGACAGTATCTTTAATCTGACCCAAATGTGTCAAATATTCAAACTCTTTCTCAAGTTCGAGATCTTCATCGTCTTTTAACTTTGCGTCTTCAATCTCAGTTATTTGGTAATTTATGAAATCAAGACTCTTGATGCGATCATGGCTTTTCTTCTCAAGTTGATCTAGTTCATTCTTAAGTATTCGCATTTTTTCGTATTCTGCTGCAACTAAATCACGTAAAGCAACTTGTTCATCGCCTCCAAAAGCATCTAGAAGATTCAATTGGTGGTCATTTTCAAGCAAAGACTGATGTTCGTTTTGTCCATGTATATTGATTAATTCATTTGTAATTCGTTTAAGTTGGTTTAAAGTTACGATTTGACCGTTGATTCTAGAAATACTTTTACCTTTTGATTGAATTTCTCTTGATACAATCAAGATTTCTTCATCTGTTGGTATATCTTGTTCTTTAAGTAGTTTATTTGTATTTTCTTTCACTTGAAACGTCGCTTGGATCGATGCTTTTTCTGCACCTAAACGAATACTATCCTTGTTCGCTTGTCCACCCATCACCATGCCTATTGCACCAAGGACCATAGATTTTCCAGCGCCAGTTTCACCAGTAAGTATATTTAATCCCTCATCAAATCTAAGCTTTACATCACGAATCAATATAAAATCTTTTATACTTAATTCAAATATCATGAGACCCCCGAATCAAATGTTCTATCAACTAGACAAGCAATTCTTTAAACTGTCTAAGTAAATCTTGAACCATCTCTGGCTCTTTGACTACAAGAAAAATAGTATCATCACCTGCAATACTACCTACAATTTGTTTTAAATTGAGGGCATCTATTGAAACAGCAGCAGCACTAGCAGAACCTACTAATGTTTTAATCACAATAAGATTGCCAGCAAAATCTATCGAAGTTACAGAATTTCTAAAGATTTTCAAAAAGCGTTCATTCACCACGCCTTCCTTTTCTCTTATGGATGCATATTTATACTTTCCCTCTTTTGTTAATACTTTAATGAGTCTCATCTCTTTGATGTCACGAGACACAGTTGCTTGAGTCACTTGAAATCCAGAATTTCTTAATTCCAAAGCGAGTTCATCTTGTGTTTCAATGTCTCTGCTTTCAATGATTTCAAAAATTTTTGAATGCCTAGAATATTTCATAATCATTCCCCCAATAGAAGTATTATATAACATTATTAAAATTGTGTAAAATAATTACTGTTAACTACCAGATGAAAATACTTATTAATCCAAATCCTAAAATATAGTAAAGTGGATGTTTTTGTGTCTTTTGTATAATAAAATATGCAGATGCAAGCATAATTAACGCTTTGAGGTCAAGATAAGACCAGATTTCTCCAAAGTCTTTTGGTACTTCTTTAAAAAGTGATACAATTGCAACCTGAACGATAGAAGTAGCTATCAAACCAATAACAGTTGCTTTAAGTCCCGCAAACGCTGCAGTCACAACAGGATGTTTCCTGTATTTCGCCAATAATTTCGAAAGCGCTATTGCTAAAATAAGTCCTGGTAAAATGAGCACCAACGACGCTAAAATTGCGCCTATAACGCTTTGTTCTGTGAATCCAATAAAAGTTGCCATGTTAATAGCAATTGGTCCTGGTGTAGATTGTGAAATCGCAATTAAATTTGCAAATTGAGAATCGGTTAACCAAAGATTATCAATAGCGATATCACGAAGTAGCGGAATCATAGCCAAACCACCACCATAAGTAAATGTACCAATTTTGATAAATTCAAACAGAAGTTTTATCATTCACTCACCCGCTCTCTATAAATTGCGACACCAGCAAAACCACCTGCAACAATTACTAAGATCGGGTTTATTATACTAAAAAGTACAAGTATAAATGCAACAGAAGCAATAACAAATGTTTTTCGGTCAAATACAGCAACTTTGAAAAGTCTGGAAAATGAGTCAAATAACAGTGCTAAAACAACAACACGTATACCTTTAAAAGCGTTTTGAACGATTTCTAGATGTTCAATTCGAGTAAAGATCATCGCTATAAATAAAATGATAATTATCGAGGGGGTAATGACACCCAGTACACTTACCACTGCACCCTTTACTTTTCCTAGCCTATATCCGATAAGTGCAGCTGCGTTAGAAGCGATAACACCAGGTAAAGTTTGTGATAATGTATAACTTTCAACAACTTCATCCATTGTTAAAAGTTCTAGTCCCTTTACAAGTTCTTGCTCAATAATCGGAAGCATTGCATAGCCACCACCAATTGTTAATAGCCCAACTTTGAAAAAAGCTATATACAGTTTGAGGAGCTTTTTAAAAACTTTCATTACAAACTCCTTACTCTTATTCAGCGATCAATGACTTGTGTGCCATATCTACAATCGCATTAATGTCTATTGCGGCATTTATAGATTCAGCCTCTTTACCTACAGATGCATGTGCGAGGAATTCTATATTTCCTTTTGGACCTTTTATTGGTGAAAAAGTTAAAAAAGATATCACTAGACCTAATTCACCCGCAAGAGCAATTACATTTGTTAATACTTGTTTATGAACTTTTGCTTCTCGTATGACGCCACTCTTCTTAACTTGTTCACGTCCCGCTTCAAATTGAGGTTTAATTAAAAATACCATTGAACCGTTTTCTTTTAGCAAAGATTTTGCCACGGGTAATACCAGTTTAAGAGAAATAAAAGATACATCAATACTAAGAAAATCTACTCTTTCTCCTATTTGTTCATCTGTCACATACCGAATGTTTGTCCGTTCCATGTTGGTTACTCGTGGATCATTTCGAAGTTTCCAGTCGAGTTGACCATAGCCCACATCAACTGAAAACACATGAGAAGCACCATTTTGGAGCATACAATCTGTGAAACCGCCCGTTGATGCCCCTATGTCCATACATCTTTTACCAGCAAGATCTATCCCTAGTTCTTGTATGGCTTTTTCTAGTTTTAAACCACCCCTACTCACATATGGAATCGGATTCCCTTTAACAATTATCTCAGATTCTATGTCGACTTTTGTACCCGGTTTATCAACTCTTTCAGTTCCTATAAACACTAGACCCGCCATTATCGTCTTTTGAGCACGTTCTCTTGACTCAGACAGGCCTTTTTCAACCAGTAGGACATCAATCCTCTCTTTAGCCATTTTCAACCTCCCGAATGAATTTTTCTACACCTTTAACATCCAGACCGATTGAAGCTAAAAGTTCATCCATATCACCTTGCTCAACAAATTCATCGTCAATCCCAAGATGATAAATTGATTTATCTATATGATTCTTTCTGAGCACACGAGCAACACATTCTCCCATTCCACCTGAAATCATATGGTCTTCTAGTGTAATGATTTGATCATATTGCTTTATAATCTCAAGTAGTTCTTTCTTATCAATTGGTTTAATTTTTCTAAGATTAACAACCCCTATAGGATGGTCAAATTGTTTTGAGACTTCAATGGCTGTTTTAACCATTTTTCCTGTAGCAATAATAACTGTTTTTTCTCCACTTACCAAATGTTCTGGTGCAAGAGATTCAGGTAATCTAGTTGGAATTTCATATGCTCCACCTCTTGGATACCTAATGGCAATTGGACCTTCAGAATAATTTGCAGCGTATTTCAACATGAAGTTTAGTTCTATTGAGTCCTTTGGTGATAAGATCATCATGTTTGGTAAATGCGATAAATAAGAAATATCAAATACACCGTGATGTGTTTCACCATCATTTCCTACTAAGCCAGCGCGATCAATACAAAGCACAACTGGTGCTTTCTGAATACAAATATCATGAACAACTTGATCATACGCTCTTTGTAAAAACGTAGAGTATAATGCAACAAAAGGTTTAAGACCTTGCAATGCAATCCCTGCCGCCATAGTGACAGCATGTTGCTCTGCTATCGCTACATCAAACGTTCTATCTGGGTAAAGCGTCGCAAATTCCGAGAGCCCAGTGCCATCAATCATAGCAGCACTAATCGCTACAACCCTTGAGTCTTTACTTGCAATCTCGATTAAAGTATCACCAAACACTTTTGAGAAATCAAGTTTTCCCGAGGCACCTAAAGAAGTAAATGGATCAAATTTACCCACACCATGGTACTTATTGGGTGCATCTTCTGCAAACTTATATCCCTTCCCTTTTTGAGTGATCACATGTAGTAATACTGGTCCATCAACTTGTTTCATCATCTCCATATGTTTCGTTAAACTTTTAAGGTCATGACCATTAATTGGGCCTATATATGTCAACCCAATTTCTTCAAAGAATACGCCTCCATCTACAACAAAATATTTAAAACTGTCCTTGAGCTTACTAATTAAGCTTACTATTGGCTCACCAAGAGAGGGTAATCTCATTAATCTAGATTTAGTTGTTCCTTTGAGTTTCGTATAGTTTTCACTTGTTCTAAGTCCATTAAGTGCTATTGACATCCCACCAACATTTTGAGAAATCGACATTTCGTTGTCATTGAGTATTATTTTCACATTGTGTTTGCTATGTCCTAAAAAGTTGATTGCTTCAAAAGCCATCCCTCCGGTTAAAGCACCATCACCGATGATGCTTATAATATCGTGCTTTTCTCCTTTTAGATCACGTGCAATTGCCATACCTACAGCACCAGATATTGACGTGCTACTATGCCCCGTATCAAAATGATCATGTTCTGATTCATGCCTTTTTGGAAAACCGCTTAACCCTTTGTATTGTCTCAAAGTTTCAAATGAGGTCATACGGCCTGTTAATAATTTATGAACATAGGCTTGGTGTCCAACATCCCAAATAAATTTATCTTGCGGGCTATTAAATACGGTATGAAGTGCAATTGTAAGTTCTACAACACCTAGGTTCGATGCTAAATGCCCACCTGTTTTCGATACGGATTGAACTAAAAAGTTTCTAATTTCATAGGCAAGGACTGTAAGCTCTTCAGAACTCAGTTTTTTGATATCTTGAGGTCCTGTAATTTCACTTAAATATTTGAACATCGTATTTCCTTTCCACATAGCATTAGCCTACACGATTATGTTTGCAATGATGATCCCGAGGATAGCACCAACCACAACTTCTGTAGGTTTATGTCCTATGAGTTCCTTAAGCTTTTCTTCTTCGAAATGCTTGTTTTTATACAAATCAAGTATAATGCTATTGAGTAATTGTGCCTGCTTACCTACAGAACGTCTTACACCAGAAGCATCATACATAACAATAAATGCCATAATAAGAGATAGCGCATAGATAGAAGATGACCATCCTTCTACGATCCCAATTGCAGTAGAAGCAGATACAATTGTTGCGGTATGAGCACTAGGCATACCACCTGAACCGTGCATCCTCTCCAACTTTAATTCTTTATCTACAAGATAAGTCAATATCACTTTAAATACTTGAGCGGTTGTCCACGCAACAGCAGCTGCTAAAAATATTCTATTATTGGTAAATTCATTGAAAAAATCGCCCATAACCCCTCCACATTAGAATTCTCTTGTCGCCAAAAAAGTCACTAGAGACTTCAAAAAGGTCTTATCGATTTCTAGTAGTTCTATATCAGCGAGTAATTTTGCTTGCAAACTCGCTATGATTTTCTTGGTTTCATTTAATCCTAGTAAACTAGGATAAGTACATTTATTATTTTTGGCATCTATTTGCGTGCGTTTGCCTATCTTTTTCTCATCACCAACGACATCAAGTACGTCATCTACGAGCTGAAACAACATACCGATATCTTTGCCAATGGTTCTTAATTTAGTAATTTCATCTTCAGAAGCATTACCTAGATAAGCTCCAGCTATAATTGAAGCCGTTAGTAACTTTCCCGTTTTATTTTGATTAATAAAGTCTAACTGAACGCGATCGGCTTCGGTTTCATGATACTTTATATCAGCTACTTGCCCTAATATCATACCACTTGGTCCAGAAGCTTTCAATATTTCACGCATTGCTTTAAGATTTCTCAGCTCAACATGATGCTTTATAACTGCATTTAACATCACTTCTGCTGATAAATTTAATAAACTATCCCCTGCTAGTATCGCAATATCTTCTCCAAATACCACATGGTTAGTAGGTTTTCCCCTTCTTAAATCGTCATCATCCATACTAGGAAGGTCATCATGTATCAATGAATATGTGTGTATCATCTCAATCGCTATAGCAAATTCAACAGCAAGGTTGAGATCAGCACCATAACTCTTTGCAATTTCCAATAAAAGGAGTGGTCTAATTCTTTTTCCACCTGCACAGAGGCTATAATTCATACTTTCCTTTATCAAATCTAAAGCTTTTTTTGAGACCAAATCAGAAGTGCTTGAATCCACAAATAATTCAACTTTACTTTGAAGTGCAGCGTCTATCTTATCGATAAAGCTCAAAATTTCTTCATCAATTTGCATTTTCTGCCTCCTCATTGGTTAAAATAGTCTGTATTTTAGCTTCTGTGCTCTCAAGGATAGTGTTACACTCTCTATATAGTTTAATACCTTCTTCAAATACTTTCAGTAGTTCCTCCAGTGGCGCTTCACCACGTTCAAGTATTGTTGAAAGTTCTGATAATCTTTCTAGTTTTTTTTCATAAGTCGATTTGCTAGCCATTATGCGCTCCTCCTACGAATTTAAGTCCTATGATTGATGCTTTAATAATTTCTTGTTCTTTACTTCCACCGTTATGGCACCATCTATCATACGGATCTCAAGCAAATCTTTTTGCTTCACTTGAGTGATGGAACTTACTAATTTTCCTTCTTTTGTAACGACGCCATAACCTCTCCTCATAACTGCAAAGGGACTCATGGAATCGATCTTAGTTGCTAAAACATTGAGTTTTTCTTTTTCGCCCATTAAATGTGTCAAAATTTTCTGCTCAAATATTTTTTGCTGATGCTCTAACTTTTGCTGCTTTAGTTCAATCATTGTATTCGCTCGCTTCAACCACTGATGTGGCTCAAATCGATTAATTTTCGCTCTTTCAAGTTCCATTCTTCTACTTATAAATAAAGACATTTTTTGAATCGATTTGTTGAGTTCAAGCGCTAATTCTGTTTTAGACTTAATCGCGATTTCAGCAGCAGCTGATGGTGTAGCTGCACGTTTATCTGAAACAAAATCACTAATGGTAAAGTCAGTTTCGTGACCAACACCCGTGATAATAGGGATGCGAGATGTATAAATTGCTTCTGCAACGATCTCCTCGTTAAAAGACCATAGTTCTTCTATTGATCCACCACCACGTGCAAGGATAATCAAATCAACATCATCTCTCATATTAAAATAACGTATCCCCTGACAAATTTCAGATTTAGATTGCTCACCTTGAACCCTTATGGGATAGATTAACAATTCTGAGAAATTGGAACGCCTTTTTGCAACCGATAGTATATCTTGTATTGCAGCACCCGTTGGAGAAGTTAAAATACCGATTTTCCTAGGTAAAAATGGCAACAGCTTTTTATGTGCCGGATCAAAATAACCTTGCGCTTCAAGTTTTACTTTTAAAGCTTCATATCTAACATGTAAAGCGCCAAGACCAATATTTTCCATACCAACTGCATTGAGCTGATATCGCCCATCACGTTCATAAATGGTCACTTGACCTTTAGCATGTACACGATCACCGTTTTTAGGCGAAAAACCAATTTGATCAACATACTGTGAAAACATGACACAAGCAATTTTACTCGTGTCATCCTTTAATGTGAAATATGCATGTCCACTTGAATGTCTAATATAATTCGAAATTTCGCCTTCAATTATGACATGATTGATGATGGGATCTGTGCTTAGTAAGCGTTTGAGATATCTTGTGACTTCCGTGACCGAAAACGCCTTCATCTTCATCATACATTACGCTCCCCTATATATTGCAATCTTCCAAGCTCAGCAATACCAAGTGCATTATCACGCGCATACTCTGGCATTGCAAAATATACTTTTCTGTTCTTAAAGTTATTTTCAATAATAGCTCTTACGATGCTATTTGATGCTACACCACCTGAAAAAACAACTATTTCTTTATGATTAAGCGGCTCAATAAGTTGGCTCAAAAGCCAACCGATAGTATTAAATATATGTCTACAGCAATAAGATGCTGAATTTGTCTCGATAAGAGTTAGGTATTTATTTTCTAGCCCAGATATATTAAAATGCTCCGAGTCTTTTAGCTTTACTTTAAAAAAATCCTTATGGTTTTCACTTTGTGCCATAAGGTCCATTTCTTTTCCACAAGGAAAAGAAAATCCGAGTTTTACACCAATTCGGTCAATTAATTGTCCAAAATTTAAGTCAAGAGTCCCTCCAATACAATCTACGCTAAAACCGTCTTCTATTGCGCTGACGTATAATAACTCAGTAGTACCTCCTGAAATATGAAGTCCATAGAATTGTTTGGGAATCTTACTGATTTTCGCGCTGTATATTGCTGCCATCAAATGTCCTTCTTGATGAGAGTATCTATATAGAGGAACACCCAGTGCATTTGCCAAATTATTAGCAAATAACAGACCCGCTTGAAAAACAGGCATATATGATTGATCTTGTGGTCTGGGACGGCTGGATACAGCAATTGCCTTTATTTGACCTGGAGAAACATGTTTCACCAAGTCATCAAAAGTCTCTGCTAATTTGTGTACATGCTGAAAAAAGCCCTCAGATTGGCGCAGTCCGCGCTCTCCGGGCTTTACAGTCAGGTTTTGATTCTTTTCATAAGTAGGTGATCCACTCTCAATAGAAAGCGTCACCATAGATGTTGTGTAACAGCTTGTGTCTATACCGAGTATCATTAGCTTATTCCTTGTCTGCAAAATGGCTCAAAACACCGTTGATAAACTTGCCTGATTTATCATCTACATATTTTTTTGCTAAATTGACAGCTTCATTAATACTTACTTTCTGTGGAATTGATTGATCATAAAGCATCTCAGTAATGCCTAGTCTCAAGATTGCTAAATCGATTTTTGCTAATCGATCTAACTTCCATCCTTTTAGATGTTCAGTAATCTTATTCTCAATTTCTTCACGATGTTCGATCCATAAATTGAGAATGCTTCGAATATAGGCTTCGTCTAAAATTTCCTCATAATGCGAAAAAAGTTTATCCACACTATATTCTTTTTGGATTTCCATTTGATAAAGGAGCTCCATAGCCACTTCACGGCTTCTAATGCGGTTCATGCGCCCTCCTAACATGAAAATGACTAACTTTATCAAAGCCAGTCTATTCTCTAACGCTTTATTTATCTTAAAACTTAGTATTGATACTTTCCACAAAAACGTTTACTGCACTTACTTCAAATCCAGTCATAGATTCTATTGCAAGTTTAACATTGTCCTGAACTAAACGTGCCACTTCATGGATTTTCGTACCATAATCCACGATGACGCTTAAATCTATTTGAACGACATTATCTTCCATTTCTACTCTGATACCTTTATTGAAATTTTTCTTTCCAACGATCTCCATCATTTCTTCTGAAAAAGTACCACTTAAATCTTTTATACCTTCTATTTCAGCTGCTGCAATTGAACCGATTACGCCAATTACATCATCTACAATATTCACTTTCCCGTGCTTATAAGCATCAATAGTCATGTTCTCTGCCATGTCGCACCTCCTTAGTTAAGCTATACTAATATTATAGCAAATATGCGTTTTCAATACAAATAAAACCACTTATCAAGGGATTGAGAACTAAAAAAAGAGATGTTGCGAGTCACCTCAACAACATCTATTATGGTCTAAATGTTTAGATGTTTATTCTTCACAGCAGTCGCAACCTTCTTCTCCACAGCACTCGCAGTCATCTGTGAATTCGATAATTACGCCACAGTTAGGACATTCCACATCTTCCCCTTTGTCAATTAAACTGCCATCAACAAAGAAAGACTCCCCACAATCAGGACATTCAACCTCTTCAAAATCCTCATCCTCATCATCTTCAAAGTCGTCGTCATCAAGTTCATAGACATCGTCTTCAAGATCAGCAAGGTCTTCGTCGATAGTTTCAAGGTAATCATCCAGTTCTACTACAGCATCGTTGAGATCGTCGAGCTCATCGTATACGCTGTCCACTTCATCTGCAAAATCCTCTAACACTTCGATGATTTGAAGCAACAACTTGCCCTCTTTCGAGTCGCTACCAATTTCCATGCCCTCAGCTAATCCTTGTAGATAAGCCACTTTTTCATGCATATAGCTCATGTGAATCCCTCCTTTTAGTGGGTTTTTATATTAAACAGCATCAGAATTAATTCTAATACTATTCAACTCAAATTAAGCTCTTGATAAGTACTCGCCTGTACGTGTATCAATTTTGATTTTATCGCCTTCGTTAACGAAACCTGGCACCTGAATTTCAGCACCTGTTTCAACTACTGCTTTTTTAGTTGAGTTTGTCGCTGTATCTCCTTTTACTCCTGGCTCTGACTCTGTTACTGTTAAAATTACAAAGTTAGGTGGTTCAACTAGGAAGCATTTACCTTTATAGAATTTAAGGGTTGCTGAATCATTTTCTTTAATGTAAAGGATCGCATCTTCAACTTGCTCTTCTGATAACGGGATTTGATCATAAGTTTCATTGTCCATGAAATAATATAAGTCACCTTCATTATACAAATATTGCATTTCCTTAGTTTCAATATGCGCTCTAGGAAATTTTTCAGACGGATTAAACGCTTGTTCTCTTATTGTACCATTAATTAAGCTTTTGTATTTTGTTCTAACAAACGCAGCACCTTTGCCAGGCTTAACGTGTTGAAAATCTACAATTACAAATGGCTCATTGTTTATTTCAAATGTAACACCTTTTCTAAAATCACTTGCAGCTATCATTATATAACCTCCAAATATTAATTCAAACTCAGACCAACACCTATTATAGCTTTAAACTTTATTGATTGTCAAGAATTCTCCATACTAAGATTTTATCAGAACTCAGCAGTGAGTGCAATTCATAAAAATTGGATTTGCGTTGTAATTATCAAGCCTGCTGAAAGGCCGCTATTATCTGATCCGCAATCGCTTCTTTAGTTTGATTATTGATCGAAATAATATGATGAGCAGTTGAAGTATAAAGCCCACTTCTAACCCTCAAAATAGTATCTAGTGAATTCGCTTTTAGCATAGGTCGATGATCAGTTTCACCTTCAAGGTTCGACCTCAGTTGTTCTAAGCTGCCTTCTAAGTAAAAAATTGTACCGGTTTGTTTCATTTGAATCGTATTCACAGGATTAAGAACAATACCTCCACCGGTGGATATTACCGCACCATTGACGTCGCTGATTTTGTAAATCAGATCAGTTTCTAACGTCCTAAATTTCTCCTCGCCATACATTTCAAATATTCTTGAAATAGTAAGACCTTGCATTTGTTCAATCATCTGATCCAAATCCATATATTTCATATTCAATTTATCAGCAACAATTTTTCCAATTGTAGATTTTCCTGAACCCATCATGCCAACAAGGATAATATTATTCATAAGAGCTCCACTTTACTTGTACTTTTTTCAAGTCGTTTAACAAACTCTATATCTTGGCAATATTTATATAAGGCTTCTTTGCTAATATCACCAGCTATAAATCTATCATATAAATTGGTATCCATACTTACCATGCCTTGTTTTTTACCTATGATAAGTGTATTTCTAAGTTCCATAAACGACCCAGTCATAATATGCGAGCGAATTGCCGCATTTGGTAATAAGATTTCATAGCATAAAACTCTATGATCATCTTGTTTGCTGGGTACAAGTTGTTGGGCGACAATCGCTAACAAGTTCGATGAAAGCTTTAATTTTCTACTTTCACTTCTCTCTGACTTGGCAGATGCAATTATAGTTTCAATAGAAGTTACAGTGTTGATGGAAGAAAGACCTGCAATCACCAGCTTGCCTGATTCTGCAATTTGGAGTGCCAACTCCATAACAGGTTCTTCAGAAATATCAGAAATCATAACCACATCAGGATCATGACGCATAATACTTCTCACACCTTCATATATAGAACCACAGTCAGTGCCCACGTCTCGTTGAAGCACTAAAGACTCCCCGTGCTTAAACAAATATTCAATAGGAGATTCAACTGTAATAATATTCAATTTATGATTTTCATTTAGCTCTTGAAGGATTGCGGCCATAGTTGTAGAACGACCAGAACCGGATGCACCACTTACAAGTAAAAGACCTCTACCTTGTTTAGTCAGTTCAAACAGAACATCAGGTAGACCAAGTGTTTCCTTTGAAGGAATTGTAAGTTTTAAGATTCTTGTAGAGATGCTGTAAGTTCCTCTTTGTTTTACAATATTTACTCGAAAACGACCTAAATCTGTAATAGAAAAGCTAAAATTAACTTCACCTTTTTCATCGAGTCTCTTAAGTTGTGATTCATCACATAATTCTTTAACACTCTCGTAAACCAAATCATGCGTTAACACATCAGAGTCAATAATTGAATGTAGTGTACCGTTGATACGTAACATTGGTTTGGCGTTTGGCGCAACATGGATATCAGATGCATTTTGCTCAATTGCAGTTTTTATCAAATCCAAATGGCTCAATGTATCACCTCGCTTAATTATGAGTTACAAACAGTTTATCCACAGTTTTAAAGATCTCTTTTGAGATATGCATCAAAGTTAATAATCTTCCGTGGATAACTTTGGTCCATGTGCGAACTTGTCAACAGGAAATCTGCAGTTGAACGATTCATCGCAATCGGAATATTATATAACGTTGCTATCCTCAGTAATGCTTTAACATCTGGATCATGTGGGTGCATACTCATAGGGTCCCAAAAAAAGATCATGAAATCTATTTCACCTTCAACGATAAGGCTACCAATTTGTTGATCGCCACCAAGTGGACCACTTTTTAGGCTTTTTATAGGTAACGAAAGTGATTCTGTAAGCAATTTAGCTGTTGTGCCGGTACCATACAAAAAGTGTTTGTTCAGTTCCTCTTTGTGTTCTCCGCACCACTCAATAATATCTCTTTTCCTAGAATCATGTGCAATAAGTGCAATATGCTTAGTTGATTTAATTTCTACTATATCTGATGGGTGTGCTTTATTCATTATTACTCCTTCTTCTACTGTTTTTCTCTGATAATAGACATCACTTTAGTTGTCATGATGTCAATTGCTACTTTGTTATATCCGCCTTCTGGAATAATGATATCAGCATATTTTTTAGTTGGCTCTATAAATTGTTCATGAGCTGGCTTAACTGTTGTTAAATACTGTTCGATAACTGAATCAAGTGTTCTTCCTCTTTCGTTGATATCACGTGTAATTCTGCGAATAATTCTTACATCTGCATCCGTATCAACGAAGATTTTTATATCCATTAAATTCCTGAGGCGTTCATCTTCTAAAATCATAATACCTTCGATTATAATGATGTCTTTCGATTGAATACAAATCGTTTCAGTCTCTCTATTATGTTTTGAGAAATTGTAGATTGGTTTTTCAATTGATTGATGTTCACATAATTGTTTAATATGTTCTATTAACAGGCCTGTATCAAATGCCAATGGATGATCATAATTTGTTTTAACACGTTCTTCGTAAGTTAACTCACTTTGATCCTTATAATAAGCATCTTGTTCAATGATGAGTATGTTCTCATCAGGCAAAGATTTAAATATGGCCTTGGCTACAGTACTTTTTCCAGAACCTGTTCCACCAGATACCCCAATAACGACTGGCTTACTCATAAACTCCTCCTCAACTTGAGCGCACTGAGCGCCTGAAAACTTCTTAATCTCTTGCAACCATTCTTAACATATAAAATGGCTTAACGGGTTGTCCTAACGGCAGTTTAACAGTCATTTTGGCATGTGGTGCTACCTCTATCAAATTGTCATTTGCATCATACATATCTTCAATCACGTGTTCGCTATAGTAATAATCAGGTCCTATGATCTCGATTTTGTCGCCTTTTCTAAAGTGATTTCTCTGCTCTATAGTTGCGATTCCCGTTTTAATATCATAACTTTGAACGACACCGATAAAATCATACGTTCTGATATATGAGCTCGTCGTATAAAGTTGATCTTCATTTGTAGGTTTTTGATTGTAAAACCCATTAGTAAATTCTCGATGAGACACCTTTTGAAGCTCTTCATACCACTTCGGATCATAGACATAACCTTCTGGATCTTTGTAAAATTCATCAATCGCTTTTCTATATGCTCTTACAATAGATGCTACATAATAAATAGTCTTCATTCTGCCTTCAATTTTTAAACTATCAAGACCTGAACGGATCAAATCAGGAATTTGCTCAATCATACAAAGATCTTTTGAGTTAAAGAAAAAAGTACCATCTTCAGTTTCTTCTACTGGGAAATATTCTCCTGGTCTAGTCTTTTCAACTAAATTGTATTCCCATCGGCAAGGTTGTGCACAAGCACCACGGTTAGCATCTCTTCCAGCCATGTAATTACTCATTAGGCATCTTCCGGAATATGAGATACACATTGCACCATGTATAAAAGACTCAAGTTCTAAAGCGGGTGGTGTTTTAGCACGTATCTCAGAAATTTCATCAAAAGATAGCTCCCTTGCAAGGATAACTCTTTTCACCCCTTGGTTGTGCCAAAAATTTGCACTCATGAAGTTTGTGTTATTCGCTTGTGTGCTTAAATGCACCTCTAAATCAGGTGCATACTGTTTAACAAACATAAATGTACCAGGATCAGATAAAATCACAGCGTCTAAACCTAAATCTTTGATTTCTTCAATATATTTTTCCAGATAATGAATATCTTCGTTATGAGGGATGATATTTAATACTAAAAATACCTTTTTGCCTCTTTCATGAGCAAAAGTAATCCCTTCTTTCATATCTTCAAAGGAAAAGTTTTTTGCAGCAGCGCGCAGTCCAAAAACTTGACCGCCTATATAAACAGCATCAGCTCCATAAATAATCGCATACTTGAGCTTCTCCAAATCACCAGCTGGTGCTAGTAATTCCACACGCTTCATGCATGTCCTCCTTTTTTTATACTAATTGCAAGTCCATCTCCCATAGGCAGAACTGTAGTATCAAGTTCTGGATGGGTCGATAAAAATGTCAAATATTTTCTCATTCGTTTAACAATTGTTATTTTTCTTCGTACCAAGTATAAATTCGTTGCAATCATCCCTTTATAAAGCACATTGTCGGAAACAATTACACCGCCTTCATTCAGAAGTGGATAACACAAATCAAAGAAAGCTTTATAATGACCTTTTGCTGCATCGATAAAAATCATGTCAAATTTCTTTTCAATTGTTGGAATTACTTCAATAGCACTCCCTAAATGTTGCGTTACAGCGACACCTGGAACAGTTTTTTTTAATGAATCAAATGTTTCCTCTGCTTTAGCAAACATATCTTCACTTAATTCTATGGTATCAATAGTTCCCTCTTGCATCACCGTTGCAAACAAAGCTCCAGAATAGCCTATAGCAGTACCAATTTCTAAAACCGACTTCGGTTTCACTAACTGAGTAAAAACTTTTAAATATTGTGCAATTTCAGGCTGTACAATAGGCACTAGATGCTCTTGAGCATATTGCTCAAGAGTACCTAACAAACCTTCTTCTTTTGGTAATAATGCTTTGATATAAGATTCAACGTAAGGATCTACAATTTTACTTTCAATCATAATTAATGACTCCTCGCTGCATCTCTATTATGCCCTTCTAAGGTTTCATTAAAATAATGAGAACCATCGTTGGTCTCTTTCGTAACAAAATAGAGGTAGTTCGTATCAGCAGGATAAAGTGCTGAATGAATTGCAAGTTCACCAGGTGATGCAATTGGTGAAGGGGTTAAACCAGCGTTGATATAAGTGTTATAAGGACTATCAATCGCTATATCATCAAATGACAAAACGTCCTTACGTTCTTTAAGAATAAACTGAACGGTTGCACAAGACTGTAACATCATACCAATGTCGATACGGTTATGGAAAACACTAGACACAATTGGAAATTCCTCTTCAACTCTAGCTTCTCTTTCAATAACAGATGCAAGTGTAATCACTTGATCAACTGTCATGTCCAATTCCTTAGCCCGCTCATAGTATTCATCCGTAAAAATCTCATCAAAACGTTCCAGCATACGATCAACAATTTGAACCTCAGTTGCTCCTGCTTTTAGAGTGTATGTGTCTGGGAAAAGATATCCCTCGAGTAAATAACTTCGATCTACACCTTCTAAAAAAGCATAATCAAACTCTGTATTTTGAAGTACATCTAAGAATTTTTCACGGTCAATAAAACCACCAGCTTCCAACTTGTCGACTATTTGACGAACTTCATAACCTTCAGGGATAGTAAAAGTCTCTATTTCAACATAAATATCCCCATTTACAAGTTTGGTGATAATCTCTTCTGTGCTCATGGATTTTGAAAGCATGTAATCTCCCGCTTTCATTTGACCATCAACTTCCATCTGCTTAGCCTTTGCCTTGAAAGCATTTGCATTTTGAATAAGTTCTATTTCTGCTAGCGCTTTACCGATACTGGTTGTTGTTGCACCAGAGGGAACGGTATACATTACTGTTGCCGTATCCTCCGGATCAACAGGAGAGTTGTATTTTTCTAGCACGCCCGCGCAACCAGACACATGCGAAAGCGTCAACACCAAAAGTAATAGTAGTGCAAGTTTTTTCATATTCCCTCCCAACAAAAGAGTCTTCTAGACTTCCATAAATACAGGTAAAATCATAGGAGATCTTTTTGTACTTTGATAAATATACTGGCTAAGTGCATCACGAACTGACGACTTAAGAGACGCCCAATCTTTTATATTTTTAGCGTAGCATTTTTTTAATTCTTCTTCGATGACATTTCTTGCGCCTTCCATGAGCACTTCAGATTCTCTTACATAAACAAATCCTCTAGATATCAAGTCTGGACCACTAATATGTTCACCAGTTGCACTTGAAATTGCAACTACGATGATGATTAATCCATCTTCTGAAAGATGTTTTCTATCTCTAAGAACGATATTACCAACATCGCCTACGCCTAAACCATCGATAAAGACTCTTCCTGCTTGAACAGGTTTACCAAGTTTCGCTCCCTCTGGTCCAAATTCTAAAACTGAACCGTTATTAAGGATAAAGATGTTTTTATCATGCATTCCCATAGAGATTGCGAGTTGTTTGTGCTTATCAAGATGTACGTATTCGCCATGTACTGGCACAAAATACTTCGGTTTAACAAGTGCTTGCATCAACTTAAGTTCTTCTTGTTTAGCATGACCTGATACGTGTACATCTGCAAGTGACTCGTAAATCATCTTTGCGCCTTTTTTAGTAAGTTGATTGATGATCTTATATACTGATTTTTCATTACCAGGTATCGGTGAAGAAGATAAAATTACGAGATCACCTGGTGTGATTTCCATATTTCTGTGTTCAGAGTTTGCCATCCTAGCAAGCGCACTCATTGGCTCACCTTGTGAACCAGTTGTAATTACCACAAGTTCATTTTCTGGATATCTTCCTAAATCCTTGATATCAATAATCATATCTTGTGATGGTAATTTTAAATAACCAAGTTCACGAGCAACACCAGTAACATTCACCATACTTCTACCTGAAAAGGCAACTTTACGGTTATTTTGATATGCAGCGTTGATAATTTGTTGCACCCTGTGAACGTTAGATGCAAACGATGCTACGATGATTCTTGAAGTTGCATGTCTAAAAATTTCTTCAAAGGTATCCCCAACAGAACTTTCTGACATAGTGTATCCTTCTCTGACAACATTGGTACTATCAGACAATAGAGCCAAGACCCCTTCATCTCCAAGTCTTGCCAAACGATGTAAATCCGTTTTTTGACCATCAATTGGTGTAAAGTCAATTTTAAAATCGCCTGTTTGAACTACTTTTCCATAAGGGGTTGTAATTGCATAAGCAACAGCATCAGCTATACTATGGCAAACACGAATAGGTTCAACTTCAAATACGCCTACTTTGATGACCTGCCCAGGAACGATTGTGATTAACTTTGGATTCAATTTATGCTCTTTTAATTTGTTTTCTACAAGACCAAGCGTCAATTTTGTACCATAAATAGGTACGTTGATTTCTCTTAAAAAGTATGGAATCGCACCTATATGATCTTCATGCCCGTGTGTAATAAAAATCCCTTTTACTTTACTTGCATTTTTCTTAAGGTATGAAATATCCGGTATAACAACATCTATACCTAATAGTTCATCTTCTGGAAATGCCATACCACAATCAACTACAAAAATATCATCTTCATACTGGTAAACAGTCATATTCTTCCCAATTTCATTGAGTCCACCAAGTGGAATGATCTTAAGGACACTTGCTGCGGGTTTTTTACTATTTTCTTCAGTAAAAACCACTTGCTCCACTTGATTCTTGTTCTTGTTTTGATTTTGTGGTTTATTTTGATTTTGATTTTGTTGCTTATTTTGATTTGGATTTTGTGGCTTATTTTGATTTTGATTTTGATTTTGATTTTGATTTTGATTCTGATTTGGATTCGTTTTCTTTTTTGCCGGTCCATTGTTAGTTTTCTTTGTAGGCGCTACTTTTGGCGCTTCACTTGTTACCGGGCTCTGTGCCGAATTTGGCACAACTACTGTTTCTTCTGTTGCATTCTTTTTTGTCATAATTCACCTCATAATTTGTGTTCAGCCTTAATTCCGGTCAGACTGATGGATGTGACTAGTATGACAAAGTTTTGACCTTTCTACGAAAAAGAAACCCTGTACTAAACAAGGTTTTTACATTCACTACAAATACCATAAAATTTTAGTTTATGATCTAAGATTTTAAAATCATATTCTTTCTCAATTTTATTTTCCAACTCTTCTAAAAGGTCACCTTCGACCTCGATTACGGCACCGCAATTTGAACAAATAAGATGATGATGGTTATGTTGACCGTCGTCACTATAAAGTTCATAACGCACGCAACCGTCTTCTAAATTTAACGATGACACAACTTCTAGTTCTTCTAATAGCTGTAAGGTTCTGTAGACAGTGGCCAAACCCATTTCTGGATTACTTTGTTTAACTATGTCATAAATTTCCTCAGTATTGAGATGTAGGCCTTTGTTCTCTTCAATGGCACTTAATATCGCTATTCTCTGTGGTGTTAGTTTATAACCCGCTTCCTTTAACTTTTTCTTGTATCCATCATACATTGAACTCATTCACTTACCTCAACACTTTCTTTAAGATTTATTCTTCGTCTTCCATATCATCGAGCAACTCATTATAGGCGTCAACAACGCTATTTAATTCATCCTCATCTTCAATGGTTTCAAATACAAATTCATCATTTTCTTCTGTTACTTTAAAGATCAATACATCATCTTCATCTTCTACATTAGATAAGATCGCATACTCTTGACCGTCTAATTCTAAATTGGCAATGATATTGAAAAGGGTTGGTACACCATTTTCATCCAATAGTTCTACTACATCTGATTCTTCGTGTTCTGGCTCAAGCACGTCAAATAAATTGTCACTCATAATTTTTCTCCTTGTTCATCTAATTTAATAATTTATACCGTTCTGTTCTTATCTAAATAGCCTTGCAATATTAAAGTTGCAGCTAATTTATCCACGACTTCTTTGCGTTTTTCTCGTCTCATATCGGCATCGATGAGCATCCTTGTTGCACTAAGCGTTGTCAAGCGTTCATCCCAATATTCAATCTCTATTTTTCTATCAATTCTATCTGAATATATTAATTTTTTTTCGAATTTGTCAATAAATTGTTTTGTCTTTTCTCCTTGTGGACCTATACTGCCATTCATATTGTACGGCATCCCAGATACAACTTTTACAACTTCATACTCGTTAATAAGTTCAATCAATCGATCAATATCTTGCTTAAGGGACTGTCTAAAAATTGTTTCTTTTCCCTGTGCTGTCATTAACAGCGAGTCACTAATCGCTACACCAATTGTGCGATCACCTACATCTAGTCCCATTATTCTCATTTAATCATATCCTCCAGTATACTCCATTTGTTTGAAATATACAATATTTAATAAACTTTTATACAAAACTCAGGGCATACAGTTGAACAATACCCGCACAAAACACATCTTGCGCGATCTATTGATACAGCCCCATTTTCAAGTGTAAGGGCCTTATGATCACACTTGTTGACACATGCACCACATCCAATACACCAATCTGCAATTTGTAATTTTTTCTCTGAGATACTAATTCCAGACTTAACAGAATCCAAAATCTGTTCCCCATTGATCATGGCTACATTATAATCTATTTCAGCAAATGATTGCATCCCAAACGCTATGGAATCTACATATTTTTGCGCTTCCAAGTACTCGAAACACTGATTTATATTGCCTAGCAAATTACCACCACCAAAAGGTTTCATGGCAAAAACGCCTCCACCCCGTTTGTGATAAGCTTTAAGGGCTTCTTCCATATCGCTTCTAGTACCATCTTGGATGCCTAAACCGTTGTAGTTTAATATAGGGTGAACAATCTCAATCTCTGGATATTTAATCGCTCCTAAAACCCCGGCAACATAGTGTGTCGAGATACCAAAAGCCTTAATTTTTCCAATTTCTTTTTGTTTTAGAAAATACTCAATAGCTTCATAATGACCACGAATCGTGAGTTCATTCATTTGTTCATGTAGCATAAATACATCTACATAATCTGTGTTCATTTCACTAAGTGCCTTTTCAAAACTCTGCTTTGCAGTTTCCTTAGAGTATGCATAGCATTTACTTGCAATCACAATCTCTTCTCGAGGTATGCGCTTTAATGCTTCTTTGATATGCCCATACGTTTCATAAAGCTCAGCTGTATCGATAAAATTAACACCCTTATGAAATGCATACTCAATTAAAGAGGCCCCTTCAATAGTGCTCAAATTACGTTGAAGCGGCCCCATTGTTAAACTTCCAAAACAAATTTTTGAAACATTTATATTTGTTTTGCCTAACCTATTATAAATCATTTTTTATTACTCTCTATATAATCATTGATGAGAACTTCAAGAATATCATCTCTTTCGATTTTCTTGATCATGGTTCTTGCTTCATTGTGAGTTGTTATATAAGTTGGGTCTCCAGAGATAAGATAACCAATCAATTGATTAACAGGATTATATCCTTTTTCTTCAAGTGCATTGTATACATAAAGTAGTATATCTTTATGATCGCCGTTTTCTAAATAATCCTCAACACTAAATTTCATCGTATTCTTCATCGGAATCCCCCTTTTCATCAAATTAAACCTTTATGATGTCATTATACCCTTTTTAAGACAATAAAGCATAAACTTTTTGAAGTGCTTCATCAACTTTTTCTGGATTCTTTCCACCAGCTTGTGCCATATTCGGTTTTCCGCCGCCACCACCGCCTGCGATTTTAGCAACTTCTCTTATTATATTACCCGCATGAGCACCTTTTTTAATCGCAGAATCCGAAGCCATAGATAAAAATTCAACTTTATCACTGTTTACATTTGCGAGGACGATCACACTATTTTCAAACTTATCTTTAATTACATCGCCTAAGTTACGAAGTATATTCATATCTACGCCTTCAAATTTAGCCGTAACTACTTTGTAACCATTCACCTCTTTCATTTGGTTGATGATATCACCCATAGAATTTTTAGCAATTTTGCTTTTCAATTGCTCGTTTTCTTTTTGGATATGCTTCATTTCAACTAAGAGTTGCTCAGCTTTATGTGCCACATCTTGTACGTTTGACTTAAGGATATCAGAAATATGATTTAATTTATTGTCAAGATCTGTAAGCAAATTGTAAACATTTTCACCCGTAATTGCTTCAATTCTCCTTACACCTGCTGCAACACCTGTTTCACTTATGATTTTAAAGAGCCCCACTTCTGCTGTATTTGCAAGGTGAGTTCCCCCACAAAGTTCGATACTATAATCACCCATAGTAACAACGCGAACTTTCTCGCCATATTTTTCTCCAAAGAGCGCCATTGCTCCTTTTTCTTTTGCACTCGCAATTGACATTTCTTCTGTTTCAATTTGAAGAGAAGCAAATATCTGTTGATTTACCATTTTTTCAATAGCCATCAAATCTTCAAAAGAAGTAGCTTCAAAATGCGAAAAATCAAATCTAAGTCTTTCAGGATTAACCATTGAACCAGCTTGTTCAACGTGTGTACCTAACACAGTTCTAAGTGCTTTGTGTAACAAATGTGTCGCAGAGTGATTTCTTGCAGTTGCCATTCTCTTTGAAAGATCTACACTTGCAGTTACTGTCTCACCAACTTTTACCGATCCTTTAATAACTCTTACATTATGACTGATAATACGGCCGACACTTTTTTTAGTCTCAATTACTTCAGCCATAAATCGATCTGTAAAAATCACACCCACATCGCCAACTTGACCGCCACCCTCAGGATAAAATGGTGTTTCATCAAGCACTAAAGTAACTTCCATACCTTCAAATGCTTCGTTTACAATTTCTTCACCAACAACTGCAACAAGTGTACAAGCTTTTTCTAGCCTATTGTACCCAACAAATTTTGAGATAATTTCTTTAGGCAACTGAGAGACTGCATCACTCGCCCAACCAAGCTCGTCTCCATTGCCTCTTGCAGTTCTAGCACGTTCTTTTTGCTCTGTCATCTGCTGTTTAAACTCGATTTCATTAACGGTTAAATGCTTTTCAGCCAAGATCTCCATTGTGAGTTCTAGTGGGAAACCATATGTGTCATAAAGCTTAAAAGCGCGTTCTCCATCTAACTCTTTTTGCCCTTCTTGTACCAGTGTATCAATATACTCTGATAAAATTCCTAAACCCTGATCGATAGTCGTTTGAAAACGCTCTTCTTCAATAGAGATAATGCGTTTGATATAGTCCTTTCTATCAACGAGGTTTTGATAACTCTCTCCATAGACTTCAATTACAGTATCTACCAACTTTGTAAGCACGTTCCCTTCCATGCCAATCTTTTTCGCATGTCTAGCAGCGCGTCTTAAGAGTCTTCTTAAAACATATCCTCTACCTTCGTTATTTGGCATGATACCATCACCAACCATAAAAGTTACAGCTTTAACATGATCTGTTACAATTCTAACTGATATATCTTGTTCTTTATTTATTCCATATTCTACACCTGAAAATTCAATTACCGCATCTCTAATACGCTGAATCGTATCAACTTCAAAAATTGTATCTACATCTTGCATGATGCATGCAATTCTCTCAAGGCCCATACCTGTGTCGATATTTTTCTTTTCAAGTTCACTGTAGTTTCCTTGATCATCTTTACTAAATTGTGTAAAAACGTGGTTCCAAAATTCGAGATAACGTTCACACTCACATCCAGGACGACAATTGGGATCACCACAACCGTATGCTTCTCCACGGTCAAAATAGATCTCAGAACATGGGCCACACGGGCCAGTACCAATTTCCCAAAAGTTATCTGCTTTTCCAAGTCTCGTGATTTTCTCTTCAGGTATACCAATGACATCTCTCCAAATAGCAAAAGCTTCATCATCCTCAAGGTAAACTGATGGCCACAATTTGTCAACAGGCATCTCTAATACTTCTGTAATAAACTCCCATCCCAACTTAATAGAACCTTCTTTAAAATAATCACCAAAAGAAAAATTTCCTAGCATTTCAAAAAAAGTAGCATGTCTTGCAGTTACACCAACGTTTTCGATATCACCAGTTCGTATACATTTTTGACAAGTTGCCATGGTTGAATTTGGAGGTGTTTCAATTCCTGTAAAGTAATTTTTCAGTGGTTGCATACCAGCGTTCACCAGTAGTAAGCTTTTATCGTTCATTGGGACAAGCGGATAGCTAGATGTCACAAAGTGTCCTTTAGATTCATAAAAGTCTAAAAATGCTTTTCTAATTTCATTTAACCCCATTTTTTTCATCGTAATTCCTCCCATATTTCAATATACAAAAAAACCTTCAAAGATCGTGTAGGGACGACGTAATCGCGGTACCACCCTACTTATTGGAATCATCCAATCGCTTTGAAGGTCAAAATGCAACATAACGTTTGCAAAACGCATCACTCTACTTTATTTCAAGCGATGAGCTCAGAAGCTGCTTCAACCCGTGTACATTTCCACCAGACATGTACTCTCTATCGTAGGTCTACTCCTCTTCGTCTTAGCTGATATTCAAGCTAACCAAAAGTTAGCGTTAATTCTTATCACATTTTAACACATTTATATTTAAAGAACAAAGTTTTTTTGTTCCAAAACATACATGTTAAAATTCAATTTCTACAATATCGTGATGGTCATCATGATCATCCGTTGGATCAAAACCTTCAAGACCGGCATAAGTCTTTCCAGTTTTCTGTGCATAGTCATAAATTGCCGCTTTTAAAGCTTGCTCTGCCAGTACCGAACAGTGAATTTTTACTGCTGGCAAACCACCAAGCGCATCTACAACTTGCTTGTTTGTTACTTTTAGAGCATCTTCTATAGATAGGCCCATGATAAGTTCAGTTGCTATTGAAGACGCTGCTATTGCAGATCCACATCCAAATGTTTTAAACTTAATGTCTTCGATTTTCTCGTCATTCACTTTTATATAGATACGCATGATGTCGCCACATTTTACATTGCCAACTTCGCCAACACCATCTGCATTTTCAATTTCGCCTACATTTCTTGGATTCATAAAATGATCCATAACCGTTTCAGTATACATACTATTTACCTCCCTGAATTCTATCGTATAATGGTGACATCATTCTCAATTTTTGAACAACTTCTTTAAGTGCTTCAATTGTATAATCTACATCTTCTTCTGTGGTAAAATCACCAATTGTAAGTCTTAATGACCCATGTGCTATCTCATGTGGTAAACCAATAGCTAAGAGAACATGTGATGGATCTAAGGACCCAGAAGTACATGCAGAACCGCTTGAACCACCGATTCCTTTTGCATTTAAACTGAGAAGTAAAGCTTCACCTTCGATAAATTCAAAGCAAACATTGACATTACCAGGATGTCTCAGTGTAGGGTGTCCATTATGTTTAACATAATCAACACTTTCAAGTATGCCTTTTAATAATCTTTCACGAAGTGTAACAAGTTTTTCTACGTGCGCCTCTAAAGAGTCATGTGCTATCTGTGCAGCTTTAGCAAAGCCCATAATACCCGCAACATTTTCAGTTCCAGCTCTTCGTTTTTTTTCTTGTGCGCCACCTTCTATTAAATTCTGGATTTTAATACCTTTTTTTATATATAAAGCACCTACACCTTTAGGACCATAGATTTTATGGCTTGAAACACTCATTAAATCTATCCCCATAGCAGAAACATCAATTTTTACATTACCATATGCTTGAACTGCATCAGTATGAAAAAGAACGCCACTTTCATGGGCAATTTGTGCAATATCTTGAATTGGCTGCATTGTTCCAATTTCATTGTTAATAAACATAATCGATATTAAAACCGTTGTAGGTCTAATTGCTGCTTTAAGAGCTTCTAAGCTAATCATACCATCGCTATCGACATCTAAGTAGGTCACTTCAACCCCTTCTTTTTCTAGCGCTTGGCATGTATGAAGCACTGCGTGATGTTCAATCTTACATGTGATCATATGGTTGCCTTTTGCTTTGTTAGCGCGCATAACACCTTTAATCGCCCAATTATCAGATTCTGAGCCACCTGCAGTAAAATAAACTGTATCAGCTGGTGCAGCTATTGTAGCTGCAATCTGAGCACGTGCTTTTTCAAGTGCTCTTTTTGCGTCTTGTCCAAAACCATGTATACTCGATGCATTCCCAAAATTTTCTGTAAAATAGGGTAGCATTTCTTCAACTACTTCTTTTTTAACTGGTGTTGTCGCCGAATAGTCCAGATAAATTTTTCTCACTTTAACCCCTCCAAAACGTTATTTGCATTCACATATGCTGTTGATAATTGTGCTTTCTTGATTTTCCTTATAATCATCAATCATATGTTGAAGCGAAATAGAATTTACAACGCTGGTGATGCTTTCATAAATTTTCTCATAGATCACTTTTGTAACACAATAGTTTGAATGATCACATAACTCCTCATCGCTACTATCCATTACGACACAATCAGTAGGCGCTAGTGGACCTTCAAGTGTCGTTAATATCACACCTACCGTGATGTCTGATGGCGCTTTAGCAAGCATATAGCCACCCTGAGCACCTCTAACACTTTCAACCAATAGTGCTTTCCTAAGCGGAGAAATTAACTGTTCAAGATAATTTACTGAAATCGCTTGTCTCTCTGCTATACTCGTAAGTGAAATTGGCCCTTCGCCATAATATAGGGCTAAATCAAACATCGCTTTGAGGCCATATCGCCCCCTGGTAGATAATTTCAAAATAATACGCTCCTTTAATCCCTAGTTGTTTACTAAGAAATCATTTACATTATAATATATCCGATTAAATGCGTCAACTTTAAACCGTTGAATAGTTATAAAGAAATTGTTAACATTATGACAGATTAAGCCGATAATACTAGTATAACTATTTTAAGAGGTGAAAGATGTCGGAAAGAATGAATGAACTTTTTACGTTAACTCAAAAAGCGCAAAAAATGGAAATGATTAATGAAGAAATCGCGCTAGGAATCTACTTAGATATTTTCGATAATTACACACCTAAGATCTCAAAAACATATGAAAGTGCTATTAGACTTCTTGAAAAAAGACAACGCTATGTTGAAGCAGAAGTTATATGTTCCAAAGCAATTGAACTTATAAAAGCAGACGAAATTTCTGGTACATTAGATAAATTTGAAACCATTAAAGAACGGCTCGATCGAAAAATCATGGAGTTATCACCTGCTGACATTAAGCCTCAGCGGAAAAAATTTAAGCTAACCAAAACGCACCTTATTTTATTGGTAGTTATTTTAGCTCTGATTTTTATGATATTAAAGTTTACTACTCCATTTGACGACCTTAATGTGGATTTGGATGGAAAAGAATCGCTCAATGGCGGTGAAGGTGTTTATAAGGTTACTACAGAATCATCGGAACTCACCTATCCAGTTACAGAAGCTATGATCGATATAGCTACCAGTGAGCTTAAAAAAAATATAGATGTGAGTGATGCTTCTGTGATTCCACAAGACAATACTTTAGGAATTGCTATCATCATCAAACCAGGCACATCTCAAGAGCGCGCAGTTGAGTTGACCGAAGCCTATCTCAAATCACTTTCAGGTGCTGCCGCTGCAGCCTATTCCGACTTAAAAGCCCCCACTAAAGAAACACTTGGGGAGCTCTACGATTATTATGAACTTGTAATCACTGTTGGTACTAGCACAAAACCTGAAGATTTTATCGCAAAAGGAACAAAAGTACGTGGCGCATCTTCAATATACTGGCGGAATATGGACAATCAATAAAATCAACTTATAAATAAAAAAGTGTCAAAGTGATGTGGTTATTACTAACCCAATCATTTTGACACTTTTATTTTTTCTTATTTATTTGTATGGATTAAGGACTGTGAAAGTTGTTCGCTCAACTTGTGTCCTTTTAAGATTTCTACTAATTTAAGTGCAAAATCCATTGCCACACCAGCGCCTTTCCCCGTTATCAATTCACCATCATGAACAACAGATTCATCAACATGTTTAAAATCCCTAAGTTGTGTTTCAAAGCCAGGATAACAGGTTACATTTCTACCTTTAAGTAAACCATGTTTAGAAAGTACTGTTGGTGCAGCACAAATTGCCGCTAAGTGAATATCAGAATCATAAGCCTGTAGCAACAAGTTTCTCAAAACATCACTTTCAGCCAAATGCATTGCACCAGGCATTCCACCAGGCAACACGAGCATCGACACATCAGATAGTGTGTGAATCTCACTGATTCTTCCATCCATTTTAACTTCTATACCATGCGCTCCTGTTACCGATAGACCATTTAATCCAATCATATGTGTTCTTATATCAGCACGTCTTAAAACATCTATCACAGTGAGTGCTTCAATCTCTTCAAATCCTTCTGCAAAAAAGACATAAACCATATTGGCCTCCACTAGTATTCGTTGACTTTTGTATAATACTTAGCGTTCTTGATCATTGTTACACTAGAACTGCTGCCTTTCCATGTGCTATCAACGGTATTGTCTACGATTACCCATTTGCCATCAATTAAGATCTCATTCCATGCATGATAACCATTTACATACTTAGAATATCCTTTTACCAACTTAGTTGGAATACCATGACTTCTTTCAATTGAAGCAAATAAAGCGGAGTAGTCATAACAAATCCCTTTAAGATCTTCATAAGTTTTTTCAACACTTGGAATATAATCAGACGTTAAAGTCGGGATTTTATCATAGTCGTATTTCATATTTTTAACTAAATAGCCATATAAAACTTGTAGTCGCTTATTATCCGTGGTACTTTTTTCAAGCAAGTCTTTTCCAAATTCAATTGCTTTTAGCTCTTCATCCCATTTAACATTTTGAATAGAATTCAAAAAAACAATATTAGGATCTTTTAATTCTAGTTCTATCGTTTTTTGAGCGACATATACGTATTTAGTACCGCTTACATTTTTTAATAGTCCAACTTTATAAGTACCATTTCCAAGTTGTAAGGGATAAGATGTAGTTGAACCATCTGAAGCAAAGGGATATGCAATTTTACTTTCCCCTTTCGATATCAAAACTTTATATTTTAAAGCATCTGCCGCTTTATAAGTAACGTCAATCACACCTTTAGAAAGGTTTGTCACGTCAATTGTCTCCTTGACTTCTTTAGTAACACCGAAGCTGCTTGAAGCAGACAACGTGGCAAATACAACCAACATACAAAATATTAATCTCATTTTTTTGTTCATATTGTTGATCTCCTTTCTAAGTCAATACATTTTAGTCTGACTACTAATCTGTTTCACCAAGGTATCTCTTAATTGTATCATAGTTTATACAGTGTAGCAAAGCGTCTTCCTTTTTAATCAACCCTTCATTGTACAAATCCGCTAGGCTTGCATCCATACTAATCATTCCAACACTTTTACCTGAGTGTATTGCAGCTTCAATTTGTGGAATTTTTCCATCTCTAATCATATTTCTTATGGCATGGTTCATACTCATAATCTCAAAGGCTGGAACTCTTCCCAACTTCTCAGACGGAATTAATTGCTGAGATATAACACCTTGCAGTACAGTTGAAAGTTGAATTCTAATTTGTTGTTGCTGGTTGGGTGGAAAGACATCTATGATTCTATCAATTGTCTTTGCAGCGCCCACTGTGTGCAGTGTTGAAAAGACTAAATGTCCCGTCTCTGCTGCAGTTAGTGCAATTGAGATTGTTTCATAATCTCTCATTTCACCAATTAAGATCACATCAGGCGCTTGTCTAAGTGCGGAACGTAAACCATCTGCATAACTTCTAGTATCAATCCCTATCTCTCTTTGATCAACGATACTTTTATCATGTCTGTGAATGTACTCAATTGGGTCTTCAAGTGTTAAAATATGACAAGCGCGCTCTTTGTTAATTAAATCGATAAGGCATGAAAGTGTTGTGGATTTTCCACTTCCAGTTGGCCCAGTAATTAGAACTAAACCTTTTGCTTTTTTTCTAACAGATAATATAGCTTCGGGAATTCGAAGTTTATCTATATCAAGTTTATCAAATTTAAGCACTCTTATCGCAGCAGCGTGGGAGCCTCTTTGCGTATAAGCGTCAACTCTAAATCTACCAACACTACTTAAAGAATATGAAAAATCTTTTTCTCCTTTTTCTAAAAATTCTTGATAGTGTTCGTGTTTTCTAAAAAGTTGTTTTACCAAGATTTCTGTATCGTCAGGCATCAACTTGTTTTCTCCAACCTTTTCAAATTGTCCATGTACTTTCAAAGTCGGTGGAACGCCTACTGTTATGAATATATCAGATGCATCTTTTTCAATCGCTAGTTCTAATAATTCTTCAAGACTCTTCATTGTAAATTTTCCTCCGGATCATTGAAATATATACTGTCATCGTATTGAAATTCTCTAGGTAGCTCTCGCCACTCTTTAATCTCAGGATAGTTTTTATAGTTTAGGGCGTTAATTTTTATAGATGTCAATAACTGTCGTCCTGTTTCTTCATCAACTGTAATATAACTTATTTCCGGTTCCTCATCATTTAATATATCTTGGTTCACAATGTCGTAGTTAAAACTGATGCTCGTATCTAAAAGATATATAGGAGAATTATAAAACTTATCATATAACAAATAGAGAAATAATTTTTGTTCACATAGCTCATTCTCATTCGCATCAATATCAGTTAACAAAGCATTTTTAACCAACTCTGGAAGCGAAGATG
This sequence comes from Fusibacter bizertensis, assembly GCF_029914245.1. Taxonomy (GTDB): domain Bacteria; phylum Bacillota; class Clostridia; order Peptostreptococcales; family Acidaminobacteraceae; genus Fusibacter_C; species Fusibacter_C bizertensis. Next base: position 614,600 of record NZ_JARYZI010000001.1, read on the forward strand.
ATTCAATACCAATTTCCAAATCATTGCTGAGGTAATGATCCATTTCCTCCACTACTGCTTTATATAAATTTTCAAACTCCATATATGTTTTATCGGCATTACTTTCTAATCGATAATAGTCCTTTGTCCAATCAGCGTGTTTTCTTGCTATTTTTAAATTAGAGTAAGAAGACATCATAGCTAAAACGCCAAAAGTAATGAGCAATAGCATAATCATAATTACAAGAACAGAAGAACTGCCTTTTTCACTTTTTAGATTTATGTTCCTAATAATACTTTTGCATTTCAATTTCATAGATTGGCTCCAATTCTAACGGGTCATTTTGGTGGATTTCAATCCGATAATTAACAACTTCATATTCAAGAGCTTGTGTTTTAAACGCTTTAAAGTCGAGAATATAAAAAGCATCATCTTGTGAATCTATAGTGATAAAGGCGTCATCAAGATATACAATCGACTGAACAACTTCCTCACTTACATCAAACAATGCGTGTTTAAACAACTGCATATTTCGCAAATTTCCAAGTGTACGATCAGACTCAACTACCTCAAAAATACTTTCACTTACTAAAACACTTTGGTCTAACACTTTCGCTTTTGAATTGAGATCATTTGATGTAATAAACATTTGAATGACGTAAACACTCAAAATAGACAATACAGCAATTGATAGTATCAGTTCAACCAAAGACACACCTTTGTTTCGCTTAGCTTTTAACATATTGTCACTCCTCGTATATCAGTACTTCTGATTTTAGTGTGACGATTAAATCAGAAAGTGATTCTCCATTTTTTTCCACCGATATATATATTGATTTTTCACTGAAAGAAAGGCTCATTTTATCGATATCAGCAATTTCAAAACTCACATCATCAGATGGTTTGATACCATTTAGAACAGTAGCTTCTCGTAAAGAACCCTTGGATTCATAAATCCAAGTTTCGTACAGATCGCCAGCTAGTACTTCTTTGATTACAAGTGCATCTTTACCACCCATACCTTTGTCAGCAATTTCAACACTTTCAAATCTGTCATTTTGTCTTAATTTAGTGACGATATATGAACTTGCAATCCTTAAGTTTTCATTGTTATCTTTTTCTTCAACAAGTGCTTCATAAGAAGATGTCGATGCAGCTGCCAACATAAAGATTCCAAGTCCAAATAAAAGTAAAAGCATCATTACAATAGACATTTCTATTAGGCTATACCCTTCTTGTTTACGAACAAATTTATCCATAGTTTCCTACCATTTCTTATAGACTGCAATAACAGGCATTATATTTGAAGCGATCAGTTCATAATGGTAATAGTATGCATCTTCATTAATTACCAATCCATAATGTGTCACTAAGTATGAAAACGTCGGATAGCTACCCTCCAGCGCATAACACTGAACTGCTGCTTTTTGAATAGCTTCTTCAACTGTTTTCACACGCTCAAACTCTGCGGTTTTGGAAAACCCAACTATTCCAGTCCCGGATTGAGCTACGAAAATAATCAATATTAGGATTAAAATTAGATAAATTCTCTTAGATAGCCAATTCATATTTTTCTCCTTACCCAATAGATGACATGATGTTAATAAGTGGTAACATCACCAATAACAAAATTGCACCTACTATCAAAGACAACACAATTACTAAAGTTGGTTCAATAGAAACTGTCATCCTATGAAGTGATCGACTTAACTCACGATCATAAACTTCAGAGATCTTATCTAGCATATTATCAAGTTCGCCTGTTTTATTTCCAAGTGCCACCATTTTGAGGAACAACTCTGGGAAAAGTCCAGTTTCCCTTAGCGCTTTTTCCATTGTAATTCCTTCTTCAATTTTAACAACTACTTGGTTTAATTTTTCTTCAATCAATTTATTATCCATAAGCGGAATTATGAGGTCCAGGCTCGACTGAATTGGCATACCACTTCTAGTAAGAATTGCCAGCGCACCTGCAAATTTTACTACAACAGATTTTTTATAAAGCGTTTTTACAATTGGTAATGAAAGTAACATTGAATCTCTGTGTCTTGGGAAATAGTTTGTTTTAAAAATCAATAAGAAATAGCCAATGATAAGCACAAGTAGGGCGATTATAATCAACATACTACTTTGCAATAACTCACTGAAACTTAGTACAAATTGTGTTGCTGATGGAATGCTTCCACCAACCGACAATAGAATTTCATGGAAAATCGGTAAAACTTTTAAGATTAGCAATAAAATCACTGCTGTCATTAATCCTATCAAGACAAAGGGATATGTTAATGCATTTTTGATTTTTTGCTTTAAGATGTCATTTTTTTCATAATAAGAAGCTAATTGCTCAAATACATCGCCTAAACGCCCCGTATTTTCAGCGATTTTTAACATTGAAGTCATATATTCAGGAAATACACCTCGTGCAGAAATAGCTTCATATAGCAATTTGCCTTCTTCAACATCATCGCCAATTTCTTTTACAATTTGCTTCATCCTACCATCAAATACATCACTCGCTAGTAATTGTAACCCTTCTAAGTAAGGTATACCTGCTTTAAATACCACTGAAAATTGATAACAAAACAAAGAAATTTCTGAGGCTTTTAATTGTTGTTTCTTTAACTTACCATCCATATTTACCACCTTATATAAACATAATACAATTTGTATGATTATACCCTACTATGCTATTTTTAAACCTTATGTAGTTATTGTAATCTCTACATAACAAAACACTCCAAAACCTTGAGTTTCTATAATAAGGATACAACAAAAACAACTTAAAATCATCTATTAATCGTTATTTTGACATATGAATTTAATCTATCTGATTGATTGATGAAATATTCTAAGGGTATAATAGACGTGTTGGAGGTAATACTTATGTCTAAAAAGAAAAAAGCGCTTGAAGCACAAAGGAAAATCAAAGAGAAAAAAATGATTAAGACTGTACTTTTCACAGGCATTGCTTTGGGACTATGTATCGGTTTTATCAATGGTTGCATTATTGGTTATACTTTGAAAAAAAAGTTCTCTAAAGATGGAAAAAAACGTCTTGAAGAAAGAGCTTTTTACAAAGCAAGATTAGGCGAGATTAAACATTCACTTTACCTTATAAAATCTCATTTGGCTTGTGATCAGTGCGATGACGCCACACTTGATGAAGCTGTTGCTGAGGTGCAAACTGAAATCGATAATGTGTAAATAAAAAGATGCCTATTAGGCATCTTATTTTTTTCACATACCAAAACCATTACTCTGGTGCATATTTGGTCTTTTTTAAATATTCATTAATTTTGGTTTCATAGCCTAAATCAGTTGGTCGATAATAGCGTTTATCCTTAATTTCATCAGGAAGGTATTGTTGCTTAACATAGTGTGTTTCATAGGCATGAGGATACTCATAACTTTTCATGTTATCTGATTGACGGTATTTTCTCTCAAGCGATAGCGATGTGCCATCTTTGAGATAATATGGAATTGTACCAGTATGAATGTTACTAATATCGTCAAGCACCTCATTAATCCCCGTATATGCTGCATTTGATTTCGGCGCACTGGCCACATAAGTCACCGCTTGTGCCATAATGATACGTCCTTCAGGCATCCCGATAAAATCCACAGCCTGAGCAGCGTTATTTGCAACTACCAGCGCCATTGGATCAGCATTTCCAACATCTTCTGCTGCACAAATCACAATTCTTCTGGAAATGAATCTAGGATCTTCTCCGCCAGCGATCATCTTTCCGAGATAAAATAGTGCAGCATCAGGATCAGACCCTCTCATACTTTTAATAAAAGCAGATACAATGTCATAGTGATTATCCCCGTTTTTGTCATAATCTACAGCTTTCATCTGAATACAATCTTCAACATCATTTATACTGATGTCAATTTTACTGGATAGATCTAGTTTTGGAAGCACAGATAACTCTAAAATATTTAATGCACGCCTAGCATCACCACTAGAAACATCTGCAATATATTCAAGTACACCCTCATCAACCTCGATTGGATACATCCCTAAACCACGTGTTTCATCATTTAATGCATTATGGAGTATCATAACAATATCCTCTACACCTAATTTGATGAGTCTAAAAACTGACGATCTTGAGATCAAAGCACCGTTAACTTCAAAATAGGGGTTCTCAGTTGTTGCACCAATAAGTATAAAAGTTCCATCTTCTACAAATGGTAATAAAGCATCTTGTTGACTTTTGTTAAATCGGTGGATCTCATCAATAAACAAAACACTTCTTCGTTGATACATTGCAAGTTCATCTTTTGCACGATCAACAGCTTCACGTATATCTTTGACACCTGAAGTTACAGCATTCATACTGATAAAAGTTGCTTTGGTTTGTTTGGCAATCACTTTAGCAAGTGAAGTCTTACCACTGCCTGGTGGTCCATACAAAATAATTGATGTTAAACGATCTGCTTTAATCAGTTTGGGGAGTAATTTTCCTTCCCCCATGATGTTAGCTTGTCCAACAAAATCATCGAGCGTCTCGGGCTTCATTCGTTCAGCAAGTGGTGCACTTGACTCCTTTTGTTTTTTTGCCATTATATCAAATAAATCCATCTATTCCTCCTGTAAATAAAAGCCCAATTGCATCATAAATTCATCAAAAATCAACACAACTTCATCTTGTCCTAAGGCTTCGACGATATTCTTAATCAATTGACAAATTATGGTTCCCTCTTTCGGTACAATAGTCTCAAGAAAGATTTTCACAGCTTCATGTGTTTGCTTGATCAATCGATGTTTAAAAGAACTGTGCCTGCGGAGTGCTATAATTTCAATAGTTTCAAGTAAACCCGTTATATATATATTTGTCAAATCCATATCAATTTTACTTTTTTCAACGTGTAATATTGATTCAAATCTTGACTTAATGGTTTGTTGATCATTCCATGAGAGGTGCTGAAATGCCTGTAGTTCTTCTTCATCAAGGTGTTTCATTATTCGCAAAATTTCCATTTTTTGAGTGTATATATTTATAGACTCTAAGCTAAAATCGTGTTGTTCATCTTCCGTTTTTTCTGAGACAAACGTCCCTATCCCGCGTTTTACTTCAAGTACCTTACGGCTAATTAAGATTTTAATAGCCTCTCTCAAAGTCGCTCTAGATACACCAAGTTCTTCTGCCAACTGGATTTCATTGGGCATTTGATCGCCTACTTTGTAAAAGTCATTTTTTATGGAAGTCATAATAGTTTCAGCTACTTTTTCTGATAGCAACATCTTTTGATACATGTCGACTCCTTTCTGGTTCAAAAAAACATCTAAAGACAACAGCGCAACATGACGATACTTATATCGCAAGGATGCAACTAACTTTATAGTAACATGAATTGATTCAAGGAGGAATACTTATGATTACCAATCCCGTTAATCTTAACAAAATCACCTCTGCCTATTCAAACTCTGTAACGAACCCTGCAGCTGAACAAGCTGCAAATACACTACCAGAAGAACTTAAAAATGCAGAAGCGACTACAGCTTTAACCGATTCACTGGAACTCGGAAAAAGTGATGCCGAAGATTTTGGAACGTACAAAATTGATCGCCAAAAACTGAATGCCATAAAACTTGATTTCAAGAAGAATACTGAATCGTTTAAAGAAATGATTCGTGGATTGATTGAAAAGCAAGGTAAAAATTACGAAGAAGTCGTTTCTGCAATTCGAAATGGCGAATCTCCTGTTATAGAAATTGATGCTGAAACCCGTGCCAAAGCAGAAGATGCAATTTCTGACGATGGGTATTGGGGCGTTAACAAAACTTCCGAAAGAATATTGGATTTTGCCAAAACGATTTCAGGTGGTGACACTTCAAAAATCGGTTTACTAAAAGACGCATTTAAAGAAGCTTTTGAAAGTGCAAAAGAAGCCTTTGGTGGTACACTTCCAGATATTTCACAAAAAACATACGACCAAGTGATGAAGGGCTTTGATGAATGGGAGAATCCTTCAGCCATCGAAGAGTCCGAGTAATTTTATAAAAACGAGTGTATCAAAAATTTCTATAATGAAATATTTGATGCACTCGTTTTATTTTATTGTCATTTAAATTAATGAATCAAAAACTTTTTTCTTTACAGGTAAGAGCACCTCAATTCTATGAATTTCTTCTATTTGAGTGGCATAAAACTTGCCCCCTATGATTCTCAAAACCGCCCCAACAAACTTTCCATGATTTTCCAGCATTTCACTTAAGTTTTCATTTGAAACACAATCAACAACAAGGTGAAGTATATGTTTTTCACTTAAATTTTCAGTTTTAATCGCAACAGCTTGAATTTCAGAACCATTGATATGCGCAAGTTCGATTATATCTGTAAATATGCTCGTTACCATTTTAAAATTATCATAATAATTGAGTTGATTTTCGCTTGTATTAACCTCTAAAGGTACTTTAGGTATATCTAATTTATCAAATATCAATTCAATATGCGCTTCTACTTCTGGAAGTGTAAATGCCTTCATTGCAAAACGGTTCAGTTCAAATATCTTGTTGAGATAATGTACACGGTCGTTCATTTGCTGTATCACATCGTTCATCTTAGTTTTATCATCACTACTTTTTAAGGCTTGAATCGAAAATAGATGATGCTGATTTAACGCTTTAATAAGTTCATCATATAATCTTAGTACATGATCAACTTTTTCATAGCTTTCACTGAGCATTTTATTGTAAAGTTTTCCTTTTTTTTCACTAGATATCAACTTATTTGCTTCTAAAGCAGTATTTTCATAAATCTCTATTGCTTCCCTAATGTATACCTTTAATTCTGCATCAAGATCCCATGGCTTTGTCATAAACTTATAAATCTCTACATTATTGACTGTTGCAAGAATTTGCGGCAATTGAGTATACCCTGTTAATACGATTTTAACTGTCCTTGGACTTATTTCTTCAACCTGTCGCAGCAATTCTAAACCATTCATTCCAGGCATTCGCATATCCGTTATAATCACACTAATTTGATCTTCTCTCGCAAAAGATTCTAACGCTTCTGCACCACTTGAAGCAAATATTTTTGAGTACTGCTCAGTATGCATTCCTCTTTTTAAGGACTTAAGTATATCAATTTCATCGTCTACAATAAGTACGGTATGCATGGAATAGTCAATCATTTCATCACCTCATTACTTGTGCTATTTCTTATTCTACTTGTGCTATTTCTTATTCTTTATATTTACTGACGATTTCTCTAAAAAAATCTTCACTAATTCCTAGTACATCCATTGCTTCTAAATAATTGGTGTTTTCAGTTGACATCATCTTGCTTTCAATCAGTGAGGATAAGCACATCAGCGCAACTTGCTTTTTGCCCAAAATATCTGGGTCATTTGGTATATGGTGATATAGCGTCATCTCAATTATATCATACGGAAAAGCCCACCAGTTTAAGAAATATCCGCCAATGGTTGAATGGTCAATTCCAAAGAGCTCATTTTCTTTACCGATTAATTGATCATCGCGTAAATTAAGTTTAAGTATATCATCATAATAACTATTTCCAAAGATCTGAAGCATGATTATCTTTCCAATATCATGTACGATACCTGCAGCACTTATAATAGGTGGAACCTTTGTGCCGAAATACTTTGTATATAAGTCTTGAAAGATTAAGTTAGTTCTATTTGAATGTGTCCAAATAAACTCTGCTTTTGAATAGGTTTTCTCATTCATCTGAGAAATTTCATATGACAAAACGATCTGTTTTAAATTATTTAGGCCTATGTACATTATCGCTTGCTGGATATTTCCTGTCTTTGCAGCATAAAACGCAGAATTTGCTATACGTAAAATATTGGATGTAATCGCAGGGTCTCGTTCTATAATTTCAGTAATTTCTTCAATACTTTTATCTCGTTGTATATATAAATTAAGCTCATTAAATAATCGTGGAATCGTTTTTATGCTATCGAATTGCTGAACAGTTTTAAAGATATGTGAACTTTTTAGTTTATCCTCTAAAACGAACATCTTTCTAATTCCATCAATCAACTCATCATTGTTCCAAGGTTTATAAAAATACTGCTTTGCAAGATTCTTACTGACTGCTTCAGTGATGCTAGAAGCTGAAGCATATCCTGTGATAGCCACCCGAATTGTATCAGGAGAAGCCTCTTTAAATAATTTAAGCACTCTTATACCATCAAAATAAGGCATCTTTATATCTGTGATTAACATATCAAGTTGATCTATCTCCAAGAAAATTTCTATCGCTTCTTTTATACCATTGGCATAGAAACATTCAAATTCTAGATTTCTAAACGCACGGTTTATGGCTCTTAGTATATTACTTTCATCATCTATAAATAGAATTTTTTTCATTAGCAACCTCTCAATAAATAGCACTTGTGTTAAAGTTTATTCCTTCATAGCGATTATACCCCATAGTAAATCCTAAAAACAGGTAGTTGTTTTATGGCTTATTAAGAAAAGCCACAGTGGTCCAGTTGGATTTTATCCCACTGCTCTCAATGCGGCTTTTTTTTATAGTCTTACAAAAATTATCTATATTCTCTATCTACGTATTCAGACGTAAACAGTCTTAGCATCGCGCCATATTCCATCTTGAACTGAACAATATCACCAACTTCATACTCCTCTTGAGCAGCAGTAAAATCTAGAATTAAATGATCACTTGACGCACCCAAGATGGTAATTCTTGAATCTATCGGGATAAGTGCACCATGGTCAACATCATGTCTACCAACAGCGACGATACCTCGTTTAATCATACCCTTATCTTCAAATACTGGCTTATTTCCAAAAGCATCCATACCGATAATACCCTTTGGCATTGACGCTTTGGTCTTATACTCTATTAATTGTGCTTCTAATATAAAAGCATCATCATTAGTGCCCTCAATTTGTTCTCCATACGCAGCTTCTCTTCCAAGTACGATACCTTCTCCTATACGTAGATTGTTGATTCTACTCGGTAAATCCGAACCATCAAGCAAGTATAGGCTACTTGAATTTCCACCAGATACGACATTGAGCTTAATATGATAAGTATTTTCAATATGATTTGCTAACCGCTCTAATTCACTTAAATTATCATGCGTTGGAATTACACCACCGTAACATGTTAGATTTACACCGATTCCTTCGATAACAATGTGATCACACTTCAAAATCTCTGGTATAACTTGATCGACTTCTTCTGGTAAAAAGCCTTCTCTTAAATCTCCAAGGTCAAACATCACAATAATCCGATGTTTCTTGTTTGCTTTTGCTGCTGCTACATCAAGTAGTTTAATGGTACTTAACTCGGAGTTAAAACTTATATCCGCAAGTGCAATCACTTCATCCACTTCAGAATGCATTGGTAATCGGAGTAAGATTTTCTCACACTTTAACGATTCGAGTTTTTTCAAGTTTTTTATACGCGAATCAGCGATACCATATGCACCAGCATCTAAACAGACCTGCGCTAATTTTATATCCGCTGAATGAACTTTTGTAACTACATGAACATTTACACCTTTTTCTTTGGCCTTATCTACTACGATTTTAGTATTTTCATATAATTTCTTCTGATCAATAACGACTCTTGGATACATACGGCCTCCTAATCAATCTTCAATGATTTTTTTAACAATAGTAATGCAGCAGTTTCATGTTCTTTAGAAAGTACGCCTAACGAAGCCATAATATAATCATTGTCGATGAGAATCTGCGCTTGCTTGTTAGGCAAGAGTTTATCTCCCATAAAGTTATTTGTAATTTCTCTAAGTAATTCTACCCTATTTGGAAGTCTTGTACAAGCACCACCGGTTCCTATAATATATTTTATACTGGTCAGATCTTTACCTTCTGCATATGTTTTTTTACCGCCACCACCATATAACGTTCTGAATCCACCAGCGTGACGATGTGCGGAGATTGAGATTGCTTCTTTTGTTAGCCGCTCTACAAAACGAATCTGATCATCAGTTGTCGGTATTGGAACATGATTCTCAATAAGCCCTTGTACTTTTACCTCATCCATTTCCATTGCTTTACATAGCTGTTCAAATCCAATTAAGCTAACAATGTTTCTCATATTCACATATACACCAAGATCACCCTCTACCGTTCTCTTGGCCACTGGTTCAGGACTAATCAAAATCCTTGAAACTTCTTCACTACCTTCTGAAACAGAATGTATATCTGTTGTAGCACCACCTACGTCAACGGTTATCAAATCACCAATGGCTGATTTTAATAATTTTGAAGCTTCCATCACGGCTCCTGGCGTAGGGATAATCGTACCGGAAACCATCTCTCTTATATGTTCCATCCCAGGTGCATGAACGATGTGTTCTTCAAATATATCTTGAATCACTTTACGAGCAGGTTCCACATTTAGTAGATCAATTTTAGGATATACGTTTTCGACGATATATAGCAATTCACTTTTTCCAGCTTCTTCAAATATCAATTTTATTTCTTCTTGATTTTGGACATTACCAGCATACAAAACAGGTGCATTAAGGTCTAACCCCGCGATAATTTCTGCATTAAAAATTGCAGTTTCCACTTCTCCGTAGTCTACGCCACCTGCAATCATAATGATATTGGGATTAGTTTCTTTAATCTTCTTGATATCCGTTCTTCGCAGCTTCCCCGCTGTAACCATATGGATATTTGCGCCTGCGCCAAGTGCAGCTTCCTTTGCCGCCTTAGCTGTCATGTCATATACGAGCCCGTGTACAGTCATCTTGAGACCACCAGCTGCACTGCTTGTCGCCAAAAGTTTACCATACTCTAAAGTTTCACAATTTAAGTTATCTTTAAGTTGCGCTATTGCCTCGTGTAGACCTATGGTTACATCGCCTTTTACGACACTTGTAGGCGCTTGACCTTGTCCGACAAACTCAGGAGATGAAGAGTCAATTCCGTTAAAAGCATTGACCACGGTAGTTGTGCTTCCGATTTCTGCAACCAACAAATCTATTTTCATGTGATCCTCCATGTAGTAAAAGCTTAGCACAGCAAGATTTAGCATCTAAGCTGCGCTAAGCTCTAGCTTTAAGCCATTAACTTAGTACTTATTTATCACGTTTAGCTCTTCTCTCCTTAACAAGGAAAGTCGCGACATTTACGCCTCTATCATATCTTCCGAAACCTTCATCCATGCCATTATCACGTGCGATTTCAGGTGTAACTTGTGTACCACCCGCACAGATTATGAAACGATCACGTACGCCTTTTTCAACTGCATATTCGTGAATTCTCTTCATGTTTTTGTAATGAACATCATCATGTGAAATGATGGTAGATGCCAAGATGACATCTGCATTGATCTCGATTGCTGCATCTACTAGTTTCTCAATTGGTACTGAAGTCCCAAGGTATTCAACATCACAACCGTATTTTTCAATACCACCATGTTTGATATCGATTACTTCTCTAAGTCCAACAGAATGCTCATCTTGTCCAACTGTACCTGCTACTATTTTAACTGGATATTTATCAAACTCTTCTCTGATTTCATCATCACTCATCACTTCTGGTTCTGGTGGGATCACAAGGTTGTTTAGGTCAAGGTCCATATCAAGCACGCCTTTAAGTTGAACTCTAGTACCTTCTACAAGATGCATCTGCTCAATATGAATCACTTCAACATCTTTAAGGTTCATCTTTTTAGCAAACTCTATAGCAGCATACTGAGCCGTTCTAAGTGCTACTGGTAATAATATTTCAACTTGAACAACTCCGTCACCTAACCACTGTACTTCTGGCTTAACAAAATTTGATTCGCCATGTTCGCCTCTGTATTTTTCACTTTCAGCCATACGTTGGTTGACGTTATCATTTTCATCAAGTTCATCAATATATACAATTTTATCAGGTTTTTCAAATGTACAGCCATCTATAAGTGCCGCAGGATTATCTACTAAGTTTGCATCGTACTGCGCGACATTGTTATAACCATAATGCGCTGTAACTGGCGCCATATAGTCTTCAGCTCTTTCATAAACCGAACCAGCACCTACACCACCTTCAATTTTTCTACCGATTCCATCGCCATTTCTCTCAGGATACATGCCTGAATCAACAAAGAAACCTTGTTCAACTGCAGTAAAATAGCCACCAACTTTGATGATCTCTTCTACATATAAAACAGCTCTTTCTTTTAATTCACGTGCTTTTTCTCTAAGATAGCCATCATTTTTAAGTTCAACCATCTCCATCAAACCGTCAAGACCAGCAAAAGTTTGCTTAGCAGTATCACATGCCTCAATGTTGTACATATGCCAAGGTACATTTCTACCTTCATCAGGAGTAATTGTAGATTGGATATCTGCTGATGTCATTCTTGAAATCAACATATTCATAACATGAGTAACTGTCGCTTCTCTTGAAGATGATGTGATATATTTCGTGTTCATTTGAGCACGCATTTTGTATTCTGTGAAAAGATCTCTAAGGGCAACTGCATAAGGTAAATCAAGCTTCATGCAAGGCGCTGGTGAAGACGATGGTGGTACAGTAGATAGCGCTATATTTTCTTTAGGCATCCCCACTTTAAAAGAATAAAGTGCATTGATACCATGTTGAACCATCAATTCTGGCATAACTTTCCAAGCTTCACGTGCAGTCGCGTTGGCATTATGTGCGCCATCGATTTGTGCCATTTCAGCCCATGCCATAACTTTCTTAGACTCAGCAGCATCTACAAAAGAACGCACCATATTGATATTTCTATAAAGTACATTGTATTGTGGATCTTGATGCGCGCCGTTTACGCCTTCTTCTGCTAACATAACAGCTACATCTGGACCTGCTACTCCTGATACATATGAGTGATAGTTTATTGGTCTACCTACTTCATCTTCAATCAGGTCAAGCGCTTTTCTATGTGCTCTAACTTGTTTTCTAGAAATTGGAACGCCACCGATACCTTGTGGTGTACCTTCAATTAAGCCATCAAAATGTGATTGACCAGCAGTACGGATAACCATTATATGATCTGCTCCGTGCCATGCTGCCATTCGCATTCTACGAATATCGTCTTCAAATCTACCTGAAGCAATCTCAGTTGTGATTGTATTATTGGGTTGTGGATCAATATTTCCGAAATATTGAGCTGCAGGCATTGGAATATAATTTTTAAGTGGCGTAGACATATCGCTATATTCAAAAGCACCATAAACTTGTTTTTCACTTTTTTCTCTCCAAGTCCAGCCTCTTCTCTTTGGTCTGTAACTTTCAAGATCTCTTAGAATTTCTTTAACATCTAATTTAGTGTTGATATCTAATTGATTCATTATTTGTTACCCCCTTTGAAGATTTGTACTGCATCATCCCAATGTTTGCCTTCGATTAATTCAAGTCCTGCTGTTCTTATATCTAAGTTTTTAACTTTAGCAACTTTATAAACTACATGACCTACGCCATGTCCAATAAGACCACGATCAATTGCGCCATCTACAAGTGGTTGTGCCTCTAAACTTGAAAATCCCATTCTAAGCAATACCGATCTTTCAATTGCTGGTGAAGTATTCTTCTGTGCCAGATCCAATAAAGGATCGACAATCTCTTCTACCAAACTCCAGAATCTCTCTTTGAGCTCATCATCAGTTAATCCAACTAGATGTTGATTTCTCTTTAGATAATCGTCTTCTCTTCTAACAAAACCTTTCATCTTTTGACCCTCCATTTAATTTTTAGCCGCACCTTTTTATAAATCTATTCCTAGCTCTTTTAGTACACTTAGTACATAAGCTTTATCTGTTTTAGTTTCTGTGATAAGGTACATTAAATCCTTATCACCTAACTTTTTCTCTGCTCTAGAAGATATTGCATTTTTAATAAGTGATCTTTTTAGTTTGTCTAAATCAAGATCCACTGCTTTAATAAGACTTGGATGACTTGGAAGGATTATATTTTCTCCAGGAACTTGTGCCTTTGGATTACCAAACATAATTTCAATTCCATTATCTCTCGCAAAAGAAAGTTGAGGCTGAATGTGTTTTCCTGCACCTGTATACTCAGTTTCTTGAACGACGATGATTTGATCTTCATCCATCTCTTGCGCTATACTAAACGCTGCTACAAGCGCTGTATTTCCTGCTGGACCTTTCTCAAGACCTTCAAGTTGTGCTAGCGCTTCAGTCATATAAAAAACTTCACCTTGAGTCACTGTTACATAGCGATCCATGTAACGCATTGGTCTCGCTGCCGATCTCGGAACATCTGATCGATCAGGTACTGTTGCAAAAGGAACTCCAAAACCTGTATGACCTGTTGTAAATGACTTCTTATTAAATTGTGTGTCACTTGCCATATGAAGGCCACTTAAATCCACTGATGCACCTACAATTTTAGTCTCCACTGCACCTGCTTTAATAAGCCCTCTTGCTGTACCTGTTAAGTTACCACCGCCCGCATTGGTACAAACTACTACGTCAGGGTCTTTGCCATATCTTTCTCTGCACTGCATAGAAAGTTCATAGCCTAAAGTTTCAACACCAGCAATACCAAACGGTGTGTAAAGTGAAGCGTTAAAGTATCCCGTCTCTTCTAAGAGTAATAAAAACTCATAAAAAAGTTCTGGACCCACTGTAAGTTGAATCACTTCAGCGCCATAAGCTTCACATCTTCTTGCTTTTTCTACTATTTCAGGTTGCCCTACACCTTTAGAATCAAAAGTCTCTTGTACAATTATGCACTTCAGTCCCTGCATTGCAGCTTGAGATGCAACAGCTGAACCGTAGTTGCCACTTGTCGCTGCAATTACACCTTTATAACCTAATTTCTTAGCATGATAAACTGCATTTGCAGCTCTTCTTGCTTTAAAACTACCTGAAGGATTACTCGCTTCATCTTTTATAAATATGCGCGCGCCTTTTCCAGGTGCTGCCATCTTACGTGCAAGTTCTGTGATATTTCTTAGTTCTAAAAGTGGTGTATTTCCCACACCAGTACGTCCTTGTATTTCTTGCATTTCTTCGAGAGAATAGCCAGTCTCTCTCATCATGCGCTCATAATCAAAACCAATACCATCATCTTCAAAAACAGCGTAATCTATTCCAATGGCTTTTTTCATTATATCGTTTTTTCGGCCCATGACAGCTGAGTAAGAATTATCTTTCATTGTCGTCACCTCCGAAAAGTATTTCTTTAAGCGTAATTCCTATTTGAGTAATCTCAGGCACATAGTTACCAAATGAATGTTTGTAAGTTGGCTCAAGTTCAACAACTTTACCATGCTCTTTTCTGCCTGTAATTGTGAGGATTTCTACTTCATCACCAATTTGGGCATCAGACTGACAAAAACCTTTTACCCACATCTCTAGTGGTACTTTTTTAGTATCGTCTGGCACTTGTGGAGCACGTTGATCAGGTGTAAAGATTACACGATAAACTCTAACCCAATCACCTTTTTTTATTTTCAATGAAAACACCTCGCTTCAAACTATTTAATAAACTGTCTCATGTCACCCATAATTGCTCTTGGAACTGGTAAATCTAGCATTGTTTTGAGTCCAGCTTCTGAATTGATAACTTGAGGAATCATATTTACACACATTGCAATTGTACCAAGTCCACCTTCAACCTCAGGTTTAATAATCATATTTACTTCAGGAGAACCTTTTAATGTAATGTAATCTCCAGTAAATGTACCTTCCATTTCCGGTTCAATTTGTTGAGGATGAATCATATTGATTTTAACTTGTCCATCTACAAAACCTTGACCTGTCATATTTACACCTGCAACATTACCCGCAGCAGCAAAGCCATGAGGTGATTTTCTGTCAACTGTAGTTACGATTGGTTTCATTTGTGTCTCGATTTTTTCTACTGGCCAGCCAATTGCATCACCAATCATATTAATTGATTCTTCAAAACCAACATGTCCAGCTAGTGAACCATCTGCAACACCATTATTAAACTCATCAACTGTAATGCCAACACCTTGTTCTTCCATAACTGCATGTCCAAACGGTGATAAGCTGTTAACACGTTTTGCTTCTATTTCAGTGACATCTGTCATACAGCCTGTCAACACAACTACTAAAAGGTCCATAATGAGTCCTGGATTAATACCCGTACCGAGGATTGTAACGCCATTTTCCTTAGCAATTTTATCAAGCTCAGCAGCAAGTTCAGGATTTTGAGCCTGTGGATAAGACATCTCTTCTGCAGTTGAAATAACATTTATTTTTTTCTCAAGAACATGTTTAAGTCTTGGGAAAGCTTTTGCTGTAAATGAATCAGTTGCAGTTAAGCATACATCACATGATTTTTCACTAATCACTTCATCAATTTCAGGATTAACGATAACATCTGGTCTATTACCTCTTTCAACACCTAGAATCTCATAGATACTTTTACCTACGCGTTCAGGGTTTCTATCGCAAACACCTACGATTTCAACTCCTTTTTTATTCATTAGCATCTTAGCCATACCACTACCCATGGCTCCAAAACCCCAAATTGCTACTTTAACATTTTCTGATCTCATAATTGTCACCTCCGAATATTTGCCCTATAGGCATCCAACTATATATTACGCAAATGTCATGCCAATTAAGAGGTATGTCATCTAAACCGACTGCAAGCATTGAAAATACAAGCTGAATAATTATACATCACTATTTTTATCAAAAGTATACTCTGAATTGTCCGAATTGTTTGCTTATTCCACCAGAATAGCAAATATTTTTGCACTATATCGCGCAAAATATTTTGCACACCACATTAAAAGCAAAATATTTTGCACACTGTTTTCACTAATTTTCCTGTTTCTATATAATTTTAATGCTATAATTGAAAAAAAAGATATGAGGGACTTATGACGCATAAATATACCAACTTAAAAATTTATTTATTAATGATCATGGCTACTTTTTTTTGGGCTGGTGCCTTTATAGCTGCAAAACTAGGCGTTTACGAGTTAAGCCCTACTATCTTGACCTTTCTTCGTATGGGAATTGCTGCTGTTATCATATTTCCTATTATGGTGATCAAGCTTGGCACTAATTGGAAACTTAAAAAAAACGAGATAAAAATTGTACTGGCTACATCAATCGTCGGAATGATTGGCTATCACATGTTCTTTTTCACAGCATTAAAATATACCACTGCATCAAATGCTTCTATGATCAATGCCACTAATCCCCTGATAACTGCTGTGTTAGCCTCGCTCTTTGCAAGCGAGCGCATCACGCCTAAAAAAATAGCCATGTTACTATTGGCTTTTTGTGGGGTAGTCTATATTATCATAGCTGGTAACATCAATTCACTTGCAACCTTGGTTCTAAACAAAGGTGATTTTATTATGCTATGCGGTACCTTTCTGTGGGCCGTTTATGGTATCATCGTAAAAAAAGCGGTACCCATTATGGGACCACTTAAGTTGACGACGTATACATTTTTATTTTGCGCACTAATAATGGCACCATTTGCCATTTTCGCCTTTGCAACGACAAATGCATTTAGTGTTGGCATTAATCCTTATATCGCTGTTATATATATGGCAATATTTCCTACGGTTATTGGTTATTCGATTCAACAGTATGCCATTGCTCAAATCGGACCATCTAAAGCTTCACTTTTCATCAATTTAGTGCCCATTATATCAACAATTCTTGCAGTCATCTTCTTAAATGAACATATTCGTAGTTATCATCTTATAGGTGCCACTATGATCATCACTGCAGTTATTGTTTATAACCACTCAGGCTTCCTGATTAAGAAAGATAAATCTGTGCAGGATTAAGCATATACATGCTTTTTCCATGCCTTTTGACCTTTTTTTTAATCTTTGCAAGTGCTTCACTTAGGGCGTCTGAGCTTTGGAATTCGTTGAGATTACCGTATAATCCAGATATAGATATAGAGGTTAAGGCTAGATCTCTTACTATTCCAAATCTATCTTCAGCTTTAATTGTGCCACACCTAAAGTGTTCTTCCGTGAAAAAATCTGACTTATCGGCCTCGAACTGATCTAAGATAATTTGAGCCATTTTCTCATACTCACTGACTTCTCCTTCAATTACAATTACAAAGTCATCTCCTCCCACGTGCCCAATGAAACTTGTATGTGGGAATTTATTTTTTACAGCTATATTCATCATATCAGCTAGATATTTAATCATAACATCTCCCTTTTCAAATCCATAGACATCATTATAGATTTTAAACTCATTGATATCTACATATAAGATGCACGAATTATTGTTAAAACTAACGACGTCTGTCATTACTCTTGTTATGACTGGATTACCTGGTAGTCCTGTAAGTGGATTACGTTCTTTCGCACTGTTTTTTTCATACATCAAGGTGTATTCAAATATTTTTTTCATGGATACCGTTCCTTGATATTTTCCACTTTTAGTCACGATGACATCGTCAAAAATCTGTTCATCCGGACGCTCCATAGCACTTTTCGCAACGACACTGATTGGCATATAGTAATCAACAACCAGCGGCGATGTATTCATAATTCTTGAAATGGGTTTATTCGCAAAAAGAGAGAAACCATATTTCCCCGACATACTTGCATCTATGTTATGCTTCATAATGATGCCTACAGGCCTTTCGTTCTCACATATACAAGCACTTTTAGCTTCAACTTTATCTAAGTGATTTTTAATTGTTATACATGGCGCCATAGATTCATATATAGGATTCACATGGCTGTTAATTAAATTTGAAATATAATGGTATTCTTGAGAATACTCATTTAAATTCCTAGAAATCTGGTTGTAATCTTTAATTCGTGTGATGACATCTTCGTCTAAACTTTCAAACCCTGCAGACGGTTTTCTAAGATAAAAGCCTTGTCCTAAATGAACACCAAGTAAAATTAGCGTCTTCATTTCCTCTTTTGTTTCAATGCCTTCTGCGATGATCTTTATATTAGTTGTTAATGATGTATCTACAAAGGCTTTAATTAGAGCCTGTTTAAATGCATCTTTGTCAATATTTCTGATTAAATCCATATCAATTTTAATGAAGTTTGGGCGTATTTCATTGATTGTTTTGAGCCCAGAATACCCCGCTCCAACATCATCTATTGCAACTTGATAGCCTTGGTTTCTATAATTGTCTAAAACATTCATAAATGCAGTGTAGTCAAATATGGCTGTTCTCTCGGTAATTTCAAACACAATACTACTCTCTTTGCAGCCAATTTCATCTAAATACTCTTTTGTTAAACCCGTTTTATACTCTGATGCTTTAATCACTTCTGGGTCTACATTAACAAACAATAGTTTATCATCACCAAGTTCACTTATGCGCTCCAGCGCTTTTTTTCTAAAGAGCATTTCAAGTTCCCAAATCTTTTCCTTTTCATGCGCTTTTTCAATAAGTTCAAGTGGAGAGTAAAACACTGTTTTTTCTGGACCTCGTGATAATGCTTCATAACCTAAAATATCGCCATTCCTGAGACTTACAATAGGTTGATAATAACTGGTCACTTTTTCGTTTTTCAAAATATCTTCAAACAAAACATCTTCAATTGAAATAATCTTTCCATTTTCTATTTGATTCATTATTTGCTCCATTTTATCGCTCTCCTTTACCCAAATCAACCATAACATAGATACGTTAAGACGATGTAAAGCTTATATAATACATGCGTAAAACATTACAAATAAAAAAGCATCTCCATGTGAAATCAACACATAGAAATGCTTTATTTATAACTCAAATTGTTTAATTTTATATTGTAAATTTTGACGTGAAATTTTCAAATGTCTGGCTGCTTTGCTTATATTAAAGTTATACAGTGCCAATATTTCTCTGATTATATCTTTCTCAATTGCTTGCAAATGTGCATTTAGATCATCCACAACCAAAGGTGAATTGGGAATATATTGATTTTTTTTAAGCAATACTTCAGCAACATGAGAAGGCATATGCTCTTTTCCAATCACATGTTCATCTGAGATTAAGTTCATCGCTGATTCGATAAAATTTTTTAGTTCTCTGATGTTACCTGCCCAGTTATAGTTTTTAAAAGCTTCTAATAATTCAGATGATACCATCCAAACGTCTTTACCAAGTTGTTCATTATATTCTCGTATAAAATAATCGACCAATAAGGGGATATCATCTACCCGATCATTTAAACTAGGAATACGAATATTGATGACATTTAAGCGATAATAAAGGTCTTTTCTAAACTGTCCTGACTTGATTAAAGCTTCTGGTTCTTCATTAGCAGCCGCAATAATTCTTACATCTATTGGTATATCTCTATTTCCACCAACACGTCTCACATAATTTTCTTGAAGTACCCTTAAGATCTTGGCTTGAAGCGCCGAGCTCATGCTGTTAACTTCATCTAAAAATAAAGTACCTCCATCTGCTTGTTCAAACAGACCTGGACGATCAAGCGCACCTGTGAAAGATCCTTTTGATGTACCAAATAACAAACCTTCTAGAAGGCTTTCAGGAATCGCAGCACAGTTCTGTGCAATAAATGGTTCTTCTTTTCTCTCACTACCATAGTGGATACTTTGCGCAAACAGTTCCTTACCAGTACCTGTATCACCAAAGATAAGAACGCTAGATATTGATTTAGAAGCCCTCTTCGCAATCTTAATTGCCTCAAGGTACTTTTCATTTTTTCCTATTAATTGGTCAAAATGATAATGTCTAATTCCAATATCTTTTTTGTTCGGTTTAATCAACTTTTGTTGAAGGTTGATAATTTGCTCAGACATATCGTTTACTGTTGTCATATTTTTAGCGATTTCAACAGCACCGATAAGCTGCTTTCCTTCAAATATCGGCAAAGTAGAATTAAGTGTGCGTATATTTTTGCCTTTGAAGTTAAGATAACTTTGTTCTCTGTTGAATATGGGCACACCAGAAGACAGCACAGTTAAAAGTGTGCTGTTTTCCTTAGTCCAGTCAGGGAATAAATCAAGTAAGTGTCTACCAACAACTTGCTTATGAGATAATCCCTCAATTTCCTCTATGGCTTTATTATAAAGTATGGTCTTTCCAGAATGATCAACTATGTGAATTCCTTCCTCTATGGCATCAAATATCTCTCTACTCGCTAGATTTAACACCTCGTTAATCGTCATGTGACCTCCATCATTTTTACTTTATGCCAGTGGCACCATTCCGTCGTGCTCAGATTGCAAAATTTTCAAAATTTTAGCTGTATATTTTTCATTTCTTAAGAAACGTTTGTCGTTCATTTTAATTACCAAGTAAATGGCAGCCATAAACACAAGTCCCAAAAGTGCTGTCATGACATCGCTACCTTTAAAGAATGTTTGACCCACTAAAAGACCAATAAATAAACCAACTAGCGGTAAAATGTACATGATAAAGGCAGCACTTAATACACCACCTGTTTCCATAGATACTTCCACTAGATCACCATCTTTGGCTTTTACAGCATTTTTAGCCACTAGCATGATATCTTTTTGATCATCACCTAATTGACATGCGCCACAATTACCACAAGCTGTATGCCTTACTAGTTTAACTCTTGAGTATTCACCCATTTGGCTAACTACTATACCTGCTCTATCCATTTCGTCACCTCATTTCAAATACGCCTTATTATGCGTTGCTTTTCTCTACTGGCGTAAGTTTAAGATACAACTCATCAAGTTGTTTTTGTTCTGCAACGCTTGGTGCATTGGTTAACAGACATTTTGCGTCTTGTGTTTTTGGAAATGCAATGACATCTCTGATATTATCTGTTCCTGTTACCAACATCACGACTCTATCTAGTCCATATGCGATACCACCGTGAGGAGGTGCACCATATTTAAATGCATCAATGAAGAATCCAAACTTCTCGTTTGCTTCTTCCTCAGTAAAACCAAGTGCCTTGAACATTCTCTCCTGTACTGAAGAGTTGTGAATTCTAATTGAACCGCCACCAATTTCATAGCCATTAAGTACAATATCGTATGCTTTAGCGCGACAGTTCCCCGGATCTGATTCAAGTTTATCTAAATCTTCATCTTTAGGCGATGTAAAAGGATGATGTTTTGCGACATAACGGTTTTCTTCTTCATCGTATTCAAAGAGTGGGAAGTCAGTAACCCATAAGAACTTATAATCCTTAGGATCTAATATACCTATTTGTTTTGCAATTTCACATCTTAAGGCACCTAACGAATCATAAACAACTGCTGATTTATCTGCAACGATTAAGATCAAGTCGTTTTCACCAACCTCAAATAAAGTTTTAACCGCATTTATTTGAGATTCGTTTAAAAATTTGTTAATTGATGATTGCATTTCACCATTTGTGAACTTAATCCATGCAAGGCCTTTAGCACCATATGACTTAATAAATTCTTCTAGTTTTCCGATGTCTTTTCTAGAGAAACGATCACCATATCCATTGATATTTATACCCTTAATGTCACCATTTGATGCAAGTGTGTCACTAAAAACTTTAAATTCTGTATTTTCAAAAATTGAATTCATCTTTTTAAGTTCAAATCCAAATCGTATATCTGGTTTATCTGATCCAAAACGATCCATAGCTTCTTGGTATGGCAATTTCAAAAGTGGTGTTTGTACATCCACATTTGCCACTTCTTTAAAGATATATTTTAATAAATCTTCATTGATTGCTCTTACATCATCTTCATCGACAAAAGACATCTCAACATCTATTTGTGTAAATTCAGGTTGACGATCTGCTCTAAGGTCTTCGTCTCTAAAACATTTTGTAATTTGATAATATCTATCAAATCCCGAAACCATAAGTAATTGCTTGAAAAGTTGTGGAGATTGAGGTAACGCATAAAACTTGTTAAGGTTTACTCTACTTGGTACTAGATAATCCCTAGCACCTTCTGGAGTAGGCTTCGTTAACATTGGTGTCTCAATATCTACGAAACCCTGCTCATCAAAAAATCTTCTAGCTGCAGATGCAATCTTATGTCTTGTAAATAGAAAGTTTTGCATCTTAGGTTTTCTAAGATCAAGGTATCTATATTTTAATCTCGTACGCTCATTTGCTTCATCGTTATCATCAATATGAATAGGTGGTACTTCAGATTCACAAAGAATTTTAAGTGTTTCAGCAAATATCTCTACTTGTCCAGTAGGTAAGTTGTTGTTTACAGACTCTCTCTTAGTTACTTTTCCAGTAATTGCGATTACATATTCATTTCGAATTGAATTTGCTTTGTTAAAAGCTTCTTCTGATACTGCTGTATCAAACACGATTTGACAGATGCCAGATTTATCTCTTAAATCTACAAAAATCAAACCACCTAAGTTTCTTCTTTTTTGAACCCACCCCATAAGAGTAACTGTTTCACCTATATGATTTTCTCTTAGCTCACCACCATAGTGTGAACGTTTTAAACCATTTAACGCTTCGCCCATGTTAACCTCCATGTTCTATCTTTTAAAATTTATGATATTATTTTTTATTTCAAAAGTGTCTTTTTTAAAAGAATCTCATCAAACCTATCGAGATAAGCTTCAAGTCCTTTTATATTAGCAACTCTTTCAAATCTGTTTTCTTCAGGCGTACAAATCTTTGAAACAGCACCCGCCCCACATGCAACTATGGTATGTTTTTCTTCCATAATGCGCATGTTATATAGTGATTCATGTCCTATTTTAGCATAGCCAACATTTTCAAGGTGACCAATCATCTTCTTTTGCCTATACATATAGTATGGAGATAAATTACCGTCTCTAATCACTTGATCACTAACGTCTAGCATCTTAGCTACTTCTTGATCATGTGCAAGTTCAAAGTGCTCTGGATCCTCATGCAACCTTGATGCGCGCTTTACTGATAATGTATGAATCGTGATATTCTCTGGATCAAGTTCGAGTACTTTCTTCACAGTTCTTAAAGCATCCTCAGCCGTTTCTCCAGGAAGTCCCATAATTAAATCCATGTTAATGGTTTCAAATCCCACTGATTTTGCAAGTGCCATTGTAGTAATAATTTCGTCGGATGTATGCGCACGACCTATTGTGATTAGTGTTTCTTCGTTTAATGTTTGAGGATTGATACAAACTCTGTTAACCCCATGTTTTTTCATTATTTCAAGCTTTTCTTTAGATATTGTATCAGGTCTTCCAGCCTCTATAGTATATTCCTTTACTATGTTTAAGTCTAGATGATTGCTGATGGTCTCAAGTAAAGAATTTAACTGTACTTCGTCGATACTCGTTGGTGTTCCCCCACCAATGTATATACAATCAACATATTTTCCAACAGAATGAATATGCTCAATGGCATATACCACTTCTTGTTCTAGTTTATCCATATACTCAGGCAATAGCTTACCTTTTTGTTTTAGATCATTTGATGGAAATGAACAATAAACACACCTTGTTGGACAAAATGGAATACATAAATAAAGTGAGATTGCATCTGGATTATTAGGCACTAGATGTGGACGCTCTCGTAAAGCAATCTCTATCATCAACTTTACTTTATCAGGCTTAATCAGATACATTTCTTTTAAAATCGTCTCAATATTTTCTATCGTTTCGCCTTCATCTAATAGTTCATGCACTATTTTTACCGGTCTTATGCCTACAAGAATTCCCCATTTAGACATTGGGGTAAAGTATGGCTGTAATATCTCATAAACTGCTTTTTTAAGCTTGTTCTTAATTTTCTTTTGGTTAGCATCACGCACAAATAAGGTTCTTGAGTCAAGAACCTTATCAGTATTAAAATCACAACTTGTTTGTGATAAAATCTGCGGACCAGGTATCCGAAGATTTTCCATAAGTATGATGTTTATTTCCTGTTCCTTATAGCGAATAAGCAAACCATAATCGCCAACATTTAATTTTTGGTTGAAATCTGCTTCATTCTCTGCAAAATGAATCCTTGATTTGACAACAAATATTTCATAGAGATTTTCTAGTTCATATGTGCTCTCCAAACCTTCTTGCAGAATCACGAGTTCCTTCATATATTCCCTCTATCCTTGCAAAAATGGATTTCTTTTTCTTTCAAATCCTATTGTTGAACTTGCGCCATGTCCTGGATATATTGATACTTGATCATCCAAGATCATTAATCTTTCTAAAATTGCACTGATTAGTTGCTTATGGTTTCCACCCGCTAAATCAGTTCTTCCAATTGAACCATAGAATAAAGAATCACCTGTTATCAGTATTTTCTCTTTGTCAAAATAAAGGCATATTCCACCAGGTGTATGACCCGGCGTATGAATAATTTCACATTTCAAATTTCCAATAGTGAGTTTATCTCTATCGCCAATTGTCTTGTTTGGTGTAGAAGAAACCGTTGGACCATTCATTGAATCAGTTAGATTCAACATAGGATCTTTCAGCATGATTTCATCATCGTGATGAATCAACACTTCAGCACCAGTTAGCTTCTTGAGTTTCTCTAAACCGCCGATATGGTCACCATGCCCATGTGTGATGACGATATACTTTATATTTAGCGCTAAATCTTCAACCTTTTTAAAGATTCGTTCTGCTTCACCACCTGGGTCAACTACCATACCAATATGTGTTGCCTCATCACCAATGATGAAACAATTTGCAGCATACGCACCCACTGCTAATTTTTCGATAATCATGTTTACCTCCAATTATAGGTAATACTAAAATTGCTTTTTACTATCTACCAAAACAGTCACTGGTCCATCGTTTTGGATATCTACTTTCATGTCAGCTTGAAAAATGCCCGTTTCGACATGTATACCCATTTCTTTAACCGCTTCACAAAACTGTTTGTATAATTCGTTTGCCTCATCTGGCTTCGCAGCACTTACAAAACTAGGTCTTCTTCCTTTGCGACAGTCACCTAGTAACGTAAATTGAGAAATGCATAACATTTCTCCACTAACATCCAGAAGAGATAAATTCATTTTTTCATCAGCATCTTCAAAAATTCTCAAATTGACTATTTTTTCAGCCATATATTTTACATCTTGAATTGAATCACCGTCTTCGACACCTAACAAGACATTTATGCCTTTATTGATCTTACCGACAATTTTTCCCTCAACTTCTACAGAAGAGAAGTTTACACGTTGAATTACAGCTCTCACCATTTCCTCCTGCTTAAGAACTCATGCGTTTTACTTCAATAATATCTTCTAAGTTCTTTAAGCGCTTCATTAATTTATTGAGTTCTTCAATATCTGAAATTTCAATAGTGATATTTACTATTGCAATACCATTTTTATCGATTTTGGCATTTATTCCTGACATGGCCATGTCAAGTTCATGCATCATCATAGTGATTTCTGATAACAATCCTTTGCGGTCATGTGAAACAACTTGTACACTTGCAGTATAAGCCGTGTTATTGTTATTTGCCCATGCGACCTCGATAAATCGGTTTTTACTTTCATCGGTTTTTTCAAAGTTTTCACAATCGCTCCTGTGTATAGTAACACCACGACCTCTTGTGATATATCCAATTATATTATCACCTGGAACAGGCGTACAACATTTTGCAAATCTAACCAAAATATCTTCAATCCCTTTTACAACTATTCCAGTATCACTTTTCTTAACTTCTTTTTTCTTGTTTGGCATTTCTTCCAAACGTTCGATCTCAGTTTTTTTCTTTTCAGTTTCTTCTTTTTGATCTTTAAAATACTTTTCTTTAATTTTTGGGACAACTTGAATGGTAAGAATTCCACCGTAACCTATGGCATTATACATATCTTCAAGTGATTTCAAACTAAGTCTTTTTAATATTGCATCTAAATATTCTTCATTTAAAACGACTTTAGTTGGCAAGTTTTGTCTTTTAAGTTCAGCAACGATAATTTCCTGACCTTTTTCAACATTTTCTTCACGGCGTTCCTTTTTAAACCATTGTTTAATTTTTTGTTTCGCTTGTGTACTCTTAACAAACTTGAGCCAGTCTCTTGATGGGCCTTGGGCGTTTTTAGTCGTCATAATCTCAACACGTTGCCCATTTTGAAGTTGATAATTCAAAGGCACAATTCTTCCATTAACTTTTGCACCAACACACTTGTTGCCCACTTCAGAGTGAATTTTGTAAGCAAAGTCAACAGGTGAACTTCCAACAGGCAAATCTACCACTTGTCCATTTGGAGTAAAAACAAAAACTTCTGTATTGAACAAATCTAATTTAAGCGAATTCATAAATTCACTAGGGTCTTTAAGGTCGCTTTGCCATTCCATCATTTGTCTAAACCATGAAATTTTCTTTTCCATTTCATTGTTAGAGGCCTTAGTTCCTTCTTTATATTTCCAGTGCGCTGCTATACCGTATTCAGCGATTTCATGCATCTCTCTCGTCCGAATTTGAATCTCAAATGGCTCTCCATTTCCCATGAGGGTTGTATGAAGAGATTGGTAGAGATTTGGTTTAGGCATCGCAATGTAATCTTTAAATCTACCAGGAATAGGCTTCCATAGCGTATGAACAGCACCGAGGGCGCTATAACAATCCTTAACATCCTCACAAACGATACGAATCGCTGTTAAATCATATATTTCATCAAACTCTTTATGTTGATATTTCATTTTTTTATAGATACTATAGAAATTTTTTGGTCTTCCATATATTTCGAACTCAAGACCAAGATCTGTCAAAGCATTATCTATCTGATTGATATAATCATTGATGATTGATTCTC
This sequence comes from Fusibacter bizertensis, assembly GCF_029914245.1. GTDB lineage: Bacteria > Bacillota > Clostridia > Peptostreptococcales > Acidaminobacteraceae > Fusibacter_C > Fusibacter_C bizertensis. The sequence goes on from NZ_JARYZI010000001.1 coordinate 642,171, forward strand.
TATCTGTTCTTTTTTTATCAACTTTTTTAACCAATTCTTTGTAACCTTCAGGATCTAAGTATTTTAAACTTAAGTCTTCCAGTTCCCATTTAATTCTAAATATACCAAGTCGATGTGCTATAGGTGCAAAAATATCAATTGTTTCTTCTGCTTTTTCCTTTTGCTTCTCAGCAGTCATTGCACCTAAAGTTCTGATATTATGAAGGCGGTCTGCGAGTTTAATCAAGATAACTCTTATATCACTAGACATAGCAAGAAACATCTTTCTAAGGTTCTCAACTTGTCTTTCTTGCTTAGTTTCATAGTTAATTACCGCAAGTTTAGTAACCCCGTCAACGAGCGCAGCAACTTCCTTACCAAATAGTTTTTCAACTTCTGCTAAGGTAACAGCTGTATCCTCCACAGTATCGTGAAGTAATGCGGATATAATTGTTTCTTCATCCATTTCAAGTTCTGCTAAAATCAAAGAAACGCTAGTTGGATGATTAAAAAAAGCTGTACCATCTTTTCTAAGCTGTCCAATATGGGCTTTTTCTCCGAAATCGTAAGCTTTTGCAATACGTTCTAAGTCAAGATAAGGAGCGTAACCTTTAACCTTGGCCAAATAACCTTCTAAATTCATATTCACACCGTCTAAAGTATAGTTTTAAGTACAAAAAATGCGCCTCATTTATCAAGAATAGTCCGTCCAAGAACCTTGAACGAACTATTTTATATCTATTTTACAGAGTTATCAAGTTATTTACAACCTTTTTTTATGACTCATAATTGATAGCACTTAGCACTTTGTAGCCATCTAGCACCTTGCGACCATCTAAGAAATCTAGTTCCATCAAAAATGCAAGACCCACAACTTCGCCACCTAATTTTTCAATTAACTCACATACAGCCTTTGCAGTACCACCTGTTGCAAGTAAATCATCCACTACCAATACTTTATCGCCTGGCTTAATGGCATCTTTGTGAACTTCTAAAACATCAGAACCATATTCTAAGAAATATTCATGTTTAATTGTTTCATATGGCAATTTACCTGGTTTTCTGATTGGAACAAACCCCTTCTGTGCCATTACTGCAAGTGGTGCACCAATTAAGAAGCCTCGCGCTTCTGGTCCAACTACGACATCATAATTGATCCCTTCAAGCATCTCTAAACACGCTTTGATAGCAGCTTGATAAGCCTCTCCATCACTTAAGAGCGTTGTTACGTCTTTAAAACTGATACCTTCCTTTGGAAAGCCTTCTATTACTCGAATTTTCGATTTGAAATCCATTTTAACCTCCATATAAAAAAGGTTTTCACCTTTATTTACGCCATTTTTTAATTAAATTCTTATACAACTCAAGTTGTTCTATGTCGATCTTTTCTGTAGGTCTAGGTAGCCAATTCAGCTTCACATAATTGCCATTTTCTTTATAGTGTAGTAAATTCATTTCACTCAACAAAGAAAGACAAATCCTACATTTTGCAATGCTCAATGTTCCTTTATTAGATAATAGTTGCAATGTACTCTCTTCTTTATTAATTGCATATTTATAAAATAGTGCCAAGTCATTTCGATCAGGAATATGACTGTATAATTCTAAATCGTTTGTCGCACTTATAAAATAATATGCATCGCTTACACCAGGTGCTATTGGTAAAATAATTATATCCCAGAACCCTTCACGACTCTCTTTAGAATTAAATTGGTTAAAATGCAAAGTATAATTAATATAATTATTTGCAAGCACCTTATCTTTAAATTTGATGAGTCCTTCTTCCGAATAAATCAAAATAGGTTTTTTATTGGGAACAGAAAATATTATATCAAAACTATCTATACTTGTAAAATTATCTATAGTTCCATATCCGTCTGCATTCACAAGAAAATTTTTCATAGCCAAATCAAAGCGCATTCTAAGTAAATCGGAAATTGGCATTCTCTCTTTAATCATATCTTTCACCATAAATTGAATTGTTTCAACACCCATAAAATTGTTTTTCTCAAGTGTCATCAACAAATGGATTTTATCAGATTTCTTTAAGAACTTCATAAAACTGCCTCTGTTAAAAGCAAGCGCATCATAAACTCTATTGCTATCATTTACTATTAATTTGAGATGATTTTGAAGTTTTCCTAAAGCTTTGTAATCTTCAATAATTAAATCATTGAATACAAACTGTGGTTTGGGGTTACCCATACCAAATGGTTTAAGTTGTTCAATGGTCTCTACAAGTTGATGCGTAACCATTTGAGGTTTTAACAAACCATCAACACGCTCTTTTGAAATCAGCATATAATTATGAAGATGTTCACTGCTATAAGCTTTTAGCCCCTCACGAAGTGCCTGTATATTATCAGAACTAAGCGAAAGTCCCGCCGCTTGTTCATGTCCACCAAATTTCTCAAATAAAAATTTAAACCTTGATAACACATCGTATATGCTAATACCTTCAATACTTCTTGCAGAACCTTTAGCCATTATTCCATCTGAATTTAAAATAACAGTTGGTCTCGAATACTTATCGGACAATTTTGAAGCGACGATCCCTATGATACCAGTGTGCCAGTTATTCCCCACAACAAGTAAAATCTTCTCTGTATCAAGATCAATTTGAGTCTGAATATATCTCTCAGCACTTTCCATGATCTCTCTTTCCTGCATCTGTCTATCCGTGTTAAGCGCACTGAGCTGTTTCGCAATTTCAAGTGCTTTAAAATAGTCTTTTTCAAGCAACATATTTACAGCTATACTTGGATTACCGATTCTTCCAGAAGCATTAATTCTAGGTGCAATGACGAAACCTATATGCCCTGAGTTAATTTCCTTTCCTACAAGCCCCGCTTCACTGATCAGTGCTTGAATTCCTGGATTTTTTGTGTTTGGCATCTTTGCAAGACCAACACTTGTGATGATTCTATTTTCATCCCTTAAAGGTACAATATCAGCAACAGTTCCAAGCGCCGCAATATCAATTACTTCTTCATAAAATGCACCGAAATTATCGCCTGACAAGGCTTGAACTAACTTAAGTGCAACACCACAACCCGCTAACATCTTAAACGGATAATTACCACGTTTAGGATTGACTACTGCAATCGCATCTGGTAATTCACCTTGAAACTCATGGTGATCAGTAATGATTAAATCTAGTGCGATTTCTTTTGCATATTCAGCTTGTGCTAATGCAGTGATACCACAGTCAACAGTTATAACAAGTTGACCTCCATCAGATTTAATGGTATCTAGTCCATGCTCACTGATGCCATATCCCTCATCTTGACGATCGGGAATATAGAACTTTGAATTTACACCTAAACTATGAAAGTACTTCATCAAGATGGATATACTCGTAATTCCATCTACGTCATAGTCCCCATATAGCCAAATAGACTCTTGATTTTCTATCGCACTATGAATTCTTTGAACAGCTTTATCCATATCCAATAATAAAAGAGGATCTTTAAGATCCTCTATTTTAGGATTTAAAAACGTATTAACTTCTTCCTTGGTCGAAAGTCCCCGATCTAGTAATAATTTAGTAATAAGCGCATCTTGTTTCCACTCTCTACTAAATTGTTCAATCTTTTCTAAATCGGATTCTCGATATGACCAAATAGAATTTTGAAATATCATTGATTCCCCACTTCTTCTATATTATTTTCTGGGATTGTCGCTATCAATCCTTTTTGATAGTTAATCAACTCATCTTTTTGAAGAATGAGTTCATCCCTCTTAGCAATGAGTTCATCTCTTTGTATAATAATTTGATCACGCTGTTTAAGTGCCTCATCTTTAATAGCAAGTTGCTTTTCAAGTTCTTCACTTTTTTTATTCATCTCTTTAAGTACTCTTCCATCCCTAATTTTTCTAATTGAATCGAACAACACAACCGAGATAGCGCCAATTAACACCGATCCAATAATCACTAAAGCCAAAGATATCTCTATGTCTACAAAAAATAAACTAACCGTGACAACTGAAGCGTTAAAAATAGCAAACAATGTTACAAGAATTGCGAAAATCAATATTAAAACAATGTAAATTTGCATGTCTACCTCCTTATTTTTTCATTTATAACCATTATTAATTATATGCCAAATTTGATAATCTGTCGATTTATTTTGGTTATGTATTCATGAGAAAGCAAAGGACTGTCATAAAGTAATCCAAATTTTTAGATGGATTAGCTTATGTGACAGTCCTAACTTATAAAATTAAATTAACTTCCTACTTAGAAGCATAGTGACTATTTTTACCTAAATAACGTCTTGTAACTGCCCAAACTGGACTTGCAATGAATACAGACGAATAAGTACCAACAGTAACACCTACTAACAATGGAAACGCAAATTCTTTAATTGAACTTGCACCAAAGACATAGAGTGCACCAATTACTAATAACGTAGTTAAAGAAGTATTGATTGTTCTTGTCATGGTTTGAGTTACTGATGTGTTGATGATACCAAAGTAATCTTTAGATTTATCACGTTTAACATTTTCTCTCACTCTATCAAAAACAACAATTGTGTCATTGATTGAATAACCAACAATCGTTAATACTGCCGCAATAAATGATGAACTAATTGATTTTCCAGTAATCGCATAAATAGCAATCAAGAAAAACACATCATGTAATAAGCAAACTATTGCTGCCACACCAAATACAGTTTCAAATCTAATTGAAATATAGATCAGCATAAATACTGATGCAATTAATACAGCTGTAATCGCACGGTTTCTAATCTCTTCACCCATAGCTGGTCCAAATTGATCAGCGCTGAAGTCTTTGCTTTCAATACCATATTTATCTTTAAATACGTTGAAAACTTCAATTCTTTTTGCATTATCAAGTGATTGCTTAGTCTTGATGATCACACCAGTCTTATCAACACCTGAATGCACAATATCTGGGTTTAAATCAAAATCAGATATTAAATCAGCGACTTCCTGTACAGATACTTCCTTTGCAAGTTCAACTTGCATCATTGTACCCCCAGTAAAGTCTATTCCTAAGTTAAGGCCATTAACAAGCATCATTATAAGCCCTATCAAAATAACTGCTCCAGAAAAAACAAACCAAAGTTTGTAATGTTTCATAAAATTAATCGTTTTCATCTTCATTACCCCCTTGATCCGTACAGTTTCTTACGGTCAGTAAACGCAAGTGAAAATCTAAGTAAAGATTTCGTCACGATAACCGCAGTAAACATACTTGAAATGATACCAATCATAAGGGTAACTGCAAAGCCTTTAATAGGGCCTTCTCCAAATGCAAAAAGTATCAATGCCGCAATAAAGGTTGTAACGTTAGAATCGATAATTGTGCTCATCGCTCTATGGAAACCACCATCAATTGATGCTCTTAGTGATTTACCGACCTTCATTTCCTCTTTTAATCTCTCAAATATAATAACGTTTGCATCTACTGCCATACCCAGTGAAATTACAATACCTGCAATACCAGGTAGTGTAAGTGTCGCACCAAGGCCAACCATTACATAAACTACTACAGTTGCATATAATGTTAAAGCGATAGATGCTATAATACCAGGAATTCTGTAGTAAATCATCATAAATAACATAACTATAATAATGCCGTAAATTGCAGCTTTTATCGCTGAATTAAACGAATTTAAGCCAAGTGTTGGTCCAATAACAGAAGTTTGAACTTCTTCCAGTTGAACTGGAAGCGCACCACCACGAATAAGCATTGCTAATTCGTTTGCAGTATCATATGTGAAATTTCCGTCAATTGTAGCTTCTCCGCTTGTTATAACAACACGAGAAGTTGGGGCAGATATAACCTTGCCATCTAAAACAACAGCAATTTGACCTACGCCAGTACCATTGCTAGATGCTTTTCTAGTACCTTCAGCAAACAAATCTGTTCCTTCGCTGTCTAATTTAAATGCAACAATAGGTTGATTGTAGCTGTTTTTAGAAACATAGGCATCTTTGATATTGATTCCAGTTAAAACGCGTTCATATTCAAATTCAGAAACGTCCATACCCTCTTTAGCTGCAACTGATCCTGTAACTAAATCGAATTCTAATACTGCTGTTTTACCAATTACATTGATTGCATCTTGTGCATTTTCAACACCTGGTAATTCAATACGTAATCTTTTGTCACCTTGTAAAGTGATAACTGGTTCAGTTAAACCAAGTTCGTTGATACGTCTACCAATAATTTGCTTTGTTTGTTCCATAGTCTTCGTTAAATCAGCGCCAGATTCATCTGTTTGTGCTTCATAAACGACACTTACACCACCTCTGATGTCTAGACCCAGTTTAAGGTCATCTTTAACAGGCGATATGGAAAACGTACCGATTGTTATTCCATTGATTGCCACAAACGCAAGGCCTGCAATTAGTGCGACGATCAGGAAAAACAATAACGTGTTTTTTCCTTTCATTTTGAATGCCTCCTATTTTGATTTGTAATGCTGTGACAATTCCACGTAGCCTCTTGCAGATTGCTTTATGCCTTCAATCTCTTCTTCAGTCAATGTTCTCACTACTTTTGCAGGTGAGCCCATGACCAAAGACCCTGATGGAATTCTCTTTTTAGGTGGCACCAGTGAACCGGCACCAATGATAACATTACTTTCAATATAAGCCCCATCTAAAATAATAGAGCCCATACCGATTAGTACATCATCTTCAATCGTACATCCATGACAGATAGCACGATGTCCTATGGTTACGCCTTGACCTATTGAAGCTGGATAGCCTTTACTCGTGTGTATGACGCTTAAGTCCTGCACATTCGTGCCTTTCCCGATAGTAATAAGTTCGACGTCACCCCTAACTACTGTATTATACCAAATGTTAGCATCTTGTTCTACAATAACTTGACCAATTAAATCAGCAGTATCAGCCACAAAACAACTTTGATCAACACTTGGAGTATAACCTTTTATAGCTACTCTCATTTTGCCCTCCTTATTCTTCAGAATGATTGAGTTTTCCATAGATATAAATTGAGCTTTCAATACGTTTTTTTTCTAGTTCACAGCCAATATCATAAGGTACAAAGATATCGTGGTTAAAATTGTAAGCGTTAGCATGACATCCACCACTACAGTAGAATTTTGCCCAACAACTTCTACATTTCTCTTTGTTATACACATGTGCGTTTTTAAACTGATTGGTTAAACCGAAATCTAATACACCCGCCAAAACATTGCCCATCTTGAAATTATCATCACCAACAAACTGGTGACATGGGAAGATATCACCTTCAGGTGTAATCGCGAGATACTCAGACCCTGCACCACAACCAGAAAGTCTTTTAACGACACAAGGCCCTTGACTCATATCGATAGCGAAATGGAAGAATGAAAATTCTTTATCAGTATTGTGTCGTGCAACCATCTCTTCAGCAAGTGCTTCGTATTCGCTATTTAACTTAGCGATATGCTCTTCTGTGATTGCATAACTATCTGTTGGTTTGGCTACAACTGGCTCAACTGAAGTGCTCTTAAAGCCCAAATCAGCTAGATGTATAACATCATTGGAAAAATCCAAGTTGTTCTTTGTGAAAGTACCTCTTACGTAATAAGACTTACCTTCACGCTTTTCAATTAGCTTTTTAAACTTTTCAATAATGATATCATACGTACCGCCTCCTGAGATGGTATAACGCATTTTATCATTTACTTCTTTTCTGCCATCTATACTAAGTACTACATTGGACATGTTTTCGTTGATATAAGCCATGTTATCATCATTTAAAAGCACACCATTTGTAGTAATTGTAAATCTAAAGTTTTTATTATGCTCAGCTTCTAAGCTCCTACCGTAATTAACCAGTTGCTTCACCACTTCAAAATTCATAAGCGGTTCGCCACCAAAGAAATCTACTTCTAAATTACGTCTATTTCCTGAATTTGCAACTAGCAAGTCAAGAGCTTTTTTACCGACTTCAAAAGGCATTAGAGAACGGTCACCTTTAAAATCTCCTTGTGATGCAAAGCAATAAGCACATCTTATATTACAATCGTGAGCCACATGCAAACACAGCGCTTTAATAATTGGACTTCTATTGTTAAATTCTATTGAATTCACATAAGTGTCATCCGTGAAAAGCATATCATTATCAATTAAATAATCGAGTTCATCAAGTGTTTCCTTGATAGCAGCTTCAGGATACTTGTCCTTAAGCATACGGACAACTGATACTGCATTATTTTGCGGATAATATTCCAAAGCATCGAATACGATTTCATCTATGACATGCACGGCACCGCTATTTACATCCAAAACAAAGTACATATCGCCTTGTTTAAATTTGTGGATCATTTGTTACCTCCTATTTCCATTGCAAGAAGAAAAGCAGCTTTAGGCTGCTCTTTTATGATAATGATGATTTAATTATTTTCTTTCACACTCTTGATTTCCTACTGTACAAGATGTCTTGCAAGCTGATTGACAAGATGTTTGACATTCGCCACAACCACCGTGTTCTGCTGAACTTTTAAGCGTTCCAGTATTTAATGTTTTTATATGTTTCATCTTTGTGCCCTCCCAAAATTTTAAGAATACCAAATTAATAAAATACAAGATATTATATCATGCTTTCTAATATAAGAAAAGAGCATTTTAAACCACTCAAATATAATAGATCATTATTTTACATCAAAAAGAAAACCAGTATACAAAGTGTTGATTTTTACACCTTAGAATACTGGTTTTAGTAACGCACTTTAGTACGTCATAATGTCATTTACTCTTCGATCTCAATTGTTTCAACTTCAACCGCAGCTGAGCTTGATTTTTCAATCGTTGAAATTGCCCACTTCTTAAATGTCAATTTTGTTCTTGCAGCACCAACTTCAATTGTAAAATCATCTTCTTTTACATTAATTACATTTCCAACTAAACCGCCAATTGTCACAACTTGATCACCAGCTTTGACACTGCCTCTTAAATCATTCAACTGCTTTGTCTTTTTCTTTTGTGGTCTGATAATTAAAAAATACATTAAACCAAAGAAAAAGCCCATATAAAGAATTAAACCTACTGTGCTATTCATATTCTATCTCCTTTAAAAATTCTTTATTCGCCGTTTCAAACAGCATCATTTAAATACCATTATATCAGAAATTCGAATCATTACAATTGAGTTTCTCCATAATAATTTGCAAAAAATTCATTTCTAAAGTCTAGAAGGCGGTCATTCATAATCGCTTCGCGTACTTGTTTCATAAGATTAATTAAAAAATGTAGGTTGTGTGTTGACATCAATCTTGATGATAATATTTCATCAGCCTTATATAGATGTCTCAAATATGCTCTTGTATAATTCTTACAACAGTAGCAGTCACAGTTTGGATCAAGTGGTGTAAAGTCACGAGTGTACTTTGCATTTTTGATGACTACTTTACCAATTGAAGTCATCGCAGTACCATTTCTAGCGATACGCGTAGGTAATACACAGTCAAACATATCGACGCCACGTATAGCACCTTCTATAAGTGCATCTGGACTTCCAACACCCATTAAGTACCTAGGTTTATCTTTAGGTAATAGTGGCGTTGTATAATCTAGAACTTCATACATCAACTCTTTTGGCTCACCGACACTTAAACCGCCAATTGAATAGCCCGGAAAATCAAGTGCAACAAGTTCACGTGCGCTTTGTTCCCTTAGATCTTGGTACATACCACCTTGAACAATCCCAAAAAGAGCTTGGTTCTCAGTATTTTTATGTGCTTCTTTACATCTTACCGCCCATCTAGTGGTACGTTCAAGAGAATTTTTTACATAAGCCTTGTCCGCAGGATAAGGTGCACATTCATCAAACGCCATGATAATATCAGCACCTAAAGCATTTTCAATCTCCATTACTTTTTCTGGTGAAAGAAAATGTTTACTACCATCGATATGTGATTGAAATTCAACGCCTTCTTCAGTAATTTTTCTTAAGTCTCCTAAACTAAAAACTTGAAATCCACCACTATCTGTTAAAATTGGTCTGTCCCAATTCATAAATTTATGAAGTCCGCCAGCCTCTTTTACAAGTTCGTGACCTGGTCTAAGATAAAGGTGATAAGTGTTTGAAAGAATAATCTGAGCCTGCATGTCTTTAAGTTCTTCTGGTGTCATAGCTTTCACCGTTGCCTGTGTCCCTACCGGCATAAAAATAGGGGTTTCTATAATGCCGTGAGGTGTATGAAGACGACCTAATCTTGCGCCTGTCTGTTTACACTCTTTTATTAACTCATATCTAATTGCCATTGATTCGTATGCCTCCTATTTTATAACTGCTATATGATCAACATCGCATCGCCAAAACTGAAAAATCTATATTTTTCGTCAACTGCTAATTGATATGCATCTAAAACTGTCTTTTTATCCAAAAACGCACTCACTAACATAATTAATGTAGATTCTGGAAGATGAAAATTCGTGATCAAACCATCTACTAATTTAAACTTATAACCAGGGTAGATAAAGATCTCTGTCCAGCCACTTTGTGCTTTCACATGTCCATTTTCTTCCGCAATGGTTTCAAGTGTTCTTGTAGAAGTTGTCCCCACTGAGATAATTCTGCCACCTGCTGCTTTTGCTTTGTTGATGATCTGAGCATTTTCTTCATCTAAGATATAGTACTCTGAGTGCATCTTATGACTATTCACATCCTCAACTTTTACAGGTCTAAATGTTCCAAGTCCTACATGAAGTGTAACAAATGCAATAGTCGCACCTTTTTGAGCCACTTCTTCTAAAAGTGCATCAGTAAAATGTAGCCCTGCAGTTGGTGCCGCAGCAGAACCTTCATGTTTAGCGTATACTGTATTGTATCTCGTAGGATCATCAAGTTTTGCTGTTATATACGGTGGTAACGGCATTGAACCTAGTTCCTCTAAAATATGTTCAAATACCCCTTCATAGATAAACTCAATAATTCTCGATCCCTCTTCACCGATATCTATGATATCGCACATAAGTCTTCCATATCCAAAAGTAAAACGCGTTCCTATTTTAGCTTTTTTGCCCGGCTTAACCAACGTTTCCCAAGTGTTTAATGATATTCTTTTTAAAAGTAAGAATTCCACTACTGCACCTGTTTCTTTAGAACCAAAAAGTCTTGCTGGAATTACTTTTGTGTTGTTGAGCACTAGGCAATCGCCACTTTTAATGTCATCTAAGACATTATAAAATCTCTTATGCGAGATTTTACCATCTTTTTTATCAATCTTCATAAGTCTTGAACTTGATCGATCTTCAAGAGGTGTCTGTGCGATAAGAGATTCAGGTAAATCAAAGTAAAAATCACTTGTTTTCATGTTTCATCCTTTGCTATTCATCGAGCTGAATCAGCTCTGTATTTTTATAATAAAATTTTAAAATTTCTTCATACGACTTTCCAAGATCTGCCATGGCTTTTGCGCCCCATTGGCTCATACCAAGACCATGTCCATAACCGTGACCATAAAATATCACATTTCCACTAGAGATGTCAAATGATTCAGTACTATTATACAAATAAGGTTTTGTAACAGTTGTTATCGCTGAGTATATATCATTAGCCTTAAGTAATGCATCTTTATCAACTTTTATGGCACTTTTACTACCAGCCTGATAAACTTCAATTTGAGTATTATCAAGAAATTGACCATATATCGAACCATTATCGATAAGCAACTTAGGCATATCTCCACCTATCTCTTTTGAAGGACCGGTGTTACCTTGAGTAGTAGTTTGCACTGGATTCTTTAACATTGTTACATCAGTAATAGCTGTTGCTTTATCAAAACTAAACAAATTACTTTTAATTACGGTACTCCCAAGTACCGCCCTTATTTTGTCTTTAGCAAGTGTCGCTTTACTTAAAGTGCCTATAAATTCTAGCTTTAGTACTCTCCCACTATCTGCACGTTCCAAAATATTAATGGTTTTTAAACTGCCTAAACTATACCCTGCTGAAATAAGTTTACTTTCTATATCAAATTTATTAAGGGTGACATTCCAGTCGGTATTTGGTGCGCCAAGTGAATATAAATCTAAAGTACTTTTTAGATAAGGGAGGGCACTAGACCAAACATTTTCAGAATTATCCGTAATACCACCACTGTTCGCATGAAAATAGAGAGGAACAACTACACCATCAACCGCAAGTGCATAGCCATTGGTTTCGTCTACAGCTTTATTGCAAATTTCACTTTCAACAGAATATCCACCATACACCTGGCTATTTACAGTAGTATCTACATCAAATCCATAAGCTGCATATTTAGAGCCAATTGTTAATGCGAAATTCTTTGATGCAATTGCTTGTGCTTTTAAAGCTTCAATTGGCCAACTACTGCTTGCTTCTTTGGGCAAGACACCATATAGGTATTCTTTCATAGTCACTCTGTTTACAAAAGTAAAATCACTGCCCGGCAATCGCGTCACATAAAAACTGTTTCTGTATTTTATCCCATTAAGATCAAATACAGATGTATGAAAAAGAAAATTTTGTTCACTACTATCATAACTAAATAATATTTTTTCTTTAGTCGCAATAATCACACGCGTTGGTGTCGGCTGAACAAGTGAAATAGTATTGCCACTTATAAAGGGCGTTAGCGCTGCAATCTGGCTTAAGGCACTGTTTTCATCTAAATAAACACCTTGAAAGATTCTCCATGAATCATCATAGACAAGATAAACATCATTTATCACACCTTGGAATACTGCTAGTAAACTGATAGCCTCATCATAAGTTTGAAAAGAATCACCAATTTGTAGATGATAACCACCTTTCACTTGTCCATTGGCATAATAACCTTCATTACTAGTGATCAATGTTCTACCACTTGGTTCATAATAACCATCTTTATATATTAATAAGTTCTTATAAGCACTAAAATCTATCGATTGCGTCCCTATATTGGCCGCCTCAAAAGTTAATATAAAACCATCTTCACTTGTAACCCCAATTGGATATTGATTGTTTTGACCATAGATGATCCCAACGTCAACTTGAGACATACTTGCAGCAAAATTTGGGGCAGTAGTACAAATAAACATAAGCAAAACAGCCAATGAGAGATAAATTTTGAGTTTTAAGTTTAATGAATTATTATGCTTTAATTTATCCTTCATACACCTTATTCTCCTTCCGTTTGTGCGGGTAATGTTTCAAAATAGAGCTGGTCTGTATTAACTACCATCTCATAACCAAGATGAACCCTGCCTTTATTGGTTATCATTCGTCCTCTTGGTGTGCGATTAATAAATCCAATTTGCATTAAGAACGGCTCATAAACATCTTCAATTGTTGATGACTCTTCACCAGTTGCTGCGGCTAAGGTCTCAATACCAACCGGTCCACCATCAAAGTTTTCGACGATGCATGTAAGTACTTTACGATCTACTGCATCAAGGCCTAGACCATCAATTTCTAATAAATCCAGAGCTTGTTTGGCAATTTTTCTCGTTACAAAACCGTCTGCTTTTACCATTGCATAATCACGTACGCGCTTTAACAAACGATTGACAATTCTAGGTGTACCTCTACTACGCATAGCAAGTTCAACTACAGCTTCATCTTCCATGGGTACATGAAGTACATCAGCTGATCTTCGAATGATACCTGAAAGTTCCTCTACATTATATAGATCTAATTTACAGATCACGCCAAAACGATCTCTTAGAGGTGCAGTAAGTTGTCCTGCTCGAGTAGTCGCCCCTACCAAAGTGAATTTAGGCAGTTCTAACCTCACAGAACGGGCGCCAGGTCCTTTCCCTATAACGATATCAATGGCATAATCTTCCATAGCAGGATATAATACCTCTTCAACTTGACGACTTAGTCTGTGAATTTCATCTATAAAAAGAACATCATGCTCTTTTAAACTGGTTAATATAGCTGCTAAATCACCTGGCCTTTCAATTGCTGGTCCTGATGTAATCTTTATATCAACATTCATTTCTTCTGCTATAATATGTGATAATGTTGTCTTTCCTAACCCTGGAGGCCCATACAATAATACATGATCAAGTGGCTCAGCACGCATTTTAGCTGCTTTCATAAATATATTGAGTTTTTCTTTTGTTTTTTCTTGACCGACATACTCACTAATCAGTTTCGGTCTTATCCCTTGTTCACTTGAACGGTCTTCTTCAGTGAGCTTCGGTGTAATAAATCTTTCCATGTATCCCCCTTGCATCTATCTGATCAACAATATAACTATTGCATCAATTTTTTAAGTGATGCTTTAATTATTTCTTCTACAGTCATTTGTTCCATGTCAATTTGCTTTAACACACCTTGTGCTTCACTTCTAGTATATCCTAGAGCCATTAGTGCTTCCATTGCATCACTTTGTGTGCTCGTAATTACAGCACTACCATTTGCCGTATCCTGATGAGATAAAGTCAATGTTTGAGGCACTTTGTCTTTTAACTCTAAGACAACTCTTTCAGCAGTTTTCTTACCTACGCCCTGAGCAGTTTGAAGCATTTTTATATCTTGAGTTGCAATGATTCCTGCCAGTTGACCATGCGGTATACTCGATAAAATACCTACACCTACTTTGGTCCCTATACCACTCACAGAAGTTAGCAAAATAAACATATTAAGTTCTTCTCTTGTTGAAAAACCCACTAACGAAATAGCATCTTCACGAACAATCATCTGAGTATAAACGATTACTTCTTCTCCTGGTACTGTAAAATCAGAGGCTGAACCTGTTGATGTATGGATCTTATAACCGATACCATTATTTTCTACGATTACACTATCTCCAATTACATGTACTAACTTTCCCTTAATAAAATCTATCATAACGCCTCCGACAATAACTTTATATTGTTTATTATACGCTCTAGTCGTATTTAAATCCATTACAGACACATGACTTTTAAACATTCCAATCACGTTTTTTCCATTTTACAATCTATAATATTATAACTGAAAACATAAAAAAACACACCCTAATAAAGGTGTGTTCACTTGTAGCTTTAGTTTTTAAAACAAATTCAATTTTTTTAACACTAATTAATATCTGTCATCCATATTATATCTGTCTTCTTCTTCGTCAATTTCTGGTTCATCTTCTTCATAAACATCTTGATAATCTACTGCATCAGGATCGTATTTTGGTAAAATAATCGCCATTATAATATAGATTAAAATTGGTGAACCTACGCCAAAGAAAATTGCTAATAACCATATTAGTCTGATAACAGTCACGTCTATGTTGAAGTAATGTGCAAGACCTGCACAAACGCCTGAAACCTTACCTTCTGATTCTATTTTACAAAGTTTTTTCATCGTACCCTCCTTGAAAATTAGCTTTTATTGATTCTCTATGATATTACTATAAATTGTTTTCAAGTCTTTTTCAAGGGTTCTAGCGGATTCTAAACGCATTCTAATCTATTCCTAACCTTCAAGAACACTTTCGGCGATTTTGATCATTTCACTTGCATCTTTGGCATAATAGTCTGCACCTATCTCCAGAGCAGTTTCAGCTGATAAAACCGCGCCACCAACGACTGTAATGATATCTCCATCAACTGCTTTTAACTGCTTAATCGTTTCAGTCATTGAGGCCACTGTAGTTGTCATCAAAGCACTTAGTCCTACTAATTTGATACCATTCTTTGTACATGCATCTACTATCTTTGCAGGTGGTACATCCTTACCAAGGTCATATATTTTATAGCCGTAGTTTTCAAGAACAACTTTCAATATGTTTTTACCAATATCATGTATATCGTGATGTACTGTTGCAAGTACGATCTTCCCGCGATCAATAGGCGCTTTACCTTGTTTACTAATTTCATCTTTTAACAGTTCAAAAGCGCCTTGTACAGATTCGGCAGATTGAATGAGTTGAGGTAAAAACAATATGCCCTCTTCATACTTTTTCCCTACAGTATTTAATGAAGGGATAATGATTTCATCAACTATAGCTAGCGGTTCCATCCTAGAAAGCAATTCACGTGTTAAGTCTTTAGTTGCAACTTTTCTTCCCGACTGTATTGCCTGAGATAATTTTTCAGAGGAAGTATGCTCTTTTGTCGTTAATTTCACTTCAGCACTCAGTTCATTTTGAATATTTTTGCTCTCTAACTGTTGTAAATTAAATCGGTTGATGTATCTTTCTGAACCCTGATCTTTATTACTCAAAACTTCATAGGCAGCAATAGCTGCTTTCATAGGCTCATGTGCAGGATTGATAATGGGTGCATCTAGGCCAGCGTATAGGGCCATCGTTAAAAAAGTTTGATTAATCACTTCCCTTGCTGGTAATCCAAATGAAACATTGCTCACACCAAGAGCCGTGCAAACACCTAGCTCCTTTTTAACGCGTTCTATCGTTTTTAAGGTTTCAAACACCTCTGCTTGTTGCGCACTAGCAGTAAGTGCTAGACAGTCAATGATAATGTTTTCTTTAGGTATGCCATAGGCAACCGCAGTTTTAACTATTTTTTGAGCAATTTCAAATCGCCCATCAGCACTTGATGGTATGCCTTCATCATCCAATGTTAAGCCAATCACACAAGCACCGTATTTTTTAACGATGGGTAAAATAGCTTCAAGTACGCTCAATTTGCCACTTACAGAATTGATCAGTGGCTTACCATTATAGTACCTTGCACCGGCTTCAATCGCATCTGTATTAGATGAGTCGATCTGTAGTGGGGCATTGATAATAGCTTGAAGTCCTTTTATAACTTCCTTCATCACTAAAGGTTCATCAATACCCGGTACGCCTACATTGACATCTAAAATCGCTGCACCTTGTTCTATTTGTAACAATCCTTCTCTAAGTAAATAGTCATATTCTTCATTTTTCAATGCTTCTCTCAATCTTTTTTTGCCTGTTGGATTAAGTCTCTCACCTATAATTACAGGTACATCCCCTATTGTGACCGTCTCAGAAAAAGAAGCAACCCGCGTTTTAGGTAAATATGCTTTCCTCCATGAAATTTCAGCACTATATTTTGAGATAAAATCAGCATTTTCACTATGATCCATATAATATTTAATTGCCTCTTTAAGTTTTATGATGTGTTCACCTGTTGTACCACAACATCCCCCAATTGCAGAAACACCAGAAGCAAGAAAACGCAGTGCATTCTCATAATATTCATCAAAATCCGTGTCATAAACAGCAATCGACTGGATAATCTGAGGCATACCCGCATTGGGTTGCAAAAAAATAGGTTTAGCCGTAACTTTAACTAATTTTTCAACAAGCGGTAACATTTCCCGACTCCCAAAAGAGCAGTTAAATCCCAATGCAGAAATACCTAATCCCTCTAAAGTGGTTGCCATACTTTCTATGTCAGCTCCAAAAAATGTACGCCCAGTTGACTCAAAGCTCATGGTACAAATTACTGGAAGTTCACTATTTTCAACTGCTGCTAGTACGCCACATTTTGCCTCATAAAGGTCCGTAAAAGTCTCAAGTAAAATCAGATCACAACCAGCTTTTACTCCGGCATGGACGACTTTTTTATAAGCTTCATAAGCCTCGTCAAAGCTCAGCGTTCCAAGTGGCGATAGCAGTGTTCCAAGTGGACCTAAATCTAGTGCGACATAGATTTCTCTTGTCGCATCACTTTCTTCTCTATATTCTTCAATTGCCTGGTGTGCTATATCAACTGCGGCTTTTACAATTTCAACATAATTGTCAAACTTAAGCGGATTTGCACCAAATGTATTGGCGGTAATAATCTCTGAACCTGAGTTTAAATGTGCTTTATGAATTTCTTTAATCCACTGTGGTTGGATTAAATTATAGCTTTCTGGATAAACACCTAGAGGTAGTCCTTTCTCGAAAAGTGCAGAACCCATTGCACCATCCATAAGTCTTGGTTGTTCATGTAACCATTTTTCAAATTCATTTTTGGTCATTTTAAGCCTCCCTATATGGACAGTTTTTTAGTAAACACCCGGAGCAATCGCTACCACATGTCTTCAACTTACTTCTAAAAGGTTCTTTAGCAGTCCCTATGATAAAAAATACTGATTTTTCAGGTTGCAACTGATAATGGTCTGTAACGTGAACACCTAATGTTTTTTCAGTATTAAGTAGATCTGATATCATTTTTTGAGTCTTTATTTCTAAATTACCATATCCTGGACTATATCTTTGAGAAAAGTAATTATACGTTTCAATATCAACATTTAAATGCGGATTTCTAAGTTCATCTTGAACAAAATCACAAAGCGCATCAGCAATAACAGATGCACAAGCATCCATAATTATCGCTTTAGTAGGAGCTAGATGCATCAATGCATTGATTTTTCTTACCACTTCATAACCGAGTGTAGCTGCCACAAAAAAAAAGTATTCTGAGCCATTTGTAACCTCACACAGGTCACTTGAAGACAACTGATATAATAGCAAACCACTTTCAGATGTAACTGATATTAATGGCGAATTGAGGTGAACTGGCAAACGTTTCAAACTATACTTAGGCTTTATCGTTTCAATTGTTTCAGCTAGTACCTCATCAAGTAACGCCTGCATTTCTACCGGAATCACTTGATCTTTATGCTGCAAGTATCTTAGAATTTCTTTTGGTGATACATATGATTTTAATTTATCCTTCACTGATATCCCCTCGTCAAACGGTTTTCATTGGAGCTAAATGAAATTATATCTATTTCATAGTGTTCAATATACCTGATATATTTTGAACAATTCTCTGTGCAATCTCTGGTTTATTCATGACATAAAGATGAATACCATCAACACCTGATGAAAGTAGATCTACTATTTGCTCACAAGCATACGCAATTCCAGCGTCTTGAAGTGCACTTGGTTTATCTTCATACTTCACCAATATTTTTTTAAATTTTTCAGGAAGTGTCGCGCCACTAAGTGCTACCATGCGCTCAATTTGTTTTCTATTTAGCACAGGCATGATTCCAACTGTTATCGGTATATTGATATCTAAGCTCCTCACTTCATTTCTAAAAGAATAAAACTGCTCATTATCAAAAAATAGTTGTGTTACTAAAAAGTCTACACCGTTTTGCACTTTATCTTTAAGATAAATTAAGTCAGTAGTCTTGCTTCTCGCCTCCACATGACTTTCCGGGTAACATGCAGCTGCTATGTCGAAATCGCCTTCTCTTTTAATGAAAGCTACTAGATCAGATGCATATTTAAAATCTCTACTTTGCAAAACTGTATTAGGATCTAAGTCTCCTCTTAATGCAAGTATATTTTCGATATTCTGCTCTTTATAAGTACTTAATATTCTTTTAATATCATCTTCACTTGCCCCTACACTGGTGAGATGTGCAAGTGCCTCAATATGGTATTCATTTTTAATCTTAGAAGCCATTCTAACTGTATCTAAACCGCGCTCACTTCCCGCAGCACCATAAGTGACACTGATATAATTAGGCTTTAATACTGCCAATTCATCAATTGTTCTGATTACACTTGATACATCTCCATCTCTTTTAGGTGGAAAAATTTCAAATGATAAAACAGGTTTTCCACTTCTGAACATGTCATGAATTTTCATTTCAAAGCCTACCTTTCTATCTCTATTTATAGTTTATAATTCAAATTCATTATGAATTGCAATAACAGCTTTTGCATAGTCATCTTGATTAACCACACATGTAATATTGATATCAGATGTAGACACCATATCTATGGCAACATTATGATCAGCTAAGCATGTAAATACCCTAGAAGCAACTCCTGATGTCGATTTCATTCCTACACCGATGATGCATACCTTTGCAACCTTTTCATTACCATATACTTCATCCGCTTTTAACCTACGTCCTAGATCTTTTGATAATTCAAGTGCTCTATCATACTCCTCCTGAGCAACTGTAAATGAGATCGTTATCCGGTCAATATTAATATAGTTTTGCGTGATAACATCAACATTTATATTAGCATCCGATATTGTTTTAAAAATAAGTGCAATATTTTTTGAAGTATTGTCTATATTTGCAATGGTGATTTTAGCATTATTTGTGGTGTGTGCCACCCCTCGTACAAGCACATGTTCCATTTTATCCTCCTCATCAAGTACATAAGTTCCAATTGCATCACTAAAAGATGATCTTAAATGTATAGGCATGTTATTTTTCGCTGCAAGTTCTACACTTCTAAGATGGAGTACTTTTGCACCTGAACCTGCCATTTCAAGCATTTCGTCAAAGGTTATATAATCCATTTTATGCGCATTAGGAACTACTCTTGGGTCTGCAGTATAGATACCATCAACATCTGTATAAATCTCAACTTCAGCGGCATCAAGCGCAACGCCTATTGCTACCGCTGATGTATCTGATCCTCCTCTTCCAAGTGTTGTAATCTCCAAATCTTTTGTAACACCTTGAAAGCCAGCGATGATCACGATTTTTCCCTCACCAAGCGCCTTTAATAATTTATCGGTATTAATTGCTTCAATTTTTGCTTTATTATGATTCCCATCTGTTATGATCCCCACTTGTGCGCTTGTAAAAGATATCGCATCTTCACCTAGTGCTTTGATGGCCATTGCTAAGAGTGAAATTGAGATTTGTTCTCCTGTTGCAAGGATCATATCAAGTTCACGTCCAGAAGGTTTGTCCGTGATTTCCTTTGCACGACTTACCAAATGATCTGTAAAGCCTGCTGGCGCT
This sequence comes from Fusibacter bizertensis, assembly GCF_029914245.1. GTDB lineage: Bacteria > Bacillota > Clostridia > Peptostreptococcales > Acidaminobacteraceae > Fusibacter_C > Fusibacter_C bizertensis. Next base: position 662,773 of record NZ_JARYZI010000001.1, read on the forward strand.
GACACAACAACCACTACATCGTGTCCCCTCAGTTTGGCATTAACCACCTTCTCTGCTACGTTTTTTACACATTCTGAATTTGCCATGGATGTACCGCCGTATTTCTGTACAATGATGCTCACGAAACCCCTCCTTTCGAAATTATATTAAAAAACGTCGCTTCCACATAGAAAGCGACGTAAATAAAGTGTTTCCACTCTCTCATCTCTCATTTCTAATCGAAATGCAGGAATTGGCACCTTGCATCGAATGGGATGCAGGTTGCTGGGCGTCGTTGAGCCTGTTCTCTCGGCCTCTCTGGATAAGGGGATATACAATTGTCATTGCGAACAAGTCGCACGTTCATTGATGTGAAAAGATTAATTTAATAGTGATATTAACACAATTTAACACTTCAATCAAGTGCATTTAAAGATTTTAACATGTTTTTTTTATGCACTTTTCTTTTTTCCATCTTCTTTTTCTTCGTTTTTACGTTCATGTTGATTAAGAAGATCTCTTTCACCTTCTTCTATAAACTGGTTCGTATAGAGTTCATAGTAGTGACCGTGATTTTCCATCAACTCATGATGGTTGCCTTGTTCTATCACTTTTCCTTTTTCAATTACTAAGATGACATCGGCACTTCTAATCGTTGAAAGTCTATGCGCAATGATAAAGCTTGTTCGATCTTCTAGGACATTATCAATTGCATATTGAATCTTTGCTTCCGTTTCAGTGTCAATAGATGAAGTTGCTTCGTCTAAGAAGAAAATCTTTGGTTTAGAGATAATCGCACGGGCAAATGAAATCAACTGTTTCTCGCCAGTTGAAAGCATTCCACCGCCTTCACCTACTTCAGTATCATAACCTTTTTCGAGTTTTGATATAAACTCATGTGCATTTACTATTTTTGCTGCTTCGATGATTTCTTCATCAGATGCATCCAGTTTACCATATCGAATATTTTCTTTAATTGATCCACTGAAGAGATGCGGTGATTGCAAAACATAGCCAATATTGGCATGAAGCCAGTTTTGTGAACGTTCCTTATAATCCTTGCCATCAATCAATATTCTGCCACCAGTTGGTTCATAAAAGCGGCAAGCAAGGTTTACAATTGTACTCTTCCCGGATCCCGTTTCTCCCACAAGTGCTATCGTTTGTCCTTTTTTCACTTTAAGATTAAAATCCTGAAGAATATACTCACCTTCGTTATAGTAAAAATCAACGTGCTCAAACTCCACATTTCCAATTAAAGGTTCCCAGTTCTCTATCTTTTGTTCATAGTGGTTACCATAAAGTGCAAGTACTTCAGAATTCTCTTTGATGTCCTCATTTTCATTAATCAAAGACATAACTCTCTCAGCTGCAGCTTGAGCACTAATCATCTCTGTATAGATACGTGCAAGTTCTAAAACTGGATCAAAAAACATTCTCGCATACGTAATAAACAATACCAGTTTACCATATGTGATTAAGCCCCCAGCTAAATATACACTACCAAAATACAGTGTCAAAACCATCCCTATAGCAGATACAAAAAGTGCCATTGGTAAATAACCGGCAGATAGTGTTCCTGCCCTAACTGAAGTCCGTTTCATATCATATGTTTCGGCTCCAAACTCTTCACGATTCAACTCTTCTCTTACTAGTGTTTTAGTCGTTCTCGCACCAACGATACCATCGTTAAAAAGTCCTGTAATCTTTGAATTGATTTTTCTAACATTTCGATAGGATACCAACATTTTCTTTTCAAAGAAAACACTAATAATCGCAAGAAGTGGTACTGTAATAAGTGTAACCAGTGCCAGCCTCCAGTTTTGAATTAACATTACAATGGAGATGCCAAACATCATAGCAATACCCCATACTAAATCTACAACTCCCCAAGCAACAGTTCCTGAAATTTTTGAAGCATCGGAAGTTGTTCTTGCAATCATCCAACCAATTGCATTTTTATCATAATAACTAAAAGACAATTTTTGAAGTTTTTCAAAACTATCTTTTCGCATTTTATATAGCAAACCCATCTCTATTTTTCCAGCGAATTTGATGAAAGTAAACACAATCAGTGTCATCGCGATTGTCAATATACCATAGCCAACAGCAACGAGCCAAAGCCCTTCAAGCTTTTGTGGCTCTACATAAGTGTCTATCGCATATTGTGTTAACAGTGGAAAGGATAGGTCAATTACTGCAAGTGATATCATGAAACAACACAGAATCATGAAATCTTTCTTAAATGTACGGAAGTAAATAAACATTTCTTTCCATACAGTTTTATCATATTTTAGTTTCATCTCTTTAGAGTTTTCCACTTTAATTCCTCCTATAGATTTTGCACCTTAGAAAATAGTGATTATACCACCATCTTCTGAAGGTCCCAAATCCTTTTATATAACCCATCTTCATCGATGAGATCTTTATGTGTACCACTTTGAATCATCTTACCTTCATCTAGCACGATGATATAATCTGCTTCTGACAAAGTGGTGATTCTATGGCTTATAATTAATGTTGTAACATCTTTGCTGCGTTTTTTAAGCGCTCTACGAATTTTCATATCGGTTTCAGTATCAACTGCGCTTAATGAATCATCAAAGATGAGAATTCTTTTATCTGGATCTATAATTGTTCTTGAAATTGCAACACGTTGCTTTTGACCTCCAGAAAGTGATACGCCTTTTTCACCAACAATCGTCTCATAGCCCTCTTTAAACTCAAGAATATTGTCGTGTATTGATGCCGTTTTAGCAGCCTCAAAAATTTGTGTTTCCTCATAGCGCTTATCTGTAATGCCGATGTTTTCTTTAACTGTTTTAGCATAAAGGTAAGGTTCTTGTAGAATAAGTCCGATTTTTCGTCTAATCCATTGTTTCTTAATTGTTGAAAGTTCATGATCATCGATCTTGATACTACCTTCATACTCATATAGTCTTTGGATTAAATGTACCAGTGTTGATTTACCTGATCCTGTTGAACCTAGTATTCCTAAAGTTTTTCCTTTCTCAAGTTTAAAACTTATATCTTCTAGTGCAAGTTTTCCATCAGGATAAGCAAAGTTTACATGATCAAACGTGATACTACCTTCAATTTCTGGTTCGATTTCTGTTGGTAAATCTTTCTCAATTGTTTCATTTAAAATTTCTTCTATCCTTGTAATTGCAACTGTTGTTTTACCTAGTTCACTTAAAAGTCTACCCGATTGTTTTACTGGCCAAAGGAGCATAGACTCATAGGTGATAAAAGCAATCAAAGTTCCGATTGTTAGATTACCTGTAATGACCATACTGGCCCCTACAACTAAGACGATACCACTTTGTAAAAGTGTCAACAAATCTGACGATGACCAGAACATCGCTAAAGTTTCGACGAGTTTATACGTTATATTTCTGTAATTTGAATTCACTTCTTCAAATTTATCAATCTCAAATTTCTCTCTTCCAAAAGCACGAACAACACGAACGCCTGAAAGATTTTCTTGTAGCACTGTTGTCAATGTCCCTTCAGCTTCATCAGATTTTTTAAAAGTCTTTTGAATTTTTGTGAAGAAAATATATGAGAAAGCAAAAAGGATCGGGATTAATGCAATTGCGTAAATTGTCAACCTTACGTTAAGGGACATCATAATTGCAACTGATAAAGTGATCATAATAACAATCCGACCCAAATCAACAATTTGAACACCTAAAAAACGTCTAATCGTTTCTACATCAGATGTACACCTTTGAATCATGTCACCAGTTTCTTTTTTTGTATGCTGCTCATAAGTCATATATTGAATTTGCCTATAGAGTGAATCTCTAATATTTTGAGCAATGTTCTCTGCCGCATAGCTTGAAAGATATCCTTTTAAGAAAAGAAAAATCCCTCCAATAAAATTAATGCCTATCATCAGCCAAACAACAGCCATGAGATTCTTGCCAAATGCATCCATTAAAAATTGTAAATTTCCAGCTGGAACTTCTCCAATAATTGAATCCACAGCGTATTTAATTAATATAGGCGTAGCGAGCTGCATAACGGTTGCGATGATGATTGAAAGTATAGCGATGCCAAATACACCTCTATAGCCCTTCAAATACTTGAATATGTTTTTCATTGTGATTACTACCTCCTTAAATTACTGTCTGTGTCTTTTTATTGGCATATGAATTTGTCACAAGACCATTTTGAATAAATAAAAAAACCACGCAAGCGTGGTTTCATAAAGGTGGACGTATGGACAAAAAAACCCAGTACCTCATCTTAATACAAATAAAAAACCACAGACATTATGCCTGTGGTTGATAAATCAAATTCTATAATCTAGTCTTGATCTCTTCCGCAGGCTACAAACTTATTAAATTGTGAAACAGGCACAACTATAGCGCTAATGCCAAATAAACCAGTATTCATGTTACCAAGTCTAAATTTAATATTCATCATCGTTTATAACCTCCTTCTTTAATATTTAGGTGTACTTCGCCTATCGAAGCACTAACCTAGACATAGGATATAATAATTTTTTTATATACGCAATACTTTTTTACATTTGTCATGAGCTTGTAATATTTGGTTATCTCTGACCATACTTATTGAGATAGAAATCCCTCATAAATTCACAATCTTCACGACTGAGTTCAATTGCACCACCAATGTTTGCAGCCATAATTGTAGCTTGCGCGGATTTTTCACAAATAAGTGCGATTTTAATTGTCTCTTTCAGTGTGCTTCCTGCAGCTAATAAGCCATGATTAGATAAAATCACCGCTTGTCGATCTCTTAAGGCTTCAACAACAACTTGTCCTAAGTCATCCGATCCAGGTAGTCTATAGTCAGATACACGTACGTCACCACCTACGATTTGCACCAAATCTTCGCAAGAAGCTGGAATTGGTTTTCTTGCAATTGCCATTGCAGTACAGTGAACTGAATGCGTGTGTACTATCGCATTGATATCTGGTCTATTTTTATATATTTCTAAATGCATTGGAAGTTCTATTGATGGTTTCATGTTGCCATCAATTAAATTACCTTCCATATCCACAATAGGTATATTCTCAGGCAACATCTTTTCATATTCAACACCAGTTGGTGTAATGGCAACTAGTTCTTCACCGGCGATTCGTACACTTAAATTACCCCAAGTACCAATCACTAATGACGATTTCAATATGGTTAAACTTGTGTCGATTATCTCTTTTCTAGCAATTTGATGTTTCAATGACATTTTGAAACCTCCTTTTCAATCGGATTAAGGAATAGCTACACTAACGCAGTGTTAATCGTTAAGTAATAGCGCCTACAGCAGAATATCACATCCCAAATTTCATTTCAAGTGAACACTATTTCATTACAAGTGAACACTTAACCACTTGCGACATTTCACATGCTTAACTTTACATTAAGGCTCTTTCTATAACAGCTTTTATTTCCTCAGTTAATTTTATCGTATCTTTGTTCATTTCCGCCGTCATTTCAATCGGTTCGGAAATCACAATCGTGACTTTAGCAGGGGTTATTTTAAAAGAACCTTTTTTCATAAGATTCATAGAATTGTTAATTGTTACAGGTACAATAGCAGCCCCTGATTTCGTAGCAAGTTTAAGACCACCTGGTTTAAAATTTTGTAACTTGCCATTTGGACTTCTTGTTCCTTCAGGAAATAAAACCATAGAATGGCCACTCTTCAGTGTCTTCACACCTTCTGTAATCCCTTTAACTTGCTGCCTTATATCATCTCTATCCATAAAAACACAATGCATAAACTTCATCCAGTCTCTTACAAATGGGAGCTTAAGCGTTTCAATTTTTGCAATAAACCCCTTTTTACCTGGGAGTTGTGTAATCAAAAGTGGAATGTCAAAATTACTTTGGTGGTTACTCACAAACAGTACAGCACGGTCCATTGGAATGTTTTCCAAACCAATGACGACAGTTTCACAACCTGCAATTTTTAATAACGATCCCATATAACTGCGCGCTTTTTTATCTGCAAATTTGCTTTTTTCTTCTAAATCTTCAATTTTCTTTGCCTTGAAGTAACTTGGAATTAAAATTATTAATTTTACCCAGAAACAAATAAACCAATATATTGTGCGAACCATGATGCCTCCTTATACTTAAAATACCCTCACGATATTGTGAGGGTATTTTTTGTCTATTTCAAATATCATACTATATATTTTATACAGATACCATACTTATTAGCTAAAAGTCTATTCCACCACTTCATCATGAGAATATGGGATTGAAATTTTAAAACAAGTGCCTTCTCCAGGATTACTTTCAACACTTATTTTTCCCTGATGTTTATCCACAATTATGTTGTGAGAAATGCTTAGTCCAAGGCCTGTTCCCTGACCTACAGGTTTAGTTGTAAAGAATGGATCAAATATTTTGTTTAGATGCTCACTATCAATCCCACTCCCGTTATCACAAACCATGATAACACAAAATTCCTTTTCTGGGATTGTTTCAACCTTAATTATGCCTGATCCTGCATATGTATATCCTTTTATCGCATGAGCAGCATTGATAATCAAGTTGACAAAAACTTGTTCAATTTGACCTTTATTGCAGTAAATAGGCGGACACTGCTGTAGATTTTTTTCAAGTGTTGCTATATACTTCACTTCATTATTGACAACGATGAAAACTTCTTCCAAAAGTTCAATTATATCAACGTACTCAAAATAATTTTCATCAGATAGGCGTGCAAAATTACGCATACTATTTACAATCTTTGCTACACGATCAAGTCCTTTCTGCGAATCAGTTATCAACTCTGGAAAATCTTCAAAAACAAATGTCATATCGGATTTTTCCCATAACTCTGCTGCGACTTTTTTAAATTCTTCTAACGATAATGAAGAATCTTCTATTTTACTCATAATCGTCTTGATAAAGTTTTCAAAACTGTCCACATATTGCCTTATATTCGTAAAATTACTAATAACAAATGCCAGTGGATTGTTTATCTCATGTGCAATTCCAGCTGCAAGTTCACCTATAGCTACTAACTTTTCTTTTTGAACTAAGTGATACTGAGCTTCTTTAAGGGATTCATTTACTTTTACAAGTTTAGCATTTTGTTCTTCTAAAAGCTGTGAATTTTGTTTTAGTTTCTGATCATTTTCGATTTCTCTAAAAGTTGAATTAATACGTGAAATAAAATCCATCTCTTCGAATGGTTTTTTAATGTAATCTGATGCGCCTAAATCAAAACAAGCTTTCAATATTTTCGAATCGCTAATTGTAGTCAACATTATAATCTTAGGTATATCTTTCATTTTAGTGGTGTGTAAATGCTCTAGAACTTGTAAGCCAGTGAGTTTTGGCATAATTATGTCTAACAAAACCAAATCTATGGAATGACCATAAATATGTTGCAGTGCCTCTTCTCCATCCATTGCAAACTCAATTTCACAATCGATTTCATATTTTACCAATGTATCTCTAGCAATAAATTGATTGATTCTGCTATCTTCAACAATTAATATTCTCATTTAGACCTCCACATTCAATGATAATATACCCATAATAAATCATGGCATTCAATATTGTCTAACTATCAACCATAGTTTCTAATAGTAATTCAATCAACTTTTTAGTCTGACTTTTTTCTCTTCTCATCTGTTCAATCATTGAATACTCAAAGTGTTTATGATGTTCAATTACTTTTGAAACCACTTGTAAATATTCTGCTATCTCTTGTTCAGATAAGGATTTTTCTTGCCCCATCAACCCAATAAGATGTCTTTTAATTATCCCGTATCTTATGAGTAAAAGCCACAATGCTTCTTTTATATTTTCACCTTCTGAAAATGGAAAAAGAGTACGGAAAACATGATTTACAAAATAATTTTTTAAGATATAAGAGGATTGATTTAGAAAAGTTTTGTAATTCTGTGTTCCAATATTGATATTTCCAGTTGATGCTATTTGTGTAATTTCCAAAAATCTTGCTGAATCACTTGCACCAATTCCACTTAGATGTTTTAACAAATAATCGGTATATGAAATAAAAGATGCATCGTCAAACAAATTGTATTTCTTTGATATAAAAAAATCACTTCTTGTTTTATTAGAATTCATATATCTGTCATATTTTTCAATTACTTCCTCTAAAAGATTTAATGTTTTATTTTTTTCAAGCATAAAGCAATCTTCTATAAAATTTGATAAAATCACCAAGCTTATCTCCACTGAATAGCACTCACTTGATAAAATTTTCATAGCTTGATCTCTCACCAATTTCAAGTTAGCGATCAATGTGTTTTTATATAATTTGTCATTTTGTTTTATTTTGTAAGTTAGCAACTCATTTATATTTTCTTCATCAATCTCAACGAGTTGCATTGCATCGGGATCTGAAACTATCTTTCTAGCAATTTCAGGACAAGAAGGTGTTGCTGACTGCTCTAGTTTTCCATCAATTTTATTTGTGATTCGAGGAAAATTGGTACAGACGTTAGACAGATAACTTTCACCCATATGTTTGTGAATCATACATAAGTTTTCTGAATTTAAAAACTGGCACCTTCTAGAGTCATCTAGAGATGCATATGCATAATCTACAACTGGATCATAACAGTTCGTATTGATATGAATGTATTTTTTAAATTCATTTTTCATTCTAGGTTCTTGTACTTTCTGGTATTTAAGATATGTTTTCTTGTCAATATCCACATCCCAACCAATACAACAATTATCTTCACATGAACCACCAACACATTTAAAATTAAGCATATATTTTGGGACTATCATCTTATCACCTTCTCTTCAGGATTATGTTAACTCTCATAACAACTGGGTATAATTTCTCAAACGGGGAAAGGAGGTTTTTCTATTATGAAAAAAGTATTATTAGGGGTTTTGCTATTCATAATCATCGCTGGTATTGGTATCTACGTGACGCTAAATACTGGTACTAAAGTTGATGTCACCTACAACACTACTGATTTTAACTCAGCACTAACAAAAACCTCGATTGTCATTGATGATATCAAGGAAATTAACCTTATCACTTTGGCCCAAAAAGATTTTGTCGTTTCTGGGACAAACACTGTTGATATCTCATTCTCAAACGAGGAAATGAGCGCACTTATTGATATGGCCAATCAATCTGGTGGACCAATTTCGGACTTCAAGGTCGCCTTTTTAGGAAATAACGAAGGCGAACTTAGTTTTAAACTCACTGATCAATTTCTGAACTTTATCAAAGAAGAAAACATGATTTATGTTCCAACTTCAACTTTTAGTGCTATCTCAAATTCATATCTATTCGCATCCACAAGTAATAGCATTACTGATACTGTTGTCAACTTTATTACAAATATTGCTGCAAATAAGCCAATATATGCTAAAGGAACTTTGACAAAAACATCTGAACATTCTGTCACAGTTCATATATCATCCTTAAAGGTTGGTCAAATTCCATTAAGTAATGAAGTGATTTCAAAGGTTGAATCTGAAGTTGTGAAATTTGTAAATGCTTTGCTTAGTGAATCTAATGGTTTTAGCATTGAAGAATTACGTATTGAAAATGGTGCTATTTATTACAAAGGAACACTACCATCTGAAATAAAAGGTAAAAAAATAATTGACTAATCTACATGTTTAAACTGCGTTGTATAACCACTTGGCGTTAAAACATCAAACCGATAACCTAAAGCTAAGTAATGTTCTATTATTTCTGGCAAGGCTTCAACAGTGGATTTTTTTGCATCCGTGTCATGAAATAATACGATTGCATCCTTTTTCTTTGAAATTTGAGTGTAAGCGTTTGATTTTATGGTTCCAACTTCAGCATAGGTTGCCATGGCATCACCACTGTCGATGTTCCAATCGAAAAATTGAACGCCTTGATCTAACATCATTATGCTAAGTGAAGTCACAAATTCATTTCCTTTAAAATTTCTTGCTGTATTCGATCCACCTGGAAATCTATATAAAGTTGGGGATTCTCCAATGACAGAATACACAGCATCTTGACACAAGTTAAAATCTTTCCAAAACGAATCCTCATCCTTATAAATCAATGTATAATTATGAGAATATGAATGATTTCCTATTGCATGACCTTGCTTATTGATTTCTCTTAGCACATCAGGATTTTTATTGACATTTCTACCTTGTACAAAAAAAGTTGCTCTTACATTATATAGCTTAAGAATTTTAAGTATATCAAGCGTTGTTTCTTTTGAAGGACCATCATCGAAAGTTAAATACACAACTTTATCTGTAAGTGAGGACATTTGGCGATTGAGCACTTCATTACTTTGCTTTAAATCCTGTATCAATTGATTGAGTTCATTTTGTTCTTGTATTAAATCATCTATTTGATTATCTTTATCTTTTATAATTGTTTCTACATTTTGTAGTTCCTTTATTTTTTCTTCTTGATTTACGACAATTGTTTTATACTCACTGAGTTCGTTTTTTTGGTTATTGTTTATTTGAATTGCTTTTAGACCTGTTGAAATAGCCATCAAAACAAATAAAGAAATTACAACTTTAAATATTTGTCGATTCATTATTCACATCCTTTACCTTATGTATAGTCAATAAGCTCTTTATATTATAGCATAGCACATAATGTGAAATTGTTTTTATTTCTTAAAGGAGGATTTTATGTCTAAAAAGGTATTAATTTTCGTATTAATTTTATTAACTACTACTTTTTATCAACTTTCATCAGGCACTGAAACGATACAAAAAATCGTAGCTGCTTTTAACTACGAAATCAAACTATCACTTAATGGCGAAGCATACACTCCCACTGATGATGATGGAAGAGAATTAAAACCAATAATCTATGAGGGGCGAACATATCTCCCTTTAAAAGCTTTTGCTGATACACTTGGTGTGTTTGTAGATTGGGATCCAAGTTCAAAGACTGTAATCATAGCTACTAATGATGAAAATTTTGGAATCCCTTACAACGATGCCAATACAGATGCACAGATAGACACATTTACTACACCTAAATTATCTGGAAGTATTGTTGAACAAAAGGTCAAATTAACTTGGGAAGTCATTTCAACTTCAAATTTTACTGGCTATAAAGTAGTTGCCTCAAAATATAATAGTGAGCCATCGTATCCAAATGATGGCTATGCTGCCTATATTACCGATCGAAAAACGACATCCTTTTTGATTGATACAAATTCATCATATAACGGTGGTGATTTTGATGGTAAATTCATCAGTGGTCAAAAGTATTATTTTAGCATAACTGCGCTATATGGTGAAACCAAAGTTAAAGGTAATGTGGTTGAAATCATTATGCCTTAACCATTATAAAAATGAGAGCTATAACCACAAATACTGTGATTATAGCTCTCATGTCTTTTTTACTAAAATTGCTTTACTGTTTCTTATTCTTCCCAGTTATGGTAAACGGTCTGAACATCATCATCATCTTCTAAAAGATCAATGAGTTTTTGCATATACTTGATATCTTCTTCGTCTGTAAGCTTTGTCATCGTCTGTGGAAGATAACGAAGTTCTGCCATACTAAACTCAAATCCTTGAGATGATAAAGCATCTCTAACACCTGCAAAATCACCAATGTCTGTGATAACTTCGTAGTAATCTGTCTCAACTGAGATATCCTCTGCACCTGCTTCGATAAAAGTCATTTCTAGTTCTTCATCATCCATACCTTCTTTCTTATCGATAACGAGTACACCTTTTCTATCAAACATGAAGCTTACACATCCATTTGTTCCAAGATTCCCTTTTCCTTTGGAGTAATAACTTCTTACATTTGCAGCCGTTCTGTTTGTATTATCAGTTAAGCATTCTACGAGGACTGCTACCCCACCTGGGCCATATCCTTCATAAGTTAATTCAGTAAAGACCGCTCCATCAGTTTCTCCGGCGCCTTTTTTTACAGCTCTGTCTATATTGTCATTTGGCATATTAGCTGCCTTAGCTTTTTCAATTGCACTCATAAGTGCGGCGTTGTAAGTCGGATCTCCTCCACCTTCTCTAGCTGCTACCATAATATAGCGACCTAGTTTGGTGAACTCTTTTGCTTTCTTTGCATCCTGCTTACCTTTACGGTTTATAATAGTACCTATTCTACCCACGTTTTTTCTCCTGTCCCATTCAGATTCTGAATTTATGCAAAAACATTATAGCATATAAACGACTTGTATGCTAGAATTTTGGTGGACTTGGAGGCATGCTACGCTTATGTGCAGTCTTCTCATGAAGCATTTCAATAATTGTCTTATCATTTTCAGGAATTTCTACCCCCATGATATAATCATCAATCATATCATAAGTAGTTCCCATTTCGGCTTCATCTGTTTGACCTTCCCACAATCCTGCTGAAGGCTGTCTGTCAATTATTTGTTGAGGTACATTCAATACCTTTGACCACTGAAAAACTTCTCTTTTCAAAAGGTTCCCAATTGGTATGATATCCACTCCGCCATCTCCGTATTTAGTGAAATACCCTGTTAAAACTTCAGCTGCATTATCAGTACCTGCAACTAAATAACCTAGAGAATTGGCAACACCGTACAAAGTGGTCATGCGTAATCTTGCACGTAAATTAGCATCTGCCAATTTTTCATTTTTCACTTCAAAGCCTTCTAATCTACGTTGAATTTTTCCAATGAGAAGATCATGTTCTTCTGATAAATCAACAGTCAGGTATTCTATACCAATTGCCTCAGCAAGTGCTATTGCATCTTGAGCATCTTTAGGATTGCTTTTACAAGGCAAAACAACACCCAATGAATTTTCTGGAAAGGCTTTCTTGATTAAAGAACCTACTAAAGAGGAATCAATTCCTCCGGATAACCCAACAAGAACGCCTTTAGAGCCTGACAGCTTAACTTGCTCTCTAATCCATTCAACTGTTAGTTCAATTTTTTCTTCAACTGTTTTAACCATTAATGTTTCCTTCCTTAGTTTTGTATTTAGATAATAAACTACTACTATAACTAACGTTTGTCAAGTTCAACCAAAACACAATTTAAATATACAGTGTTTACACCAGCAACTTCCGAAGTCTCTACAATCTCAGGCGTAAAAGTTCCCGGTTGAAACCAAATATTTTCAATTTTGAGTTCCATTACTTCTTTAAGTGTTTCCATAGCGCGTTCTGGACTCACAACTACATCTACACAATCAACTTTAACAGGTAGATCACTTAAACTACTATAGCATATATCACCATCGATCTCTTGATACATTGGATTCACCGGATATACTTCATAACCAAATTTTTTTAACTTTTTATATATTTTGTTGCCAAATTTTGATTCATTAGCTGTTGCACCAACAACTGCCCATTTTTTTTGATCTAACATCGATTTAATTAAAGCATCCATAAAATTCTCCTTTCAGAATTCAACTGATTACTGTAAAGTACATGGCAAGATTTATTAAATATGCAATTATATATGATAACCTATTTATACCAATTATCCTCTGTAAAAAACAAAATACTATATCACGTTTCCTTCATGAATTGTTAGATAAAATTCACCTTCATTTTGAATACTTATGTTTCCAGAAGTGAGGTTCACTAAAGCTTCAATGTTACGTTCTTCATTTAGAGCATCTACATAAAATAATATTGTAACCTCATCAGTAAAAATTGTATCTTTTAAAATAATATCTTCTTGATTGAGTATGAAATTCTGAATTTTTCCGTGCATCTGATAATCAACATTGCATTTAATAAGCTGTTTAACTTTTTTATCAACAATTTTTGATGCGAACAAGACTTCTTTTGCACTCTCTGTGTATGCACGTACCAAGCCTCCTGTGCCTAGTTTGACACCCCCAAAATAGCGTGTCACAACTATACATAAATTTGTAAGGCCTTCTTTTTTAAGCATTTCTAATATTGGAACACCTGCGGTACCTGAGGGTTCCCCATCATCAGAGTATCTTTGTGTAGAATAGTTGTCTCCCAGTACGTATACTGGAACATTATGCGTCGCATCCCAATTTTTTTTTTTAATTTGTTCGATAAATTGAATTGCATCGGCTTCATCTTGAACAGGTTTTGAATACGCGATAAATCTTGATTTATTGATAACAGTCTCGCTGACTGCTTCTAGATAAATGGTTTTAAAGTTCTTCATCTCACTTTATGCCTCCACCAAATACTCAGCATATCTGTTGTAATCTGCGATGGATACTTCTACATCAATTAAAGTTCCTTCTTCCATATATTCCATTTTAGTTACTTTATAGGTTTCACATAAATATGATGCGACTTGACCTTCTGCGTATGGAATCATGAAAGCTGCTTTTTTATGATCTGAAAAAAGTACCTCTTTGATAGTTTTCAAAAGAAGGACAATATTTTCACCTGTTTTGGCAGATATGCTAATTGAGTCTTTTAAATGGTCTATGATGAAATTACCTTTATCAATCTTATTGTATAACGTTACCATCGGAATTTGATCTGCTTTTAACTCTTTTAAAACATCAGTTGTTACAGCCATTTGCATGTCGGCGTTATCATTTGAAGCGTCTACAACATGTAGGAGTAAATCCGCATTTAAAGCTTCATCTAATGTCGCTTTAAATGCACTTACTAAACTATGTGGTAATTTAGATACAAAGCCAACTGTATCAGTAAGTATAAACTCCTTTTTATCATCTAAAATAATTCGTCTGCTATAGGTGTCTAAAGTTGCAAAAAGCATATCTTTTTCAAAAACATGTCGTTCAATATCTAGCTCAGTAGCTTCACCGATTAAACGATTCATAAGTGTAGACTTTCCAGAGTTAGTATAGCCAACTAGCGCCACTATAGGCACTTCATTTTTTTCTCTTAATTGACGCTGAACTATTTTATTCTTATCGGCTTCTGCTATCTGTCTCTTAATTTCATCAATTCTCTCTTGGATTTTTCTTCTATCGAGTTCAAGTTTTTGTTCTCCAGGCCCTCTTGTACCAATACCACCACCAGTTCTTGACAGGTTACCATTCATGCCAATTAGTCTTGGAAGTCTGTACTTAAGCTGTGCAAGTTCTACTTGCAATTTGGCAATTTTGGTTTGAGCACGAATCGCAAATATATCTAAAATTAAGGCTGTTCGATCCAAAATCGTAACACCTATTAGTGCCTCTAAATTACGCATTTGTGCACCTGAAAGTTCATCATTAAAAATTACAATATCTGCTTCGGTATCTTCTACTGCTATACGTACTTCTTCTACTTTTCCCGAACCGATATAAGTTGGGGCTTCAATTTTAGCCTTATTTTGAATAATGATATCGACAACCTCTGCATCGGCTGCTAAAGTAAGTTCAGCCAATTCATTCATCGATTCTTCAACACTAAATTCGCCTTTTAATCCTTGGAACATTCCAACGAGCACTGCTCTTTGCTTTTTAATTGTATTTTCTTCCATTTTCGCTCACTCTTTCAATAGTTTATATTATTAGTTATTATACTACAAAGACAGGACAATTCATAATATCAATTTGATTGCCCCTAATATTAAAAATACATTATAAAGAATTAAAAAATAGATTGTCTTTGTGCAAATATGTTATAATACTTTGTAGGATTTTGCGCGCTAGCGCAATCAATGCATCAGGAGGTTTTTAATGGAAAGCACTAAAAAAGCAGCCCCTGGACAAAAGCCCAATCGTTCAGGAAAATCTGGTAATCACAAAGAGAAAAAGCAAAAAAGTTCATTTATGAATATAGTGAAAATCGCACTCATTGCTATGATTGTTTTGGGGTTAGTTGGCACAGGCGTTACTTATATGTACGTTATGTCTGTTGTCAAGAATGTCGAACCTATAGATCCCGATTTAATCGCTGCAACATTAACTGAGAATTCGGTCATTGTTGACAGTCAAGGTAGAGTACTTGAACATATTCAAAACAGTGGTTTGAGAACTGTTGTCCACTACAACGATATGAGCAAAGATTTGATCAATGCCTTTGTTGCAGTTGAAGATAAAACATTTTTTGAACACAATGGTTTTAACTTTATCAGGTTGTTTGGTGCTGTAAAAGACACATTGACAACAGGAAAACGACTTGGTGGTACAAGTACCATTACACAACAGCTTGCAAGAAATATCTACCTTTATGAAATTAGAAGTGATCGTGCACTAGATCGAAAGGTAAAAGAAGCATATTATGCAATTGAACTTGAAAAATTTCTTACAAAAGAACAAATTATTGAAGGATACCTAAACTTAGTTTATTTAGGATCAAACTCTAATGGTGTTGAAGCTGCTTCTCAAGCTTATTTTTCAAAGAGTGCTTCTGAACTGAACTACATTGAATCTGCTTTACTAGCAGGCATTGTTAAATCACCATCTGTATATCCACCTATGATTACAAAAGAAAAGGTCAATGTCACAGCCGATGATTACATCATTGATGACACAGACCCACTATATACGTTGGTATTTAATCCAACTTGTGAAGACAGATTCTTAACGTCAATTTACCTAATGCATCAAAATAATAAGATAACAGATGCTGAATATGAATACGCTAAAACTGTTGATCTTAAAACGCTAATTCACCCAGGAAAAACTGCGCAATCAGAAATCACTTCTTTCTTTGCTGATATGGTAAAAGATGATGTTGTTGCTGATTTAGTTGATCAATATGGTTACACAAAAGAAGATGCAACTAACCTTCTCTATACTGGTGGTTTAACAATCGAGTCTACAATCGATTTCGATATGCAAAAAACACTAGAAAGCAATTATGCTCAAGATAATTTCACGCCTTATTATGGAGAATCAACCGCCGTTGCGGTTAGGGCATTCCAGAAAGACAAAGGATTATCAGTTGATGGTGTTGCTGGACAAAACACGATTGCTAAAATCAGAGAGTTATCTGGTATGGATACTTCAATTTTTACATTGGATGTATATAAAAAAGGGGTAAATAGTGATGAAGTTATCACATTAAAACGTACTCTTTTTGAACTTGGTTACCTCGTTAACAACGAGAATTTCCCTAAAGTAACTGTTATGCTAGATTCAAAAGGTAACATTATATCTGAAGAAAGTAAAAGATTATTAATCTATAAACAGTCAAACTTAATTGATGATAATGAAAATTTTGTAATTCCATCAACTGACTATAAATTTGATGATAACGGTAATCTCGTACTCTTCAAAAATGAAAGAATGTATTTCTATCCACATTATCAAAATGATCAGCTTGTAAGTATTCAAGTCGTTGTAAAAGAGACTTTTACTTATAATGAAAACAGTGATGAAAATGAGAAGCTATCTGGAGGAAAATATAATATAACTGATCTTTATACTTATGAAGGTCGAGATGTATTGATCCCTAATGAATATAAAAGCTTTGATGAAAATAACAATGTTGTTGTTGATAAAAAATTCCTTGTAGATTATCCAGATTTCTTCACGATTGATGGTAATCAAAATATCTTAGTTTCAAAAGGTGATTATGTCATCAATGAAAAAGGAACAATTCAACCACAGTCAGCTATGGTAATCATTGATTATCATACTGGAGAATTAAAATCCATCGTGGGTGGTAGAAATATCACAGGACAGCGTGTATTCAATCGTGCGACTAATCCTAGACAACCAGGATCAGCAATTAAACCAATATCTATTTTTACACCTGCTATTGATTCAGGTAAGTATACTGCTGCTACTGTCATTGACGATAGACCTGTTTACCTTTTAGGAGATGGCACTACAAGATGGCCGATTAACTGGTATGAAGCTTATAGCAATTACAATAAAAACTTTGGTCTTGTAACGCTAAGAGAGTCTGTACAACAATCTATAAATGTTACTGCAGCTTTAATAGCACAAGACTTAGGTGTTGATACCTCTATTTCATATCTTCAAAAATTTGGAATTTCTACTTTAGTTACTTCGGGCGATACAAGCGATTTAAACATTGCAGCTGTAGCTCTTGGTGGTATGACCAAAGGAATCACACCGTTAGACTTGACTGCTGCCTATGGTGCAATCGCTAACAAAGGAGTTCTTAATGAAGTAATTACCTACAAAACCGTTAAAAATGGTAAAGGTGAGATTTTACTTCAAAATGAAAGCAAACAAACTTATGTCATTGATGAAAATGTTGCTTATATTGTTCAAGATATGATGAAAACGTCTGTAGAATCTGGGGTTGCAACAGCAGCTAAATTATCACCTAATAATGATATAATGCCTGTATCTGGTAAGACAGGAACTACATCTAGCAATATCGATGCATGGTTTATCGGATATACACCATACTATGTAGGTGGCGTTTGGTTTGGTAATGATGTCAACATCCCACTGGATCAAGGTTCTAGAATTTCTGCTCAGTTTTGGAAAACAGTTATGTCTGAAATTCACATGGACTTAGAGTCAAAGCAATTTGATGTTCCATCTGGAATTGTAAGGGTTACAGTAGATACAATCTCTGGAAAGCTACCAAGTGAATTATCTGCTCTGGATCCTCGCGGTACAGTTAGAAGTGAAATTTTCCTGAGAGGTACAGAGCCAACTGAAGTTGATGATGTACATGTTATGGCTGATATTTGTACCGAAAGTGGTAAACTGGCAACTGAATTTTGTCCTACTACCCTTGTTGAGAGTAGACTTTTTGTTAAAAGGCCAGTACCATATGATCCTGCTGAAAATCTTGATGGAAGAGGCAACCCAATTATTCTACGTGACTCTGGTTATGATTTACCTATTGAAGAGTGTGATATTCATACTGCAGAAACAACTACACCTGAACCAACTTCACCCACTTATATAGGAATCAAACCAACGGTTAGATTAGTAGATGGAACTTTATTTGTTCAAAGGCCCTATCCAATTGATTTGATGGATGGATCAGTACTAGTACTTCAAGTTGGTTCAAAAATTAATACTGATGGTTCAATCACACTTTCAGATGGTAGTATTTTAATGGCTGAAAGTATAAAAGATATTCCAAATTATTCAACAGAAGATTTAGATGCTCTGAATCCTTAAACAATTATAAAAGCCACTCAAATTGAGTGGCTTTTTTCGTTTCTATATTTATATAAACTATCAAGCTAAGATCTTTTTAAAACTTCTCCTTTAGAGATAATAATTGTATCTCGTGATGTAATTGCTGCTTCTATCAACTCATCCACTTGTAGTAAATCCATAGATGCTTGAATCTTCTCAAGTCTAGGTTTGGTTACTACTCTATCTGGTAAGAAAACAGTACAGCAATCTTCAAATGGTAAAATTGATGTCTCAAATGTATCAAGTTTCTTTGCCAGATTAATAATTTCAACCTTGTCATATGCTATCAAAGGTCTAAAAACAGGCATTTCAATCATACTATTGGTCGCATTCATACCTTCAATGGTTTGACTGGCTACTTGACCTAAGTTCTCACCAGTAACTAGTCCTTTACAGTTGTACTTTAATGCAAGTTTTTCAGCAATTTTCATCATAAAGCTTCTCGCTAATATCGTAGACTCTTCCGACGGACAATGCTCATTTATTGATTTTTGGATCTCCAGTATATTTACACTGTGAATTTTGATATTGCCAGTATACTTCGTCAGTTTCGCTGCAAGATCAATTACTTTTTCCATTGCTCTTTCACTGGTAAATGGATACGAGTGAAAATGAACTGCTTCAAGTTCAAGCCCTCTTTTGGCCATCAAATACCCCGCAACTGGACTGTCTATTCCTCCTGAAAGTAATAACATTCCTTTGCCTGCACTACCATAAGGCATACCACCTAAAGCCGGAATCTTTTTACTGAACACATAGGCTACATTCCTAATCTCCATTGTAAGCATAATGTCAGGATTGTTCACATCAACTTTGATTGGTTGTAGATTTTTATAAAGATGTGCACCAACTATCTGGTTAATTTCAGGTGTTTTAAGTGGATAACTTTTATCTGCTCTGCGCGTCTCTACTTTAAAGGTCTTAATATCTTGCTCTTCCATTAGTCTTTGCATAAGCTTGAGACATTCTACTTTTAGATTTTCTATGTCTCTGTCCATTCTTACAGCTGGACTGACTGAAACAACACCAAATACATTGGTAACGGCTTCTATTATTGCATCTTGATTATGGGGTTCATATTCAACTACAACTCTCCCGTGTTTATCTAAAACAACTGCATCTGGAAAACTAGCAACAGCTTTTCTAATATTACTCACCAATTTTTTCTCAAAAGATCTAATGTTTTTACCTTTAAGTCCAATTTCGCCATATCTAACCAATAACATTTCTTTCATTTTCATCTCCACTTTTCTATCTATAATATTATAATAGGTTTATCTTCTTTTGCCTTTGTTCATAATTTTTTTTAGTTCTGTAGCTGTTTGAATCATTATATCAGCAGCTTCTTCAATCTCATCAATTGTACAATTCTCGCCAAAACTAATCCTAATTGCACTTTCTAATTTTGCTTCTGAACATCCTAATGCCATGAGTACATGAGAATAATTTTTCTTTTTAGATGAACAAGCGGACCCTGTTGCAACATATATCTCCTTCATTTCAAGTGAATGAAGCATAACTTCACCTTTAACACCAAGAAAACTTACATTAAGTATATAAGGTGATGAACTACTTCCATTTACAACAATATCATCAATATTCTCGAATTTTTTTAGCATCTTATTTTTCAATTGTTCAACATGTTCGTTATTCTTTTTAATTTTACCTTCAAAAGATTTTATAGCCTCGCCAAATGCAATAATTCCTAACAGATTTTCAGTTCCTGGTCTAAAAGTAAATTCTTGCTGCCCTCCGTAAAATAGTGGCTTTAAAAGACTGGTATATTTACAGACTAATGCGCCCACTCCTTTTAGGGCATAAATTTTATGCGCACTAATACTCATCGCGTCAACGTTTAACTTTTTGAAGTCAATATCTATTTTGCCAAAAGCCTGAACCGCATCAACGTGAAAATAAATAGATGTTTTATGCATCTTGTTGTATTGTGAAATAAGTGAACCAATTTCTTCGATAGGTTGAATGGACCCAATCTCATTATTAATATACATTACACTCACCAAAAGGGTCTCTTCATTTATAGCTGACTTTAGTTCGTCTATATCTATTTGACCATTGTGATCAATGCCAATAAATATCACATCTAAACCTTTCTTTTTTAACTGTTCAAACGCATTAAGTACTGATGGGTGCTCAATCTTAGAGGTTATAATACGACCTTTTTGCTTATTGGCTAACAAACCAAATATAGCAAGATTATTTGCTTCAGTACCGCCAGAAGTAAAAATAACCTCTGAATCTTTTACATTTAATTCTTCAGAGATTAATCGCCTAGTGTGTTTTATTTTTTTTTCTGAGGCAACTCCTAATGAATGCATCGAAGACGGGTTACCGAAATAATCGAGGTTTTCTACTATACTTTTTTTCACAATATTTGAAAGTGGCGTTGTTGCCGCATAATCTAGATAAATAGACACATTATTACTCCTTTACATTTCCGTTATACTTCTTTAAATCTCCATCACATTATTATATAATAATTTAGGGTTAAATAAAATTTTTTTATAAAAATAATTTGTTTTTTTGGAGGATGCCATGAAAAAACGCATTGCAGTAATTTTTACTGGTGGTACTATTTCTATGAAAGTTGATGAACGACTTGCAGCCGCCATTCCTGCGTTATCTAGTGAAGAAATTATGTCCATGGTCACAAATATTGATAG
Source organism: Fusibacter bizertensis (assembly GCF_029914245.1). Taxonomy (GTDB): domain Bacteria; phylum Bacillota; class Clostridia; order Peptostreptococcales; family Acidaminobacteraceae; genus Fusibacter_C; species Fusibacter_C bizertensis. The sequence continues at coordinate 684,414 of NZ_JARYZI010000001.1, forward strand.
AATTGCTGATATTGACATTATTACCTTTGGGAGTTTTCCAGGACCACATATGACACCTGATAAAATATGGCAACTCTCTAATTTAGTTAAAGATACCATATCAAAGGAAGAAATTGATGGAGTTGTAATCACGCATGGTACAGATTCGCTTGAAGAAACAGCTTATTTTCTTGATTTAAATATTAATAGTCATAAACCGATCATCTTTGTTGCTGCTATGCGCAATAGTTCAGAACTAGGTTATGACGGACCAAGTAATCTATCTTCTGCAATCTGTACAGCTACTTCAGAAGACTCTAAAGGAAAAGGCGTTCTTATCGTGTTAAATAATGAAGTCAACTCAGCACGTGAGACCACAAAAACACATACACTCTCATTAGATACTTTTAAATCTATGGAGTTTGGTCCTCTAGGCATTGTAGATAATGATGAAGTTATTTTTTATCGTAACATTATTAAACATGATCATATTGAAACTGATCACTTTGAAAAAGAAGTTTCTTTGATTAAAGCATGTGTAGGTTGTGATTCCAAATATATGCAGTATGCTATTGCAAACGGAACCAAAGGGTTTGTAATTGAGGCGATGGGTAGAGGTAATGTACCTCCTGAGATGGTTACAGGTATCGAAGAAGCAATTCAAAAGGATATACCAGTCGTAATCGTATCACGATGCCCTATGGGAAGAGTTTTAGACTCATATGGTTATCCTGGAGGGGGAAAAAATATTCGCGATTTAGGCGCAATATTCGGCGGTAACTTAAACGGTCAAAAAGCCCGTATCAAACTTATGCTTGCATTAGGTAAAACAAATGTTTATGAAGAGATTAAATCAATTTTTGAAATTGGTGTATATAAATAAAATTGAAATGACATCAACCAGAGTTTTGGATGATGTCATTTTCTTTTGATTAATTATTAATAATTAATTCTTAATGTTGATGAGTTAATACTTCTTCAATATCTAAAGTATAATCAGATGATAAATCAATAAAACTATCTTTGATTTTGATTAGAGGACGATTCAAAGCAAATTTATTGACATAAACAACTTCACCAACTCTTCCGTCATTTAATTTAACACGATTGTTGATAAAAAATGAGGCTATATTAGACATAAAAACATCAGATATTGTTGGATCCAGTCCACGGAAACTTTCGTCTTTTAATATATTAAATGCTCTAAATGAAGAAACACCTTTCTTATAAATCCGATCTGATGTAATTGCATCAAATACGTCTACAACACCTATAATCCTAGCAATAAATGGGGTTTGTTCTTCTTTAAGTCCACTTGGATAGCCACTGCCATCACTTCTTTCATGATGAAATAAGATCGCTGCTAAAACATCTCTTGGGATTGCAGCATTTTCCTTTAATAGCTCATATCCAAGTTTAGCATGTGATCTTACTAAATCAAGTTCTGCTAAACTTAAACGATCTGTTTTAAATAAAATTTCTTGAGGCACTTGCGTTTTTCCAATATCATGTAACAAACCAGCTGTAGCAATTGTATAAATAGTTTGTTTATCTAAACCTAACCACTTACCAAGCATTGCTCCAAACATAGAAACATTTACAGCGTGCGTAAAATGATAGCTTTCTTTAAAAGATAATAATCTCATGCTACCTAATATATCATTATCGGATAATAATATATCTACAAGCGGCTTAATATCTTCTTCTATAGTTTTCATATCAAATTGAAAATCTTTATTTTGAACTTGATAATACATTCTTTTAAAACTTTCAAGTACTATTGCGTAGCCACTGTTTAATTCACGATACTTGCTACTTGTGATTACTCTAGAAATATCTGCAGTTTGATTGTGAGAAATCTGTTCTTCGACATATACAAAATTGATGCCATGATTACGGAAATACTCCAAATGTTTTGCGTGTAATTCAGTGCCTTGTGCTAAGATAATGTTTCCCAAATCATTATAAATATCTTTAGACAAACATTCACCTAACTTCAATTCTTCTATCGCAATTTCCTTCATACTTACTCCCCCAGATTTTGACTATTGTTTTTTATAAATCTAGAAATGATTATTGTTGCTATAAAAGCAACAAATACTCGCGTAAAAACAATTATTAAACCCTTAGCTCCAATTGCAACAAAAAGTAATGTATCTTCAACAATCGCATGGCATGCAGCTAAAAAAACGGATATAATCATCAAACTCCTATGATCAATATTTCCATCTTCTGAAGTTTTTATTAAAACACCTGCACCATAGGATATCCCAAAAATAATACCTACAGCTAAAGGAAATGCCGCGTTTTCTTCAGCACTTAACAGTTTTGTTATCGGCTTGAACAATTTGCTTATAAAATCCAACAACTTAATATCTTTGGCTATTTCCATAAATACCATCAGCGGAATTACTATAATAGCAATGCTCCATATTGATTTAGCACTACCAATTATTCCGAGATTAAAAAAATCGATTATAAAATTCATATTATATAAGCCTCTACATGTTCATTGAATAAAGTTATAAAATGAGATTTAAAATAACACCACTTAATACCCCTAGTGAAATTCTAAATGTGACAACCTTAGTAACAGGAACATTAAGTTTATTAAAAATCGCAGTTTCAACAATTAAAGAATGAGAAAACGCTAACATAACGGCTAATATAGTTATTTGCTTAACAGTTAAAGTCAATGAAGCGATCGCACCTAGTGCTGCATAGAGATTTAGTGTGTTTCCCAAAACCAATACAATTGCTGCTTCTCCTGGAAGTCCAAAAATGAACATTAATGGTTTAAATACTAGTGATATCCAATCAATAATAGGCGTTAATCTAATAAGTGTAATCAAAAGATATACAGGAACTAGAACTTTTGAAAGTAACCAAAGCGTTTTAAAACCATTTACAAAGCCTCTTTTAAAAGTACCAATCGTTATCAATGAGTTCCATCCTTATTTTTCATACATTTTAATTAACATATCGAATATATATTAACATAATTTCATATGTAAATCTAGTGTAATTGCCAAAATACAACTAATTGCATAATTCCAGTATATTGACCCTAAAATAAAAATGATATAGACTTATATTATTAGATTAAACGAGGTAAATATGGAGAAATTAATATATACTAACGAGATAAATATTCATAGTAATTTTAAGGCTTATAATGTCATGTTTATTGATATCGAAACAGATGGTCTTAGTCATAATAATAAGATAGCTATAATTGGTTTAATCATTTATACCAAGTCAAAAGACAAGCCTGAAGTTATACAACTATTTAACGAAGATTATCATTCTGAGAAAGACTTATTATTAGAACTTATAAATTTGATTCAAATTCACAACATAGATTATTATGTAAGCTTCAATGGAAATTCATTTGATTTTCCATTTATAAACGCAAGACTTATGCATTACAAAATAAAATATAAACTGTGCAAAGGAGCTAATATAGACTTGTATAGATTGGTTAAATCTAATCAGTCTTTTCTTGACCTTCCAGACGCAAAATTAAAAACAGTAGAAAAATATGTAGGTATTGACAGAACTGATACAATAAGTGGAAAAGACAGTATCATTTTATATGAAGCTTTTTTGGAAACTAAATCACCAATTCTAAAAAAGAGTATTTTGCTCCATAATTATGATGATATTGTTAATATGATTCCATTACTTAAATTATTTGACAGCATCGATTATATTCCACCATTTTATTTTGAATATCATAAATCCAAGTTTTATTTATCCTCTTATAAAATAAAAGGAAATTTTTTATTGTGTGAAATAGTTTTAAATGAACCGTATAGTCTGAAAGATTTGTATTTTACAGCTAATGGTGCTTCATTAGAATATTCAGATACGACTTTGACACTTAAACTGGAACTTGCTAAATCAGGAGATGCAAGAGGAAACATGTATATGTTTTTCAATTCAGTCATGCTTTACAATAAGAACTTTGATTACTGCAATGATGATGAAAAGCATTCTTTACTAGCTGCTTATAATCAAACATGTATTGAAGATACAATAAAAAGTTATTTAAAGTTTGTCATCGTAAAGATTCTAGATATTTTAGGAGAATCAAAATTTTAAATCCTACACTAGCAAATGTTTCAGAATTAGTATTAGATAATTGCAAAATAAAAGGTGCTGTTGCAAAATAGCCCCAAAGTAAAAAATGGACTCCAGCAAAATCAATTTTGATTTTGTTGGGTCCATTT
>NZ_JARYZI010000020.1 GCF_029914245.1 Fusibacter bizertensis
TCATCGCCTGGGAAATCATATTGAGAAAGAAGATCTCTTACTTCCATTTCAACAAGTTCTAATAACTCGTCATCATCTACCATGTCGCATTTGTTTAAGAATACTACGATATATGGAACGCCTACTTGTCTTGAAAGAAGGATATGCTCTCTTGTTTGTGGCATTGGACCATCAGCTGCAGATACAACTAAGATCGAACCATCCATTTGTGCAGCTCCTGTGATCATGTTTTTTACGTAGTCAGCATGGCCTGGACAGTCAACGTGAGCGTAGTGTCTTGCAGGTGTTTCATACTCAACGTGAGCTGTAGAGATAGTGATACCTCTTTCTCTTTCTTCTGGTGCTTTATCGATGTTATCGAAATCTACTTTTTGACCTAAAGCGTATTTTTCAAATAATACCTTTGTGATTGCTGCTGTTAATGTTGTTTTACCGTGGTCAACGTGACCGATTGTTCCAATATTACAATGTGGTTTGTTTCTTTCAAACTTTTGCTTTGCCATTGTTAATTTCCTCCCTTGAATAATAAATGATGTATTACGTTAACAAATGCTTTTTCTGCACTGTTAATAACCCCAATTGCTAATTGCTGTTCACTAAATATTTTTCCAATTTTTTCTTTACGCGCTGTAGTGCATTGTCAACAGATTTTACATGTTTATTCATTTCTAAAGAAATTTCTTGATATGATTTTCCTTCAAGATATGCATTCAAAACTTTCCACTCTAAATCGCTTAAGACTTCACCCATTTTTTCTTCTATTCGACTCAACTCTTCACGCCTAATCACCAAATGTTCTGGATTTAACTCTTTACTATTATTTGACATGACATCGTAAAGTGTACGATCAGATTCATCATCAAACACAGGTTTATTAAGTGAGACATAGGAATTCAAAGGAATATGTTTTTGCCTCGTGGCTGTTTTAATAGCAGTAATAATCTGACGTTTAATGCAAAGTTCTGCAAACGATTTAAAAGATGAAACTTTATCTGGCTGATAGTCTCGCATAGCTTTGAAAAGACCGATCATGCCTTCTTGAACGATATCTTCTCGATCAGCACCAATTAAGAAATAAGACCGCGCTTTAGACCTGACAAAATTCTTATACTTTTTTATCAGTAATTCTTGAGCCTTTGGATCTCCTTTTCGCGCCTGTTCAACGATAAACTCTTCTTCAAGATGGTCCTCGTGCAGCGTATCAACTAACTCCATCCTTGGTGTCCTCCTATTTAGCGTGAAAAGAGTACTATTTTTTGCCAATTCATAGAAACATTATATATTATACACATTCAGCACGTCAAGTAGCCATCAAGTCTTGATTCATGAGAATTTCAAAAGAAAAAAATCCTTATTTTTTTCCAAATCAATTTCAAATATTTCGCATGAAAATTCACTTCTTAATATTACGTTGTCTAATCACTTCGTACATCACTATACTGCCTGCAACAGCAGCATTTAATGAGCTGACTTGACCCATCATAGGCAAAGATACCATCAGATCACAACTTTCTTTTACTAATCTACTGATACCGTCCCCTTCGTTACCTATAACAAGCGCTACACTACCTGTTAAATTAGCATCATAATAAAGTGGCGCATCCATATCTGTACCAATAACCCATACACCTAATGTTTTTAATTGCTTGATCGTCTGTGTAATGTTAGTTACTCTAGCAACAGGTACATACTCAACAGCACCACAAGAGGTTTTAACAACCGTTTGGTTAATTGCCGCACTTCTCCTCTTAGGAATTATAACGCCGTGCGCACCTACCGCATTAGCTGTTCTAATAATACTCCCCAGGTTATGCGGATCAGTAATTTCGTCACAAATAATCAACAAGGGATCTTCGTTTTTATCTTTAGCAAATTGAAGCAATTCTTCTACTTCATAATAATGGTATGGTGAAACATACGCAATTACACCTTGGTGATTTTCACCTTCACTAATTTTATCCATCAGTTTACGTTCGACAAATTGAATCAATATCTGTTTTTCACGAGCAGCATTAATGACCTTTTGTAAATTTTTATCTTTGGATCCTTCTAATACAAGCAGCTTGTTTATTTCATGACCAGCGTTTACTGCTTCCAAAATAGGATTTCTTCCATATATTATATCTTCCATATTAAATACCTCTAGTTTCTTAAAGTTCAGTATACTTTTGGCGTACCGCCTCGATTTTACCACAAGTCATTTTACCTTCCGGACATGGTCCTGTGATGCATTTGGGGCCTGCACCTTCGAACAAGGTTGGTGCAACTGCCTTGACTGTTTTCAAAAGTTCATCAGCAAGCGCTCTTATTTCCCACTGTGCACGAGTACAGCATCTGTGGTTAAAAAAATTAATAAGGCTCCTTGCATTCATGGTCATTACAATTTTAGTTTCACACGCATTTGGAAAAACAAATCGAGCATCTTCAATTGCTGACTTTTCTGCAGAGGCTTTTGCCTTCTTAGCTGACATACCCGCTTCAAGATTCTTGATATTATACTCTGCTTCAAGTAAATCTACGAGTTTAGAATAGACTTCTTGATCATCTTCCATCGCTTTAACAAAGATTGCTTTAGCTTTTGGCGAACTTTCAATTGCAGGTGGAACGATGTATTCAAACTGATCTAGCTTTACATAGCGCTGTGATTGTTGTGAATAAGATGCAATTCTATGCCTAACCAATTGATGCGTAAGCACACGGCTAACACCTTCTATTGCAAAAGTAAAACTCACATGTTCAAGTGGAGAATAATGACCAAAATCCATTAATTTTCCCAGAAAAGCTGTTGTTTGTTGCTCCTCTAAATTAGACATAATATCATCTGCGCCTGATTGAGAATAGCATAATTTTGCAGCTGCTGCTACAACTTTTTCTGGGTCAGGTGTATAAGCAATTAAATTTATAGTCATTCTTCTTCTCCTTCTCACTTTTTCTTTTATTTGTGAATTCAATCGGTATATTCATCTCCAAATGGCAATAATCCCAGTACGTACTTTCGAAGATGATAACGTGTTGCTGATTCTTTCACATCGACATCTACTACACGTACTGTAAGTAATCCCCATTCATATACTTTATCATTAAACTCTGAATCAATATATTCTTGCGCAAGTTGCTTATCTGCTTCATTTTCAAATTCATAGGCATCAAAAGCTACCGACTTAATAATCAATGACAATAATAATATCACTGTTATTATGATTAAAACGAGATCCTTAACACTAATTTTCTTTTTGATTTGCATCGTTATTTTTCTCACTTTCAATTGTGATTTTTTCTATCGGATTTTCGAGAAAATGAATTCCCATGGTTACAATTTCAATAAGACGCTCTTCTCTTCCTAATAGATATAGATAACCTATCAGCGCTTCAAATCCAGTAGCATATTTGTAATCACTTAATAATGCATTTTTAGGGACTGTTGCAGATTTTTGATTCCGCCCTCTTTTCACCAAGGACCATTCTTCATCTGTTAACGCCTCTTTAATTCCCATAACCAACTTTGCCTGCGATGAAGCTTTTACATATTTGATTGCCTTCTTAGACATCTCATGAGGTGTCAAAACAACTTCGTTAATCAAATAATTTCTGATATAAACTTCAAATAAGGCATCACCTAGATATGCTAGCTTTAAAGGGTTCATCATTCGAACAGTTGGTTCTTCCAAAGAATTCAGCCCCATTTGCTCTAAAAATCTGTCCATAATTTGCTCTCGCTTTCTTAAAGAATCTTGCACTTCATCTAATTACAGTTAAAACCCGGAAGGTATCACTTGACCCTCCGAGTTTTAACATTAGTTACAATGATTTGCTAAACAAAACTCGATTCTTTCTTTTGTCAATTCTTTACCTAAAATTTCTGTTACAATTGCAATATCTGGTCCATGTACTTGACCTGTAATTGCAACTCTCGCTGGCATGAAAAGGTTTTTTCCTTTATATCCAGTTTCTTTTTGAATCTCTTTCAGAATCGCCTTTACTGCATCCGCATCTAGTTTTTCAACTCGCATCATCTTCTCAATAAACAGATTCATAATTTCAGGTACGTGGTCTAAGGCTATTATTTCACGTGCTTCATCATCTTCAAGTTCAACATCATGCCTTGTAAAGAAAGTATAATAAGACTTAACATCTTCAAGTTTGTCAAATCTTTCTCTAAGAACTTCTACGATTCTTTTTAATTCAGTATATTTTTCATCAAAATTATCTTCAGTTGCAAACCCACTTTCTATCAAATAGGGTTTACAAAGTCCTGTCAACACATCTAAATCAGCACTTTTAATATAATGATTATTCATCCAATTTAATTTGTCTAAATCAAAAACACCACTTGATTTAGAAACACGTTCAAAAGAGAATTTTTCAATCATATCAGCCATAGACATTATTTCCTGTCCATCTTCTGGCGACCAACCCACTAGAGCAATATAGTTAATCAGTGCTTCTGGCAAATAACCTTTTTGTCTAAAATCTTCTACAGCTACCGAGCCTTCTCGTTTACTTAGTTTTTTCTTTGTATGACTAAGGATCACTGGCAAATGTACGAACTCGGGTGCATCCCAACCAAAAGCTTCATAAGTATACACATGTTTTGGCGTCGAGATTAGCCACTCATCACCTCGTACGACATGTGTAATTCCCATGTAATGATCATCAACAACAACTGCCATATGGTAAGTTGGAAAACCATCAGTTTTCATGAGTACTTGATCATCCAAATCATTGGTATTAACTGAAACATGCCCTTTTATAGCATCATTAAACTCTATAACTCTATCCACTGGTAACTTAAGTCTAATTACATGATCTTCACCAGCTTGTAACTTAGCATTGATTTCGTCAGTTGTAAGCGTTTTACAATGTCCATCATATTTAGGCGTTGCACCTTCTGACTTTTGTTTTTCTCTTACTGATTCCAATCTTTCTTTTGAGCAAAAACAATAATATGCATGACCACTTTCCACTAACTCCAGTGCATGTTTTTTATATATTTCTAGTCTATTTGATTGAATATAAGGACCAAAATCACCTTTTTCTACAATACCATCATTTATCTCATTTAACATAGGGCCTTCATCATGTGTAACACCAGCCCATGTCAAAGATTTAATAATACCTTCAATCGCATCTTCAACTAATCTAGTTTGATCCGTATCTTCTATCCTTAAAAGGTATGTACCCTCTTGTTGCTTAGCATATAAAAAGTTATATAAAGCAGTTCTCAAACCACCTATGTGCACATAGCCCGTAGGACTTGGTGCAAATCTCAATCTCGGTTTCATTTAATACCTCCTGTATTCGCCCTATTATACTAAAAATCTGAACCTCTTTCAATGACTACCTTCATATGTCCCATGATATACTCATAGCTATTTTCATCATGAGGTTTCGTGCAACCACTACAATCTTTAATACCATGGTTAATTTTAAAATCACCACCGCATTCATCTTTAAGCAGATAAAGTGGACAATAGCAGAATAGGCAATTAAACTTCTCCTGTTCTACGCCTTTATGACACGGAAAATACTCACACTTTTGATTTTGATTAAACTTATAATTTTCGCTCATCTCATCCTCCATTTATTCATGTAACAGCAATACAATAGCCTGACTTGAAATTCCTTGTTCAAGACCTTCAAATCCAAGCCTTTCTGTTGTTGTCGCCTTAATATTAATTTGACTTTGATCGCATTTTAGAATATCACTAAAATTTTGTTTCATTTGACCAAGATAGGGGGCTAATTTAGGCTTTTGCGCAACGATCGTACAATCAATATTACCAATTTTATATCCCCTTTGCTTCATTGTGTCATAAACTTTTTCTAGCAAAATGAGACTTGATACATCTTTATAAAGCTCAGAAGTATCCGGAAAGTGCTTTCCTATATCTCCCTCACCCAGCGCGCCAAGTATTGCATCCATAACCGCATGCGTGAGCACATCAGCATCAGAGTGCCCTAACAATCCAAAATAGTGTGGTATTTCAACGCCACCTAAAATCAATAGACGTTCTTCCACCAACTGATGCACATCGTATCCAATCCCTACTCTCATCTCAATACCTCTAAACTTTTCATATACCGATCTATCAAAACATCAGCCAAGATAAGATCATATGGCTCAGTGATTTTGATATTACTTCGATCACTCTCAAATATTCCTACTGAATTTCCCATAGTTTCTAATAAAGCAGCATCATCTGTCACTGCAATATTTTGCTGGGTAGCACTATAATGTGCATCGACAAGTTCTTTGTATCTGAAAATTTGTGGTGTCTGCACCGCCCAAATTTTCTCACGATCAACAGTAGATTCAATTACTTCTGCTAAATTTACACTTTTTAGTGTATCAGTAACTTTAACACCGGCAATAATGCCATAAAGTACAGGCGTCTCAATTAATTTTTTCAAAGCAGTTTCAGTTTTCACAATGGGGATAAAAGGTCTGACACCATCGTGTACAATCACATATTCAGTATCATTGCCAGATGCTTTTAATCCATTTAAGACTGATTGTTGTCGCGTTTCACCGCCAGGAATTACCATAATCTTTCTAGTAGTATCAAATAACCACTCGCTAATTTTTTCTTTAACGTCCACTACGTCTTCTGATGGAACAATAACGAAAAGTTCATCCCAATATGATATTTTATTCAGATGTTCTAAAGTCCACCTCAATATCTCTTTTTCTCGTAATAATAGATACTGTTTTCTAACGTTTCCACCCATTCTAGTACCAGCTCCCGCAGTTGGTAATAGAATTGTGACTTTTTTATCTAAATACATATTAAGCTCCACTTTATCATGACTTCGTCATTTATTATATCAAAAAAAAGGCCTTGGTGCGACTGAATCGTACCGAGACCCTTTGAATGTAATAATTTGTAATTTACAGTGGCTTAGATTTCGCAAATATCATCTTGCCTGCTGCTGTTTGAAGTACACTTGTAACAATGACTTGGATATTTTCATTCATAAATTTTCGTCCATCTTCGACAACAATCATCGTTCCATCGTCTAGATAAGAAACACCTTGATTTGACTCCTTACCTTCTTTAATAATCTGAACCAACATTTCTTCACCTGGTAAAACAACAGGTTTCACCGCATTGGCAAGCTCGTTGATATTCAAAATCATAATATCTTGTAGCGACGCAACTTTATTTAAGTTATAATCATTCGTTACGATGCTACCATTCATTTTTTGGGCAAGTTTTATCAACTTCACATCAACTTCAGAAACATCTTCAAAATCTTGATCCACAATACGAACAACAATTGGCAAATCACGCTGAATAATCTTTAGAATATCTAATCCACGTCTGCCTCTATTACGTTTAAGAGCATCAGAAGAATCAGCTATATGTCTGAGTTCACTAAGTACAAATTCAGGTATAATTATCTCACCTTCGATAAAACCAGTCTTGCAAATATCTGCAATTCGACCGTCAATGATAACACTTGTGTCTAATATTTTGGGTTTTGCTTGTGTACTTGATGGGTTTGCTTTTGAATTTTTGGTTGGCGTTATTTTTTTAGCCCAATCAGATAACTTAGGTTGATCTTTGACATTCTTTTGGGCAAGCGAAATTCCAAGATATCCAAAAAAAATAAAAGTTAATATTTTTAATGCGCTTGCAACCATTGGGATAGGAATGATCTCGTATAAACCACTAATTAAAAATGCAATAATAAGTCCAAAAATTAATCCTATAAGTCCAAATAAAAAATCTTGCTGTGGGATTTTTTCAAGCTCAACTTGAACTACCTGAGCCATTTTTTTCCCAAATCGTATTAAAATCTTTGAAGCAAAGTATGAAACTGCTGCTCCTAAAAGTCCTAAAAATAGGGGCGTAACGATTAGATATACAACTCTTTGCAAATTGAATATATGATATTCAAAAAGAGGATCTACCAATCGAAGTCCTAAAGCAACACCAGTACTAAGGCCAATAAAGGTGATTATGTACTTGATGAGTTTTTCGATCATCTCCAACCTCCTTCCACATAAAATTGAGCATCCCGAGGATGCTCTAGATTATTTGTGCATATCACTGCACTATTTGATTGTAACACAGTGAAGGTTAAAGATAAACCCCAACATTAGTGGCTTCCAATAGTTGAATTCACCAACGAAACGACATCTTCTTCTTTAAGATCTTTTGACAATGTAAGCTCACTGATCAAAATTTGTTTTGAGTTGTTCAACATCTTGCGTTCGCCTGTAGATAATCCTTTTTCCCGATCTAAAATTTCTAAATTTCTTACCACAGTTGCCACTTCGAAGATATCACCAGTTTTTACTTTTTCTAAGTTAGCTCTGTATCTTCTGTTCCAATTATCTGGCATAACTTCTTTATTTTGAGCTAATATGTCCATTACATCGTTAAAAATGCCCTTGTCAACTACACGGCGTACGCCTAAATTTTCAGCATTAGCCGTTGGAATCATGACTTTCATATTCTTGATTGGTAGTTTCAAGATATAAAACTCTTTATCAGCACCCATTAACTCCTTGAACTCAATGGCCTCAATGACCCCTGCACCGTGCATAGGGTATACAATTTTATCTCCTACTTTAAACATTAACGACCTCCATGCAGCCTATTTTATATTAATTATACACTATTTTTCAATAAAATTCAACAATCTTATATTTTACTATCAGACTATTCTAATGTCAACAATATTTTATAAGTCGTAAATATTTCTTAAAAACTTTTAGTTTACCGCCTTTTATGGTAGAATGATTTTATAAAATTACATGGTAGCACAACTTATTTAGGAGGCTATATGAAAGATGTCATTTATGATGAGTTTCAAAACAAGGTAGACGAGGTCTTGATTCGCCACGCAAACCTATTAGATATACTTAGTAAAATGGGAGATGCCGCATCAAAAACCAATCGTGCCGTAGTTAAGTCCATAACCAATTGCGGTTGTGTCGAACTTAATGTTGCAAAAGTTGATATCCCTGAGGACTTATCTTATGAGGCGCTAAAAGAGTTTAAATCTGAGCACCTTCAAGGAAAACCTTGTCCTGCATGCAGAGAAAAAATCGAAGATGAACTTGGAAAGCTAGAATTTTATATTGCTGCACTATGTAATACACTTGACATCAATCTTTACGATGTTATTCTCAAAGAATATAAAAACATCAGCACACTTGGCAGATACAGTTTATATTAAAACTAAGGACCGTTCATTGAACGGTCCTTTTTTTATAAGAAGTATTTTAGCATTTCTTCTATGTGTTTGAGCCCAATCACAGTAAACTCCGCCGGCCTAACTAACCCTTCAAGATTATCATGGGGGATAATGGCCTTTTTAAAGCCCATCTTAGCCGCCTCGTTGATTCTTTGTTGGACTTGGTTAACTGGCCTAATCTCTCCCGTTAAGCCTACCTCACCAAATATAATCATGTCATTCGGGACAACTACATCTCTATGACTTGATGCAATCGCCATCACAATAGCAAGATCTGCTGATGGTTCGTCAATACTTACACCACCCACTATATTAAGATAAATATCTTGTTCATAAAGAGACATACCTACTTTTTTTTCTAAAACCGCTGTAAGTAAAACAAGTTTGTTGTAATCAATCCCGATAGCCATGCGCTTTGGAATGTTGTAGTTAGTATGCGAAACAAGACACTGCATTTCTACTAAGACAGTTCTTGTTCCTTCAAGTGCTGGTACAACAATTGATCCTGGCATATTGATCTGTGATCCTGACAAAAATATCTTAGACGGATTGTCTACTTCTTTAAGTCCAGTTCCAGTCATTTCAAAAACACCAATTTCATTGGTTGACCCAAATCTGTTTTTAACAGCACGTAAAATTCTAAATAAATTATGTCCCTCACCTTCAAAATACAATACGGTATCAACCATATGCTCCAGAATTTTAGGCCCTGCAATTGCACCTTGCTTTGTGACATGACCAACTAGGAACGTACAAACACCGTATTTTTTTGCAATATTCATAAACTGATTAGTTGCTTCTCGCACTTGACTTACACTACCAGGTGCAGAAACAACTTCCGTATTATAAACCGTTTGAATTGAATCCACTATAAGAACTTCGGGTTTTAATTGTTCAACATGAAATTTAATCCGTTCCATATTGTTTTCTGATACGATATAAAGCGAATCACTATCTACTGACAACCTCTGCGCTCTGAGTTTTGTTTGCTTAACAGACTCTTCACCAGATACATATAGAACCAGTCTTCCTTGAGCTGAGAGATTACTTGCAACTTGAAGCAACAAAGTTGATTTTCCTATTCCTGGATCTCCACCAACAAGGATTAAAGACCCTTTTACAAGTCCTCCACCAAGCACAATATCTAATTCATTCATTTTTGTAGAATAGCGTTCTTCTTTATCAAAGGCAACATCTTTAATCTTTTGAGGTTTAGAATCTCCTCCAATGTTAAGAGATTGCGTCTTCTCATTTTTCACCTCTATTTCTTCAACAAAAGTATTCCAAGCGCCACACTCTATGCATTTTCCAAGCCATTTTGGAGAAACAGCACCACATGCTTGACAAACATACTTAGTTTTGGTTTTTGACATACTACACCCCTCTCAACTTTATGGCGTCATCTACTACGAATACTTCTACATTTTCAAGCATCTCATCATCTATCATCAACTCAGCAAGCGGATCTTTTATCAACTTGTCAATTGCTCTTTTTATAGGTCTAGCACCATATGTTTCTGAATAGCTCTGTTTTGCAATAGTTTCAGCAACATCAGTCAAATAAATAAGGTTTATTCCGCGATTGTTTAACATCAGACGTAGTTCTTCTAATTGGTGAGTCACAATAACCGTAATGGCACTAATATCTAAATTATTGAACACAATAATTTCATCAATTCTATTGATAAATTCTGGTTTGAAATGTTTTTTACAAGCTTCTCTTAGTCTTGATTCTCGCTCTATTATTGCATCACTTTTTACAAATCCAACTTGTTTTGCTAGTATATCATCAGTGCCTAGATTTGAAGTCAAAATCACAAGCGTATTTCTAAAATCATGCGTTCTACCGCGACCATCTTTCAAAGTGCCTTCATCCATAATTTGCAGTAAAATATTGGTAATTTCCGGATGTGCTTTTTCAACTTCATCAAAAACAATTACAGAAAAAGGCATCTGTGATACAGCATTTGTGAGAATTCCACCTTCTTTAGTGCCTTCATAGCCGGGGGGTGATCCGATAAGTTTTGCGATCGAATGCCTTTCCATATACTCAGTCATATCAAGTTTAATTAGGTTCTTATCACTTCCAAAATAGAGATCTGCAATCGTCTTAGCAAGTTCCGTCTTCCCTACACCAGTAGGTCCAACAAAGAGAAAGCTCCCAAGCGGTTTAGCATTTTCTTTTATTCCAACTCTAAAACGCTTTAGCGCTTTTGATACATATGCAATCGCATCGTCTTGTCCAATAACACGCTCTGAAAGCAGTACCTCTAGGTTTTTAAGTCGTTCTTTATCATGTGACGACAGCTTATGGACAGGAACTCGAGCCCAATCTGATACTACTATTTCTATATCGCTTTCATCTACTACTAAAACAGAGGTATGCATGATATTTTTTGCAAGCTGATTACGTTCTATATGTTCAAGTATTCTTTTTTCCTCTTTTTGAATCTTGGAAGCTTCTTCAAAATTAAGTTCCAAAATATAAGTTTCTTTTTCAGATTTAAGTTGTGATAATCTATATTTAATCTCCTCAACGATTTCCATTGTTTTTAGATTATCACTTCTTTTTCTAGAACACGCCTCATCAATAATGTCTATTGCTTTATCTGGCAATTTTCGATCTCTAATATACCGTTCCGATAGTTCAATTGCACTTATTACCGCTTGATCTGTAATGACAACATGGTGATGTACTTCATAATACCCTTTGATGCGCTTTAAAATGTCAATCGTCTCTTCAACAGTTGGTTCCTCTACGTTAACAAGCATAAGTCTTCTTGCTATAGCATGATCAGTTTCAATATACTTTTGAAAATCTGAGTAAGTTGTTGCACCGATAATTCTAATTTGACCTGTTGTTAAAAGTGGTTTAAGCATTGAAAATGCATCCATTGCTTTATCGCCAGTAGCTCCTACACCAACCAGCGTATGAATTTCATCAAAAAAGGCAACAATGTTGTTACTAGAAGTCAATACTTTTATGAGCTCATTCATCCTTTCTTCAAATTGCCCACGGTACATTGTACCCGAGACAAGTGCGCCAACATTAATTTCATATATTTTAACATCTCTCAAATCATGGGGCACATCTCCACTGGCAATCCTTCTAGCTAATCCTTTTACAATTTGAGTTTTCCCAACACCTGGCTCACCTATTAAACAAGGGTTGTTTTTAGATTTGCGTGTTAAAATCTGAATAAGACGGTCTATCTCACGCGTGCGTCCTATCGTTATCTCATCCGGTTGGTCTTTAACGAGCTCCGTAAGGTCAGTTCCAATTAATTTTAAGATGCCCTTATCTAAAGCTTCATAGTCCTCATCAAAATCTAGGACTTTTATATCAAATGCCTTAGTTTTATTTGCTTTGATCAAATTTGATGTATCTTCAATATGCGTATTATAATCATTTGCTATTTTAGAAAGGTCTAGACTTAATTTAGATAATACCTTATAACCAATTGACTGTTTATCTGCAATGATACTCATAAAAATATGTTCTGGTAAAATCTCTCCATTATTAGATCTAAGTGCATACGAATGGCTTCTTTCAAGGCATTCCTTAGCCCTCAATGTATAATCCACAATACCATCAAACACTGGCGTCTCACCTATCAATTTGATGAGTTCAAGTCTAATATCTTTCGGCGTTACTCTATAATACATGAAAGTTTCACTAACTTTAGTCCCTTTAATTAAGGATAAGCCCAGCAGTATATGCTCCGTCCCTATAAAACGATGACCTAAATCTCTTGCTTCTGTAAAAGCAAAATTAATGACATCATTGGCAATTTCGTTGAAATTATACTCTAGCATAACTACCTCCTCTCCATCCCATATAGTTTACCAATTATTATGTATAATGAAAAGACCCAGCTATAAAAGCCAGGTCTTCCCCCCATTCCTCATCTCTATACCATCTACTCTTATTTCTGTTTACAAAACAAGTTAGTAGTTAAGAAATATCTATGCTAATTACTTCTCATTATCTTTCTTTACTTGTTCGATAATTTTTAGTGCTATTTGCATCGGAACTTCTTCGTATCTTTCAACACTCATATTAAACCAGCCTCTTGCTTGAGTCATTGATCGCAAATCCGTTGCATAAGCAAACATCTCTGATTGTGGCGCCTCAGCAATTACCTTTTGGTAACCTGATTCATTTGGTTCCATTCCTAAAATTCTACCTCTTCTTCGGTTCATATCTCCCATGATATCGCCCATATACTCATCAGGAATATATATTTCAACATGCGTTATCGGTTCAAGCAGTATAGGTTGCGCCTGTTCCATACCTTTTTTAAAGGCTAAGTGAGCAGCTAGTTTAAATGCCATCTCAGAAGAGTCTACAGGGTGATATGAGCCATCAAGTAATGTAGCTTTTAAATTAACAACTTGACAACCTGCCAAAACACCATGTTCTAATGATTCTTGAATACCCTTTTCAACAGCAGGGATGTATTGTCTTGGTACAGATCCACCAAATATTTTTTCTTCGAAAATAAACGGTTCATTACATGGCTCAAACTTCACGTGGATATCACCATATTGTCCTGCACCACCAGATTGTTTTTTATGCTTTCCTTGTACTGTAGCGACGCCTTTGATTGTTTCTCTATAGGCAATTTTAGGGTCCTCTAAAGTCACTTCTACACCAAATAGATTTTTAAGTTTTGATGTGATTACTTGAACTTGCATTGAACCTTGTCCACCGAGTAAAGTCTGTCTAGTCTCTTTGTTTCTCTCGAGTACAAAAGAAGGATCTTCTTCCGTTAATCTATGAAGTGAAGAATGTATCTTTTCTTCATCGCCCTTAGATTTAGGTTCAATCGCCATAAACAAAGCGGGTCTTGGCATATTGATTCCAGTGTATTTAATCGGATGGTCTTTATCACATAAAGTATCACCGGTTTCTGTGTGTTGTAGTTTTGCAGTAGCACCTATATCGCCTGCAATAACCTTATCAACTTCTAATTGCTCTTTACCCCTTAATAAGAATAAAGAGGTAATTCTTTCTTTTTCATCTTTAGAAGCATTGATAATCTCCATATCTTTCTTAGCTGTACCTGAATAGACTTTAAATAACGAAATTTTTCCCACAAATGGGTCAACAATTGTCTTAAATACAAATGCAGAGAACGGTTCATTATCATCAAGAACACGATCAATCGCTTCTTCAGTATCTGGATTAGTGCCTTTATAGACACCATCGTTCATTTCTTTTGGTGTTGGAAAATAATCATAGATCATATTCATCATAGTATGAATACCAATTCTCTTCTCAGCTGAACCAACTAACACAGGAACAATATCACCTGCAATCACACCTTGTCTGAGGCCTTCATGTATTTCTTCATTGGTAAAGGTCTCACCCTCAAAGTATTTCATCATAAGTTCTTCATCGCTTTCAGCAACAGCTTCAATTAGCCAATCTCTAATTGGTTTAACTTTTGCTTCCATATCTTTAGGAATAGGAGCATCTACACACTGTGTACCATTAAATTCTCTACCAATTTGGTCTACTACATTGACAAAACCTTTAAAATCTCCGCCTTCTCCAATTGGAATACAAAACGGCGCTATTTTTTTACCAAAAGTATCTTTTAGCTCTTTTAAAACCTTTACATAATTTACATTTTCTTTATCCATCTTATTTAAAAATATTATCTTAGGCATATTTCTCTTTTCAGTGAAATTCCAAGCCTTTTCTGTTCCTACCTCAATTCCAGAAGAAGCATCCACCATAATAACAGCACCACCAGAAACTCTAAGAGCACTTAATGTTTCACCCACAAAGTCAAAATACCCCGGTGTATCTAAAAAGTTGTATTTATGGTCATTCCACTCTATTGGAATTAATGAAGTGCCAATACTAAATTTTCTATTGATTTCTTCTTTATCATAATCTGAAACTGTATTACCATCGTCTACTTTCCCCATCCTTGTTGTCACATTTGTTGTATATAACAAAGCTTCAGTTAAAGTTGTTTTTCCACTTCCTCCATGTCCTAAGAATGCAACGTTCCTTATTTTGTCAACTGCATAGTTTTTCATTCGAAATTCTCCTCTCAAGTTGGATTTGTTTGAATTTTTGCACTATTTGTAATATTCTCTATTTTATCATTATTTCCTGCAAGAGTTGAAAAAAAACAATAAAAAACAGTAATAAATCGTATTTATGTATAAAATTTAGCAAAAAAACTGACCTTGATAATATCAAGGTCAGTTAAAGGTTATCTTACTGGACAAGCACCTGTGTCACATCCATCAGAACCTATATCTAATTCAACTTCTTCTTTTTCATATTTTGTAATAAGTGATGGTCTAAATGGTTTCATCTCAATTACGCGTTTCGTATATTCTTCTTCACTGATTGCCTCATAAGGCATCAATTGATAGAAGCTATCTTCAAGTGGTAAGAAAGATAACGCAACTGTATCATCCCAATTATTGTATACCCATTCTTCTACTATTTCCCACTCTTCTGGTCTAACCGAAACAGTGATTGAACAGTTGTGATCCACATAATGTTCCATGAACATTTTGTATGTTTCAAGCTGCTCAATAGCAGAGACATCATATTTTGTTTTGCCAACTGGTGCTTTTACAGGAAATTCAACCACTTTCGTTGTACAAGTTTCTAATTCTTGGCCCACTTCTGGAAGTACTGGGTATCCAAGTTCTTCACAAACTTTAACCAAAGGATCGTGTGAATTAATTCTTACACGTCTGATATAGTATGGTGAATGAGAATGATGAACACCACTTGAAACTACAGGCAATTGAGACAATGTGCCTTCAGGTTTAACTGTAGTAACGAGAACTGGTACGCCTCCGCCAAGTTCAGCAGAATACATCTCAGCTTCTTTCTTAGCAGCATCTCTTAACATTTTAAGCAAGTTAGCTTGCTCATCTTTGTTAAGTTTAGTTGCATTGATCATATCCATCCAACCTGTCAACGAGCAACCAAGGAGTTTATCTCTTTGTTGAACATTATTCCACATTGGTAATTCAAGCTCAACACAAGTCATCCTATAACTTGCTCTAGCAGATAATCTTTGTGCCTTTAACAAGCCTTGGATGTCAAGTTTATTGTTTTCATCAACAAAAGCAAATACATTTATTGTTGTTAAATTACAAAGCCCTTTATTATCGAGTAAAATTTCACCACATGGATTAACACCATTAAAATTAGGTCTTCTTTTTGCACCTGCAACCTCATTGACCCAACCTGGTTCGCCAGAATATCTCATGCGTTCTAGCTGCCATTTAAGTTTTTCTCTTGTAGGTTTTTCTTTATAGTAAATTGAATTATTACTCATTTGTCGATGTAGAATTTCTTCGTTTACAATCCATTTTCCATCTTCCATCGTATAAAGCTTAGATTTTGCTTCGATACATTCTTGATCATCTGCATCTACAAGCACAATTTCTGCAGTTCTTCTTACGCCACCTACAACTACATTTTCTCCGATTACATTGGCAATATCAAGACAATCGATTGGTCTAAGTTTTACGAGTTTAGATTCAGTTAAAATACCTGCTTTCTTAACAACTCTATCGATTTTATAGAACATATTTTTCAGACTAGTATGACCACTTGCTGTACCACCAAACGTTCTTAACTTCTCACCTTTAGGTCTTACATGATCATAATCAATTATAATAGTCTTAATGTTACGGTATTCGTTGCTATGAATTAATTGCATAAAGAAGTCTAAAGACTGAACCCAACCTTCTTTAGAATCTCCAATTGTAATTTTTACTGTATTATTATAGAAAAATTCAAGACTAGTATTGTCTTCTCTTTCACTTTTAGACAATGGTGAATAATCTTTATGAACCACTTCAAAATCAGTTCTTACTCTTGGTAGTTGAGAAACATCATCTTTTAAAATTCTGACACCAACACCCGATCCAATCATCAACAAATAAAAAATATCTTTAAATGCGCTGAAGTTATTAACAATTTGGAAACTGCAGTTATAGTTCGCCATTGGATAATGCTTTGCAACTGAAGTTCCGCCTACCCAAAATGTTCTTCCTGATAAAAATTGTCTAAGATGGAATATATTATCGAATAACTCTTCCGCTTCAGATCTATTAGTTTTAGTGATTGTACAGTTATATTCTACCGCTCTTCTAACTGTTTCCCACCAGTATTCTCTTCTTTTTTCTTCTGGTAACCATCTAGAATAAGTTCTATAGTATACAAAGTCACCTAGCTGTTGCATCGGAGAATTCATATGCTTGTATTTACTGATAAAATCATCTGTTAATAGTCTATGATCTTCCTTTTTACGAGTGATGCGCGTACTATCTTTTTCATTTCTGTAAATTATGTACTTCTTAGCAGCATCTTTTCTTGGGCTTTCCATCAATAACTCTTCAACCATGTCTTGAATCTCATCAACCGAAATTGGGACATCTCTTTTTTCTGAAGCTTCAACAATTTGTTCTCCAATTGCTTCAGAAAGTGGTTTGTCGAGGCCAAGTGTAGTTTCTTGCATAGCTTTTTCAATCGCTCTAACAATTTTACCAACTTCGAAATCGACTACAGCGCCGTCTCTTTTAACAACTTTCATGTTCACACCCCTCTTAATTACACTATTTAATATTTTCAATACTATATTTAGTATTTTTTACGTTTAACTCACCTATATATGGTGTGGGCTACATAAAATATTTTAGCACTCAATATTATAACTGTCTATCTAAATACAGCAAAAAAACATGAAAAAAAAGGAGAA
Source organism: Fusibacter bizertensis (assembly GCF_029914245.1). GTDB lineage: Bacteria > Bacillota > Clostridia > Peptostreptococcales > Acidaminobacteraceae > Fusibacter_C > Fusibacter_C bizertensis. Next base: position 17,958 of record NZ_JARYZI010000020.1, read on the forward strand.
AAAACTATTGCTTTTTCTCCTTTGTTATACTAGATATTGTGATTTAGGACAAAAGTACTAACTATATATAGACCCTAAGAAGAGGGTTACTTTTTGCCCAATAAACGGAACATATTTTTCTTATAAGCTTCAACACCAGGTTGATCAAAAGGATTGACACCCAAAACATATCCACTAATACCACATGCTTTCATAAAGAAATACATCAATTTTCCTAAATTGTAAGCATCTTTCTTCTCTATACTAACCACGAGATTTGGTACATTACCATCAACATGCGCTTCAAGTGTTCCTTTAAAAGCATTCTCATTTACATAACTCATCGTCTTGCCTGCAAGGTAGTTAAGACCATCTAGATCATTTTCTTCAAGCTCTAACACGACGTCTTTTTCAAAATTTTCCACTCTTACTACTGTTTCAAATACATGACGAGGTCCATCTTGAATCATCTGGCCCATTGAATGTAGATCTGTTGTGTTGTTCATTTTTGTCGGGAACAATCCCTTTCCGTCTTTACCTTCACTCTCACCATATAATTGCATCCACCATTCAGCCAAGAAAGCCATAGATGGTTCGTAATTTACTAATACTTCAATTGCTTTGCCTTTATTGTAAAGTACATTTCTCAAAATTGCATATTGATAACAAGGATTCTCGTCGATATTCTCAACTGAAAATTCTTTTTGTCCATCTGCAGCACCTTGCATAAAAGCATCGATATCAATACCAGCTGTAGCGATCGGTAAAAGTCCAACAGGTGTGATTACAGAATATCTTCCACCTACATTAGCTGGTATTACGAAAGTCTCGTAGCCATTTGCAGTAGACAGTGCTCGTAACGCGCCATTTTTAGCATCAGTTGTAGCAAAGATTCTTTTAACTGCTTCTTCTTTACCGTATTTTGCTTCAAGTGCTTTCTTTAACACTCTAAAAGCAATTGCTGGTTCAGTTGTCGTACCAGATTTCGAGATTACATTGATACACACAGATTCATTTTCTATCATTTCAAGTAAATCCGTCAAATAAGTACCGCTAATTTGATGTCCTGCAAAATAAATCTTTGCAGTCTTTCTTTTTTCTTTTGGAAGTTCATTATAAAAACTGTGTGTTAGTGCATCAATGACAGTTTTAGCACCAAGGTATGAACCGCCAATTCCAATAACAATTAGCACATCAGCCATTGCATTAATTCTTTGAGCCGCATCTTTAATGCGTTCAAATTCTGCTTTATCATAAGATGTTGGATAATCAAGCCATCCAATATAATCATTACCGGCACCGTTTCCAGCATGAAGTGTTTGATGTGCCGCTTGAATCATCGGTTTTAAATATTCATATTCATGTGATTTAGTAAGTGCATTTTCAAAATCAAATTTAATTTTACCCATTATTATAATCCTTTCTAAAAAGACCTATTGATGGATCATCGCATACATCGCTGCACCAATAATACCCGCATCGTTTTTGAATTTAGCAATTTCTACTTTAGCAACTGGTGAAGCCTTGAAGTATTTAAGCGCATCTAAAGCAGTGTTAACTTTTTGAATTAAGAAGTCACCCGCCATAGAAATTCCGCCACCAAGCAATATAATCTCAGGATCTATCGTGCATACAATATTCATAATACCTATGCTCAAATATTTCACCAATCGATCAACAACTTGATTTGCTACAACATCACCTTTTTTAGCAGCATCGAAGATAACTTCACCGGTAATCTTATCTAAATCACCGCCTACCGCATGAAACATAGATGACGCGCTTCCTTGTGTTATCAAATGCTTTGCATAGTGAATGATTGCAGTTGATGAAGCAAAAGTTTCCAGACAACCATTTCTACCACAATTACATGTGTAAAGACCTTCGCCAATGAGCATATGACCAAGTTCAGAACCTATCCCATGATGACCTGAAACGACTTTCCCATCAATGAGAACGCCACCGCCAACACCAGTTCCAAGTGTCAATATCACTGCATCGTTATACTTACCTGCTTGAGCGACTTGAAATTCAGCCACACCAGCAACTGTGGCATCATTATCGATATAAATAGGTAGTGTTGTTTTCTCAGCCAACTTCTCTCTTAATGGTACATTATACCAATTTAAGTTTACACATACTAAAACTTCTCCGGTATGTGGATCAGATATACCCGGAATGCCAATGCCTATTCCCATAACTTCACTGTCTGTATTGTTCCGATCTATCAATACTTGAATAACATTATAAATGTCTTCAATTACTAAATCGCTTCCTCTTTCACGGCCAGTGGGAATTGAATGTTTAAACAGAATCTCTCCTTTATCATTCACCAATCCGCCAGCTATATTTGTACCACCCAAATCGATACCAATGTACATTGCTGCCTCCTAATAGAATAATTCATCCACTATTATACATCAATGCGGGCAATATTCCAAATGTCTTTCGCATATTCAAGAATTGTTCTATCACTACTAAATTTACCAGCCCCAGCAATATTCATCCAGCATTTTCTTGCCCATTTAAGCTGATCTCTATAATCCGTATCTACTCTTTTTTGAGCTTCTACATAGCTGTCAAAATCTTTCAATATAAAATAATTGTCTGCTTTATGCCATGATGCACCAACAAGCAATGCATTATAAAGTTCTTCAAACATACCAGTTTCTTCATCATCAAAAGTACCATCAATTAAAGTATCTATGATTTTTTTCAGTCTAGGATGTGCATCATAAATTGCTTTAGGATCATAAGTGTCTTTTATTGCCTCAAGTTCATCCACTTCAGCACCAAAGATATAGTTGTTTTCTAGTCCAGCTTCTTCAACAATTTCAACATTTGCACCATCAAGTGTTCCTATTGTTGGTGTACCATTTAACATGAATTTCATGTTTCCTGTACCAGATGCTTCTTTACCTGCTGTTGAGATTTGCTCTGATAAATCTGCAGCTGGGAAGAGTTTTTCAGCATATGATACACGGTAATTTGATACAAATACCACTTTAATTCGACCATTTACATCTTTATCTGTATTTACAAGTTTTGCAATTTCATTGATGAATTTGATAATACCCTTAGCTCTAAAGTAACCAGGAGCTGCTTTTGCACCAAAGATAAAAGTTCTTGGCACAACATCTATTTGTGGATTTTCTTTAATATCAAAGTATAAATTTAAAATTTGGAATGCACTTAATAATTGACGTTTATACTCATGTAATCTCTTGATTTGAATATCAAAAATAGAATTTGGATCAATTTCAATTCCTTCCGCTTCCAGAATATAACTTGCAAGTTCTGCTTTCTTTTCTTTTTTGATCGAAATAAACTTGTTTAATATAGCTGAATCGTCGGCAAACTGCTCAAGCTTTTTAACTTCACTTAAATCAGTCACCCATTTTTCACTGCCTAATAGTTCTGTGATGAAACCTGATAACTGTTTATTTGATAATAATAACCATCTTCTTTGAGTGATTCCGTTTGTCTTGTTTTGAAAACGATTTGGATAAAGTTCATACCAATCTTTTAATTCTTGATTTTTAAGAATTTCAGTGTGAAGTGCTGCTACTCCATTTGTAGCTTTCGTGCCATATATAGCGAGGTATGCCATATGGATCATGTTATCTTGGATGATTCTCATTGATTTAATGAGTTCCTTTGTATAACCTAGTTCTTTTAGCTCATGAACAAACTGTTTGTCGAGTTTATCGATGATCTCGTAAATTCTAGGTAGTAATTCTTTATAAAAACCAACCCACCATTTTTCTAAAGCTTCATTAAGAATTGTATGGTTTGTGTATGCGAAAGTCTCTTTAGCAATCTGCCATGCTTTTTTAAAGGTTAAGTGTTCTTCATCTACTAAAATTCTAATAAGTTCAGGAATACCTACTACAGGATGGGTATCATTTAATTGTACTGCAATATATTCAGGGAACTTCTCAAAATGTTTACCGTGACTTTCTTTAAATTTTCTAACCAATTCTTGTAGAGATGCTGATACAAAGAAATACTGTTGTTTCAAACGTAATATTTTACCTTCATTTGTTGAATCATTTGGATAAAGTACTCTTGAAATATCTTCAGCTCTATTTTTTTTCGCTACAGATTCATCATATTCTTGATCGTTAAACAAATCAAAATCAAACGGAACAATAGGTTCAGCTTTCCAAAGTCTTAGCGTATTAATGTTATTTGTGCCGTAACCAACAATAGGTGTATCATATGGAACCGCAAGAACATCACCATCTTCAAAGTGAACGGTTACTGCTTCCTTTACTTTTCTAATTGACCACGGATCTCCATTTTTGAGCCAATTATCAGCCATTTCTTTTTGAAATCCATTTTCAAAATATTGTTTAAAAATACCATAATCATATCTAATACCATAGCCATTAACGGGAACATTCATTGTAGCTGCAGAATCTAAGAAACATGCAGCTAGTCTTCCAAGCCCACCATTTCCAAGACCTGCATCCTCTTCAAGTTCTTCGAGTGTATTGAGTTTTATACCTAAAGCGTCTAACTCATCTTGAATTGAATGATAAAGGTTTAAGTTCATTAAATTATTTCCTAATGTCCTTCCCATTAAAAATTCTGCCGAAAAGTAAAATGCTTGTTTTTCTTTGCTGTAATCTAATTTTGTCTTTTCCCAGTTCTCAGTCAAATCAGCCATTATCGCTTTTGAAAGTGCAAAATATATTTCTTGTTCACTTGCATTTTCAATTGCCTTACCAAATTCTGATTTAAGGAATAATTTTATATCCTCAGTATATTTTTTCATTTTATATCCTCCTTGGAAACGTTTCCATTTTCATAATAATTGACTTTTTTATACAAGTTTTGGTTTGTCTTGAACGATACCTTGTTTAACAACTTGGCAATCTCCAAGATCATCTATAAGATAAAAAGTTACAGCACTTACGCTATAATCATTTGTATCAACACTTACACTATAATTACTTTGCTCTTTAACTACTTTGAAGTTTGTCTTAGTGAACTTACCATCTCTAAAATCAAATGAAGAACCATCATCATTATATAAATTGTACTCCGCTGCAGATTCTACAAACCCAATCACGACGAGTTCATCATTGTTGAGTTGACTTACCCTATTATGAGGTTTTGTAAGTACCAACAATTTATTTTTTCGAATGAAAACTGCAGTTTCATGTGTGTCTAGTTCTATATGATGGTATCCTTTGTGTAATAGTTCAAAAGGCTTTGATTCGAGATCTTCATAGCTTTTTATAAGGTACATCACCATATCTTCTGGTAGATAAACATATCTTCCTTTAGCATTTTGCTCGTAAACTGGCGTTAACATGATTTCATCACCTAAGAGCAGTTGATCTTCAACTCTTTTTGATTGCTCGTCTTCAAATGCAAATGAAAGTGGTGAAAACAACAAATTTCCATTAATATTGGCTTTCATAAATTCTGAATAGAGGTATGGCACTAATGCATATCTCATGCGAATAATATCTCTAAGATGTTTCGTTGTTTCATCATCAAATTGCCAAGGTTCTTGAACCCTTGTTCCCATGGCACTATGGTTTCTTAATAATGGCGTAAACATGCTAAATTCTAACCATCTTACAACTAGCTCAGCACTAGCATTGAAGCCAAACCCACCAGTATCTGCACCTGCATATAAAAAGCCAGCCATGCCAAGTGAAGGCATCATTTGTATATTGAGTTTTAAATGCTCCCACCAAGAGTGATTGTCTCCCGTCCAAATTCCAGAATGTTTTGCCATCCCTATATGCGATGCCCTTGTCAGCATGAAGAAACGCTTATTATCATCAAATCTTTTAAACCCCTCATCAGCAGCTCGCGTAATATTATAACCATATAAATTGTGTACATCATAGTGATTAACTAACAATTCTCCATCTTCAGTTGTCATTCTATGATACATACTTTTATAATCTTTATTTGAATTAGATATATTTAAAATACTATCTTTCAAAGCGAAAAATGTATTGATATCAAGATTTTTCCCTTCTTGATTTTTCACAAACTCAATGGCATCTTTTAAACCATCTTCTGAATAAAAAATAGCGGGTTCATTCATATCATTCCAAAAACCTTCAATTCCCATCTCTAGAAAAGCATGGTATTGATTGCCAAACCACTCTCTCACTTCTTTATTTAAGACATCTGGAAAGTGAACTTTGCCTGGCCATACAGCAGCAACAAATGGTTTTCCTTGATTATCATTACAGAAGTAATTGTGCTTTACGCCATCTTCATACACTGAGTAATCCTTTTCAATCTTAACACCTGCATCTATAATAGGTACTAATTTAATATCCTTTTCTTTAAGTGTATTTATTAAGGCCTGAAAATCTGGGAAACGAGCTTCACTTACCGTAAAATCCTTGTAATCTTCCATATAGTCAATATCTAAATAAATGGCATCCACTGGTATATCATGTGCTTCAAAACCATCTGCAATTGCATTTACTTTAGATTGATCTTCATAACTCCACCTACATTGTTGATAACCAAAAGCCCATTTAGGAGGTACATAACTTTGACCTATTAGTGTTCGAAACTGGTTTACTATTTCTTTAAGTGTTCCTTCAAAATAGTAAATATCGAAATCAACCCCCTCAATTAAGATATCTAATAAATTGCTGTTGGTAAATCCTACATCGTAAGTGATTTTCCCTGGAAAATCAATGTACATACCCCAATTAATAGCACCGTGAACTATAAAAAAATTATGCGCGCCATAAAGCGATTTTTTGTCAGGTGTGTGATTGGGATCATCAGAACAAAATGCTTCGTAAATATGGCCCCTTTTATTTATGCCTCTCACATTTTGACCTAATCCATAGATGATATCATCTCTGTTAAGCTCAAATGATAATTGCGTGTTGTCGTTATTATTGGTTATACTTCCCTTAAATTTTTCAACAGATGGAATAAAATCGTTTACCGTTATAGTTTCTGTTGGCAACACCTTCCCACTAGTAAATTTTCTTACACCATTTGGAGAAATAAATGTCTTCATAAAGACTCCTTTCAACAATTCATTTGCTTACAAGAATTTCTTATAACAATTTCAGTATCGAAAATAATATGTTGATGTTTTAGATTGTCATCTAAAATACCAATCATTATATCCGCTGTACTTTCTGCAATTTCTTCAACAGGTTGATGTACTGTTGTAAGAGGTGGATTAAAAAATTCAGCATAGTCAATATCATCAAAGCCTATTAGACTAATATCATCTGGTATCTTAATGCCTTTTTCATACATAGCCTTTGCGGCACCTATAGCCATAACATCAGAAATTGCGAATACTGCCGTTATATCGTTTGCTTTTTCAAGTAGTCTACACATTGCTTCATACCCCGTTTCAAAGGTATATGCACCAACTTCAAAATAGTTTTCTTTTTTTTCTATATTTTGTTCACTTAAGGCTCTTAAATAGCCCTGCGTTCTAATTGTCCCAATTGATTTATCTTCATTTCCCGTAGTGATTAAAGCAATTTTATTGTGTCCCATATCGCTTAAGTACTTTACAGCACGATATGCAGCCATTTCATTGTCAATAATTACACTTGAAAATAACGACCTATTTAGATTTTCTGGAATCTCAGTTGATGCCAATATGAAAGGAACACCAAGTCTCTGAATTTCTTGATCTGTTAACTTATCAAAGTCTCCACCCAAGCAAATGACTCCTTTTAATTTTTTTTCTAAAATGAACTCATTTGCTGCATCAATATCCTTGTTACCTTCAATGTTATAATGAATAATAGCTGAATAACCTGCCGATGATAATCTTTTTTCAATAGATTGAATCATTCTTGCAAAAAATGGGTTATACATCCCTTTAATCAAAATACCTACATCCATTGATTCATTTCTTTTTAGATTCCGTGCACTATTATTGGGAATGTAATTGTAGGTCTCGATGATCTCTTGGACATGCTTTCTCGTTTCATCTTTTACATCTGTATGTTGATTGATAACCCTCGAAACTGTACTTACGCCAACACCCGCTAACTTTGCTATATCTTTGATGTTTAAGTTTTTCATCTATGTCCTCCAAACTTATGAAAACATTTTGCTTAAGGGTATGATGGTGAATTTTAGGTAACGTTTTCGGTAACGTTTTCATAATCAAATTATAGCATATATCGCAACTATCAAAAAGCTATTTTTCTTACTATAAAGTGTATACCATTGATATCTTAGTTGAAATAAAGTATAATTAAAACAGAACGTATGTACGCACAGGGAGAACACGATGATTACTAATCGAAAAATTATACATTTTGACATTGATGCTTTTTTTGCTTCTGTTGAACAACTTGATCATCCTGAATTTAAAGGGAAACCACTTATCGTTGGAGGCGATTCTGATAGAAGTGTTGTATCGACTTGCTCTTATGAAGCAAGAGTATATGGTGTAAAAAGTGCGATGAGTATCGTTGTTGCAAAAAAATTATGTCCACATGGGATCTATGTATATGGAAATATGAAACGCTATTCTGATATTTCACATCAAATTTTTGAATGGATTGAATCTCAATTTGAGATGGTTCAGCGTGTCTCAATTGATGAAGCTTATATTGATGTTTCTGACTTTCCTAGTCCTTGGGAGGTTGCTAGGGAAATTAAGAAACAAATTTTGAGTATGACAGGTCTAACTGTATCCGTTGGAATCTCGTATAATAAATTTCTTGCAAAACTTGCATCTGACTGGAATAAACCAGATGGGATCTTTGAAATTAAAACTTCAGATATTCCTAATATCTTATTGCCTTTACCCATTATTAAGATTCACGGTCTTGGAAAAAAGACGTGCGAAAAATTAAATCGCATTGGTATTTTTACTATTGAAGATCTTTATCAATATCCCAGTGAACTACTTAATAATATTATTGGTGAATCTTGGGCTAAGGAAATTGTAGAACGCATCCATGGTATTGATCATCGTCCTGTTAAAGAATATGCCCAGAGAAAGTCTTACGGAAAAGAGACCACGCTTGAAGAAGATACTGAAGATAGAGAACAAATCTATAATATTTTAAAGATATATCTAAATAAAATTCATAAAAGACTCGAAGAGAAAGGTCTCATGGCTAAAACATTAACCATTAAAATTAAGTATGGTGATTTTGAACAGTTCACTAAGAGTCATAGCCTAGAATACCATACGAATGATATCGGTATTTTAACAGATACTTTACAGTCAATGTACGATAGTTTATCGCTTACTAAGAATGTTCGTTTAGTTGGACTTACTTTTTCAAATTTTGAAGATATTGATTATAAGCAATTTAATTTATTAGAATTGACTTCAAGCAATTAATTTTAGCTCTTTTTTGTTTTCATATTTGTATTATTTATCATAATTAACTTATCAAAAAACTAAAAAAATCCAGAAATTAAGTTGCAAATCTTATTTCTGGATTTTAGTGTTTTATTATAGTCACAAAATAAAAAAAGCTTAGTCAAATGACTAAGCTTTTCTTAAAACCAGCAACGTTCTACTCTCCCAGGCAGCTACCCGCCAAGTACCATCG
>NZ_JARYZI010000021.1 GCF_029914245.1 Fusibacter bizertensis
CCTTTGAAAAGAACCGCTGATGTTCCGATTGGTTCCCACGTTTCACCTGTTAAATCAATATCTGCTACAAGTTTATAATGTGCTTCTGGACCCATTCGCACACTGTTTAATTGTGCCTTGGTTTCAATAAGGTAGGGGGACTCTAAGGTTCCGCTACCTATCATATTCTCACTTCCCAAACCTCCACTCACTTCATCAGGTCGTTTAACATGCCTTAAGTAAGGGTAAGATTCGCCTTCATCAATGGTCCATATGGTTTCAAAATCCCAGTTTGAAAATGTAGATTTCACCTGCATTTCACCCGTCTGTCTTGCCACGTCACCTTGATTTTTTGGAACATATCCTGAAGCAGATGCATCATAGTATGTGTTTTTCACAATTACGCCTACTGGAGATGCTATGATTCCGCCATTTTGTCCTGGTCCACTTACACTTCCTACTGAATAGCAATTTTTTATTTTTTGATAATTATTGTTGTAGGCAGAACCTATGAGTCCACCACCGCAGTTTACTGAAGCTGTCACATCGCCATAAGACATACTGTTCTCAATGGATAAATTCCCATTAGAGTAGGAATATCCAATCAAGCCACCTACGACCTGCTTGCCTGTCACATTGCCTGTTGCATAACATTCACGGATAATCATGCCAAATTCGGATCCTACAAGACCACCAACGTAACTATTTATTGCACTTACATTCCCTGTGCTGTAGCTCTTCTCGATAATGCCTTGGTTAATTACATTGCCAATCAAACCGCCTGCAGTGTCCTGTGAGACTATGTCTACTATATCCGAATGACACTCACTTACTATCCCAGCCGACTGTAAACCGATTAAACCACCTACTATTGAGCCACCTGTTACTTGACCTGTACCAATAACCGAACAATTAGAAACTGTTGTTCTTTCACTGATTCCAATCAATGCTCCAGTATATCTGGTTCCAATAGCTGTGACATCTGGATTTTCAAGGCAAATCCTTTTAATGGTTGCATCCTGTGTATATCCAAATAACCCCGAAAAATCTAGTGTGCGAGTAATCTTCAGATTTATAATTTTATGACCATCACCATCTAAAGAACCCTTGAAAGGAACCTTATCCGTTCCTATCGGTTCCCAGATTTCATCTGTTAAATCAATATCTGCTACTAGTTTATAGTGGGCTTCTGGACCCATTCGCATTCTGTTTAATTGTGCCTTGGTTTCAATAAGGTAAGGAGACTCTAAGGTTCCGTTACCTGTCATCTCATCACTTCCCATGCTCCCACTCGCTTCATCAGGACGTTTAACATGCCTTAAGTAAGGATAGGATTCACCTTCTTCTATGGTCCATATGTTTTCAAAATCCCAATTTACAAATGTGGATTTCACTTGCATTTCACCAGTCTGTTTTGCCACGTCACCTTGATTTTTTGGAACATACCCTGACGCAGACGCATCATAGTATGTGTTTTTCACAATTACGCCTACTGGAGATGCTATGATTCCGCCATTTTGTCCTGGTCCACTTACACTTCCTACTGAATAGCAATTTTTTATTTTTTGATAGTTATTGTTGTAGGCAGAACCTATGAGTCCACCACCGCAGTTTACTGAAGCTGTCACATCGCCATAAGACATACTGTTCTCAATGGATAAATTCCCATTAGAGTAGGAATATCCAATCAAGCCACCTACGACCTGCTTGCCTGTCACATTGCCTGTTGCATAACATTCACGGATAATCATGCCAAATTCGGATCCTACAAGACCACCAACGTAACTATTTATTGCACTTACATTCCCTGTACTGTAGCTCTTCTCGATAATGCCTTGGTTAATTACATTGCCAATCAAACCGCCTGCAGTGTCCTGTGAGACTATGTCTACTATATCCGAATGACACTCACTTACTATCCCAGCCGACTGTAAACCGATTAAACCACCTACTATTGAGCCACCTGTTACTTGACCTGTACCAATAACCGAACAATTAGAAACTGTTGTTCTTTCACTGATTCCAATCAATGCTCCAGTATATCTGGTTCCAATAGCTGTGACATCTGGATTTTCAAGGCAAATCCTTTTAATGGTTGCATCCTGTGTATATCCAAATAACCCCGAAAAATCTAGTGTGCGATTAATCTTCAGATTTATAATTTTATGACCATCACCATCTAAAGAACCCTTGAAAGGAACCTTATCGGTTCCTATCGGTTCCCAGATTTCACCTGTTAAATCAATATCTGCTACAAGTTTATAGTGGGCTAACATATCATTTTTAATATTTTTCAAATCCTCTTTTGTATGAATCAGATAAGGATCTAACTCTGTTCCGCTCCCACCTGAGCTAACAAAAGTTACATTCAAATAGTCTGACCATAAACTCATTTTCTCACCTTTTATAGCTCGAACTCTGTACTGATGTTGAGAATCTACTTCTAGCGATTCGTGTACATAAGAATTCTCGAGTCCACAGTTAATGACAACACCATCACATTCCAGTTCGTATTGGGTTGCATCTTCAACAGCTGACCAAGTAAGTAAAATATCTTCTGTTTTCATTACACACTTTAAGTCTTTGGGTATAGGAATCACTTCTACGGCTGTTGCAAATTTTACAAGCTCACTCCAAGGGCTTCCTCCACCTTCGTTAATCGCTCTTACTCGATATTGATGTTCTGTTCCCAAGTCTAGGGAGTCATGAATATAAAACAAATCTGTGATATGACTCACTACGTCACCATCACACTCAAGTTCGTAATAGTCTGCTCCTTCGATTATATCCCAACTTAATTTTATAGATGTTTCGTTAATGTAAGTTGATTTAAATTGCGGTATTTCAGGCAATGCTTTCCGGGTACTAACAAAGATTTTATCACTCCATCTACTTGCATCCGATTCATTGATTGATCGAATACGGTAATAGTAAGATGTATCATATCCAAGATTCAGATGCTGATATGTTGAGATCTGTCCAACTTGTATGATGGAGCCATTTAGATCAATTTCGTAACCAGTTGCTTCCACAACTTCACTCCAAGTTAATGTCACAATGCAATCGTCAGATTCTTGACCATTAAAACTTGTAGGTAAAGCTAAGCCTTCACTAACGTCAGCATTACCTGGTACTGGTAAATTCAAAAGATAAGGATATGATCCGTCTTTTACATGCCATATCGTTTTGTCCCAATTTGAAAAGGTTGACGCTTGTTTCATTAGCTCCGTGGTTCTTGCTTGTCCTGTTGGAACAATACACCCCGCTTTATCGGAATCGAAATAACTTAAATACGCATTTAAATAGCTATTATTTTGAACAATTCCACCATTATTTGTCACACCATTGCTATCACCACCAAAGTACGAATAATAAATATAATTTCCACTAGACTTTGTTTGACTCAATTGTCCTATTAATCCAAATGATTTTCCAATTGGCGCCTTTAAAGTGCTTAATGAATATGAATTCATAATTGGCACTGAGGAATAAGTATTCTGGATACTTAGAACACCAATAAGCCCACCTGTCCAACCATTTGATGTGACAGTATTGTTACAATAAGATTCATTTATCTTGCCTTGACCAGAACTAATATAAAATGCCCCTACAAAACCACCTGCATAGTTGCTTGTCGCTTCAACATCCCCCAAGCAATAAGAACGATTAATGGTTGTACCGCTAGCATTTCCAACCAGTCCACCGACATAGTTAGTCCCTTTTACTTCTATTTTGCTTGATGAACTTTCAATGGCACTATTTGATGCGGCTCCAATTAAGCCACCAACAGAATTTGTCCCTAATACGCTTCCTATACCTTCAACCAAACAATTGGTAATATTGGCATTATTCAAATTGCCAGCTAATGCTCCCACATTTGATTGACCTTCAATGTTGGCATTTTCAACTGTCAGATTCTTAATTGTTCCACCGTTTATGTAGCCAAACAAGCCTACATACGTCATCGCCTGTTGAGATATTTTTAAGTTTCTTAAAGTCTTTCCCTTCCCGTCAAAAGTACCTCTAAACGGTATAGCGCTAGTCCCTATTGGCTCCCATTCTGAATTTTCCATGTCAATATCATTCGCAAGTACATAGTATGCATTTGTATCATATTTAACTTGTCTTAAGTCAGATAATGTCTTAATTTGATAGGGGTTTGCCTCAGTACCAGATCCATTTAAGGCAGAACTAGTGTCTGGGACAATATACTGATTCTCTGGTTTATCAACCGAATTTAAGTACGGATAGGATGAACCAGAGTCAATTGACCATACATTTGTAAAATCCCAATTTGTAAATGTACTTTGTTGCAACATGCCTGTTGTTGGCTTATTTGTTGCATGGTTTGAGTATTTTGGAGCTGTTTCAGATTTTAAGACATCATAATAGCAATTTATAGCTTTAGAGTAAGCTATGTTAAACTTACCACCAAATCCACCTTTACTATCACCCGTCGCACTTATCGCACCAGCTGAATAGCATCTAATAAACTGCCCTGAGACGCTTCCACTCGACTCTGTACCAAAGAAACCGCCAACCTCATCTTCACCCTCTACAGTTACAATGGCGAAACTATCACTGATATAATCATCTAAACTGCTAGACCAACTTCCATATCCGATAAAACCACCGACAGATTGCTTGCCTGTCACCTTACCTGTTGCATAGCAACGTTCAACTCTATAGCTTCCATTAAAGCCTGAGAATTGACCGATAAAACCACCAACACGCTGACTTATACCTGTCACTTCACCATCGAACCATGAGTCTGATATTTTTGAACTCACATAGCCTGCAAATCCTCCTACATTGCTCTCACCATTTACAATTCCTGTATAAGAGGAATTTTCTACATAACCTTTGTATAAGCGCCCTACAACGCCACCAACATTACTCGTCCCTGACACTTGACCATTTTTCACATGGCAATTTTCAATTAATTTATTTTCCTCAGTTGCATATCCTACAATAGCGCCCACGTACGTGTCACCTGATACATCGGCGTTTTCAATTGTCAAGTTCTTAACTGATCCACCACCTATGTAGCCAAACAAGCCTACATACGTCATCGCTGCTTGAGATATTTTTAGGTTTCTTAAAATCTTTCCATTTCCATTAAAAGTACCTCTAAAAGGTATAATACTAGTCCCAATAGGCTCCCATTCTGAATTTTCCATATCTATGTCATTCACAAGTACATAGTATGCACTTACATCGTATTTAACTTGTCTTAAGTCTGAAAGCGTCTTAATTTGATATGGGTTTGCCTCTGTTCCAGATCCATGTAATGCTGAACTTGTATCTGGGACAATAAAGTGATTCTCTGGTTTATCAATCGACTTTAAATACGGATAGGATGAACCCGAATCAATTGACCATACACTTGTAAAATCCCAATTTGTAAATGTGCTTTGCTCCACCATCCCAGTTGTTAACTTATTCATTGCATGGTTTGAGTATCTTGGAGCTGTTCCAGATTTTAAGACATCATAATAGCAATTTATGGCTTTAGAGTAAGTTATGTTAAACTTTCCACCAAATCCACCTTTATTATCACCCGTCGCACTTATCGCACCAGCTGAATAGCATCTAACAAACTGCCCTGAGACGCTTCCACTCGTCTCAGTACCAAAGAAACCGCCAACTTCATCTTCACCCTCTACAGTTACAATGGCGAAACTATCACTGATATAATCATCTAAACTGCTAGACCAACTTCCATATCCGATAAAACCACCGACAGATTGCTTGCCTGTCACCTTACCTGTTGCATAGCAACGTTCAACTCTATAGCTTCCATTAAAGCCTGAGAATTGACCGATAAAACCACCAACACGCTGACTTATACCTGTCACTTCACCATCGAACCATGAGTCTGATATTTTTGAACTCACATAGCCTGCAAATCCCCCTACATTGCTCTCACCATTTACAATTCCTGTATAAGAGGAATTTTCTACATAACCTTTGTATAAGCGCCCTACAACGCCACCAACATTACTCATCCCTGACACTTGACCATTTTTCACATGGCAATTTTCAATTAATTTATTTTCCTCAGTTGCATATCCTACAATAGCGCCCACGTATGTGTCACCTGATACATCGGCGTTTTCAATTGTCAAGTTCTTAACTGATCCACCACCTATGTAGCCAAACAAGCCTACATACGTCATCGCTTGTTGAGATATTTTTAGGTTTCTTAAAATCTTTCCATTTCCATTAAAAGTACCTCTAAAAGGTAATTCAACTGTCCCGATAGGTTCCCAGTCAATACCATTTAAATCAATGTCTGACAGTAACAAATAGTCCCCTGACAAATCATTTTTTATGTTGATTAAATCCTGTAGACTTCGAACTAAATATGGATCATCAACTGTCCCTGTACCACTGTATTCAACATATGTCATCACAAGTTCATCTGACCACAAACTTTTAGTCACATCATTTTTTGCTTGAACTTTGATTTTGTATTCCGTTCCATTAACCCCTTCAGCAAAGGTATACGCTATCTGATCTAAAACTACTTGGTTGCCATTTATTTCCAAAACATAGGCAGTCGCTTTTTCAACAGCGTCCCAACTAATAGAAATTCCTTCTTTAACTGACTCCGTTTTCAAATTAGTTGGAATACCTAAAGGCTCTGCTTCACAGGTTACTTTTAGTACATCGCTCCAATCACTGTCACCCTCGGTCGTTTTAGCACGCACTTGATAGGTGTGTTCTGAAATTGATTCTAAATTTGTATGATTAAAATACGTGTTTGAACCCACGTTTTGTAACTCTCCGTCAACTAATACTTCGTAAGAAGTTGCATTGACAACGGTTCCCCACGTGAGTTTGATGATATTATCTTGGACTTTATATGTAACACTTTCCAAACCGTTTAAGAGCTTTGTAGTTACCGACAATGTATCAGACCAATCTGATGCTTTAGAATCGTTTAAGGCTCTGACTCGATATTTATACGTCTGGTTTGGTTCAAGGCCTGTATGAGTATAACCTGCGTTCTGCACCACTATAATCTGAGAACCATTAATCTCAACCTCATATTGTATTGCTCTTTCAACTACATCCCATTGAATTTCAATCTGATTATTTGATGCTCTTTTTTCTAAAAGTATAGGGACATCCAAAGGACTGTCAGCAAGGTCCAAAGTCAAAGTATCTGACCACTCTCCACTGCTCTCTGCATTTTTGCCTCGTACTTTGATTTCGTAAATACTTACGCCATCTTCTACAGGATATTGCAGTGATGTCAACTCAACATTCTCTCCCACGATGACACCATTAACACTCACCGAGTAAGTTTCTGCATTTTCAACAGAATCCCATTTTATTGAAATGATGCTTTCTTCGAATACTGCTGAAGTGATATTTACCTTTGAAACAATGCCTCTTTTAGTAAAAACACTTATCAGCTCACTCCACGACCCAATTTCTGTCTCATTTTCACCTCTAATCCGAAACTCATATTTAGCATTTGGGGTTAAGCCATCTGCTGTAAAGGTGGGTGACGTTACTTTATTAGAATCATCCCCATTGACTTCAATGCGATATTGCGTTGCATTTTCTACTGTATCCCAACTTAATTGAATTTGTTGATCAGTAGCTGTGCTTTGAAGATTAATTACTTGAGCTACATCTGCAAAACTCACTGATAACATTGATACAATAATGATCCAAACAAGCATTATTTTTAAGCTTTTGTTTTTGATAACCATTTTTTTCTCCTTTCAGTTTTAGCATATTCATCATTATTTTTTATTTGAATAATAAATTCGCCCGACTATGCATAGGTATATTTTTTTGTTTTGCATAATTTTTAAAGCGTAATTCTTATTATTTCACAATTTTGTTTTTAGTCGAATCATCTTTTCACTTTATTTTACTTAAGCTTCTTTTCGCGTCACAAAAGAGCCCCTATTCAGAAGAATTGAGGTCAATAAATTACTTACTCAGATTTCCCATCTTAAATCGATTAACAAAACCTTGATAGAAGAAACTTGTTCATTGATTAATTATAATAATTTATAGTTGAAACTATAGCCTGTATGCCATTATAAAATTTGAATCTAGTTACTATGTAAATAAGTAATGGTTCATAAGTAATCCATGTACTCATAACATCAAAATCTTCCATGTTACTTCGCTTTAAATACTTTATATAAAGACAAAAGTCACTTTTGTTTTTGAATGTTTCTTCATTTCCACGCTTGAACTTGTTAGTTATTTTGAAATTATTCATTATAATCACTCTTGAAAACAGTTAAATATACATTTAGAAACTAAGCAATATTACTTCTATCTAAAATAAACCATAAATAGAATTTTAATTATAAATGTTTTTTTAATACAATAATCAGAAATACTTATATTATTATTATTGTATTAAGTATAATATATACTAACATAAATTGTAAATGATTAAAATGGGGAAAAATTACTATTTTACAGTTTTAATACTATTAACCCAGTCATATGTAAGTTCCGTTCAATTAACCATATTTCTTGATGCCTCCAATATTTTTTAATGACATTATAATATTTATAAACTAAATTTTGATTATTAATTCTTTTTATTTAACATTAAGTCTCCCACAACCAAATTTTTTCATGCATTAACTAAAGCTTTATATCAATTCAAAAAAATGAAATAAAACGGTATGCATCATGCAAAATCATTTTATTTCATACTGTGTCGGTTATTTTAAGATGCCGTTTTTATCGCCATTCCATAGTTTCATGATCATCGTTATGGCTTGTTCTTTTGTAACAGAATTACTTGGAGATAACAAACCATTGGTGCCGCTGATGATGCCATTATTCACACAGAAAACAGTTCCTTGAATCGCCCATTTTTCGACTTGATTCCAATCCTTGAATTTTAAATTAGCTGATGCAAGATTAAACGATTGATTAGAAAGCTTCTGCGCTACTTTAAGCATAACACTACAATACTGCTGTCTAGTAATTTCACCATAAGGATTAAACTCTCCATTACCACTTCCAGACATTACACCTAAAGATGCCGCTTTAAAAACGGCTTCATCCGTTGTGTCTTTAAAGTTAACACCCTTCATCACGGTTACTTTCCCGCGTTTGGATTCAATCATCTTAACGACAAGTTCACAGACTTCTGCTCGTGTGATATTGTTCTGATAATCTTCTAAAAGATCGTTGTTCACAAGTTTATCATTGATTGCCTGTGCGATAGACTCTTTTGCCCATGGTGAAGTTCCCATCAAGATGACATCTTGAATCGGCTTAAAGTCATTGGTTAATTGAAAACCATCGCCTATTTTGATTCTCAATTTACAGTCTGCTCTACCACCCATCCCATCAAGCGCCATAATAGGGATATAAGCGTCTTTGCCTAATAAATCTTGATAATAAAATACGTTGTCTACAAGAAATCCTTTGCCAAAAGTATATTCTAATACTGATTGTTCTGAATCCCAAAACAACTCGGACATATCAATTGCAATTGTCTGGTGTGGCATAATTGATATGGTGACATCTTCTAAGGATCTAGGTGCAGTGTTATTATTAGCTACCAATTTCCCGTTATATACTTCAATCACTAAAAAGGATTTTTCTATTGGTATTATTTCGTACTGTTCTTCTAGTTCAAAAACGACTTCATAACTGCCATTTGGAACCTTACTTAAGTCGTAGTTATGTGTTGTGGTGTATATATCAAGTCCTTGAGGATTCACACCACTTTGTCTACCTGTTAGTGTGATTTTATTGCCCGTCTTGGTATTTATAAGGATCATACTAGGAATCATATAATTAACTTTTCCATTGGTTTCTTCTAGTAGCATCTCTACGATATTACCCCTATCATCGGTCCATGTATGATGAAAGGTGTTGTCATTATCTATATTTGACCAAACCATATCTTTTAATTCATTCTCAAGTTTAATTGTAAAATTAGTATCCTCATGTGAATTGATGTCATTTCTATATCTGTAAATCACTCTGTCTTTATTATTTAACTCATAGATAGTGGTGCCTCTTACATTATAAAACCCTTTAGGAAGTACCCCATCGAAATCCATGCTAAATTTGTAATAATCCTTTAATTTCTTCTTTTGATAATCATATAAACTTAGCGAAGAAAACAAAGCTTTTTCATCATGATCATACTTAAAATAGCTCAAATTGTCAGATGAAATAATTTGATCTGACTGAAGCTGTGTAATACTATCACTATATATCGCAAAACTATCTATAGAATTCCATGGTTCGTCCAATCTCTCTATGACTTGTTCGAATTTTATATTGACGCCAAAATCAGCTTGATCATGATAAATTGCCTCAAGATATTTGTCTTCACCTTCTTTATCTAATTCATATAGCTCAGTATAAGCAACCTCGCTGAAGTCATAGTAGTCCCAGCGCACAATACTCATGTCATTATATCTAAAGGTGGATAATGGTAAGTCGACACTACAATAATATGAACCCATATAAGGTGAGTCCATCACAAATTCAGTTTTCTGACACTCAGTAGGCTCAATTAAATAATCCCCACCTGTATATAGCCCTCTAAAATACAGAGGCATCATTTCTAAATTGTGATTAAAGATGAAATAGTGATACAATTTTTTATCAGCTTCACTGGAAAAATCGATATTTCTATTAATGGTGCCCCCTCCAAAGATAAAGCCACTTTCTTCTGCATAGATTCCAGCTGTATAATTGTATATTAAAGAATCAATACTGTCCCTGACACTACTATCCGAGCTTCTATTATCGCCATAAAGGTCATATAACTTTATCCTTACGTTGTATTTCGGGATATTAAAGGAATGTTCAAATGCTGTCATTTGAGTGCCATCACTTAAAGTTACTTTTACTTTTAACGTATGTGCTCCAACACTTTTGCTCCTAATGTTTATAGGTGCACTATAAATCCCATTTTTATTGGTACTCGTATAGACTGAGCTGTCATCTACTAGAAATTCAACTGATTTGACTTTTGATCCCACATAGTAGTTCAGTGGCATATCGTATTTGAATTCCATATTTGATGTGGTTTCAGTATAGCCAATGAGATAAAATTCATCGTTGCTTTTATAATTTTCATAGTTGATTTCACCGTTACCAAAGGCGATATCTTTGCCTTTTGCACCTAGGTCTTTTGTGTTTGCCAGCAAAAGATTTTCAACATCGGCAAGTTTCATACCTTTATGATCTAGCCAAAGCATCGCAGCAGTTGCTGCTACAAACGGTGAAGCCATAGATGTACCGGATAAAGCTTCAGCACTTTCATCTGGAAAAGCACTTACGATTTTCTCACCAGGTGCACATATATCAACCGCATCGCCAAAGTTTGAATAATAAAGCAATGAACCTGTATTGTTTGTTGCACCTACAGTGATGACTTCTTTGAAAGCAGCTGGATAATCGTGTTTGACATCATGTGCATCGTTTCCTGCTGCAGCGATAACGATAACGCCGTTGTTACGTGCATACTGAATCCCTTTTTCTAAATAACTGGTTTTGCCATAGCCACCCAGTGATAAATTGATGACTTTTGCGCCATTTTTAACGGCATAATAAATACCACTTACAACTGATGAATCAAGTGCACCATCTTCGCCAAAGACATCGATAGGCATGATTTTAACATTGTCAGATGTTGAAAGCGCTATGATACCAGCAACATGTGTCCCGTGACCATCATCGTCTGTTACCGTATGATCATCTTCAAGGACATCGTATCCCTGAACTAAACGATCCTTAAAAATCGGGTGATCTTGGTCAATACCAGTATCCACTACGGCAACGATGATTTCTTGGCCATTGTCCTGTACAGCCTCTTTTAATCGCGTCAGCCCTAAAACTTCAGCAACTTCATCTGCTGGTCTATAAGCGATATCATTTTCAAAATCAGACGCATTCAGGTGTCTCAATATATCTTTTTCTAAATAAGTAGCGACACCTTGTTTTCCGTTTAACGTGTAGACTACTTCAATTTCGCCTTCTGAAGACATTTCAAATGAGTTTATCGCCTCACTTGAAATACTTATAGGTTGGTTACTTGAATCGTTTAATACATCTACGAGCACACGGTCGTTTTCTGACGCCGTTAGTGGATCAGATGTAGACACTACCTTAAGCTGATTTTGGGGTTGAGTATCGTTTTGAATATCATTTTGATTAACATTTTGAGTCGCGGTTTTACTTTCAAAATGATTAGCAGGTTGAGTGCCTAAACGGGTATTGGTTCTAACTATCTCATTTTCTATAATACTTGGTTGAAAACTATGTATCATTGATGTCTCATTATATTCAGTGCCTGTACTTAAAGCGTATGCCGGAACTTGCGTTACCACCATTACAAAACTTAAAAGCAAACTCGATATCACCTTAGCTTTATTCAATTTCATCTTACCCTCATGTATCTAATTATTTTGATATAATTTTATCAATATTCTATATATACCATTTTCTAACAACCCATGCAATACTTTGAATTCTTAGAATTTCATTAAAAAAACTCCGCAATTTAGCGGAGTTTTCATATTGATTTATATATTTAACTATTGCTCTATATTTTTAATTTATGATGAAATTTAAAGCGATCAAATCATCGCCTTAAGCTTAGCAAGATCATGGATCAAGATCTTTTTAGCCCCTAAAAGCTTAATCAATCCCATCTCATCAAAAAGTTGGAGCTTACGGGACATGGTTTCTCTAGCGATGCCTGCGTAGCTACCCATCTCTTCACGGCTAATGGTGAGGTCCAGCATGATACCACCTTCTGGTGCAGCCGAACCAAAATCAGATGCAAGGTCGATGAGTAATCCTATGACTTTGGCGTCTGGTGTACTACTAGATAGGCGTTCCACGAGGCTTTCAGCCTTAATGATGCGCTCGTATGCTTTTTCGAATATCTTTAGCGTGATCTCTGGATTGCTGATCATCACTTTATCGAAGGCACTTTTTTCAAGTGTGCTTATCTGTGTATTTTCAAGTGCTACTGCACTAAAATCAAACTCGTCTGCTTTTAGTAAGTTGAAAGCCCCTATAAAGTCACCCTCTGATAGGATGTACAAGATCTGTTCTTTACCTTCTAACAGGTTTTTGAAGATCTTGATTTTTCCGGAGCAGATGATGTAGAGTTTATTGGCACGTTCACCTTGCGAAAACACCACATCACCCTTTTTATAGACATGTGAAGAAACCCCTTCTGAGATCTTTTCAACTTCAACTTCGTCTAGACCTGACAGTAAGGGGATATTGTTGATGCATAATAATTTACCACATTTGATACATTGCTCATGGTTACACTTTGATGAAATGATAAGATCACCTTCCTACGCTGTCTTTGACAACGCGCTTTTTTTTAGAGCCTGAAGTTTCTCGTTGATTTCCTTTTCAAACACTGCCGCAAGGTCTTGGTTCATCGCTGGTACAGTCTCAAGTTGATACGGAATGTTTAATTGAGAATATTTTTCAGTTCCAGCTTTATGATACGGCAAAATGTCTATTTTATCAACATTTTTTTGGATTGGTGCTATCATTTGTAAAATTTCATCCATGACCTTTTGATCATCTGAAAGCCCCGGCACCATCACGTGTCTGATGGTGACAGTACCGCTGAAGCCTTCAAGTGCATGTAAAAAGTTCTTGATGCCGCCCATATCTAAACCCGTCAATGTTTGATGTACATCGTTTCTGGTGTGCTTGATGTCAAGTAAGATATGATCTGTATATTTAAAGATTTCCTCATAGTAGGTCATCTGCCCGTAGCCCGACGTATCGATACATGTAGCGATGCCTTTCTCTTTTAATGCTTTTAAAGCTTCTAGTATAAATGCACTTTGCATCAGGGGTTCGCCACCTGAGAAGGTGACACCTCCGCCAGTTGCATCATAGTAAGATTTGTAGCGAAGTGCCGTAGCTACGATTTCTTCCGCTGTGATCTCAGCCAAGCCACTGAAACTTTGAGAATCGGGATTATGGCAATACTGACATCTCAAAGGACACCCTTGGAAGAAGAATACGGTTCTAATTCCAGGACCATCTACGAGTCCCATGGTTTCTATAGAATGTAACTTTCCTTTTAATACTGACATATTGCCACGCTCCTTTCACAAAGAATTACACGCGTTCATGGAACGTACGCATGATGACTTCTTCCTTTTGTTCTCTTGTTAATCTGTTAAAGTGAACCGCATAACCTGATACGCGAATCGTAAGTGTTGGATACTTCGCTGGGTTTTCCATGGCATCTACCAGTAGTGCTCTTGAGAGTACGTTGACGTTAAGGTGGAAAGCACCTTTTGCAAAGTAGCCATCAAGTAATCCAGATAGGTTAACCAGTCTATCGTTTTCAGCACGGCCAAGTGCAGTTGGTACGATAGAAAACGTATTGGAGATTCCATCTTGGCATACATCTTCAAATGGAATTTTTGCCACTGAGTTAAGTGATGCCAGTGCACCCATCTTATCGCGTCCGTGCATTGGATTTGCACCTGGTGCAAATGCTTCGCCTTTTGCTCTACCATCTGGCGTAGCACCTGTTTTTTTACCATATACGACATTTGATGTGATGGTTAACACAGATAAAGTTTGCTGAGAATCTCTATAAGTTTCATGTTTTTTAAGCTCTGCCATAAAGAATTTAACTGCATCACTTGCAAGCGTATCCACTCTGTCATCATCATTTCCAAACATCGGGAATTCACCTTCGATGTTAAAGTCAATCGCGATGCCAGCCTCATCTCTCACTGGTGTTACTTTTGCATATTTGATGGCACTTAGTGAATCTGCTACGATAGAAAGTCCAGCTACACCAAATGCCATGATGCGATGTACTTCAGAGTCATGAAGCGCCATCTGACCTTTTTCATAAGCGTATTTGTCGTGCATGTAGTGGATGGTATTCATTGTGTTCACATAAAGCTCTGCAAGCTCTGCCATCACTTTTTCAAATCTAGGTAAGACTTCTTCATACTTGAGCACTTCACCAGCAGCGCCTGCCTCTGGAAGTTTCGGGATATCTCTGATGACCTTTATTAAGCTACCATCTTTGTTTCTTTTAAACTCATCTTGTCCTTCGTTGATGGCATAAAGTAAAGCCTTAGCAAGGTTTGATCTTGCGCCAAAGAACTGCATGTCTTTACCGATACGCATCGGAGAAACACAGCATGCGATACCATAATCGTCGCCGTAGATTGGACGCATCAAATCATCATTTTCATATTGAATCGCACCTGTTTCTATAGACATCTTAGAACAGTAGCGTTTGAAATTCGTCGGAAGTGCCTCTGACCATAGTACAGTCATGTTTGGTTCTGGTGCTGGATCAAGGTTTGTAAGTGTGTGCAAGAAACGATAAGCAGTCTTTGTTACCAACGATCTGCCGTCTTCACCGATACCACCGATAGATTCCGTCACCCACGTTGGATCACCTGCAAACAATACGTTATAGTCTGGTGTCCTAAGGTGGCGAACCATTCTGAGTTTGATTACGAGTTGGTCGATGAGTTCTTGGGCTGTTTCTTCTGTTAGAAGTCCTGCCTCGATATCGCGCTCTATATAAATATCTAAAAACGCAGTATTGCGTCCTAGAGACATTGCAGCACCGTTGTTTTCTTTAACTGCAGCCAAATAGCCATAGTAGAAAAATTGAACGGCTTCTCTTGCATCTTTAGCAGGTTTTGAGATGTCATCACCATAGCTTTTTGCCATAGCTGTGATTTCTTTAAGTGCTGCGATCTGCATAGAGATCTCTTCTCTCAGTCTGATATAGTATTCATTTGCAACTTTTGATTCTAATGCTTTTAAGTCTTTTTTCTTTTCAGCTATGAGGTAATCTGTTCCATAAAGTGAGATTCTTCTGTAATCACCGATGATTCTACCTCTACCGTAAGCATCGGGAAGACCAGTCATCAAACCCACAGTTCTAGCTGTTTTCATATCTGTGGTATAAGCATCAAATACACCAGCATTATGTGTCTTTCTATAAGCTTGGAAGTCATCAGCCATTTCATCTGATATGGTATAGCCGTAAGCCTCTAAAGAGTTTTCAAGCATTCTGAAACCACCGTAAGGGTTCATGATGCGTTTAAGAGGTGCATCCGTTTGAAAACCCACGATGACTTCATCTTCCTTACTGATATAACCAGGATCAAAGGCGTCGATCGCTGAAAATACTTTCGTTTCAATATCGATAATTCCCTTTTCAATCTCTTCTTCTATCAAAGATTTGGCTTTATCCCAAATCGTCTCTGTCTTTTTACTCATCCCTACCAAAAAACTGTCGTCGCCTTCATAGGGTTTATAATTTTTCTGAATAAAATCTCTAACATCTATCGCTTCATTCCATGTCCCTTTAATGAAATCTTTTTTCATATCAATTTCCTCCTTAATAGAGTGTTTCTTTATCGTTTATCTCTCTTTGTATACAAAATACTTATTCTTTGTACTCATTATAACTTAGGTTTCAATACCGTTATGTGACCAGACGCACATTTTTAGAAAAAGTATTGAAATTTATGTTAAAGTTTGTTAATTAATATAAACCTAACATGGCCATAATATGAACTTCACACATATGGTTTATCCTGTATACAAAGAACAACAGCTTTTACATGAAGCGAACTAAAATGATACACATCATAATTGGTGAATCTCAGGAGGAACCTATGCACACAATCAAACAACTATTGATACAAAATGATAGACTAATCTATCTTAAACTAAATTCGAGCTCCAAAAATCCATGGTTTGCAAGAATCATGCGATTGGTTACACATCTGGGCGACACAGAGACTGCTATTTTCTTTTCATTACTTGCTCTGATCCTAGACCAGATGTTTTTCATACCCGTGGGAAAGACGATGCTACTTACTCTGATCATCTCTCAAATTCTTGTACAATCCATTAAAAGGATCGTCAATCGCCCACGTCCTTATAAAAGTATCTCCATCGCCAATGTAACGCAGCCCCCGGCATGCCAGTATTCGTTCCCATCAGGACATACTGCGTGTGCCTTTACCATAGCCTTATCGTATGCCGCTAGCATCCCTTCGCTCACTCTTCCACTAATGGTCATCGCCTTTTTCGTTGGATTATCCAGGATCATACTTGGATTCCATTATCCGACCGATGTCCTCATCGGGATGCTATTGGCATACCTCTCCCATCAAATAGCTATACTCCTTCTTCTCCCTTAGTTGCTTTATATGCCCCTTATATAGCCTTGGGAAAATAAAAAGTGCCAAACACATCCTGCGTGTCTGGCACTTCACTTTTTTTGTATCTTATTCTATATCTTTAAGTTTGCTTCTTTCTATTCCACATCTACAGGTTTGGTTTGCTTCATCGCCTTCTTAAGTGCGTTTTGAGCAAGCCATTCCTTAACAATTAACTCATTAATCAAAAGTACTGTAACTACCGTGATGATAATTGCAAATGGAAGTCCTGTGGTGATTACAGCTGCTTGCAATATAGAAAGTGCTTGCTTCCCACCGATGATCAGTAGTACTGCTGCTATAAAACCTTCCATAAGTGCCCAGAAAACTCTCTGGCCAACTGGTGATTTTAGCTTTCCACCACTTGCTAAACTATCAACTACCAGTGAACCTGAATCACTTGAAGTAACAAAGAAAGTGATAACTAAGAAAACTGCTAGCGCATTTACAATTACTTTAAGTACATCTACGAAAAATGGTGCATCTATCAGTTGAACCATCTCAAAGAGTGCAATCGATAAGTTACTATTCACCGCTTCAGTTACCGCACCTGCTGTCGCTGCATCTATATTAAGCGCTGTTGAGCCAAAGACACCCAGCCATACGATTGATAGTAAAGTAGGTACAACTAAGACAGCTGTTATAAATTCTCTAATTGTTCTACCTCTAGAGATCTTTGCGATAAACATCCCAACAAATGGGCTCCATGAAATCCACCATGCCCAGTAAAAGATCGTCCAACCTTGAGACCAACCGGCATCAAGTGAATTCACGTTTAATGAAGCGTTTACAAAACCTTTAATATACAGACCTGTAGACATAAAAATGTCTTTAAATATCGTAAAGGTAGGTCCCACTAAAAGCACGATCATCATCAAAACAAAAGCAGCTTTGATGTTGAGTTCACTTAAGAATTTAACCCCTTTATCAATTCCTGATACTACAGATGCTGTTGCGATCAAAGTAATCACTGCAATGAGAGCAACTTGCATCAATATATTGTTTGGTAGTCCAAATATATGAGTTAATCCACTGTTGATTTGCTGTACACCGAGCCCAAGTGAAGTGGCAAGTCCTGCAAGTGCTGCAAGTACAGCCAATGTATCGATGATGTCTCCTAGAAGGCCAAATATTTTTTCTTTAAAAATCGGATAAAAAAACGATCTCGGTGAAAGTGGTAATTTTTTGTTAAATGTAAAATAAGCAAGTGCCAACGAGATAATACCATATATCGCCCAAGGATGAATCCCCCAGTGGAAAAATGTCGTTGCAAGTGCTGTATATCTTGATGTTGAACTTGCAAATATCGGTGAGCCTACTTGATGGTAAATCGGCTCTCCAACTGACCAAAACATAAGTCCAATTCCCATACCAGCAGACATTAGCATGGCATACCATGAAAATGTTGAGAATTCAGGCTTGGCATCATCTCCACCAAGTCGGATCTTTCCTGATTTCATCACTGCAAGTAAAATTAACGCTACAATGAACAAATTGGCCGAAAAAATAAACACTGTGTCAAAACGCTCAATAATCATTGCTTTAAAAGCAGTTAATTGTTCCGAGGCTTTGTCCAGGTTTAAAAATGCATACGCTGAAAATGCAATAAGTAAGAGTGCAGATAGTCCGGATACAGTCAAGTTTAGATCAAGTCCAAACTTAGTAAAGTTCCTGTCATGCAGCTCCTTCTTCAGTTTTATAATCTTTTTACTCATGTGTTACTTCCTCCCTTTATTTCACGCTATTTTCAAATTACAAGTAGTCTTTATTGCCTATCTTATGCTAATCGTTATGCGCTGTTGTGTAATTAACCAAATAAAAAGGCACTCTAACCCTTCTATTTAGAAGAGTTAGAGTGCCTAAGTTTCACCATTTTCATGATTCACATTATACCATCATCGATAGTATAGCGCATTTCCTTGTGAGTACCTGCGCAGACCCCAGTTCTTTTACGAATTTTTCAACACCCATTTCTTTTTTGTGAACAGCTTACTAAAACCTACGGTGAAAAAATACACTTCACTGCATACTCTAGCTCGAAATTCAAATACTCTAAGCATTTACTTCATTTGTATCTATTACGTTTTTTACATTTTTCGATTATAGCATATTTTTTTTCATGTTGCAAAGGGTATTCTATTGAGCTTATATCGCCAGCGTCTGAATCCACTGTGAAATCTCTTTTACAGCAGGCTTAAGTTCTTCAGTTACGTTAATTGCCTCCATCGCTGATTGGATTTCTTGAGTCTCGAAACGTTTCCCTACGAATATCCCACTCATGGCTTCGATCAGGTCGGTGTTCATAGCATCGGAATAAACTTCACAAGCTTCAACCACTGCGCCTTTCAGTTTAAAACTAAGCACCAACTCACCCCAAGTAAATTTCTCCTCGAAAGTGACATCAAAGTTAGGTGTTTTCCCAAATCGCCATTCCCAAGATGCATAATGCTCATAACGCGCAGCTGCATTTTCAGGAGGGTTTTCATCTGAGATGTAGAAAACGTCTTCAGCTTTACCATATTCGAACTCAAAAGCTTCTCCAACAGCGGTCATCATACCTTGTATAGTGATCTCCGGGTTAAGTTCTTTGAGGTTAATCACTCTTGATTTAACAGATTCTACTCCTTTTGCACTGAGCTTTTTCATAGAGACGTTGAGGTATTTACCAAGTTTGCTCATATCCACATCCACCAAGATCGTCCCGTGGTGGTAATAATTATCTTTTCCATAATAAAAGGCATTGCCTGAGAACTTTCTGCCTTCTGCTAATATATCGTTTCTTCCAGAAAACTCTGCTTCAATCCCCAGTGCTTTCACACCTTCTACGATGACTTTGAGTTGTCTGTGTAGGTCTTCATGTTTTTTGTTCATGACAAAGGTAAAGTTGAGGTTGCCAAGGTCATGATACACAGCACCACCACCTGAAAGTCGTCTCGCAAGTTTCCCTTCATCGCCTTCAAGTTCTGATACAAGTACCTCTCTCCAAGGATTTTGATGTTTCCCGATGACGACAGTATGCTGATTTTGCCAAAGGTAAAGGTAAACCTCATCTTCAGCAACTTCGCCAACCAGTTGTTCCTCATATGCTAAGTTAAACCACGGATTAGTTGATTTTGAGATAAACAGCTTTGTTTTAATAGACATAACAGCCTCCTATTCCAGCCACAATCGGCAACAACTTATATCAAGTATAATAAGTTAAATTTACGAATTTCTCTCGTTATAGTTAGATAAACTTCGAACGTACTACCACCATTCTATCAGCACTGATAACAGCAATCAAGTGATAATTTCTTAAAATTCTGATTTATTTAAACTTCACTATAATCCCTTTATTGTACTGACCTATCTCTGTGAAGACACGCTCTAGCTTATCAGCGTAACTCCCCAGTAATAGCTTTGCTTTTAACCAATCCATCACTACGATTTCGGTGGCCTCACTTCTCACCGAGAGTTCATCCCATAGCGCATCGAGATTCCCACCATAATGTTCTGAAAGACTTAGTTCTTCTTTTAGGGCGATATGCAAAGCCTCTACCGAGCTAAATTTTGTGCCTTCAAGTGTATATGTTTTCATGTCATCCTCCTTGTATAATGAACACATAGTTTAGAGCTATGTGTTCTGTTTTTACTTATAATAGTGATAGACGTTGCGGAT
>NZ_JARYZI010000022.1 GCF_029914245.1 Fusibacter bizertensis
ACCGTGGTCAACGTGACCGATTGTTCCAATATTACAATGTGGTTTGTTTCTTTCAAACTTTTGCTTTGCCATTGTTAGATTCCTCCTATAGGTTATTTTTTACCAATAATTTCTTCAGCAATGCTCTTAGGAACTTGCTCGTAATGACTGAATAACATTGCATAAGTACCACGACCTTGCGAACTTGATCTCAAAGAAGTAGAATATCCAAACATTTCAGACAAAGGAACATGTGCTTTGATAATTTGCGCACCATGTGCCATTTCCATACCTTCAAGTTTTCCACGTCTAGAGTTAATATCACCCATAACGTCGCCAAAATACTCTTCAGGTACTGTTACTTCAACTTTCATGAAAGGCTCAAGTACAACTGCATCACCTTTTCTCATCGCTTCTTTGAAAGCCATTGAAGCGGCAAGTTTAAATGCCATCTCGTTTGAGTCAACTTCATGGTATGAACCATCATAAAGATTTGCAACTACGTCAACAACTTCGAAGCCACCTAAGATACCAGCTTTAAGTGAACCTTGGATACCTTCGTCAACTGCCTTGAAGTATTCTCTTGGTACACTACCACCTGTAACAGTAGATTCAAATGCATAACCTTTACCTGATTCATTTGGAGAAAATTTAATTTTAACGTGACCATATTGACCTTTACCACCCGATTGTTTCGAGTATTTATAATCAATATCTGTCGCTTTTGTAATTGTTTCTTTGTATGCAACTTGAGGTGCACCAATATTCGCTTCAACTTTGAACTCTCTTAAGAGACGGTCAACGATGATTTCAAGGTGAAGTTCACCCATACCAGCGATAATAACTTGACCAGTTTCCTCATCAGTATAAGTTCTGAATGTTGGATCCTCTTCAGCAAGTTTAGAAAGTGCAACACCCATTTTTTCTTGACCCGCTCTAGTTTTAGGTTCAATTGCAACTCTAATAACCGGCTCAGGGAATACCATTGATTCAAGAATAATGATATGATCAGGATCACATAATGTATCACCTGTTGTAGTGAATTTAAGTCCTACTGCTGCAGCAATATCTCCTGCGTAAACTTTTGGTAGTTCTTCACGTTTATTGGCATGCATCTGTAAGATACGGCCAACTCTTTCTTTTTTACCTTTAGTAGAGTTAAATACATAAGAACCTGACTCAAGTGTACCTGAGTAAACTCTAAAGAATGTTAACTTACCAACAAAAGGGTCAGTCATGATTTTGAAAGCTAATGAAGAAAACGGAAGGTCATCACTTGAAGGTCTTTCAACTTCGTTGCCATCTTCATCAGTACCCTTAATTGCTGCAACATCTGTTGGAGCAGGCATGAAATCGATAACAGCATCAAGCATTTTTTGAACACCTTTATTTTTGTAAGCAGAGCCACAAAATACAGGTACAATTTCATTGTTGATAGTTGCTTTACGAAGTGCAGCTTTAAGTTCATCAACATTTAACTCTTCGCCTTCAAGATATTTTTCCATAAGTGTTTCGTCAGATTCTGCAATAGATTCAACCATAGCATGTCTGTATTCTTCTGCGATTTCTTTCAAATCTTCTGGAATCTCAAGTTCTTCGATATTTTCACCAAGATCATCTCTGTAGTAATAAGCTTTCATGCCCATTAAGTCTACCATACCTTGGAATTTATCTTCTGCACCAATTGGTAATTGAATTGGTACTGCATTTGCTTTTAAACGGTCCTTCATCATTTTTACAACTCTGAAGAAATCAGCACCAGTAATGTCCATTTTATTAACAAATGCCATTCTTGGTACGCCATACTTATCTGCTTGTCTCCAAACTGCTTCAGATTGAGGCTCAACCCCACCTTTAGCACAGAAAACAGCAACTGATCCATCTAATACACGAAGTGATCTTTCAACTTCTACAGTAAAGTCAACGTGACCAGGTGTGTCAATGATATTGATTCTCTTATCCTTCCAGACACAAGTTGTTGCAGCAGAAGTAATTGTGATACCTCTTTCCTGCTCTTGCTCCATCCAGTCCATTGTTGCACCACCGTCGTGAACTTCACCGATTTTGTAGTTGATACCTGTATAATAGAGGATTCTTTCGGTAGTAGTCGTTTTTCCGGCGTCGATATGCGCCATGATGCCGATGTTTCTGGTATTCTCTAGTGAATAACCCCTACTCATCGTTATCCTCCTTTCGATTAAAGGTTTAAGCTTAGCTAGCTAAGCCTAAACGCCATATTTTAAAATTAGAATCTATAGTGAGCAAACGCTTTATTTGCATCAGCCATTTTATGAGTATCTTCTCTCTTTTTAACTGCTGCGCCAGTGTTGTTAGCTGCATCCATAATTTCTTTTGCAAGTTTTTCTTGCATTGTTCTCTCGCCTCTTTTACGAGAGTAAGTGATTAACCATCTAAGACCAAGAGTTTGTCTTCTTTCAGCTCTTACTTCGATTGGAACTTGGTAGTTAGAACCACCAACTCTTCTCGCTTTAACTTCAAGAACAGGCATGATGTTGTTAATAGCTGTATCAAAAACTTCAGCTGGATCTTTACCTGTTTTCTCTCTTACCATCTCAAATGCACCGTAAACAATGCTTTGAGCAACGCCTCTTTTACCGTCATACATAACGGCATTGATTAATTTAGTAACTACCTTGCTTCCGTACATTGGATCAGGTAGTACATCTCTTTTGGGTACGTTTCCTTTTCTAGGCACTTTCTTCCCTCCTTATAATGTGTTTTCGTCATTCATCGGTACTCGACATTTGACTGTCGCTGTGCGTAACTTGCTATTGAATTAGTTTACTATATAAAGCCCCTTCCTTTCGGAAGAGGCCGGCTATATCATTATTTTTTCTTTGGTCTCTTAGCACCATATTTAGATCTTGATTGCATTCTGTTGTTAACGCCAGATGAATCAAGTACTCCTCTAACGATGTGATATCTACAACCTGGTAAGTCTTTAACTCTACCACCTCTGATAAGAACAACACTATGCTCTTGTAAGTTGTGGCCAACACCTGGAATATATGCAGTCACCTCAAAACCATTTGTTAATCTAACTCTGGCAACTTTTCTCAAAGCTGAGTTAGGTTTCTTAGGTGTAACAGTTTTTACACTTGTACATACACCTCTTTTTTGTGGTGAACTCATTTTTACTTGCTTTCTTTTTAAAGTATTTAAACTTCTTTGTAAAGCTGGAGAAGTTGACTTTTCTTCGATTTCTAGTCTTCCTTTTCTCACTAACTGATTAATAGTAGGCATCCTTTTTCGGCACCTCCTTTCCTTTTTTTATCTATTTTTCAATAACCGCTGTCGCAGCACCAACGTCAATATTACATGCACGCCCAAGCTCTTTCATCGAATTGACATAAACAATTTCAACCAACTTTTCTTGCGCCAGATCAATAACCTTTTGCACAAGAATTTTATCGGCATCTTCAGCAATGAAAACTGTAAGTGCTCGATCGGCTTTTATAGCCTTTGTTGATTGCTTTACGCCAACGTTGATTTTAGAATGTTTTGCGAGGTCGTTCAATTGCATACTGTGTCCCTCCTTGAAGTCGCCAATATGCACTTCATCATTTTAACACCATAGAAATTTACTGTCAATAAATTTTATGTTAAATACTATTAAAGGTTTCAACGTCTCCGAGGTCAAAATCTTCAGTAGTCTTAACTGTCATATCTTTGTAATATCTCATCCCTGTACCAGCTGGGATAAGCTTACCAATAATAACATTCTCTTTAAGTCCTAATAAACGATCTTCTTTACCATTGATTGCAGCTTCTGTAAGAACACGTGTCGTTTCTTGGAAAGAAGCAGCTGACAAGAATGATTCCGTTGCAAGTGATGCTTTTGTTATACCTAAAAGAGATCTAGTTCCAACCGCGATTTCACCACCTTCAGCAGTAATTGTATCGTTGAGTTTATTAAATTCTTTTAAGCTAACAACAGTACCTGGAAGCAACAACGAATCACCAGATTCATCTATTTTAATCTTAGAGAGCATTTGTTTCACTATGATTTCAATGTGCTTATCATTGATGTCAACACCTTGAAGTCTATATACTTTTTGAACTTCTTTAATAATATATTCACGTACACCATAAACACCGACAACTCTTAACAAGTCATGTGGGTTGATAGAACCTTCAGTAATTGACTGACCTTGTTTTACTCGATCGCCGTCTTTCACTTTAAGTCTTGCACCAAATACAATCAAAGCTGTATGTTGTTCACCAGTTTCTTCATGAGTAATAACAACTTCTTTTTTCTTCTTCGTCTCTTTAAATGAAACTACACCATCCATTTCAGCAATTACAGCTAAACCTTTAGGTTTTCTAGCTTCGAAAAGTTCCTCAACACGAGGAAGACCTTGTGTGATATCGCCGCCGGCAACACCGCCCGTATGGAATGTTCTCATTGTAAGCTGTGTACCCGGCTCACCGATAGATTGAGCAGCAATAATACCAACTGCCTCTCCAACATGAACAGGTTTTCCAGTTGCAAGGTTAAGACCATAACATTTAGAGCAAACACCATATTGCGTATCACATGTTAGTACAGAACGAATTCTAACTGTTTTATAACCAGCAGCAATTACTTTCTCTGCTAATTTTTCAGAAATAATTTGATTAGTAGTACAAATAACTTCACCTGTTGTAGGATTAACCAAATCTTCTACTGGATATCTACCCAATATACGTTCAGCTAAAGGTTCAATAAGTTCATTGCCTTCTTTAAATTCTATAACTTCAATGCCGTTATCTGTATGGCAATCAATTTCTCTTACAATCACTTCTTGACTAACGTCAACTAGTCTTCTTGTTAAATAACCCGAGTCAGCGGTTCGAAGCGCTGTATCTGCAAGCCCCTTACGAGCACCTGTTGTCGAAATAAAGTACTCAAGAACAGTTAATCCTTCACGGAAATTAGAAATGATTGGAATCTCAACAGTTTTACCAAGTGCATTGGCCATAAGACCACGCATACCTGCTAACTGTCTAATTTGGTTCTTAGATCCACGGGCCCCAGAATCAGCCATGATCTTAATATTGTTAAGGTTAGTAAGATTTTTCATAAGTGCGTCCGTTACATCTTCAGTGGTTTTAGTCCACGTTTGAATGATTTTCTCGTATCGCTCTTCTTCAGAAATCAAACCTCTACGGAAAGCCTTTTGATATTGATCTACTGTTGCTCTTGCTCCAGAAATCAAATCCTTTTTAGCTTCTGGAATCACCATATCCGAAACAGATACTGTAATTGCAGCTCTCGTAGAATATTTAAAACCAATATCTTTCATATGATCTAAAAGCTCTGCTGTAATAGTATTACCATATTCAGCAAAACATTTAGCAATGATTTCTTCTAAGTCTTTTTTCTTACAAAGGAAATCAATCTCTAATGAATATTTATCTTGCTCTCTATCAACAAAACCAAGATTCTGAGGTATTTTTTCATTAAATATAAAACGACCTACAGTACTCTCTGTTTTGACAAAAATGCCTTCTGCTTTTATATAGCGTTTTAAAATAACTCTAGTATGAAGCGTTACAGCGCCATTGAAGTAAGCAAGATTCAATTCTTCAAAATCTTTAAACACTTTTTTATGCTCTGGTTGGTCTTCACTCTCATAAGTGAGGTAATATGCACCAAGTACCATATCCTGAGTAGGAGTAGTAATTGGGCGACCATCTTTTGGTGCCAAAATATTATTAACTGATAACATTAAGAAACGTGCTTCAGCTTGAGCTTCTACTGATAAAGGTACGTGGACAGCCATCTGGTCACCATCGAAGTCAGCATTGTAGGCTGTACAAACTAATGGATGAAGACGGATTGCTTTACCTTCAACAAGTACCGGTTCAAACGCTTGAATACCAAGTCTATGAAGTGTAGGTGCACGGTTAAGTAGAACTGGATGTTCTGCGATAACTTCTTCCACAATACTCCATACTTCTGGTTTAACGCGTTCTACCATTCTTTTTGCACTTTTGATGTTATGAACATAACCATCATTTACAAGACGTTTCATAACAAAAGGTTTAAATAACTCAAGTGCCATTTTTTTTGGCAAACCACATTGGTAGAATTTAAGTTCTGGACCAACAACGATTACCGAACGACCTGAATAGTCAACACGTTTACCAAGTAAGTTCTGACGGAAACGACCTTGCTTACCCTTTAATAAATCCGATAAAGATTTAAGCGGTCTATTTCCTGGTCCTGTAACTGGTCTACCTCTTCTACCGTTATCGATGAGTGCATCTACTGCTTCTTGAAGCATACGCTTTTCATTTCTAACGATAATGTCTGGTGCACCTAATTCAAGAAGTCTTTTCAAACGGTTATTTCTATTGATTACTCTTCTATATAAATCATTTAAGTCTGCTGTTGCAAAACGACCACCATCAAGCTGTACCATTGGTCTTAAATCAGGCGGTATAACTGGAACAACATCTAGAATCATCCATTCAGGATCATTCCCAGAATTTCTAAATGCTTCTACAACTTCAAGTCTACGGACTATTCTAATCTTTCTTTGACCAGAACTATCTTTTAACTGCGATTTGAGATCTGTTGCAAGTGAATCTAAATCCACTTGTTGTAAAATTTCTTTTACCGCTTCAGCACCCATCATTGCTCTAAAAGTATTACCGTATTTCTCTCTGTACTGTGAGTATTCACTTTCAGTTAAAAGTTGCTTATGCTCAAGACTTGTTTCACCTGGTTCAATCACAATATAAGAAGCAAAATACAATACTTTCTCAAGTGATCTTGGTGAAAGGTCAAGCAATATCCCCATTTTTGAAGGGATTCCTTTAAAGTACCAAATATGAGATACAG
This sequence comes from Fusibacter bizertensis, assembly GCF_029914245.1. Classification (GTDB taxonomy): domain Bacteria; phylum Bacillota; class Clostridia; order Peptostreptococcales; family Acidaminobacteraceae; genus Fusibacter_C; species Fusibacter_C bizertensis. The sequence goes on from NZ_JARYZI010000022.1 coordinate 6,830, forward strand.
GTGCAGCGAGTTCGATATGACCCATACGTTCACGTCTAACTTTTGACTTGGTTACTTCAACACCGCAACGGTCACAAATTACACCTTTATATCTTACTTTTTTATATTTACCACAGTGACATTCCCAGTCTTTAGTAGGTCCGAAGATCTTTTCACAGAAAAGACCTTCTTTCTCTGGCTTTAAAGTTCTATAGTTAATTGTCTCTGGTTTTTTAACTTCACCTTTGGACCACGATCTAATTTTACTTGGCGAAGCCAAACCTATCCTTATAGAATCAAAATTATTGAATTCGATCAAGGGCTACCTCTCCCTTCTCTAAATAAAGTTAGTTACTCATCAAAATCTTCGTCTTCTTCAAGAAAAAATTCTTCCTCAGTTGTCTCTAATGTATCATCTTCAAGCTCAACTTCTGTACTATTTGGAACCTCTTCTTCTTCTGGTAAATCATCGATAAATGCACCACGTTCAACATCGTTTGTGATTTTATTTTCACGTAATGCTGCATTGTAATCTAAACCATCATCATCGTCATCAGCAAGTTCAATTTCAATCTCACCTGCATCATCTCTAAGAACTTTTACATCAAGTGCTAGTGCCTGAAGTTCTTTAATCAATACTTTAAACGACTCTGGAATACCTGGTTCAGGAATATTTTCACCTTTTACGATTGCTTCGTAAGCTTTGACTCTACCTACGACGTCATCTGATTTAACTGTAAGAATTTCCTGAAGAGTATGTGCTGCACCATATGCCTCAAGTGCCCAAACCTCCATCTCTCCGAAACGCTGTCCACCAAACTGAGCTTTACCGCCAAGTGGTTGTTGCGTTACTAAAGAGTAAGGACCAGTACTTCTTGCATGGATTTTATCGTCAACCAAGTGATGCAGTTTTAGCATATACATGTAACCAACAGTTACCGGGTTATCAAATGCTTCACCAGTTCTACCATCTCTTACAAGCAAACGACCATTTCTAGGGTAACCTGCATCTTCAAGAATATCTTGAATTTGACTTTCTTTAGCACCATCAAATACTGGAGTTGCAATCTTCCAACCTTTTTTCTTAGCCGCTAAACCTAAATGGACTTCAAGAATTTGGCCGATGTTCATACGAGATGGAACACCAAGAGGATTAAGCACTATTTGTAATGATGTACCATCATCAAGGAATGGCATGTCTTCAACAGGAGAGATTCTTGAGATAACCCCTTTGTTACCATGTCGACCCGCCATTTTATCCCCAACACTAATTTTACGTTTTTTAGCAATATATACACGGATTAATTTGTTAACGCCCGGTGATAACTCGTCACCATTTTCTCTTTCGAATTTTTTAACATCAACAATTATTCCAGATTCGCCATGTGGTACTCTTAGCGATGTATCTCTAACTTCTCTAGCTTTTTCACCAAAGATTGCACGAAGTAATCTTTCTTCAGCTGTTAGTTCAGTTTCACCTTTCGGCGTTACTTTACCAACCATGATATCCCCTGCATTGACTTCAGCACCTATGCGAATAATACCTTCGGCATCTAGATTCTTAAGTGCATCTTCTCCGACATTTGGAATATCTCTTGTAATCTCTTCCGGTCCAAGTTTTGTATCTCTGGCTTCTGATTCATATTCTTCAATATGAATAGAAGAAAGTTTATCTTCCATAACCAGTTCTTCACTTAGCATAATAGCATCTTCGTAGTTATAACCTTCCCAAGTCATAAAGCCTATAAGTAAGTTAGTTCCTAATGCTATTTCACCATTATCAGTTGAAGGACCATCGGCAATGATTTCATCCAAAACAACTTCTTGTCCTTTTTTAACAAGAGGTTTCTGGTTGATACATGTGCCTTGGTTGGATCTTTTGAATTTCAATAACTTAAATCTGTATTTCTTTTTATCTTCATTCCCTCTTACTACAATCTCATCTGCAGAAACGTATTCAATCACACCATCAACTGGTGATTTAACAACCGAACCCGAGTCTTTAGCTGCGATATGCTCAATACCAGTACCAATAATTGGTGTTTCAGCTCTTACAAGTGGAACTGCTTGACGCTGCATGTTCGATCCCATAAGCGCACGGTTGGCATCATCATTTTCAAGGAAAGGAATCATAGCAGTTGCAACTGATACCATTTGAAGTGCTGAAACCTCAACTAAATCAATCTCACTTGCCGGAAACTCTTTGATGTCAGAACGACGTCTCGCTACTATACGATCACTTACAAAATGACTATCAGCAGTAACCGGTTCATTTGCAGGTGCAACAATATATTTTTCTTCAACGTCTGCAGTAATATAGATAATTTCGTCAGTAATCAAACCCGTCTCTTTGTTTATCTTTCTATATGGCGATTCAATAAAGCCATACTCATTAATTCTTGCAAAAGTACTTAAAGAACCTATTAGGCCGATGTTAGGACCCTCAGGTGTTTCGATAGGACACATCCTACCATAGTGAGAATGATGCACATCTCGAACCTCAAAACCCGCTCTTTCTCTCGAAAGACCGCCTGGTCCAAGTGCTGACAATCTTCTTTTATGAGTCAATTCAGCCAGTGGGTTGGTTTGATCCATAAACTGTGATAATTGTGAACTACCAAAGAATTCTTTAATTGCAGAAACAACTGGTTTAATGTTAATTAAAGCCTGCGGTGTAATTGCTTCCATATCTTGAATCGTCATTCTCTCACGAACAACTCTCTCCATACGCGATAAACCAATTCTAAATTGGTTTTGTAAAAGCTCACCAACAGATCTAATTCTTCTGTTACCTAAGTGGTCAATGTCATCAACATTACCAACGCCCCAGTTTAGATTTAAAATGTAACTAAAAGAAGCTATAATATCTGCTGGAACAATGTGTCTAGGTATTAATGTAGACATTTTTTCTTCAATTGCATTTAATTGTTCTTCAAGCGTATCACATGTATCAAGAATTTCTTTCAATACTGGGTAATACACTTTTTCTTTAAACGTAATTGAATCTGAATTAATGTAAGTACGAATGTCAACAAAATGGTTACCGATAACTCTAATAATTTTATCGTCATCCCCATAAACATCAACTTGCTTAACGCCAGCATTTTCAATAACAGTAGCCATCTCAATAGTGATTTTGTTGTCTTTTTCAACAAGCACTTCACCAGTTTGTGGGTTAATGATATTTTCAGCTGCCACTCGCTCTTCAATACGATTAGACACACCTAGTTTTTTATTGAACTTATAACGTCCAACTTTAGCTAAATCATATCTTTTTTCATCAAAAAACAATGAATTGATTAAATTTCTAGCACTTTCTACAGTTGGTGGTTCGCCTGGTCGTAATTTTTTGTAAATTTCGATCAAACCTTCTTCTTGATTGACAGTGCTGTCTTTGTCTAGTGTTTTAATCAGCTTTTCATCTTCACCAAACAACGATAAAATTTCGTGGTTTGATTGATAACCAAGCGCCCTAATTAAAGTAGTTGCTGGGAGCTTGCGCGTTCTGTCAATTCTTACTGAAACGATATCATTTGAATCCGTTTCATATTCAAGCCATGCGCCTCTGTTTGGAATAATTGTGCTTGAAAATAATCTGGTACCAACTTTATCGATTTTTACATCGTAATATGGTCCCGGTGATCTAACGAGTTGGCTAACAATAACCCTCTCAGCGCCATTGATGATAAAAGTTCCCTTATCAGTCATCAATGGAAAATCGCCCATAAATACCTTTTGTTCTTTGATTTCACTAGTTTCCTTGTTAATGAAGCGCACTTGCACTCTTAAAGGCACCGCGAAATTGACATCTCTTTCTTTACACTCTTCAACATCGTATTTAGGCTCTTCATCAAGTTCATAATCGATGAATTCTAAGCTTAAATTCCCAGTGTAATCTTCAATTGGAGAAATGTCTTTGAAGGCTTCTTTTAATCCTTCTTCTAGAAACCACTCATAAGATTTTCTTTGAATCTCAATAAGATTCGGTTTCTCAAGTAGCTCATTAATTCTGGCAAAACTCATTCTTTTCGTTTTTCCGAGCATTACAGGTTGTGGCATTAAATTTTCACCCCTTGTGTAATAAAAGTCGTTGTATTATAAAAGGACAAATCCTTTTCTAACCTCCCATGCTTACATTTAGAAACGCAGAAAACTCCATTCTAAACATACTTATAGCATTATAAAATAATATCACACTTGAATAGACGTGTCAACATTATTTTAAAAGTTTGTTTAGAATAGAGTTTTCTTTTTTGTAGCATTTACATGCATTTTACTACTTTTATCAAGTAGTCAAAATAGCCACCATAGAGATGGTGGCTATTATTAAGATTATTTTAATTCAACTGCTGCGCCAGCTTCTTCTAATGCAGCTTTGATTTTTTCAGCTTCGTCTTTAGCAATACCTTGTTTGATCGCTTGTGGAGCGCCATCTACTAAGTCTTTTGCTTCTTTTAAGCCTAAACCTGTAAGCTCTCTAACAACTTTGATTACGCCAATTTTCTTAGCGCCAGCGTTAGCTAAAATTACATCAAATTCAGATTTTTCTTCAACAGCGTCTGCAGCAACAGCTACAGCAGCGCCAGCAGGAGCAGATGCAGATACGCCGAATTCAGCTTCACATGCTTCAACCAATTCTTTAACTTCTAAAATACTCATGCCTTTGATAGCTTCAATAATTTGTTCTTTAGTCATTTTAAACACCTCCGGATAATTTTCCAATCATAATTAATCAATTAAGCTTCTGCATTTCCTTCTTTTTCTTTAATAAGATTTGATAAGAAATATGCAAAGTTTGCAACTGGCGCCTTGACACTTCCAAGGAATCTTCCAATTAACACTTCTTTCGATGGTAGATCTGCAATTTGAATAATCTGTTCAAGATTACAATATGAACCTTCCACAATACCAGCTTTAAGTTCAAGCTTCTTGTGGCCTTTTGCGAAGTCTTTGATGATTTTTGCTGGTATTACGGCATCTTCGATACCGAATGCAATTGCATTTGGGCCAGTCAAATCTTGAGATAATGCTTCAAACGGCGTATCTTTAATAGCGATTTTCACTAAGTTGTTCTTGTAAACTTTGTATTCAACGCCAGCTTGTCTAAACTTACTTCTAAGTTCAGTTACCTCTTCAACAGTTAAACCTCTGTAATCTACGAGAACAGCAGACTTAGCATTTGAAAATCTCTCTTTGATTTCCTCAACTGCTACTTTTTTCGCATCAAAATTATTTGACATTTGTCCACCTCCTTGTATAAAATAAAACCTCTCTTCCGTAGACAAGAGAGGTCATAATTTATCTTCATAAACTATTTATCCTTACCTCGGTAGGAAATTAAGCGTTAGCACCTACTGTCTACGGTTTATTTACATTTTTTTAAGACAAAGCAATTCTATCAAAGAATTACATACTTGTCAATTATAATTTCGCAGCGTTGATTTTGATACCAGGTCCCATTGTGCTTGATAGTGTTACACTTCTCAAGTATGTTCCCTTAGCAGCAGCAGGTTTAGCTTTAATAACTGCCTCAACTAATGCGCTTAAATTCTCAGTCAATTTAGCTTCGTCAAAAGATGCTTTACCGATTGAAACATGAACGATATTCGTTTTGTCTAATCTGTACTCAACTTTACCAGCTTTAATTTCATTTACTGCTCTTTCGATATCGAATGTTACAGTACCTGATTTAGGGTTTGGCATTAAGCCTTTTGGACCTAAAACTCTACCTAAACGACCGAGTTGACCCATCATGTCTGGTGTTGATACGATTACATCATAGTCAAACCAGTTTTCACTTTGGATTTTTGCAATAATATCTTCAGCACCAACGAAATCAGCACCAGCTTTTTCAGCTTCAATTGCTTTTTCGCCTTTTGCGATAACAAGAACTTTCTTAGTTTTACCTGTACCGTGTGGTAATACGATTGCACCTCTAACTTGTTGATCTGCATGTCTTCCATCAACACCAAGTTTGATATGAAGTTCTACAGTTTCATCAAATTTAGCTTTCGCTGTTTGTCTTACTAATTTGATAGCTTCATCAACTTCATAAAACTTATTTCTTTCAACAAGTTTCGAAGCCTCTTGATAAGCTTTACCTCTTTTTGGCATTTCGACCTCCTTCGTGGTTACGCGGATAAATCCTCCCACTACACATAGCGACTAATCACCGATTAGATTAGTGCTTAATCTTCAACTACGATTCCCATACTTCTTGCTGTACCTTCAATCATAGTCATTGCTGCTTCTACGCTACCTGCATTTAAATCAGGCATTTTAAGTTCTGCAATTTCTCTAACTTTAGATCTTTTTACAGTTGCAACTTTCTTCTTGTTAGGTTCACCTGAACCACCTTTGATACCAGCTGCTTTAATTAATAAATTCGCTGCTGGTGGTGTTTTAGTGATGAAAGTATAAGATCTATCTTGGTAAACAGTGATTACTACAGGGATAACCATACCTTCTTGATCAGCAGTTTTCGCATTGAATTCTTTAACGAATTGCATGATGTTAACACCTTGTTGACCTAATGCTGGACCAACTGGTGGAGCTGGAGTCGCTTTACCTGCAGGAATTTGTAATTTTACCATACCAGTTACTTTTTTAGCCATTGACATTCACCTCCTTAAAAGTTCTTTTTAACTTGATCAAACTCGAGTTCCACTGGCGTCTCACGACCAAACATCGATATCATTGCTTTTACCGATTGTCTTTCCATGTGGATTTCCTCTACTGTTCCAATAAAGTTTTCAAATGGACCAGAGATAACAGAAATCGTATCACCGATTGCAAAGTCTACATGAATACTTCTTTTTTCAAGACCCATGTTTTCAACTTCTTCGTCTGTTAGCGGAATAGGCTTAGAGCCCGGGCCAACAAAACCTGTTACTCCTCGTGTGTTGCGTACGACATACCAAGACTCATCTGTCATAAACATTTTTACTAATGCATAACCTGGGAAGATTTTTTTGGATTTGTCTTTTCGTTTGCCGGCTTTGATCTCAACGACCGTTTCTGTTGGCACGGCAACCTGTAGAATCACGTCTTCCATGCCTCTGTTCTCAACGATTTTTTCGATGTTGGCCTTAACTTTGTTTTCATGACCAGAATACGTATGAACCACGTACCATTTTGCAATATTAGTATCTGCCATGTCCTAGATTAAACCTCCTCCCATAGTTGCGGATTAGTTTTAAGCAAGTAGGTTGAAGAGAAACTTAAATACAGTATCTAGTATACCAATCGTAATTGCTGAAAAAGCACACATAGCTAGTACAACCAATGTGTAATTCCATACATCTTGACGAGTTGGCCAAGTTACTTTTTTAACTTCACTTCTCACACTTTTGAAAAACTTGCCTATGCTAAACTTGTTTTCTTTTACGTTACTAGAAGCCATTTATCTCAACCCCTTAAATTAGTATTTGAAACTACTTAGTTTCTTTATGTTCTGTGTGTTTTTTGCAAAACTTGCAGTATTTGCTCATCTCAATTCTGTCTGGGTTGTTCTTTTTGTTCTTCGTAGTGGTATAATTTCTGTTCTTACACTCAGTACATGCTAACGTGATGTTAACTCTCATCTCGACACCTCCTAAACCATTAATGTCCGTGCCTGGCAATGCACACTATACTCCACTATAACATTACTAATTTAACCTACCACAAAACAAATGGCATGTCAACAAAACCACGCTAGTTTGACCGCGTAATATTGTTAACAATTGTTCATCTTGTTAAGCAAGTTAAATAAGGACTAGTTGCCACTAGTCCTTATCTTCTAAAGTAACATTAGAAAATACAGTATTAAATCTTTAATTAATTACCTATAGTATTTTATAACAGGTCGTCAAAAATTACAACAAGAGTTTTTGAATTACTCAGTAATTTTGATAACAGAACCAGCGCCAACTGTTCTACCGCCTTCACGGATAGAGAATCTTAAACCCTCTTCTAC
>NZ_JARYZI010000023.1 GCF_029914245.1 Fusibacter bizertensis
TTAACACCATTTGAGGCAAGGCAAGCTTATACTCGTCAAACTATATGATAGTGTTACAATTATGCTTGACTAGGACAAATAAGTACTTACTGCTGCACGAAAGGAAATATGAATTAAATCTGAAATATACAAATTATGCAAAATAGATGTATATTCACTAATTTTTAAATTTTTAGTATTAATGAACATATGATTGCACTCTTCAACAATATCACTGTTCTCTGTTCCTCTTCTAAAATAGTATTTTTTTTCACCTAACTCTAACACAAACTCAAAATTGTGATGTCCCAAATGCTTTACTGTATCACTATTTTCCTTAATATATGAAGTTCCCCCATATATAAAATCAATTATCATTAACAATGTAGATTTCCCAATTGAATTAGATCCTTTTTCATCTCCTAAAATTGTATTTAAGCCACTGTGAAAATATATTGTGCCTTCACGAAATACAACACTACTTATCTGCTTCAACATGTATATAATCTCCTTCTATCCCATCAATAACATCTAGTAAAAATAACACGTCTAACGCGAAAACAAATTCGTTAATTTCTTCAAAATGTGATTTTGTTAGCTCATATAGAGTAAATATACTTAACTCACCTTTGTGGATTTCTTTTATTATTACTGGCAATTTTGATAATACCGATTGTTCATATGAAGTAACCTTATTTGGAAAAATCATTATGTTAACACCTCACAACTTTGAACAAAATAACTTGCAATAATTTGACTAGCGATTTTACTTTTACTACCTGATTGGACAAATATCCATTCTGCTACTTGTTCAAAAATAATACTCTTGTTACTTTCTTTCCTTTTTAATTGCAAATAGAATGATTTTATCTGAGATGCAATTAAATCGAATATACCTTCATCATCTTTCTCTAATTCGTTGAATTTATCTTTTATAGATAAATAATACAATTGTACATACATCTCAATTGTAGTTTTGACGAAAACATCTAAAGTTTCATCGGATTTTTCTTCTATTCGCATTGCTGACATTTCAAGTTTTACAAATTTACTTCTATTATTTTTAATATTTTCTGCTAGAGAATGAATAACCTCAATTATTTCAAATTCTATTTTATAATCACCAAAATGTTCTTTACAATTTGATTCTGCATTCATTCTTTCCTTCAAATTATATAACGTGTAATATTCTTCAATAGTCGTATATTTGTCATGCTTTCTGTGACATGAAGGACATAATAATATTAAGTTTGCTATATCTTCTGAATCATCTGATAACCTTTTCGCATCTGCTAATAACTCTTTTTCATACTCAGATGAGCTATGTGGATAAATATGTGCGACTTCGAAGCTATATAAATTTCTCGTCTTCTTTTTGTAAATTAATTTAGTGCCACATAAAGGACATACTCGGTTAACTTCAGTCAACAATATTACTTTTTCTTCTTCTGTAAGATTCTTTCTATTCTTTATATTTTTTGATAATGTACTCAAAAATGCACCTCCATTATTTATATATTCTTTTTCGTATAACGTTCTTGCAGTCTTCGCAGCCTTAGTTGCGAGGACTGTGCGTTATGTGCAGTAATCTATGGATATAACTTTTCTAATGCGTTTGAACCATAATACTTTTTGTGTGTCTCTATTGCGAAAGTATCCATCATTCCTGCTAAATAGTCTAAAACAGATCGCTCTCTAGATACTCCAGTATCAGCTCTAAATTCAGCAGGTAATAACATATTATTTGAATTAAATTTATCATCAATAAATGCTTGATATAACTCTCTTAATACTTTTTCACCAATTTTCTCATATACCAATACATTATTCTGGCGATTAATACATATAAATGTGAATTTTTTCAACCCATTTGCTAATTCTTTATAATTCAAAAAATTTACTTCATAATCATTCTTACTACCAGTATCACTTCTAAATTTTTCGTTAGATTCAACAATTCCAATATCTGTAACCAATGTGTTAACCAAATTTGAAATTAGTTCTCTTCGTAATATATGTGAATATTCTTCTGAAGAGTGAATATTTTGCGCATCAACTGCAACTTCATTAGCATTTTTAACTAATTCATCGAATTTTGTTATTGCAAGTAAAATCTTATCTTTTGTTTCGTCTGAGCTTTTAGTTTCCATGTAATGTTTGAACTCATAACGAAATTCATCAAGAGTAAATAATTTCAACGCTAAAGCATCTTCTAAATCATGTGCCGCATATGCTATTTCGTCTGCTAAATCCATTATTTGAGCATCCAAAGTACGTGGTGAAACACCATATTCATTTACTAACTCATCATAAAATTCAAAATCATCATTATATATGAATTTCTTTTTTCCTGAACTTGCTGGATTAAAATATTTCATTACCGCAAATTGTGTGCGTATTGTTAAATTTAATCCTCTTTCTGATGGAAGTTTCTTTTCTAATGTTCTTAAAATACGAAGTGTTTGTGCATTACCTTCAAATCCTCCAAATGATTTTGATAAATCATTTAAAACAGTCTCACCATGATGTCCGAAAGGAGGATTACCAATATCATGAGCTATAGAACATGCTTCAATAACATACATATCTTTTTGATATAATTCTTCATATTTTAATATTTCACGCATTTTTTCAGCAATACTTCTAGCAATTTGTGAAACCTCTAAACTATGAGTTAATCTATTTCTATAGAATCTCAAACTGTCCACGCTCATTAATTGCATTTTGCCTTGCAATCTTCTAAATGATGTAGAATACAAAATTCTAGAGTAGTCTCTCTGATATGGATTTCGTTCTCTTTGATTACTATATTTATTTTCTTTTGATATCCTCTTATCTAAATCAATAAGTTTTTTATATTGACTAATAATATATTCTGCTCCTCTGTCACTCATTTGAATATCCTCCATATTTAATATAATGCATATAACGTTCCCGCGATTCCCGCTGTTCCCCTCTTTTAACGCCTTAGCGGAAAAAGTGGCGCGACGTGTGCCTCGCAGCCGTCGTGACATTAAGGGGAATGGAGGGACTCAGCGTGTTATAGGATGTCATCACGTCTTTCATCAGTAAAATTCACTTCAATTCTTGGATGATTTTTAATAACTTCAAGTGCTTTAGCAAAATCATTCGGATTAAAATCACTTAACGATAAAATGCCAGACTTATAATCTATTTCATTTTTTGATTTAGCCAAAATTGGTGGGTAACCGTTAGATTCTTTTATCAAATTGTTATAATATTTAATTCCCTCAAGGACTATTGGAGCAATATCATAGATAAAGCTTTCATATAAATGCTTCAGGAATAATATTGCTATTTCTACATGTATATCAAATGATATAAGCTCAGGCATCTTCTCAATATCTTCTTTAACATGTTTCCAATCTTTAAATCTTAAGAGATTTTTTTTAGAAGCAAACAAACCATTGGTTCCATCTAAACTTGTGTGAGTTATAAAAAGCAGGAATCCATAATGCATAGCATAGTTTCTCAATATAGCTATAAATCTGTATGAAATATGATTGTCATAAAAGAAGTGCGTTTTATTTTGGAACTCTCTCATTTTATCTTTTCCAAAGTATTTTGAATGATATTTCTCTCCATAATCAATAAACATTGATACTGAAGACAGAAAATTTACTAATAACCTATTTGCTTCAAAATATTGATCCTTGTCTATTTTCGCCTCATTTTTTAATCTACTAGAGTAATCTAAGAATTCACTTCCATTTCTAACAACTAAATTATGTACATCTGTCATTGCATTTATTTTGTTCGCATCTGCTAACGAATCTTTATGTGAATTATATTCTTTTTCCGTTATATGTTTTGTAATTTGTATTGTCCATCCTTCACTTGTTTTTTCTCTATATCCTTTTAAGTAAATCATATTTCTGAATCCTTTCTTATGATTGTCGCTGTCTTGTTTTTGTGTTGATTTCCTATAACGTTCCCGTGACTCGCGATCGTGCCTTGTTAATACTCCAATCACTATAAATCAAATACTCATCTAAATCCCAACGCAACACAATATTCGAAGACTGGTATGTCGATAATCATCGTGTTAGACGATCGTGCAGGGTCGGCAATTAAGACTTAATATTATACTTCTTTACCATTCCTTGCTCTGGCCACTCTATATCTCCTACATAATTCATTCCAATTTTTATTAATACTTTATCCGATGCTACATTTTCATAATTAACTGCAGCTACTATCTCATCAAGATTCAACTTGGTTATTCCAAATTCTAAAACAGCTTTTGCAGCTTCAATAGCATAACCATTGCCCCAGTATTTCTTAGCGTAACCATACAATATTTCCAAACCATTTAAAACTGTACAATACTGAAAACCACAATATCCAATATAATCATTTGTTTCTTTTATTATTACTGAGTATTCTTTTGCTGTATCATCACAATTGTCACATCTTTTTAAATGCTTTTCATATGCTTCATCACAAGTCAACCTTGTGACTCCACCTGTGAATTCAGTTACATCCTCATCCTTTCTCATTTCCCAAATAGAATCAAAATCTTCAACAATAGGATCTCTAATAATCAATCTTTCTGTTTCAAAATATACGTTCATAATGATTTCCACCACCCTTTTAAAAATATTCACTATTAGACAATGCATGTCGTCTAACGTTCAGCCATTCCCGTCACCTCAGTGATGGGAATGGCGTGTTAGTAGATGCCCATTTCATCTTGAGCCTTGGACCAAGATGCATAATTTGTTTTGCTTTTTTTAAGATTACAATTTAAAATTCAATTGAAATCTCAGTGCGTCTTCAGTAGGGTTGTCATAATAATCTTTATATGTTTCTACATTTGTGAAATCAAAATCACTAAATACTTTTTGCATTGGATAGTTTGATACTCTTGTTTCTCCTCTAAAGTCCCTAATACCTTCTTTTTTCATCTCGCTTATCATTGTTTCAAATAATTTATGAGCTATTCTTTGTCCTCTATAACTGCTTTTAGTTCCAATATTGGTGATTTTAACGTAATTTTTTTCTTTTCCCCAATTGAATATTGTTAAGAATGCAATTAATTCATTTTTTTGCTTCACTAAATAAATAAAATTATGTTCAAAATCATCAAAAATTTCTTGCCATAACTCATTATCCCACTGATCTACTCCAAAACATTCTTTATCTAACTCTAATAATTCATTTCTATCTTTCATATTAAATTGGACTATTTCCATAAATTTTCCCCCTTCAAATACTATTTTTAAGCTACAAAATCTTCTTTGGCTTTTTTTGAGCGCAGCTCAATCAATCTATTGTTCATAGCCAACTCCTCTTAACAAGATACTTTTGTTCATCTCGTTTTTAACAAATCGCTTCTCAACAAATTGAACTTTATCTTTTGATCTTTTTCCTGGGTTTCTACTAACGTATTATTCATGAACTTACTTCCTACTTCCTAAATTGGTGTCAGGTACAAAACTAGGAAGTAGCTATGCATATGCCACTATCCCCGTTCATTTTACACGATTTTTCTTTCCGCAATAGAAGTTGATTCCCTTTAGTGCCCGTCACCGTTGTTCTATTATTCTTTTAAACATGATTTCGATATGCACGAATATTTATATAACTAGTTATACTAAAAAAAATCACACCAAATACTCCTGTCATCTTATAAAAAATTAAGTCATTACTAAATCCAGCAATTGTGTTACCAACAGATAATAGTAGTAATACTAATCCTGAAACAACAGCAAACATCGTTACATCTTTTCTCTTCATTAGTTCCAGTATCTTTTTATTCATTAAATTAACTCTCTTTCCTGTTTCTATGAAACATAGTTTATTTTATAGTTTCTACTCAAATATCAGATATTATTTCAGCTAACATTCTTGCAGTCCCCGCAGCTTTAGTTGCGAAGACTGTGTGTTATGTGACTTTTCATTTTTATTGAATTGTTTATCTAAGTTGTTTAGAAAAATACAGAACAAGTGAATCATCATTACTGCATTTTTCACTATATTGCTCTAATTGCCTATCGTTGTACCAAACACCTGAACCGTCAGGAATATATCCACGTTTTACATATATTCTCTGAGCAGCACCATAACCAGAATGCAACCCGACACTTAATGTCACATTGTTACTTATATCTGATGCGATATTTTCAACGATATCTAGTATTTTGTTAGCAATCCCTTTGTTTTGATATTTCTCGAAGACACATAAATCCACAATCTCAGGAAATTCACTTTGAACAAAAGGTCCTTTGGTCGCTTTTGATAATAATGTTGTATATCCGGCAATATTACCTTCATATTCAGCAACAAAAACATACTTTACCTTTAACTCCTGGTCTTTATAGTACTTCTTGTACACTTCTATATTAGGATGCCAGTTTTGCTCTAATAGAGTATTATAAATACTTTGAGCATCCTCATCTTTCATTGCTCTTATCGTTATTTTTTCATCATTATAAAAGGTCATTTTAATTATCTCCTGTCTTTATCTCTAAGTTTTTTGAAATGTCACATAACGCCGTAAGCGCCCGCCGTTAATGTGATGTTCATTATTGATCCCCTTCAGAATATGTTAGATTCTCCATTTCCAAAAGAAGTGTTATGAGTTCATCGTAAGTTTCCTCTGAGATATCTAATTGTAATAACTCAATCTCGTCTATAGTATTTGTAATTAATAGTTCTATTTGATTTAATCTTGAATAAAATTGCTCTACATCATCTCTTGAAGCTACTCTTGATGAAGCAACTAAATCAAATGTCTGCTCCATCTTTTGAGCTAAATTCATACACCTTGGTTCTATTAGCATATCCTTATGATAAAAATATGGTATTGACTCCCCTAACAAAAACCATGTTTCATTTATCTCAGTATTATTCTCAATTGCTTTATTTCGCTCGTAATAATTTGTTGCATATCTTATTTCAACATTAATTTCATCAAGATTTCTCAACATGAACCTTCTGTTTTGAATATTAACTATAGACAATCCAATTATAATAAAAACTCCTATAATAATACTTATCTTTTTCATAGCTCCCCCTTACCATTCTATATCGAAATAATTAATATCACATAACGTTCTTTCAGTCCTCGCAGACTTAGTTGCGAGGACTGTGTGTTAGACATCGTATTCACTGAAATCAAAATTTCAAATCAGTATTAGTTCGTTTTAATCGTTTTATTTGATACTGAAATAAATCCTGCGGTAAATACTATAAACATCATTAAATAAGCTAATATTCCTACTGTCGTTGTATTTATTGAGTATTCCATACCAAAATGACCACTCATTCCGATGCGATAGACCATTGAGTATGATTTTTTAGATCACTTGTTCC
>NZ_JARYZI010000002.1 GCF_029914245.1 Fusibacter bizertensis
AATGCAGGCTCGATGATATCATCCACAAATCCTCTTTCAGCTGCTTTATAAGGTGTTGCAAACTCATCAGTGTATTCCTTAATTAATCTAGCCCTTGTTTCTGTTGGGTTTTCTGCATTTTTTATTTCACCTCTAAATACAATGTTAGCAGCACCTTGAGGACCCATAACAGCAATTTCAGCTGATGGCCAAGCTAAAACTATATCCGCTCCTAAGTGCTTTGAACCCATAGCAATATAAGCGCCTCCATATGCTTTACGAGTAATAAGTGTCACCAGTGGCACCGTTGCTTCTGAATAAGCATATAGCATTTTAGCACCATGTCTGATAATGCCACCATATTCTTGATCTGAACCTGGTAAAAAACCTGGTGTATCTTCGATTGTTAAAATCGGAATATTGAAAGTATCACAAAATCTAATAAACCTAGCAGCTTTATCAGACGCATTAATATCAAGACACCCTGCTAACACATTTGGTTGATTGGCAATGATACCAGTTGTATGTCCGTTAATTCTACCAAAACATGTGATGATATTCTTTGCAAAATGCGGAAAATATTCCATATAATCTTGTTGGTCTACAATAGATCTTATTATTTCAAACATATCATATGGTTTATTAGGACTATCAGGAATAATCTCATTTAGTAATTCGTTAACTTGGTTTGGATTTTCAACTGCTTCAGTTTCAGGTGCTGATTCAAGATTGTTTGATGGTAAAAAGCTTAACAACCTTTTAATTTCATCGATACATTCTTCATCTGTGCTTGATATAAATTGCGAAACACCACTTACAGAGTTATGAGTCATTGCACCACCAAGTGCTTCTGCTGTCACTTCTTCACCTGTTACAGTTTTAATAACTTGAGGACCTGTAATGAACATCTGAGAAGTTTTATCAACCATAAAAACAAAATCAGTAATTGCTGGAGAATAAACCGCTCCACCTGCGCACGGTCCCATTATTGCAGTGATTTGTGGGATTACACCTGATGCCAAGGTATTTCGGAAGAAAATGTCACCATATCCTTTTAAAGCATCGATTCCCTCTTGAATTCTAGCACCACCAGAATCATTGATCCCAACAATAGGAACGCCCATTTTCAGTGCATTATCCATCGCTTTACAGATCTTTGCTGCATGCATTTCTCCAAGCGACCCACCTATGATCGTAAAATCTTGTGAATAAGCATATACAAGTCTCCCGTTTATCTTTCCATAACCTGTAATAACACCTTCTGTTGGTGCATCAACTTCTTGCATGCCAAAATTTGTGCATCTATGTTTCACAAATGCATCTATTTCAACAAATGTATTTTCATCAAATAATAAATTAATTCTCTCACGAGCGGTTAATTTTCCTTTATCATGTTGCTTTTCAATTGCTTTTATACCACCACCCGATGATAAAATTTCTTTCATATCATTGAGTTGCATCAATTTGTCATTCATTATATTCCTCCCTGTTGCCTTGTAATCATAAAACAAATGATTGATTCAAACCGAATCAATCATTTCCATTTATGAATCAATAGATATACTTTAGATATAAGAAAAATATCTACTATAAGAATATTTTTAGAACCATATATCCAAGTGATGGACACACTAAACTACCTAAACCTGTGTAGAAAGTCGCTGTCATTGCACCATAAGGTACAAGTTTAGGATCTGTAGCAGCTAAGCCACCAGCAACGCCACTTGTAGTACCGATTAATCCACCATATACCATGGCAGTCGTTGGATTGTCAAGTTTAATAGCCTTAGCAATAAACGGTGTTATAATCATAGTAAGTACAGATTTAACAACACCTGCAGCGATTGATAATGCAATAACTTCCGAACTCGCTCCAAGTGCAGTTCCAGTTACAGGACCAACGATAAATGTTACTGTTCCAGCACCAATTGTTGCCACATCAACTGCATCATGGTAACCCATTACATAAGCTATTACTGAACCTACTACAAATGAAAATGTAACACCTAATAGAAGTGATACGATGCCTGGAAGTCCTGCTTTTTTAAGATTTTCAAGCTTAGCACCAAAAGCTGTTGAGATAATAGCGAAATCTCTTAGCATTGAACCACCTAGTAGTGCAAAACCAGAGAAATAAGTGATGTCAGAAACCCCTTTTGAACCATCTGTAAATTTACCTGCAATAAATGCTAATATAAGTGCCACTACTATTGCAATTGCTGACCCCATTCTTTTTTGACCTATAACATTTGCAAACCAATATGAAACTAATAAAATTAAAGCTACGGCGCCTATCGCACCTACCAAAGGAAATTTGGTAAATAGTGTTGAAATAATATCTGAAATCATAATAGCGTCCCCCTTATTCTTCTAATTTTTTTGAGCCAAGTTTACCAATTACTGGCACCAAAAACATAGATCCTATTGTCGCTACTCCACCTGCTACGAAGGCAATTGCACCACCACTAAATGCAGCAACTACATTTTGAATACCTGCCATTGCAACAACGATAGGAATATAAAGTGCACTTAAAAGATAAATACCATTCTTAGTTCTTTCAGACCATCCGCCTCTTTTTTTATCGACATAATTACTCAATAAAATCAAAAGCAGCATTGCAAATCCAACACCTCCAACATTTCCGGAGATACCTAATGCTTCACCTATAAAATATCCAATAAATGAACCGATATACATACAAAATGCGACTATTCCCAATCCATAAATCTCCATATTGTCCTCCTATTTAAAATACTTGTTTTGCTTTAAGTTGTTCTAATTTTTCATCAGAGTAATTTAAAAGTTCTTTTAGAATATCTGCTGTATCTTCTCCTAAAATTGGTGCTGATTTATTGATTGTACCTTGTGTCTTACTCATCTTAATTGGTATTCCTGGAATATGAGTCGTTCCCGCTACTTTGTGTTCAACTTCTACAATCATATCTCTAAATTTAACTTGCTCATCTTTCGTGATCATCTCAATATTGTTGATTGGACCACATGGAATGCCTGCTTTTGTAAGATTTGTATACCATTCATCTGTAGATTTTGACTTCATAATTTCTGCAAGAATAGGTCTAAGTTTGTCATAATTAACTGTTCTTTGAGGATTGGATACAAACCTTTCATCAGTTATTAGCTCATCATGGCCAATTTCAACACAATACTTTTTCCACAAATTATCATTGCCCACTGCAATCATAATTTCACCATCTGAAGTTTCAAACGGTTCAAAAGGTACAATTGATGAATGTTTGTTTCCAGCTGGTTTAGGTGAAACGCCTGTTGCAAAGTATCTAGCTAGTGCATTTTCTAAAATAGCAACTTGACAATCTAGCATTGCTACATCAACTTTTTGACCTTCTCCTGTTGCATTTAAATGATTGACTGCAGCCAAAATACCTATAGCAGTAAATAGGCCAGCAGTAATATCACCAATTGACGGTCCAACTCGAGTAGGCTTTCCTCCAAGTTCACCAGTAATACTCATAATGCCACCCATCGCTTGAACAACGCCATCATACGCTGGTCTGGAACTATATGGTCCAGTGTGACCAAAACCTGAACTTGCTGCATAAATCAATTTAGGATTAATCTCTTTTAGTACTTCATAACCAAATCCTAATTTTTCCATCGTACCTGGTTTGAAATTTTCAACTACAACATCAACCTCTTTAATAAGTTCAAAAAAAATAGTTTTTGCATCTGGATTCTTAAGATCTAATGTCATGCTCCTTTTATTTCTATTTATGCTCATAAAATAAGCACTTTCCCCATTGATATACGGACCAAATTGTCTTGAATCATCTCCAGTTCGAGGTGCTTCAATTTTGATGACATCTGCTCCTAAGTCAGCAAGGACCATTGTACAGTAAGGACCCGCAAGTACTCTTGTCATATCTAGTATCTTTAAGCCTTGTAATGCTTGTTCCATACATACCTCCCGTTAAATAGATTTCTTCACAGTCTACTATTACGCAATTTATATGCCAAGTTATGGATCTTTAGTTCTCAACGATTTGGCCTATCCACCATACAAAAAAGCGGTAACATAATTACCGCTACTGGTAATAATGTTACCGCCCTTACATTTAATTGTCATTTATAATTTATATTTCAAGATTTATAATTTTGATTAGAAATACCGTATTTATCTATTTTACGTCTTAATGTCAGTCTTGATATATGGAGTGCATCTGCTGCTTTTGTGATATTCCAATTAAACTGTGAGAGTGCTCTTAAAACTGTTTCTTGTTCTGCGAGTTCCAGATGGCTCAGTTGACTTTGAGTCTCATATTCATCATCTATAAGCTCATAGGGTAACTCATCCATTGACAATTCATCTGAATCGCTTAAGATCATTAAACGCTCTATGATATTCTTAAGCTCTCTTATGTTTCCAGGCCAACTGTATTTGTAAAAAAGTGTAAACATATCAGAACTTAGTCCAACTACATTTTTATCAAGTAATTGGTTGTATATCTGAATAAAATGATTCACTAACAGTAAGATATCTTCTTTGCGTTCTTTAAGAGGTGGGACTTTTATAGGGATGACATTTAATCTGTAAAACAAATCTTTCCGAAAATTATTAGCTATAACTTCTTCCTGTAAGTTTTTATTTGTTGCTGCAACTACCATTGCATCAAAAGCAATCTCTTCATTACCACCTATTCGCCTATATTTTTTTTCTTGTAAAACTCTAAGTAGTTTTGCCTGTAAATCAATATCCATATCTCCTACTTCATCTAAGAAAAGCACTCCATTTTTTGCAAATTCAAAAAGACCAATTCGTTGACTTTTTGCATCTGAAAATGAACCTTTTTCATGCCCAAACAGTTCGCTTTCTTGTAACTGCTTAGGGATTGCAGCACAGTTAATAGCAACAAAGGGTTTATCCGGTGTACAAATAGCATGTACTTGTTTGGCAACAAGTTCTTTTCCCGTGCCACTTTCACCTGATATCAACACACAAGTATTAAACTGTATCCTTGAGAGTTTTTTGAGCTTTGTGAGTATTGCAGTAATCTCGGCAGATTCACCAACAATCTGCGTCATACTATGATCAGTTTTGTTTATAAGTGCTTTTTCATGAATATAGCTATCTAGTTGTTTGATCACACTGATCATTTCTTCAATTGAAAATGGCTTTGTAAAATAATCATGTGCGCCAAGTTTCATGGCTTCTACAGCTAACTTGACTTCGCTTAGATGTGTCATCATGATCACGGTACTGTTTTCATTTTGCATTTTCATTTGCTTAAGAACTTCAATCCCAGATATATCAGGTAATTTAATGTCTAAGATGACCAAATCAATTTTGTTCCTTTTAAATAGATCTAACCCATCATAACCATTAACCGCACTATATATCGTAGCATCAAGTTTTTTTAGTCCTAACTCAAGCGAAACACGTATACTTTTTTCGTCATCAATAACAAGTATATTCATGATATTATTCCTTCTTAAAAATTATTTTGAAAATTGATCCTTGTCCAACAACTGATTCAACTGTTAATGTACAACCATTTTCTTTTAGTTCGTTGTAAGCTATAAATAAGCCTAATCCAGTTCCCTTTTCTCTTGTGGTGTAAAATGGATAAAACAGTTTAGAGATTTCCTCTTCAGGAATTCCTTTACCTGTATCTTCAATACTTAATGTGACAACATTGTCTGAGTCTAATACGTTAATAATAATCGACCCCTTGTGTTCTATAGCTTGACTTGCATTTTTCAATATATTTATCAAGGCTTGCTTCACACTTCTTGCTTCAAGATTTAAAATAATGGGTTGAACCGGAAGATTTCTGATGAGTTTAATCTTATTAGTATCTATTTCACCTTTTAATAAATCGATACTACTCTTAATTATTCTTATTAGATCTACAGGCTTCTTTTTAATATCAGTATTTCTAACAAAATCTAAAAAGTTAATCACTAGAACATTAAGATCATTGACCTCTTCGCTTAATAAGTCCATTGCTTCTTTTTTAGATTCTTCCTGAATTTCATCATCTTTTAATAACTCAATTAAATTTGCCATCCCCGCAAGTGGATTGCCAATATCATGGATAATAGAGGATGAAAGCTCACCAATTGTGTGGATTCGATCCTCTTTTCGAAGTTCTAATTCTAGTATCTTCATCGCAGTAATATCTCTAAACTGAAGTACAACCCCAAGATAATTTCCCTGTTGGTCAATAACCCTTGAACAAGTATAACTGATTGTTATAATTTTGTCATGAGTAGATTTGAGGATTGTTTCTTGATCAGTCACCTGCTTATCAAAGTGAATAACATTTAAAACATCCTGTTTTATCACCAAATTCAATCTTTCTAAAATCTCAAAAAAATCATGGCCTATCATTTCACTTTGATCTAATCCTGTTATTTGAGTAGCTTGAGCATTAAATATTGTGATTTCATATTTGGAATCTGCAACTATAATGCCGCTGTGGACACTTGCTAAAATATTTTTCAAATACTGCTGAATTCGATTTTCACTTATGACAGAATTCTCAAGATCTACTAAATTTTTCTTAAGGTTAAAACTCATATCTACAAAAGCATGGCTTAACTCCATTAATTCATTGCTATCTGATTCGTTTGAAGCTACATTTATTTTTTCGTCTTCTTTGAGTGCAGTTGGAAGTCCTCTAACTTGAAGGACCAACTGTTTAATCGGCAAAGTAATCCACCTTGCTAAGATTAGACCAATTATCAAAGCAAAAAATAAAACAATTAGTTGTATGGTAATCAGCCTATTCGTTGAAAGCAAAATTTCTCTGTTAACGGTATCTTTATTTTGTTCAACAACGATCATCCAGTTATAATCCTTTAAAAAAGTCACTGAAGCATAATATTCAGAATCTCCTATGGCGTATCTTGTATTGAGATTTTTGTGTGTTTCGAGGATAGATTCTATATCAAAGCCTTTCACATTTCCTTTAATATTGAGTTCTGAAATTGGAATCAACTTTTGTTCAATTTTATAATCTGGGTGTATGACCAAAGTACCCGACGCATCTACAATCCATATTTTCCCTTCAAAACCTAGTTTTACTTCTTTAAGAATTTTTTCAATATTGTTCAGTGGAATCCCGGCTCCAATTAACCCCACAATATCTTCATTATTATTTTTAACAGGAGCTGCAATAATAAAATGTGGTCTGTTTAGAACACTACTTACTAGTAAATTACTCATCGTCGATTTTTTCTTATTTTTAATAATATCCCAATAATAGTCTCTGTCTGTATACAATCTTCCCTGTACGTTTTCATTTGTCGGTTTTGAAAATACCATTTGAGATTTCTGATTCATGAAAAAAATAAGATCAAAGTATTTGAAATTATCATAAATTCTAAATATTTCACTTTCGATCTGATTTAAGTCTCCACTACTTTGAGAAGAAAAATTAGCAGCAGTAATTACTGTATCTGTAGCATTTTCAAGATATAACGTCAGTTCATTAGAAATCATTTCGGATATTATCATATTTTTTGATTCGATATTTTCTTCAAGCTTATATCTAAAAATTAACTGCATCATTAAACCTGTCACGAGCACACAGATCAAGGTAAAAATCGTTATAAAAAAAGGAATTCGAAATTGAATGCTATTTCTTCTAAATTTATACTTTTTCATGCACCAATATCTCCTTTAAAATTATTTAATGCAAATTTGAAGCAATGCTATATCGTCAACTCCACGTACTATTAGCATCTTGCTTTTCAATTTTATCATATTCGTAATAAAGTAGCTAATATTAGGGTAAGTAATTATATTTTAACAAGGTAAAACCGCAAAACAAAATAATTAAAGTTCTATTAGAAATTACCTTTTTGGGTATGATAAAGCCCAATATCACCTTATAATATCCAAGTGACTTATTAAGAACAATAAAAAACTAAGGAGATACTTAAATTGAAAAAGCTAATCATTATTATTCTAACACTTTTGCTTGCTGGTTGTTCAAGTGCAAAAATCTCAACTGAGAGTGAGTCAAGCAATGATTTCAAAGAATTACCTAACCACCTTGTTGAAACAAGTAATGAAAATACAAAAGCAATAGGAGAGATTTTATCATTTGATACCTATCAATTCCAAGTTCTAAAAATATATCAAACAGATAAAAAAATAAAAAGCGAACAAGGAAACGCTAGTATTTACATAGCTGAAGTCATGTATAAAAACATCTCAGAAGAAAAAGTTTTTATAAGTGCTTCTGATATTTTAGTGAAAAACAAACCGCTTACGATATGGGAGTTCTCACCCTATTCTGAATCACCTACTGGCATGGACACTCCAGGTTATTTAGTTCCTCATGGTACTGTAAAACGATTGTGGTCGTTTGCTATCTATGATAGTGAAGAAAAAATAATCTCTATTATTGACGAAAAACATGGCGAGATTAATATAAGTTATGATATTGACTGTACAAAAAAAATGACGTCTTTTACCCCTCTAAGTCCAGATGAAAAAATGCTATATGAAGCTCAATTTAATGGCAGTCAAGTTGCAAATTCGGATGCTTTAGAATTAATTATTCAAGAATCCTCAACGCTTGAATATATTAACCCTTTAGAAAAGACCATCTCGCTTGTTTCAGTTGATATTGAAAAAAAGGTACTAGCAGAGGATCTAAAATATATCTTTTATTTAAAAACTGAAGACGGCTTTTTAATTCCTGAAAGTCTTGAAAGCCCATTTTCTAATTACATTAATGTTAGTATCCTCGGTTGCCCAACAAAGCAAAAGTTGTTTTTTAATAATGATGATATTTTGAAGCGTACTGATTTATCCTTAAGTGTCTATTCACAAGAATTTGGACAGAAACCTGAAAACTTACTTTATGATATTAAGTTAGATGGGAGTTATTATCAAGGAGATTTAAAGTCTGATTTTATAATTGACCCATCTTTAGTAAAAAATACGGTAATGATTGGCGACGTTAAGGTTTCACTTGAAACTGTATATGACCGCCTTTCTTCAAAAGATTCTAATCCTCATGAAGACAATGTATTTAGAATTGCCAAATTCAATCTTGAAAATGTCAAAGGTGAAAAAATCAAATTTTCTCCTACATTTTTTAATCTTGTTTCAAAAGAGGGTATATCTTATCAAATTGGTAACGTTGATGGTCTTGATGAAGATATTTTTGATCTTTTTGATTTAAATTTAAATTTAGGAAGTAAATATACAAGTTATATTTATGCTGAAGTTCCAAAGGATGAAGAACTATATCTCATCTATGAGAGTGAATATAATGAAATTTCACGCGTTTTATTTGATTTCTCAAAGCCAGATGAGGTGCTTGAATAACTTATTCATTTAGGCTCATTTTTTATTCATTAAATTGAGTTTTGAAGATAAAAAAACAAGAAGCCTTAAGTATTACATGAGGCTTCTTGTTTACGTTTATCATTAATAACATATTTAAAAATATGGTAATCTGATTATCTTAGATTTTAGTTAAATTTCCTTATACGCCTCATACACAGCTTCAATTTCTTCTTGTGCTTCAAAAAATGCTGCAACGATCTCAGGATCAAAATGTGAACCTATACTCTTATTGATGATTTCATAGCTCTTTTCAAGACTAAATGCCTCTTTATACGGTCTTTTGGAAGTTAAAGCATCAAATACATCCGCAAGTGCACTGATCCGAGCGCTTAATGGAATTTCATTGCCAATGATGCCATCTGGATAGCCAGAGCCATTGTATTTTTCTTGATGATAATGGGCGATGTGTTCTGCCATTTGGAAATAATCAAAGCCGTACTTGCTGAAACGTTCATGGATTTTCGAAAGAAATTTCGCACCATAAAAGGCGTGTTTTTTCATTTCCATAAACTCTTCATCTGTTAATTTACCAGGCTTGAGTAAAATACTATCTGGTACCGAAATCTTACCAATATCATGCATTGGAGAAGTTAAAATGATATTATTTACAAACTCTTTATCAATTTCGTTTTTGTACTTATCTTTCTTTTGAAGTGTTTTAGATATGATTTGTGCGTACATACT
Organism: Fusibacter bizertensis; assembly: GCF_029914245.1. GTDB lineage: Bacteria > Bacillota > Clostridia > Peptostreptococcales > Acidaminobacteraceae > Fusibacter_C > Fusibacter_C bizertensis. The sequence continues at coordinate 10,008 of NZ_JARYZI010000002.1, forward strand.
CATCCTTGTGAGATGTCTTCTTGTCTCAGGATCTCTACCTTCTGCAAGATCTGCTAAACTACCTGTTACTATCCCTAATAGATCTTTAAAGAGAATTGTTTTAAAAAGAGCGAAGCTAATTTTTTCTTTTAATCCCATAAGGAAATTCACATGTCTTTCTGTGAGTTTGTTGCTACTTTCAAACCTTGCGTAACCTATAACCGCTTTATTAACTGCTATTGGCAATATAAGCGTATATTCATTTTCCTGCATCACTTGATCCGGAATTGATATTTTTTCAAGCATTTCAAATTCTCTAGAGATATTACTGAGTTTGATTGCGCCATCTGTTATATTTTCATAGAAAAGTGTAATTTCTTTGATTTCTACAAAAGGTTTAAATGAAGACTGCATAAAATCTAATATCTCCAAGATATCATTTTCACCTAAGATACGGTTTTCAATATCTTTTACGGCTTCAATGCTATCCATTGCTCGATTAAAATCTTCGTAAAGTGCTTTAAATTCGTCTTCTTGTGTTCTATTTAAACGCTCACTATAATCACCATTGCCGATCGCAAACAAAGCACTTTGGATTTTTATTATAGGTGCATGAATTGATTTTCTAATGATAAATATCAAAGCGATAAAAATAAATCCCGCAGCGAAAAGAGAAATTATTTGAAGTATTTCACTCAGCTGTTTCTTTGCGTTTGCCTCCGACCTACAAATCTGTGTGATATAGTCTGCACTCTCAATCAGAGTGACATTTGTGACTTTAAAAGTATCCAGTTTTTCTGTATATAAAGCGATATCACTTAAATTTGATACATCAAGTAACCAATTAATTTGTGCTTTAGCATCACTCCATTTTGAAAAGGAGACAGCAAGTGCGTCATCTAAGATCTTACTAAAATCTTGGCTAAACTTAAGTTTCACGATTTTCCCATCTATTGGATACTCTTTTATGGAAAATGCATTCAACATAAAATCCACAGCACCTTCATATTCTTTTAACTGTGCTTCATTATCACTTTTTAATTTTTGAAATCTATCTTTATCATAAATTGCTATCTCACCCATGTTTATCGCTGTAAATGTAACACGTTCGACGAGTAATTTTTGTTTTGATAATAGTTCTGTCAATATCAAGTGTTGTTTTTGCGTTTCTACAGCAACGTAGGCACTTGCAGTTGTAACAAAGAGTGCTACAAAAACAAGCATAAAAATCAATAACAATTTGCCTCGGATAGTTTTCATAAAATGGGCCTCCATAATTTATCTAGTTGGTCATACTTCAAAGTTCTAGAAATGTGCTTGTTCAAAATACTAGAAATTTTGAAAATATAAGAAAGCATGCAGAACACCTGAGTTTACATGCTTTACTTATATTTATATACCTAATGCTAAAAAATTCAATCAAAATATTTATGATTTATACCATTTCTATCTCACTTCCAGTAATCCCTTTTTTTACAAGGATTTTTCTGTCAATGCGCTCTTTAAGTTCAGAGACATGAGAAATGATGCCTACTAACCTGTTACTATGTGTCAGTGCATTGAGCACTTCAATGGCCTGTTCGAGTGATTCTGAATCCAATGAGCCAAAGCCTTCATCCACGAACATAGTGTCCATCTGCACACCGCCTGCATGGGTTTGGATCAAATCAGATAGTCCCAGTGCCAGTGCCAGTGAGGCTTTAAATGACTCGCCGCCTGAAAGCGACTTAACACTCCTCATCTTGCCAGTATAATTGTCAAGCACATCGATCTCTAGACCAGTTTGACTTCTCATGTCACCAGCAGTTTCTTTTCTAATCAGTTCAAATCGCCCATTGGTCATATAAGAAAATCGTTTGTTGGCTTCGGTTAATACCCGGGCAAAGTAAAATGCCTGTATATACCTTTCGAAAGCGAGTTTTTGCTTACCCAACAAATCTCCATTTGCCGTCTCAGATAAGTTTTTATGAATCAAATAGTTTGATTCTACTTTTTCCATTTCACGCTTTTCTTTGGTTAATGCTTTTTCAATTCTTAAGTTAGCTGTGATACGGCTATTCAGTGCCAATTTAAGCTTTTCAAAGTGACTTCGCTTATCTTTGAGCATGGTCATATCATCTTCTAGCAATGCAGTCTCTAGATAGTGAATATCTTTTGTTTCTTGCTTCAACCTTTTTTCTTCATTATTTTTTTCTTTTAGTTGTTCATGGTAATTGGTGATTTCTACCTTTAAATTCTTGATTGAATTTTCATTCATCAATTTACTTTGATAATCGGCCAAAGTACCGAAGCCATTGCTTACAAGTGTTTCATTACATAAGCGATGCAACTCATCCAAAGCTTTCATTTCACTGACTTTACTCTTTTCAAGTTCTTCACTCGCTGCCTTATCTTTATCGAGTGAACTTTTACTTTCGTTAAATCTTCTTTCTGCTTTTTCATAATGTTCAGTTGATGTTTTAAGTGTAGCCGCTTTGAGATCACGTTCCTTTTTTGCTTCCTCAAGCGCGCTATATTTAAGTGTAGATTCCATGGTTTTGATCTGAGTTGTAAGACCAGCCAAATCGATGTTCATTTTGTTAAGTGTCGCTTCCTCATTTAAAATCGTAGCCGATATGGTTTCAATTTCTGAGGTCAATTTAGCAACTTGTTCTTTATTTTGAATAAACTTCAAAACTTGCGTTTCTAAAAGATGGATCTGCTGGGTTAGGTTTTCAACCTTTTTTAAATTTAATTGCTTCTCAGTTTCTATTCGAGCCACTAATTTCTCTACTTGATTTTGACCAAACATTGCCACAGCTTCATTTTCAAAATCACTTTGAAGTGTCTCTAGGACACTGGCTATTTTACTGATTTCTGTAGTGGTTTGATGCACTTTTTCATTTTCACTTTCAAGTGCATGCTTTGTCTCGTCGAGCTCAGAACGCGTTGGCGAAGCTTTGGATTTTGTAGCAAGTTTCGGATGTACAGTAGAACCACACACCTGACAAGGTTCATTCTCTTTAAGCTGTTCAGCCAGTATGCCTGCTTGCTCATTAAAGTATAGTTGCTCTAAATCTCTATACTGATCTAGTTTTTGTAGATATATTTTATTGATGTTTTCAAACTTTGACTGCAACGCTTGATGCTGAGATTTTAAATCCATGACTTTCATATTTTTAACTTCAAGTCGCTGTAAACTTTCCTTTACTAAATCCTCACGCTCTAACAAGTGCTTTTTCTCACTTAAATCTTTATCTGCTGTCACAAGCGTCTCATTTTCACTTTGAAGTACAAGCTTTTCTTGTTCTAATGTGATTTTAGTATGATTATTTTTCTCTATTGCATTTGAAATTCTATTTTTTTCAGTGGTTAATTTTTCTAACTCTCGCTTAACCTGCATTAAGGACTCATATTTTGAAAAATCCTCCTCTATGCGTTTGATTTCTATATGAAGCTTTTGTCTCTCAGATTCTTTGCCCTTTGCCTCATTAAAAAGCGTCTCAAGTTCTTTGGTTTCAAGTGTCTTTCTATCGATATCTAATTTTAGTTTCTCTATACGCGCTAATGTCTCCTGTACCTTCTCATCAGCACTATTCATACGATCTACAACTGGTTTTACGTTATGAAGTGCCTTTTCAGCTTCGATGACAGTGGTTTCTTTTATTTTTATATCATCCTCTAAAAGAAGTAATGCTTGGACCGCTTGCTCTACCTTTTGAAGTGTAGCTAGCTTTTCATTGTCAACTTTTGTCTTTTCGATTTTAAGCAGTAAATCTTCCATTCCTTTGCGAAGCAACTCTAGTTCATCATCCGTTAGCTTATACTGCTTTTTATCAGTTTCTATAATAGTACTTAATAGCTTAGTAAACGCATCATAATCGTGAATGCTTTTATTTGCTTTTAAGTCTGTAAGCACCATAAAATTCTCACTACTTTCATCACATTCAATCCCACTTGAGATTTGAACAATTGAGCGCACATGTGTATCGTATTCTGTTTTCAGTTGATTGGTCTGTTGCTTTAACTCATTTTGAAATCGTTCATATAGATCCGTACCAAAAACTTTTCTAAAAATGGCACTTCTCTCTGAATTATTCGCTAGTAACAATCTCAAAAAATCACCTTGTGCAATCATAGCAATCTGAGAAAACTGGTTTTTATTAATGCCAAGTATGCTTTCTATTTCGGCAGTCACTGCAGCAACACCAGTAACGACTCGCCCATCTGGACAAATCAAGGACGCGTTTGCCAGTTCTTTGGTTAATCCTTCACTTCTAAGCTTTGGTCTTTCATAAGATGGATTTCTTTCTACCGTATAGCGCTTGTCTTTATATATGAACTGAAGGCTAACAAAAGTTTTCGTGTCTGGCTTTGCAAAATCGCTTCGCATCATGCTGCCTTCTCTAGTTGTCCCACTATTTTCCCCAAAGAGTGCAAAGCAAATCGCATCAAAGATCGTCGTCTTGCCTGCTCCTGTGTCACCTGTGACAAGAAATAAGCCACTCTCACCGAACTTATCAAATGCGATCTCGACTTGATCCGCATAAGGGCCAAAAGCACTCATGATTATTTTTATCGGTTTCATCTCAGATCACCTCCGATTTTTTCTAGCAGTTCACTGACGATCGCTAACTTCTCATCACTAAGTGCTTCATTATTTTGAAGGGCATAAAACTCAGCAAAAAGTTCAAGGTCCGTTTTATCGTCTAGACTTTCTGCACCTGTTCTACTATTCACCGTTTGATTTCTATTATTTTCAAATTCGATCATCATGATGTTGGGGTAGATTTGTCTCATTCTACCGATCGCATCTAAGATCTCTTCCTCATCTGTTAAAGTCACATGGATATAATCATCTAATTGTGTATCTTTATAGTTTTCATAAGTTAGAAGCGCCTCAATAGTGCCCTTGATCTTTCTCAGGTCCCTTCTAGGAATAAGTGGTAAAGTTTCGATGATGATATCTCCTTTTTCCTTAAGTTCAATCACTGTAACCGACTTCACATGCTGCACTTCAGAGAAAGAATACTTAAGCGGTGAACCACTATACCTTACTGTATCTCTACCAATCCTTTGTGGTTTATGGATGTGACCCAGTGCCACATAGTCAAAAGCTTCAAAGACAGATACATCGATATTATCCGAACCACCCACCGATATACTTTCAGAATCACTTCTCTCTACTTCAGTATTCATAGCGGTAATAAATTGGTGCATCACCAAGATATTTCGCTCAGTGGTGTCTATGTCCATATGTTTAATAACACAGTCAAGTGCATCCTGATAAGATTCGATTTCTACATCTTGGTATAACTGCTTTACATGAACTGGTTTTAAAAAGGGGAGCATAAACACATTCACATCACCATAGTCGTCTGATAACACAACTGGATTAATCTGTCCATCAAACACCTTTGACATATACACACCCTTTTTTGACATGATGGATGCGCCAAATGCAATCCGCTCGGCTGAATCATGGTTCCCGCTGATTACAAAACAGGGTATGTCTAGCTCTGCTATTTGACTTAAAAACACATCAAATAATTTCACTGCTTCTGCTGAGGGCATGGATTTGTCATAGACATCTCCGGCGATCAGTATCCCCTCCGGTTTTATCTTTACTGCCATGCTGATAATTTCACCCAGTATATAAGCTTGATCATCCAGTAAATTCACTTCATTTAAGCGTTTTCCAATATGTAAATCGGAAATATGCATCAGTTTCATATATGCCTCCTACCTTGTTCAATACTTTCATCTACTCAGATATCACCGATTTCTCTCTGATGACAATGATTTTTATCTACTCTATTACTTCACTATCATTTCTTGATTTTTCTCAACTTAATATTGTCTAGTAAAAGAACACCTGCATTGCACTCTATCTTTAATTTATAAGTAGATGGATGAACTTTTCCAGCCCCATCATCTGTTTTTCTATGAAAAATAAAATGAAACTCAGTTTGATCATCCACTGTAAAAGTCTCGCTTTGGTCATCAACTGAACAGGTCATTTTAGTTTTATTGTTTATCTCTTGGTTTTTGCCAAGATGGACAACTATTTCATTCGCATCATCTTCCATGTTGAAGTAATAAGTTAAGGCTTCTTTCTCGTTTAATTTTACGAGTAAATTCTCTTCTGCTAACTGCGGTGAACCATTACGATGCGTATAGTTAACAGCGCCTAAATTTCCGCTTTCAAAAATTATTTCTACCGGATCATTCGATCGAATATCAGCACCAGGGCTACGTTTTTTATCAGCATCCACTTGATATTCATCATAAGCCTCTGCTGGTATGGTCACTGGTGCTGTTCTTTTAAGGGCATTGAAGACGCCTGAGTTTATTTTTGCGCTTGAAATGTTAATTAAGAGTTCATTAAAAATTTCTTGTGCTTCTGATGAAGTGATTGTCTTCACGTGGACATCATTTTCATTTTTTAAGTAGTCCTTGTTTTGCTCTGCCCACAAAACAATCTTGTCCCAATCATTTGGTCGATTAAAAGTTATAGGTGAGTTGTCACATGACATTTTCTTATAACTCCAAAACGACCAACTCAGATTAAATCGGTCAAAGAGTGGGAACATCGTCGTATACCAATCGAGATTATTTTCGCCACTTTCCCCCATGAAAAGAGGGACATTCAAGCGTTTGCTTACCTCTATATATTTGGCGATACTTTCATAATCAGGATTGCTCCAATACTTATGAAATTCAAGCACAATGCCATCGCTTAACTCTTCAGCTTCAATTGTGTCAAACATAGTAAAGTCAGTTGCCCAGTGAAGCCCCTCCAAGATAATAAGGTGTTTTTTATCAACTTCTCTTATTTTTTCTATTAGTTTTCTATAAAGTGGCATAAGTTTATGGTTATACGCACTAAACCAATTCGGAAGAGGTTCATTGAGCAAATCATAACCTGCCACCGCTGGTTCATCTTTATAACGCATTGCCAGCATGCCCCAAATTTCGATCAGTTCTTGTTCATAATGCTCTTCCATGAAAAGTCTCGGTTGATCATCTATGCAATCGTCGATATTGGCGCCTGTTTGCCCACCATTTGCCCCATGCATATCTAGTATCACATAGATATTTAACTCATTACACCACTTGATTAATTGATCAATATATTCTATGGTCTTTTGATTAAAGTGCATCTGCCCATTCTCTATCTTGTAAAGATGTCTTGCATTTATGGGAAGTCTCACGGAATTGTAACCTTGTCCTGCAATGGTCTCGATGTCCCACCTTGTAATGTATGTATCAAAGTACTTTTCCCAGAATATATTTGCATACGCTTCACCACAAAGTGTCTCAATCATTTTTTCCATACGTCTTGGTCGATCGCATAGATCATAAAGTCCCCACATATAACCTTCTGGTAAAAGCCAACCGCCAAGACCAAATCCCTTTAACAGAAATGGCATATCGCCACAGTATAATTTTCCATCTCTACTTTCAATATAATTCATATTATTTTATCCTCTCACGAAAAATTTAGAAATGCCCTCTAAAATATGTCATTAGATGACAATATTGCAAAAATACTACCGCTTAATTATAACATACAACCTCGAACGGATGCGAAATGCTTTCACATATCTTGACTCTAAATATGCAAAATAAAATGCCACTGGGCATCAGGTTAGATGTCCAGTGGCATTGATATTTACATAATTTTTTTTAGATAACCACATTAATCATGTGACTGCTTTGCGACACGGCAGATTGGTAAGTTAGTTACTTCTCTATCTTCTAGATCTAGCCATCATTCTTGCTAGTCCGCCACCATTTTCAGAATTAACGAAGCCATAAGCCTTGAGGATCTGCAACGCATAAGCACTTCTAGCGCCTGATGCACAATAAAGGATAATTTGTCTTTCCTTATTTTCAATCTCAGAAACTCTATCTTCTAATTCATCAAGTGGAATATTGATCGCACCTGGATATGCGCCATATGCATATTCTTCTGGTGTTCTCACATCAATTACAAGTGGACCCGTTGGTACTTCTTTTTTCACTTCTTCTTTAACCACTACTTCTTTTTCTTCTTTTTCAGTTTCTCCAAGTTTTTTCTGTTCTGGAGCTGGTAAAACTAAAACAAAGTTTTGAGGTTTAACGGCTCTAGCGTAATTTGAAAGACTCATAAACCCACCACTTACGTTTAAAACGTTTGTGAATCCAGCGCCAACTAATGTACGAAGTGCTTGGTGGCCTTTTTTACCTGTTTTATCATATAACAAGATCAATTGATTTTTTGGTAATTTATCAAGATTCGATGAAAGCATTTCAAATGGTAAATTAACTGCGCCTTCAACATGTGCTTTTTCAAATGAAAAGACATCTCTTAAATCAATCCAAAGTGCCTTTTTATCTTCTAAGTGTGCATCAAGCTCGCTGATTGTAAGTGATGGTGAGAATCCTGAAATTCTGTTCTCAGCCACATAAGCCGCCATATTGATGGCATCATTTGCATTACCAAGTGGTGGAGAGTAAGCAAAATCTACGTCAGTTAAATCTGAAACTGTAAGTTTTGCTGCAACAGCAGTTGCGATTACATCAAGTCTTCTGTCAGCGCCTTTATAACCAGCAGTTTGTCCACCAAGTACTGTACCAGTTTCTTTATCATATACCACAAGTACCGTCACAAGCTCTGCGCCTGGATAGTAAGAGGTATGGTGCTCTTTATGGATCACGATTGCATCTGCATTGATACCTTCAGCTCTTGCTGCTTTTAGCGAAAGTCCTGTGGTACCAGCAACGGCTTCAAAGACTCTAACGATTGATGTTCCTATAGACCCTTTGTATTCATGTCTTTGTCCCATCGCATTTTCTGCTGCGATTCTACCTTGGCGATTAGCTGGACCAGCTAGTGGGATACGCACTTTTTTACCAAGTACACGGTGTTCAAGTTCGATCATATCTCCTGCACCATAGATATTATCATCGCTTGTTTTAAGCGTTGAATCTACAAGTAAACCACCTGCAGCACCTAGTTCAAGACCAGATTCCTGTGCAAGTTTTAGTGTAGGGCGTACACCAATTGATAATAAAACCATGTCTGCTTCAACTTTTGTACCATCTTTGAGTAATACGGTATTTTTGTGAATTTCAGAAAGTGCTTTGTTTGTATATAAATCAACGCCATAAGCGATTAACTCTTCTTGTATAAAACCAGCGATTTCAGCTTCCATAATCGCCATAACATGTGGCATCATCTCAACCACAGATACTTTCATGCCTCTTTTAGCGAGTGCCTCTGTCATTTCAAGTCCGATAAATCCACCACCAACAACGACTGCTGTTTTAGGTTGATGATCTACGATGAATGAGTTGATTTTATCCATATCATCAAGAGTCCAAAGTTGGAAAACATGATCTTGGTCAGCGCCTGGAAGTGGTGGTGCTATTGGTTTACCACCTTGCGCTAAGATAAGCTTAGTATATTCAAATTGCTTTTTTTCACCGGTTCTTGCGTCCACAGTGTGTACAACTTTGTTAACGCGATCAATTTCAGTTGCTGCTGTATGGATATGCACATTTGTTTGATACTCATCCTTGAAGCTCTCAGGGCTTTGTAAGATAAGTTTCGAACGGCTTTTTATGTCTCCACCTATATAGTAAGGCAGTCCACAGTTTGCAAATGATATATCTGCTCCTGCTTCAAGTATCGTAATTTGTGCATCTGATGAAAGTCTTCTCACTTTTGCAGCAGCTGTTGCTCCTGCAGCAACGCCGCCAATGATAACTATTTTTTCCATGTCATTCACCTCATAATATATTTTTAGGGAAATCAAAGGTAACTCACTCTGAAGTTCCTTTTGCTTTTGTTTACCCCCCCTACCTAGGGGGTCTATGTTTATTCTAGAGGGTAACCTTTATATTGTCAATGATAAAGAAAAAAGTTTACAATTTAGATACATTGCCATCTATAAACTCTTATGCGCTTCAAAAGCTTTCAATTGAAACAATTTATAACTGATATGACCTTAATTTGAAATAATGCCACAAAAATGACTATGATTTTCGCGTTCATAGACCCAATAATCCATTAAATTCATGCCCGTCTTTTCTATCTCATCTTTAAGTTCTTCTTGAGTTATAAAATATCTATCAAGTGGTCCAACCCTTGTAGGCATATCATCTTGATGCTTTTTTATCACTGAACTAATATATAGATATCCTCCGGTAGCCAATAAGCGTTTCACATTTTCATAAAACTGTACCCTTTGGTCACCAAATAGACAGTGAAGGCAATTGCCATCTAATATGAAATCAAAGACTTCGCCAACTAAGAGTTCATTATCCGTTACATCACTATATAAAAACCTTATTTTCAAATTTAAATTTTCCGCTTTTTCCTTCGCCCACTTTACAGCAGTTTTAGAAAATTCAACACCAGTAACTTCGAATCCTTGTTGCGCCAATATAATAGAAGCATCTCCTGCACCAGCACCTAATTCTAGCACTTTATTACCACTTAATTTGATTTTATCAAAAACTTCTTTCAGTATCTTGCTCCATGAAGATTGCCTTGATTGACCAGTGGTACCACCCCAACCTTCAGCACCACTTTCTTTTAAAATTTTGTATACTTCATCATGTTTTTTCTCTTGTGTCATTAGCTTTTCCTTCCGTGAAAGATTTATTCTTTTAGTTTTACATTGCAGTAAGGACAATATTTTGGATCAAAAACATATTTAGAAAAACTCCCTAAACCTATTACTTTTAATAGATTTAAGGAGTTAATTATTGTGTTGAGATTACCCTAAGATTACTTTAGATAATCTCTTTATTAAAGTGTCCTCTTGTGTCTGTGTCAGGATTAAAGACAGACTTATTTACTTCACCACCAAGTTTATCAAAGGCATTGTTGATGACTTTTGTAACTTGGTCTTTTGATTCCAATGTGAAGTTTAATCTAAATGCCTCGATTCCTTTTATGCTTTCAAGCTCATCTAAAAGATTAAGCGTTTTCCCGTTGAGGATGGTTACCGTACAATCCTCATGTGTCATAATTGGAAAAGACCCATGTTCATCTTTAAGCTCGTAACTATTTGTTTTGCAATGGCCACACTGGCCCATTTTTTTAAGTGGGCAGTATTTAGTAAACATCATAGGTGCCTTGCCATATACGATCATTTCAAGTGCTGGATAACCGTCGTTCTCTTCATGATAGGCATTTATCAAATCTTCAATTTGTCCTTTATTGAGCTCATAGGATAAAGTGATACGTTTTGCCCCTAATCTATAGAGTTCATAGCAGCTCGTTGCATTGACAACATTAAGAGAGTAGTCCGTAACAAATGGATTCGACTCTTTGTAGTGATAGATGCCACCATAGCCTCCGATGAGTAGCCCACCTTCTTTATCCTTATATTCAATTTGATTTCTTCTAATGACGTTTTCAAAATAAATTTCCTTTATACCACCACTTACACAAGCATCATATTGCTCTTGAGTCGTTACAGTGGCTGTAAAGTACGGTTTTTGAGGAGCAAAACTTATTTTCTCTTTAGGTTTTAAAGCCTTGGTTCTTTTCTTTTGACTGTTTATCTTTAAATCATATAACCCCTGTACAACATCTCTTCTTGCTGCATTTAAAAGTTTAGCAGGGATATAAGCGCCAAACTCCTCGTACTCGACTTGATTTAGTTCGAATATCGTATCACCTAGTCTTGCAAATTGCTTTATGACCTGCTCTTTTGTGGTTGGATTATTAATGGCTATGCCTAATATTTCCTCACCTTCATATAGGTAATCAACGCCTAACCCTTTCGCTTCAATGACTAGCTTCGAATCAGGATAAGCATATACTTTAACATCCAGAGGAAAATGTTTAAACTCTTTTTCAAGTGATGCATCTAAAGTTTTATAATAGCCATAATCTTTAGTGATATAGACTAAATCGCCCTTAGATAATTTTTCTTTAACTTTGATATAACAGATATCTTCAGCTTTGTTGATCAGATTGTCATCTTTGTCGTATAGTTTTACAACATTTAAAATAACATCTTCACCGTTATGACTAATTCTAATGATATCATTTTGATTTAAAGGACTTGAAAGTGTTATTTCATATGTGTCTTTGATAATTTTGCTGATTCTACCGATTTCATAACCAACGTTATTAGGTCTCAAAATGTTTGTAATATCTTTTGGATCTTCGTGAAATAGATAGCCTTTTGTAAAGGTTCTATTAAATGTCTTGCTCAAATCAGCTTTATCTTCTTCAGTAATTTTATGATCTAGCGCTTTGCGATATTTTGATACAACATTTGCAACATACGCAGGCTCTTTCATTCGACCTTCTATTTTTAAAGAATCAATTTCTTTTAAATCTTCAATATGTTCAATGGTGTTTAAGTCCTTTGTAGATAGAATATAGTTTTTATCTATCACCGTGTTAGTTGTCTTATCCACTAGTTCATATTCCTTACGGCATGAACCAACACATCTTCCGCGATTTCCGCTCCGATAACCAATTAACCCTGACATCAAACAATTGCCAGAATAAGAGACACATAAAGCACCGTGTACAAAAATCTCCAGTGGTATTTTAGCAACTCTTTTGATCTCTTTTACTTTTTCAATCTCAACCTCACGGGAAAGTACAACTCTTTTGGCGCCTAGTTCTTTAAATAATAGCGTACCGTCTAAATCGTCTATTCCCATCTGAGTGGAACAATGTGCTTCCATATCCAAAAAGTTATTCACTATATAATCAAGAGCAGCTAGGTCTTGGACAATTATGCCATCCACACCTATATCATTTAACTCACGCATCTGCTCTTTCATCTCTTGGGTTTCGTTTTCGAATACAATGGTGTTCATGGTCACATAGATTTTTACATTCCTTAGGTGTGCATACATAACGGCCTCTTTTAACGATTCTAAGTCAAAATTAGAAGAGTATGCACGTGCACCAAATTTTTGCATTCCTAAGTATATTGCATCACAACCATTAGAAATAGCAGCTTTTAAAGCTTCCATATTTCCTGCTGGCGCTAATAATTCAGTCATTCTTTTTCCTTTCTTCTCGCTAGATAGCGCTTGGTGTTTCTAGCTGCATTTGTCAGTAGAATTATAACAATTCACGCTACATAACACAAGAAAATCTACTTTTTCAATTCAAATGACATTACCACAGGGTTGTGATCTGAATTTTCAAATCCTAAATCTAAAATCTCAGCCTTAATCATATCCACATTTGGCGAAACAAGGAACCCATCGATGATTCCAATTTGTGTTACGCCTTCTTCATAAGGCGCATTTAACAATCGATAGGTTGGTGCATTTGTATTACCGCCCCATTTCCAATCTGGCAACAGCCAATCACTTGAAATCTTGTAAGGTGTGTACATGGCGCCGTTCTCAAAAAGAGGATATTTAGAATCATCCACATAATCAAAGGTTTGATTCCAGTCTCCCCCTAACACAACATAGTTTCCTAGGGCATACTCTTTTTGTATCAATTCTTTCACATAAGCCATCTGTTGCGATCGAATAGACCCATCATCATAAGCTGAAAAATGCGCATTGATTAATACCAGCTCACCATCAGTTCCTTCTACCTCAACCCTGTTCACTAAAAGACATCGATCCAACATGACTAGGTATTTTGGAAATGCGTATTGTCCAGGTAGAGAGTATCTTGAAGATGACTTTATATTATATTTACTATAAGTTGCTTGTCCTGCCTCAACTTTTCCAAGTGGAGGGATTGGGACTGGCACGAACTTAACCTTATAATTGTAGGCAAAAGCGTAGTCTTGATCTACTGAATTGTTATTAATTACATCATATTCATCTAAATAGTACGTCCGAGATGAATTCCTATCAATTTCCTGAATCATGACTATATCAGTTGTATGCTCACGCAATGTTGATTGGATGCCATCCAAGTATTGCCTTACCATATCTTCACTGTCTGGTTTTGGTTTTGTGCCACCGTCCATAAAGAAATCTTCTTCTTTTCCTAGGCCAGCATATCCGATGTTCCATGTCATAACACTCACAGGCTCATTTATTGACAATTTCACATCTGATGATCCCAATGTTTCTACAGATGTTATTTCATCAGGTCTATAATCTGTGATCATCAAGTACACGATAAGTCCTGCAAATCCTAATATACCAATGCCTATAATCGCTAAGATGAGTTTAAATAGACGCATAATCCCCTTGCGTAGCTTCGATTTTTCCATAATATTCCCCCTAATTTGTTGTACTCACATTATACCCCACATTTGAGAAAATAATTTTATCAATTTATATGTTTATGCGTTCTAAAAAAAATCGAAAACAATTCATGTCTTCCTCAACAATGACATCCACCAATCCACCATGCATTTCCATAATACTTTTTACAATCGCTAGGCCAAGTCCATTGCCACTTGTATCCGTATCTATTTGATAAAAACTTTCCCAAATATCGTTAACCTTATCTTGAGGTATTAAATCACCTGTATTTGCGATCATCACTTCTATTTTATCCTCATGAGGTGTCATAGAAATACGTATGCGACCATTATCATTTACATGTTTAAATGCATTGTCAAAAAGATTCGTAATGACTTGTCCTAATCGTAAAGGATCTGCACTCACATATATGTCATCGTTTAAATCTATATTTAACTGTACTGATTTCTCCTTTTGAATTTTTAAAAAGCGCTCTAAGTATTCTCTTAGTAAACCGCTTAATTGAATGGTTTCCATATGCATCGTTAGGGTTCCAGAATTATAACTTGATAAATCTAACAAGTCCTTAACCAAAGTACTCATTTTATTACCTTCTTCAAAGATAACACGCGCATAATAAGCTTTGTCAGTTTCACTTTTGGGCAGACCCCTTACAAGACCATCTGCATACCCCATAATCATACTAATTGGATTTTTTAATTCATGAGATACATCAGAAACAAATTGCCTGCGCATTTTTTCAAGACTCTTCTCTTTACTTAGTTCATGCGCTAATAAATCATTGGCTGTATGGAGTTTCTTAATGCTTGAATCTAATTCTTCAGCCATCTGATTCATACTTTGACTCAGCAAACCTATTTCATCGTCAGATGTTATTGTCAACTTTTCATTGAAATTCAAATCAGCAATCTTTATTGCAATTTTTTGCAATTGCATAATTGGCTTTGTAAAATGATCTGCATACAGATAGATTATAATAAGACTTAGTATATAAACAAAAAGACTTGCCATACTCAAGAATGCAGTGAAAATATTCCTTGATTCACCAATAAGTCCTAACGCTTTAATAAGTACAGCAAAATTCCCATTATCTAAAGCCCGAATATATAACAGACGTTGATCTACGTAATCACCTTTTCCAATTATTGTTGAATACCCTTTTGGATTTTCTTTAGCCAACTGCAAAATATTTTCGTTTTCGTTTGCACTTTGCAGTAAGGCTATTTGAAGGTTATCAGGTCCAAAAATCACTGTCATATTGTCATCAATAATGTACGCAGTACTACCGGTCCTCTTTGATATGTTTTCGATTGCGCGATTATAATCACCCACCTGATTTTTGGCAGTTATAATGCTAGTATTTTTAATCATTTTTTGCGTATTACTAAAAATAAAGTAATCATCAACAAAGAGTTGATTCAAAAACAATAATATTAAAATAAGAAACAAAAAAATGCCAGAAAAACCTAGCATTAATTTATACTTTACTGATAAATCTCTAATCGATTTCAAAATAATAGCCTACCCCCCTAACGGTTTTAATCAATTTACCGTAGTGTAACATTTTGGCTCTTAAAGTCTTGATGTGCGTATCAACCGTTCTTGGGTCACCATCATAGTCATACCCCCATACACGATCAAGAATCTTTCCTCTGTCCATTACTATGCTCTTGTTATGAACGAGCAAAGCGATTACCTCGAATTCTTTCTGAGTTACACCAATATTTTGACCCTCAATTAATATCTCTCTATTTGATAGGTTAATAAGTAGCGTATTTATTTCAATAACTGCTGGTGTTTGTTCTCTCACTTTTAAGAGACAATTATTAACCCTTGCAATCAATACCTCATAACTAAAAGGTTTTGTGATGTAATCATATGCACCTAATTTCAGTCCTTTTACTTCATGATAGACCTCATCCAATGCTGTCAGAAAAATCACAGGGACATTGCTGATTTCTCGAATCTCTACATAGGTTTCATAGCCATCCATTTTAGGCATTCGAACGTCAAGTAAAACAAGATCTGTGTCCTGATGTTGAATGATTTTATCAACACCGTCAAAGCCATCCTTTCCTTCGATAACTTCAAACCCTTCATTGCGTAAATAATCACCAATCAGTCTTCTCATATTTAATTCATCATCAATAACAAGAATCTTCATTGTCTACTCCTTTTAGTTGAGGACATTACATATTATTTATCTCGAACAAGCCTTACATAATTGTATCCACGAACAGCATCGCCTTGAGGTCCAAAGGAATAACCCTCTATTCCGTTTATTGTTACAAGCGTGTACTTAGACATATCGGTGCTTTTAGGGTCACTTCTTTGAGCACCTGCACCATGAACATCAATCCATCTGCCTTCTCTATCATAATAGCCTAAAGCCCTTCCAAAAGTTTGATATGCAGCTGCATTTCCTATATTGTCCATACTGCTATTTCTATAAGAAACATGTGTTGTCGATGACCAAAAATACGGGTAATCTTCTTCACCTTGCTCATTGATTATAGAAGATACATTAAAGTAATCTGTATCAATTGCAGGCTTACCATTATATTCTGGTGCATTGTTATAATCGACAATACCTTGTAACTCTTTCACTGTAGGTAATCGCCAGTCGCTGTATCCAAGATAATTTTCAGCGTTCATTGTCTCTACCCATTTAAGAGCGTCTTTCCAAGTTAAAGCCTTTTCACTATCTGACTGACTCCACATCAAACCAGTCGCTTGATCTGTTATTGTTTTATCTTGATTATCAACAAAATCATTAATGCCATAGCTTGTATTTCCTCTAACACATTGCACATAAAACTTAAATTCACCCTCAGGGCTCTCAACATCGTAACCTTTGATTCTGCCATCAGCAAAATTTACACCAAATTGTTTCTGGAAACCTCTATCTCCAGGATTGTTAATAAATGTTGCCGTTGAATAATATTGAGATTCTAGTAAACGACCATCCTTTTCAATATCACCATATGAGAATTTAAAATAATCAGTATCAATAAATGGTGTTAAAACAGATGTGTCAGTTCCAGAATAACCACTGATATCCTTACCACTAAATAATATAAGAGAATACATTTCTTTAATAGTAGGTAATCTCCAATCAGTATACCCACCATATGCCATGGCATTTAATTCATCTGGCACACTTAGTGCTTCTTCAACGGTTTTCTTATCCTCGTAAACAGGTATCGTATTGGTTGTATTTGGACTACTTTGCCATGTGAGTCCAGTTACATTATCATAGACCGTTTTTCCATCACTACTAAGTGTATAGCTTGGTTGATAGCCTTCATGTTGGGCATCTTGACCATAATAATCTTCACCTGGATTTGGAAAAGAACTCATCTGATTCATTTCATCATAACATACTGTCTGTCCTGTATCTACAATCTTAAATGAAAGATCGTCAGCCTCAGGTGAATCTGTTTTTTCTGTTTTTTCTGCTGTTACTTCTTGAACCGTTTGTTGCTTAACTGTTTCTTGCTGAACTTCATTATCATTCGTGTTAACACTACAACTTGTTACAATAAGTGCAATGAGTAAAATACTTATTAATTTTTTATACATGTGATTTTCCATCCTTTCTTAATCAAAATTTAAAATGCAGCAAAATTATCAAAATGCTATGATAATTGATTTATCACTTTATTTTTTTAAATTATATTCTTGCTATGTGAAGACTTTGTGAAGTCCACAATGCATATGTGACATTGAGTAATTTATGATTAACCGAAAAATCGTCAATAAAAATTTGAAAACTGAATTTTTTAATATGTAAATAAAGAGCAGATTTCTCTGCTCTAAACTTGAAGTACTATGCTATGTTCATTACACTGAATAGTTAAATAATCTAGGAGAGCATGCGAAAATATCATTTTTACTGTTATTTGATTACATCGAAGAATATTTAGTAACGATCCACTCATGAACGATAAAATACTTCCATAACGCCATAGCATGACCATGACCAAGTTGATACTCTTTCTTTAGCCAATCAGTAAATGCTGCCGCTTTCATATCCGCAGTGATAATTCCTTGGCTAAGGGCTTGCTCCCTAATCTGATCTGGTGTCTTTCCGGTTTTTATCGTGATGTTGTCTATATAAGCTTGAAATGACATATCGTCTTCCTCCTAAAACTATTATTTGACTATTTTACTAATGATTAATCTTATTCTTAAAGGATATTCTACTTTGACTAGTATTTCATATAAAATACCCACTTTTTAGGTCAAACACCATGAAAAAATAATCAACCAAGATTTGTAAAATCAGAAAAGAATTCTAAAATAGCACGGCGAAGTTTATGAGCATAATATCCTTTAATACTAATAAGGCAGCCAAGTCAGCAATATTGCTTGTATCCATAGCTTTTTTATGAAAAAAATACTTAATTTGAAAAAACAGATTTCACGATAAGCCACAGAGAGGTTGGTTTTGCACCAAACCCATCATTGATCAGGATGGCCGCCGTTATAACTAATGCAAAAAAAACAATAACAACAACATGTTGTAGTGACGACGTTTTCTGAATCTCTTGTTTTTCCTTTATATCACAAATTTCACCCGGGCAGTATTGCGCTTTTTCTTTATAGAACATCGAATAAAACTTACACCCGAAACAAATGCCAAACGCAGATTCAAAGAATAAGAAAATCATGCAGGTATGACAAACTAAAAAATTAATGAAGCTATCTGAATTCAGTACAACCAGTAAAAGGAAGATGGTTGCTGATAAAACCAAACCGATTGTCCACGCAAATTTTTTTTGTGCAGCCCCCACATATTCAGGTGTTTGATTGCTGACAATTTTACGCCCGATTATTAATGATGGGGAATATCTAGGGCTAACATATATGCGTATGCTAAAATCTGCAAGGAAGATTATGTTGGCATACTTTAGCAGGAGGTAATTATCTTTAAAAATAACCAGTATCCATGACCAGAACATAAGTAAATATAGTATTCCTGCCGCTGCCCTTATCTCCCTCTCGTTTAAAACAGATATGTTGTAACCATCCACGGTTTCTCCAAATTGTTTTACTTTTATCATTTTTCCTTCCTTTCTCTATCAATGTTTTTTTACTTTCCAATTTTGAATAGATTGCTTATAACTTATTTACAGCATACACAGATTGAACAAGGCGCGATACCTACTTAAGTATGTTTTTACGACTCATTTTCGATCGTTTCATCAGAGGCTAGCAAACAAGAGACCTGATTGTATATTCTTGATTTTCCAATTAATGCAACAAAATCCACATCATTGTTAATGCTTTTATACCGAAAAGTAAACGAAATTACTCTTATACCTTTCTTTATATCGAAAAGAAATTGATGAGTTTATTTTATGTAACACCGTTATCACTTTTAATTAAGCGATGTTTGAAAATGATATTGGCTTTAAAAGTAGATTTACTTACTCATAAATTATTCCAAACATCAACTTCAGACTTATTACTGCTCATCACTCAATTTATGAATATACTTCTTCGTAAATAAAAAATTGAACGGCAATATTATTCCGCCAATTTCATAGCACCTGCAGACATCGCCTTTACTTGGTATTTACACTGGCCAAATAGTGTCGTCGCAGCATACGAATCAGATCAACTCGTCGGATTTATGAACCTCTTTCCTATTTGCGAAGCACTTTATATGCAAATCCTTGATGGAACTTTCAACGATGCTCGTTTAACGAAGCACGATATACTTATCCCGATAACTCAAGAAGCAGGCCCTCATCCTGTTTACGCCTTATTTTTAAGTTGTTTCGCCATTGACAAACACCACTTAAACAGAGGTATCGCGCGCAAACTGCTTTGTACTTATTTAGAAATATATAACAGTTATGAACAGGACGGGTGCATATTTGATAAAATTATCACGGATAATATTACAGAATCTTTGCTGAAATTTTCAAAAGCTATGGGCCTAAAACCCATCCGCCAATCGGATCACGACTCCTGGATTTGCACTGGGACATATGAATCTTTAAAAAGAAACCTTTCCCATAAATAAGTTCTTTTCATTTACCACTTAATAAAACTACTCATTATCATGTACATGCCTTTAAAAAATTAAACAACAGCGCCTAACTGAGTCACTTCAAATGACAATCAATAAAAATGTTTTAAATGAATAAAAAAAGTCCATGAAACGATGGCAGCTGTGCCTTCATACATGGACTTTCATTACTTTTAAATCGTAAAGCCTATATCTATTATTGTTCTTTAACCTGTGTAACCTTATAAACTTTGCCCTTTTGATCATAGGTTGTCCACTCGCCGACCTGTTTGCCACGATTGAAGTTACCTGAGCGCTTCAAAGTGCCGTCTGGTCGATACCATTCCCAGTAGCCGTCGGGTTCGCCATCTATGATTTTGCCTTTTGACCAAACCGTCTCACCGTTTGCGTGGTATTTGATCGTAAAACCATCAATGATGTCGAATTTTTTTGCTTTTGGTACTTTTGGCTTTTTTGGCATTATTGGTATATTATCCATTGTGTGCACCTAGATTCTTTCGTGTATTTTGTGAAGCGACTTTTTTAAGCTTCTTGTGGTATTTCGAATTCGATGCCCCAGCTGATGCCGAATTTGTCAACAAGATTACCATAGACTGAGTTCCAGAAAGTTCTATCTGCAGGCATAGTGATCTCCCCACCTTCTGCTAGTTTTTCAACAAAATCATAGACGTCTTTAGCAGACGTTACAACCAAGTGGATCGTTGAGTAGTTACCAAATTTAACAGGTGATTGTTCCCATGTATCACTAAAGTAAATTACATTGCCATCTTCAAACGTTAAAGTGCTATGCATAATTTTGTCTTGCCAAGTATCACTGACTGGCATTTCTTCACTTGCTGGAAGATCATTGTATTTCATGATGCTGATTGTACCACCTATGATGGATTGGTAAAATGTTACTGCTTCTTCACAGTTGCCGTTGAACGAAATATATGGGATTGCTTTCATGGTTTCCTCCTTGATCAATTATAGTCATTTACGCGTTTCAATTGATTTAATCTGATAGATCAATTATAACCGTTTTCAGGCTTTTTATTCACTTTTACAGTCAATTAATCAATTCGCTTTTTATGGAGAATACAAAATTCACGCATTGTATTATAATTTTCACATAAGGAGGTAGTCACATGGATCAAACACAAATCGGACGATTTATAGTTCAGCTCAGAAAAAACTCTTTGATTTTTTAAGTGGTTCTGGAACAGGTCTTTTGATCTCGTCCTTTTACTCCCCAGACACGATCAGACGCACAGCAGTGATGGTAATAGGTGTCGGTATGATTCTTTTAAGTTGGTATTTCAAGTCGAAATTTGACAAGCGCATTCTACAGACTATAGGCAATACAAATAATCAAGTTGATTGAGCATATATAAAGCCCGCACGCCAATTTTGAAAGTCAATTTTGGTTTGCGGGCTTTTTAAATACTATCTACTGATTTTCCACCAAATCGTGTCATTTTTTTCTAAAAAGTTAACTGCTCCAGCATTGATGAGGACTTTATGCGATGCGTAATTATCGATATCCGTATCACCAAAAATGGCATTTACGCTCGAGTCACTAAATATCCAATCTTTAAGCCCGTTAAGTCCTTCAGAAGCATACCCTTTTCGCTGATAAGAACTGTCGATGCCATATCCAACGATTACGTCACCTTTTGCATCGGGAACGCCTTTAATCATCAATGCCCCAATCATTGTTTTTTGTTCTTTCAACGCAACAATCCATACTGTATTCCATAGATAATTCATTTCATTTTCCAATACTTTTTTTAGTCGTACGTCAAAAGCATATTGCAAATGTTCATCAATTATGGTGTCACCTACACCAATCCCAGTTAAGTTTGTGAATTTTTCAATGTCTTCAAGTACTGTTTCAAGTTCCAATCTTGAAAGTGCTATAAGTGTTAATCGCTGTGTTTGTAAGGTCATTTTTCTCCGATCAAAGATGTATTTATTGCTGTTAATATAATTATATCATGTTTTGAACTTAAATAGATGCGAATTATATGCCATTTAAATTTAAAATTTTTTTCGACTATGGAATTGAGGCTAGCATTATTGCTTCATTTGCAATGGTGGTATTGATTTCACCGTTCGTAAAATCCTATATACAACCTGAAATTTTAAACATTCATCAAATACCTTTTCCATCACCAAATACTTTTTCCATCACCAAGCAAAATAAGTTTGATGTTCTCATTAATCTCGCTTATCGACAAATCTTGCTGAACCAGTGGTTGAATTACTTCTCGACTTTCTCTTGTATGAGGCAGTTCAGAAGCCAATCTATTTGCTTTATCAATAGATCCCGCTTTCAAATATAAAAAACACAAAGTTGCACGCATAGTAGATTTCTGCTTTTCATTGATGGAAATAGGTAATCCTCTTTCCATAAGCTCGATCGCCTCATCTGTATTTTCCTTTAGTGCTAGCGTACTTGCAAGCCCTAAAATCATCCCTGGTTTATTGGGATAAATCAAGAGTGCATCACGATATGTTTTTTCAGCCGAATCATAATCTCCTTTTCTTTGATATTCAACAGCTTTTTTATGAATGTTAAACCGTGTTTTTTCAGCCCGAATTGCATCCATGCCTACTAACAAATCAATACTTGTTTCAAAAATATTTGCCAGTGCAGGTAAAAGCGTTATATCTGGATACGACTCTCCACGTTCCCATTTAGAAACACTCTGTGGTGTAATTCTCAAATATTCCGCCACCTCTTCTTGTGTAAGGTTCTTTAATATACGATGTTTTTTTAAATTCTCCGCTAAATGTAGCATAGCATCCTCCTGATGATATATTCTATTTAAATCATATCACGAGCACTTAAAAAGCCAATGACGTAATAGTTGTCTTTGACTCAACCGTACAAAAATTTAATCACATATTTGGCGTAGTTATTTGGTATCGATTCAAGTACTAAAGTTACCCTATAAGAGTGACAACCATAACTTTTCAGATTCAACCACCAATTTAGCAACAAACTCAAGAAATGGGTGATAATCCATTGTGGTATGTGCATGATCTAACACTTCATAATACTGCGCTCTATTTTCTTTTCTTATGATAATCGGTGTATAACCACTTCGCATCAATTCGAAGTTTAGAAGTAACCTTGAAGTTCTTCCATTTCCATCAATAAAAGGGTGTATTTTTACAAACTCTCCATGAAGTAAAGTTGCTCTTAATACTGGATGAAATGACTTCCAATCGTTTCTGTATTCCATCACTAAATTTTGCATCAACAAATCAACTTCATAGTGCTTTGGTGGAATGTGAGTAGCACCACCAATTACTACATTTTCCATTCTATATTTGCCAGCATTCTGATTATCGATTTCTTTTAATATGAGCCCATGGATATTTTTTATCTTCCATTCCGATAATTGTTCATGATTCCCAATCATTTCTTCAAGAAAAAAAATTGCATCTCGGTGATTGATTGCCTCTAAATGTTCAACAACACTTTTACCCCCAATTGTTATGCCTTCTAACACAACTTTTGTCTCGGATAGGGTCAATGTATTGCCTTCGATGGCATTGCTATTATAAGTCCATTCAATAATTAGTTTTTCATGTAGAGAATCCGCCAATCGCTTTGAAAATGGTCTATAATCATCAATCTTCGCTTTCATTTCATCTATTTTACTAAAATCATATGCAATACCTTTATATGATTTAATATGAATCACTCTGGCATCAGTTGGTTTTACTGCATCATGTGGAATGGACCAGTTTCTGCCGAACTTCACAGCGCCTTCTATGCGCCCCTCTGAACACAGGACGCGTATCCTTCGATCGCTAATTTGCCATTTAATACTTGCTTCAGTTACGCTCATATACTTCATAAAGTCACCGCCCTTATAAATATAATATACCGATATCGGTATATTGTAAACACTATTCCGATATCGGTATAAAATAAAATGATGCTTGCAAACTTCGTTTGACTTGGATGAGTCACAATTAATCTAGAATCATTTGATTACTTCCACCTATATAACATCCCGTCACGCCCTCCATCTCGACGAATATATAAAAGTTACCTACACTACCCCAGCACTTACACACGGGAGTCGCTCCGCACCGTCGCCGCCTTTTGGCGCGGCTCAGGTGCTCTCACGCCAGGGCCTAAAAAATGTCCCCCGGACATTTTTCTTAACGGTCCGTTCGACTCCCTCCATCTCCACCGATATATGAAAAGTTTCCTACATTATTCCAGCATTTACACGGGAGTCGAGCAGCCACTACGTGTCTGCACCTCTCGCTACGCTCGAGTTCGGCAATCGAAATTGCTTACGCAACTTCTTTGTGCCTCACCTTCGCCCTTGGAGATTCGTCGAATCTCTCGGCTATGGGGTTCGACTCCCAGCTTCGCCAATAAAAGAAAGACCCATGCGTAAGCATGGGCCTTTCTTTTATTGGTGGAGATGGAGGGAGTCGAACCCTCGTCCAAAAACAATTCACTAACACTTTCTCCGAGCGCAGTCGATAATTTAGGTTTCGCCGTGTCTCCCGAGTATCGACACTCTGGAGCGTGGGCTATTTCTATTGTACCGCCAATTTAGATTAGAAAAGCATCTTTGATGGGGACCTCAGCAGGGTTTTGGTCAGCATCCAAAGCGGCTGAGATAAGGCTTTGGGGTGACACTGCCATTAGGCAGCTAGTGCGTAATTATTGTTTGCGTTTATATTTTTGATCCAGTTTTTTTACGTGTACCCCAGATCAAGAACCACGGCTCGCTTACATTAGATCTTCATCCCTGTCGAAACCAGTACATCCCCCTATTAAGCGTTTGATTTCAGGTATGACACTACTCATAACCTGTCATTCTAATTGCTTAGTTGGGTTACTGATTGTACGCTTTAAGCGTTTTCTGGATGTGTCTGTCAGCATCTTTTTTCGCTAAGGTAGCACGCTTATCATAAAGCTTTTTACCTTTTGCAACTGCGATGCTCATTTTTACAAGTCCACGTTCGTTGATGTAGACTTTAAGTGGCACAAGTGTATAACCTTCTCTGGTTGTAAAGTTAAGTAACTTAGCAATCTCACGTTTGTGAAGCAAGAGTTTCCTTACTCTCAGTGGATCTTGATTGTAACGATTGCCAAAATCATAAGGGGTGATGTTCATACCCGTTACGAAGACTTCGCCGTTCTTGATCTCTGCATAAGATTCCTTGATACTGGCCTTACCACCTCTGATGGCTTTTACCTCTGTTCCAAACAGTTCCATACCTGCCTCATAAGTTTCTTCTATGAAAAAATCATGCCAGGCTTTTTTGTTTTGTGCAATTAACTTCATCTCGGCCATAACATGCCTCCTTTCAAAGTGTTCACTTTATGCTGCTTTATTATTCTAACATAGGTTTATGAACGCTTCAATGCGAATCTGTATCCGTAATGTAAATTTAATGGAGTAGACGGTCCAGTGCATAGACCAAACCATCCTCATCATTTGATACTGTAACAAAATCAGCTACTTCTTTTAAAGCTTCCATGGCATTTGACATAGCAACCCCTACGCCAGCATAGGTGATCATATCCATATCGTTTTCATTGTCCCCAAATGCGATGACATCTTCAAGTGGAACATCAAAATACTTTTGTAACGCTTCTATACCAGTGGCCTTAGAAACACCTTTCGCCATCACATCAAATGAGGTCTCCAGTGATTTACACGTTTCAAGACCATCTATTAACTTAAGCTCTGCCATGATGGCTTCAAATACTTCAGGTTTTTCATGGAATAGCCCGATCTTATAGATGGGCATCTTGCCGATTAATGCAGGTAAACTTTCAGGGAATACCACATTAAATTTAAAAGCCTCTGGGAGTGCTGGCATCCCATCACTAAACTTCTTTGCGAGGTTTCGGTTGCTATTGGCATAGATAGTATCCATATCATAAAGATGATAATATGCGCCATATTTCTCGCACACTTCACTTACCATTTGTGCTAACCCCGGTTTAAGTTCAATCGCCTGGATGACTTCACCTGTTTTAAGATGCTTTACCACTGCACCATTACAAGAGATCAAAAATCCATCGTAGTCCAGTTCTTGTGTAATAATCTTACCAGCACCATGCATCCGACCTGTTGCTATGGCAAATATATGCCCAGCATCTATCAGGTCAAAGATGCGCTTTTTAGTCACTTCTGAGATGTGTTTGTTACTCATCAAAAGTGTGCCATCTATATCACTTACAATAAGTTTTTTCTTCATAAATTACCTTTACCTTTAATCCTATTTCAAATTTAATAAATATTAGTACCACTTAAAAAATCATTTAAGTTGATTCTAGTGTATTTTATTTTATACGATCACCTTATGCAAGTTCAAAATCAATCTCTCTAAGTACAGGATCTGCCTTAGAACATACTACTTCGATCTCATCACCAAGTGCATAAATCTTACGTGTTCTCTCACCCACAAGTTGAAGTCTTTGTTCATCGTAGACATAGTAATCATCATCTAATTCAGTGAGACGAATGAGGCCTTCTACTGTGTTCTCAAGCTCTATAAAGAGACCAAATGTCGTAACAGATGAGATGATCCCTGTAAATGTCTCACCAACATGAGATACCATGTATTCTGCCATTTTCATATCGTCTACTTCACGCTCAGCAAGTTCTGCATTGCGCTCACGCTCTGAACTTTGGATCGATACTTCATCCACGATTTTTTTTAGGGCTTGTATTCTCGTTGCACTAAGTTTACCCGCTAACATCTCTTTGATAATCCTATGGATCTGAAGATCTGGATAACGGCGAATTGGTGAGGTGAAGTGGCAATAATACTTCGCTGCAAGTCCAAAGTGACCATCGTTGTTTGGTGAGTATTTCGCTTGTTTAAGCGAACGTAAAGTCATCTTGCTGATGACGTGTTCCTCTTTTTTACCTGTCACTTCGTCGATCAGTGATTTGATCGCCATAGGATGTACTTCTTCTACATTGCCTTTCACTTTGTAGCCAAAGTGGTTCAGGAATTTGTTAAGTGCTTCTATCTTCTCTGGACTTGGCATCTCATGGATACGATACACAAATGGGAGTTCAAGCCAAAACATATGCTCTGCAACAGTTTCATTGGCAGCAAGCATAAAGTCTTCTATAATTTTATGACCGATACGGCGTTCTGCTTTACCGATAAAGATCGGTTTACCCGTACCGTCTAGTTGTATCTTAGTTTCTGCAAAATCAAAATCTATCGATCCACGTCTTTGACGTTTCTCTCGAAGTTTTGCAGCAAGTAATTTCATATTTGCAAGGTCATCTATAATAGCTGCGTAACGCGTTTTAAGTTCTGCCGTTGCTTTATCTTCAAGGATGTCAGATACATCATCATAGTTCATACGCTCAACTGTGTTGATCACGCTCTCACAGATGCGATGCTTCACCACGTCGCCGTTACCATCGATCTCCATGATACAAGATAGTGTAAGGCGGTTTACTTGTGGGTTAAGGCTACAGATGCCGTTAGAGAGTCTCTCAGGGAGCATCGGAATCACGCGGTTAAGGAGATAGACACTTGTCGCACGTTTTAGTGCTTCTTTGTCAAGTTTAGAGTTTTCTTTCACATAGTTGGTAACATCAGCGATATGCACCCCAAGTTCAAAATTGCCATTGTCGAGTTTGACCACGTGTACAGCATCATCCAAGTCTTTGGCATCTTTGCCATCTATGGTGATAACTCTGTATTTTCTAAAGTCTTCACGTTTTGAAATGACAGCTTCATCTACATCAACTGGGATATTCTCAGCTTCTTCAAGTACTTTGTGGTTAAACTCCTCTGGCAGTTTAAACGTTCTGATAATCGATAATATATCTACACCAGGCTCACCCGTTTGTCCAAGGATTTCTACGATTTTACCCTCTGGATTCCTGCGATCTTCAGGCCATTTGCTAATTTCAACCACGACTTTATCGCCTTGTTTTGCACCAAGCGTATGGCTTTTAGAAACATAAATGTCTTTTCTGAGCTTTTTATCATCAGGCACTATAAAGCCGAAATTCTTGCTTTCTTCATAAGTGCCTACGATTTCGGTATTAGCACGATCGACGATCTTGATGATCTCGCCTTCACTCTTTTGATCTTCTCCACCTACTTTTGTAAGTTTGGCTTGTACAAGGTCGCCATTCATCGCACCACCAAGTGCACTTGCAGGGACAAAAATATCTCTCATCGCTACATTTTCAACGATAACAAATCCAAACCCCTTCATGGCGATCTGTACTTTTCCTACATAGATTTGAAAAAACTCAGGCAGGGCATATTTGCCTTTTTTAGTCTTAATAATTTTCGACTCATCTGTTAGTGCGTCAAGGTTTGCTACAAATGTCGAGCGATCAATTGGATCGATTCCCATCGCCGTAAACAAATCCATTTCCAAATAAGGTTTTTCATCATGTTCTTTTAAAAATTTCAAAATATCTTCTTTATTCATGTTGCCTCCTATAGTGTGTAACTTATGGTTATATACTTTCAATTGTCAAATTTTCATATTCGCTTTAAAATTTATACCCGATTTACGGATGATTATCAGAAAAAACTTCAATTATACTTATTATACCATAAAAACATTAAAAATCTGTGTACATCGAGTGTTCAGATTAAGTGACCTTATGTCCTGAGTTAACAAAAAAGAGGATAATCCGGCGACTGCCAAGACTATCCTCTTAAATTTCAATGATACATTTGTTTAACTTTAATTATAACAAAGAACCAAGTTGTAAGAAAAGTGGTGCAAATACAAGTGAAACAATGGTCATTAGTTTGATTAGGATATTGATAGATGGACCTGATGTATCTTTAAACGGGTCACCTACAGTATCGCCAACAACGCTCGCTTTGTGCGCTTCTGATCCTTTACCACCGTAATTGCCTTCTTCAACGTATTTCTTAGCATTATCCCATGCGCCACCAGCGTTTGCCATGAAGATCGCCATAAGCACACCTGTTACAAGTGCACCAGCAAGCATACCACCAAGCGCTTCACCGCCAAGTACCAAACCAACAATGATTGGAACTGATACAGCCATGATACCTGGTAACATCATCTCTTTAAGTGCAGCACCAGTACTGATGTCAACACAACGTGCATAATCAGGTTTTCCAGTGCCTTCCATGATACCTGGGATAGTTTTAAATTGTCTTCTAACTTCTTCGATCATTTGGTAAGCAGCACGTCCAACAGATTCCATCGTAAGTGCTGAGAATATAAACGGAAGCATACCACCAATAAACAGACCCACAACAACCTTAGGATTTAAGATGTTGATCGTCGTAATACCGATTGCTTCAGAATAAGATGCGAAAAGAGAAAGTGCAGTAAGCGCTGCGGAGCCAATAGCAAAGCCTTTACCGATGGCAGCAGTTGTGTTACCAACAGCGTCTAATTTATCTGTGATTTTTCTAACTTCTTTAGGAAGTTCACTCATTTCAGCAATACCGCCAGCATTGTCAGCGATAGGGCCATAAGCATCTACAGCAACAGTGATACCTGCAGTTGAAAGCATACCAACAGCAGCTAAAGCGATACCGTAAAGACCAGCAAATTGATGTGCAATTAAAGTTGCACCACAGATAAATAAAATTGGGAACATCGTAGACATCATACCAACAGCAAGTCCAGAGATAATAGTCGTTGCAGGGCCAGTCAAAGATTGTTCAGCAATTTTTTTAACAGATTTATAATCACCAGAAGTATAGATTTCTGTAACTACACCAATTAAGATCCCACATACAAGTCCAGCAGTAATTGCAAAGAATGCATTTAAATTGCCGAAAAACTGGTTACTTAAGAAGTATGAAGCAACAATAACGATTATACCACTGACATAAGTTGCTTTTTTAAGTGATTTATGTGGATCAGATTTCTCATCACCTCTAACAAAGAAAGTACCGATAATTGAAGCGATAATACCAATTGCAGATAACATAAGAGGGAAAATAGCACCTTCGATGTTATAAGTAATCACACCAAGTGTAATTGCTGCGATAATTGAACCAACATATGATTCAAAAAGGTCAGCTCCCATACCAGCAACATCACCTACGTTGTCACCAACATTATCAGCGATAACTGCTGGGTTTCTAGGATCATCCTCCGGTATACCTGCTTCAACTTTACCAACAAGGTCTGCACCAACATCTGCTGCTTTTGTATAAATACCACCACCAACACGTGCAAAAAGTGCGATTGATGAAGCACCTAGTCCAAAACCTGTGATAATTTGAGCGTCTCTAAAAATAAAATATAAAACACTTACGCCTAATAAGCCAAGTCCCACAACAGACATACCCATTACAGCGCCGCCTGAAAAGGCAACTGACAATGCACGATTCATACCACTTTCTTTAGCTGCATATGCAGTTCTAACATTTGCTTTGGTTGCAACTTGCATACCAAAAAAGCCCGCTAATGCTGAGAAAAACGCACCAAATAAGAAAGATATTGCAGTTTGGTAACTTTGAAGACCAAAAGTAATAGCAAGTGCTAATACGATTGCAAAAATAACTAGAACCTTATATTCGCGTCTTAAAAATGCCATAGAGCCTTCGTGAATATAAGACGCAATCTCGTTCATGCGATCGTGCTTCACCTCTACTGGATTGATTTTTTTCACGACTAAAAAAGCCGCAAACAGTAGCGCAATGATACCAGCGCCTGCCGACAATAATGCATAATTCATTGAATAAATCCTCCCCACAACTTTATGCTTCTCTTGTACTAAAAAAGACAAGAGCAGAAAAAAATATACAACAATTAGCCTAAACTAATTATTGTATATAAGCCATCATCAATGATGATATTATAAAAAATACTGCTGCTACTTTCGTAACTTTGTCAAATTTAGCATCGTAATCTCTTGCTTTGTTTTTACCCCAGATTTGCTCAGCGCCCCCGCCGATTGAACCTGATAATCCCGCAGATTTACCAGACTGTAGTAAAATACTCGCTATTAGTATCAACGATGATATGATCAATAATACTGTTGCTATGGTATATAACATTTCTCCACCTCCTATGAACGGCAATTGTTGTCTACATGGATCAACATTGCAATATTTTTCGTACATATGCATGTAAGGCATGCTTAACATAGGTATTTTACCATACCCATATTAAAATTACAATTAAATCATTTTTATTTTCAAAAAAGCCAAAGGCTTGGTGGTTGCTGTCCACCAAGCCAAGGACCTTGCATAGGTTTGTTACAAGATTTGCTAATTATCTAATTGAGCATGCTCAATGTTGATGCTAATTGTTGTTTTGTTGCAAGTTGTGGGTGTTGCAAGTTGTGGGGATGTTATTATCTTAAGTTGTAGAACGCTGACATACCTGCATAGATTGCATTGTCGCCAAGTTGCTCTTCAATTCTTAACAATTGGTTGTATTTTTCAACACGGTCAGTTCTAGCTGGTGCACCAGTTTTGATTTGTCCAGTGTTAAGTGCTACTGCTAAATCTGCGATTGTTGAATCTGCAGTTTCACCAGATCTGTGTGAAGAAATTGTTGTAAATCCAGCTCTTTTTGCCATTTCGATTGCATCAAGTGTTTCAGTGATAGAACCGATTTGGTTTAATTTGATAAGAATTGAATTTGAAGATTTCTCTTTGATTCCTCTTGATAATCTTTCAGTGTTAGTAACATATAAGTCATCACCAACGATTTGGATTTTGTTACCTAATTTTTCTACCATTAATTGCCATGCTGGCCAATCTTCTTCAGCAAGACCATCTTCGATTGAAATGATTGGGTATTTTTCTACAAGTCCTGCATAGTAATCAACTAATTCAGCAGCAGTAAATTCTCTACCTTCACTTGCAAGCGTATATTTACCAGTTTTTTCATCAAACAATTCATTTGCAGCAACGTCAAGCGCTAACTTGATTTGCTCACCTGGTTTGTAACCAGCTTTTTCAATTGCTTCCATGATAACTTTTAAAGCATCTTCATTTGTAGGAAGATTTGGTGCGAAACCACCTTCATCGCCTACTCCAGTAGCTAAACCTTTAGCTTTAAGAACCGCTTTAAGTGAGTGATAGATTTCAGCACCCCATCTTAATGCTTCTTTAAAGTTTGGTGCGCCAACTGGCATAACCATAAACTCTTGAACATCTACGTTGTTATCAGCATGAGCGCCACCGTTCATAATGTTCATCATAGGAACTGGAAGCGTTTTAGCATTTGTACCACCGATATACTCATAAAGTGTAAGACCAGTAGAATCTGCAGCAGCTTTAGCTACCGCGATTGAAACACCAAGAATTGCGTTAGCGCCAAGTTTAGCTTTGTTTGGCGTACCATCTAATTCTATCATCATTTTATCGATACCAACTTGATCAAACACATCCCATCCTTCAAGTTCAGGAGCGATGATATCGTTTACGTTGTCAACTGCTTTTTGTGTACCTTTTCCAAGGTATCTGCTTTTGTCGCCATCTCTTAATTCTACTGCTTCAAATGCGCCTGTTGATGCACCTGATGGTACTGCAGCTCTACCCATTGAGCCATCTTCTAAATAAACGTCAACTTCTACTGTAGGATTTCCTCTTGAATCAAGTATTTCTCTTGCAAAAACATCTGTAATTACTGACATTTCCATTACCTCCGTTTTATAATTTGGATTGTCCTTTTGGACATATGCTTATGGATTTTCATCCAGTGTTGAAATTTTTCACTCTATTTTACGATAATTGACGTTCCAGTCATTTCACTTGGCACATCGAGGAGCATCAAATCTAAAAGTGTTGGCGTTAAATCACTGAGTTTACCTTCAGTTGATAAAGTAACATTACCCACACCACCTACGATACAAGGGACCTTGTTAATTGAATGTGCTGTCATTGGTTCACCTTTATCGGTTAACATCTGCTCAGCATTTCCATGGTCAGCTGTGATGATAAATGCACCACCTTTTTCTTCAAGTTTTGCTACGATTTTGCCTACACATTCATCAACTGTCTCAACTGCTTTTACCGCTGCTGGTATAATACCAGTATGGCCAACCATATCAGGATTCGCGTAGTTGATGACGATTAAATCATAGTAGTCTCTATCAAGTTCACTTAAAAGTTTGTCTGTCATTTCATAAGCTGACATCTCAGGTTTAAGGTCATAAGTAGCAACTTTGGGCGAATTGATAAGGGCTCTATCTTCACCTGCATTTGGCGCTTCCACACCACCGTTAAAGAAAAAAGTTACATGTGCGTATTTTTCAGTCTCGGCAATTCTTAGTTGGGTTTTGCCAAGTTTAGAAAGATACTCTCCAAGTGTATTGTTGATCGATTGTTGTTTATAAGCAATCTCTATATTTTCGATTGTTTTATCATACTGAGTAAACCCTACATATTTTGTTGGAAAATAAGTACGCTCAAAACCATCGAAATCAACATCTACAATTGCTCTAGTAATTTCTCTTGCTCTATCGGGTCTGAAGTTAAAAAAGATAATTGCATCATTTTCACTTACTGTTGCAACTGGTTTACCTTCTTTTATAATAACCGTTGGTAAGATAAATTCATCAGTTACACCTTGCTCATATGATTTTTCGAAAACTGCAACTGCAGAATCAGAAGTTTCACCAACACCGTTTACAAGCATGTTGTATGACTTTTCAATTCTTTCCCATCTCTTGTCTCTATCCATAGAATAGTAACGACCAGAAATCGTAGCAATCTCACCAAATTCAATTTCACTCATATACGCTTCAAGTTCTTTTACATAACTCATACCGCTAGTTGGTGATGTATCACGACCATCCATAAAACCATGAACGTAGATATTATCAAGACCTTGGTCTTTCGCCATCTTAATAAGCGCTTTAAGATGTTCGATATGACTATGAACACCACCATCAGATAGTAGTCCCCAAGTATGAAGTTTTGTACCATGATCTTTTGCATGCTTCATTGCACCAATGAGTTCAGGGTTTTCAAAGAAGTCTCCATCTTTTATGGACTTAGTAATTCTAGTAAGTTCCTGATATATAACGCGACCAGCACCTATGTTAAGATGTCCTACTTCAGAGTTACCCATTTGTCCCTCTGGTAAACCGACATCTAAGCCACTAGCAGCAATTAATGTATGTGGATATTTTTTGAGTAAGTTATCATAAACCGGTGTTTGAGCTAACTCAACAGCGTTACCTACGGTACTGCTGCTTTGGCCCCAACCGTCCATTATGATCAACGCTGTTGGTTTTTTCATGTAAATCTCCTTAAAAGTTAACCAATTGTAAAAAATCACTTGGCTCTAAGCTTGCGCCGCCAACCAATGCGCCATCGATATCAGACTCGTTCATGATTTCTTCTACATTTGCAGGTTTAACACTTCCGCCGTATTGAATTCTAACTTCTTCTGATACTGCATCACCATAAAGTCCTACAAGAACTTCTCTGATAAATGCAATTACATCATTTGCATCTTGACTACTTGCAGTTTTACCAGTTCCAATTGCCCAGATTGGTTCATAAGCAATAACAACTTTAGGTGCATCAGCTGCAGCAATGCCAGTAAACGCTTCTTCTATTTGAACTTTACAATGAGACTTTGTTTCTCCAGCTTCGCGTTGCTCTAGTGTTTCACCACAGCAAACGATTGGCGTAAGTCCTTTTTGTAATGCTTTGTGTGCTTTTTTGTTAACTGTTTCGTTAGTTTCTCCAAAATACTGACGTCTTTCAGAGTGACCAATGATGACATGTGTCACACCGATATCAAGAAGCATATCAGCACTTACTTCGCCTGTAAAAGCACCTTTGTCTTCAAAATGCATATTTTGAGCACCGATCTTTACAGATGTTCCTTTTGCTGCTTCAACTAAGCTAGGAAGTAATGTATATGGTGCACAGATTAATGCTTCTACATCAGTTCCTTCAACTTCATTTTTTACTGCATTTATAAATGCTACGCCTTCAGCAACTGTTTTGTGCATTTTCCAGTTACCTGCGATTATTGGTTTTCTCATAATTTCCTCCTACTTATCGTTAAGAGCTTCAATCCCTGGTAATGCAATGCCTTCTAAGAATTCTA
This sequence comes from Fusibacter bizertensis, assembly GCF_029914245.1. Taxonomy (GTDB): domain Bacteria; phylum Bacillota; class Clostridia; order Peptostreptococcales; family Acidaminobacteraceae; genus Fusibacter_C; species Fusibacter_C bizertensis. The sequence goes on from NZ_JARYZI010000002.1 coordinate 45,251, forward strand.
AAGAAGCACCACCGCCAGTAGAAATATGCGTCATTTGATCGCCAAAACCTAAGATGTTAACAGCAGCTGCACTATCACCACCACCGATGATTGTAGTAGCTGATGAATCAGCAAGCGCTTTTGCTACTGCAACTGTTCCAGCTGCAAAGTTTGAAAATTCAAATACGCCCATTGGACCATTCCAAATGATTGTTTTTGATTTTGAAGCGACATCTGCATATACTTCCGCTGTTTTAGGACCAATATCAAGACCCATATAACCCTCTGGAATATCAATTCCTTCTGTTACAACTACTTCCACATCATTGCTAAACGCATCTGCAACAACATGATCAACAGGAAGTAAAAGTGAAACGCCTTTTGCTTTTGCACTTTCAATCATTTGAAGTGCATATTCTAATTTATCTTCTTCAACAAGTGATGTTCCAATTGTATAGCCTTGTGCTTTCAAGAAAGTATAAGCCATACCGCCACCGATGATCAGTGAATCTACTTTTGTAAGAAGGTTTTCAATGACTTTAATTTTATCAGAAACCTTTGCACCACCTAAGATTGCACAGAAAGGTCTTTCAGGGCTCTCAACAGCTTCACCAAGGAACTTTAACTCCTTTTGGATAAGATAGCCGCAAACTGATGTTTCTACAAACTCAGTCACACCTACCGTCGATGAGTGCGCTCTATGAGCAGTACCAAATGCATCGTTGACAAAGATGTCTGCTAAAGATGCTAAATCTTTAGAAAATGCTTCGCCATTTTTAGTTTCTTCTGCTCTATATCTCGTATTTTCAAGAAGTATAACGTCACCATCTTTCATAGCAGCAACAGCAGCTCTTGCTTTGTCGCCTACTACTTCTACTTCGGCTGGAAATGCTACTTCTTGTCCAAGAATTTCTGAAAGTCTTTTTGCAACAGGTGCTAAGGTATATTTTTCTAAGTTATCTGCTTTAGGTTTACCAAGGTGTGAACAAAGAATAACTTTCGCACCATTTTCTACTAAGTATTTTATAGTAGGTAAAGCACCCATAATTCTATTTTCATCTGTAATAACACTGTCTTTTAAAGGAACATTAAAATCCACGCGAACTAAAACGCGTTTGCCTTTTACCTTGATATCTTCAATTGTTTTCTTGTTAAACATGATAGGCCTCCAATCATACATGAAGTGAACCCTGACTAGGTCAGGGTCCACGATCAGACATAGTCCGAAAATATTACTTATTTGCTAGACATGAATTTCAATAAGTCAACAACTCTGTTTGAGTAGCCCCACTCATTGTCATACCAAGATACAAGTTTGAAGAATCTCTTCTCGCCTTTAAGGTTGTTTTGTACTGAAGCAAGTGAATCATAGATAGAAGATCTATTATCATGGATAAAGTCACTTGAAACAAGTTCTTCGTTAGCATATCCTAAGATACCTTTTAAATAAGTTTCAGAAGCTTTTTTAAGCAATGCATCGATTTCTTCGATTGAAGTATCTCTTGCAGCTGTAAAAGTAAGGTCAACTACAGAAACTGTAGGAGTAGGTACACGGAAAGACATACCAGTTAATTTACCTTTTGTTTCTGGTAAAACTTCGCCTACCGCTTTAGCAGCGCCAGTTGAAGATGGAATAATATTAATTGCAGCAGCTCTTCCGCCTCTCCAGTCTTTCTTAGAAGGACCATCAACAGTTTTTTGAGTTGCAGTATAAGAGTGGATAGTAGTCATAAGACCAGTTTCTACGCCGATACCTTCTTTAAGAAGTACGTGTACAAGTGGTGCAAGACAGTTAGTAGTACAAGAAGCATTAGAAACAACATTGTGCTCTTCAGCTACATATTCATGCTCATTAACGCCCATAACGATAGTTTTTACATCGCCTTTACCAGGAGCAGAAATGATAACTTTTTTAGCACCAGCAGCTAAGTGACCTTTTGCTGCTTCTGAATCTGTGAAAAGACCAGTTGCTTCGATTACATATTCAACGCCTAATTCTTTCCATGGAAGATCAGCAAGATTTCTTACCGCTTGGATACATTTTGTTTCTCTACCGTTAACAACTAAGATATCTTCTTCAGCAACTTCTGGGCTGCTTTTTTTAGTTGTAATTTCACCTTGGAATTTACCTTGTGTAGAATCATATTTTAACTGATATGCAAAATAATCAGCATCAGTTGCCATATCTACTACTGCTACTACGTCAAACTCTGTTCCTAGTAAACCTTGCTCAGCCATAGCGTTAAATACAAGTCTACCAATTCTACCAAAACCATTAATTGCGATTCTTTTCATCTCTTAATTCCTCCTTAAAATTTATAAAACCTCTTGGATTTTTTTAGCTGTTAGCTCGTCTGTAACTAAAACCAGATTGGGATTGAGTTTGCTGATCGCTATAATAGCCTCAGTTTTTTCAACGCCTCCCGCTACAGCAATAACATGCTTTAGTTTTTTGAATATATCTAAATCAATACCAATGGTACTGATTTCGTGAACGATTTCGCCATCCTTGTTAAAGTAATAGCCAAATGACTCTGCTACCGCTCCTTTTCCAAGGATATTATCAATTTCTTCTTGCTCGAGCACTCTACGATTTGCCATAACACTTGCCTGCCCTATTCCAAACAAGAGAACATCTAATTTAGTAATGTTTTCTAAAATTCGTTTGATATTAGGCTCATTCTTAAGTTCTTCTATAGAAGCTTGAGAAAGATTGTCTTGTGTATATAGCATTTGATATTTTGCACCGAGTTTGTTTGCGAGTCGCTCCGCTAAAGTGTTGGCTTGATACTCATTCTTGTTACCAAGTCCACCTCTTGCAGGTACAACCATGATATCTTGATTCTCAAAATGCACCCAATCACTCTTATACCCATTAATTACTTTTTCTATCGAAGAACCTCCAGTTAATCCAATAATCATTTTTTCTTCGATTAACGTACTCAAATACTTCGCTGCTTCGTAACCAATTTCGTTAAGAGATACTTGTTCATCTTGAATCCCAACTGAGCCTACAATCACTTTCTTAATTGCAAGTTTTTCAGCCAGTTCCTTTTCAAGTACATTGATTCCATTGATTTTATAGAACACACTTGTAAGTGCATCAAGTACTTCAAGTCCTTTTTGTGTCAATCGCATACCATCTGGAAAATAATCAATTAGATTGTTTTCCTTCAGAATATCACATTCACGTCTTACGACGCGCTCAGTGTAACCCATAGTTCCTGAGAGCATCCTTCTACCGACTGGTTGATTGAACTTGATGCTATTAAGTAAATTAAACCTTAATGGTAACAGTTCTTCCATCTCTGGAAACGCATACTTAAGAACAAATATTAAATTGTCTTGGTCTGTATTTCTTTTAGTTTCCATATCTCACCATCTATTCGGGATGTTTTTTAGCCAGTACTTATTTTTTTGTCCCATTTGGATTAAAAAAAATACCCACTTACAAATTTATTATACCACTCACTAAATGAATTACAAGGTGTTTTTGATAAAAATATTATTTTTTTGTCCCGCTTGGTCCAAAAACGTCCCTTGTACTTAACAAACCTTAACTTTATTGCAAAATCTAGATTGTTATTATTTTGATTGTTATTAATTTGACAAATAAAATATGAGTTCTAATACCAAAAATGACTTATACCAACCTCAAAATAAGGTAGCATAAGTCATCATAATTTAAAATCGTTTTCGTTTTGAAGAAGGCGGTATATTGAGTTCATCTCGATACTTGGCAACCGTTCTTCTTGAAATGTTAATTCCTGCTTTTACAAGTTCATCTGCTAAAAACTGATCGCTTAATGGTTTTTTGGTATCTTCTTTATCAATCATATCTTTCATAACAAGTTTGACACTCTCAGAAGACACACCTTCTCCACTTGCACCCTTAACACCACTTTGGAAAAAGTACTTAATTTCGAAAAGGCCGTTAGGACACTGCATATACTTCCCGTTAACAGCACGTGATACAGTGGATTCGTGCACTTCAATTTCATCAGCTATATCCTTTAAGTTAAGCGGTTTTAGATATAAAAGACCCTTTTCAAAGAAATCATACTGATATTCTACAATCGCCGTACAAACGCGATAGATCGTATTTCGTCTCTGTTCTATGCTTTTGATAATTCTAAGTGCGGATTGTAAGTTTTTCGATAAGTACTCATTCGTAAGTGAATCTCTTGAAAATTGACTCAGCATCTTTTTATAAAAACCATTTATTTGAAGGCGTGGAGATGCACTTTCATTTACAGTCACCACATACTCATCTTTTACTTTTTCTACATAAACATCAGGAATCACATACCTTACATCTCGCATAGAACTAAACGATCTGCCTGGTTTAGGTTCAAGTGTTTTGATATAATCGTAAGCCATTTGAATGCGCTCAGCGCTTTCACCTAGTTTTTTTGCAATAATCGCGAATTTTTTTTCTCCAAGTTCTACCAAGTGTTCTTTTACTAATGTTTCTTCTAAACTTTCTTCAAAACCTTGTTGGTAAAGTTGAATCAGCAAACACTCTTTAATATCTCTAGCGCCAACACCAGCAGGATCAAAAGTTTGAATCAACCTAACAATTTGTTCTATATCATCATGTGTACGATTAAAAAGCATCATCGCTTCTTCGTTTTTCATCTCTAAATAGCCGTTGTCATCGATGTTTTCTATCACATATTCACCGATCTTCACCACTTCATCTTCAAGTTTTGAAAATTTAAGCTGCATCAATAGATAATCTTTTAAATTTTCTTCGTCAGCAACAAAATTATCGTAATTTATATCAGAATCAGCAGTATAAGTAGAACCACTGATTGGTCTTGACTCATCAAAGTAGTTGACCATGTCTTCCCAATCAATCTCAGGTTTATCACCTTTATCAAGATCGTATTCAAATTCTTGTTCTACCTTCTCAGATATAGGTTCCTCATCGATATCTGTCGCTAGTTTTTCAAGTATTGGATTATTAAGTAGTTCTTCATTGATGAACTCGTTCAGTTCAATTGCATTAAATTGAAGAATTTCTATCGCTTGTTTCAACTCAGGAGTCATAATCAGTTTCTGAGTTTGAATTAAGTTTAAATTAAAGTTCATCTTCATAACTGATACCATCACATCCTAATCTTTTAAGTCTACTGGGAATAAGCGCGTTGCTCATAAAATTATATAAGAACAACAAAACATAATAACGTTATAATTATACCAAATTGTCGTCTAAATTGATAGTATTTAAAGGGATTAGTTGCATATCCGAGAAAAAAAGCTGATGCAATTTTTAGTAATGGCATCAGCTTAAACTAACTTGTTTTCTAGATTATCTTTTTGCTTTATCGTAAGGAATACCCTCTGCTTTAGGTGCTCTTGATTTCTTAGATGTAAAGGCAAGAACAACCATCGTTGCAACGTAAGGTAACATCTTATAGTAAGTCTGATTTATGCCCAAATCATTTAGGAATGGAATTAGGGCAATTGAGTATGCAAGTGTTCTCAAAAATGCGAAGAACAATGCAGCAAACAAAATTTTCATTGGTTTCCATTGTCCGAAGATCATTACTGCAAGTGCCAAGAAACCGAAACCAGCCACACCAGTATGACCACTGATATTACCATCTAATATACCAACCGAATAGAAGAAACCACCTATACCACCTAAGATTCCAGATAAACTAACGCCTGCATATCTCATGAAGTAAACGTTAATTCCCACTGAGTCAGCTGCTTGAGGATGCTCTCCACAAGCTCTTAATCTCAAACCAAATTTAGTTTTATAAAATATAATCACAGTTATGATCAACAAGATAAATCCTATGATTACAGTTAAATAAGTCTTTTGGAAAAACAGTTGTCCCAAAACAGGTATATCACCTAAAACAGGAATTTTGCGAATGAAAAATCCAACATTAGTAGTGATCCCATCACTGTTAAAAAACATCTTTGAAAAAAGCAATACAGCTGCTGGAATCATCATATTAAGTGAAGTTCCTGTAATTGTTTGATCCGCTTTCATAGTGACCGATGCAAATGACAATAACAATGAGTATACAAATCCTGCAACAGCAGCAACAACCATCCCAAGTAGCAAAATCACCTGTGGATTAATACCGCTAGATTGGATACTATACACAAAGAGTGCACCAAAGAACGCGCCAAAGAGCATGATTCCTTCTAGAGCAATATTGATGACACCACTTCTTTCACTAAACATACCTCCAAGTGCTACTAATAACAGAGGAACAGCTACAGGAAGCATATTTTGAATTAAATAAAATACTGTATCCATTATTTCGCCTCCTTAGTTTCACTGTTTGCATTTGGTAATACTGTGCCTTTTTTACCAAAACGCGTTTTGATAAACTTAGCTAAAGTAGAATTCATAATCATCGCAAAAGCAGAGAAATAAATAATTACAGCGATTACAACATCAATAATCTCAGGTTTAAATCCAACGAGGTTTGCAAGTGTACCACCACGCTGAATATGAGAGATGAACGTTGCAGAGAATATGATACCTAACGGATTTGAACTGCCAAGCAAAGCAACTGCAATACCGTTAAAACCATTTGCTGCGATAATATTTATTGGTTCATATGTCATACTACTACCTGCAATTGCCGAAGGTGCTAAAATAGCAAATGCACCACCTAGACCAGCTAGTCCTCCTGCAATCATCATTGTAACTACAATATTTCTTTTTCCTTTCATTCCAGCATAATCACTCGCATATTTATTATAGCCTGTCGCTTTAAGTTCATAACCAAATGTTGTTTTTTGCAAGACAATAAAAAGTATAATAGCTGTGATGATTGCAAAAATAATACCAAAGTTTACATTTGATCCTGCGATACCAAGCGAAGGAATTTGAACGCTTGATGGCAAATAATTTGTACATGATTTACTTGCGATGTACATTGTTGCATTGCTTTGTACCCACATATCAACAAAGTACATACCGATATAGTTAAACATAATTGACGTGATAACTTCATTTACATTAAGCGCAGCTTTAAAAATTCCAGGAATAAAGCCCCAAAGCATACCACCTATCATTCCTGCAAAGATTGCGACTACCCAATGTAGTCCTGTAGGCAAATCCCACATAAAGCCAACATACATCGCGAAAAACATACCCATTGTATATTGACCAGAGGCACCAATGTTGAATAAACCCATCTTAAATGCAAATCCAACTGCTAAACCTGTCATCATAATTGGAGTTGCAAAATAAAGCACATCTCCAAAGCGTCCAAGTCCACCAAAAATTACATATCTGAATCCAGCCATTGCTCTATCAGGATTTGCAAAGATCATAACTATAAAGCCGAAAATTAGACCGAGAACAATTGCTAAAAGTGCAGCTGTAAATGCTGAGAATCCCTTAGTTTTAGTAATCGCTTTCAAATCAAATCCCTTTTTTTGAGGTGATTTGTTATTATCCTGCATGGTTAGTCTCCTTTACTGTGTTACGTTTTGCACCAGACATATAAAGTCCTAATTCTTGAACAGTCGTGGTCTTTGGATCAAGCTCTCCTACGATCTCTCCTTCATACATTACTAGGATACGATCACTTACATTCATTACTTCATCAAGCTCAAGTGAAACTAAAAGTACACCTTTACCAGCATCACGTCTTTCAACAAGTTGTTTGTGGATATATTCTATAGCGCCAACATCTAGTCCCCTTGTTGGTTGAACTGCAACGAGAATCTCATGTTTTTTATCAATCTCACGCGCTATGATCGCTTTTTGTTGATTACCGCCTGACATACTTCTTACAACAGTTACTGGGCCCTGTCCACTTCTTACATCAAATCGTTTGATTAAACCTTCAGCATACTTTCTGACTTCATCAAATTTAATAAAACCTTTATTTTGAAAAGCTGGTTCCCAATAACGCTGTAACACTAAATTTTCTTCTAGTGAATATTCAAGAACAAGACCATGTTTATGTCTATCTTCTGGGATATGGCTCATACCCGCTACTGATCTTTCACGAATAGAAGATTTTGTAATATCTTTACCGCATAAAACAATTGAACCTTCACTCATTTTTTCTAGACCAGTTAAAGCAGATACAAACTCGGTTTGTCCATTGCCATCAATCCCTGCAAGACAAACAATCTCACCTGCTTTAACATCAAAAGATACATTTTTTACTGCGTTGTTTTTGTGAAGTTTAGATGGCACAGTAACATTTCTAACCGAAAGTACTACTTCGCCTTCTTTCATAGGTTTTTTATCAACGCTGAAACTAATATCACGTCCAACCATCATTTTGGATAGTTCTTCTTTATTAGTATCTTTAACGTTAACAGTCCCTATATATTTACCTTTTCTTAATACCGTACAACGATCTGCCACGTCCATAATTTCGTTCAGTTTGTGAGTTATAAACAAAATAGATTTTCCTTCTTCTGCAAATCCTCTCATGATTTTCAGAAGTTCCTTGATTTCCTGTGGTGTTAAAACAGCTGTCGGCTCATCAAAGATAAGGATTTCATTTTCTCTATAGAGCATCTTAAGTATCTCAACTCTTTGTTGCATTCCTACAGAGATGTCTTCAATCAATGCATCAGGATTAATCGAAAGTCCATATTTCTCACTGAGTTCTACTACCTTTTCTCTGGCTTCGCTTTTTTGGATAAAGCCCATTTTATTAGGTTCAACACCCAGAATAATATTTTCGAGAGCAGTAAAGATCTCTACTAATTTAAAGTGTTGATGTACCATACCGATTCCAAGCGTATTAGCATCATTAGGATTGTTGATTTTTACCACTTCTCCATTTTTTCTAATTTCACCTTTCTCAGCTTGGTACAGTCCAAAGAGCACACTCATGAGCGTTGATTTACCTGCACCATTTTCGCCTAGCAGCGCATGCACTTCACCTTTTTTCAGATTCAAGGTAATATTGTCGTTTGCAATAATACCAGGGAACTCTTTAGTTATATTTAGCATTTCAACAATATAATTTTCCACTTTGACCTCTTCTTTTCTAATAGAATTCTCACAACCGATGTTACATTGTCAATAATAAACAAACTTACGTCATTTGTATATGTTGAAATTTAACAATATTATTTTGACGTTAACTCCGGTAATAAGAAACTTCGGACATCGAACCCTCAGATTTTGCCACAAGCGAAATTGTGGCTTAATAAAAAAAATGGGGGAAACATAAGCCCCCCCCATCAATTACTTATACAAACCATAAGGCTTAAAGCTTTATGCTAGGTACTTAAAAATATAACTATCTTGTAGTTACAGAAACTTTAACAAGATTTAAAGCTGAAGTTAATTCTTCAGCAGTAGCAACACCACTAGCATCAGCAACTGTGATTGTTCTAAGTGGTTGAACGCTACCATCTGCTAATTTAGCGAAGATCGCATCATAAGCTGCTTTATCAAATGTAGTAAATCTGTCAAACGCATCTGCTTTATCGTCGCCGATTACAGCAGTTGGAAGACCAACACCATCATTTGAAGCGTTGAATACTGAAGTTTTACCTGCATAGTTAGCCCATCCATCATTGTAGATAGAATCTAAAACGCTAATAACTGATGCAGCAAGACCTTTTGTTGCAGAAGTGATAACTGTTTCGCTATCATATCTTTGGTCAACGTCAACGCCGATAACTTTTGTGCCTGACTCACTTGCAGCAGACATAACTGATTTACCAACAGAACCACCACAAGCGAAGATTACTTCTACGCCTTCTTGGTACATAGTTCTAGCAGTTGCTTTGTTAGTATCATTTTCTTCAAAGTTTCCAGTGTAGTGGTAAGTTACTTTTACTTCTCCATCAGCATAACCTAAATCTGCAGCAGCAGCTTCAGCACCTTGAAGGAATCCGTAACCAAAAGCTTGAACAGCAGGAACAGCCATACCACCCATGAAACCTAAGTTTTTCATACCATCAGTTACTGCTGCATAACCAGCAAGGTAGCCTGATTGCTCTTCAGCATAAAGTACGCTTGCTACATTACCTTTAGTTTCAAAAGTAGAGTAATCAGCAGTATGAGGTGTACCATCTAGTAAGATGAATTTTACATCTGGGTATTTTGTTTGTGCTTCGTAGATTGGAACCTCAAATAAGAATCCAGGAGTTACTACGATTTTAGCGCCACCAGTTACAGCTAAATCAATTGCAGCTAAGTAGCCAGCATCTGAAGCTTCTTCTGGTTTGATGTACGTATGAGAAATTTTGTTTTCTTCAGCATATGCTTTTACGCCTTCCCATGCGCCTTGGTTAAATGATTTGTCATCAATATTTCCTTTGTCTGTGATCAAAGCGATTTCATAAGTACCATCATCAGCTTTCGCACCACAACCTACCATACTCAATACAAGAATGAGTGATAGTACAATCAATAATACTTTTTTCATTGTAAAACCTCCACTAATAAATTCATTCGACTTGCGTCTTCGAAATAATTATATCGTTATCCACTTCAAATTACAACAATAATTCGTATTGAAGCAATTTAAAAATACTCAAAAATTGAGTCTTTTACAAATACAAGGCTAATCGCTTTTGTATATAGTTAATTAATAATTTTTTCTCGAAATTTTCACGAAACTTTAACGAAATTACTATGTTAATAAAACACCAATTTATCGAATCAATCTGTCATAAACTTGCAACACTTATGTAGCAAGTTTACAAAAAGTATAACAAGCGTGTCTGAATATTCAAGCACTAGTCATTTGTATTGTTGAGTATATATAAATTTAACTATATGACTTATATTTAAAAAATATAAATCAACATTTATAAATATTGACTAATTAACGCTTTTATTCCAGTCACATTGGCTGTATCTTTTGTACATTCACCCATTCTTACACCATCTTTATATAGTACAACAGTAGGTAGGCCTAAGACACGTTGACTAATTGAAAGTCTTCTTTCTTGAGATGTATTAAGTTTACCAAAAGTGACTTGACCTTCATAGTCATCTGCTAGTGATTCAAACTCGGGCATAAGTGCTTTGCATGGTTCACAACCTTCACCCCAGAAATCTACCAATACGAGTCCAGATGATTTAAGAACCTCAGCTTCAAAGTTTTCCTTGTCCAATATTAACATTTCTTCCTCCTAATCCGCTAATGCGTCTACATATTTTTCAGCTTGAACGGCTGCAATTGCACCATCAGCTGTTGCTGTCACAACTTGTCTAAGCGATTTTACTCTTATATCACCCGCTGCAAAAACACCAGGAATTTCAGTAAGCATTTGAGCATCGGTGATAATATATCCAGACTGGTCTAGCTTTACGAGGTCTCTGACAAGTCCTGTTTCTGGAATATATCCCACAAAAACGAAGATCCCCATCAAACCGTCATTCGGATCAGCCATGATCTCTTTTGTTTCACCTGTTAGATAATTTTCAAGTTCAACACCTTGCACCATACCTTCACCAACAATTCTTTTGGCACCTGAATTATAAATAAATTCTATTTTAGGGTTTTTAGTTGCCTTTTCAACAATTGATTTAGCCGCTCTAAACGCATCACGTCTATGAACAATGGTAACTTTTTTTGCAAACTTCGTAATAAACATCGCTTCCTCAAGCGCTGTATCGCCACCACCAAATACAAAAACCTCTAAATCAGTGAAAAACTCAGCATCACATGTAGCGCAATATGATACACCTTTACCTGTAAGTTCTTTTTCACCTGGCACTTTTAAAAGTCTCGGTCTTGCGCCCATTGCAAGGATCACTGACTTGGCTTTTAAGTCGCCTTTATTTGTAACAATGGTTTTTATAGTACCATCGAGCTTAAGCTCAGTCACTTCTGCTCTCATTCTCTCAGCACCGAATTCTTCTGCCTGCTCAACCATACGTGCAACTAAAGAAGGACCTGTGGCATCTTTAATCGAACCTGGATAATTTGCAACTTCCTCAGTTCCCGATATCTGACCACCGGTTTTATCTTTTTCTAAAATCAAAGTTGACATTTTTGCTCTTGCTGCATAAAGACCAGCAGATAAACCAGCTGGACCCGATCCAATGATGATTACATCATAAATCTTCTCCATAAATTCCTCCTAATGTTCTGATACGTCAAGTACAGCCAATGCTATATTTGATGAATGATCCGAAATTCTCTCAAGGTTACTCAGCATGTCTAAGAATATAATCCCCGAGCTCGTTTCACATCTTCCCTCATTGAGCCTTGAAATGTGTTTTTTACGAAGTGTTTTTTCCATCTCATCAACGACACCTTCAATTTCAATCACCTTTTGTGCTTTATATCGATTTTCTTCTTTCATAGCTTCAAGTGACAACTCATAAGCTTCAAAGACCTTAGAAACCATATCGTCTAGTTCTAGTACTGCTTTATCTGAAAAATGTACATTATTATCTATCTTGTAAAGCGCAAGTTCAGCAATATTATCTGCATGATCTCCAACTCTCTCAATATCATTAATCGTACTAAATAAGCCATCTAGTATCTTACGATCATCATTATCAATTGCTGTATTAGAAAGTTTAATTAGATATTCACTGATTTCCCGTTCTAATACATTGATTGTTTTTTCAATTTTAAATGTCCTGTCTATGCCCTTTTGGTCATTGTTTTTAAGAGCACCAATAGCACTATCCAGCGACATCTTTGCCAAGTTACCCATATGAAGCACTTCTTTTACCACTTGTCCAAGTGCTATTGTAGGGGTTTCAAGAATTCTCTCATCAAGGTATTTTACTCCAAAAGTAGTTGCTTCTTTTTCCTCTTGTGTAATAGGAATAAGCATATTTACACTCTTAACAAGTAACCCTGCAAATGGCAATAAGATCAATGTATTTAACACATTAAAAAATGTATGTGCATTAGCCAGTTGTCTTGCAGGATCATCACCCATTGACGTTACGATATTAATTGTAAGTTTAGAGAAGAATGCAAAGAATATCAATGTTCCAAGTAAATTGAACAATAAATGCATCACTGCTGCTCGTTTTGCTGTTCTATTAGCACTTATTGATGACAATAAAGCTGTAACACACGTTCCAACATTTGTACCTAATAGCATAGGGAAAGCCGCCTCAATTGGCAGTGCTCCAGTACTTGCAAGTGCAACCATTATACCAGTAGTTGCAGATGAACTTTGTACAACAGCAGTTACCATAAGACCCAGTAAGAAACCTTTAAATGCACCCCATAATGTACCTGCACCGATAGATTGAATCATCGTTACAAATCCCTCGTATTCACGAAGTGGCTTAAGTGCATCTTTCATAAGTTCCATTCCTAGAAAGAGGATACCAAATCCCAAGATAATCTCACCTAGAATAATACGTTTATTCTTCTTTGAAAACAATTTGATACCGACACCTACCGCTATTGCAATTGGCGCAAGCATCGTTAAATCTATCGAGACGAGTTGAGCTGTTATAGTGGTACCTATATTGGCTCCCATGATAACACCAATCGCTTGTGTCAAGTTCATGATACCCGCATTAACAAAACCAACAACCATAACAGTCGTTGCTGAAGAACTCTGAACAATAACAGTGACCAAGGCGCCCATCAATACACCTTTGAAAACATTCCCAGATAATTTCTCAATGATCTTTTCCAGCTTATTACCTGCTGATTTCTCTAGACCTTCGCTCATAACGGTCATACCGTAGAGAAACAAACCCAGACCACCTAATAATGGCATAACAATCGCCAAAATTGCATCTGTTGAAAAACTCATATTACTCTCCTTAACATGCTTTTATTTTCTTTATTGATCTCTCTATTCTATCTATATGCGATTTAATTCGCAAAAAAAACACTACATCGACTTCGGTGCAGTGTTTAGTTTTACACTATTTTAAATCAAAAAAATCATTTTGTCTTAAAGCTTCATATAAAATAATTGCGACTGAATTAGACAAATTCAAACTTCTTAAGTGCTCATTTTTTCTCATAGGAATCTTAAAACGCGATTCCTTATAATTTTCATGAATATATGCGGGTAATCCTGAAGTTTCTCTTCCAAAGATAATAAAAGCATTTTCATCAAAATGGGTCTCATCATAGTATTTCGTAGCTTTTGTAGTTGCAAAATACAATTTCTCATCTCCATACTTTGAAAAAAAAGCATGTTCGTCTTCATGAATTTCGAGATCAAGGTACTCCCAATAATCGAGTCCGGCACGCTTAAGATGTTTATCATCCAGTGAAAATCCAAGAGGTTTTATCAGATGCAACTTGGTACCTGTTATTGCACAGCTTCTTGCAATATTCCCTGTATTTGGCGGAATTTCAGGTTGATACAATACTATATTAATCATTATATTCTCCGTTATTTTTTTATGCCGATATCAAACTCTATTTCTCCAAGTGCAGACACCAATGGTACACAAAGGGTTTCCATACCAGCAGAAGAAATTTCTATTGCAGTCCCTTTAACAAGAGATGGTGGTGTTATGTCAATTTTTGCGCCTAAGTTAAACAATAAAGTAGCAGAGTTGCCCATGATCATATTGCCAAGTTCAGAAAGTGCACTTTTTGCCATTTCATCAATTTCATTGACAGGCATTCCCATCATCATTCCAGAAGCTACTGCTTTTGCCATCTCTTCAGAAAGACTAAATACTGCTTGACCTTTAATATCGCCAGTTATTCCTAATATAATTACTAGTTCCCTCGTCGGAAACGGATTACTTCGAACGTATGGTTTGCCAACACTAAATTTATCAGTCACAAAATTATTCAATACTTCAGTTGATGCTTTAATAAATGCATTGATATATTCTACTTTCACCGGTTTTCCCTCCTTACCAAAATAATTTATACCCCTATGATAACACATTTTACAGAATTCATGATACTTTTTTTGCTTTTGGTTTGGATGAAAAACAACTGTTATTGATTAATGCCTCTTACGACTGGATATCCCATTACATATTCTAGTCTGTTGATACCACAGTTCTCAATTCTGAACTTCCAATATCCAGTATTATCTCCAAAACAAAGGAAACTAAGCAGTGATTGAATAACACCGCCATGTGCAACAATTGCTATTTTTACATCAGAGTCTAAAGAAAAAGGTTCTATGATTTTTTTATACGCATTTGTAACCCTTTCAAACATTTCTTTAACACTTTCGCCCTCAGGGACCTTAAAATTTTCAAATTCGGCAAACCATTGATTTAACAATTCCCCACTTTCAGATTGTATTTCTTCCATTTTTTTACCTTCCCAAATGCCGAAATTCATCTCTTGAAGTGATTCTAGTGGTGATGGAACTATAGCTTGATGTTTGCCAATTATTTTAGCCGTTTCATGCGCTCTGTATAAGTTAGAACAATAAAAAGCGTCAAATTGAACATCTTTCAATTTTTCTCCCGCTAAAACAGCCTGTCCAATTCCCTTTTCTGTTAATGGGACATCAAGTACACCTGCAAATCTTTTTTCTACATTTGCGGTTGTTTCTCCATGTCGAATTAAATAGATTTCCATTAAAAACTCCTAATCTTCAATAATTTGTGGTCAATATAGTCGCAGGTTCATTTTTTTTAGATAAACTGTACTCTTCTGCTGCAAGCGCCCATTGTTCTTTAGCATATCCCTTGATCAATCTGTTTTTATAAGCAAACTCATGTTTAACAACCATATCGTACCATCTAATAGCTTCTTTGTAGTTGCCGAGTTGCCTATTGAGTTCCCCTATTAAATAGATAATTTCAAGTTCTTTCTCTTCAGCATCTTCTTGCTTTTCAAGTTCAAAACTTTTGATAAAAGCATCTAACGCAAGTTTCACATATTTCATATTTTCCGAAGTATTACCAGCTTCTTCATAGAACCATGCAAGTCTTAGAAGTAGCTTACCAATAATCGCTTGCTTTTCTTTTAAAACATTATAATTGACTAATGCAATGAGATGCACTTTAATTGCAGCGTTAATGTCTCTCTCTTTCGTAAAATCTTGAACTTTCCAGCTTTTTGTAATGGTATTTTTAACTGTATCACGACATTTGGCAGTGATCTCTTGTTTAAAATCATTTTCAAATTTTGTATATCCACAATTTGGACAACAAATTACCCCATAAAATGTAGGGTTTTCTCCATTGAATATTGTATGAAAATCTTTTTTTCTTTCCTTTGCTCTGATGGCAGAGGTTTTCACTTGCTTTGATGTGAAATCTTTTCCACAAATCTGACAAGTGTAGCTTCTATCAAACAACGCGCTCATCTACGCCTCCATTAATTATTCCAAAACACGTCAATTATATCACCTGATTTAAGTAAGTCAGTATATTTGGCTCTTTCACCGTTTAATTTCAATACCAAAATACCCTGTGGTTTAGTCAAATCAAATTCGATATGATTGAAAATATCCACAAAGACAATCTCTTTTTTATGGTTGGGAATCTGTACTGAACTTCCATTTATTACGACATCAAGGTGTCCACTCACATCAGCCTCATTCTGGGATGATACTGAATCAACACCCTCAACACCCTCACTTGATTCAGTACCGTTATTTGAATCAGAATCTTTCTTAAACTTATCTTTACTTACTACGATAGATTCCTCTTCCTTTATATAGGTATAAGCATCTCCAGTTCGAATTTTATAGGTTGGTTCTAGTTTTTGTTCGCCTAAATATATCGCAAATTGTGTAAGATCAAGCTCAACTGCTTCAGCAAGTTCCCTAACCGTTTTAATTCCCTTAGTTACAATTTCATCACCGGCAATAAGTATATATTCTCCAGTTCGGTTTACACCATTGACACTAACAAACTCGATTGTCTTAATTTTTTCCCCGTTTAGACTTACAAAACTATCAAGCTTCACAGCTTCTCGCAGTGTCATCCGTCGTGCCTTGCCTTTTTCAGCTGATATAATAGTGATTTGATCCTTATGGTTGATCTTAGAGTCAAGGTGCGCTTGCACACCGTTGATATAGATCCTCGCAGGTTCTCCATAATCACCTTTTATTTCTCTATGAGTATCATCAATGGTGATCGTGTAACTTTCACCTCGTTCAGAAATCAAACTACGTGCATTATACCCTGTAAGAATCAAAGCATCTGATACCTGTAACGGTTTTGAATTAAACAATCTTATCGCTGTTTCGTTGACGTTAACTTGTATAAAGTCTTGATCTCTTTCTTCAAAAGCCGTGACACCTATCCCCATAGGCGTTATAAACTCTGGTCCTACTAGCGCAGTCGTCTCAAAACTAATCATCTCTAAGTTTTCGACACTTTTAATAACAACTCTTTCAAGCGGCAAATTAAGATGTTTTGCAAGTGCACTTGTAAAGCCTGGGATTTGTGCGCCACCCCCAATACAGAAAACTGCACTTGGTGGTTTTTTATTGAGTTGTATAATATTTTCAGCAACTTCTTTTGTAATATTGTCAACTACATCATCTAATTGCATCATTATTTCGTCAGTTGTCATTTCATGTGTCAACCCAAGTACATCTACAAACTTATTTGGACCATTTTTACATAAGCCTATTTTTAGTTTTTCTGCATTGTTAAAATCCAACAAATATGTTTGCGCAATTTTCTCTGTAATTTCATCTCCTGCAAGCGCAACCATACCATATGATATTACGGAACCATCTTTTGATATGGCAATATCAGATGTACCTGCACCTACATCAACTAATGCAAGGTTTAAAAGTCTTAAATTCTGTGGAATAGCAACATTAATAGAAGCAATTGGCTCAAGTGTCAAATTCATCACTTCGAGTCCTGCTTTATTGATTACAGAATACAAACTATCTACAACAATATGCGGTAAAAATGTAGCAATAATATCCACACTTAATTTCTGTCCTCTATGCCCAACAGGGTTAAGAATCATGCTATTGTCTAAAAAGTAATTGATCACGCTATAACCGACACAATAGTAGCTCGACTGCAATTCATTAGATTCAGTGAGCTTTTTCTGCGCCAATTGAATCGCTTGCATCTCTATACTATCAGTGACAGACTTATCGATCTCTTTTGTAACATCAATTTCAAGCTCATAGACTGCACGCTCTGTTTTCAAAGCTCTACCTGCGGCAGCTATTGCAGCTTGTTCCAGCCTAAACCCGTTGCGTTCTTCTACTTTCCCAACTACAGTTTTTACCACATCTGTAACTTTAGCGATATCGTGAATTTGCCCATCAAACATCGCACGATCGGGATGCTCCATGATCTCATAATCTACTACAACATATTTCTTATCAACTTTTTTAGACAGTACACCTACCACACTTCTTGTACCTATATCAAGTGCAAACATTAGATTTTTGGGCATTGGATTTAATTTTTTTGTCATTTTTTATCCTTCTCCTGAGCACTTTTTTTATAATAATCACAATATGGATTAATCGTACATTCACTACACATGGGCGATCTCGCCTTACAAACCCGCCTACCGTGAAAAATTAACATATGATGTGTAAGGGTCCATAACGTTTTAGGAATACACTTCATCAACTGTTCTTCTGTAGCTTCGACTGTCTTAGCTTTTGCAAGTCCAATTCTATTAGACACTCGAAACACATGTGTATCCACTGCTATAGCTGGTATGCCAAATGCATTGCTCACAACTACATTGGCAGTTTTCCTGCCCACGCCTGGTAAAGCCGTTAGTTGCTCATGAACACTTGGAACTTTTCCTTCATATTTTTCTACAAGGATTTCAGCTGTTAACTTGATATTCTTTGCTTTTGTTATATATAAGCCACACGGCTTGATAATTGATTCAATCTTATCAATTGGAAGATTCGCAAGTGCATGTGCGTTGCCAGCGACTTCAAATAAAATCTTCGTCACTTGATTCACTCTTACATCTGTACACTGCGCACTTAAAATAACAGCAATTAACAGTTCAAAAGGAGATGTATAATCTAGCTCTGCTTTTGCATCTGGATAGAGTTTTTCCAACTCGTTTATCACTTCATTTACTCTTTTTTTTGTCATCTGAACCTCTCTATTCATGCACTATTATAACATACTATAAAAAAAATTAGGTGGATTAATCCACCTAATTCGTAATTTTACAAATTGAATTTTATTGTTCCAATAAATTGACAAATTTACCGAGTGTAAAGATGATCAAAGTATATAGTGGAATGGTGATTACTGCTGCAATTACCCTTCCAGGTAAAAACACCATAAACCCTTTATCAAACATAATTGATAACCAAAGAGTATTTAACAATAGTGCATTGATGACATATGTGATATTAACTGCAAAAGCAATTTTATCAAAATTAAGTTGACCAATCTTATTTTTAAACCTTGATGACATTGCAAAAGGGATCGCAATAAATAGTGCAGTGACTAAAACCATAAGAACAATCACAGGCAATGCACTGGTATCGTTCATTATAAATTTGCCCCCCTCAAATATCAAGGTGTCTGATGAAAGCATCAATACAAACAGTCCAACACCAAATAGCGCCATTACAACTGCATTGACAAGGTTAAAATTAATCTTCATATTTTGAATTTTGAACGTTTTGAATAAAATACCGGCTATTACACCATATAGTGCTGCAGATACTGTAAACCCTGGGAAATAAGTTCCTCCCATTGGGTTGATCATGTAACCCACAATGTCTGCGACAACACCTGTGATTCCGCCTACAACCGGACCGAACATCATCCCCGACATAATAAGCGGAATGCTCCCTACACCAACTCTAAGGGCAGGTAAGCCACCTAAAACCAACATCAGAGATAAAAATCTCGTGAGAACTATGCTGATGGTTGCTAAAAGTGCTGCTTTTACAATTGCAGAGGTACTTATGGTTCTTTTTTTCTGCATTCTTTGTTTGTTCTCTTGCATCTTATGCGCTCCTTTCAAATGTAAATTCCTACCATTACATTACTATCAAGGTCACATAATAATGCAACAGCGGACGCGGTAAAATATCGCAGACTTTCATCTTTCGTTTAAGGTCAACTTCCCATTCCTTAACACTTAACGCATTTTACCTACTCTGTTACCGTAGCATATTCATTTTAAAGCAAGGCATCTAGTTCGTCAACAACAGTTTTAAACACTTTCAAAGCATTGGAAACTGGATGCTCTGTTTCCATGTCTGCACCAGCTTCTCTAAGGATATTAATTGGATAATCCTTTGATCCACTAGACAAGAAACCGAGATATCGATCAAGTGCGGGTTTACCTTCACTTAAAATCTGACTCGCAAGTGATATTGCAGCAGAAAAACCAGTTGCATACTGATACACATAGAAATTGTAATACATGTGGGGAATTCTAGACCACTCATATTTGATAGCATCATCAATTACAACATCAGGTCCAAAATACTTTTTGTTAAGTTCTAAATAGTGATTGTTCATAAACTCAGCAGTTAGCGCACCACCAGTTTCAACATGTTTGTGGATATCTCTCTCAAACTCAGCAAACATAGTCTGTCTGAAAATTGTTCCTCTAAACTGTTCTAAATAATGATTGAGGATATATTTTTTCTTGTCTTCTTCTTTGATGTTTTTTAGTAAATAATCATTGAGTAGTGCTTCGTTGGTTGTTGAAGCAACTTCAGCAACAAATATAGAATAATTACCATAAACATAGGGTTGATTTTCTCTAGTAAGATAACTGTGCATAGAATGACCAAGTTCATGCGCCAAAGTAAACATACTATCTAAATTGTTTTTGTGATTTAAGAGTACATAAGGTTTTGAGTCATATGTTCCCCATGAATATGCACCACTTCGCTTACCTTCTGTTTCAAAAACATCTATCCAGCTTTTTTCAAATGCAGATTTGATAACATCTTGATATTCAGTTCCTAGTACACCAAGCGCCTCAGTTACCATTTCACGTGCTTCATCATACTCAATTTCAAAATCAACATTTGCGATAATAGGTGTATATATATCGTATAAATGTAGTTCTTCAACACCCAGCACTCGTTTTCTTAGTTTCATATATTTATAAAATGTCTCTAAGTTATCATTCACGGCTTGGATTAATTTATCAGGTACAGATACAGGTATATTGTTCTCAAAGAGTGCTGCTTCTCTAGCTGATGGATGTTTTCTTACTTTGCTATAGAAAATATTCTTTTTAACTTCAGCTTGCATCAGTGAAGCAATGGTATTGTTGTGTGCTTCGTAGACTTTATAGTACTTATTAAAAGCATCTTTTCTTAAAATGCGGTCATTGCCCATCAACATCGGAACATAACTTCCATTAGTAAGTTTATGCGCTTTACCCTCGCTATCAATAGCATCTTCAAAAGTCATATCTGCGTTAAGGAGCATACCATAAGTATTGCTTGGCGCAGCACCCATTTCCTCTGTTTGAGCTAATAAAGACTCCACTTCTTCGGTTAATATGTGTGGTTTGGCTCTAAACATATTTTCAAAATGTTTTTCATATAGTTTCAATTCATCATGGTTTAAAAGTTTTAACATTTCACTAAATTCTATACTTAAGATTTCAGGTGTAGCAAAAGACATCATCTCACCAATCTCAGTCATTAGACTTTCTGAGCGAGCTACCAAACCTTGATATGTTGCATTTTTAGTATTTTCATCTAACTTAAGTCTAGAATAAGTAACAACATTCATCAACATTCTGGAAATTTGTTCTTGAAGACGAATAGCATTTAAAAGGTCATCAGAACTTTTAGTAAGCGTTCCCTTTAGACCCTTGAAGTTCTCGGCTAGCTCTTTAACTTGAATAAATTCTTTTTCCCAAGCTGCATCGTCTTCGTATAAATCCGATAGATCCCATTTGTACTTTTCATTGATTTCTTCTCGTTTCATAACGCCTCCATTGATTAGTTAATATATTTGTTTTCTTGCTCAACCACTTCTTCTAATAGTTCGTTCAGTTCACTTGGTAAGTAGATTAGCTTTAAACCACAGTTATATATTTGATCTTCTCTTCTACACCAAACGATTCTCCCTATAACTACGAAATTAACATCTTCATGCTGAATGGCTATGCTTAAAGTTGTATCTTCTTCTAACATGATGTTAGACTTTATCCCTAAACCACCTACCGATATATCTACAAGAGAAATCTCTAAAGGAGAATTGATGACAACCTCTTGATTGTTAGCATGAAAATTAAAAGATTCTATAACACCTAGGTTACTGATCCGCTTCTCGCGCCTTCTATCCATATCGTCCTCCCTTCATCTATAATTAAAAACTATTCTTTATACATGCAACAAACTCATCGAGTATCTGTGGATCGTACTTAGTCCCCTTATACCTCAGAAGCTCCTCTAAAGCCGCATCTGAAGAAATAGCTTGTCTATAAGACTTAGTGCCTGTAAGTGTTTCATAAGCATCTATAATAGCTATTATCCTAGATACAAATGGAATTTCTTGCGCTTTCAAACCTTGTGGATACCCTGATCCATCAAAATTTTCATGATGAGATAGAACATCCTCACCCACACCTGCTAATGATGGTGTGGCAATAAGTAAATGATACCCAATTTCTGAATGCTTCATAACTTCTTTATATTCAGCTGTTGATAAATTACCCTTTTTTTCAATGATTCTTTTATCTACAGATACCATACCAATGTCATGTACAGATACAGCTAGTAAAAGTTCCTCTAGCACAGCGTCATTTAACTCAATATAGCTTCCAAATATTTGTGCGATTTTTCCCATACGCTGTGAATGTCGAGCTGTTTCGATAGATTTAACCTCAAGTTGGGTTTTCAGTGCATCAATCATCCCAAGCTTAATTCTTTTGGATCGTCTCAATTTGTTGCGATACATCAAATGATCTGCCTCTCTAAACACACTATCAAGACTTTGTGCGACTTTCTTTCTGATAGAATAGCCTAACGATATATCAACGACAAAGGGAAACTGAGTTAATTTTTGACATGCCAATTGTATTTGATCGATCATAAATGGAATATTACGCTCATGTGTAATAATTGCAAACTCATCACCACTTAGTCTAGAGATAGTATCCGTAGGCGATGTGAAGATTTCCTTAAGTATTTGAGCGATTGCAACCAGCATAAGGTCACCTGTTTTATGACCAAAAGCATCGTTGACCATTTTGAGACCGTTAACATCCCCCATAATGATGCCAACGTTTTTTTGATCATTCTTTTCAAGTTCAATAAGCTTTTCGTCAAAATAGAGTCGATTGTTTAGTCCCGTTAAAGTATCATGCTCTGTTAGATATCGAATTCGTGCTTCTGCTAATTTCTTATCCGATACATCGTTTCCAACAGATTGAAGTTCACCCATCTTACCCTGGTGAAAAATGATTCGATTGTTTAGCTCCACATAGATTTCACGGCCTTCATCATCCACAAACTGGACTTCAATTCGCGCTTCAATCTGCGCCATGCAGTAATCATAAAAACTTTTCCCATTAAGTATGTTTTTGGTGTCTTTAGATAGGTAATCTTCAATGATCAATCCTTTTCTATTATATGGCAGAGATAACAGGTCTGCAAAAAAATGATTATAAGATGTTATTATGCCACTTGCTTCAAAAGTGAAAATCAACGCCGATGCATTTTCAAATAACTCTTTATATCTTGATTCGCTTTCTTTAAGTTTTTCAGATACAATCACACTCTCTGTAATGTCTCTTACAATGCCCTTTTCATGGATCAATTTACCATCTTTGCTTCTCTCATGAAGAACCCACTCTTCAACCCATCTTATCTCCCCATTTTTACAGATGACTCTGTATTGGTTACGATAATTTGATTTACCATGTACTCTCGCGTGATTAAGCTCAGCTTTTACGCGTTCACGGTCTTCTGGATATACAAACTCCCAATAATCTTTTAACTCACCGGTATAAAAGTCCACTGGCTCATAGCCGAAAATAGAGATACTATCAGATACAAAATCTGTGGGTATATCTTCTGAAAGTGTCCACTTAAAAATCACGAGATTACTCTGATTGATGATGTCATATGCTTCTTTTAGGTCAATTGATAATGATGGTGTCTGACTATCAGCCATTTTCCCTCCCAATTGAATCGTCGTTATAGCAAAGTCTCTAGCGATACAATAACGTAATCTATCTCTGCTTCTGTTGTGAAAAATGATGTGCTTAAGCGAATAGTGCCATATGGAAAACTTTGATAGGTCTCATGTGCAAGTGGCGCACAGTGAAGTCCCACCCTGTTTACAATACCAAAATCCTTTGAAAGTTTAAAAGCCAAATCTGATATGTCAATATGATGGGTATAAAATGATATAACTGGTGTTCTATAATTGACATCTGGGTTGCCAATGATAACAACATCCTCTTTTCCTAAGAGAAATTCTTGTAATTTAAGAATGTATTTTCTTTCTGTCTTTAGATGTTCACGGCGGTCAATAGATTCAAGAAACTCAAGACCTGCTTTTAACCCCATGATTCCAAGCACGTTGGATGTTCCTGATTCAAACTTGTCTGGCATAAGATCAGGTTGTTCAAGGTCCTCTGATAGACTTCCAGTCCCTCCATAGCAAAGTGGTTTAGTGCACTTAGCAAGTGTAGGGCTAATAAGTAATCCACCGATTCCTTGTGGTCCTAAAAGAGATTTATGTCCTGTAAACCCTAAAACGTCTATGTTAAGTTGTTGCATATCAATATCGATGACACCACCCGATTGCGCTGCATCGACAAAAAGAGGTACCCCATATTGCTTTGTAAGGCTCCCAATTGCAGCTAAATCTTGTATGTCACCGGAAACATTTGAAGCGTGATTAATCACCAAAAGTTTTGGATGCTTCGACAGTTGATGCTCTAGCTGTACCAAATCAATCTGCCCATGTTGGTTGCAATTTATCTTTACTGGGACTATATTTCGGTTTGCTTTTAACTGTTCTAGTGGTCTTGCAACTGCATTATGTTCGATTCCACTATATAAAACCACATCATTTGGTTCCAAATAACCATTCAAAAATAAGTTGATGCTCTCAGTGATATTCTTAGTAAATATGACATGGTCAATCCATTTAAAGCCAAAAAAATTAGCTACTTTTAATCTTGTGTCATATATTTGCCTCTCTAACTCATGTCCATCAGTATTTGTTGTCCTACCTGCATTTCCTTGATAAGAGCGCATCGCACTGATAATAGATTCTTCTACTTTTGGTGGTTTAGGGTATGAGGTTGCACTATTGTCTAAATATACATTCATGGGTATTCCTCTGCTATTAAAGTCTGTATCTTTCCGTTACTTTATGCTTATACTCTCTACATTATATCACAGCTCGCCTCAATCCATATAAAAAAATCTTCGGGCATTTGGCCCTCGGATTCTGTCACAAATTAGTTGTGGCTAAAAAAAAACAGACCAAATTTGGGTCTGTTTAAGGCTAGAAAATTTATTTAGAGCACATTTTTGTTTTTAATCATTGCCTTCAAAATGAACACCTTCAACTGAGTAGATAACCCATTCTGCAACGTTGGTTGCATGGTCTGCCATTCTCTCTAGATATTTTGCAATCATCATAAAATCCATACATTGCTTGATTTCCTCTGGTTTTTCTTTCATTACAAGTTCAAGATC
Organism: Fusibacter bizertensis; assembly: GCF_029914245.1. Taxonomy (GTDB): domain Bacteria; phylum Bacillota; class Clostridia; order Peptostreptococcales; family Acidaminobacteraceae; genus Fusibacter_C; species Fusibacter_C bizertensis. The sequence goes on from NZ_JARYZI010000002.1 coordinate 70,718, forward strand.
ATTCATAATAATATAAAAATATTTGTCAACGACATCATCGTTAGCACAAACGATTTTGCTTTTATCAACATCTTGATCAATGTAACAATCAATTGTCATTTTAACCATTTCTTTCACTTGTTTTGCCATATTAGGTATATCAATAAGTGGCTTAACATATTTTTTATCAGCCAAATCTAAAGTCAATTTTGATATATCTTGGCAATGATCTGCAATTCTTTCTAAGTCAGTGACAATTTTCACTATTGAGAATATTTTTCTTAAATCCGATGCTAAAGGTTGTTGCCTTGCAATGATATATATACATTGTTGCTCTATTTCTAGCTCCATTTCGTCAAATCTATCGTCGCCTTCTACGATCTTTTTGGCTAGCACTGTATCTTGCTGAACTAAGGCGGTTATCGTTTCCTCTATGGTTTTTTCGATGAGTGTCCCCATCTTGATAATATCTACATGAATTGAACGTAATTCATTGTCCAGTGTTGCTCTCATTATAATTCTCCTTATCGTTTAATAGCTTAAAGATACGTACATGACCATCCAGTGTCAATGACAATTCTTCAAGTTCACCACAAGATTCGTCAATATGTGACATTGCTGAAGCTTGAGCTTCTATAGAAGAAGCCACTTCTTCGGTACTTGCTGAATTTTCTTGACTGATTGAAGCCAATTTTTGTATACGCTCAGATAATTTTTCTCGATAATCATCTATAGATGTCCTTGAATCTGACATGATATTCACGAGATTGTCTAGATTTTCAACTGCATAATCAATTTCTAAATACTGCTCTCTTGTACTTACAACAGTTTGCTTTTACTTGTCTGAGATCATCAATAGTGCATCTATGGTTTGAAGCACTTGATGGTGATCTTCACTGATATGATCGATAATGACATTGATACGAGCTGTTGCCTCTTTTGATTGCTCTGCCAATATGCGGATCTCTTCAGCTACTACCGAAAACCCTCTACCATGTTCACCTGCTCTAGCAGCTTCTATTGAAGCATTTAGGGCTAGTAAATTGGTTTTATTTGCAATCTCTAAGATTAGACGACTGGCTTCTTCAACTTGTTTTGAGTCATTAACGCTTTTATTAACAGTTTGTTGCACACTTTTATTGGTCTTTTCCGATTGTAAATTTACAGCGGAAAGTTCATTCACTTTCTCAAGACCTAATTCTACCATTATGCGTATATCACTTAAATTTTTCTGCATCTGAAGTTGTGACTGCGAATCAGCGCGAAGCATGTCACTTAAAACTTGCGTTTCCTCATAGCCACCCATTGCATTTTCAGCTTGAATTTGCGACCCTTCAGAAATTCTTGAAATTGCTTGACCAACTACATCAATGTTTGATAATGTCCTAGCCGAATCTAAGCTTAATGACTTTGCTGAGTCCATGATACCTGTAGATGCAAGTTCTACTTTGGCAATGATTTCTCTAAATCGCTCCACAATTGAAAAGATACTTTGATAAAGTGCGCCAAATTCGTCATTTCTTTTTGAAAGTTTTATGTCACGAGCTATCGTCAAATCATAATCAGCAATTTTTTCTGCAATTTTCATCACTTTCGTTATTGGTTTTTTTAAGCTTTGAGCCATAATGAAACTCATCACAATACTAAGTAATCCCATGACTATACCAAAAGATGTCAGTAAAGTTCTTAAACTGTTAAGTCTTACAAGTGCTTCATCGGAATCTACTTCTATAATCATTCCCGCATTCATCGAACCAATTTTTACACCTGCAATTGTTGCTATGGTTTTCTTACCACTATAATTCTCTGCTGAAACAGATTGATTAAAATCAACATCGCCTTCTTGCAGCATTTTAGTTATAGCAATTGCTGTATTTCCTTGGAGGTGTTCCTCCAGTGTCACGCTTTCATTAAAAGTTGACTCTGAAGTCTGTGTTAATAATATGCCATTTTCATCCACAAGGTATGCATTTGCTGATTTCCCCAGTTTTTCTTGACCAGTAGTAATGAGATAGTCTAGATCAGATTGATTGAGTACGATGTTTAGTGTGCCAATAGGTGTACTTTCTATACCACTATAGCTATAAACCGGCGTAGACAAAATCATTATATTATCATCAATAAATGAATTTCTAAATAGTTTCGACCAGTTTTGTTCCCCCTCTAGTGCAGTTAAACAATAGTCACCAACAGTCGCTAGAGGTGCCATATCTAGAGGATTATAATTAAGTGAAAAAACCACTTCATTGTAGTTGTTGGTCAAAAATATATCGGTATAACCATAGTATTTTTGTGCACTAGATAAAAAATCCTTAAAATCATCATATATAACCTTGTCTTGTGCCTCGGTTGTATGAAATGTATTGAGCTGTTCGATACCATCTCTTATAATTCTCGACCCCGTTAAGAGTGTAGCATCTCCTTGTCGCGAACTAAAATAGTTCTCGATTCGATCCTTCGTAAGTGTTGTGAAAAGTTGAGTGCTTTTTTCAACTTCTTGATTCAGTTCAAATGTTGATTTTTCAATACTAATGCTGCTTAGAATAAATATGGGGACTAGGCCTATAAATAGCGCCATGAGTATGAGTTTTTTTTGAATACCAAGCTTCATGAACACACTCCGATGAATTATAATTTATGTCTAAATGGGGCTATTAATCAACCAAATCTGCCTGTGATATAGTCTTCTGTTCTTTTATCCCTAGGATTAGAGAAAATCATCTCTGTGTTGCCAAATTCTACAAGTTCACCCATTAAGAAAAACGCGGTCTTGTCTGAAATTCTACCTGCTTGTTGCATAGAGTGCGTTACGATACTGATAGAATAGTCTGATTTGAGGCTATCTATTAACTCTTCTATCTTTGCTGTTGCAATTGGGTCAAGTGCAGACGTTGGTTCATCCATTAGAATTACATCAGGTTGTACTGCAAGTGCTCTGGCAATACATAGACGTTGTTGCTGTCCACCAGATAAGCCATATGCATTATCGTGCAAACGGTCTTTAACTTCATCCCAAAGTGCAGCACTTTTCAAACTTGTCTCGAGGATTTCTTGAAGCATTTGCTTATCTTTTACACCATGAATTTTGGGTCCATATAGTACATTTTCGTATATAGATTTAGGAAATGGATTGGGCTTTTGAAATACCATTCCAACTCTTGTTCTAAGTTCTTCAACGCGCATGGTTTTATCAAAAATATTGATGCCATGATACATTATCTCACCTGTAGTTCTAACGCCAGGGATATTTTCTATCATTCGGTTTAAAGTTTTTATAAATGTAGATTTACCACATCCTGACGGACCGATGATTGCAGTTACTTCATTTTTATTTATTTTAATATTGATGTCTTTAAGCGCTTGGTCGTTACCATACCATAGGTTAAGACCTTTGACATCATACACAATTTTATTTTCGTAGTTTGTCACTTTAATTCCTCCAGTGGTTTAAAATCCTTTTTGAGATTTATTTCTAATAATAATAGCTATTGAATTCATCAAGAACAGTGTGATTAAGAGCACAACGATTGTTGCTGCTGCTAAATTTGCATATTCTGGTGTAAGCACTGTATCAAGTGTCCAATAATAAATCTGGATCGGAAGTGCTGTAAAATCATCCATTAAATTTGTTGGGACTTTTAAAAGGAGTGCTGGAATTCCCAATACAACTAGAGGTGCGGTTTCACCAATTGCTCTTGAGATCGATAAGATTGCACCTGTTAAGATACCTGGGATGGCAACTGGAAGTACTACTTTTCTAATCGTCGTCCATTTGCTTGCGCCCATGGCATATGAAGCTTCTCTTAAAAATCCCGGAACTGCTTTAAGTGCTTCTTGACTTGAAACGACAACGATGGGAAGTACAAGTAAGGATAAAGTTAATCCACCCGCTAATATACTTGACCCTAATTTAAAGAATCTCCCAAAGAGAGCTAAGCCAAGTAATCCAAAGATTACCGAAGGCACACTTGCTAAGTTAGAGATATTAACTTTAATCAAATTCTGAACTCTACTTTTCCCTGCATATTCTTCAAGATAAATCGCAGTAGAAACCCCTAAAACTAAAGTCACAGGAATTACAACAGCCATCAAACCAAGTGATCCGATGATTACACCATAAATCCCTGCTTTTTCAGGAAATATAGATAATTTACTTGTGAGAAAGTGTAGATCCAACCAACCAATACTCTGAGAAAATATTCTATAAAGCAATATACTGAGTACAAGAAGTGCAAATAAAGTTGATGAGAAAAACACTTTACCTGAGATTTGATTAATCAAAATTCTACGGTCAATTCGCTTTTGATCTATGTGAACACTCTTACGTTCATTTTTTTCATTATTAGTTTGTGATTTTTGATTATTCATTTTGTTATAGTCCAATTCATAAACTTTTTCGTCTGAGCTCATCTTAGTATTCCTCCCTAAACTTCTTAGAGATATACTGCGCAATTATATTCATGATAAAAGTGAATATAAATAATAACAATCCAACAGCATACAAACTATAATAACCTGTTGTACCACTTCCCGCATCACCACTTGTGAACTCTACGATATAACCTGTCATGGTCTGCATGGAATGCGTGATGTCAAATGTAAAGTTCTTGGAGCTACCACTTGCAATTGCCACAATCATGGTTTCACCAATCGCACGAGAAATCGCCAATACAAATGAAGCCATTATTCCCGATATCGCTGCAGGCAGTACAACTTTTGTCGTCACTTCGAGTTTTGTACTTCCAAGTCCATAAGCACCTTCTCTAAGTGCATTTGGCACTGATTTCATTGCATCTTCTGATAAGGATGCAACCATAGGTATAATCATAATCCCCATAACGATACCTGGACTAAGTACATTTTTTGCTTCAAGTGACGGAATAAGTTTCATCAGAAGAGGTGTAACAAATGAATAGGCAAAGAACCCATATACAATTGTCGGTATTCCTGCTAATACTTCCAAAATTGGTTTGATAAAGTTCCTCGTCCTTTTTGAAGAAAATTCACTTAAGTACATAGCTGATGTAAGTCCTATTGGGATGGCAACAAGCATTGCAATAAGTGAAGATAATATTGTTCCATTAATCAGTGGCAATATCCCAAACGATGGATTGGCACTCAGTGGCGATAATTTTGTACTAAAAAAGTCGAAAATTGAAACCTCTTTAAAAAAATGATAGGCATCTGTTATAAGTGTCACGACTATACCTATCGTCGTAATGACAGAAACGCTTGCCATGATCAGGAAAAACCTTGGCATGATCTTATCAACATTGTTCTTTCTCTTTCCAATGTTATTTCTTATTTGATTTCTAACATCAATCTTATTTTCCATAGCCTCACCTTTTTCTGCTTGATTCGCTCAAATCAAACCTTTTTTCAATGACATAGAGATAAGATGAAAAGATTACTCTCTTCATCTTATCTTGATTAAATATTATTTTAAGGAATTTAACTTGTCTTGGTACGCTTTGTATTCTGATTCAGGTAGTGGTGCAAAACCATTTTCACTTGCTAATCTAGCAGCGCCTTCTGATGATACAATATATTTTGCAAAATCAAGTACTTGTGGTTTTTCTTTTGCATAATCCAGATTAAGGTATGTGTAAACCAATCTTGTAAATGGCGCGTAAGCTAAGTCTGAACCAATTGTGCTAAGCTCTGGTGCAACAGGGCCGTTTCCAAAATCAATTTTTACTGCAGTTAATTTATCTGTGTTACTTTCATAATATCCATATCCAAAGTAAGCAATTGCATTTTTATCTTTAGATACAAGGTCAACAAGTGTTGAATACTCTTGCTGAAGGTTAGCAGTTGTTACCATTGGTTCTTTTGCTAAAATAGTTTCATAAAAGAACTCATATGTGCCGTGGTTTTCATTTGGTCCATAGAAAGTAATTTCTTCTGCTGGCCATTCCGGTCTAATATCTGACCAAAGTACAACATCATCTTCTTTGTATTTTCCTGATAAGAACATATTGATGATTTCGTCTTTAGTCATTTCAGCTGCCCATGTGTTCTCTTTGTTAATAACAATTGTTAAACCATCATAAGCCAATTTAATCTCTAATACATTTTCGTCCATGTTCATGCCTTTGTCAGCAAGTTGCGTTACTTCTTCGTCTTTAATTTTTCTTGATGCATCTGATAAATCAGTTTCACCTGGAATAAATTTCTTAAATCCAGCACTCGATCCTGCTCTACCAACTTGTACACTAACTTCTGGTTGAACTGATGTCATATATTCTTCTGCGATATGCGCCATAAGTGGATATACTGTACCAGATCCGTCTACGATTACTTGACCATCTAATTTCGCCATTGCTTCAGTAGTAGCTTGCGTTTCACCTTGTGCTGTAGTTGCTACTGTTGTAGCTTCAGTTGTTTCTTCTTTAGTTGCGCCACACGCTGTAGCAGTAAATACCATTGTTAAAACTAACATCAACATTCCGATAACTTTTAAATTCTTCATTACTAAAATTCCTCCAATTCACAACTTTATTGTGCCTAATATGATTTGTAGTTGCTAAAATTAATTACAAACTTAATTTACCATGGCAATGTTATGAAGAAATATGTCGCGTGTTAAGTCTATGTAAAGTAACGTCTTTTTTCGTCATTTTGCATGAAAAAAGAACTGATTGCTAAGCAATCAGTTCTTTACATGATTAAATCTAGGTTAAAGGTCATCATTTGTTAATAAAATTTCAAAGGTAGTTCCTTTTCCAGGAGTGCTTTCTACTGCAATCTTACCTTTATAAAGAAGTACTATATGTTTTACGATAGAAAGTCCCAGTCCAGTACCACCTTGGTTTCTACTTCTGCCTTTATCAACACGATAGAATCTCTCAAAGAGTCGCTCTTTATGATCTTCACTAAAACCTATACCAGTATCGGTAACACGAATCACTACCCATGACCCCTGCGTGTGAATGTCTACTTTTACCTCGCCTTTCTCAGTATACTTAATACCGTTGTCTATAAGGTTAATCAACATTTGTTTGATTCGATCTCGATTTGCCTTTATAAAAAGTTCTTCTTTATAAATAGCGCTTAATTTAAGACCTTTTTCATGTGCCTTAAGCTCGAGGAAATCTATGACTTCTTCAGTAACACTTGTGAGTTCAACTTGTGTTTGTTCCGGTTCACGGTCCATGGTTTCAATTTCAGATAGTAACAAGATATCATTGATCAATCGATACAGCCTATCAGATTCTATATCTATGATATCCAAGAAACGCATGGCTGTATCAGGTTGATGAACAGCGCCGTTTTTGAGCGTATCGACAAATCCGCGAATTGAGGTAAGAGGCGTTTTTAGTTCATGTGATACATTTGATACAAAATCACTTCTCATCTGTTCTAGCTTTCGAATCTGAGTGACATCCTGTATCACCACTATACTACCGATTATCTCTCGTGTAATTGTAAAGATCGGATTGACAAAGATTCGAAGTGTTTTTTCACTGTGCACATAACGAAGTTCTTTCATCTGAGGCACGCCTTCATTCATAGAAATCTCTACCATTTGGGCAATTTCCTCATTACGGATGATTTTATACATCGATTCATTTTCTACAACATAGTTCTGAGGAAGATCTAAGATTTCGAAACAGAACTTATTGATAAGGATAATGTTTTTGTTTTGATCTACTGCAATGATGCCATTGATCATACTATTTAATATAGCTTCTAGCTCACTGTTTCTTTGTTTGAGTTCATTCATGGAAAGATTTAGCGTGTGACTCATCTTGTTAAACGACTGTGCCAATTCTCCAATCTGATCATTTGCACTTATATAAATCTTTCTTCCAAAATCACCATCAGCAATCTCGTTGGCTATTTCAGTTAACGCATCAATTGGCCGTGTGATTCTTTTGGATACAAAGATCGACATCAACATTGCAAAAATCGCTGCACTTATGATAGAAAGTACAGCCACATTGAGGATATGTTGGTTTAACTCTTTGATTTCAACCAACTGCTTTGAGACCCTGACAATCCACATTTCACCGTCTATATGAACTGGAATTGCTACATAAAGAAAATCAGCCTTAACAGTGTTACTATACCGTACAGAAGTTCCAACTTTGTCTGTACGAATGGCGTCAATCACTTCTTTGCGGTTCAAGTGATTGTTCATGTTGACGGGATCTTCATGTGTGTCCGCTTTAACGGTACCATCTTCAGCAATAAGTGTAATCCGAGTGTCGATATCTTTATGGATCTCGTTTACAAAAGACATATAATTAAAGTCCATCGTATTTTGCAATTTATATTCTTTGATAAAAAGTTTCTTTACCAGCTCACATTCATTGATAAATCTATCTTCTAACTGTAATGTCATCATTGTATTGGTACTGTTCATCATGATGAGTGCAAAAGTAGTCGTCAGCACCAATATGATTACAAAATAGGAGGAAACTATTTTTTTACGCATGTATCCCTCCTTAACTACGGCTTGAATTTATATCCAATACCTCTAACAGTAAGGATTTTTTCTGGGTTTCTGTCATCTCTTTCAACTTTTTTTCTCAGCTGTCTAATATGAACGTCAACAGTACGTGTCTCTCCGACGTAATCATAACCCCAGATAGATTCAAGGAGTTCATCTCTAGTAAATACTCTTCCAGGTGATTTGATTAATTTTTCCAAAAGTTCAAATTCTTTTAAAGTCAGAAATAGCTCTTGGCCATCGTTAAAAATCTGATGTGTCTCTGGGTTTACAAACAAACCAGTGGTTGGTACTTCAGTATGATGATCAAAAGATTCCTCTCTAAGTTGCGCTCTTCTAAGTACGGACTTAACTCTAGAAATTAGTTCTCTTGTTCTAAAGGGTTTTCCAATATAATCATCAGCACCCATTTCAAGACCAATTACAGCATCAATTTCTTCGTTTTTTGCAGTTAGCATAATCACGGGTAAATCCTTTTGCTCCGATTGTCTAACTTGCCTAAGGACTTCAAGTCCATCGATTCCAGGTAACATCAAATCTAAAATCATACCATTTATACGGGTTGATTTTAAAATTGCAAGTGCATCTTCACCATTTTCAGCTTCAATCACTTCAAACCCATTGCTTTCAAGATTGTACCTAAGAAGTTCTAAGATATGAACTTCATCATCAACGATTAATAGTTTATTTTTTGACATTTCGCACCTCTTCAATCATGAGAATTTATTGTAATTAATTTTAGCGGTGGATTCTTTTCTTTTTCATTGTATATGATGAAGTAGTAAAATTACAATATATTTATCTACATTCTATTATTGATACTTGACATCTATAAAATGTAAGTCTATACTAAAACCATCAACTACACATATGCACATATGAGCATATATACATTTGGAGGTATTATGTCATCTTTAACTGATCTTTTTAAATTGTTATCAGATGAAACCCGACTAAGAATTCTTATGCTATTAAGCAAAGAACCACTTTGTGTTTGTGAACTTAGTGGTGTTTTAGAGACTTCTCAGCCCAAGATCTCAAAAAGTTTAGCAAAATTGAGAGATTTAAAAATCGTATCCGATGAAAGAAAAGAAAAATTTGTCTTTTACTCGCTTCGTCAAGATAACGAAATGCTAAATCACATCTTAGAAAATATCACTCTACATCTATCAGACTACCCCACTCTAACAGAAGATGTGACGCGATTAAGCCACAAGGATCAATATCTAACACTTTGCACTATATCGACTGAACCAATTGAAGGTGGTGACCAAATATGATTATTTTTAGTTGGATGAACGATCAATTGCTTAAAATGTTGTGGCTTTCAGATGGTGTAAAATGGGTTGTAGAAAAGCTCTTTGGTTTAGATGTTCAAAGCCGTCTAGGTGGAAGTATTCACTTTTTTATGTATGACGTTATAAAGATCTTCATACTTTTATCTATTCTTATCTTTACGGTTTCATTTATTCAAAGTTATTTTCCACCCGAGAGGACACGTAAACTACTGGGAAATGTCAATGGAATTACTGCAAATATACTTGGAGCATTATTAGGTACACTGACCCCATTTTGCTCTTGTTCTTCCATTCCTCTCTTTATAGGTTTTACAAGTGCAGGTTTACCAATTGGCGTTACTTTCTCTTTTCTAATTTCATCTCCACTGGTGGATTTAGCATCAGTATTGCTTTTAGCAAGTATATTTAATTGGAAGATCGCCATCGCTTATGTCATCGTCGGTCTGATACTAGCAGTTACCGCTGGAACAATCATCAGTAAAGCAAAACTTGAGAAATATGTAGAATCTTTTGTCTATGGCGCCGGGAGCATGGAATACACGCCTGAAACACTAACGTCAAAAGACCGCATCACTTTTGCTAAGGAACAAGTACTGGATATTGTAAAAAAAGTCTGGTTATATATTTTAATAGGTGTTGGTATTGGTGCGCTTATACACAACTGGATTCCGCAAAATGTGATTACAGCTCTACTTGGTGATGATAAATGGTATTCTGTACCACTTGCAACAATTGTTGGCGTCCCTATGTATGCCGATATATTTGGTACACTTCCAATCGCAGAAGCACTGGTTCTAAAAGGTGTAGGAATTGGAACTGCACTAGCGTTTATGATGGCTGTAACAGCACTTTCACTCCCATCTATGATTTTACTCAAAAAAGTTGTTAAGACTAAACTTCTCGTTATATTTGCAGGCATCGTAACTTTTGGGATATTGATCATTGGGTATCTATTCAACATGTTCGGCTATTTACTCATGTAATTTGAGTAGTAAATATATAGCACTTATATCATTAAAATTGGAGGATTATATGCATATTAAAGTTTTAGGATCAGGTTGTGACAAATGCAAGAAACTAGAAGCCAATGTTAAAGAAGCGGTGTCAGCACTAGGTATCGAAGCAACTATAGAAAAAGTAGAGGATTTCAAGGCAATTATGGCTTATGGTGTGATGCAAACACCTGCTCTTGTTATCGATGAAAAGGTGAAATCTGTAGGTAAAATTTTAAGCGTCGAAGATGTTAAAAAACAACTTGTTTAATATAGATTAGGCGCGGTACTGACTATTCGTCTGTATATACTGAAACAGAGCCATTTAGGCTCTGTTTATTTTTTTGTCATAATAGGTATTAAGGATTGATTTTTATTTCGATTGCCTACATAATATGTATGACAACCTTTACTTAACATATGCGCTTACATATGAAAATTACTTTTATATAAATTTGGAGGACCCGTGGTTTCACTAAGCTATAAAAAAAATACTGCATTTTACAAAATGCTTTTTACAATTTCCATACCTATTGTGATTCAAAACTTAATTTCTTCATCTCTTAACCTCGTTGACAATGTAATGATCGGACAACTTGGTGAGACTTTAATTGCTTCAACAGGACTAGCTAATCAAATCTTTTTTATAATGACTCTGATTCTCTTCGGTGGCAACAGCGGTATCAGTATCTATATCGCACAATTTTGGGGCAAAAAAGAAACCGATAAGATCAAGTCAGTGCTTTCACTTGGATTAATTTTTGCACTATTTGTTTCACTTATTTTCTTTATGGTAGGGTTTTTCTTTCCCTCTCAGGTACTAGGCCTGATGTCGCAAGACCCTGAAGTTGTAAAATATGGCACACAATATATCCAAATCGTAAGTATAAGCTATATCATCACTGCAATTAGCTTCACATTTGGTTTTTCATCAAGAAGTGTAGGCAATCCTAAACTTCCCATGAAAGCAAGTGTGATCTCACTTTTAATTAATACTGGACTTAATTACGTCTTAATATTTGGTCATCTTGGATTTGAGTCGATGGGTATAAGAGGCGCTGCAATTGCCACTTTAATTGCGAGAGTCGTCGAACTAATCATTATCTTGTCTGGAATTTATAGAACCATGCCGGTACTTGCTATTTCTATAAAGAATTTCTTTACTATTGAAAAAGAAATTGTTAAAAAAGTTGGAAAAACAGCTCTTCCGGTTATTTTTAACGAAGCATTTTGGTCTTTGGGCATGACTGTGTATGCACTTGTCTATGCTCGAATTGGTACAGAAGCAGTTGCAGCAGTTATGATCACCAATACTGTAAACAGTATCTTTATGGTCGTTGGTTTTGGTTTAGGTAATGCCTCCTCTGTCATGTTAGGTAACACACTTGGTGCTGGAGAGATTCCAAAGGCAATAGAATACAACAAGCGTTTTCTTGCACTTAGCATCCTTTGTGGAATCGTCATAGGACTTGCAATAACATTAACCGCTCCTTTAATTGTAAAAAATCTATACAACTTAACTGAAGAATCTTATGCGCTTACAATTCATACGCTTAAAGTTTTAGCACTTTTTATGTCCTTTAAGTTTTACAACACAATCATCATCATCGGTACACTTAGAAGTGGTGGCGACACACTTTATTCCATGTTGCTGGAAATCACATGCGTCTGGTTAATCGGCGTGCCACTCGCTTTTATTGGCGCATTTGTTTTAAAGCTTCCTGTATATTACGTTGTAGCACTTGTCAATATCGAAGAAATCGTGAAATTATTTTTAGGTTTGCCAAGATTATTGTCTAACAAATGGGCTAAACGTCTTGTCTAGTCTACTTTCGTCCATACAAATTCAACTTGGACACAACTTTGATTTTCCTCATTAAGAATATGATGTTGAGAAACTGCTCCTGTAGCAGTTTCTTTTTTTATAGTTTCTATGAACACTGACTGTTTTTCAAACACTTCTTTTTTAAATGCTACCTTCAAATCGATCAATTGAAACTGATCTAAAAAATCACTCCCAAGTGCATCAAGTGCCCATCTAATATAAGTGACATTGTTAACATGCTTATTAACATCTATATCTGTATACACAGCAACTCGCTGAGTTTTCTCCATTGAAGTCTGTTCTAAACTTTGGAAAGTTAGTTTTTCTGGCTTATTGGTGTGCTCATCAACACCAAAAACTTCATTTAAAACTTTAGGGATATTAACTTGCTTCCTATGTTCTGGATCAATATAAGCCCATTTGCTGATCCCACTTCCTATTTGCTTTCCATTCTCATCTACTATTTCATATCGCCTATATGCTATAAATTTTCTGAAATATGTCGGTTCAGTTTTTACGATTACATCACCAGCAAGTTTTGGCATCTCATCAAATGTGATTTTCCATTCTACAATCACCCAAAGCCCTGGTAATACGTCAGTTGAAAGTTCTTTTGTCATCGTTTCAAAATGAATTGTAGATATATCTTGTAAGAAGTTCATCATCGTCGTCGGTTTCAGTTTATAGTTTTTATCGAAGTCAAAGTAATTGAGTTGATACCTTCTGTTAAATAATACGCCCATGAATAGGCCTCCTATTGAATGTATGATGTATACATTATATAATAAGAAACTACTCAATAAAAGTTGATAATATAAAACTAATTTCAAGTTGCTTTTAAGCTTTAGATGTGTTATCATCTTTAAGAACTAAATAAAGCTTTTTAATTTGGTCCAGAGAGGCTAAGAAGAGAAGATTAAGGTCTTCTCCCAAGAAAAAGAAAAAAGGGAGGTTTTTTTATGTCTACAAATAGCTATGCAAGCAATGTTTCAACACTTAAAGATGTTAAAAGTTTCGTATTAGGGTTTCAACATCTTATCGCAATGTTCGGTGCTACGGTGCTCGTTCCAATCCTTACAGGTCTCAATCCATCAGTTGCACTTTTCAGCGCTGGTGTTGGTACTCTTATTTTTCACTTCTGTACAGAATTCAAAGTTCCTGTTTTCTTAGGTTCATCATTTGCATTTATTCCACTTATAATTCAAGTAAAAGATATGTATTCCGGTGATTTGGCTTATGCTCAAGGTGGTATAGTCGTTGCGGGATTTATTTATGTGCTCTTATCACTCTTAGTAAAAGCAGTTGGTGTTTCTAAGATCAAAAAATTCTTACCACCACATGTTGTTGGACCGATGATTATCGTAATCGGACTTAACTTATTACCTGTAGCAGTAAATATGGCTTCTTCAAATTATTTAGTAGCAATCATTACGCTTGGCGTGGCGCTTTCAACTAACTTACTAGGCAAAGGGTTTATCAAACAACTGTCAATCTTAATAGGTGTTGTAACAGGTTACATCGCATCAGCAATGTTTGGAATATTAGATGTCTCTGGCATCCAAAGTGCAGCATACCTTGCAATTCCAGCCTTTACACTCCCAAAATTCAGCGTTGAAGCAATTTTAATCATTGCACCAGTTGTACTAGCAGTTTTCATGGAGCACGTTGGTGATGTCACTACAAACGGCGCAGTTGTGGGAAAAAACTTTGTAGAAGATCCAGGTCTAAACAGAACACTTTTAGGAGATGGACTTGCTACAATGTTCGCTGGATTCATCGGTGGACCAGCTAATACAACTTACGGAGAGAACACAGGTGTTCTTGCACTTACTAAAAACTACAATCCAGCTATTCTTCGCATCACTGCAGGATTTGCAATTGTCTTAGCTCTTGTTGGAAAACTAGGTGCAACACTTTCTTCAATCCCAACTTCGGTTATGGGTGGCATCAGCGTGATGCTGTTCTCAATGATCGCATACATTGGCGTGAAGAACATTAAAGACAACAACGTAAAAATGAACGCTAAAAATGTTGTAGTGATGATTACTATCCTATTTATCGGTTTAGCGCCATCTTACCTTCCAAGTTTAAGCATGGCATTACCAGTTCCTGGAACAAGCGTTGCTTTATCAGGACTTAGCTTAGCTGCTTTAGTGGGTGTTATCTTAAATGCAATTATCAATGCTTTTTCAAAAGAAGCCTAGTTCACTTAAACAAGGACCAGTTTTAATATAACTTATAAATCAAAAGAGACGATCAAAGATGTAAACTCATCTTAGTTCGTCTCCTTTTTTATGCATTTACTTTTAATCTATGCGCAATTTCACCAATAGTATCAACAACTTTAATCATTTCTTCATCTGGCACACCACTATATGAAAAGACAATGATATTTCCTTCTTTATAGCCGGCTATTGCTTCAAGGGAAATCCCCATTTCTACACATGCGGTAATTAGTTTTCCCACATCAACACCTTTATCCAATGAGAGTGTTACATGCAGACCCGATCCTTTCCCAATTAGCGTTACTTCGTTATATTCACAGCATTTAAAAGCCTCTATTAGCATTTGATTTTTCTTACCATATATCTTACGAATTCGCCTAATATGCCTTTCAAATGCACCTTCTGACATATAACTTGCCAAAGCAAGCTGTTCAATCTTAGATACTGACTGAGAATATCTCGGTAACAACTGATTGAAAATCTCTGTTAATGATTCTGGTACAATCATAAAACTAATTCGAAGGGCCGGAATTAAAAGTTTTGAAAAAGAACCTACATAGATCACATGCTCTCCGCCTCTTAATCCCTGCAATGCAGGTACCGGTATGCCTTCATATCTAAGAAGACTATCATAATCATCTTCAATGATATAGCCGTTATTTTTATATGCCCAGTCTAATAATTGAAGTCTTTTTTTAATCCCCATTACACTTCCAGTTGGATATTGATGCGATGGAGATACATATACAAGTTTAGATTTAGACGTCTCTAAGAGTTTAATATCAATGCCATCATCTTGTAACGGTATTTTTTTCATTTGATATCCATAGTCTTCAAAGATATACATCCCTTTTGAAAAACCTGGATGTTCAAATGCAATACGGCTTTCAACGGTTCTAAAAGCAGCAGCAATCAAACCAAACAAATATTGGATGCCAGCACCGATTACAATTTGATCGGGTTTACATATTACCCCTCTAGACTGCCTTACAAATCTAGCAATTTCATCGCGCAACTCAAATTCCCCTTTTACATCCCCATAACTGAGTAAAGACTGCGTTTCATATTCTAGCACCCTATTAACGGCTTTTTTCCACTCTCCAAAATTGAAAGCACTTTCTTCAGTACCATCGCTATTATATGGCCTCCGAACTTGACTCTTCCCTTTAACGGTCGATGTCCTAAGTATATTATGTCTTAATTGCGCGAGCTCATGTGAATCAAATGCCATCACATAATAGCCACTCTTATTTCTACTTTCAATATAACCTTCTAATAACAATTGATTATATGCATTTTCTATAGTTGCCTTACTAATTTTTAACGTCTGAGATAACATTCTAACTGAAGGCAATTTTTCATTGTTTTTAAAATTACCCAATTCAATCTCTCGTTTTATATGTTCATACAACTGCTTATACTTAGGTGCTTTTGATTGACCAAAATCAAGAATAATCCCTATCATTCCCCACCTCAACTGACCTTATCATTTTGTATCATTCTGCATCTATTAACAGTGTCAATTATATATTAGTATAGTCATGTAAGCAAGCATTTTGGGGAGGAACATTATGAAAAGTAATTTGAGGGCACTTGTATATACTGCCTTGATGACAGCATTTGTTTTTATTACCACATCCATCATTAAAATTCCCATTCCTTTTACAGACGGTTATATACACGCTGGAGATATGTGTATCTTTATAGCAGGCATACTACTCGGCCCCTTATATGGTGGATTTGCAGCAGGTGTCGGATCAGCTATGGCAGATTTTCTCGGTGGGTATGGACAGTGGGTTTTACCAACTTTGATTATTAAGACCATTATGGGTATGATGATTGGCTATTTCGCTAAATCCGATAAAAATGTAAAACCTTTTATCGTTATTGCTATGATGATTTGGGTATCTTCGTTACTTACATTTTTATACACCATTTGGAACACCTCTATTGATTCTTTAGCTGCTCAAGTTGAAGATTTAGGGACGATAGATCAAGCGTTACAAATCGTAGGACAGCTAAAAACACAGCTACTGGTTGTGTCTATAGGGATTCCACTGCTGATTATCCTATTAACTTATCTTAAAAAGCGCTATCAAGTGACTATGAATCAACTGGTAAGCATGGTTATCGCAGGGATTTGGATGGTACTGGGATACTATATTGCTTCAAGTATAATGTATGGCAGTTTCATCGCTCCTATTTTTAGCATTCCTTGGAATATAGTACAATTTGGAGTTGGTGCAATTTTAGCTTTTATGGTTGTAGCAGCTTTAGAAAAAGCAAAAATAACGCACGAATCAATATTTAAATAATTTAAAATGAAGATCACGCTAGCTTAGGTTGTATGGCGTGATTTTTTTTGTTATATTAAAGGCATGGACTAAAAAGGAGCTACTCATGGAACGAATACTCATCGTAGAAGATGAACATAAAATCTCAAGAATAATAGAACTGCAACTTAAGCATGCAGGTTATGAAACAGATACCGCTTTTGACGGGTCAGAAGCTATTGTAAAAGTTAGCCTCAATAAATATGCACTTATTTTAATGGATGTGATGATGCCAAAAACTGATGGAATTACGGCATGTAATGCAATCAAAAAAATAAATCCAGAAGCTAAAATAATCATGTTAACAGCAAAA
Source organism: Fusibacter bizertensis (assembly GCF_029914245.1). GTDB lineage: Bacteria > Bacillota > Clostridia > Peptostreptococcales > Acidaminobacteraceae > Fusibacter_C > Fusibacter_C bizertensis. The sequence continues at coordinate 88,138 of NZ_JARYZI010000002.1, forward strand.
GATGATATTCAAGATGTCATCAACGGATTAGATTCTGGAGCTGATGATTATGTGACTAAACCCTTTGTTTTTGACGAGTTATTAGCTCGAATTAGAGCCAATATCAGGAAAAAGTCAGAGCCTTCAACTTCATCTGATTTATTGTCTTTTGAAGATGTACTTATCAATTCTGTTACGTTTGAAGTCACACGCTCTGGAAAACTAATTGAACTGTCTAAAACAGAATTTGATTTGTTGCGTCATTTGATGATCAACAAAGGAATCGTTCTTACGAGAGAACAAATTCTAAATAAAGTATGGGGCTATGATTATTATGGTAGTCTCAATATTGTAGACGTTTATATCAAATACCTTAGAGATAAGATTGATCGTGATTATGAACGTAAACTAATTCAAACCATAAGAGGACGTGGATACGTTGTACGTTAAGCATAAGTGGCAAGTTCTAAAAAAACGAATTAGAAGAGTCAAGTTAACTACTCGAATTACTGCTTCTAATGTCATTCTATTCTCTATTTTGATCTCTTTATCTATGTATTTTGTTACACTATTGACCAATCAGTTTTTGTATTTTAAAAATAGAGAAGAACTTACGACTTCACAGCAAAAAATCGAAGAGCTACTCATAACTGAAAAAGAAAAGATCCAGACATTTCAACCAGAGGATCGCATCCCTTATATCTATAAGATGTTTGAGAGTTACTATATCTTTGACAATTATAAAAAGCTCATGATTATCTTTGATTCCTCAGGTCGCACGTCATATGGTCTTAACAAAGATGTCTATGATATGCTAATACTCGATCAGTTAAAAGTGAATCCTCAAAATATAGACATCAACGTTATGTTAGACAAGAACATCATAACTGGCAACGAAATCTTAACTTTTGAGCTTTTTAGAAGCCTAAATGCAAGTGAGAACATAAGACTTATCGATCTCTCTTTAAACGTTCCGACTAAGGGAGGACTCCCTTTTATATCCGAGTCAAAGCTCTTTGGTTATGATGTCATGTATACTACGCTTCGGTTTGATACAAGAGATGATAATAGTTTATTTATCTCTGTTTTTCTATACCCAGAATTAGACAGCGATTTTCTTTTAAGTTTAAATTCTGCACTGATGGTTTCAGCCATTATTGGTATTCTTTTTTTATCAATATTTGGAAAGTTTTTTACAAGACGTGCACTTAAGCCATTGGTTGAATTATCTTATATTGCTCAAAGTGTTAATAAAGAAGTCTTAAACTATAGAATTCCACCGACAGAAAGTAACGATGAAGTCGATACGCTTATTAAAAGTCTTAATTTAATGCTGCAAAATTTAGAAGAAGCCTTTGACAATCAAAAAAGATTTGTTTCAGATGCTTCTCATGAACTTCGAATTCCTCTGACAATTGTCCTAGGCTACATCGATTTATTAAAAACCATGGGCACTGATGATAAGGCGTTGCTGGATGAATCTTTAACTTCCATAGAAACAGAAGCAACTCATATGAAAAATATGGTGGAAAAACTTTTAATCTTAGCAAGATTAGAAAACAATCGCGTCAAAGTAACTTATGAGTGGGTTAGCGTTTTAGATTTCATGGAAAAAGGATTAGCGGAATGCGAAAGACTCTATCCTTCATATCACTTTAAATTGGATTTAAAATACACAGATGACTTCTATATTGACTTAGAGATCATGACACAAATATTTAGAGCACTTGTAGAAAATGCTGTTAAATACTCTCCTGAAGATACCACTATTACTTTTCACAGCGAACTTAAGAATCAGTTTGTGGAAGTATCACTTTCTGATGAAGGAAGAGGTATAGCTAAAGAAAGTATCGCTAACCTTACCAATCGATTTTATAGATTAAATGAAGATCGCAACCGAAAAACTGGGGGTTCAGGACTAGGCTTAGCTATAGTAGATGCACTAATCAAAGCGCAAAGCGGGCATATGAGAATTGATAGCGAGGTTGGAAAAGGAACCAAAGTTTCTCTTTATGTTCCCAAAAAAACTAACAATAGATCATCATAAATTATTGTCTTATTGCTGATTACAAATTTTTGGAGCACTGTAGAATATCGAAGCACGAAAAAAGGTGCTGCTGCTAATCTAATTCTTAGATTTGCAACAGCACCTTTAATCTGCATTGATAAATGCACTAACACTTCTATCTATTTTTTGTTTTTATAATATTCTACTAATTGCTCAAAAGCAGGTAAAGATCTCTCTATCATAGCTAAATCAACACAATAAGAGATTCTAAAATATCCTGGATAGCCAAACCCACTTCCCGGAACTAATAATAAATTAAATTTCTTTGCTTCCATAACAAAGGCTACATCATCTGCCTCAAGTGCCTTAGGGAAAAAGTAAAATGCACCTTTAGGTTCAACCATCTCAAAACCAAGCTCAGATAATTTTTTAAAGAGTATATCTCTACGCACTTGATATTGAGAAATATCAACAGACTCTTCAAGTGAATCCGAAATTACCTTTTGCCACAGTGCTGGTGCGTTTACAAATCCAAGCGTTCTATTACAAAATGCAAGACCACTCATAAAAAGTTCAGCATCTTCAAACGCACTATTGATTGCAATATATCCGATTCTCTCACCTGCTAAACCAAGTGATTTAGAATATGAATTAATCATAATTGAATGTCTAAAAAAGTTGTGGATATTTGGTACTTTGATACCATCATATACAAGTGCTTTATATGGCTCATCGGAGATCAAGTAAATCTCTCTTCCAAACTCTGCTTCTTTTTTAAGTAGAATTTCACCCATCTTTTTAAGGGTTTCATCTGCATAGATCACACCTGTTGGATTGTTTGGTGAATTGATAATCACACAGCGCGTTTTTGCTGTAATGCTATTTTCAAATGCTTCTAAATCAGGTTCAAAATTAGCTTCATTGGTTTTTATAATGACTGGTACACCATTGTGGTTCTTAATATAAAATATATATTCTGCAAAGTAAGGCGCAAAAATGATAACTTCATCCCCTGCATCTAAAGTAGTTCGTAAAAGCACATTGATCCCACCTGCAGCTCCGACGGTCATCAATACATGTTCAAAACCTATTGGGTGATCAATGTCTCTGTTAATTGCATCAGCAACCTTTTGTCTAACTTCTGGAAAACCAGCATTATCCATATAGCGATGTGTTCCTTGTGCTTCACTGTTTACAAGCGCCTTAAGTTTATCTGTAACTGACTTTGGTGGTTCAAAATAAGGGTTTCCTAAACTGTAATCGTAGACATTATCTGCTCCGAACTCAGCTTTCAATTTTCCACCTTCAACAAACATTCTTCTTATCCAAGAAGCATTTTTTAAGTTCTCGCTTACTTCTCTTGAAATCATTATGACGCCTCCTTTAGTATACTCCTATACTATTATAACATGAAATATGAGCTATGCAATTTTTTAATAATGATTAAAATTTTTTTATAAATTTTATAGCCAATTGACGTTTCTCTTATTTTACTATACAATAATTACGATATAGGTGCCAATAAAATGGAGAATAGGGAATTAGGTGAAAGTCCTAAGCGAACCCATCACTGTATGACTGAGCAAACGCACATGCCACTGGGAAACTGGGAAGGCGCGTTTTAGCAAAGAAGTCGAGCCAGGAGACCTGCCTGTAATAGATTTGTATGGACGACGGTAAAGTTCATTACCAACAAGGGATTATTCTCCTCTATTGGTAATGAACTTTTTTTATAGCCAAAAATTATCGCCATATACTTCTAGACAGTACTCTACTTTATCGCTCTCTATAAAATAAATCATTTTATTTGGAGGCGTTATGAAAAATCAATTGTCAAAAATCACACCACTTCACCAAGAGATTATGCATCAAACAAGAGCACGTGTAGATTCACTTGTGAAACCACAAGGCTCACTAGGGGCTCTTGAAGAAATTGCGATTAAACTTTCTGGAATTTATGGTACAACGAAACCAAAAATTGAAAAAAAAGCTGTTATTGTTATGTGTGCTGATCATGGCGTATGCGCTGAAGGCATTGCATCTGCACCACCTGTTGTCACTTGGGTTCAATCTCTCAATATCGCAAAAGGGGTTTCAGGTGTAGGGGCTCTAGCAAAAGCAGCAGGTGCAACAGTCTACACTGTAGATATCGGTATCGATCAACCAGATAAACATCCTACTCTTATTGATAAACGAATTTTAAATGGCAGTGGCAATATCTCAAAGGGTAACGCAATGACTTATAAAGAAGCAACAGATGCTGTTCAAGTAGGTATTGATATGGTTAAACGCGCAGTAGATGAAGGTCATAATCTCATTGCTACAGGTGAGATGGGCATCGGAAATACCACCCCATCAACAGCGATATTGGCCCTTCTCACAGGGAAATCACCTTTTGAAATAACAGGCGTTGGCGCAAATTTTCCCGTGGACCAACTTGACCATAAGGCAGCTGTCATTGAAAAATCAATTAGCGGTAAAAAAATCAACTTAGATGATCCAATAGATATAATCGCCTCTGTTGGCGGACTAGACATTGCTGGAATGACAGGTATTATGCTTGGAGGTGCAATCTACCGAGTACCCGTTATCGTCGATGGATACATCTCGACTGTTTCTGCGATTCTAGCAAGTAAACTCGTTCCTAATCTAAATGACTTTATATTTGCTTCTCATGCTTCTGAAGAAAAAAGCGCTGCACTTGCAACTTCTTTACTTGGTTTAAAACCCTATTTAAATCTCAATATGCGTCTAGGTGAAGGAAGTGGTGCAGTTTTAGCGTTTAATTTACTTGAAGCTGCTTGTACCATGAACAATGATATGATCACATTTGAAGAGGCTGGTATAGGAGTCGTTTGATTTATTACTTCATGTAACTGGAATTTAGCGTTATAATAGAAGTAATATAATTTAAGGAGGATTAAATGACACTTATTTTTGGACATCGTGGCGCAAAAGCATATTATGCTGAAAATACTATTTTGTCTTTTGAGCATGCCATTGAGATGGGTGCTGATGGGATAGAACTTGATATCCACTATTCAAAAGACGGCGAAATTATGGTTTTCCACGATTTTACATTGAATAGAATGTGCGGCGTGAACGGATCAATCTTTGACTATACACTTTCAGAATTAAAGCGCTTTAAAGTTCAGTATCGCAACCAATATCAAGAAATTCCTACATTAAAGGAAGTCTTAGACCTCATCTTGAGCTTACAAGTTAAGCATCAAAAAAAAATTGTTCTCAATGTTGAACTTAAAGCTGGTAGTGACTTTTATCCTGATATAGAAAAAAACGCGATGGCACTTTGCTACTCAAAATTATCTAAGGATCAAGTTGTTTTTTCATCCTTTGACCACTATGCACTTAAAGAAATTAGAGGTCTTGATGCTATGGCTCAAACCGGTATACTTACTGCGTCTGCACTAGTCGATCCGTGGGAATACGTAAAAAAACTGGGCGCAAATTATTATCACCCAGCGTATTTAAGTTTAACACCTCGATTATTATCGGAAATCAGCCATACAGATCTGAAGGTTAACACCTATACAGTTAACGACACAACCATTGCAAAACAACTCATGTTAAATGGCATCAATGCAATCATCACAGATTCACCGGATATCATGGTTGAGCTTAGAAAAGGGATTTAGTATACTTATAGCTTAAATTTTCTATCATAGCTTGGCATCCACCAAATTACCAGCATAAGTTTTTGCTTTATCATCATAACCACCTTTGCTTGCAACGGTGGTTTTTGTTACTCCGCCTGATGCATATGATTTGCCACATTCCGGGCATATACTCGTAAAAATGCGAACACTTTGTGCAACCACCTCTGCATCTTTACTTTTTGCATCAGCTTGTTCGTTGGATACATGCTCTTGTTCGTGAGACATCACTGCAGCGAAAGATGCTTCTGGTGACACATGACTTGGCGATTTAAACGAGACTCCTGGATCATCTGAACCATCAATATAAGTCCGCGAACTACAGGTTGCGCATTCAACAATGCCCATTTGTTTAAGTTTTTTTTCACCATAAATGTCTACCAACTTTGATAAACGTTCATCAGGAGCAACTAATTTAAACTGACCTGAACGTGATGCTGGCAGCTGTGTCCTTTGTTCTGTAGAGTTGTCTTTTAGTAAAGAACCTGCAGCAGATGTATTGCTTGAACCTTGTGCATTTTGAGCCATATTTACAGGTGTTGATAAAGGATTAATCGCCATAATTCACCACCTCATTAAACAAAAGTAGACTATACTTTATGTTTATACCCAGTTAAATTCAAAAGCCACATTAAATTATGTCAACCAATTTCACCTCTATGAATGGAGTTATTATGAAAGTCATCTTTGAAGATAAACACATATTGGTAGTAGAAAAGCCCCAAAATATTCCCATACAAAGAGATCGAAAAGGAAGCGTAAACTTACTCGATCAAGCATTAGACTACCTCGAATTCAGTTGTGGAATAGATTCGCCATACTTAGGTCTTGTCCACCGCTTAGATCGTCATACCGGAGGTATCGTTGTTTTTGCCAAACACTTGCAGGCTACACGTACTTTAAGCGAGCTATTTGCCTCACACATGGTTAATAAACAATACCTTGCTCGCGTAGAGGGAGAAGTAAAAAGTAACCATTCAAAGTTGACCCATTACCTATTACCTGACCCTAGTAAAAATAGTGTCTCTGTTGTTTCTCGTGGTGTAAAAGGCGTTAAAGAAGCTATATTAGATATTACCGTTACTTCAGTTTACCATCTCGCTGAAGGTGATCTAAGTGATGTAATCATAAAACTTCACACTGGAAGACAACATCAAATCAGAGTACAACTATCTGCTTTGGGACATCCGATTTTGGGTGATGAGAAATATGGCGCTCATTGGTCAAGTGCATACAGAAACTCTATGACACTTTGGTCTACATCACTAAGCTTTAACGCTTTCGGAATAAAGTACGAGTTTCATTCCTCTCCTCCATTTGAGGGGAACTGGAAAATACTATAAATATTTTAGAAATTAAATAACGACATGAAAAAAGGACGGTTCTCACTTTAAAATGAGAATCGTCCTTAAGCATGTGTTGACTACTCCACTTTATAAATCCATCCTTTTGGTGCCTCAATTTCCCCAAATTGAATACCCACAAGTGTATCATAAAGTTTCTTTGTAACAGGACCTACTTCTGTTTCACTATGGAATACATGTAGTTTCCCTTTGTGCTCGATGCCACCGATCGGTGTAATTACAGCTGCAGTACCGCAAGCACCCGCTTCTGTAAACTCATCTAGATTATCAATGTAACAATCACGTTCTTCTACCGTTAAGTTCAGGTATTCCTTCGCAAGATGCATTAAAGAATACTTCGTTATACTCGGTAAAATCGAAGGTGAATCAGGCGTGATAAATTTACCGTCTGATGTTATTCCGAAAAAGTTAGCTGCGCCGACTTCTTCAATTTTAGTATGCGTTATTGGATCAAGATAGATACAATCCGCAAACCCTCTCTTTTTAGCCTCATAGTTTGGAAGCATGCTACCTGCATAGTTTCCGCCTACTTTAGCAGCGCCAGTACCATGTGGTGCGGCTCTATCCATGTCTGCAATTGTAAAGTTTACCGGTGCCATTCCACCTTTAAAATATGGACCAACAGGTACTGCAAATACGCCAAACATAAATTCTGGTGCAGATTTAACACCTAAGTTATGGCCAATACCAATTACATATGGACGAAGGTAAAGTGTTGCACCTGTGCCATATGGTGGTACCCAGTGAAGATTTGCTTTTACAACCTGCATACACGCATCGATAAATTTATCAACTGGTACTTCAGGCATCATCACGCGATTACAGCTTTGAATCATTCTCTTCGCATTTTCATCTGGTCTAAAAAGCTGCACGTCTCCATTTGGAGTTCTATACGCCTTTAGTCCTTCAAAACACTGTTGTCCATAATGGATAGCAGTAGAAGCTTCACTAATAGTAATCATATTATCTTCTATTAGTTTACCCTCATCCCAATTACCATCTTTCCAAATTGACACATAACGCAAATCTGTTTTCGTGTAACTAAAACTTAAATTAGACCAATCAATTGATACATTTTTACTCATCTTCCAAGCCCCTTTCAGTATAATCGTTCTTGGAAAAAGGTTACCCAAGACCATTATAATATGGTTACTGCTAAATTTCTATCTATTATACGTTAAAAATGAAAATAATAAAATAAAAAAATAATTAATAACAAAGACATAACAGTTTATAAAGGATTTATAGCATTTATTCTAATCTCATTGTACCTAATACTTGGTTGCTGTATGATGAATACGATTACGAATAAATTGGAGGCAATATGAAACTTCCTGAATTGAAAATTGGGCAATTTACAATAAAAATCCCTATCATATTGGGCGCAATGGGGGTCGGCGTTACAAGATCTGGTCTTGCATCAGCTGTAACAACAGCTGGAGGCTTAGGTGTCATCTCAGGTGTTAACCTTGGCTTTAAAGAATCCGACTTTTATACCAATAGACTTGAAGCGAATCTACGCGCACTTAGACACGAAATTCAAACTGCTAAAACTAAAACTAAAAACGGCTTAATTGGTGTCAATTTTATGGTCGCTATGAACAATTATAAAGAACATGTTACAGAAGCCGTTAAAGAAGGAATTGATTTTATCATTTCAGGTGCTGGTCTTCCTGCTGAACTTCCTGGACTCGTCAAAGGATCAAGAACAAAAATTGTTCCTATCGTTTCTTCAGCTAAAGCAGCGCAAGTCATCGCTAAACTATGGGATCGCAACCATCAAATAGCACCCGATGCAGTTGTAATTGAAGGTATCAAAGCGGGAGGACATCTAGGTTTTTCAAAGGATGAACTTTTAAATCAAACGTTTGATCCAGAGGGTGTCATAAAAGCAGTTAAAATTGCTCTAAAACCATATGAAATCAAATATGAGAAAACTATTCCCGTCATTTTTGCTGGTGGAGTATATGATGGTGAAGATATCGCTCAGATGCTTTCCTATGGCGCTGATGGGGTCCAAATGGCTACTAGATTTGTCGCAACAGAAGAATGTGATGCACATCAGAACTTCAAAGATGCTTATGTAAACGCAAATGCTTCAACTGCCAAAATCATTATTAGCCCCGTGGGTATGCCGGGTAGGGCACTCAACAACCCATTTATCCAAAGAATTGGTGCAGGTGAAAAACCTAAAATTGAACGTTGTGTCAATTGCCTTTCAACTTGCAATCCAAAAACTACGCCTTACTGCATCTCTGCGGCATTGGTTGCGTCAGTACAAGGCGATGTGGAAAACGGCTTGATTTTTGCTGGTGAAAATGTTTTTAAAGTAGATAAAATCCTTCCCGTTGCTACTCTTATGAAAGAACTCGTTGATGAAGCGGAGTCTTTTTTATCACTGAATTCAATTGGTGAAAACCAATAACATAACTAAACTTAGAAATCAAAAAAAGTAAAAGAGGAATGCTCAAACACTTATTACGTTTGAGCATTCCTCTTTTTACTTATATTTCAATCAATTTTACCTCATATGGTGCAATCTCTATCTCTCTATATTTTAATACAGCTTCAGTATGATTAAGCAGTATTTTTGCACTTGATCTACTCACCAGTTCTAAACCTTCTGTCAATTCCAAGACTTCAATCTCTTGTTTTTGACAAGCTTTGCTTGCCAACATTTTCATAGTATTATCATCTAAGCTTCCACCTAAATAGTATATACTGCCCTTCTCAATGACCTTTTCAACAACAGCTGCATATTCACTATAAAACTTGTCAGTATAACTAAATAATACCCTCGCTGATGTTGTTTTAATCATATCACGCCAAACGGTTATTTCGCCTTTTTCTCCATGACCCGTTTCTATAAATACAACTTGATTTTTACCTAATGACTCATATTTTTCTATGGTTATACCGCACATTTTCTGAAGTGCATTTTCGCCAAAATAAAGGTTGTTTTCTTTATCTTTGATTCCACTTCTATAGCCAAAAATTGCGATGCCACCTTTTTTAACAAACGCTTCTACTTTTAACCTGAGTGATTCATCTACAATTTGCATAGCAGGTAGCACAATAATCTTATAGTCATCAAAATCTTTATTCACTGAAATGACATCAGTCATGACATTCAGACTATAAAAACCTTTATATAACTTAACAAACTCTTCAGTAAAATCAAATGCATGACTTTGTGGCTGAGCAGACCAGGACCATCTATTGTCATAGTCATATAGAACTGCAACGTCGGCTTTAATAGGTGTTTGGTAGTGCGCTTCATCTCTCTTCATGTCTTCAAAAAAGGCTTCTACTTCTCTATACTTTTCATTTTCAAGGTTATCGCTGTCTAATATCCCCTGACAAAATTGTTCCGCACCTTTTGTCATCCCACGCCATCTAAAATAAAGAAGTGCTTCACATCCTCTCGCCATCGCTTGATGTGACCACAGTTTTGCTTGATTTGGTCTTGGTAGATAACCTATAACAGTATGCCCTTGTGCACCCATGAGTTCTTCCACAATCCAGAAATTAGACTTTTTAAGGCCTCTTATATAATCAAGTGTCATCGCAATATGCGCTGGCTGTAGTGGTTTCTCCAATCCACCCCAAACAGGATAGTTATCATATGCAACAACGTCTAGATGGTCTGCTAAAACATTTTGATCATAAGCACGATCGAAAAATCCACCAAATAAATTGTGAATCACTTTTTGCTCATCACGTTTAAACTTGTTCACAATATCGATCTGTAGTTTGGCATAATCGTTGATACTTGCTGATCTAAACCTAGCCCAATCTAGCAAAAGACTTGGATTATGTGAAGTAATTGTAGGTTTAGGTACAGGAACTTCATCAAACGCGTTATATGTCTGTCCCCAAAATATGGTGCCGTATGCTTTATTAAGGTCATCAACATCCTGATATTTTTTCTTCAAAAACATATGAAATCCCTTTTCACAATTTGGACAATAACATTGATCTGAACCTTCATGTCCTAATTCATTGTCAATTTGCCAAGCAATTATAGCCTCTTCTTTTTCATAATGCGATAAAAGTTGAGTTACGATCTTCACAGTAAGTTCTCTATATTTTTCAGAATTATAACAATAAAGTCTACGTCCACCAAAAGCATGTGGGTTACCGGATTCATTTTCAGCAATTATTCCTGAATATTTTTTCGCTACCCAAGCTGGAAAAGTCGCTGTTGGCGTTCCAAATATAACTTTTAAGTTTTTCTTTTTTAAAGCGACGATGACCTTATCAAAATATGAGAAGTCAAACTCGCCTTCATTTTTCTCCATTAGATGCCATGCGAATTCTCCTATACGAACGGTATTGGCACCTAATTTACATATTCTATCAATATCCTCTTCAAGCATATCTTCTGACCAATGCTCAGGATAATAATCAACACCTAAAATCATGGGAACCTCTTTTTATAATTTTATTTGATTTTTTAGTTTATATAACCCCTTTTATTATCAATAAGGTAAAAATAAAGGCCATCACCTTTATAAAAACGGCATATTGAAGGGGCGCTGTTTTTATGAAACGAAATGACCCAAGAGGAGGATTTTACTTTCTCTTTATATATTTACGATTATCGATAGCTACTGCGGTTACAATGATCAAACCCTTTATAATAAATTGCAGATAAGGATTGACCCCAATAAATGACAAGCCGTATGCGATAACTTGGAATATCAATACTCCTGTTACGATACCAGCTATACTTCCGATACCTCCGGAGAAGGATAAACCACCGACTATACAGGCTGAAATTGCATCAAGTTCATAGCCATTACCAGTGTTATTGGTTGCCGATCCAATACGTGCGGCTTCAAGTGCACCACCAAGTCCATAAAGTAAACCAGCTAACACATAAACTAAGATAATCATCTTAGCGACATTTACACCCGATACAGCTGCTGCTTCAGCGTTACCGCCTACTGCAAATAAATTTTTACCAAAACGCGTCTTATTCCATAAGAACCACATAAAGACGACTGCTATAATTGCATATAATACAAGGAACGGTATAATTACCTCTCCAAATTTAAAATAACCTTGTGCTACTTTTGCAAATCTTGGATCTAGCCCACCAATTGGCTGTGCACCATACGGTGGTCTATCATAGTAAATTGAAGTAACACCATATACGACTACCATCATACCCAAAGTTGCAATAAATGGATCGACTTTAAATTTAGCAACTACAAATCCATTGATCCCACTAAAAAATGCAGTTACAATCATGACTAGAACAATTGGTACGATAACCCATAATGTTGGCATATCTGGGTACATCTTGTAAAGATAATCAGGCGCTTGCAATAATGAAGCCGAGATTACTGCTGCAAGACCAACTTGTCGACCAAGAGAAAGGTCTGTCCCTTTTGCAACGATAATGGTACCAACACCAAGTGCAAAGATCGTTCTAGTTGAAGCTTGTGTCAATATATTTGTAAAGTTAGTTAGTGAAACAAATCTTGGTTCAATCGCAACAATCACCACCATGAGAGCAAATAAAACAATTATGATAGCATTATTCATTAAAAAGTCCAAAAAATCTTTTTTAGTTATGTTTGAAAAATTGACACGTTTTTTACCGTGCTTGTTTACCTTTTCTGACATATCGCCATCTCCCCACTATAAATATTTAGAAGACAATCTTAAAATCTCTTCCTGCGATGTTTCTTTCGTATTGACAATACCTGCAAGCTTACCATTGCTCATAACGAGAATTCTATCTGTAATTCCAAGTAATTCTGGCATTTCAGATGATACCATGATGATACCCTTACCTTTTTCAGCTAAATCTATCATCAATTGATATATATCATATTTTGCACCAACATCAATTCCTCTGGTTGGTTCATCGAGCAATAGAACCTCTGGTTCAGTTAGCAGCCATCTCCCAATAATAACTTTCTGTTGATTACCACCAGAAAGAGACATAATTCTTGTTTTATTATTTGGGGTTTTTACATTCATGCTACTGACAACCCACCTTGTATCTTCAATAATTTTGTTTTCATCTAAAATAGAAAATGATTTTACATAGCGATCAATATTTGCAATAACTGAGTTAAAATAAATATCTTGATTTGCAAAAATGCCTGTTGCTCTTCTCTCCTCAGTTACAAGTGCAAAACCATTTTTTATAGCGTCACGAGGTGATTTGTTATTCATCTCTTTGCCATTTAAAGTGATTTTACCGGTTGCTTGTCTTTCAGCAAAGATAGATTCTACAACATCTGTTCTTCTAGCGCCAACCAGTCCTGCAATCCCAAGAATTTCACCTTTTTTAAGTTCAAACGAAACATCTTTGATTGACGGTTGGTAGACTGCTGTTAGATTTTCAACTTTCAGGATCACATCTTTAGGTGTATTCGTTTTAGGTGGGAAACGATGTGTTAAATCACGTCCAACCATTAAACTGATAATTTCATCCGTTGAAATTTCACTTACTTTTTTCGTTGCAATCCACTTTCCATCTCTCATAATGGTAACTTCATCACAAATTTGCTCAAGTTCTTCCATTTTATGAGAAATATAAATAACTGAAACACCTTTTTCTTTAATAGCTCTAATAATATTAAATAAATGCCCTACTTCTTTTTCAGTTAATGATGATGTAGGCTCATCCATAACAATCAGTTTAGAATTATAAGAAACTGCCTTTGCAATTTCTACCATCTGACATTCAGAAACTTGAAGTGAACTAACTTTGGTTCTAGGATCAAGTTTGATATCCAAATCTTTAAATATGGCCAATGTGTCTGAGTACATTTTATCTTCATCTACGAAGAGTCCTTTTTTAGGAAAACGACCAAGCCAAATATTATCCATTACTCTAGTACTTCTTACTTGGTTAAGTTCTTGATGTACCATAGAAACACCATTATCCAACGCGTGCTTTGAAGAAGTAAAATTAACATCGCTCCCATTTAGACGAATGCTACCCGAATCCATATGATAAATGCCAAATAGACATTTCATCAATGTTGACTTACCTGCACCATTCTCCCCCATTAAAGCATGAACGCTTCCCTTACCAACCTTCAAAGTGACGCCATCTAATGCTTTAACTCCAGGAAACTCCTTAGATACTTCGTTCATTTCAAGCAAATACGCTGTATTTTCTTTTAATGAATTTTCTTGCATGGATTACGCCTCCTTTCAAACTATATATTGAATACCCATTTTGACAATGTGTAATTTTTTCTTTCTAAATTTATATGAATTATTCTATAATTTCTCAAAAAATTCGAGATGCAGTAGCTGCATCTCGAACAGTTTCTATCATAATGACTTATTTGTATGCTTCTTCAGCAAACTCGATATTGTCAATTGTAACAGCTACATAAGGAACACGAACAGCTTTACCTTCATCTAATGTCCATTCAGTACCATCAAGTGGATCTTTTCCATTAGCAACGTTAAGTGCTAAATCAAATGTTGCGCCACCTTGGTTTTTAGCATCGTTTAATACTGTACCAACCATTTTACCTGCTTTGATTTGCTCAAGTACATCTGGAATAGCATCTACGCCAACTACAGGCATAAATTTACCATCATCAAAGTAACCAGAAGCATTTAATGATTGAACAGCACCAAGTGCCATACCATCGTTGTTGCAGATAACCATCTCGATTGCATCGCCGTGTTTAGCAATCCAAGCGTCCATTAATTCTTTACCTTTTACAGAGTCCCACATACCAGTTTGAAGTTCTAACTCTTCAACTTGGATACCAGCTTCAACGATTGTTTCTACTGAATATTTAGTTCTAGCTTCTGCATCTGGATGTCCTGGCTCTCCTTTAAGAAGTACATATGACATAACGCCATCGCCATTTCTATCCCATTCTGGGTTAGCTTTCCATGCATTTGCAATTAATTCACCTTGGATAACGCCAGCTTCTGCAGATGCAGTTCCAACATACCAAGCTTTATCATAGCTAGCTAATACAGAAGTTTCAGGTTCTTTATTAAAGAAGATTACTGGTAAATCAGCTTTTTTAGCTTTTTCAATAATTGCGCTAGCAGCTTGTGGATCAACTAAGTTGATTGCCAATGCTTTTGCACCTTTTGAAATCATTGTATCTACTTGGTCATTTTGTGTTGCTTGAGAATTTTGTGAGTCATTCATTTCTAGTGTTGCTTTTCCTTCAGCTTTTGTTTCAATTGCTCTTCTTACGAAAGACATGAAGTTGTCATCGTATTTGTAAATTGTAACGCCGATAGTTGGTAACGCATCGCTAGAACCTTCGTCAGCTTTTGCGCCACATGCAGATAATGAGAACATCATTACCAAAATCAATAGAATTGCTGTAAACTTTTTCATAAAATTCATCTCCCCAAGTTATAAATTGTGTACTACATTTTCATCTTAGTAAATATTTACGAAACTGTCAAGAAAAATTTACTTAAACTTTACAAATACTTTCTCTTATTTGTAATGCAGTTGGAACAATTACTTTTTTAGCAATAGTTCTTTTTCTCAGAATTCTTTCAAGAAGCAACTCCACAGCAGTTTCACCCATAAATTCTTTATGAACGCGTATGGAAGTAAGTGGCGGTACTGTGTATTTAGATGTAGGGATATCATTAAAACCAACGATGCTAACATCTTTAGGAACTTTTAGTCCACATTCATGTATAGCTCTTAGGACGCCAATTGCTATAGAATCACTTGCCACAAAATAGGCAGTTGGCAAAGGATTCACGTTCTGAATCGCTTGCTTCATAAGTCTATAACCTGACTCTGCTAAAAACGCACCAATGAGTACGTTTTTTTCATCGAAGACACCTAAGTCAATCATATGCTGTCTAAAGACACTCTCACGTCTCTCTCCAAGCGCGATCTGATCGGCTCCAATGTATTCCCTTCCACCGATGTAACCTATGTTTCGATGACCTATTTGCCACAAATGATCTAGTGCACCCGTCACTGCTTTCTCAAAATCAATCACAACACTGTCAAACCGTTCCTCCTGTGGGGAAGAATCGACAAAGACAATATTTGGAGACTGTTCGCAAATCTTAGAAATCTGTCCCTGAGTAAATTTACCGATTGCGATAAAACCATCTACAGATTCCAATTTCTGAAAATCATATTCATCTGGTTTGAAGATTTTCACGATTTCAATATTATTTTCATAGCACATTTTCTCAATGCCTAATCGAATAGACATATAATAAGGATCATCAAGCTCTTGGGACATCGTATACCAATGAACAAGTCCAATTTTCAACTTTTTCACTGCCTTACTAACGTTCCTTTTTCTCGGTGGCATATACTCCAATGACTCAGCGATCTCTAAGATAAGTTTTCGCTTTTCATCCGAAACGGATAAAGTTTCATCGTAGTTTAAAACCCTCGATACTGTTGCTGAAGATACACCCGCTTTTTTTGCTATGTCCTTAATCGTTGCCATCTTTTTACCTCTTTCAATATTTAGTTACACACCTCACGGTTAATTTTAGTAAAGTTTTACTGGTAATATCATAACTCTTTAAAAGAGTTTTAGCAATATCCCCTACTATTTTAATCGTTTCATAGGTAAATGTCTCAATATTTGTGAAAAAAATAAAAAAATCATTCAGACCAAATCATAATAAAAGTTTACACAAAATTAACAACAATGTCACTTCACTAATTTAACCAGTTTTTTTGTTGATTTCATCAATTTTTTTAACTTTAATGTATACAAAAGAAAACACAGAAAAATTTAAGATTAAATTTTTCTGTGTTTATTGTACTTTGAAAAGTATTATTGTCCATCATTGATATTTCTATATATGTCTTCTTTGCGATGAAAACCACTCTTTATAACAACACTCTCCATATTATCTAAATCTACGACATAAGCATCTAATTTTAAATAAGGAATGTTATCATAGTTATTATAGATAGAATCATTGGCAATTATTTTTTCGCCCTTGGCCATGCTTACTGCTATTTTCGCCGTAGTAGAAGCTAAGTCATAGATTGGTTTATAAGCTGTTGCTAACTGTGTTTTTTCAACGATACGTTGACATGCTGACAGTTCAGCATCTTGACTTACAACCAGTACTTCACCCGCTTTCCTCCATTTTGATAATATTTCTATAGCACCCGTTGCAAGCACATCGTTGGCAGCAATAATCCCATCAATCCGCTCTCCTTTTGACAAGTTTTCTTCGACTAAATCTTTAGCAACTTGCTCTCTCCATTCATTTGCCCACGTTTCATCAAGTACATTTACAAAGCCTGCATCGATATATTCTTGAATAGCTGCATAGATACCTTCATTCAAAAGTTTAGAATTATTGTCTTTGGGATCTCCATTGATAATCAGAAGATTATAAGGTTTAAAAGATTCATCTGATGTATCTAATTCATTTTTCCTAAACTCATCAATTAACCTTTTAGTAATGCCTCTACCGATTTCGACGTTATCAAAGGAAACATACAAGTCAACATCTGGGTGCATAATTAGCCGATCATAAGCAATGACATCTATATCATTTCTTTCAGCTTCGCTGATAACATCATAGAACGCTTTAGCATCATTTGGGACAATAATTAGGACATCTACCTGTTGATCAATCAAATACTGTATTTGTTCTGTTTGTTTATCTATACTCTCGTTAGCAATCTGGACATTGAGTTCTGCACCAAGCTCATTAACGGTTGCAACTAAGATTTCGAGTTCTCTTTGCCAGCGCTCTACGACGATACTGTCAAGAGAAAGACCTATCATTATTTTATCTCTTTTCTCAGCTTTGTCTTTATCTATGCATCCAGATAAAGTAAAAGTCATCGTCATAATGCAGATAAAAGCAATTAACCTCATAAAACTTACTTTTACTATTCTTCCATGTTTCATAGTGGTCCCCCATTATTAACGGTAGATTTTCTGATAATCCTTTGGCGTGAGTCCTTCAAACTTCTTAAAAGCTCTAATAAAATAACTCGTATCATTATAGCCCACTTTAAAACAAATATCCTTTATGCTATATTCTCCACTTCTAAGCATTTCTTTGCTTGTTTCTATTCGCAGTTCTGTCAAATATTCTTTAAAGGTTACCCCTGTATCATCTTTGAAAACTTTTGAAAGATATTGTGGCGTTACATTGAGTCGGAGCGCCAAGTCCTCTAGAGTAATTTCCCCTTTGTAATCACTTTTTAAAGCGTCAATTGCACTAAGCGTAATCACATTAAACGATTCACTTTGCATTTTTGCATATGCAGAAAACCATTCCGATACTTTTTTTTCAAAATACTGCAATTTGGCCATAGGAGATCTTCCTGCGATTTCTACAAGATAGTGATGACTAATTTCTTCTTCCTTAGTTTTGTTAGTCATGCGATGGCTTCTGTTATAGACAAGCACTAATAATTCTATAAGGATAGCTTCTGCATATTCAGTGGTTCGCTTATGGTTAAGCATCTGGATATACTCTCCCTCAAAGTACTTTAGCGTTGTTTTAAAGGACTTGTTTCGGTTAACAAAATCATTAAAAAGCTGATTCTTGATTTTTTCAAAAGTATCATATGTCGCTTCAGTTTCTTTTAAATCATGCATATCACTTACAGATTTATCTGAAACCCGCATTGCAAGAAGTGATTCAGTGTATGAATCCCTTAATTGTTCAACTGGTTTTTCTGTACCTATTCCAATCCTTACTCTTAGTTTAAAACGTTCCATAATAAGCTGTGCTAAGTTATTCCAAAAATTTATGTCATTATCTTCTTCCACATATACGAAAATACGATTTAAAAAAGGATTACTCACAATCGCTGATTTATGATATTTTATATGCGTTTTCAAGTAATCTGCACAGTCATATAGCTTTTGGTTATAGTTACTCAAATCACCCGAGTCAGTATCTAGTGGTAGTTTATCAAACTCAATTGTTATTAGTCCCCCCTTTAAAAAAGGGACTTCCAGTAGTTCTCGATAATGTGCCATGTATTTTAGTATATTTCTGTTAAGCAAAATAGAATTAAAAAAATTACTTTCCACCAATTGTATAGATTGATAATATTTTTCAATATTATCTAATTCTTTATTTCTAAGTTCTTCTTCGAGTTCTACTTTGGTTTCAATAGAACTAATCACTTCAATGAGTTTACTTTTAGAAAGTGGTTTTAAGATATAGTCCTCTACATCAAATTTAACAGCTTCTTTTGCATATTCAAAGTGATCATATGCTGAGACTATTATTATTTTTACCATCTGATTGACTTTCCGTATACGTTCAATAAACTCCAATCCATTCATACCAGGCATTTTTATGTCCGTCATAATAACATTGGGTCTAAAATGTTCCACTTTAATTAAACCCTCTCTACTGTTCTTTGCAGTTTCTATTGCTATATTCTTAAATTGCGAACTTAGTACCTGTGTTACCGATTCCAAAACTATAGCTTCATCATCTACAATCAATACTCTCAGCATGTAGTGTCATCCTTTCTAGGGAGTGAGATAATTACTCGTGTAAATTCATTGATTTTGCTCTCAAAAATCATGATACCTTCAGCCTCAAAAAAGTGGTTGAGTCTATCATATACATTACCCAGTCCAAGACCTGTTGTATGACCACCTCGTTCTGACATTTTTCTAAAATCACCTCTATTTAACTTTTCAAGATCATGAAAAGGTATACCTTCACCGTTATCTGTAATTTCAATTTTAACACCATTGGTTGTTGCATATGCCTTGACTTCGATCACACCAGCTTCGGTTTTATTTTTAAAGCCATGGATTAATGCATTTTCTAGCAAAGGCTGAAGAATTAAAGGCGGCATCTCTATATCAGTGACTTGTTCATCCAGGTCAAATATAAAACTGAACTGTTCTCCAAAACGAACTTGCATAAGTGCATAGTACTTTTTAGCATTACTAAACTCATCACTCAGCTTTACTTTGTTCTGAAGTGACTGAATATTATACCTAAATAATGTTGAAAGTACCTCTAAAAAATTACCTGTTCTTTCAGCATCTTCAATGATTGCAAGTTGTACACCCGCGTTAAGTGTATTAAATAGGAAGTGTGGATTTATTTGAGATTGCAAGGCCATAAGTTCAGCTTGATTGAGTGAATTTTGCATCTTCAACTTTTCCGTTTCAGAAACCCTTAACTTGTTCTCCGTTTCAACTTTATCTCTAAGTTCAGAGATATATTCTTGAATATGTGATGCCATATCATAAAACGTATCACGTAAAAGCTCCGCTTCTTTAAAGTGATTACCTTTTTCTCTTTCAAAATGGTATTTTCCTTTAGCAATATCTTCGGCTTGTTTACTTAGTGCTTCGATAGGCCCAGTGACATTGGTTGAAAAAGTAAAGACAAACAATATACTAAGTACAATAAGTAAAGCTACAATAACAACCAATCCCAATTGTATTTCGTCAAATTTCTCAGTTAAAATCATATAATTTTGAAGGTTAACTTTAAAGTCCATTCTTTCTAGATTTGATACTTTAAGATCAATATAACTGCTTATTTTTAAAAGGTTTGTGTAAGACGCTAGATAACCTTCAGTATTACGGCCTCTTTTATATTCAATGGCGTTTTCGGAAGCATCTAAATAGGCATTTAGTAATTTCCCAATGTTTTGCATCTGTAAACTGGATGAATAGATGCTATCTGTATCAATTATCGCACTAGCTCTATCCGCTAAAAGATTATAATAATTTAGATATTGAACAAAACTGTCCGAATTTTTTGATGCAAGGTAAGCTTCTAGATTTGTTTCAAATTGATCCATTTCTTCGTTCATCTCATTGAGCATAATACTTGTAGTAAACATCTCATTAATTTGCTTATTTACTTTGAATGTAGCATAAAAAGTATATACAAAACCCGTTAAAAAGCAAAGCAAAATAACAAGCATAAATGTGAATACTTTTCGCTTTAAAGTATTATGAAATAAGAGGTTTTTTAATCGCTTCATCTATTCACCTACTCAATTCCCAGATTACGTTGTTCCAAAGTTTCAAAAGGAACATTTACATAGGTGGAAACGCCTTCACCTTGGATGACACGGTTCAAAAAATAAACAGACATGTTTCCAATTTCTTCATAATCCTCTACAATACTCGCCGTTATTAGTCGCTTCTCTATACCATCTTTAATTTCTGCTGTGTCACCACTTGCAACAATCTTGATATCTCCCACTTTGTTTCGATCGACCAAGACTCTTATAATTCGGTTAACATCAACTGGATCAGTACAGATCAAGACGTTTATAGGACTATCCTCTTTTAAAATATCGTCCATAAGCAATTCTGCTCTGATGCTATTTGAATACTTGATTATTGAAAGGTTTAAATTGTCATTTTTTGTGACTATATCTTGTATACCGTTGATAAAATTGTTAGTTGCAATAGATTCTTCATCAATATACTCACTCCCTAAAATAACACCAATATTTTTAGGTCCGTCTACAGCCTTAATCGCAAGTGTTGCTGCATGTCTCCCTAAGTTGTATTTATTAGTCCCTATATAGACATCTCGAAGTGAATCTGGCGCGTCATTTCCAACAGTAATGATGTCAATCCCTCCCGCCTTACATTTATCAATTTCTTCACTGGCAATTGCATTATTACTTAGTCTTAGAATCACACCATCTACTTGAGTTATAACCACCATTTCAATGACATCTTCAAGTGAATCATCGCCAACTTCATAGACTTCATAGACCGAGTCAAGTTCTTTGATCGCAGCATCAACACCACCTATAAAACGCTCATAGGCGTACGAACTTATGTCATCTGTGATCACTGCATAATGATATTTTTCTTCAGAAAAAGTCTCTTTTTCAAATAGTGCAGCTTGGTTGATTTTATTAAAAGTGATTATACTCAGTATAATCAAAGCCGTAACAATGGCAAATTCAAGCGCTTGTATAATATATTTCATTTATTTCCCACTTTTCTTTTAGCGTTCGTATTCTTCTATATTATAATAGAGCGTCCTATAATTTACAAATGATGTTCATAAAAGTACAAAAGAAAAGTACCACAATATTATCTGAAATAGAAATTCGTTTTTTAAAATTAGTACGATTTCTATATAAATAAAACTGTGGTACTTTTAAATCTAGAGTCGTTTTTCCATGCTCCAATTGATAAAATCATCTAATCTCATTGGTTTTGAAAAAAGATAGCCCTGCCCAAAGTCACAACCATTTTCCAAAAGATATGCCATCTGTTCCGGCGTTTCTATACCTTCTGCTACAACAGAAAGCTTAAGACTGCTGGCAAGTGCCAGTATCGCATTGATTATTTCAACACTGGTTTGATCTAGCGATTCTGCAATAAAAGATCTATCAATTTTAAGGTGATTGATTTCTAAGTTCTTTAGATAGGAAAGGGATGAATACCCTGTACCAAAGTCATCTACAGCTATACTGATTCCCAAATTTCTCAGCTGCTCTATGACATTTTGTGCTTTTACAATATCGTTCAAAAATAGTCCTTCAGTCACTTCAAAAGTTAATCTCTTTGTATCTACGCGATGCTTATCAATAAGCATTTTTACATCTTCAATAAAATTCGGGTGATAAAATTGAACAACTGATATATTTACAGCAACCGATAACTTATCATGCCCCATTTGAGTCATATAGTTAAGATTCTCCATTGCCTCGTTTAAGACCCATTTTCCAATACTCACAATCAGCTTGGTGTCTTCAGCTATTGGGATAAAATCAACTGGTGAAATCAATCCTAACTTTTCGGATTGCCATCTGATTAAAGCTTCAACAGCAACGACCTTTTGAGAATTAAGTGCCACGATGGGTTGATAGGTCAGATAAAACTCATTACGCTCAACAGCATGTGTAAGTTCGTTGATTAATTCCATCCGTTTCCTTACATGCTCATTCATATGTGCGCTGTAAAAAGAATATCCGCCTCTATTTCCCTCTTTGGCGTGGTTTAGCGCTACATTAGCATATTTAAATAGATCGATAGGATCACTTGTATCGTTTGGATAAGTACTTGCACCAATTGAACAACTTACAG
Source organism: Fusibacter bizertensis (assembly GCF_029914245.1). Lineage (GTDB taxonomy): Bacteria > Bacillota > Clostridia > Peptostreptococcales > Acidaminobacteraceae > Fusibacter_C > Fusibacter_C bizertensis. Next base: position 111,185 of record NZ_JARYZI010000002.1, read on the forward strand.
AAACCTCATGAAAAGAGGTTAACACAGGCATCTTAAATAGTTCCAAAATATCTTCACATTTTAGAATTAAACTCTCTACATCTTGTGCTTTATAGATAAATCCAAACTCATCTCCGCCTATTCTAAACAGTAAATCCTTGTCATTTACCAATTCACTTAACCGGTTGGCAATAATTTGGATTACCTCATCCCCAATTTTAAATGAGTATGCATCGTTGATTTTTCGAAGTTCATCAATACCAATTGAAATTAACGACACAAATGGCATATCTAAGTCACTCTCAATATCCCTTAAAATATTGAGTAGTGCTTTTTTGTTTAACAAGTCCGTATGTGCATCAAAATTTTCAAGATAATCAATAATTCTATCTTTTTTGATACGCTCATCAATTTCGTCCTTTAGTCTTTCGTTTTGTACATTGAGTTTATCAATCGTATCCCTAATTTCAGTTTGCATCTCATTAAAAGCGTATGATAGTTTTCCGATTTCATCACTTGATGTGATTTCCAAATGAGTGGAATAGTGATTATAACGCATCTCTTTTACAGCTTCCGTCAACACATTTAGCTTACGTGTTAACTTAGAATTATAAAGCATAATAAACGCCAAAACGAAAAAAGTTATGATAATTGCGATATATAATTGCTCTTTCAGTGCAACTTTTGATTGATTATTGATTTGCTTCTCTGAATTATAATACATACTGAAAACTTCACTTTTAGGTAGGACAATCGCAATCGTCCAGCTATCTTCTAAAAAGCCCTGTTCTGTGCTCCATGTCTGAAAATCATCTATTTTCATAGCGTTAATATAGTACGCTTCTCCTTCAATTTGAACTTCTGTCAATTGATCAAATTCTTCAAAATTAAGCTTTTGTACATCCACATAGGCACTATCATTTAAATTTCGCTCTAAGGTATTAAATCCCTGTTCGTTTACCTTTATACTATCATCAGCACTATTAAATCCCATTTTAACTTGGCCGTATTCATTAATCGCAAAAACATTCCCATTTGATTGGATCAGCATGGCAAAACCATTTTGCCCTAATTCTAGCTCCTCAGTATACTCTATAAAATGAGACAAAGGAATATCATAAGCAATTTGACCTATAAACGTTCCATTTTCCGGTGACCAAATAGGATAAGTCATCCCAATATTAACTTCGCCTGTAATACCATCTTGAACTGGTTTGCCTGTTCTAACTAATTTTTTATCACCAATTCCGACTTTGTTTTTAAGCTCAGTCCAATCTTCAATAAGACCAGGATTAAAAGTTTGCCAAATAGGAAGGTCGTATAATTCAGGGTAGACATCATATACACTTGTACCAATATTTACCCATGGAGACATACGCGTAAAATCCATATCTTCTCCACCAGTAAAATAAATCTGAATCTTATTTGCACCATATTTTGCGAAACTTGGAAAATATAAATCCAAAATTGACGTTTGTTTTATTAACTTTTCCACATTTGGTAAAATTTCATTATTATCATCTAGTAAATACCGCCCTAAAAATACAGTGGATGGCTCATCCATCTGATTTTGGCTCCAATTTCCATTGTTGATCAAATGATCTTGAAAAAAAGGTGCATTCATTGCAGTTTCTATTTCAGGCATCATTTCATCATAGTGATCAAAATAAGATTGGACAGTATGACCTAATATATCAATTTCATCAAAATATTTATCGTATTCTGATTGTAAATTCGAAGCAATTTCTTTTAGATGATCTGCATAAAAATTAACCACGAGCTGATTAAGTTCTTGGTCCATTGTTTCCAAAGTTTGACTAGAAAGTTTTGCAACACTCAATTGAGTATACAAAATAATGGTTACAATTCCAATCATTACAATTAAAATTGTACTTAGAGTTATCTTAAAATTTAGACTAGATTTATACCGCTCGTAAAGTTTTCTCATTGCTACCACCTATTTAACTTACTTCCTAAATACTTTATACCCATTTCATAATACTATAATAACCTTACAACAGATATTAGTAATTTTAAAACTTACCCGTTGTCTTTTCAACCATTCTAAGTACAGAGGGACTATTCGTTAACTTCAATACTTCCTCAATTGGAATCCATTTTAAGTCATTTGATTCATCACTGATCATTATAGATTCTTTGGCTGTTTGGCGAATTAAAAACCTCACATCATAATGAAAATGAGCGGGTAAATGTTTTCTCTCTGGAATCTCATGCACATCCACATCAAAGATTTCTCGCTCTAAAAACTCAAGTTTAGTAAGGCCTGATTCTTCCATTGCTTCTCTCAGAGCTGCTTCATGTATGGACTCACCTATCTCAGTATGCCCCCCTAATTGAAGCCATTTATTGAGTTTTTTATGATGGGTCATTAGTACTTTTTCAAAGTGATAATCCAGCAACCAAATAGAGGCTGTAATATGTCCTTTTGAATTGGTATTTCCAAAGACATCTTCATTACTGGATAAAAATGCAGAGGTTAATTTCAAACTATTTTTGTCATTAATATCATACGGCTTATACTGGCTAAGCAAATCCAACAACTCTTCTTTATATCGATCCATAATTACCTCACTACATAAAAATAAAGCCTTTGCGCGTCACCGAGCAAAAGCTTTTGTCGATTAATACACATTGCTATCCATCAAGAGTTCCTGCAGAAAGGGTGTCAATTGATCAATATCAATTTCTTGTAAATCGCACCATTTAGTGCATATTAATTCTTCGTCATCGTGCTTGGGAAGTAGTGATTTTATATCTTTTAACTTGATCTTAAAGATAAAACCCACTAAGTGAAGTGTAACTTTCCCTAAATTATCATCTACGAAATTGACAACTACAGAATCAGATTTCACATAACTTTGATCCAAAATTTCAAGACCAGTCTCTTCTAAAACTTCTCTTATCAAGGTTGTTTCAGGTGATTCGCCATATTCTATTCTGCCACCAGGCAAATCCCATAAGCCTTTAAAAGGACCTTTTGACTTTTGAACCAGTAGAATTTTATTTGATTCTACGATCATACCATAAACTGCAAATTGTTGAAGCCTCTGAACCATAAAAACCTCGCATAAATTTTCAGGATACAGTTTATGTTAAACAAACTATATCACATCTTTTAATATTTTACCCAATCTTGTAATACCCTCAACAATTTTTTCTTCCGGCATATTCGAAAAATTTAATCTCATAAAGTTTTCTTGTCCACCATTTGGGAAAAATGAACCGCCAGGTACAAAAGCCACTTTGTTTTCAACTGCTTTCACTAAGACTTCCTTCGTATTTACATGGTTAGGCAACTTCACCCAAGCAAACAAACCACCTGAAGGAATTTCAAACTCTGCTTCTTTAGGAAACTCAGATTTTATCGTTTCAATCATAAGGTCTCGTCTAGTTTTATATACTTTTTTTATATTAGCAATATGTGCATCAAAATCATACATCTCAAGAAACTGATTGAGTTCTCTCTGGCTGATTGAGCTTGATTGTAAATCAGCACCTTGCTTTACAACAATATACTTGTTAAGTACATTCGGAGATGCTAAAACCCAACCAATACGAAGTCCTGGAGAAAATGTCTTAGAAAAAGTACCAAGATATACAACACGACCTTCAGTATCAAAAGATTTAATTGAGCCAATCATTTCGCCTTCAAAACGAAGTTCTCCATATGGGTTATCTTCAATAATCACTAAATTGTATTTATTAGCGATTGCCACCAGTCCTTTTCGTCTTGCCTCTGACCAAGTTCTACCTGAAGGATTTTGAAAATCAGGAATTACATATATAAATTTAGCATTCGGAGTATGATTTATCACCTCTTCTAGATGAGAGAGTACCATCCCTTCATTATCGGTTTGGATCTCTTTAAAACCACATTCATATGCCTTAAAAGCATTTATTGCACCTAAATAACTAGGGCTTTCACATAACACAACATCATTTGGATTCAAAAAAATTTTTCCTGTAAAATCCAAACCCTGCTGCGATCCATTCGTTATCAGAATATCATCTTTATTCGCTTCAATCCCTACATTTAGAAGTCTTTTAGCTATCTTTGTACGCAAAGGATCATAGCCCTCAGTTGTGCTGTACTGAAGCGCTTCTTGTCCCATTTCAGACAAGACTTTTTGTGTAACGACTTTCATTTCTTCAATTGGAAATAATTCAGGGGCAGGTAATCCGCCTGCAAAGGAAATGATATCAGGTTGCTGCGTAAGCTTTAATATCTCTCTAATTTCCGATGCTTTCAATTGTTTCACTCGATCTGAATAAAGATGTTCCATGCTTCGTCCTCCTAAAGTTTAAAAAACTTATGCAAAAAAGTTTTTTGACATCTCTTCTAGGAACAAGCGCGTATGCGATTCAGTTTGTATCCGAGCTTCTTCAGCGTCTCTATTTCGAATTGCATCGGCAATACTGTTTAAAGAAGTAATTAAACCATCGTATTGCTGGATTACATAATGAATCGACTGTAAAAACCTTGCTGTTTTAGTATTTAGCATGTCCAATGTATCGATTAATATGTCGTTTTTTGATGCGGTTCTAATCACCTCATGAAATAGTTGATCGTCTTGAATACAAAGCTTATAATCTTTAATTAGATCATAAGTTGAAAAGCGTTCAATAATTTGAAAAAGAATCTTGATTTCCTCGTCTGTTGCCCTTTTAGCAGCTAATTCAGCTGCAAAAGCCTCAAGGTTTTTCTTGACTTCATATGCACTTTTTACTGTTGCAATATCGATTTGAGTGACGAAAGTACCCACTCTTGGTCTAAACTCAACCAAATCTATCTGAGTCAACTTAATCAAAGCTTCCCTGATTGGTGTTCTACTCACACCAAACTCAGCACTTAATTCCTTTTCATTTATTGGGTCTCCTGGTTTCATCTCAAGTTCTATAATTCTTCGCTTTATTTCTTCATAAATTAAGGGCTTCGATTGTTTCAACATAGCCATCCTCATTGCTTAATAATTTCTTCCCTAATTATACACGAATCTGTCGGTGAAACCAAGAAACATATATTTGCCAACGTTCCTATGAAAATATCTGTGATATATCAGTTATATATTTAAAATATCACTTTTGTTGAACGGATACAATAATTATTGAACAAGTATACAATATTCATTCAAACCGCTTCAGTTCTGCTTATTTTACGCCAGGCTAAATTGCTAAAACCCTATTACCCAAACCAGATATCAACTTCTGTCTGTCCACTCTTTACTGAGTCAGAACCGTGAACACAATTAAATGTTGTCGATTCTGCATAAAGCGCACGGATTGTTCCACTATCAGCTTTTTCTGGATTTGTTGCGCCGTTAATTTTACGCACCTTATCAACCACGTCATCGCCTTCAATAGTTAGCACAACCAATGCACCTGATTTCATAAAAGTAATCAAAGACTTATAAAAAGGTTTACCAATATGTTCACTATAATGTTTTTCCAAGAGTTCATCAGTTGCTACCTGCATCTTCATCGCTGTAATTTCTAATCCTTTATCTTCGTACATACTTAAAATTGCGCCAATTAGTCCTCGACGAACAGCATCGGGTTTAATAATTACAAGTGTTTTTTCCATACTTGCCTCCTCCAATTGTTTATTTCAATATATATACTAAAAATGTATCCTTTAATCATATTTAAAATATTATAAAAGCTTCGCACATTGAGTGCTCATCTTTTGTCACAAACGAGTTGTGACTTAGTAAAAAGCTTCGCACATTGAGTGCTCATCTTTTGTCACAAACGAGTTGTGACTTAAAAAAAAACCATAAAAAGGTATTTAATGTACCCATCTATGGTTTAGATTACGCTCACATATTTTTTTGTTAACTGAGTATCAGTTCCTTGCCAATGTTCTTAGCCGCTTTATAGTAATAAGTGCTCAATCTTTCATCATCATGAATTGAAGCCATCATGTCTGTAACTTCAGCCACTAAAAGATTACAAGGCATCGTAGCTCTTATAGCCTCATATGTTTCAATAGTTGGATCATTGACGATAACATTCATAAGCTCTAGCCTACTTCTTGCAATACTTTTAAAAGGCTTTGGTACTTTACTTAATAGAACAGCACATTCACGAACTGCTGACTTTTGAAGCGAGGGTTGCGAAAGTCTATTATCGATCATTATAAGATAAACACTTTTCCAAAAAAGATAATCATCTTTAGCTTGAATTGTCATTAGTTCTTTTCTCGCATCTACTAGATGACCCATATAATACAATTCAATTGCACCAAGCAAAGTATAAGGAACACGGGTGGTTTTTGGGAATAATGCATTTTTAAGCAGTGAATCCCTTGCAGATATAAAACCAACTTTATCAACACAAACATATAATTTACGCAGTCCTCGATAAAATTGTCGGTGATTTTCTCTTTTATCAAAGTAAGGTATGGCAATTACTAGCAATATGAGCAGCAACAACGCAAGTATCCATTCTCCTGTTAAGAGCCTCGTCAAAGCAATACACAGCAGCAATGTAAAGAAAACTATTTTGGTTATTTTATTCATGGGATTAAACTAAGAATTTCTGTCTCTCTCATTTTAATTTCTTCCACGACTTCATTGTATGGTTTTAAGAAATTGGTGTATTTCCCAATTACAGCATTGAGTAAATAATGCATATCAATAATATCTGTATCTCTAATCATACAACGGCTAGCTGTTAATAAAAATCGATCCATTTTAGGTGCGTCTTTCATCAGTTTTCTATATAAATATTCCGATATTTTTTTATCATGTACATCCAACAAAGAGTAGTACAAATTTAGGTCACTATTTTTATAGTATTTAAAGATTACTTCTCTTACTTTTGCGTGACCTTGATCTTTTTTAATCTGTCTAAGCGCAAGCATATCATATTTTAATTTTCTATAGGTCATATCAAAGTTTTTATACTTAATATTAATTTCATTTTCATCAGTAATATCAAGCGTTTCTCTCTCTTTAAAAATTCTTTGGTAGTTGTTCTTTAAGAAATCTTCTCCTAAAAGTGAAATTAAATAACTGATAATTGCATTGGATTCAATACCTTTTTGAATCATTAACGCACCAGAACCTAACATTACGATTTTTGAAAAGTAGACATCACTCTCGTCAAAGTTATATGCATAGCATTCAATTACATCGGATATCACTTCAGTTGATAATTCAGAAGCCAAAAGCGAGATAAACAAATGGAATGTATGATCCACTTTGTAAAGCGGTGAACTTGTAATTGCATCAATATTTTTCGCCTTAGCTACGTCATTTGCTTTTGCAACGAGTTTAATATAATTTATAAGTCTAAATTTATCTGTGATCGGTAGTGTTTTTATTCTATTAAGTTCGAAAGTACTTTCAAAGTATTCAGTAATGTGATCATATTTGTTTATCATCTCAGCCTCCTATTTGTTTTGCTCAACTGGTACAAATGCCATCTTTGGTTGATTACAGGTTGGACATCTCCAATCCTCAGGTAAATCTTCAAAAGCAGTTCCCTTTGGGATGTCATGCATCCAATCGCCACGTTCTGGCTTATACAAGTAACTACATACAGTACATTGATATTGTCCCATTTTGACCTCCAATTGGAATTGATAGAAGAAAATAACCAAATCTCCCTCATTATTATTATATCACGTGGTTTTGTAAATTATAGTATAAAAAAATCAAAAAGTGTTTTTATAAAAAAACAGGGTACATAATGAAATAACGAAATATTAACGGGAGGAAATTATGCTAAAAATTTACACAAGAACTGGTGACAGTGGCGAAACTAGCTTGTATGACGGCGCGAGAGTACCAAAAGATTCTGTTAGGGTTGAAAGTTATGGCACTATTGATGAACTTAATTCTATGCTTGGACTTGCTAGACAGTATACCTCAGATAAAGAAATCACTGATATCCTTTTAAAGATGCAGCGTTCATTATTCAATGTAGCCGGCGAGTTGGCGACAACAGTTGGTGAAAACTTCCCTGAAAAAGTCTCAGACGTCGATGTTAAATGGCTTGAAGAGACCATTGATCATTATCTAGATTTAATGAATAGAAATGAAGTTTTCCAGTTCATTATACCTGGAAGTAATTTATTAAGTGCAACTTTACACGTGGCAAGAACAATTTGTCGTAGAGCTGAACGTAGAATTTTATCTTTACACGAGGAATCTCAAGTTAGACCTGAACTTATGAAATATGTCAATCGCTTGTCTGATACGCTTTATGCTATTGCTAGGTATTCTGAAACAGATCTTATAAGGGTTGAATTTAAAAAATAATACAAGTCCAATTGAAATTCCCATGAGAGGAGGTTTATATGGAACGTTTAAAAGGCATGCTATTTGGTGCATTTGTCGCTGATGCGTATGCTCTCGGACTACACTGGGTATATGACACTGAAAAATTGAGTCAAGAACAAGACAAACTTGACGGCTTCATTACCCCTTCTAAAGGAAGCTTTCATTTTGGTAAAAGACGTGGTGAATTTACACATTATGGAGATCAAAGTTTATTATTGCTAAAAAGCATCTCTTCAAATAACGGCTTTTCACTTGATGTTTTTAAAACGCATTGGTTAACTTTTATGTCAAAATATGAAGGTTATATGGATCATGCTACAAAAGAAACGTTGAATACATTAGATGACAGGACGCATTTCGGTTCATCTTCAGATGAACTAGGTGGTTTTGCTAGAGTTGCACCTTTAATTTACTATCATTTCGACGATCCACTTCTTAAAAAATATATTGAAAAACAAACTAGACTCACACACAATAACGATCTCGTTGTTAACTTTAGCAGCTTTGCTGTTGACTTACTTTTAGAACTTATTATTGGAAAACCAATTATCGAAACAATCGATAAAGTTTCAGAAAACTATCCTATGATAAAAGATTGGGTAGAAATGATTAAACCAAGATTATCCGAAGATACTGTGACAGTTATAAAAGACATTGGACAAAGCTGTTCTAGTCAATTTGCAATACCTGCTACACTCTATCTCACATTGAAATACCACGATAACTTTGAAGAAGCAATGAAACAAAACGTACTCTCTGGTGGAGATTCAGCTGGTAGAGGTATGGTTGTAGGTATGTTTCTAGGGGCCAGTTTAGGTTTTTCAAAAATTCCACCTCAGTGGTGTCAATCGTTATTGGCTTATGACTTAATCAATGGGTTTACCGAACACAAACTCATTTGAAAAATCACCTCATATAATTACATTCACTATGAAACAACTTTAGAAAAGTTTGAAAATCACATAAAATTTTCAAACTTTTCTTTTAATTTTTTGGAAGTTTTTTTATTGTAAAGGGTATAATTAAGTTGGAGGCGATATCATGTTCACATCTAAGAAACTACTCTCGGCATATGAAAAAGCAACAAAAATTCCCTTTGATGAACATTCAAAATATATTTTTTTTAGCGATGTACACCGAGGAGACAATAGTCTATCCGATGAATTTGCGCATAATCAAAATATTTATAACTTTGCACTACAATACTATTTAGATGCTGGTTTCACTTATATTGAAGTGGGGGACGGCGATGAACTATGGGAACAAAGTAATTTTCAAGTTATTCGCTATGCACATAGTGACGTTTTTATGATTTTAAGACAATTTTACGATCTTGATCGTTTTATTATGCTCTATGGCAATCACAATATGGCATTCAAAAACCCAAAACACACAAAAAAACAACTCTTTAGTTTTTACGACGAATACAAAGAGTTCTTTAGCGAGCTATTTCCTAATATAGAGGTTAAAGAGGCCGTTGTCCTTGAAAACAAAAAAATTCCTGTTGAGATTTTCGTTGTACACGGGCACCAAGGTGATTTCATCAACGACCAAATATGGCCAGTTATGAGGTTACTTAATCGATATTTTTGGAGATTCTTTCACATCGTTGGCTTGAAAAATCCAGCTAGCCCTGCGAAGAATGCACATAAGCGGCATAAAATCGAAAAAAACTATTCGAAATTTATTGCCGCTTATCATAAAACATTAATCGTTGGTCACACACATAGACCGAAATTCCCCAAACCAGATGAACTGCCTTATTTCAATACAGGGTGTTGTATACATCCTCGCAACATTACAGGCATCGAGATTGAAAATAACCATATCGCACTTATTGAATGGAGAATCTCACCTAGTGATAATGGTACATTACAAATTATTAGACGCATCATAAGAGGTCCAAGACCACTTAGCGATTTTGCAAGTAAGTAAGTTTACGCCACAACCACTCACAAGGTCCATATTTATGTGATTTCAACCACAAATTACTAATTACCACTTGAATCACATAAAAAACAAGTGCCAATAAGATATAATCAGGCTGATGTAGTGATCCAAATTTACCAAGACCATAGCCATAAAAATAAGTTGTGAAAAATACCGTTTGAACTAAATAGTTGGTCAATGCCATTTGCCCTGCCGCTGCCAGTGGTTTAACAATTTTCTTAAACCTCTCACTATTGTAAAGTAGAATTAGAGCAGATGCATAAGCAAACGCACCACTAAGCGTTAACAGTTCATCAAAAAAAACTGCAACTTGTGGATTTTTTAGATTTACCATAGCAAAAACATATCCAAAAATTATGATCAAAGATAAAGCTGCAGTAAGCATAAAAAAACGACGAATTTGTATGAGGTTTTCTTTAATCTTGTTAAAAATATTCATTTTTCCTATTGCATATCCTATTGTGAAAAGCCCCAAGATCTTGATGATTACAAATATTAAATTGAGTAATGTAATCGGTACTTCATTCCCTAACCTATACGCGACCATAGTCAAATAATTTGGTTGCTTATAAGCATCTATCGATGCTTGAATCATTTCACTTTGAAGTGCTACTTCGCTACTTCCTTGAGCGATAACAAATAAAGCAGTTGAAAAAAGAAGTAAAATACCAGCTTGTTTTATTAAGGCCTTATGGTCCTTTTTCCTCATACTGAAAAGTATAAAACCGGTTACTGCGTAAACATGCAGTATATCACCATGCCATACAAATATTAAATGTATTACTCCCATAAACATCAATAGCCATAAACGACGCTTATAATAATATTCATTTTCAAGAGGATTACCAGGTTTATTTAAAAAATAATAAAAACCCAATCCAAAAAGCATTGAAAATAATGTGTAAAATTTACCTACTGCAAAGATATGGATTGCCCATGATGCCATTTGATCTAATAAATCTACATGTAATAAAGGAGACGCGACATATGAATACATAGTCGCGTCTATCATAGTTAAATTTACAAGTAAAACACCAAACAGCGCAAAGCAACGGATAACATCCATCTCTATTACTCTCTTTTGACGTTCAACAGGCGAAGTCATAATTATAATCCTGTGTTTGAAAGAATCATATCTTTTAAAAGATCTTTGTTTTCAAAGAAATAATCTACTAAGCTTAAGATGCCATCACGTTCATCAGCAGGTAGAATTTCAGAATTTGTTTTCAGATCTGACATTAGCTGATTTAGTGCTTCACCTTCAATTATATTAGTCAGCCCTTGATCGACCATATCGTTGCCGATTTCAGATGCTAAACCTTCATCTTCTATCATATCTATTATAGATATACTGTTTTCAGGTAATGACAAAGCTTTTGTGACAACGTCATTGTCATATGCATTATAAGTGACTGTTTGTACCATATTAAAACCCATCATATCCATTGCATAACTCAACTGACGAATATTATACTTACTATCTATCGCAACTTTAATATTGTAGGTTCCAATATCTACCATAGACTGGCTTAATTGATATTGAGCATCTTGATAGGTAGCAATCATTTCATCCATTGCTTTATTCCATTCTGTATCAAAGTTAGTATCAATTTCTACTATTGCTGCTTCTACCTCTGATTTTTCGATTTGTAATATTTTATAATCTTCAGAACTGATTACTAGATTTAAAACTTCAATTGTTTTGCTCTTTAGCAACGCTTTCAAATTTTCATCAGTTTTTGCTTCGCTTAGCAAATCAACATATAATTTGAGCAGTTCATCCATAGTCATAGAAACCTGTAATTCATCGCATTTGATTTCTTTACCATTTGACAGCAACACGCTTACTTTATCACCTTTTTCAAGATTTACTAGTGCATCACGCAAAATTGTTTCATACCCCTTATAATCTTTTACAAGCGCTTTAAACAAAGGATCTTTTTCCATATCAAATAGATCGATGTACTTGTTAAAATGTAGTTCTGACAAATCTACACCACTCTCATCTTTGATCATTTGAAATAATTCAGCTTTGCTCATAGTAAAACTCTTATCATAAAAGGTTTTACTCTCAATCGCGATCTGTTCTTGAGTCAACCCTATACCGAAATCAATCAAAGGCTGATCTGCGTAGTTTATACTCAATGCTTCTGTAAGAAAAAGTTCCTTTTGGTCCATATTAGTTTTCATAACAATATCGCCACTAAACGATATCTGATCAACTAAAGATGTAACAAACTTGGCCATTGCCTCTGGCTCAGCAGAAAAAAAGCTTAAACTATCCGTTAAAGTTGCTTCATCAACACTTAAACTTGCTTTTAAAGTAGCATCATATGCCGTATGATTATTTTGAGTTGCACTGTATAATAAATAATTCACAGGATTACTTTTTATAATGATTCCTTTACCCAGTGTAAATCCTAAAGCGCCAACAACTACAACGCAAAGCACAGCAACTGTTATAATAATGCTTTTCTTATTCATATCTTGTCCCCCATATCCAATTAATTTTTCTATGTACTTATTGAATTGATGTTGTCAAACCCATACATATCTTTTAACATTATAACATAATAGTAGATGCAAATTATTAAAAATCAATTAGACTATTCTGAGAAGGAGGCAATTATGGAATTTAGTATACCACATGACCCAATCATATTACTTGGGATGATTAACATGAAACTTCGAGATTTTTATCCAAATATGGAATCTTTATGTGAAGACCTTGGAGTCGACATCATAGAAGTTACCCAAACGCTCCTTGATGCTGGGTTTAAATATGATTTCACAACCAATCAGTTTCATCAAATCTAAAAAAAAGACACTTCTTGCCCATGGGGATGGGCGACAAGAAGTGTCTTTTTCATTTCAATTTTACCTCATTTATGGTCTTTCAATGAGTAATGTCGTACCCATTCCGCCACCTATACAAAGTGTTGCCAATCCTTTTTTAGCGTCGCGTTTTTGCATCTCGTGAAGCAAAGTAACAAATATACGCGTTCCACTTGCGCCAACCGGATGACCGATTGCGATTGCGCCGCCATTTACGTTTACGATCTCAGGATTTAATCCTAAATCTCTCACCACTGCAAGCGATTGTGCAGCAAAAGCTTCATTCGCTTCTATAAGTTCCAAATCTTCAACTTTCCATCCTGCACTTGCAAGAGCAGCCTTAGATGCTGGAACTGGTCCATAACCCATAATTGATGGATCTACACCTTTTGTACCAAACCCCTTAACGATAGCAAGAACTTCTAGTCCAAGTGCCTTCGCTTTTTCTAGACTCATAACAACAACCATAGCTGCGCCATCATTGATTCCAGAAGCATTTCCAGCAGTAACCGTACCCTCTTTTTTAAATGCTGGTCTTAATTTTTGTAAAGATTCAATTGTTGTTCCATGTTTGATATATTCATCTTGATCAACAACAACTTCACCTTTTCTAGTTTTAATCACTACTGGAACAATCTCATCTACAAATCTACCTTCTTTTTGCGCTTTTTCAGCTCTATTTTGACTTGTTAAAGCAAATTCATCTTGTTCTTCTCTAGATAAATTCCATTGTTCAGCAATATTTTCAGCTGTTATCCCCATATGATAATCATTAAATGCATCTGTTAGTGCATCTTTAATCATATGATCTTGCATTTGTACATGTCCCATCTTACTTCCCCAGCGACTTTGAGTCGCGAGGTAAGGTGCATTTGACATACTTTCCGCACCACCACAAAGAATCGTGTCAGCGCCACCACTACCAATAATTTGAGCTGCTAAACTAATCGCTCTTAGTCCTGAACCACAAAGTATATTAAGTGACATTGCAGGTACTTCCACTGGCACACCGGCCTTCACTGCAATTTGTCTTGCTATATTTTGACCTTGACCAGCACTTAAGATATTGCCAATGATCACTTCATCTATAACGCTTTCAGAAATTTTTGCGCGTTTAATTGCTTCTTTTGCCGCCACAACGCCTAAATCAACTACAGATACATCTTTAAGTGCACCACCGAAAGAACCCACTGGTGTTCTAACTGCAGCAACTATTGCAACTTCTCTCATGAAAATCCTCCTATAATCTTAATCCACCATTAACAGATAAGTTATGGCCTGTTACAAATGAAGATTCATCACTTGCTAAGAACAATACTGCATTTGCAATTTCTTGAGGCTCACCAAGGCGACCAAGCATTGTTTTCGCTCTAATTGGATCAAGTACTTTATCAGGTACTGTTTTCATCATCTCAGTATTCACATAACCTGGTGCAATACTGTTTACTCTTACTGCAGCGCCTTTTCTTGAAAATTCCTTTGCCCATGTTTTCATCATTCCAATTACGCCAGCTTTAGTTGCAGCATAATTTGATTGACCAACATTACCATATTCACCAACAACTGAAGCGATATTGATGATACTTCCTGCACCATTTTCCATCATTACTGGACTGATAAATTGCGTCATATTAAATACGCCTTTAAGGTTAACATTGATTACTGCATCCCACATATCCTCAGTCATTTTATTAATAAGAGCATCTCTAGTAATACCTGCATTATTTACCAAAATATCAATTTTGCCATATTCTTTTACAATTGTTTCAACAAAAACTTCGATAGCAGCTCTATCCGTTACATTAAGTGCATAACCTTTAATATTAGCTTGTTCAAATTCAGCTGCATTCATATCAACCGCGATAACTTTTGCACCTTGTTTTTCAAATGTTTCACAAATTGATCTTCCTATCCCTTGAGCGCCGCCAGTTACGACAGCCACTTTGTCTTGTAATCTCATTTTTGTCACTCCTTATATTTAGTATTTGCCATTTATTTAGTATTTATCATTCCCTATAATTCGAGTCCCATCTTTTCTTCGTTGAATATTCTTGCATCCATTTCCTTTAACGGCTCTGCAATAGCAGGTTTAAATTCCATTTGATCCAAAATATCTCTTTGAAGATCTACACCTGGTGCTATCTCTGTTAATGTTAATCCATCTGCTGTAATTTCAAAAACTGCCCTCTCGGTTACATAAATTACAGGTTGATGGGTTTCAAATGCATAGTCACCAGAAAATGTTACTTGTTCAACTTCTTTTATGAATTTTTTTGATCTACCCTCATTAACTATTTGAAGTTTACCGTCTGAAATTGCAATTTCAAGACCTCCAGCAGTAAATGTACCACAGTATACACATTTTTTGGCATTTTGAGAGATATTGATGAAACCACCACATCCAGGTACTTTAGGACCAAATTTAGATACATTGACATTTCCACGACTGTCACATTGCGCCAGTCCTAAGAAAGTTACATCTAAACCACCACCATCATAAAAATCAAACTGATAGGGTTGGTCAATAATCATGTCTGGGTTAGTTGCGGCGCCAAAACTTTGTCCACCAGCAGGTATACCACCAATTGTACCAGCTTCTGTAGTGAGTATTAAACCTTCTATTCCCTCTTCATTTGCTACGATAGATACGCCTTCTGGCATACCAATACCTAGGTTTGTAATTGCATTTGCTTTTAATTCCATCGCAGCACGTCTTGCAATTAACTTTCTTTCAGATAAAACCATTGGTGGTATGCTTTTCACTGGAATTCTTATATCTTGGCTATAAGATGGATTGTATTGTTCTGCAAAGGTCTGCATATGTTCTTCTTGAGAGGCTTCTACAATTGCATCCACATAGATACCAGGAATTTTTACGAGCTTATGATTTAAAGTGCCCTCTGAAACAACTTTCTCAACTTGTAAAATTACGATTCCACCAGAATTCTTTGCAGCTTGTGCTATTGAAAGCATTTCAAGGCTTAGCGCCTCTTTTTCAAATGTACAATTGCCAAACGGATCTGCATAAGTACCGCGTATAAATGCAACATCTATCGGAAAAGATTTGTAATATAGCCATTCTTCACCACCGAGGTTTATGAGTTCAACCAAGTCTTCTTTGGCTGAGTTATTGATCTTACCACCCTCAAGTCTTGGGTCAACAAAGGTTTTTAGACCAACTTTTGTTACTACTCCTGGTTTTTTACCTGCAATTTCTCTAAAAAGATGTGATATAACACCTTGAGGAAAATTGTATGCTTCAAGCTTCTCATCTAGTGCTAATTTGCCAAGTTTTGGCGCAAGTCCCCAGTGTCCACCTACAACGCGTTTAACAATTCCTTCTTGACCGAAATGGTTCAAGCCTCTATTTTTACCGTCACCTTGACCTGCTGCATAAACAAGTGTCAAATCTTTAGGATGTCCCGTACTTACAAATGCATCTTCCACACCTCTGCTAAGTGCTTCAGGATGCATATTACCTACGAAACCACCAGTAGCAACGGTACTACCATCTTTTATAAGTGCAATCGCAGCTTCAAGCGTCATCACCTTATTCATGTTAGTCCCTCCGAAATATAATAACAGTGCCAACTGTTATCTAGTCTATTTTAATCCCAACTTTATATTCATACTCATATAGAACGATAGGGCGGGGTCAATACTCGACCCCATCACCTCTACATCGTCGTTATTACTTTTACTATTACTACTACTTTTACTGATATTTTTTCTTTGATATCTACTACATTCTTCATTAAAATCTAAGTTATTTTATATCCAAAATTTCTTTAAATCTAAATTATACGATACCGAATAATAGATATGATAAACATACAACGATAACCGTTAACAATGGAATTACAACTGTTAAAGCAGCTATATCAAGATATGCTTCCTTGTGATTAACTTTACATACTGATAATAATGTGATTACCGCACCACAATGTGGTAACGAATCAAGTCCACCAGCTGCTATCAGCATGATTCTATGAAGTGCACCTGGGTCAATACCCATTTGTAGGAATTCTGGTGCTAAAACTTCAAGTGCAATAGCCGTACCACCTGAAGAAGAACCAACGATACCTGCAAGTAATGTTGTAGAAAATGCAACTTTGAAAATTGAAGGAATACTCATTGCAACAATTGCGCCTTTTACAGTACCAAAAGCAGCAAGAGATTTGATAACGCCACCGTAACCAACTTCAGATCCAGTATTAAAAATAGGAAGTAATGAACCTACAGCGCCTTCAAAAATTACTTTATTCGTATTTTTAAGGTATTTTCTTAAAGCAATTAAGATAAATACAATTGCAGTACCTAAACCAATAATTACTGGCCATGTGCCATCTACTGTAGCATCTGGGTTGTAAGCATGAAGTTTAGCGATAACAGAATCAAGTTTAAAGTACCAATTTGTTAAAACAAAGTTCATAACGAAAACAATAATGATTGGTGCAATTGCGATCCAGAACTTAGGGATATTGTCATACGTTTCAACTAATCCTTCATTTTCGTGAACGCCATAACCTTCACCAGCCGCATTAAGTTTCTTAGCACGACGATTAAGCCACCATAAACCACCAAAGAACATACAAGCTGATCCAATGATTCCTAACCAGAAACCTGCATATATAGTTGTTCCAAAATATTTTGTTGGCATTGTATTGAGATATTGAGGCGAACCTGGCATTGCAGTCATTGTAAAAGTAAATGCGCCAAGAGCGATTGCTGCTGGAAGTAGACGTTTTGGAATATCTGCTTCTCTATAAAGCATAGCGCCGATTGGATACATTGCGAAAACTACAACGAATAGTGAAACACCACCATAAGTGAGTAAGCTTGTTGCAACAACTACTGCTGCGATTGCATGCTTCTTGCCCAACTTTTCAGAAATAAAGTGTGCGATAGAAGTAGCTGCGCCAGTAACGCCCATTAATTTACCAAAAATTGCTCCTGCAAGGAATACAGGGAAGTAAGATTTGATATAACCTGCTGCTGCTGGCATGAAAATACTTGATAATGCGTAAAGCGCTGGAATTTCTCCAGAGAGCATTGCTGCAAGCATAGCTAAAAGTGGTGCGAGTACTAACACTGTAATTCCGCGGTATGCCAAATACATAAGTGCGAAAAGTGTCATAATAATTGCCAATACACCTAACATTTTTTTGTCCCCCTAACTTAATAGTTTGATGATTTCATATAATACATAGAAAAGTATCATGACATTAACACCTATCAACGCCATTAAAACACCATTAGTAAATAATTTACCTTTTGCAAGCATTTCAATGTGCTTAGGATGAAATTTCTTCTCGCCAAGTCCGTTTTTTGAATCGTCAATCATAGTCTTTAAAAAAGTACTCATTATGACAACCGCAACAGCTAAACTTAAAAGATATACCAATCCTAGTTGGATAGAATAGATGGCTTCTATGACAGAAACAAATGAGGTAACCAAGATCGCAAATACAAAATATTCTTCAAACTTAAAATAGCGATGCTTTTGATCATATGCCTCTGAAATAATCATACGTATAAACACCAATGCCAAGTGCACGTACTTGTACTCCTGAGGATAATAAATCTGTTGAATAAATACCACTACAAGCAATACCTGATAAATCAAATTGAAATATCTTGGGTTCCTAAGTGCTTTAACCATAAAGTACATCCTTTCTTACGTCATTTTACTTTCACTTTATTAAAAGCAATTCCCGTGCCAAAGTATAAGTCCACTTTTACGCGCTTTTTCACTCTTTTTGATAAAATTATATAATAAATGCAATAAAATATTGATAAAAAGAAAACAAGTGTAAATTAATACTTACACTTGTTTGTGTTAAAATTGGACAATGTCAACTTTCGTTTACACTTATATGAATTTGAGCTTATTTGTAAAAAAATAATTACACATTTAGTTTTCATATTCAAACATAAGACTAAAAAACATAGAAATTTTCAAAAAATTTATTTCATATCATATTTTTCTAACTTCTTATGAAGTGCCATTCTTGAGATGCCCAGATCTATAGCTGTTCTACTTTTATTGCCCTTAAAGGAAATTAATCTTTCTAAGATAATCTTCTTTTCAGCAGCGTCAACAAGTTCTTTGAGAGGTTCGCCAGTGGAGGTTAGCTTTCCATTATTAATATGTGCCGGAAGATGCCATGGTTGAATGAACTCTTCGCCCTCCATAATATTGTAGGCACGCTCAATGACGTTTTTTAGTTCACGTATATTGCCTTTCCAATCATAAGAGAACAGTTGCATCTGAGTCTTTTCCGATAGTCCTTTTAAGTTACCATGATTCTCTTGATTCAACTGATCTATAAAGTGATTAGAAAGTAAAATGATATCTTCCTTTCGCTCCCTCAATGGTGGAATCATTAAATTGATCACATTTAGACGATAATATAAATCTTCTCTAAATTCTTTTTCTTCGACCATCATCTTTAAATTTCTATTAGTTGCAGCAATAATGCGAACATCAATCTGTTTGGGTGAGTTTGAACCAATGCGCTCAACTTCACCTTCTTGCAATACTCGGAGTATTTTGGCTTGCATCTGAAGTGGCATATCACCAATTTCATCTAAGAAAATAGTCCCTTGATCAGCGAGTTCAAATTTTCCAATCCGGCCATTTTTATCAGCACCGGTAAACGACCCTTTGTCATATCCAAAGAGTTCAGACTCTAATAAATGTTCTGGTATTGCAGCGCAATTGACCTTAATAAAAGGCATCTCTCTTCTGTGACTAGATAAATGAATCGCATGAGCAAAAAGTTCTTTCCCGGTACCACTCTCACCTTGAATCAAGACACTGGACTTTGAATGTGCAAGTTTGTTGACATAGTTTTTTAGTTTGTTGATTTCATCATCACTTGTAATGATTTGATTTAAACTGTATTTCGCTCTGTGTAAACTGCTTATTTCTGATTTCAGATTCTTTAGTTCTCTCTCAACACGGCTAAATTTCTTGTTAATATTCTGAAGTTCAGACACATTTCTAAATATTACTTTTCCAATTGCCCCAGCTAATTTTCCATCAACATAATAAGGGATACGTGTTGCCACCATGTAATCTCCATGTATTTCTTGAAAGTCATTTACTTCAGGGATACCCGTTTGTGCAACAATGTGCATCCTTGTATTTTCAATCACTTCTGTAACGTGTTTACCAATAACTTGATCGCCTTCTATTCCCAAGAATTTCATGTATGCATTGGAAATCATAGTTATATAACCATTTGAATCAACTACCAATATACCATCATAGGCAATCTCTAGAACTGTCTTTAGCACAGACATCTCGCTTCGATCCGCCTCAATTCTACTACTGAGTTGTTCAATTCTTGTAATATCATCAAAAATAGAAATTGCACCAATTACTTTTCCATCTTCAAAAAGTGGAACTCTAGAAGCAACGCAAGCTCTATTATGAACGTTTAATCTTATGTTTCGCTCAATTTTTTGAGTGACCATTGTTTCAGTTAACTTTGACTCTGGATAAACCGTAAGCATCGGCATACCTATGGCACTTTCTAGTTTCACTTCAAGCAATTCTAACGCTCTAGCATTGATATGTGTCACAATCCCAGTAGTATTTATGACGACAATTGCATTGGTGAGCTCTTCAAATACCATTTGGTTTTCATCTAGGCAATTAAACATTTTTTCCAAATAGGTTCACTCCTTTAAAGTTATTACCTTTACTTCATGCAATTATTGTACCAAGTTATATAATCTCAAAAATAACTGGACAATGATCACTTCCTGTAACTTCTGGCGCGATACCTGCAGATTTAAATCTTGCTTTTAGTGTTTCAGAAGCAAGAAAATAATCAATTCGCCAACCCACATTATTTTCTCTTGCTTTGCCAAAATACGACCACCAAGTATAGGCATCTTTTTGATCAGGATAAAAATATCTATACGTATCAATAAAACCCGCATCGATTAAATCCGTCATTTTAGAGCGCTCTTCAATTGTAAAACCAGCACTTCGCATATTTGACTTTGCATTTTTGATGTCTATCTCTTTATGAGCGACATTTAAGTCTCCACAGACAATTACAGGTTTATGTTCTTCGAGCTTTTTCAGGAAGGCTCTAAAGTCATCTTCCCATCTCATGCGATATGCTAGTCTTTCAAGTCCTGATTTTGAATTCGGTGTATATACTGTTACCAAATAAAATGTATCAAGTTCAAGTGCAATCACGCGTCCTTCTTGGTCATGTTCTTCAATACCAATTCCCATAATCACATTTAATGGTTCTTGCTTTGAGAAAATAGCTGTTCCTGAATATCCTTTTTTTACAGCATAATTCCAATATTGATGGTAGCCTTTTAAATCCAGGTCGATTTGACCTTCTTGCAGCTTTGTCTCTTGGAGACAAAAAAAATCAGCATTGGATTCTTCAAAATAATCTAAGAATCCCTTTTTAACACATGCTCGAATACCATTTACATTCCAATTCACAAATTTCATAAAGTCTCCCTGCAAAAAAAACATGTAACCAATATAGTGTCTATTTGCTTATAGTATAACAAATTTTTCAAATAACATAAACCTACTCTATCCATCTTTACATAAGAATACCCCTTACAATACCACTCTAAGAACTTCGTTCTTAAGGTAGGTCTTGAAAGGGGTACATCATCCGTTTATTTATCAAGATATCCTATGATTAAGTAGCTAACTGTCGCAGTAAGAGTCGATAAAACTGTACCCCAAACCAAATCAATAAAGGTTATAGTCAAGGGCCACGATTTTACTGTAGCCAGATTCGTTAAATCATAAGTCGCATAAGTGATTAAACCAAAAAGTGCTGCAGATACGACGAGGTGTGTAAAATCATTTGCTGGCATAATAACAAAATATAGCAAACCAATTACAAACAACATATAAAAGACAATCGCTGCGATCCAGTTAACTTTATCTGCCATCAAGTAGCCTAAATATTTTGAATAGATGTTTTTAGCAACAAAGCCAAGCCAAAACATATCAATTACTAAAAAAACTACAAAAGTAATGAAAAAATTCCTCACCATCGCCATAAATTCACCTCAATTTCTATAATCTACTCTCAACAATACGCCAATCTACTATATTCCAAAAAGCATCAATGTAATCAGCTCTTTTGTTTTGATAATTCAAGTAATAAGCATGTTCCCAAACATCAAGTCCAAGTAGCTCGGTTAGACCTTCAGAGACTGGTGAATCTTGATTTGGTGTGCTTACTACCTTGAGTTTATCACCATCTGTAACAAGCCATGCCCATCCACTTCCAAATCGTTTTAAAGCTGCTTCCTTAAATTTTGATTTAAAATCATCAACCGAACCAAAATCTGCAACAATTTTGGCTTCAAGTTGTGGTGACATAGGATTTCCACCTGGCGTTAAACTTTCCCAGAATAAAGAGTGATTATAATGCCCGCCGCCATTGTTCCGAACTGCTTGTCTAATTTCTTCTGGAAGTTGATCTAGCTTTTTAAGCACTTCTTCAATTGACCAATTTTCATAATCTGATTTTCCTTCAAGCGCTGCATTTAGATTAGAAACATAAGCACCATGATGTTTTTGATGATGGATTTCCATCGTTTTAGCATCTATATAGGGTTCCAATGCACTGTTTTCAAATTTAAGATTTGGTAATACATATTTCATAATGACCTCCTAAGTTGATCTAATATATTTTAATAGTTACTTTTTTTAACCATTAGATATATATCCACAACATCTAGTTGATAATCATTATCAATGCCGTTGTAATAATTTTGTAATATTAGCAATCAATTGCAGTTTGATTTTTACCATTACTCTTTGCTTTATACAAAGCCTGGTCTGCACACTGAATCCATTCTTCCATCGTGACAGTATCACTTGGTATAAAATTAACCATTCCTAGACTTAAAGTTACACGTGTTGTTATACCTTCACCTACAGGAATTTCGATTTCTTCAATTGCTCTTCTCAAGTTTTCACATACTTCAAAAGATTCAGCTTTAGAATAGCCTTGAAGAATTGCTGAAAATTCTTCACCACCATATCTTGCGATCAAATCTTTTTTCTTAGTAATATTTTGATTAAAAGCAGCACTCACTAACCTAAGACAATCATCACCTGCTAAGTGACCGTAAGTGTCGTTAAATAATTTAAAATTATCCAAATCCATCATGACTACTGTCATCGCTCTACTACGCTCTTTATTTTTCGAAAATGACTTATAATAAAAATCATCAAATTTTCTACGATTTGGGAGTCCAGTTAGACCATCACTAAAAGATAAGCGACTTAATGATTCATTCATTTCTTGCAAATCTCTTGTACGCTCAGCAACTTGACTTTCAAGGCTTGCTACTATATTGGTTAATTTTATAGCCATTTCGTTAAAAGAGCGGCTTAATTGGCCCAATTCATCTCTTCTGATTTCATCACTGATAAAATCGTATTGTCCCTCAGCTAATCTTTTAGATGCCATGTTGAGGTTTAATATTGGTCTTGTAATCCAACGCGATAATAGCCATGCCAGTCCAATGAACAAAATACTACTTAAAGAAACTAAGACTACGGTTTGTCTCATGGCTGAACTCATTTTTCCTAAGACATCTTCTTTAGATAACAGAATATATATTTTCCAATCTAAATTTTCATTATTGTATTCTTTAGAGACTATATAGTAACTCTGATCTCCTATTATAATATCATGTTGGTCTTCCTGAGTTGTATTCTGTATAGCAGCTTTTATTAGTTTATTATCACTATCTTTTGCATTTACAAGTTTAGATTCCCCATTAATCATTTGAAAAATCTCATCAGATGCCTTAGAGGAAGCTACCAATTGACCAGATGAATCTGTGATGAACACCATTCCATTTTCCCGAGTTGGGATACTTGCTAATGACTCTCCAAGCCAAGTCAAAAGATAATCAGATCCAAAAACACCTATGAGTTTATCGTCTACATAAACAGGATAACTTGCCGTTATTGTGGGCAACTTAAAGACAAAGTGATTATATACATCACTAAAAACAGGTTGGTGTTCTTGAACTGCCTTCGTGTACCATGGACGCGTCGTTGGGTCAAACGCATCAAACTTCTCCACAAAATCCAGTGCAGTTCCATCACTTGCTATATTATAATACTCGGATGCACCATTAGTTGATTGATCATTTTTAACAACTTGTAGATCGTTATTGATTGTTCTCCTAGCGCCATAAAAGCGTTTATCAGGAAATGCAACGTATGACATAGCAACTTCAGGAAATTCTGAAACCAATATTGAAAAATAACTTTCCCTATTTGTCGAATTATCAATTTTTAAAATACCGGATTCTAAATTTTTAACATTTATAACATTCAATTGAAGGGCTTCACTAAAATGATGAGCTAACAACTCTTCAACTTGAATCAATGCTTGCTCTGATATTGTTTCAACGGTGATTTTTGAAACCTGATTTGCGCCATTTAAAAGCAAATACATCAATATCACTATAACAACTAGCAAAGGGACAACAAACGGAATGATAAATGCTGTTCTAATTGACTTAAACCGATACCATCTCAAAGGTTTTTTTAATCTCATATGTAATCTCCCATCAGTCAGTATACAATTATTACCCACATATTTTGATTAATCTCACAATCATAAAAAAAGAAGAGATTAAACTCTTCTTTTTAAGTGATTTCTATTGTTTCCACGAGAATATAAGAAACCTGAAACCATTGCAGTAAGTGGAAGTGTCATCAAAATTCCCAAACTACCAATTATGGCTTGTAAAATCTCTATAACCACCATTTCACGATTCATCAAATCAAGCAAAGAGGGATTGTAAGTAATTAACAGTAAAACCGTTGACAATGAACTCCCTATATAAGCCAACACCAAAGTGTTTGCCATGGTACCCATGATATCCTTGCCAATGGTCATACCAGAAGAAAAAAGTTGCGCAAAAGAGTGTGCAGCATATTTTTCCTTCATTTCATATAACGATGACGAAATTGACATTGATACGTCCATAACAGCGCCCATTGCACCAATTAAAATCGCACCAAATATAACCCCTTTTAAATCAACTGGGTGATCCGGATTCATCAATAGCAAATAAACAGATGCTTCATCAACAACACCAGTCAATTTTAAAAATAAATCCATTACAAGTACAAGAACTGCGGACAAAATTATACCGCTCATACAACCAATGATTGCAGCCATTGTCTTTTGGTTAATACCACTTACTACAACAAGTGTCATAACAACAATAAAAACACAAATCAACATTGACCATAGATAAATGTTGAAACCGGACAATACTGCAGGGATAAATACAAAAAAGATTGCCATAATAGTCAAAATAAGCGAGAACAAAGTTTGCAAACCTTTTGTGCCACCAAATATCAATAGAAGCACTGCAAATATCACGCCCAGAACTATCAATATATTAGTTCTGTAATACTCGCCGAATACCCAATTTGTTCCATAGTACTCATTGTCCGCTTCATAGAGTAAAATTTTATCTCCTACTTCAATTTCTTTTGGCAACACCTTGAGATAATTGTTTAGACTTTGAAGTACGTCCACAGTATTTCCTTTCGAATCACCTGATGAAAATTTAGCTTTGAAAAGGATATCTTTAGACAAAAAATTTATGCCTTCATTTGTATCAAGATCGTCTTGAATCACATCTACAATTTCTGTTACAACTGCGCGCTCTACATTCATTTGATTCTCAGCGTTTAACTCAAACATATTTTTACTAGCAATTTTATTTCCTACAAAAATCATTAATACCGAAACCAATATCACTAAAAAATAGAGTCCGCCATATTCTTTCTTTTTCTTTTTTCCTTTTACGATTACTTTTGCCATGAATTATCCTCTTTGTCGTTTCAACAAAAACGCAAAAGCAAATGCTTTTGCGTTTCTGAAATATTTTATACTATAATCTAAACTTCCTAATATCGTCTTTCATTCTCTCGATATCAGTTAAAAAATCTTCTATGTCATGTTCATGCTCTAACTCATCGTTTAAAATCGTAATTGCCATCTGATAAGTTGAATGGTCTTTCCCATTTGTAAACTCAGCAATTTCCTCATAACGTTGAATTGCGCATCTTTCACCCTCAAGATTTTGTTTAAGTATCTCTTCAATATAAGGATCTGTCGGTTCTGCATATGGACACTTTGCATACTCTAACCAAAGAGCCGGATTAAGTAGTGGTGTGCCACCTAACTGTAGTATCCTATTAATTAATAATTCAGCGTGACCAAATTCTTGAGTTGCATGAAGCAAGAGTTCTGGTTCAACTTCACTTCTCATTGGACCTTCCATTACTCTAGCACCAACCCAGTACTGATAATATGCAAGCCATTCTTCGGCTAAAGCCTCATTGAGCATCCTAATTAATTTTTCAACATCCAAGTTTGCAATTGCAATTGCTTTCTTACCCATAGTAACCTCCTTATTTTAGTTATACCTCTACTAGGATTATACTCTTAATTTATAATATCGTAAAGATTTGATCTAGACGCGTCATGCTAAAAACGCGAGCTACATCTTTTTGCAGGTGTTTCAGCACAATTTTACAATCCATTTCCTTACACTTTTTGTATAGACCTACAAGGACACCTAATCCAGTACTGTCTATAAAATAGCATACTGAAAAATCGAGTTCAAAGGAAGTCGGCTCAGCCGCTAATAAATTGTAAGCCATTTCTCTAAATTTTGCTGCTTCTTGCACAGAAAATTGCTCTGGCATCTTAATAATTTCCATTTTCATGATCTACTCCTCAACTTTAAATTTTTCTACTAAAGTGTTTAATTCTGTAGCCATTGCAGTTAACTCTTCACTACCAGCAGCAATACTCTCTAATAGAGCTGTTTGCTCTTCAACTGCTGCTGCAACTTCTTGTGCGTTTGCAGAGTTTTGTTCTGACAGCGAAGAAACTGTATCAATTAAATTCAGAATAACTTCTGAACTGCTAACTTCATTATCAGTTATCTCTACAATTTTCTTAACATCATTTGAAACTGATCCCACAGACTCATAAATTCTAACAAATGCACGGTCAGTCGCCTTCGCCTTTTCAACGCCAGTATCAACAGCGATATTTCCTTCGTTCATAGACTTAACTGCTAGATCAATTTTTTGGATCATTTCTCCGACAACTTTTGTAATTCCGTTAGCTTCATCACCCGTTTGCTCAGCTAATTTTCTTACCTCTTCAGCTACAACTGCAAAGCCTCGTCCGTGTTCACCAGCTCTAGCTGCCTCTATCGATGCATTAAGCGCCAATAAGTTAGTTTGGTCTGAAATAGAATTTATTGTTCCTATAATACCCTTTATTTCAGAAGATAAAGCTTCTAATTCTTTTAAATTTTCACTTGTTACATCAGTTAAAGATTTAATCTCGGAAATAGACTTTAAAGTATTCTCTATACTTTCTCTTCCAACTCCAACACTTTCAAGTGTAGATAAAGTGTTTTTATCTGATTCTATTGCATTTATTTTCGCAAGTTGAATTAAGCTACTCAACTGTAAAATAGTTTCAGTTGTTTCTAAAATCGATTTACTTTGAGATGAAGAATTATCGGCAACATCCTGTATTGCTTTTGCCACACTTTGCGATGCGTCACTGACCTCATTGGTTGAACTTGCGATATCATCAGAGGACTTAGCAACTTCATTTGCTCCTGTTTTTACTTTATAGACAATTCCATTTTGATGTTCAATCATCTTATTAAAAGCGATACCAATCTTCTCGATTTCATCCCCTGTTTTGATTTGAGAAGAAACCGTTAAATCACCGTCTCCAGCTAAAGTCATCAGATTCGATAGTTTAGCAAGTGGCGATGTAACACTTTTCGTGACAAACAAATAACTAATCAACATCGCGATAATTAAGGAAACTACCATGATAGCGATCAGTAAGTTTCTAATTCCTAGTGTCGTCGACATATAGTCATCATAATTTGCAGTAATCGCCAATCCAAAGTTGCCTACAGTTGTATATTTAACATATTTCTTTACGCCTTCATAAGTATATGTTTTGCTCCCAGACTTATTTGTTTGTACATCTGCTAACATCTCATTTAGCGTTGGTATATTAAACTCATCCATATGTTTGTTGAACTCAAACTCCTGATTTATATGTGATAAAATCAAACCTTCATTATCAAACATGAAGCTATAACCACCATCAAAAACTTTAATCGATTTTGCATGTGCAGAAATAACATCAAACTTAATGGTTGTGATAATTGTTCCTACAACGTTATTGCCTTGTTTCAAAGGTTGTGCGATAGCAATAACTGGTAAATTCGTTACTTTGGATATAATGGCAGCGCTCTGGCCGATACCACCAGCTAAAGCATCTTGATAATACTTGCGGTCGCTTACATCAATCGATGAGTTCATGTCATTGCTTGCTGTTATTGTTTTACCCTTGTTATTTGTAATTAGAATCATCTCTACAACATCACTGTGTGCTTCAGCTGTACTCACGAGTTGTTTGTATACATCCGCTTTAAGGGATGTATTTCCTGCGGCAAAATCAATGATACCGTTATCTTGACTCATAATTGCACCTATTAACTGTGCACCTTCAATTTCACTGCCTATTGCATCAGCTGTTAAACTTACTAAATCATCTAACTTATCGTATACAGATGTCTCTGTCGCATTGGTAAATTGTATTAAGGATGTTATCCCAAGCGTTGCAAGCGGAACTAAGATAACAAACAACATAATCAGCATAATTTTTAATTTTAAACTTTTCAACATTTCATACCACCCTATTCGTTATTTTTGCAATCACACTATTCCCAGTTAAATATAAAGTATCTACAAAATTATTAACTAGAAATAAACCTCTTCCACTTTCTTCTAAGATGCTCTCTAATGGCAGTGCATGTTTTACCTTAATACGCTCTCTTCTTGATTGTAAGTCGAAAATTTCTATATAAAGTTCTTTTGAATTAACATATACAATCACTTTAATTGGAACCTTATCATCCAAATCACTTCCATGCTTATATGCATTGGTTAACAACTCCATAAAGACCAACCGAAATGAAAATGGATCAACTTCAGTTGGTAACTTCTCAAGCATCACATCAATCCTGTTCTGTGCTTCCATAACACCGTGAAATATCTCTTCATAAAAAGTCCCTTGAAATGTGAAATCCATAAAAACAGAACATTGATCTCGCTGTTTTTCAACACCACTTATATAGAGTTGATTGGACAATTCCTCTGCCAATCGGAACACATCCGTCTTATATCGCTCTACAAAATCAAGGTTAAACTCAATATTACCTAAAGATAACCACTTAAGGGTCTCAATAGGGATCTTCATTAATTCATCCTCATCATAGCTTTCATCTAATAAATTGATAATCTCATCATCACTTGTACACATCACACCTGAACCACCGTGATTGATAAGATGTAGTATGCCTTTACAGCTATCAAGATGCCATATCTGATATGATAAACTTTTGATTTCAAGTGCCTGATCAACACGGTCTATTAGTTTTTCAGTCATTTCAAGTAGTGAGGTTGATTCGCTCTGCCATTCATAGCTGTTAATCACTCTTTGAAAATATTGCTCCATGGCTATTATAAATACAGAAGACAAAATCAGGTCATCTTCAAGTTCACCCACCCAACCAAAATGATGTTCTTCTATAGACAATGTGAAATAAAACGACTTCGGCCGAGATGTCGTCACATAGTGTAGTGGTTTGATGTAGCAACCATTTTGTACCCAATTTTGACTTAATGCTAAATGTCTTTGCAGCATCGATGCCTCTGACATTGAAACTTCATCACTCTTAGCCGGTTTCGCTACCGTTAGAGTTGCAGGTCTTCCGTTAATTTCAATGTAATTTGAGGTTAATTCAAGCCAAACCATTTTATCATCGCTTATATGTATTGGGTAAACCAAACTACCTAGTGACCTTTTCTTCTTTTTCATCTCAGACATTCTTTGACTAGCAAGTGGCTGAAATGTTTTGAGTATCGATTCTAGTGATTTTAACTGTATTGAAGGAATCAACTTTTCAGCACTTTTGTTGTATAATACAATTCGATTGTCTTGTATAATTACAACTGCATCTGTATATAAATCGATAAATTCCTTGTAAGCATTTAAATCGTTGTGCATAAGGACCTCCAATGCTCTATTCATGGAAAATAGTTGTGTAAAAACAACAGTATTAACTATTTTGAATTAATAATAGTTATTTTGCTTCATTCAGTATAGACTGTAAGAACTATTTTATCAACCATTGTATGATACTTTTTTTCTACTTTTTTAAATTATTGTAATCTTGCATTTCCTTACATTTTTTAAATGAATGCACTTTTTATATTGTAATGATATATAATATTTTGACGAGATAATTCCAGCTACACGCTTTGGTGCCCCAACAATGCATTATATCACATATTAAATATTCTATACCAAATGCTTGTCAAATGAATACTATATAAGGAGATTCCGTCTATGTCCAACCACAAAGTCATAGTTGTCGATGATGAAAATGATCATTTCGATGCATTGCATAGCTTTTTAGCAGTGCACGATATTGACTATCAGCGCTATCCAACTTTTGATACTTATTTAGATGAACACCATTTAAATGCTCATATACTTATAGCCGACTCAAAAGATATACTCTCAAAATTTCCAGTTTCAAAATGTGAAACTGAACAAAACTATCACAAGCTTTACAATTGTACATACTTAATTGCTTATGAACCTGATAATTGTCACGAAACATTAAAGAAGGCACTAATACACGGCGCTGATGATTATGTTTTATTTCCACTACACCACGAACTGCTTTGCTTAAAAATTCGTTCTCAGCAGAAAAAGCTTGCCTATCTTGAAGAACTTTACGCAATCGATCAAAATACCATTGTTCACAACAACATGGCAATCGATCCTTTTTCGAAGCAGATTTTTATGAATGGCAAAAGGATGGACTTAACGCAATCAGAATTCAATATCCTTTATACCTTAGCTAAGAAACCGAGTGAAGTTTTTAGTATGGAATATCTTTTTCAAATGATTACAGGACAAAAGAGCCTTGGGGACTACAATGCACTGATGACCCATGTCAGTCGTCTTCGAAAAAAACTCGCACAGATTGATCCTTCACACCACTATATTGTTACTGTTCGTAACCGAGGCTATAAATTCAACGCACATAAAGGGATTACTTCGCCTGAGGAAGTGAAAAATATGTATCTATAATCCCATTACACTTAATCCATTTATTCCCTCTATATCACACTTAAAACACAAATTAAAAGGAGCTCATCAATTTGATGATCAGCTCCTTTTTTAATTTTTCCTATTGAATTCCAACGACATCGTAACCAGCATCATCAACAGCTTCAGTCAAGATTGAATCAGCAACATCACTTGTTATTTCAAGTACGGCTATTTTGTCTTCTAAATTAACTTCTACAGTGCTAACACCCTCAACAGCGCTCAAAGCTTTTTCTACTCTCATCTTGCAATGATTACAACTCATACCCTCTATTGTCATTGTTTTTTTCATAGTTCCTCCACTGTTTCTTATCATTTTAATAGTCTAAACTACCCTTATTTTACAACAATGTTGAAAATTTTTCCAGGGACAAAAATTTCTTTTACAATAGTTTTACCATCTGTAAACAATTTGATTTTTTCATCAGCAAGCGCAAGTTCTCTTGCAAGTTCAGCAGTAGCATCTAAAGGAATCGAGATAAGGCCTCTTACTTTTCCGTTGATCTGCACTGCCATCTCTATGACATCTTCCATCACTTTATCAGGATTGAAGACTGGCCATTTCTGTTCAGTAATCATTCCCTCAAACCCCATCATCTCCCAAAGTTCTTCTGAAACATGTGGTGCTACAGGATTAAGAAGAAGCAATAGTGCTTTATATTCTGCTTTATTGACATGACCAACACGTTTGAAGTCATTGATCAAACTCATCATTGCTGCAATTGCTGTATTGAATTTTAAAGTTTCATAGTCTTCAGATACTTTTTTGATGGTTTTGTTCATGGTAATTTCTAGCTCATTTGAAAACGATTCGCCTTCAATTACATCTTGACTCATATTCCATACTCTATCTAAAAATCTACGACACCCTTTTACGCTGTTATCTGACCATGGTACACTTTTTTCAAAGTCGCCAATAAACATTTCATAAAGTCTTAACGTATCTGCACCTGATTCTTTGATAATCTCATCAGGGTTGACAACATTACCTCTAGATTTAGACATCTTCTCGTTATTTTCACCCATGATCATACCATGTGACGTTCTTTTGAGGTAAGGCTCTTTAGTGTTAACTTTACCAATATCAAAAAGGAACTTATGCCAGAATCTCGAATATAGAAGATGGAGTGTTGTATGCTCCATACCACCGTTATACCAATCCACTGGCATCCAGTAATTAAGAGACTCCATACTTGCGAATTCTTGATCATTATCTGGATCACAATATCTTAAGAAGTACCAGCTTGATCCTGCCCATTGAGGCATCGTATCTGTTTCCCTGTGAGCATGTCCGCCACATTTTGGACAAGTGGTTTCAATCCAGTCGGTCATTGCTGCAAGAGGTGATTCACCATTATCAGTTGGTTCATAGCTCTCAACTTCTGGTAATGTAAGTGGTAATTCTGAGTTTGGGATTGCAACCCAGCCACATTCTGGACAGCTAACTAGTGGAATTGGTTCTCCCCAGTATCTTTGTCTAGAGAATACCCAGTCTCTTAATTTGAAATTGACCTTCTTGGTACCTATGCCTTTGTCTTCTAAGAATTTAGCAATCACTTCTTTTGCCTCAGCAACTGCAAGTCCATCAATTACTGGAGAGTTTACAATGATACCGTCATCTGTATCTGTGTAAGCTTCTTCCTCAACATTTCCACCTGCTACAACTTCGATGATCGGCAAATTATACGCTTTAGCAAATTCCCAGTCTCTTGTATCATGACCAGGCACTGCCATAATGGCACCAGTACCGTATGTCATAAGAACATAATCCGATATAAAAATTGGAATTTCTTTTTCAGATGCAGGGTTAATTGCTTTTATGCCTTTGATCTCAACACCAGTTTTATCTTTATTGAGTTCTGTTCTCTCGAAGTCTGATTTAAGCTTGGCTTCATCTCTATATGCCATGAGTGCATCATAGTTTTCAATAAGCGACATTCTCTCATCAATCATCGGATGATCAGGACTCACAACCATGTATGTCGCACCATAGATCGTATCTGGTCTTGTGGTATAAACTTTAAGAGCATCACCAGCCGTAGTGGTAAAGTCAACTTCCATACCTGTTGATTTACCTATCCAGTTCTTTTGCTGCGCTTTTACCCGCTCAATATAATCTAAGTCATCAAGATCATCAATCAATCGATCCGCGTACTCTGTGATCTTAAGCATCCATTGTGATTTTGCTCTTTTCACAACTGGACTACCGCATCTTTCACAAACGCCTCCTACAACTTCTTCATTTGCAAGACCTACCTTACATGAAGTACACCAGTTGATATCCATTTCTTTTTTATAAGCTAATCCATTTTCAAAAAGTTTAATAAAAATCCACTGTGTCCACTTGTAATAGTTTGGATCTGTTGTATTAATTTCTCTTGACCAGTCAAAAGAAAGTCCAAGACTTTTAAGTTGTTCTTTAAAACGACGCACATTTTCTTCTGTAACGATTGCTGGATGAATCTTGTTTTTAATGGCATAGTTTTCAGTCGGTAAACCAAATGCATCCCAGCCCATGGTATAAAGGACATTATACCCCTCCATACGTCTCTTTCTCGCAACGATATCAAGTGCTGTATAAGGTCTAGGATGACCTACGTGTAAGCCTTGACCAGATGGATAAGGGAATTCTACCAATGGATAGTATTTAGGTTTAGTATAGTCATTGTAAGCTTTAAAGCTTTGCTTTTCATCCCAGATGTCTTGCCACTTTTTCTCGATTTCCTGATGCTTGTATTCGCGCATTTTCAAACCCCTTTCAAAAAAAATAAGAGCCCTTCGTTTAGAGACGAAGGGCTCGCGTTACCACTCTATTTGATCGCCGTGGCGATCCACTCAAAGCTTCTAACGGAGCTAACCGGTCCTAGCTAATATCACCAAGACAGCTCAAAGACGAGTTCAGCTAACTTTACTACCACTTTTCACCATACAGTGGCTCTCTACAAGTATCATTTAACTTACTATTTCTTGTCATTGCTTAAATATCCTAATGTCAGTATTATAATATAGCTTGGCAAACTTTTCAACACTAGAATACTTAATCAAGCTAAACTAATGCATATATTTTTCTACAAATGCGATAACTTCTATTTGCTTTAATTTTGAAGCGTCGAGAAGAACCATTTCATTATCTCCCTGACCCATAAAAGTCACCGGATCAATTTCTTCATATTCTTCATCAATGTCGTTGATAATTGTTATTCGGATATCACTCCCACCATCCCTAAATGGCACTACGTCATAGCCTTTTGATTTTAGTATTTCTGCTAATTCTCCTAAGCCTGTTTGGATTGCGATTTTCATACACGCCTCCTTCTACTCTTTTTCGAGTTCTCATAATACCAACAAAGTATCCCAACTTTATCTTACCTCTATTTAATTAGTTACCCTTTTTTTCAATAACTAAGCCTTTTCCTTTCCCTTTAGTAATGAGTTTGTCTTTTTTTCGATTTTCTTTTGATTCAAAGACAATATCAAGATCATATTCATCTGGGTAAAGTTCAGAACTGTCTAAATAGGGCTTAAGTCTTTTATAATTCACTTTAATACGTTTTCCAAGTACAATAACACCAACTTCTCCTTTGGAATTTTCTCGTTCAAATACGATACCCGTTTTTTTCATCGTTGTAACTAAAACAGCATCACCCTCTTTATACGGTGATATTTTCTTCGGTGCAAACTGGGATTCTTTTTTATAATTTAGTGATTTTGACACTGTGTCATCAGTAGATTCAAGTAAATTAGCTTTAACGTTCTCATCATTTATTTTTAGAAACTCATTTACATCGATTTCCGAGGCAATTAGTGCTTTTTCATAAGACATATTAAAGTCGCTATAATTATTTTGTTCTTTATAGGCAATCTCGTGGGCACGTGAGATGAGTTCTTTTGGCATTCCAATTCTAAGTGCAATATGCAGAGCATTACTTTCACCAGATTTGCCAACATTTAATTTATAAAGCGGACTTAGCGTTTTTAAATCAAACGCCATACTTCCATTTTTAAAATCCGGATGACGATCCGCAAAAGCTTTAATTTCATTATAATGTGTTGACGTTAAAATATATGCCCCTTTTTTATTGAGTTTTTCTAGTACAGCAATCCCTATTCCCATCCCTTCGCTAGGATCAGTTCCTGCGCCAATCTCGTCTAAAATAACCAATGATCTATCGTTTGCTTGCTCCATGATCCTGATGATATTGGTAATGTGAGATGAAAATGTACTTAAGTTCTGTTGAACATTTTGACCATCTCCTATGTCGCATAGTATTTTATCGAAAATTGGAAGCCATGTCTCTTTGCCACACGGAACATGAAGGCCTGCTTGGTTCATAAGACAAAAAAGCCCTACTGTTTTCATCGCGACAGTTTTCCCCCCTGTATTGGGGCCTGTGATTACTAGGTTTCTATTGTTATGACTCAATTCTAGATTCAGTGGTACTGCCAAAGCGCCAAGAAGCGGGTGTCTGCCATCAACGATTTTAAGTTTTCCATCTTCACTTATGTTTGCAAAGGTCGCTTGGTGCTTGCGGGATAACCTTGCTTTTGCAAATAAAAAATCATATGTGATCATCACTTCGTAATTCCGATAGAGCTGTTCTTTATGCGCGGCTAGTAAATTAGTAAGTTCTGATAAGATGCGATAAATCTCATTTTCTTCATCGATTTTAAGTTGTGCTAGTTCATCAGAGAGTTTCTTAACTGCCGCCGGCTCCACAAATACTGTTCCTCCACTACGCGAGCGGTCAAGCACCATCCCATCAATATTGCGTTTGTGTTCGCTTTTTACGGGCACAACATATCTTCCATCTCTTTGGCTAATGATTGGATCCGTTAACATCGATTGATATTTTGTATTAACAAGATAATCTTGTAGTTTTGATTTAACTTTCTGTTCTGTAATATCAATTCGCTTACGAAGCTTATTTAATAGCGAACTCGCATTATCATCAATTCGATCGGTATGAACACATCTTGTCAACTCATCATGAACAGCTGTGAGTAAATCTATACTAACGGCATAGTTAGTCACATTTGATGCAATTTCCATCCTTTCGAGCATAAAGTACCTCATCTTACTTGTATCTTTGATAAATAGTGCCAAGTTGCTAATTTCAGCTATTCTTAACACTTCATGCCTACCTAATTTCTCTATGATCTGTTTGATTCCATTTAAACTATGAAGCGGTACGGTTCCCGCATGATCTAAGACGGCTCTTGCTTCTGAGGTTTCACCAAGATGTCGTAATATAAGATAATAGTCCGTCATTATTTCAAGATTTGCCATTTTTTCCTTAACTTCTTCAGAAATGGCGTAATCGACTAGATCTTTTTTGATTTCATCAAAATCCAATAGTTCTAAAGTATGATTCGTATCATAATTATAATTTTTATTGAAATTGTTGCTATTGTTGTTATTCATTTTAAACATCCTTTCTTATCTCTCGATTCTTCTTTGATTAAGCTAAGCAAAACTTTGTTTGATTTGAATCAAAAGATCTCAAAACAAAAGAGATCAAAAAACAAAAAAACAGCAGACGCACTGTCTACTGTTGGATGTCTAAATCAATCCATATGTGTTATCACAGTGTTCCAAACCAAACTCGAGTAAAGGCAAGACAAATAAACCTTTTCAGGTTTTTGTACTTTACTCTTTAAGTTTATTAGTTTAGAACGACTCCACTCATAAATATCTCCTCATACCGGCTTTGACTTAACTAAGCTCGGATTTCTATTTAATTTTAATACATTTTTCACTTTTCTTCAATATTAACTTTTTGTTTACTTTATAAAAATCTTGTTCTTTGCTATAATTTAACAAACAGGACCTCTAAAAGGAGTGCAGTATGAGCAAAGTTTTATGGAAACCAGGTACAATGGTTTATCCAGCTCCAGCAGTTATGGTTTCATGCGGGACCATGGAAACACCAAATATCATTACAATTGCATGGACAGGAACAGTTTGTACCTCTCCTGCCATGACATATATATCTGTTCGTAAAGAACGCTATTCATATGATTTCATCAAAGACTCTGGAAAATTTGTTATTAACCTTACGACTAAGTCACTTGTAAAAGCAACTGACTTTTGCGGCGTAAAATCCGGTCGTGACTTTGATAAATTCACTCATTGCGGTTTGACAAAAACGAAAGGAACACTCACAGATGTACCCATGATTGCTGAATCACCTGTCAATATTGAATGTGAAGTCACTCAGATTGTAGAACTTGGCAGTCACGATATGTTTCTTGCAAAAGTACTTGGAATTACCATTGAAGATTCATACCTTGATGAAACTGGTAAATTTCGTCTGGATAAAGCCGGTTTGATTGCCTATGCACATGGCACTTACTATGATTTAGGAGATCCACTTGGTACTTTTGGTTATTCAATCATGAAAAAGAAAACGCAAAAGAAACGCAATCAAGCTAAAAAACAAAATCGAGAAAAAACATAGGAGGCCAAATGTTTAGGCGCTTTTCTCTATATATTGACATCGTTACTTCTCCAAAGTACTATGCCCCCATTTTAAATATAATAGAATCGTATACAGACCTATGCGAACCTATTACCAATGTCTCAGTGCAGATCGAAAAACCAAATTTTGTTTACAACCTATTGCTCATTGAATTCGAAAAAATCGGGCAAAATCATCATCCGTTAGCTACATTAAAAGAATCATATAATCACGTCATAGTCATAAATGTTCCTGACAGCGAAGAAGCTTACGCATTGCTCTATAAGCATGCCATTCACAAAACACTTCGTGAAGGTTTTTATGAAAGTGAGCTTACTTCAATTTTAAAAGAATATATGCAATCTGAACTACTTACCAATGAAAACACTTTACTTGATAACTTGTTTAACAGTGCTCAAAATTCAATTGTAATAACCGATCGAAAAGGCAATATACAATATGCCAATCCATACTTTGAAGCACTATCAGAGTTTCCAAAAGAGGCACTCATAGAAAATTCACCTAGGCTCATAAAAACAGGGCAACACTCAGATGATTTCTATAAATTATTATGGGATACCATTACTCAAGGGAAAGTTTGGGAAGGTATTTTTATTAACAAAAGTAAGAATTCACAGATTTTTTATGAAGAGGCTACCATTACTCCTATCTTAAATTCTCATGGCACAATTGAAAAATATCTAAAAATTGGGAAAAATATTACACGCGAGAAAATGTTGCTTGCCGAGCTTTCTAAGGAGATTAAAGTTGCAAAAAGGGTTCTTAACTCCTTTTTACCAAACAAAGTAAATGATGAAAGGTTAAATTTTGATTTTGAACTCATAGATTTCAATGAAATAGGTGGTGATTTTATCTATTTCAAAAAAGTTAATGATCAACGCTATTTGTTTTCGATATTAGACGTTATGGGCCACGGGGTATCCTCTGCACTTGTAGCGCTTATTGTGACTCAGATGTTTGATGACTTGATGTTATATCTTCCTATAGAAAAAACGGTTTGCGATATCAACACGTCTCTTTGCAACCTTAATAACGAAGACCCAGATAGCAGCAAATTTGTTACTGGTATTTTCATGGATATCGATTTTTCAGATAACAAACTCACTTATATCAATGCCGGTCATCCAGATGCACTTTTTTCATACGCTGATGGAAGCATCGTAACACTCACCTCAAACAACATGATTTTAGGTATACTAGAGGATGAACATGTAAGTGCAATGACCGTTGATTTGAATAATCTAAAAAAGATACTCACTTACACCGATGGACTTTATGAAAACCACGATCTAAACTTAGATGATACAATGACGATCTTACTTAAGGAATTAAATCACGTTGAAAAATCTTCTGACGTAGCCTCTCTTTTTGGCGACTACGACACAACAAAAGATGATGCAACTGTTTGTCTCATTAAGTTTAACTAAAAAAACATATTGTATTTACTCCTTTGAGAGTAATACAATATGTTTTTATTTATTTAAATGATTTTGCAAACTTCAACAAATCATTAATACTCTTCTTCGTATCTATCAAATCACTAATTGACTGATCGAAATTCAAGCGATTAATAATTCTACCCATAAACTCA
The DNA here is from genome assembly GCF_029914245.1 of Fusibacter bizertensis. Taxonomy (GTDB): domain Bacteria; phylum Bacillota; class Clostridia; order Peptostreptococcales; family Acidaminobacteraceae; genus Fusibacter_C; species Fusibacter_C bizertensis. The sequence continues at coordinate 150,606 of NZ_JARYZI010000002.1, forward strand.
GACATGTCTACCTCAGCAAACCAAGGCGCTTGTCTTGCAGCTTCTGGAACATAAGATAAATTAGTCGTATACAATCGATCAATTAAACCTTGTTCATAAAAACTATTAAATTTCTCAATGCCTTCTGTAAATAGTGCGTATGTTGTGGCTACGAAAATTTTCCCCGCTTGTCTCTTTTTAAGTTCTAGTGCTATATCAAACACTGATTCACCAGAAGCAATCATATCATCTACGATTAAAATATTGCAATCTTTTACATCTTTTCCAATGTATTCATGTTGAACAATTGGATTCTTACCTTTTACAACCCTACTATGATCTCTTCTTTTATAAAACAAACCGATATCAAACCCAAGTACTCCAGAATAATAAACAGCTCTATCCATAGCACCTGTATCTGGACTAATAAGCAGCATCTTAGATGGATCTTTAAATAGTTCTTTTTCATCTGTTATAAACCGCTTAACAATATCTAAAGTTGGATATAAATTTTCAAAAGAAATCAGTGGCACCGCATTTTGAATCGTTGGATCATGCGCATCGAATGTTAAAATATCATTTACACCTAGTTTTTCAAGTTCTTGCAAAGCCATGGCACAGTCTAATGATTCTCTACCTTTTCTACTATGCTGTCTCGATGCATATAAAAGTGGCATCATCAGCGTAATTCTTCTAGCTTTTCCAGCCATTGCAGATAATACACGTTTAATATCTTGGATATGGTCATCTGGGCTTTTTCTATTTTCAAAACCATACATTGTATAGGTGACATCATAATTACCAATATCGGTAATAATATAGATATCTTTTCCTCTTACTGACTCTTCCAAAAATATCTTTCCTTCTCCGTTAGAAAATCTTACTTCCTTTTTCTGAATAATATAAGATTCTGGAAGTGTATGTTCATCTTCAAAGTTAGTTCTTCTCATCTCCAATAAATGATCGTTTACACATTTACCAATGGTGTCACAATTGTCCATAACGATTAAACCAAGTTCTCCAAATTGAATATGCTTATATAAATCCTCTTTCCTCATTACACACCACCTCTTTCTTAATCTCACTCATTTATTACCCACTCACTCTCTATCATACACTGAAAATTAAAAAAAGCTAAGAACAAAATGTTCTTAGCGGCTGGTGCGAGATAGAGGATTCGAACCTCTGGCTTCTTCCACGTCAAGGAAGCACTCTACCTCTGAGTTAATCTCGCATATGTTCTTGCTTCACTATTATGACATATTTTTTTTAGGCAGACAAGTACTCAATGTCATTTAATTATAATATTAGCATCATGTTACAGTGGTATAATTATAATGAGGTGATAATATGAAAACTAATAAATTCTTTCTTAAAAAGACACTATTAACTTTTACACTGATATCTCTATTGCTAATACTAGCCAGTTGTAGCCCTGCTACAAATGAGACAACTGAAGCGATCACTACTGATTCTTCTCAAATGACTTCGCTTGAAGAAGAAAACTCTTCTTTACAAAGCCAATTAGAAATAGCAGACAATCAAATTCTAGAACTAGAAGATCAAATTGCTACTCTAACCACTCAAATCGAATCAGAACCAGCTCCTTCAGCTTTGAGCTCCAATGTGTTAATGTCTGCACTTGATGTAGCACAAGCACTTAAAGACAAGGACATGGCTATATTAACAAGCTATGTTCACCCAAGTTTAGGTGTTAGATTTACGCCATATGGTTATGTAGATACTGTGAACGATCTTAATTTTTCGGCTGGGGCTCTTTCAGCTCTACTTGGTGATCCCACATTATATACTTGGGGCGCTTATGACGGTTCTGGTGATCCAATCAATCTAAACTTTAATGATTATTTAGATGAATTTGTATACGACGAAGATTATGTTTCACCACATTTGATAGGGATTAATACGGTTATAGGCACTGGCAACTCCATAAACAATATTTCTACAGAATATAGCGGATCGACCTTTGTAGAGTTCCACTTTACTGGTTTTGATCCACAATATGGTGGTATCGATTGGTCAAGTCTCATCCTGGTATTTGATAACGTAGGCGGTGACTGGAAACTGGTTGGTATCGTTCATAATCAATGGACAATCTAGTAAGTAAAGCATCATACAGAAAAGGTGTTGTCTAAGCGAAGACAACACCTTTTTTTTATATTTTTTATTGTAATTGACTATTAAGCCTTTAATTAGTCTACAATCTTATCTAATAAATCACTTTCAATTGTAATTGGATAAGTCTCTGATAGTTTAGCATAATCAGCACTATATGCAATCTGTTTCATACTTGCAACTACTTCATTTTTCCAAACTGGAGAACCCGCTTTAACGAAGTACATCACATGGTATCCATAATCTGTTTTAACAACATCTACATCGCCAGATTTTCTACTCGCATCAAAAATCCAATCGTTAAACTGAGCAACCATTTCACCAGGAGCTACACTTTCATATAAGCCGCCATTCGCTTTAGAACCAGTATCTTCAGTGTACTCAGTCGCTAGTGCAGCAAACGAATCTTCTGTTGCATCGCCAGCTTGCCACTGTGATACTAAATCATCTGCAAAGGCCTTAGCATCTTCATCAGTACCATAAGTTGTTGCAGTTAACAAAATATGTCTAACATCAACTGTAACGTCATTGTTTCTAGTAGCTGTTTTAGTCAAAAGATAAACTGTTTGAACGCCAGAATCGGCATCTTTACTTATAAAGGTTTGGTTAACTTTTGCATCATCTGCAAAAGCCCACTCACTTACATCATCACCTTGTGTATAATTAACATTAAGAGATTGAAGTTTTGCCATTTCTGCATCTATATCTAAAGATGCCTTAGCTTCTTCACTTGTTATTGATTCAATGTGATTTTTTACATAAGCTTTAAATTCGTCAGCTGTTGTAACTAATGCCAACTCCTCAGCACTCTTTGCAACATCAGCATCAGTGATATTGTTAGCTTCATCTTTACTGAAGCTATATGTTAGGAAATCAACACGTCTAAAATTGTTCATGTTTCCATCATAATGCTCTTGAATTTGATCATCTGTAAACGTATAGCTATCTGTTATGTCAGCATATACTTTATATGCTAAAGTACTCTTTTGCAAGAAACTTTCATAATCTGCTCTTGTAAGTGATGCCCCAAAACTGTCCTTGAAGTAAGCTTCTACACTATCAAATCCAGCTTCCTTTGCAGCAGCATCAACTGCTGTTAATTCTTCATTAATTTTAGTTGTATCTTCGTCATTTAAAACGATACCACGAACTTTTGCATCTTCACTGAAGAGTAAAAAGTCTTTTGCATAATTCACTGCTTGTTCCATCATGTAATCGAACCAAGTTGTATCCTCTGAATATTGTTGATCTTTTAATGACTTTGTCGTATCAACACCTAGATAAGATAGATACGATGCACTTTGGCTATAAACATAATTATATAAATAAGCCATCTCACCTTTAGTAAATCCGTAGTTGTCTGTATATACGTACTTTGTACCGTTATCAGTTTGATCTGCTTTGTCGCCATTACTAGAACATGCTGCAAGGCTTAACACCATCATCAATGATAATAAAATTGCTAACGTTTTTTTCATATTAGTCTTTTCCCTTCAAATAAAGATTCTTTTGCACATCTGTGTCAATACTATAACTCTTCAACCTTAAAATAACCTTAAATAACGTTAAATATACTTAGGCAATATCTTCACTCTTTCTTCACAGTTTCTTTTCAAATGATCACATTATGTTGATGTCTACTTAACATTCTCAGGATATACTAAACACATGAAAACGAAATGATTGGAAAATAAGAAGCACCACAAGTACAAAACATTAAAACAAGTAAAAATGATAAACAGAATTTAAAAACTTGACTGCTTTGCCAGTCACAACATGCTAACTGACTCATTTATATAAATCCCCCACTTAATAAGAATCTTCGGATGTCGAGTCCTCTGATTCTGTCACAAGCTATTTGTGACTTAATAAAGAAAGCACGTATCTGCTTGATACCTGCTTTTTTTATTTGCAGATTTTTTAAGTTCTATATAGCATCCATACTTATCTATTCTATCATAATTATTAACAGTTTGAAAGCACATCGAAGTATATGATTTTCATTCAATCATTCAACAATCTTCATAATTCTTAATCCAAAATCTGAATTAGGATCTGCAGAGATATTACTTGATTCTATTTGCAAGTCTTTTAAAAACCTCCCCTCAAACCAGAAACTTGTACCGTAAGAGTTTTTGTGGACTTCCTCAATAAAGAAAGCTGTAAATCCAATAATCTCCATAGGGGTTCCGTCTCGAGTTGTGCGGCTTAACATCTCATTTACAACAGGTATTAATATTACCCTAGCATCTCCAATTTTTGCTTTTGTATAATCAGTATTTGAATCTTTTGCAATTCTTTTATTAAATGCATCTACAGAGGTCCTGCCTCCACTTGATGGCGCGTAATAATACATAACTTCATTGACTGAAAATGTATCATGATAACCATATTCAAGCCATTTAATGTAATCATTAAAATTCGATTCATTTTTAATATGGACATTCATATAATCAAAATGATATGGATATATATCGCCTGATGTATCTAGCGTCTTCTTCTTTACATCTTCCTCTTTTATATATCCAGTATAACCATTATAGGTTATATTATACCAAGTAATATAATTCTCATATTGTCCGATTCTTTTGGCAAAATTATATGTTACCGATTTATTTGTTGGAATTGTTGTTACTGTGTTACTATACATAGAAGCATCCTTTTTCAAACTGACTTGCTTGATTGTTGTATAAATATTTGTAGGAACACCTGATATAGGATAGTTTTTGTAAACAGCGTCTGTTCTATAATCATAAGGATACTGATACCCATATGGATATGGACCTCCACCGTACATACGCATCACATAGACGTTGTCGTAGTTAAATTCTATGGGTTGAGGAATAACAAAAGGTACTATCCACGGAACACTTGCTGCAATACCATATTGTGCAACAGCTCTCGCCGTAACTTTGCCGTCACTAATACCCAATATTTTTGCAAACGAGTATTTTACAGTTCTCTCACATATTACCTCTATCATCGTTGAATCTCCCAAATATGGTGTAGTAATAGTAATTTTATCACCTGAGATGGAATCCGTATAAGAGTATGGACTACTTGAGATTGCAGGTATAGGTTCTGAGATAGCAATTCCATTTTTTTCAGCAAATAATGCAGCCGACATCATAGCTGTATTAGGCTCTGCTAGATCTTGAGCACCAGCCATTGCAGCTGCGTCTACTGTATTTTGCAAGTTAGCTTTGGTGGCATAGGCAGTGCCGACATCAATTGTAATTGCCGCAAATCCTAATAAAACTGAAATCGCTAAAACAAATAATATAAGCATTTGACCTTCATTTTCTGTCTTTATTTTATTAATTATTGCATTCATTCGACACCTCCTATCTTTCATTATTCATACGCAATTAGCTTTTATTAAACACCTTCAAAGAGAACTACTTCATCTTCTTCGATTGAATTGAATAAACCTGATGGCGCTTCAACAACCTTTTGCGCACCTTTTACCGATTTTAAAATACGACCACTTGGTACAGATAAAAACCGTTTAATCACTCTATTTTGAGAATCTAAAAATAATATATCCAAACTAAATCTCATGTTAAAAGTATGAATGCTCTTACAGTTTTCGAAGATTTTCACTTCTGATCTATATGGACGAGTTTGAAACATATATCCAATTAGTCTTGAACTAAATGTGTCCGCGTACTTAACATACGACACTTTCACTATTTTCATATTTATCACCTAAACATTTCTATCATCCTAATAACAGCAGGGCCAAGTATAATTACAAATATGCCAGGAAATATAAAGATTATCATCGGAAATAGCATTTTAACAGGAGCTTTCATGGCTTTTTCTTTTGCTGCTTGTCGTCTTTTTTCTCGCAATTGTGCCCCTTCAATTCGAAGCACTCTTCCTAAACTTACGCCAAGTTCATCAGCTTGGATTAGAGCATTGACCAAAATCGAAACATCTCTAACATCGCAACGATCTGACATATTTCTCAATGCCTGTTTTTTGTCTATCCCCATTCGCATTTCTTTCAGTGTTTTAGCAAATTCATCAGAAAGAACACCGGGGATATTTAGTATTATTCTTGCAATTGCACCATCTAGTGATAGTCCAGCTTCTACACTAACCGTAATTAAGTCTAGCGTATAGGGCAAATCTTTTATCATTCTATTGCTTCGTTTTGTAATTGCAGATTTAGTAGCAAATCTATATATAATTTGTACAAAAGCAAACATCCAAAGCATCAAAAAAAAGATGATTCCCAAGTTAAAATGTAACAATATCGAAAGTAAGCCAATCATAAGTGTAACTACAATTGCTGTCATCATCCTTTTTGCTACAAATCTTTCATAAGTAATATTTTTCAAAAATCCTGCACGTTCTAGAACCGCGCGCTTTTTCTGAGTTGAATATTCAGGAGAAAATGATAAAAATCGTTTTCCTAAAGCATTGAACAGTGGAATAATTACACGTTCTCCAAAGGTTAGTTCCTCCTCAATGTATTGATTTTCAATATTTTCAATATACTCGAGTCGTTTATCAACTTTCATCTTGCTATCAAATATAATTTTTAAAATAGAGAATACCAAGAGCAGAACAACCATGAAAAACGAAATAATCGCAATATATAACATGTCACTCCCTCCTTAATATTCGATATTAATAATTTTTCTAATGAAAAACCAACCTATAACTTGACTGATCAAAGCAAAAATCAAAAGCGCCCGACCAATAATTGTCTCAAATAACATTAGTATATAAGCATTGTCAAACAGATATATTATAAATCCCAGAAAAAAGGGCATTGCCATAATAATTATTCCTGATAATTTGCCTTGAGCCGTTAATGAATTAACTTCATTTTTTATTCTTTGGCGTTCTCTTATGGTTTCTGAGATATTATCTAGAATTTCAGATAAATTACCACCTACATCTTTTTGTATTAAAATTGCATTTATAACCAGCTTTAAATCTTCAGAAGGAACACGTTCAACTAAATTATTAAGGGCATCCTCCATCGGTATGCCTAAACTCAACTCTTTTAATAACCCTTTAAATTCTTGAGAGAATGGATTTTGAGTTTCTTCAGCAGCAACTGCAAGAGCTTGTAAAAAGGAATATCCAGCTTTCAAAGCGTTTGAAATCATCCCCATACCTTCATTGAGTTGTTCATCAAACATCTTTATTTTTTTCTTCTTTCGACTTGATATCATCAAACTTGGCATCATCCATACAAGCAACACACTCATGGCTACATAGACTGGATTCCTTGATATAGCCAGCGTTAGCAACCCCAAACTCGATGTAGCCATTACTTTAATTACAAAAAGTTCTTCAAAAGTAACTGGCATGTCAGCTTGCTTAATCATAAGTGCTTTGGTTTTTCTGCGGTTTTCATTTGTTGGCATACGTTCTAATAATTTAGCAATTCTTTGAATTGGTCCTTTTTTTTCACTTGGTTTATTTTTGATTTCATTAATTAAGATGAGTTCTTCATCATAAGCATCTAATTTACTTATTACTTTTTCTTGTCCTCTAGCCATTTTTAAGATACCAAAGAGAAAAATCAATAAACTTAGGAATAAAGCACCTATCGCAATATAAATCATTTAACCACCTACTCCAAATAAATTAACGCTGTAGAGTCTATTGACTTTACAATGTGAGCAACATCATAAATTACTAAAAACTTGTGGCGATACATGAACACCTTGTTCTTTAAGCGCTTTTAGACAAGTGGGCATTATCCCGGTAAACTGAAACTCACCAACAACTTGACCTTTTGCATCAACACCTTTTTGTTCAAATCTAAAAATATCTTGAAGGATAATTACATCACCTTCCATTCCAAGCACTTCAGTAATATAAGTAATTTTTCTTGCGCCATTAATTAATCTTGATTGTTGAACAATCAAATTAACTGCAGAAGAAATCTGATCTCTTATGGCTTTTACAGGCAAGTTCATCCCCGACATAAGCACCATTGTTTCTAGCCTCGAAAGCATATCTCTAGGCGAATTTGCATGACCTGTCGTCAAAGAACCATCATGACCAGTGTTCATTGCTTGAAGCATGTCTAAAGCCTCTCCTGAACGGACCTCTCCAACAACTATACGATCCGGTCTCATACGCAAACTGTTCTTAACTAAGTCACGTATCGTTACCTCTCCTCGACCTTCGACATTTGCGGGTTTAGTTTCAAGTCTAACAACATGCGGCTGTGGCAACTGTAGTTCTGCGGCATCTTCTATGGTAACAATCCTCTCATCTTCCGGAATAAAAGAAGACAATACATTTAATGTAGTTGTTTTTCCACTTCCTGTCCCACCAGACACAACGACATTCATTCTGCCTTCGACACAAGCTTTTAAAAATTCTGCCATTTTGGAGTTCAATGTTCCAAAACGTACTAAATCTTCTATTCGGAAAGGATCTTCAGCAAACTTTCTGATAGTTATAGACGGGCCATCAATAGCAAGTGGTGGTATAATTGCATTAACGCGGGATCCGTTAGGTAGTCTCGCATCTACCATAGGAGAGCTTTCATCTATTCTTCGTCCTATAGTGGAAACTATCTTTTTGATAACATGCATCACGTGGTTATCATCCTTAAAATGAATATTTGTCATGACTAATTTGCCTTTAACCTCAATATAGACTTGATCCGGTCCATTAACCATAATTTCTGTGATACTACTATCTTGTAGAAGCGTTGTAATGGGACCAAAACCAATAATCTCATCAAGAAGTTCTTCCAAAATACGTTTCTTTTGAGGCGGAGTTATATTCAAAGATTCCTTCTCAATATTTTTAGAGATAATAATTTTCAACTCCTGCTTTAACTCTTCATTTTGCTCTGTTATCTCTGTAAAATCAATATCTAGCTCTTGAATTACTTGAGCTTGAATTTTCATTTTCAATTCAATATACGGATCTTTTTCTTTTTCGATATTCCGCGTCATCTTTTTTTCTACAGTTGTGTCTTCCAATCTTTTTTTTAATGACAAGGATATCCCCTCCTACTATTTAACTATTTTATGATAGATTGACAAAAACTTAAGAGCGGTTTATAAAGACTACTACTTTTAGTTGCAATTGTTGGTATCCCAGTATTGATTGCATTTCTTACCAATTTGATATCTTCTGGTATATAACCGATTACATCAAATGAAAAAGCTTTTTGAACATTTGCTTTAGTCACACCAAATTTTTCGTGTGCCATATTGACGAGTAATTTAACTTTAGTTTCATCATAATTTAAAGATTGCATTACCTTTAAACTCAACTTTGTGTTTTTAAGACCTGTAACCTCTAAATTCGTCACAATCACTATCAGATCTGATAAATCCAGCGCATTAAGAGTTACTTCATTGTAATTGACTCCAGTATCAATAATGATTACATCGTAATATTTTTTTAGAATCATTAGTATAGATTTTACTTGCTCACTAGAGATATATTCTGCTGATTCTGGGTCTTTAGGTGCAAATAGCATATCAAAACCATCTCTAAAATTATGCAAATAAGGTTTTATCTCTTCATAGTTGGTTATTGGACTATCATCAAACATTTCTTTTATTGTTAACTCATTTTGTTTATTGACCATTAATGCCAAGTCACCAAACTGAAGATCTAAATCGACTAATAGCGTTTTTTTCTTTAGTTTCTCATTGATGATCAAACTTGAATTCAGGGCGAGCATTGATTTCCCAACCCCCCCTTTTGCGCTAAAAAAACTAATTAATGTTGCATCATGTGATTGTGTTTCAACTGAGAGTGGTTTGTCGAGATACTGATGACGTTCATATGTCGTCTTGATCGTTTCAACGAGTTCATCCATATCTACAGGTTTCATAATATATGCTTTTGCACCTGCTAACATAGCCTTTTTAAGATACTCACTCTCATGTTGCACACTCATCATAATTACTCTTACATGAGGAAAATTCTCCACCATCAATTGAGTCGCTTCAAGTCCATTCATTACAGGCATGTTTATATCCATAAGTACAATATCAGCTTTTGTCTTTTTCATTAAATCTAAAGCCTCTTGACCATTCCCGCATATACCCACTAACTCATAGACAAGCTCACTACTAGCAAGCATCTTAACGATCATCTCACGCATTTCAAGCACATCATCGACTATGATAATCTTAATTGCCATCGCCTACACCTTCCTTTTTCAAAACAGGAATTTTGATTCCAGTGCCAGTTAAAATCATGTCTACATCGTCAATACGATTGACTTGTTGGAGCAGCGAATAATAAGACTCTTCTCCATAGAATTTTGTACTTATACTCTTGAGAGTATCTCCAAATTGAACCACGTAATAAATGTATTTATCATACTCATATTCACTTGCTATATTTGGATCAGTATCCGTTCCTATAATGCCATATTCGGGCGCCATATCTTTCATTTGATTCATATCATTTAACAATAATTCTTGCCAAATAGCGCCTTCTGTGACATAGATATAATCACCTTCAAGTGGTCTCAAAGCTAATTCTACAGTGCCAATATCTTTTGCTAGCACAAGCATTTCAACATCCATTACTGGCACCGAAAGCGTTACATAATATGACCCAACATCAGAATTTTCACTGTTTGCCAACTTGGCATTTTCTCTAATAGTATTTTTATTAATAGCAAGTACTTCTACATTTTGTAAAAACAACTTTGCTATATCAGGCCTAATTCTATTATTTTCGGAAGTTTGAGGTAAGAATAAAATTATATCAACAAAATCTCCAGGCTTTATCAAGCCATTCACACCCGTTAATTCACTCACGTTAATTGTAACTGCACGATTACTACCATTGATGTTTAATGTAAGTTCGTCAGATACATTATCAATTATTGCATTGGGGTGAATTTGCTGTCCCTCGTAAATGCTTTCTTTTGCATATTTACCTACAATGTCATTTGGTGTTTTATATGGCGTTCCTACCACACCTTGTTCTGGCACTTCAATAACTTTAAGCATTTCTAATGATATTTGGGTTCTAGCCTGTATCTCCGTACTTGCAACGACAATTCCTGTAGTCCTAATTTCTGCAACTGCTGGCGGTTCAATTGATCTCAAATAAACATATAGTGCGCCTGCACCTAATAAAGCGAGCAAAAATGCCACTAAAAATATACCTTTGTTTGATTTTTTCATAATTTGCTCCTTTGCTTCACTTATTCAACACGCATCGTTGTACTTACTTCTATTTGAAAATCTCCACCAAATATAGCCTCCATAAATGGTGTTAAAAAAGTATAATCATAAGTAATTGTTACTGTTACTGAGTCACCTTGTTCTCTTGCTGCATCAGAGGGATCAATTTTTACAAGCATTTGATCCTTATCTAAATTTACGATTGTATCATTTGCCCTTAAAATCGCAGCTGAATCACTTCTACCGAGACTGATCGTCCTTACAGCTTCTCGAGATGCATTCGTCAATGTTAAGTAACCACTAAACATAAAGCCAAATTCAATAATTCCGACTATGATAAGCAATAACAAAGGTACTATTAGTGCAAACTCTACCATCGATTGTCCATTTTCATTCTTTAGTTTTCGTTTCATAACATACACCCCAATCAAAGGCATTGCTAAATTACCACAATTAAAAAACAAGCTCTAACCTATATCGATTAGAGCTTCATTTTGATTACTAGATCAACTTCCTGCAGTAGTTGCTACTGTTAATTCATCACCAACATCAATAAACATATCTCTAATGATTGGTCCTAAAATAACTAATCCGGCAATTACTACAATTGCGATAAATGCAATTATAAGTGCATATTCTACCATGCCTTGTCCATCTTCTTGTTTAAGCGCACCCAACTGGGCTTTCATCCAAGTATAAGCTCCTCTTAACATAATTATACCTCCTAATAAATAACCTTTATAGTTGCCAACATTCTGAAATGATCTTCCTTTTGTGTTTTGTTGTTCTCATTATACGATTTACATCGTGTAATGCCTAGCTACTCAAGGCCCTTCACGTTTACTGATTGGCACTGGTTCTAAGGACCTAAGTCCCAACTCATCTATCTTACTGGTTATTTTTTAGGTATAATTCTTCAACTCTATTTTCAATGGCATAGATGGTGGCTTGTACCCTATCTCTCACCTCCAATATCTTAAAAATCCTAGTCGCGTTATTTTTGATAGTCTTTTCAGACAAGAACATTTGATTGCCAATTTCTTTGTTGCTCAGACCTTTGGATATATACATCAGAATTTCTAAATCACGTGAACTCAATTCTTTTAATAGTTTTGATTCTGGTTCACTTTGTGTTACTCTCATAAAAAGTAAAGTGACCAATGATTTATCAATGTAATTTTCATCATTGTAAACACGTCTTATGCCCTCTATTAACTCTTCTGTACTTGATCCCTTTAATATATACCCATCTGCTCCAATTTCAATAGCCTCTAAGATAGTTTTTTTATCACTTTCAACAGTTAAGAGTAGTACTTTTACAGGATTATCTTGTGCTTTAAGCGCTTTAAGGACTTCAATACCACTCATTAAAGGCATGTTAATATCCATTAAAAGCACATCGGGTTTATAGAGTTCTAATGTTCTAAAAACTTCTTCACCATTTTCAGCTTCACCCGCTACAACCAAATCATTTTCATATGAGATAATCGATTTCAGCCCTTGTCTGATTAGATCGTGATCATCAGCGATAAGGACTTTGATCTGAAATGGCGAATCGAGATCTGAATTCTTATTTAATTCATCATATTTATCATTATGGTTATTCATTTAGAATCACCTCTCTATTAACCGGAAGTTTAATCATAACGGAAGTTCCCTCTCCTATTTTAGAATAAAAATGTATCTCACCATTAAACTGTTTTACTCTATCATAGATCCCTAATAGACCATATGAGATATGCTTTTTTTTCAACTTTTCAAGTGTCGACTCTACATCAAAACCTACACCATCATCAACAACTGTCAGTCTTAAATACTTTGAACCGTATTCAAGCAATATACTAACTTCACTTGCTTTTGAATGTTTCTTTATATTGTTTAGAAGTTCTTGAACCAATCTATAAACTGCAACTTTAACGATCGATTCTATCTCCACTATAATTCTACCAGACTTTACATTAACGTTTATTTGAGCTTCTTCACTAAAACTCATTGCATACGTTTCAACGGTTTCGTTAAGTCCAAGGTCATCCAAAGACATCGGTCTAAGATCATGTATAATTCCTCTTACTTCTTTTAATGCTTTCTTTGATTGTTCTTTAAGCTCCGCTAGTTCCTTTAATCCCTTATCGATATCTTGTCTAGCTATTCTCTCACAGAAATCAGCCTTCATTACAATTGACGCAATCTGCTGTGCAGGGCCATCGTGTATATCTCTAGAAATCCTCATTCTTTCATTTTCTTGAGCTTCAAGTACTTTTATCCCCATTGCCATACCTTCATTGCCCATCTCATCTATTGCAGACATAATTTCCCCTCGAAGGTATGTGACGGCTATGGTAACCTGATGAACAATATGCTCTGCGTTTTGGATATTCTTAAGTGCCCTCTTCAGTGAAAGTTCAAGTGCAGTTCTTCTCACTTTCAAGAGTTGTTCTTCACGAGAAGCTGACATTAATTCAACTTTTACATCAGCAGCAGTATTGTAAGCCTTTTTTATATCCTCTTCATTATGGAGTTTAAAAGACTTCGATACTTCTGCTAATTTATTTCTCACCATCTTATCTTTAATTGTCAATCGATCGACATCATTGATCACACGATCAATATCTTCTTTAATATAATTGAGTTCATTTTTAAGTTGCTCATGCTCCTCACGTGCATTTTCAACGATATCAATAAGTTGCCCCTTACTTTTATCAATTGCACCTATAATCTCTTGCATGATGCTATGAACTTTTTCTATATCCAATCCTTTCTCCATAGCAAATCCCCCTAATGTTATTGTACCCTTTTTAAACACAATCTTTCACTCTTATTTGATATAAATAAGTTCAACTATCAAAATTCGGGAGATTTGTCTTATAAATTTGTAGGACTAAACGAAAAAAAACCGCTCATAAGAGCGGTTTTCAGTAATATTAGTTCATTTCATCGATACCAACGTTGAAGATGTAGTAGTACGTTCCAACATAAGGCATAATTTGGAATGTAGGATCTTCAGCGATTAATCTAGGAATTTCTGATACTGGGAAACTATCAATGATATCAAGTTCGCCAGCTTCATAAGCTGTTAATGCAGTTGATTGATCAACGATCATCATAGCATCGATTTGAGTAAGCTTAGTTTGATCAGCTTTCCAGTAGTTTTCGTTTGGTACAAGTACGATTCTATCACCAGTTTTGTATTCTGATAATTTGAAAGGACCATTACCAATTGCAGTTTCTGGATTTGATGCCCAACCTTCAGGATCTTTTTCTACCATGTCTTGTCTTACAGGCATGAATGTGTAGAATGTAGTAAGATCTAAGAAGTAAGGAGTTGGTGCATTAAGTGTAACTTCAAATGTTTTGTCATCAAGAGCTTTGATCATAACATCTTCAAGAGCGCCAGTTCCTTCGTAGTACTCTTGAGCACCTTTGATGTAGAACATTTGGAATCCATACTCAGCAGCAACAGCAGGATCAAGAGCACGCTTCCAAGCGTATTCGAAATCTTGAGCTTTAACTGGTTGACCATCAGCCCATTTAGCATCTCTTATAGTAAAAGTATATACTAAACCATCTTCAGAAATTGTATAGCTTTCAGCCATTGCTTCTTTGATACCTTCATCATCTTTTCTCATTAAACCTTCATAGGTATTGTTGATTAAGTTACCACCATCAACTGCACTGTTAAGAGCAGGATCGATAGTTTTTGGCTCTGAACCAATATTCCATTGAAGCGTTCCATCTGGAGTTGAAACATTTCCAAAGTAGAAGTGACCTAATGTTGAAGTATACCAATCTTTTACATCTTCTTTAACTGCAACTGTATGTGTATAGTAGTAGATTGGAAGAACAATTAAGTCATCCATAATCATTTGCTCAGCTTCATAAAGAAGTGCATCTCTATCAGTACCAGTAGCAAGTTTTGAAGCTTCGATTATATCATCATATTTTTTAACTTTCCATTGTGCGTCGTTGTTTCCAGAATATGAAGTCCATAAGTCAAGGAATGTCATAGGATCTTCATAGTCACCAATCCAACCAGCACGAGCAACTTGGAAGTTACCTTGGTGTCTAGTATCTTGGAATACAGCCCACTCTTGGTTAGCTATTTCTACGTTGATATTAAGGTTTTGTTTCCACATTTCTTGGATTGCTTCAGCAATCGCTTTATGACCTTCGCTTGTGTTATAAAGGATTGTTATTGTTGGGAAGTTATCTCCATTTGGGAAACCAGCATCTGCAAGAAGTTGTTTTGCTTCATCAATTGCAGAACCATCTGTTGCGATACCATAATCGCCACCAGTCGCTCTAAAATCAGCGCCTGTAGAATCTTTTAAGCCATTTGGAACGAAACCAGTTGCAGGTAATTGTCCCGCTCTAGTGATTTGCTCAACTAGCAACGTTCTGTCAATTGCAAGTGTAAGCGCTTTTCTTACTTCGTAAATTTGTACCACTTCTTCAGCAGTATAAGTTTTAGCAGCTTCCGTAGTCGGTGCTGCAGTTGTCTCTTGAGTTTCAGTAACTGGTTCGTCTTTAGCACAAGCAGCTAAAGAGAAAGTTAGCATGAAAACTAACAACAAAGCTAATAATTTTTTCATTAATCAAAAACCCCCTTTAATTTTGAATGTCTTTTGCTTTTAAGCATTTATACTTAAACCCGAAGGTTTAGTACCAAAATAAATATAACGTGTTTCCTTGATTTCCCTTTTATCGTTTTGTTTTCTATTTTTCTATTGTATTAAGATGACAAGCTGAAAAATGATTTGGTGAGATCTCTAAAAACTCTGGTTCAACTTCTTTGCAAATATCCATCGCATATCTGCATCGTGTTCTAAAATGACACCCAGAAGGCGGATTAATCGGAGAAGGTACATCACCTTCAAGTACGATTCTCTGACCTTGCTTTGTTGCATCTGGATCCGGAACAGGAATAGCCGATAACAAAGCTTGCGTGTAAGGGTGATTTGGACTATCATACAATTCATCCGCATTAGCGAGCTCAACTAGTTTCCCTAGATACATTACACCAATTCTATCTGAAATATGTTTAACCATTGATAGGTCATGTGCAATAAATAAATAAGTTAATCCTAGTTCATTTTGTAAATCTTGAAGCATATTTACAACTTGAGCTTGAATAGATACATCAAGTGCTGAAATTGGTTCGTCACATATGATGAATTTTGGACTAACAGCTAATGCTCTTGCAATTCCAATACGCTGACGCTGTCCACCTGAAAATTCATGTGGATAACGATTAGCATGCTCTTTATTGAGTCCTACTCTCTCAAGTAAGTTCCATATAATTTTTTGTCTTTCCTCACCTTTAGCGATGTTATGGATATCTATAGGCTCACCAATAATATCGCCAACCGTCATTCTAGAATTCAATGAAGCATAAGGATCTTGAAAGATCATCTGAATTTTT
Source organism: Fusibacter bizertensis (assembly GCF_029914245.1). GTDB lineage: Bacteria > Bacillota > Clostridia > Peptostreptococcales > Acidaminobacteraceae > Fusibacter_C > Fusibacter_C bizertensis. The sequence continues at coordinate 167,283 of NZ_JARYZI010000002.1, forward strand.
TTACGGTATTGTCGCATCTCACGTTGCTTTATTCTACTGATATCGACACCGTCAAATATTATTTCACCAGAAGTAACATCGTAAAGTCTAATAATCGTTCTGCCTGTTGTAGATTTTCCACAGCCAGATTCACCTACTAAACCAAGCGTTTCACCTCTTAAAATCTTAAAACTAACACCATCCACAGCTTGAACAGTTGTGGTATGTTGTCCCATAAGTCCATGTCTACTAATAAAATGTTTTTTAAGGTTTTTAACCTCCAAAAGCACATCGTTTTGATCAAGTTGTTTAGCCATGAGTTGCCCCCCTATTTGATTCTTTTGTAAAATCCTCATGTGCAGGTGCATCTGGATGCATTCTCCAGCACATTGATCTGTGTCCTTGTTCAACACTGAAATAAGGTGGTTGTTGTTCTTTACAAATCTTCATAGCATAATCACATCTTGCATAAAATGGACAGCCCGTTGGTGGTTTTACCAAATCCGGAGGTGTACCATCTATTGGAATCAATCTATCTTTGTCTTTTTTATGAAGCTTCGGAATAGACTTTAAAAGTCCCATTGTATAAGGATGTCTCGGTGTATAAAAAACTTCACTAGCCGTTCCCTCTTCCATGATCAAACCACCGTACATTACGACAATTCTAGAACAAAGGTCAGCAACAACGCCTAAGTCATGAGTAATCAATATAATTGACGTATTGATTTTTTCCTTTAAATCCTTCATGAGTTCAAGAATCTGAGCTTGAATGGTAACATCAAGGGCAGTTGTTGGCTCATCAGCAATGAGTAATTTTGGTTCACACGATAATGCAATTGCAATCATAGCACGTTGTCTCATACCACCACTAAACTCATGGGGATAATTGTCAATACGTGATTCCGGTGATGGAATCCCAACTAACTCAAGCATCTTGATTGCCTTTTGTCTTGCCTGATCTTTTGAAACATTTTGATGTTCCAAAATTGCTTCTATAATTTGATTACCAATTGTATAAACAGGATTAAGTGACGTCATCGGATCTTGAAAGATCATCGCGATATCATTTCCTCTAATTTTTCTCATTTCTCTTTCGCTTTTAGGAACGACGTCAACACCCTCAAAAAGTATCTCGCCTTCTTTAATAACACCAGGATATTGTAAAAGTTTCATAAGTGACATCGATGTAACACTTTTGCCACTACCAGATTCTCCAACTATACCAAGTGCTTCTCCTGTATTGAGTTCAAAACTCACACCTCTAACAGCTTGCACTTCACCTACGTGAGTGAAAAAAGAGGTTTTTAGATTTTTAACTTCCAATAATTTATCAGCCACAGTCTACACCTCTCTTATTTTCTTAATCTTGGATCTAATGCATCTCTAAGTCCGTCACCTAAAAAGTTAAATGCTAGCATTGTCAACGAGATTGCTATTGAAGGCACAAAGAGTTGATATGGATATGATCTAAGACCACCTAGAGCATCATTTGCAAGTGTTCCCCAAGAAGCAAGCGGTGCACTAACACCAAGTCCAATAAAACTTAAAAAAGCTTCAGTAAAAATTGCACTTGGAATCAACATTGCCATTGAAACAATAATTGGTCCCATTGCATTTGGAATCAAATGTCTAATCATTATACGCATTGAACTCGCACCAATAGTCCTAGCTGAAAGTACATATTCTTGTTCTTTTAAGCTTAGAACCTGACCACGAACAATACGCGCCATACCTACCCAGTAAACAGAACCAAGAGCGATGATAATTGACTTAAGTCCTGATCCGATGATTACGGAAAGCAAAATTACATATAATAGCAATGGAATTACATTGATGATATCAACGATACGCATCATAACGTTATCAACCTGACCACCAAAGTAGCCTGATATACCACCATATAAAACACCAATGAAGAAGTTAACTAGCGTCGCGACTAATGCAATCAATAGCGAAATCCTAGCACCATAGATAACTCTCGCTAACATATCTCTACCCAAAGCATCGGTTCCAAACACATATGTTTTATTGTGTACTTTGTCAAAAGGCTTTATTTCTTCACCGTTTAGCAACAGTTTGAACTTAATTCCTTCTGGATTATCCTCAGCTTTTTTAACTGCATAACTATAATCTAAAACGACTTCATTACCGTCAATATTATAGACACGTCTTCTATTAGTCATATCATTTTCAATCTCTTTGATTTTCTCAACCAATACACCATCTTTAGTAACATCAAAGAGTTTGTACTCACTGTGCATATAAAAGTAAGTGTCTTCATCTACCTGGTAAATTTCCATACTTGGCGGAATATTAGCAAGTGTTAATTCTTGTGTTGAATAGTCATGGGAAATTACATATGGTCCCACAATTGCTGTAAGTACCATAAAAACAATAAATAGTAAACCAACCATTGATAATTTGTTTTTCTTAAGTCTTCTCCAAGCATCTTGCCAATAAGTCATACTTGGTCTAGAAATTATTTCTGCATCTTTATTTTCTTTGGGAATCGCTTCCCATAAATCTTTGCTTATAACTTGCTCTGACATGATAGCCCCCTAGTCTTCCATTTTAATTCTTGGATCGATTAAGCTGTACAAAATATCGACGATAAGTACCATCACTACGAGGAACAACGCATAAAATATCGTGATACCCATAAGCACAGTATAATCTCTGTTGCCGACACTTTCTACGAAATGCTTACCCATACCAGGGATTGCAAATACCTTTTCTATAACGAAAGAGCCTGTAAGAAGAGCCGCTATCATTGGTCCCAAGTAAGTGACTACTGGGATAAGTGCATTTTTTAGAGCATGTTTATAAATAACTTTATTATTTGATAATCCTTTTGCTCTAGCTGTTCTAATATAATCCTGCTGTAAAACTTCCAGCATACTCGAACGCGTCAATCTGGCAACAAATGACAATGAGAAACCCGAGAGTGCAATTACAGGTCCTATCATATGCTTCCAACTGGTAAGTCCATTTGATGGTAACCAACCTAACTTAGCACTGAAAATATAGATAATTGCAGTTGCCATTACAAATGATGGAATGGTGACACCAAGTGTCGCAATAAACATGACCAAGCCATCTTGCCATTTGTTTTGTTTCAGCGCCGATAAAATCCCCAGTGGTATACCCACAATTATAATCACCACAACCGACGCAAGGCCAATCTTCAATGTTGCCGGGAAACCTTCTCTGATTAAATCATTAACGGTAACACCTGCACGTTGAAAAGATGGTCCAAGGTTAAATGTCATAACACCTTTAACATAATCTACAAATTGTTTCCATAATGGATCATCTAGGTGGTACTTTTGATTTAGTGCCTGTAGCACTGCATCTGGCAATGCTTTTTCCCTAGTAAATGGTCCACCTGGGATTGAGTGCATCATGATAAAAGTAATTGATATAATTACAAATATCGTTACAACCATTGTCAGGATCCTTTTAATTAAAAATCTCCCCAATTCATTCACCCCTTAAATTTATTCTGCTATTCAATTAGTGCAACAATATATATAATAATAATCCTATTGTGTGAATTTTGCAATAAATTTCAGACACTTAACATCATATGAATTAATTTATACGATTAATTTTTAGAAACATGTTCGTTTTTTGTTACAACTTCGTAACATTTTAAACGAAAAAACTTTACATTTTCACAACAAGTACAAAAGTCTCTTAAACGTTGAAAATATCAACTTTATTTAGAAACATGTACAATAAAACGCAATCAACTATAACAATTGATTCACAGAATTGTTACTTCTATATAATTATTTATCCACTGCTTTTATGTTTCTAATAAGCCATTTCATTTTCTTTGTTAAATATTGATATAACCGAATTAATATTCATAATCTAAAAATGAAATTTTTATTTTGAAATCTTTCATTTTAGCTTTACAGGGCAACGTTTTGTCCCACTTTTGCATGATATAAAACGCCTATCTTCAAAAAAAAAACATAAAAATTGCAATATAATAGAAGAAAAAATTTTCAACTTTTGACCGTCTAACTTCATATGCAATATAACCTTCAAAATCTTTTGTTTAGTTTTCATCTTAAAATGCTATAATATTAATAATTATTTAGTTTTAATGAGTATTTAGTGCACCTTATTATAAAGAAAAGAGGTTTTTATGGCTTCAAATACAAAGCTAGAAAAAATTCTAAGAATGAAAAAAAGAGCTGAACTTGCTGCGGGTAAACGTACATGCTCACTTGTTCTCAAAAATTGTAAAATCATAAATGTTTTTAACGGCAAGATTATTGAATCCGACCTCGCTATTGATAACGGAAAAATTATAGGCATTGGCAATTACGACGGGGATGTAATCATAGATTTGCGTGGTAAGTATGTAGCACCAGGTTTAATAGATGCACATATGCACATGGAGTCTACACTAGTTACACCTGATCAAATGGCACGAATCATCGTTCCCCGTGGTACAACTACCGTTGTTGCTGATCCTCATGAAATTGCAAACGTCTGTGGAATCCCTGGAATACAGTATATGATAGATGCAGTAGATGACACACATTTAAACGGTTTTTTTATGCTTCCCTCTTGTGTCCCTGCTACACCTTATGAAAATTCAGGTTATCGCCTTGATAGAGATGCTCTAGCAACACTACAGCACCACCCTAAAGTTTTGGGGTTGGGAGAAGTGATGGACTATCCAAGCGTAATTCAAGGAGACACAGATATATTGGAAAAATTGGAGATGGCAGATCGTATGATCATTGATGGTCACGGTCCGAATTTAACAGGCAAACAGCTTAATGCATACATGATTAATGGTGTTCGTACTGATCACGAGTGTACAACAATTGAAGAGATGGAAGAAAGAATTGGACTTGGCATGTATGTCGCAATTCGCGAAGGGACAGCAGCTAAAAATCTAGACACGCTTATTAAGGGGGTTAATAATCAAACCAAATATCAATGTATGTTCTGTACAGACGATAAGCATCCTGAAGATATATTAGAACATGGACATATTGATTATAACGTTAGACGGGCAATCTCGCTTGGGACAGATCCAATAACCGCTATACAAATGGCGACCATCAATCCTGCAAGATGTTATAACCTACGAGATATTGGCGCTATCGCTCCTGGTTATGATGCAGACCTAATAGTCTTTGATAATTTTGAGAATTTCGAAATTCTTGAGGTTTATAAAAAAGGATATCTTGTTGCGCAAAATAAAGAAGCATTATTTGAAACAAAAAAAATTGCAAATGATCACGTTCAAAATACTGTCAAAATTTCGCCGGTTCATGGAGGGCAGTTTAAACTCCCACTTAAAAGCGATGTTGCACATGTCATCAGAATCACACCGGGATCAATTGTAACTGAGCATGTAATAAGAAGAGTTTATCTTGATTCTGATGGAAATTTTAAATCTAGTAAACATCTGGATATTTCTAAAATAGCAGTTATTGAGCGACATGGTAAGACAAAAAATATAGGTATTGGACTCGTTGAAAATTTCCATATCAAAAATGGTGCTATCGCTACAACTATCGCTCACGACTCGCATAATATCATCGTCATTGGTGATAATGATGATGATATGGCAGTTGCAGTTAACGAAATCGTTCGGTTACAAGGCGGAATTGCAATCTCCTCTGCTGGTGAAGTTAAGGGTTCTCTACCGTTGCCAATTGCTGGACTTATGTCATCTGAAAGTATGGAGTCTGTGTCTGATGTTCTAAGCAGTCTTCGCACAATTGCAGTTGAATCCTTATCAATTCCAAGGTCACTAGAACCATTTATGACGTTAAGTTTTCTAGCCCTTCCTGTTATACCAGAACTTAAAATTACTGATAGAGGTTATTTTGATGTAACTCAGTTTGATTTTATTGAAGTCTCAGAGAAAATATAGAAATCCAGAAAATATTATGTAAACTTGTTTATTTTTTATTTAATCGGGTAACAATATAATAGCAAATCATAGAAAACTATGAAGCGCAAAGCTATAGGGTCTAAACTATTGATTATGGTAATTGGGATTATTGTTCTTATAAGAACATGCCTAAATAATTTCTAAATACTATCAATAGCACGATAGCCAGCTACCAAAAAACTTTTCGGAATCATAGCTAAACACGCGAAAACGTGCGACGCAAAACTAGAAGGGCCTAACCTTAGAGCGATAACGAATAGATCATTTGTTTAGTATCTTTAAGTATGGCAGCCAGTTCCCGAGAAAAGTTTTTTTGCGCGCATTTAAACCAAATTAAAAAAGTGCACCTTTAAACGCTGGTTATCTATTACCAACATTCAGGTGCACTTTATTTATGCATTTAGCTTTTCTGTTACATGTGCATTGATGATTTCATGATACCTTTTAAAAGCTTTGCCCACAGCATCATCCCAAGATAAGTATATTTTTTCCGATGCGTTCTCACCTATTATTTTGAGCCTGCCTGGATCCACACAAGCTTTCACAATTTCACTTGCTATGTGTTCTACTGTCTCTTCTATGAGAATGCCTGTATCTTCATGAACAATCTTTTCAGCTGCACAGCTTTCACGAATCAGTAAAGATGGACAACCGCACGCTGCTGCTTCTCTGACAACTATACCATTGGTATCATAGGTTGAGGGAAAAAGAAATAGATTCGCACGACTAAAATACCCTCTTAAAACTTCTCTGTCATAGACAGCACCTGTAAAAATGCATTCTTTCTCTAAACCAACAGTTTTTATATACTCTGCAATCTCAGGTCGATCAACACCTTCACCTACAAACATCATTTTGAATTTAACGCCTTGTCTTTTGGCCTCTGTCAAACCATCTATGGTAAATTTAAGGTTCTTGTACCACATCATTCTTCCTACAAATAGAAAAACGGTTTCTTCTTCACTAATTTGATGCATTGCGTTAATTGAAGCAATCATTTCATCTGAAGCTCTTCCTTTTTGGAAGTCTGTTCCATTTTCCATAATTATATAATCGCCTTCATAACCAAGTTTTTTTAGGTTATCACCTGCACCTTCAGATACTACCCAGACTTCATCGCATGCGTTGATATTACTCATCAAAAATTTAATAGAGACTTTTCTGAGTGGGTTAAACGCAACACGTTTTTCAATATCTACATCAAACTTAGTGTGGTAAGTAAAGACAATAGGAGTACCTGAATATTGCCTTAAAACTCTCGCAAGTAAAGCTGAAGTAAAAGGACTGTGTATATGGATAATATCCAACTTTTCTTTTTCCAACTTTCTAATCAACATTGGATTAAAAGGATTTCCCATTCTATAGCCAACGCGCTTACTTACATTTGTACTTGAGTATCTGACAACTCTAAAAGCGTAGTTATCTTTAACTTTTGGATACCAAGGTGTAGCAACTACTGCTTTTCCATATATTTTTTGAATTGACTTAGCATAATTCACCGCTGTATTCGCTACACCATCTAAAATCGGTGGAAATGAATCATTAAAAATGCCAACATTTAACTTTTTCATATGACCCTCACTTTAAATTATAAACCTTTATAATGAAATTTTATCAGATACTCGCATGATAAGATAGTTAAAATATCATTAAAAGGGTGTTATAACTCGGTAATTGGGGTATAATGATACCAACATAAAAATTGAAAGGAGACCTATATGTTATTTAAAAAGATCAGAGAGCGAAGAGAAGCAGAGCTTAAACGCCAAAAAAAAGAAACACTTAAAAAGGTAGGCGCTGCATTAGTTATAGGTAGTGTCGTCTCTACAGTAGTTACTTTATTTACCGCACCAAAATCAGGCAAAGAGCTTCGAGAAGATGTCGTTAATAAAGTAGATGAAGGAACAGAAATCGTTAAAGAAAATGCTTCTAAAATCGCTCAGAAAACTTCTGATGCAGCACAAGATGTCATGATTAAGGGGCAAGAAATCAAAGAAAAAGCTGCTGACAAAATTTCACTTGTTAAGTCTGAAATCAGTAAAACAATTAAAGATAAGAAGAAACAACTTGAATCAAGTGGCAAAGAAGTTAAAGAAGAGTTAGAAGAAACTTCTGAAGAAGTATTAGAAGATCTTAAAAACGCTACCGAAGAAATTGCTTCAGAAGTAGAAGATTTAAAAGAAGAAATTTCCGAAGATATAAAAGAAAATTAATTAGTTAGTATATCTCCAATCAAATTTGTTGATTGGAGATATTTTTATGCCTATAATTTTCTTTCAACTAAGATCAATGCTGGCGTTTGATCTCCTTGATTCATGTATTCAAATTTCATTACATGATATCTCTTTGCGTCAAGTTGCTTCATAAAGAGCGATAACCATTGATATTCTTTTACACCTTCATCATGACCTCTATAGGATGTAATACTTAAAATTCCACCTAGCTTTATAAGCTTAAGTGCTTTTTGGATACTCTCAGCCGTTGAATCTAACAAAGTCGTACAAGTCTTATTAGACTTAGGTAAATAGCCTAAATTATATACTATAAGGTCAAAACTTCTCTCCTTATAAATCGTATCTATATGCTTGTGATTCCCTACGGACAGTTTATAATTTTGGTAGCCATTTTCTTCTAATTTCACCCTTGTTTGCTTAACCGCTTCTTCTTGTATATCTATCCCCTCAAGTAGTCCATTTTTTCCAATTTTCTCACAAATAAAAGAAGCATCTTCACCATTACCAAGTGTTGCGTCTAAAACTTGCATGCCTTCAACCAGATAAAGACTCCATATGTTTTTAGTAAACGCTGTCAATTGTCTTATCATATATTCCTCCTGAACATGTCTGTTCATATCATAACACTAATAATCAAAAATCGCTCAAAAAAAATACAAGTGAAAACTTTACATTAACAAAGAACATATTATTAATGTGCGTTTCCACTTGTCTTTATCTAAACATAAGCTGTTCTTTAAAGTTTAATCTGAGTAATTTCATCTTTAATAGTACACGATTTTGCACTCGAGCAGCTCGAACAACCAGAACATTTTCCCTTTCTCATATCAGAAAAAGCTTTTTTTCCAGCAAAGAAAATAATACCCGCAAAGATAATACCAACAATTATAGAAGCTAACATTTTATCACTCCTCAATTAAAGCGCGTTTTTGATTCGCACGTTTAAATAGATAAATTAATAATACAATATAGAATAATACGACAAATATCGCAGGAATAAAGCCAGTTGCCAACTTACCATAAAAAATTGGTGTTCCAATTTGAGTAATGATCATTGCAACGAGGTAACCAACACTAAGCTGAAATCCCAGACCTCTAAAGAGCCATTTTCTATCTCCCATCTCACTTCTCATAGCACCAATTGCTGCAAAACAAGGCGGTGTAAATAAGTTAAATGCTAAGAAAGCATATGCCGTTACAGGGTTAAAGAAGGATGTTAATACGCCTCCTGGCATACTCAATGCATCTTCTGAAGCAGCCGCTAAGAGAATTGCAAAAGTCGCTACTACATTTTCTTTAGCAATAAAGCCCGTAATTGAAGCTGCTGCCAACTGCCAGCCAATTAAACCCAATGGAATAAAGATTGGAGAAATAAAGCCTCCAAGGCCTGCCAAGATACTTGAGTCTTGATCTAGAGCGGGTTGAAGGTTAAAACCATATGCCTGCATAAACCAAACCAGTGTATTCATCACCAAAATAATCGTAGAGGCTTTAATAATAAAACCTTTCGCTTTGTCAACCATCTGAAACAATGCATGTTTAATACTAGGAATTTTATATTCAGGTAACTCCAATATAAAGCTCGATGTACTTTCCCAAACAAAAAGTTTTTTGAGTACAATCCCACCTAAAATAATGAGTGCAAAAGCCAACAAGTAAACACTTGGTCCGACCCAACTTGTATTTGGGAAAAATACAATAGAAAACAATGTAATAATAGGAAGTTTTGCGCCACAAGGTACAAATGGTGTCAAGATTGTAGTAATCCTTCTTTCATTATCATCTTCAATTGTTCTAGTCGCCATTACACCTGGAATTGCACAACCAGATCCAACGATCATAGGGATAATTGACTTACCTGACAAACCAATTTTCTTAAAGTATCGATCCATCAGTACAGCAACTCTTGACATATAGCCACTGTCTTCTAAAAGTGCTAAGCAAAAAAATAAAACCATAATCAAAGGAAGAAATCCTATAACAGCACCAACACCGCCTATTGCACCATCAACGATAAGTGCTTGGAGCAAGGGATTCAATTGAACACTTTCAAAGAAAGCATTCAAACCATTTGGGATAATTTCTCCAAATAAAGTGTCATTGAGATAACCTGATACATATCCACCAAGTCCCTCTATAGAAAATGCATATACAGCCCACATTACTAAAAAGAAAATAGGTAAGCCTAAATACTTATGTGCAACAATGCGATCTACCCTATCGGAGATACTAATTTTACTTGTATCATGATTTTTAACTAAAACGGCTTTTATAAGCTGTCCAATATAAGCTTGACGCGCTTTATCAGGATCTTCACCTTCATTTATTTTAATTCCAATTGATTTCTGTCCATTTGCAGTTTCACCTGTTTGGATTGCCAACTGTAACAAAGATTTTAAACCATGTCCAAAATTTGCTGTTGTTGATATAACAGGACAATTTAATGCTTTGCTAAGTGCAGATGTATCGATTGTATTTCCTCTTTTTTTGATAATGTCTTCTTTATTAATAGCGACCACTACTGGAATATTAAGTTCCAATAATTGTGTCGTGAAAAATAAACTTCTTTCAAAATTCGCACCATCCACGATATTGATAATAACATCTGGCGCTTCCTCTAGTACAAAATCTCTTGTTATAGCTTCTTCACCTGTAAAAGGCGAAATAGAATAAGCACCTGGTAAATCAATGATTTTCACATGCTTAGCACCACCGATAAATTTTCTTTTTAAATCGGCTTCTTTCTTTTCTACAGTTACTCCAGCCCAGTTACCAACATACTCAGTCTTACCTGTAATAGCATTAAATAAAGTAGTTTTCCCTGAATTAGGATTTCCCGCTAATGCAATTTTCATTTAACCCCCCTGAAATTAGTTTCATTAAAATAGCGAATCTAGTTTTGATTCAGCATTTTCTATTTTTTGTAGTTTGTCTCTTGTTGCCAATGATAATCATTATCACCGTAAGGGTATTTTTTATACCGCCTTAGCGGTATAGTTTTAATCTGCAAGCACAATAGCTTTTGCCATAGACTCATCTAAAGCATAGCGACTATCCTTAATATTGACGACGTAATTACCAGCAAGTATATTGATTAAAGTAATTTCTTCACCTTCACTACATCCTAAGCTGAAAAGAAATTTTTTGGTTTTATCTTTGCCTTCTACTTTAATAATCTCACTTTTTTGTCCTATTTTCGCTTTTGATAACAACATATATATCACCTATCTCTGAAAATACGCAAATGCGCTAAATAAATTACAGCCTCTTATTGATAAAGATTATCATAATCGTTATCAATTGTCAATGTAATGTCAAAGATGATATTTAACGTTTTATTAACTTTTTTCAAACATATTTCTACGCAATTTACTGAATTCAAAATTTTCTTTAGAATATATCTGACGCCTCAAACGACCAATCTATAAAACCACCATTTTGCTTTAACCATTCTCTTTTCAACTTATAGTCTTGATCAAAATGAGAAACTAAATTCCAAAAATCAGCTGAATGATTCATGTGTTTTAGATGAGCTAGTTCATGGATGATGACATAGTCTAGAATTGACTTTGGTGCAAAAATCAAACGCCAGTTAAATAAAACATGTCCTTTGGAAGTACATGTTCCCCAACGTTTTTTTTGGTCTTTTACAGATACTTTTTTAGGATACACTCCCATTACTTGACTATAAAAACGAATTCTTTCTTCTATAATAGTGGTTACTAATTGTTTCAGCTCATTTTCAAAGACTGCCGCAATATGCATTTTACTTTCAGGTTTGTATGAATAGACCAAATACCTATCCGCTAAAACTATTTTTTCATCCTTCTTTAAAGTTACTTCCCTAAAAACCACTTCGTATTTTTCACCTAAGATTTCTAACTCGGTGCCTTGACCAATACGGGGCTTAACTCTTCTATTTTGATGTACAACCTCTTGTTTCTCTCTGATCCAAGATTCTTTCTCCATTACAAAAGCATGGATACTCTTATTCGTTAGTCGTTTTGGCGCTAAAACTCTAACTTCGCCACTGTTTTCAATGATGATACTCATCGTTTTTCTATTACTCTTAGTCAGCGAATATTCAATTGATGTCTTGTCTTTATTGAAAAACATATAAACTCCTGGCAAATAAATGATGTTTTTAATTGGAATGTGTATATATATCTATTATACTTAAAAGTAGAAAAACTTAAAGGAGGCTTTTATGCGTTTAGTTACCCGCTCTGATTTCGATGGCTTAATTTGTGGCATGCTTTTAAAAGAAGCTGGCATCATAGATTCATGGACTTTTGTTCATCCTAAGGATTTGCAAGATGGCTTATTTCAACCAACACCTGATGATGTATTAGCAAATGTTCCATACGTTCCTGGTTGTGGCATGTGGTTCGACCATCACACCTCTGAAAAAGACCGTTTAGGATGGACTCAAGATGTCAAAGGTGAAAGTAGACTTGCACCTTCTGCCGCACGAATTATATATGAATATTATGGTGGTGCATCAAGATTCTCAACTTATGAATCTATGATAGAAGCTGTGGATAAGGTTGATTCAGGTCAGCTTTCCAAAGAAGAAATATTAAATCCTACAGGTTGGATTTTACTCGGTTTTATCTCTGATCCTAGAACAGGACTTGGAAGATTTAGAGACTTTAAAATAAGCAACTATCAACTGATGGAAGAATTGATCAATCACTGTAGAAATATGTCGATTGAAGAAATACTTGAACTAGATGACGTTAAGGAGCGTGTAGATCTTTATTTTGAACAAGATAAACTTTTCAAAGAAATGGTTAAAAAGCACACTACTATTGATGAAAATGTGATTATTACAGATTTAAGAGATGTGACTCCCATTTATACAGGTAATCGTTTTCTGATCTATAGTCTCTATCCAGAGCAAAATGTTTCTCTTTGGATAGTAGATGGAAAACAAAAGCAAAATGTATCAGTTGCATGTGGCTATAGCATCTTAAATCGAAGCTGTCAGGTAGATATTGGTAGTTTGATGCTTAGCTATGGTGGCGGTGGCCATAAAATGGTTGGAACTTGCCAGATCGTTTATGCCGACGCCAATCAGGCGATAGATGCAATTGTGAAAGCACTCAAAGATAACTAAGGTCTTATGAGTGAATGTATACACATTTCGCTTTATACGGTTAATGCGTTCATGATATAATATACCAACAAAACATTAGGAGGCAGTATGTATACAACATTACCCCCAACGGGAATGAGAGACTTCTTACCCCGTGAAAAGGAAATTAGAGAATATGTCATGCGAGAAATACGTGACGAGTATAAAAAAAGTGGCTTCACTGAAATTGAGACTTCTTTTATTGAAAATATAGGCAACTTAACAGGTGGCGATGGTGGTGAAAATTCAAAACTGCTTTTCAAAATCATGATGAGAGGCGACAAACTAAAAAATGCTGACTTATCAAATCCTGAAAATTTAGCGGATTATGGCTTACGTTTTGATTTGACCTTACCTTTAGTGCGTTTTTATGCAAATAATCGCAATGAACTACCTACTATTTTCAAAGCCTTACAAATGGGGCCCGTATTCAGAGCAGAACGTCCTCAGAAAGGACGTTACCGTGCATTTACACAATGTGATATCGATGTTATCGGTGATGATAGTAATTTAGCTGAAATTGAAATCATTCAAACAATCTCAAGTACTCTAAAAAGATTGTCTTTTGAAAATTTCACAATCAAGATCAATGACAGAAGAATATTGAAAGCAATTGTTATGCGCGCAGGTTTTGAAGAAGAAGTTTTTACCGATATCGCTATCACTTTAGATAAACTCGATAAAATCGGGATAGATGGTGTAAAAAAGGAATTACTTTCTAAAGACTATTCTGAAACATCTGTTCAAGATTTATTGGATTTAACTGATTCGTTATCAAAAGATGGTATTGAGGGCATAAAGGAAGCTTGCCCAGAAGGCTATGAAAATCTAAAACAAATCATTGAAGTTATTCAGTCAATCGAAGATGGATTCAATATTGAATTTGATTTTACACTAGTTAGAGGCATGGGGTATTATACCAGCACAATATTTGAGATTACGTACAGCGATCTTGGTTACGCAATCGCTGGCGGTGGCCGATATGACAAAATGGTAGGTAAGATATCGGGGGTTGATGTCCCTGCAGTAGGTTTTTCAATAGGATTTGAACGAATTGTTGATTTGCTATTATCAGAAGATAAACTCTCAACTGATGGTGAAAAAATTGCACTTCTATTCTCAGATGATCAACCATTAAGTGCAGTCATCCAAAGTGCTGTTGCCTTGAGAAAGTCTTATGCAGTCGTTTCTCTTTATAAGCAAAAGAAAAAGTTAGGCAAACAACTCTCTCAACTTAGCAAATTAGGCTACAATGGCTATGTTGTGTTTAGTACTGATTCAGAAGGCTTAGAAGTAAAGCAATTTGAGGAAAAATAACATATGCAATTAACATCACTTGATTTGAGCCTTCACTATCTTGGAAAATTGTATCCCCTTTATCAAACAGCTACAACTAGTAAAAAAACTGAAATTAAATTGCTCCAAGATAAATTAGTAATTAGTTTAGCACCTGAATATAGTGAATTAACTAAAGAAATGTTGGATAAGGCAATCGATACTTTTTTGTTCAAACAAAGTAAGCGCCTTATTGAAAAACGTATCCGTCACTATCAAAGTTACTTTAAGCTAAAACCCAGGAAGATCACGATTGAACGGAGCATAAAAAAATGGGGCTCTTGCAATCATCTTCGTGAGTTAACATTTAACTATTTACTCGTTACAAAAGCACCTGAAGCCATCGACTATGTCATTGTACATGAAATGTGCCATATGGTACATCTGAACCATGACCGTTCATTTTGGAGATTACTAGGCAGTATCATACCAAATTATGAAGCACATGAAGCACTACTTAACCAAGTAAACCACAGAGGCTAAAACAGCCACTGTGGTTTTTTTTAAGTCATAACTACCTTGTGACAACATCTGAGAGCTAATTGCTCGAAGATTTTGTTACATCATCTTATATTTTTAGTTGACATTACTGTGCGATACACAGTATAATGTCATCAAGAGGTGATACAATGAGTGAATTTGATAAATTATTAAGCAATACACTTCAGGAAATGCGCAGAGGCACATTGGTCTTAGCTGTTTTAACCCAAATGGATGAACCGCAATACGGTTATTCTTTGATACAAGCTCTTGCAGCTTATCATTTGGAAATCGATCAAAATACTTTATATCCTTTACTAAGGAGATTAGAAAAGCAAGGTCTTTTGGAATCAATCTGGCAATTAGAAGATAACAGACCTAGGCGTTACTACAAAATTAGCGAAGAAGGTATACGAATAAGAAATGCACTGATTATAGAATGGTCTTCTATAGATAACTCTATATCAAGACTTATTGGAAAGGAGCGTTAAAATGTTAATTAAAGACTATACTTACACCATTGGAAAATATCTCCCCACAAATCAAAGAGACGATATTGCTTTGGAGGTTGAAACGACTATCTACGAACAACTTCTCTCTGAGTATGGAAAAGTAGACTATACTGAAGCCCAAATTGAAAAAGTGATCTACGCCATGGGGTCTCCTAAAAGTGTCGCAGAAGCATATATGGGCAAACCATACTCTATTATCAGTAGTCAACTGATTCCTATCTACTGGATGGTGGTGAAATTTTCGATATTAGCTGTTAGCATCGCACTTGCAGTAACAGGATTTATTGAATTAGCTCAAGTGAACAGTAATGATTACGTGAGTGCTTTTATAAATTTCCTATCACATATATGGGAGGCTAGTTTATCATCATTTGGAATGATCACTATTATATTTATTTTAATTAGTAAAAAAGTAAATGCCATTGAGGATAATGATAAGTGGTCAATAAAGTCACTTTCAAAGTATGCACCTGAAAAACACAGAATTAAGACATCGCATAGTATTGCTACAATCGTTTTCACTATTCTTGCTATGATATGGCTCAATTATTTCAAATTGGGTATATACTATTCTGTATTAGGAACTGTTGGTTTTATTCAAGTACTTAATTTAGACGGGTTTAATCAGATATTGGTATTTATCAACATCATTTGGGGTCTAAATATTATTTTGAATATTTATTTGCTTATAAAAGGTCAGTGGGAACTGTTCACTAGATGTGCAGATATAATTATCAGTCTTATTGGACTCGGTATTTTTTCATATATTGTATTCAAACCTGGAATTATTGATTATAGTGTCCTTAACAATACGAACCAACTTGCCACATTAAGAACTATTACTCAAATAACACTGAATTTATCAGTGCTTGGCGTTGGTATCGCAGTTGCTTTTGACACTTGGCATCATATTAAAGCTTTGTTCTTCAGCACTAATGAAATCGATGAACTAAATCAGCAACTTAAAAAGTAAGGAGATAAACATGTATCATGTTAGCACAGATAAACGTGCGATCAATTCCGCAGATTTAGCTTTTGAAGCACTTAGAGAATTATCTCATGTGAAAAACTATAAAGATATTTCTGTTACAGATATCGTGAAAACTGCAAAAATAGGCCGTGCTACCTTCTATAGATGCTTTGATTCAATAGAGGATGTTTTAAAATACCGGTGTGATCAAATCTACATCCAATGTGGTAGATACCTACTAGGAGAATTAGTACAAAATCAAATTCACAGTATTGACGAAACTTTTATTCTTCCCTTTTTAAACTATTGGGATCGTCACTCTGAACTCATTGAGTTAATAATCAAAAGTGAAAACGAAAGCATAATTAGTTCTGCATTTGTTGGCATGATTGAATCACTACGTTCTGAATATCCACAAGTAGAGATTCCTAACTACAATTATTTTATTGCGATGAGAGCAGCACTTGCTACTGCAGTCTTAATCGAGTGGATAAAATCTGGAAAGGACTTGACACCCCAAGCCCTTTCAGATCTATATATTAATCAACGCTCCGTCGATATGTCACTTTTAGAACAATCTTTAAACTTTATCAATCCTCAGAAATAATGAAAGCCATTCCTCATTGTTAGCGTTAAGCTGTTGTGAGGAATGGCTTTTATTTACGGCATTTTCACTTCAATTATTTCACTGTAATCTGATTCTATGTCAAAAATATATGAGGTCATAGTGATATAAACAGTAGTTCCAGGTGTTATATCATATAAATTTGCTGAATACGTATCTAACCAAACCAAATCACTTGGATAACCATATTCATCTTCAAAGGTATACCAAGGTCCATCTTCTGCATATGCATAGTAGATATGATAATACCATCCCAGTTGATTGTCTTCCCATCCAATTTCAAGATTAGAATTTGATACAGCTTTAGCATAAGGCGTTGGAATCATATTATTTTCCGCAACCTCATCATAGAACCAACTGCCACTAAATATCAAACCATCAGCATAGGTGTATATACCATCACCATGCATATAATCAATAAAAAACTCACCTTCGTAGTAATCTCCATTTTCCCAAGTATAGATGCCATTGCCTTCTTTTAGTCCATCGACAAAGTCACCTGTGTATTGGTCACCATTAACATAGTATATTGTACCTTTTCCTTCAGGAACCCCACCTATAACTTCACCAATGTAATAACCGCCATCTTCAAAATCAATTCTTTTAGTGATGGTTAAATCCTTTAGGCTTTTTAGCGTAATACTATTATTACTTGAGGCATATTTTTTAACCTCATTAATAGGAATCGCCAAGTTAAGGTTCTGTCCACTTATAAATTGTGCTGATGTGATCCCAACTATTTCGCCATACAGATTCACAAGTGCGCCTCCACTACTTCCAGGAGAAATAGGAGCAGATATTTGGAGATAATTTTGACCTTCGATTTGTCTTGACCGATTGCTCACTAGCCCATCTGAGATAGTATTTTCCAAACCGATTGGACTTCCTATTGTCAAAATTTCTTCACCATTCTCAAGTAAACTTGAGTTTCCAAAAATTGCTGTTGGTAAATTTACTCCGGTGATTTTAAGAACAGCAACATCTCGATCTACATCATAAGCAAGTACATTTGAAACATCATAAACTTCACCACTTACGAATTTTACTGTAACCTTACTTGCCCCTTCAATAACATGAAAATTCGTGAAAATTTTCCCTGTAACTGCAATGTTGATACCACTACCCGTACCCAGCAGCTCATCTTGAGCATCATATGTTTCGATATATACAATTGCTGGACTTACTCTTTTGGATATTTCAGAAGGTTTTAATTCTGATTTGACCAAATTAGTACCTTCAAATTTTTGATACGTATTTGTAACTAAAACCATCGCCTGCTCGCGAGAAGCATTACCTTTAGGTGCGACTTTGTTATCACCTGTACCTGAAAGCAACCCATTATAGTTCATAAAACCAATGGCTTCAGTCGCCCATGATGAGATTGACTCATTATCAGCAAAATCAACTGGGTATACATTTGAGATAGCACTAGGAGAAGCCAATTTTATACATTTGTAAAACATGACTGCAATTTGCTCTCTAGTGATACTTGCACTAGGTGAAAATTTACCACCTCCAGTTCCCGATATAATGCCAACTTGATATGCCTTAAGAATTTCTACATTTGTTGTATCTGTAAATGGGTTATCAATATTTAAAGCAACTGCTTCACCGCTTAATTTTTCATATAAACTTAAAATCATACCGGAGAACTGTTCTCTTGTGATATTATCTTGAAACTGATTGAGTAATGGGCTTGGAATCAATCCCGCTGAAATGCCCTGATTTATCGTGTCTTTTGACCAAGCACTTGGTGCCGCAAAGCTCATTGAAAACGATAAAATCAGTACCAAGATAAGACTTATACTGACTTTTTTATACATAGTTCACCTCTCCATTATCGATCAGATTTCTTTAGAAAATGTCTCAAACCAGTAAAAAAACCATTTTTTGACATTACTAAAAAACTTTCTGTCATTTTGTGTGTAATGATACCACCAGTCATCATCACAAGATTTCTAAGTGTCACTTCTTCTATTATACTTGCTATCATTTTCTTCATACCAGCATTCTTCTGTTTTCTCATGTTAACTTTCACACCTACTTTAATGACAAGCATCAAAAGACTTCCAATTATAGTCTTTCTCATCTCATAAATAGGTGTATTGAGGTCATAGTTTTGGCGATTATAAATATCATCAAGATGTGCCTGAAGCCCATATAACTCTAAAAATTCCTGATCACTTATTTGTAGTCTTTGATCATAAGACTGAATATAAAATTGGTCTGCTTTTGTTAACTCGACTTCTCCATCTGACATTTCAACTGGAATATCAATCTGCGCTTTAAGTGGTAGATCTACTGATGAAAATCCAATTAATATATTATATCTACCTGGTTCTACATGCCAACGCTTCGTTTTCGTGTTATATATTTCAAATGCTCTTTTCTTCAATTCTAGTGTGATTCTTTTAGATTCATTGGCTTCTAATTCTATTTTTTCAAATTGACCTAAAACTTTCAGAGGGCGATGAACCTTCCCATCTACCGCTGAAACATAGGCTTGTACAACAGTTTTGCCTTTTCTGTGGCCAATATTACTTAGGTTAATGCTAGCGGTTACACCATCAAATATTCCATCAGCATAGTTTATTATGACTTCATTATCCCACAGATCAAAAGTTGTATAACTTAGTCCATGTCCAAAAGGAAAAGCAACTTTGCCTCCAAATCGATCATAGTATTTATAGCCAACGTATATATTTTCCTTATACAAAATAGATTTTTTAGAACCTTTAAAATATTGTGATACCTCTGTCTCTTCAGGAAAAGTCTCTGCAAGTTTACCACTTGGATTTATATCTCCAAAAATAATATCTAGCATTGCACTAGCGCCAGCTTGACCACTTAAATAACCTTCTATTATTGCAGAAACTTCCTCTTTCCAAGGCATGCATACTGGTGCACCATTACTAAGCACAACTACAACATTAGAAGTTACATGTAAAATTGCTTTGATTAAGTTTTCATGAGACTTAGGCAAAGTTAGTTCAGTTCTATCAAAGCCTTCCGATTCGTAGCTTTCTGATAGTCCAACAAAAATACAAGTTACACTAGCGCTTTGTGCAACGCTAACAGCCTCATCAACAAGCTGTTGGTTTATTATATCATCATCTATATAGCCTTTCGAAAAGTAAACACCTTCATCATTTTCAATTCGCGATTTTAGACACTCATATACTGTATCAAGCTGCGTCGGATTCATAAAAGAACTACCACTACCTTGATAACGCGGACTCCATGCCATATTACCTATTATAGCAACTTTATCATTTTTAGATAGTGGCAATATACCATCATTTTTTAATAGAACGATTCCTTCACTTGCAATCTCCCTCGCAAGTTTATGATGTTCGGCTTTAAAATTACCAAAATCACTTTTATGATTATTGTTTTTTTCTAATAGTAATGAAACAACTCTACCAACAGTGCCATCTAACTCTTTCATAGTTATTTTTCCTGATTCAACAGCACTTATAATTTTATGGATATTTTCATCATTTACACCTGGCATCTCAACATCTTGACCCGCAGTTAGACCTTTAACACGATCATTTGTAGCACCCCAATCTGTTATAAGAACACCCTTGTATAACCAATCATCACGTAAAACATCTGTTAATAACCATTTGTTTTCACTGCAATAAGTTCCATTAAGACGATTATAGGCACACATCACAGTTGAAGGACTTGCCAGCTTTACCGTTTCTTCAAAACTTGATAGATAAACCTCTCTTAGTGTGCGTTCATCAACTATGGTATCAATAAGCATCCTCCTGTATTCTTGATTATTAGCAGCAAAATGTTTAAGTGATGCACCAACACCCAGTTCTTGAACACCATTAATCCAAGCTATAGCAATTTCGCTCGATACAAAAGGATCCTCTGAAAAATACTCGAAATTTCTGCCTCCTAAAGGTGACCGCTTGATGTTAACGCCTGGCCCAAGAAGTACAGAAACATCCTCAGCGACACACTCCCTTGCCAAGGCATTGCCCATCTTATGAATTAACTCACGATTCCAAGTACTCGCCAGTAAGCTGGCAGTTGGAAAACACGTAGCTGGTACACTCTCATTGATTCCAAGATGATCTGCATCGGCGGATTGTTTTCTAAGACCATGTGGACCATCTGCAACTTTAATTGAGTTTATCCCCAATCTAGAAACACCTTCAATTTCCCAAAAGTTTTTTCCCACACAAACTTGAGCTTTCTCTTCTACCGTCATCAGATTTACGATTTCTTGTGTTTTCTCCCGAATTCCCATCTCCGCTCCCATAGAAAAGTTATAATCCTCTTTATGTAATTTACCCTTTTTTCATCTTAATTATCTTCATTTTGTATTATTAACTATATTATCATGATTAAATATAAAAAAACCACAAGAAAATTAATTCAACTTGTGGTTTAAAATGTTATTGAAATATAGAATTCGATTAAAGTATCGTTTGTTTTTTAGAATTCAAAAATAATGTTAATAAAAAACCAACTGTTGCGACGGCTGCCGTTGTCAAGAACATTTGTGAGTACCCCTCATTGATAGTGCTCTGATAAACATTTGTCATAACATCCTGAGATTTTTCAAGAGCAGGTAGTGCAAACTTCTTTATGTCCTCTGGAATCACATATGTTAAAAATTGCATCAACCTCTGTGCTATATTTGTCACATCAGCAGCCTGAAGTTGCTGCATCACTTCACGAGGTATATCTGAGCCCTCGCTAGTTGAGAAACTCATCCCTGCTGGCATGATAGCACTTGTGACATTGCCCACAACATTTTGTCCTGCACTTACTATAAAACCTATCATAATATTTGGAGAAACAGCTACACCAATCGACCTAACAAGTGACATTGTAGCAAGCGCACTCGCACCATTTTCTTTTGATGCACGATTGAGTACGAGATAATTTAGTGGCGCTCCCATGGTAAATCCAACACCTATCCCCATTAGTGCAAGCCCTACAAACACATGCAAAAAGCTATATGTTTTAGCCGCCACAAGTGCTAAGAACAACGTCCCTAAGACACTTGAGAAAAAGCCAATTCGAAGTACAAATGCGCCACCTTTTTTGTCGAGAAGTTTTCCACTAATAGGAGCTGCTATACCTGAAAACAACGCCAGTAAAGTAACAAGATAACCCCCTTTACCTGCACTAATCTTCAATGTGTTTTCAGCAAATTGAGGTACAAACACCATTCCCATTAACCCCACGCCAGATATAAAAGCAATAAGCATCGTAGTCAACATCTGTCTTTCTGTAAAAAAAGACAAATTGATAATTGGATCTTTTGCCTTTCTCTCAACGAAGACAAGGATAGGTAATAATACAATAGCAACGATTAAGAATGGATAAAAATCTGTCGATATAAACGATTCTTTAAAATTAAAGAAATCTAGATTTGTAAGTGCATACATCAAACTCCCTATAAATCCTGCAAGGACAACAGACCCTAACAAGTCTATAGGCTTTTCAGTTTCATTTTTAGTGTTGGGAATCCCCCGTGCCATTACCAGGATCACAATGGCAATCGGAACATTAATCAAGAAAATTGCACCCCAATTTTCTTGCCCCACCCAGCTTATTATTGCACTTCCCAGTGTAGGGCCGATAATCGTTGCTACGCCATAGACCATCCCAACAAATCCAAGTGCAGTACCTCTTTTTTCTTCTGGAAAACTCTGACCGATAACCGTAGTTGCAATAGGTAAAATACCTCCTGCGCCAAGTGCTTGTATAACTCGAGCAGCAAGGAATAATGGGTAGATATTAAAATAATTTGTAAGTCCGCATAACAATGAGCCTATAGCAAATATCATAATACTTATCGTATACACTTTCTTATGACCCACTCTATCAGCCAACTTACTTGTAATTGGCATAGACACTGCATAAGCAAGCGTATAAATAGTAATCATCCAAATTCCTGATGATGCCGAAATGTTGAAACCATGTTGGATAATTTCTCTTGCTGGAGAAACTATACCACTATCAATTGCGCCTAAGAAAATTCCAAGCAGAAATAAAACAAGTATAAATCCGTTATTTTTTTTCATATTTAACCTCTCTAATTTTATAATGAACATTGTTCATTTTGATTCATAAAAATCGCTACCCTAAGATAGCGAATAATATTTTATGAAACTTTTGGTAGGTGAAACTGGGTACATATGAAATCGCTACAAAGTTTGCTAAGATAAATTCTGCAATTTCATCATCGTCAATACTTTTACCAGTATTTTTTGCTTTTACACTGATCAACGCTGCTAATCGATTCTGAAGTTTAATCATAAAATCCATCCGGTTACTATGTGCATCTCCTTTATAACCCAGCATAAAACTCTGCGTCAAAAATATAGTATGAAAATCATCTGTAAAACGTTTAAAATGATCATAAATCATAGCCAGTTTAGTATAAAAATCTTTTTCTTCATTATCAATTGTATCAATGACATTAAAATATTGATTCCAATAATCCATCATCATTTGAATGATTAAACTGTCTTTATTTTCAAAATAATTATAAACGGTACCCGTAGCAATATTGCATTTAACTGCAACACGCCTCATGTTTAACCCATCGTATCCATCTGCTAAAAGGATCTCTTTTGAAGCTTCAAGAATTGCTGCGGTAGGGTTATCAATTATTTTAGGCATGAATCCTCCTACGTTTTTGAACACTGTTCATTTTAACATTACAAAAGAAAAAAGTCAACAAAATTAGAACAAAAGGAACTTTAGTCTAGCATAAGCTGATAACAGTTGCGCATCAATACTTTGCATCAATCTGTCTTCACTGATCCAAAGGTAATTGTCCATTTCAGCTTCAATAGTCTCGTTTCTCTTACTTAAATCTGCTGAGTATAAATAGCATACAAGATCGCTGTTTCTTTTGATTGCACATACACCTAATCTGATGAGTTCGTCAGAATCAATGATGATATCAGTTTCTAGTTTCAATTGATCTAGCATTTCTTTTTCATATAAGTCATTAGTAACTGTATTCAATATACCACATACATCAGGATGTGCGTCCCAACCAGCGATATATTCATTTTTAACTAAAAATTGCATTGTGTTCCCTTTTTTTCTGAAAGGGAGTAATAAGCTTGTATTTGACATGTTGTACCTCCTTATTCATCTTATTATATTTATTTCCAGATAAACTTTATTCAAACGATTTTTTGAAAAATAATATGCCAAGTTGACAAAAACATCTATCGTGTACTCCGATTATATCATATGAAAGTTAGATCTAAAAAAAGAGTTGATATGGAATGTGAATTCCCATCAACTCTTAATTTAAAAAACTTTGCTTATATCAACTATTGGCTTTTTTAAAAACCTCTACTTCATTTGAAAATGGTAATGAAGGTATTGCACCATGCTTTGTTACTGTAAGTGCTCCCACAGCATTGGCATATGCTACTGCACCGCTTAAAGTATCCCCTTCGATTAGCCTTGTCACTAATGCGCCATTAAAGGAATCGCCTGCTGCAACTGTATCTACCGCATTGACACTATATCCTTTAACATATTCAAAGCCACTAAGATTACCAATAACCGCACCTTTTTTTCCAAGAGTTGCAATTACAGTTCCTACGCCAATCTCAAGTAAAGCTTTAATCGCTTTTTCCGCTGATGCTTCATCGTAAACAGGCACACCAGATAAAATCTCAAGCTCGGTTTCGTTCGGCGTGAGATAGGTTACCTTACTCAAAATTTTCTTAGGAATATCAGCTGCTGGTGCAGGATTCAATACTACAGGAATCTGCTTAGCGTAGCATCTATCAATAAGTTCAAAAGTAACTTCAGGTTTAAGTTCCATCTGTGTGATCACTATATCAGCTTCACATATTTTTTCAAAATCTCTTTCTAAGTCTTCTAATGTATAGCCAAAATTAGCACCTGGCACCACAATGATTTTGTTTTCTGCATGTTGGTTAATCTGTATTAGCCCCATCGCTGTAGGCAGTTCTTCAACTTGCCTAACATGGCTTATATCAACTTTAGCTTCCTTAAACACACTAATAAACGTATCTCCATAACTATCTGTACCTAGTTTACCAAACATCATGACATTTGCACCAAGTCTAGCCGCTGCCATGGCTTGATTGGCACCCTTTCCACCAGGTAAACATCTAAAATTATCTGATATTAATGTTTGTCCTTCAAGTGGGAACTCGTTAACGCGTGTAATTAGATCCATTACAAAAGACCCTACAACTGCAAGTTTTTTCATTTTCCCGTTTCCTCCTTGAGTTTTTTTCCTAAACTCCCAGCAGGATGGTACAGTAGAAAGTCTTCACTTTTAAACGCTCTCGCTTCTGATAAGGCACATGCAATCGCATCACCAATTACCAAAGTCATCGTTGAAGAAGTTGTTGGTGCAAGCTTTAAATGATCTGCTTCCGGTAAAGACGGATACACAATTGCATAATCACATTGCTTTGCAAGTTCTGATTTTTCACCCGAAGTAAATGCAATTGTTTTACATCCAATTTTTCTAAGTGTTGGAATCGTATTTAGAATTTCCATTGTATTGCCACTATTGGAAATCAATATTGCAATATCTTTGTCTTGAATCATTCCGAGGTCGCCATGTACCGCTTCAGTTGCATGGACAAAAAAACTCGGTGTTCCAGTACTTGAGAAAGTTGCTGCTAATTTTTTACCGATATGACCTGACTTTCCCACGCCAATAAACACAAGTTTACCTGAACAAGCAAGAATCATACTACATATTTGGTCATAATTAACCCCAGCACTTTCAAGCAATTCATTTATTGCATCTCGTTCTATTTTAATAGATCGATTGACTCTTTCTGTATAGTTCATCTTTTTTCCTCATTTATAGAACACCCTTTGTCAAAATAGCATTGGCATACAAAGCACTCTCTGAGGTAGCAATTATACAATATGCGTTTTTAGCTTTTTCATAAAATGCATACCTTTCAATAGGTACTAGCTCGGTTGCATGTTTAGCATAAGCTTCCCAAATCTCTGGTTTAGATTGATCTGCAGTCTCCATAACACCGATTTGGGTGATTGGGGCTTCATCTAGTGGAAACAATTCTAAAATCGCCTCCAGAACTGCTATACTACCGTGACCTGATAATGTGATGAGCTTACTCGATAAGGATGCAGCTGGGAAATTTCCATCTGCAATCACAAGTGTATCGCCATGCCCCATTTCGCATAATATTTTTAAAAGCTCCGGAGAAATAATTCTAGGTATACCTTTTAACATGAGCGACTCCTTATAGATTAAATAATTGACGAGTTTTGTTTTCCCAATTGATCAAATCCTCAACTTTAGCTTTTGCATCAGTGTCAAACGCTTCAACTGGTAATCTTCTCGAATTTAGTGTCATGTCTACATTACATTGCTTCATATGGTATTTCGCGTTGATAGGATATGCGTATTTCTCAATATTACCTTGTTCCGTCAACTGTAATTGCAACGCTTCAGCTTGATCAGGTGAAGTCTCATAGTTGTCAAATAACCATTTGTAAATTTCTATGTGAAAATTACCCATTACACCATTATAACCATGGTAACCCGCTCTAAGTGAACCTAGCAAAGTTTCTGTATTGGCATTAAATAATTTAAGATCTGTTCCTTCAACTACTTTTATGCGTCTTTTTTCAGTTTCTAAATTACAACTTACATCTTTTAAGAAGATTATTCTTCCAGACTCAGCACACCATTTAAGTTCTTCATCTGAAAGCAATCTAAGGTAAGGATAAGGACATTCATATATACCGAACTTTACATCTGGAATTGCATTTAAAATCTTTTTTAAATTGCTAATAAACACTTCCGAACTTTCCTCTTTTTTTGCTAAGCGATTGCTCACTAGCACGACTGCATCAACACCAGTTTTTGACATCGCTGTAAGCTCGGCAATTTGTTCCTCTAAAGATTCTGAAGTATGACCAGATCCAATTACTGGAACTCTACCCGCTGCAGCATCAACTACACACTCTGCAAGTGCGACTTTCTCTTCAGTACTTAACATAAACATTTCGCTTGACTGGCAAACAGCAAACAATCCGTTACTGCCTTGGTTAATTAAGTACTCTGTTATTGCTCTATTTGCTTTCATGTCTAACTGATTTTGATTGTCAAATGCTGCAATCATTGTAGGCCAGACACCTTTATATTCATAATTCATTGATAGTCCTCACAATTTCTACATTAAGCCAAAAGTTTTTGGCAAGAATAAAACAATTTCAGGTACAAATGTTATCAACAATAAAATTGCTAACATCGCAATTATTGGCCACATGATCTCTTTCATTACCGCTTTCAGCGAAGTGCCTGAAATACCTGCGGTGATAAATAAGAGCATCCCAAAAGGTGGCGTTGATAGACCAATCATCATGTTCAAAGTAACTACTAAGCCGAAATGAACCAAGTCAATTCCAAATGCCTTGGCAACTGGAATCATAATAGGTACAAAAACAAGTTGAATGGTTGAAGTGTCAATGAACATACCTAAGATCAGTATTATCACATTAACAACAATTAAAAATACATATTTATTATCCGTTAAACTTAAAACCAATGTTCCTAGCTCTGATGCAACCTGCTCTCTAGCTACGATATATGAAATTACAGCAGCTGCACCAACCATCAAACTTACTGAACCAGTGTCCTTGATGGTATCTTTTATGATGTCGAGCAATCCTTTTAAGTTCATTGCTTTATAAGCTAAAATAGCTACTAAAATCGCATAAATAGCAGCAATGGCCCCTGCTTCTGTTGGTGTTACAACTCCTGTATAGATTCCCATCAACAAAATAATTGGTGTTAAAAGTGCAGGCATTGCCTGAAGTGTAAAGGTCAAAAATGCTCTCATTGGTACTTTTTCTTCTCTAGGATAGTTTCTCACTTTAGAAACTACGCTTACATAGATCATTAACCCCAGACATATTAAAAGTGCTGGCACCATTCCACCAAGAAACAGAGCTCCTACTGAAGCCCCTGACAGCATGGCATACATAACTAGGGGAATACTTGGTGGAAAAATTGGGCCTACAGTAGCTGATGCGGCTGTTATCGCACATGAAAAAGAATCGTCATAACCAGCTTTTTTCATGGCATCAATTTCCATTTTTCCAAGTCCAGATGCATCTGCAATTGCAGATCCTGTCATACCTGAAAAGATAAGTGAAGCGATGACATTAACATGTCCAAGCGCGCCTCTTCTTCCGCCAGCAAGGCCTGTTGCAAATTTAAAGATCATTTCTGTTACTTTACCTGAGTTCATAACATTTGCTGTAAAGATAAATAAAGGAACAGCTATAATAACATAGTTAGAGTAATATGTGTTCATAATGTGATTGGCAACTGAGCCTAAATCTGTACCTGTAAAAATAAAATAGAATGTTCCAGCTGCAATCATACCAAGTGAAATTGGCATTCTTAATAAAAATATTAAAACAAAAACAACAAGTGTTACAATCATCGCCAAACTCATATCTGTTCACCACTTTCTAAAGACTGCTTCGTTTTACCACGGATTGTACAAAAGTCTTCGTAAATCTCAACTGCTGTATACCCTATCATCGAAAATACAAAGTAGATAAAGGCAGAAAAAATCCAGCTCAGTTTGATTTTGAACACAGAAGTTGATTGGAAATCCATAAATTTAACATATTCAAAAGATGGGACAATAAGTGCTACAAATGCGAATAATATAATTAGATTTCCTAACATTCTAATAAAAGCAGCCTTCTTAGGGCTTAACATATCGTAGATCAGTGTAAATTTTACATGCGACCTAGAACGCATTGCATAGCATGCGCCTAAAATTACAGTCCATGAAAAACCAATAACCGTTACTTCATACGCCCAAGTTAATGGGAATTTAAAGATATAACGTGCAATAATTTGTATAATGAAGGTTAGAAACATCACTATAAATGCGAACAAAGGTAGATAAATCTCAAAAAAATCGCGAATGATGTAAAAACTTCTCTTAATCTTATTCACAAGGTCCCTCCAAATGCTGTATAATTAGAGTTTAAGATGGGACTTAAGACCACAAGTTAGCCGTACTGAAATATTGGGGAATATTTAAGGCTAAGTTTGTGATCTTGAGTCTCTCTTCAGGTTTATTTACCTAATTCTTGTACTTTATCAAACAAGTCCATATCCCAAGTAGCAGTCATGTCTTTGTTCTCAAGGTATTTAGCTAGTACTTCTTCACTAAATGCATCGATATCAGCATAATATACGTTTAAGCCTTCTTCTTTGAAAAACTCAATAAGTTCAGCTTCTCTTGAAAGGTTTAAGTCATCACATAGTGCTCTCGCTTCTTCCATTGCATCAAGTACGATTTGTTTTTGGTTGTCGCTAAGCGATTGCCATTTTGCTTCATTAATTGTTGGCCATACACTATCTACAAGGTGATTGGTAATAGAGATAGATTTTGTTACTTCATAAAACTTAGCACTTTGAACAGTTGGCAATGGATTATCTTGACCATCTACTGTTCCCGTTTGAAGTGCCATGTAAAGCTCAGAGAAAGCGATTGGAGTTGGATTTGCACCTAGTGCTTTTCCAAGGAATAACCAAGCATCCGAGTTTGGCATTCTAAGGTTTATGCCGTTGAGATCAGATGGCACTTTAATTTCTTTATCTTTAACTAAGTTGATTTGTCTTGTTCCAAGATAAAATGCTTTTAGCGGTCTTACACCTTGTTCATCAACTACTTTATTAAATACTTCTTGTCCAACTTCACCATTAAGCGCAGCTGTCATATGGTCATAACTTTTGAACATATAACCAGCACTGAACATAGAAATCCAAGGTGAACTCTCTGAAAGCCAAGATGCAGACATATATACGATATCTGCTTGTCCAGATTTTACAGCTGCAAGTTCTTGGTCTTGTTTAAACAAAGAACCTGAATGGAATGTGTCTACTTTAATTGAACCATTTGATTTTGCTTCAGCTACTTCTTTAAACTTCATCATAGCTTCATAATGTGCATCTCCAGGAACAGCGTTCACTGAAAATATCAATGTTACGTCTTTGTCTGCAGGACCTGCTGTAGAACCTTCAGAACTTGATGCTTCTGTTGTCTCTGTCGCTTTCGGTTCGCTAGTACATGCTGCCATAGCGAAAACCATAACGATTGCTAACAATAATGCTAACCACTTTCTCATTTTTTTCCTCCCATAATCTTTCATTCTATGTTGACTGGCTTACCAGTTACAACCTTCTCTTAATCTCATAAGCCGCATCTATGAGGATGCTTGCATAACGGTGTACCTTTTCATCATCAAAATTGTGCGATGCACCCGAGATACTTAGTGCTCCAATAAGGTTTTGACTTCTACCAAATATAGGCACCCCTACACATCTAACATCAGGCTCATGCTCAACGTTATCTAACGCATATCCTCGCTCTTTTGAAATCATGATTTCTTTCATAATCTCGTCATCATCAATCAATGTAAACGGGGTGAATTTTTCTTTCTCTATATCTAGACATGCTCTAATCTCAACTTCACTCATTGTACTCATCATCGCCTTTCCTAGCGAAGTACAGTACATAGGTGCTTTCTCTCCCATAATAGAGCGAATCGGATAGTTGTGGTCATAAGTTTGAGGATATGCATTGAACATATAAAGAACGTGAGTACCATGAGGCACACCAAAATACATCATCTCTCCTAGTTCGTCAGTCAGCCTTTTTAACACTTGATACACCACATCTTGGTAGTTAAGTTGACTTGTCACTACATATGAAAATTCAAGCATTTTATTGGTTAAGTGATATTTTGAATTAAGAGGGTTTTTCTCAACATAACCCGCAAACTCTAAAGTTGATATTAAATTATGTACATTGCTTTTATAAAGTCCCAGTGCATTACCAATTTCTGTGATCCCTAGTTCTGGTGTTTTTGAAGTAAAGCATTCTAAAACTTTTAAAGTTTTATAAAGGGATTTAACCTTAATGTCATCTTGATTCATAAAAACCTCCTTTTCAGATATTGCCGTTCTAAAATAGAGAACAACGTTCTTTATTTCGCTATTTGTTTACATTATAAAATATTGCTATGTTGAAGTCAATTAAGTTTTTTGAATTTTTTGTAGATACTCAATTTAATATAGCAGTATGATTTATTTTTTAGACAGATTTCAAATTATGTGTAATCCGACGTTAAATTTGTTAAAATAGAAGTAGCCTGCACACGAAAGGATGGTCCTATGTATAAAATTCTAATCGTTGAAGATGATCCAACTATTTCTAAAGCTTTACAAACGCTGTTAGAAAATTGGGATTACGAAGTATTATGCTGTAAGAATTTCAAAGATATCATGTCTGATTTTATAAGTTTTGAGCCACATCTCGTGCTATTAGATATCTCATTACCCTATTATAATGGCTATCATTGGTGTGCTACTATTCGTGCAGTTTCTAAAGTCCCTATATTGTTTATCTCCTCTGCATCTGATAACCTCAATATTGTGATGGCTATGAATATGGGCGCAGATGATTTTATCTCAAAACCTTTTGATTTTACAGTTCTTGTAGCAAAGATTCAAGCAGTTCTTAGAAGGGCTTACTCTTTTACTGGACAAACAAGAGCGATTGAACATACAGGCGTGATTCTCAACTTAAATGACACTACAGTGAGTTACAAAGATCAAAAGATCGAACTGACTAAAAATGACTTTAGAATCTTGCAGATGCTGATGGAGAATGCGGGAAAAGTGGTATCGAGAAATGACTTAATGACGCGTTTATGGGAAAGTGACGAATTTGTCGATGATAATACCCTCACTGTTAATGTGACACGACTTCGTAAGAAACTCGAAGAAATCGAATTATACGATTGGATTGGTACAAAGAAAGGAATGGGCTATTGGATTGAATAATTTTATAATTCTTCTGGCATATCTTAGAAGGCATATTAAATTTGGGCTTCTCTATATTTTATATGCACTCATTTTCGTAATTGTATTTTACTTATACGGCATTCCGGTAGAAGTTGTAGCATATGCTTTCTTACTGTCCTTTTTCTTCACTATGATTTTTTTCTTTTATGGCTTCACAAAGTATTGTAAAACACATAATCAGTTGACTGAAATGTCTAATCATATCACGCTCTCACTACAAGACTTACCCGAACCAAAGGATTTGCTGATTGCCGATTATCAAAAACATATCAGAGATTTGTTTGACGCCTACCATCGACTTGAAACAGAATCGGATTATAAGCGCATGGCTATGGTTGATTATTATACGCTTTGGGTTCATCAAATTAAGACGCCTATCTCTGCACTTTATTTGATCATCGAAAGCGATCCAAACGAACGTAACCTTACCATAAAGTCTGAACTTTTTAAAATAGAACAATATGTCGAGATGGTACTTCATTATCTAAGGCTAGAAAGCGAAAGCTCCGATTTACAAATCGAAAACCTTTCACTAGAAAAACTAGTTAAGAGCTCCCTTAGAAAATACAGGACTCTCTTTATTGAAAAAGGAATCAAATTAAATCTCGCTCCCATTGAATATAGTCTTCTTACAGATGAAAAATGGTTTTGTTTTGCTTTTGAACAAATTCTATCCAACGCACTTAAGTATACTCATGCTGGAGAAATCAACATCTCGCTCCTTCAAAGTCCAGCACGATTGGTTATAAAAGATACTGGAATCGGCATACAGGCAGAGGACTTACCTAGGATATTTGACAAAGGATTTACTGGTTTTAATGGTAGAATGGATAAAAAATCTACTGGAATTGGCCTCTATCTTTGTAAAAGCGCACTAAAAAAACTCTCGCATCAAATAGAAGTTACTTCTGAAATTGGTGTAGGTACAACGGTTTCAATCCATATCGAACGCGATCCTATCGTCATAGAGTAACTTACAAAAGTGTAAGGTTATAGGGAGAAATGTAAGCCAGACTTATGGTTTAGCATTTCTCTTTTTCATATAATTAATACATAAGACCGGTGCTAAAACTACTGAGCACCAAATAAGGAGGATTCAATGTCATTAATGGAAATCAATAACTTAAAAAAAGTGTATACCACTAGGTTTGGTGGAAATCAAGTTGTAGCACTTTCAAACGTCACTTTCTCAATTGAAGTCGGTGAATATGTAGCAATTATGGGGGAATCTGGTTCTGGAAAAACAACACTTCTAAATATACTCGCATCTTTAGATAAACCAACTAGTGGAGAAATTCTACTCAATGGCAACTCTTTTTCAAGTATAAAAGATGGTAAACTCTCTGCTTTCAGACGAGATCATCTAGGATTTGTTTTTCAAGATTTTAATTTATTGGATAATTTCAACCTACAGGACAATATATTTTTACCACTGGTACTTGCAGGTACTCCATATCGTGAGATGGAAAAAAGACTAAAGCCAATAGCGAAGAAGCTTGAAATAGAAGATTTATTACACAAGTTTCCTTATGAAGTCTCGGGTGGCCAAAAACAACGCGCTGCAGTTGCAAGAGCGCTTATTACAAACCCTGAGCTTATACTAGCAGACGAACCCACTGGTGCGCTTGATTCTAAGTCCACAGATCATCTATTAAGTCTGTTTTCAGAAATCAACAATGAAGGACAAACTGTTCTTATGGTTACACATAGTGTGAAGGCCGCTAGTCATGCAAAACGTGTGCTCTTTATAAAAGACGGTGAAGTATTTCATCAAATCTATAAAGGAAGTATGACAAATGAATTGATGTATCAAAAAATTACGGATACTTTAACTTTACTTGCGACAGGAGGAAAACGCATTGACTAAATCATTTTACCTCAAGCTTGCATTCTCCAACGTCCGAAAAAACGCACGTTTGTTTGCACCTTATATTCTGATGAACATAGGCATCATCACAATGTTTTATATCATGCATGCCATTTCAGTTAATGAGGGATTAAATACCATGCCCGGTTCAGATTCTCTAAAGTTTATGTTATCTTTCGGAACATATGTAATCGCTATTTTTTCAGCAATTTTTATGTTTTATACCAATAGTTTCTTAATTAAACGTCGAAAGAAAGAAATTGGACTTTACAATATTTTAGGAATGGGAAAAAGACATATAGGCATCATGTTGTTATTAGAATCTATGATCATCGCTGTAATTTGTATAGGCGTCGGTTTAATTTCCGGTATGGTTCTTAGCAAGCTCATGTATCTAATTTTATTAAAAATTCTCAGTTTTTCTGTAACAATGGGTTTCACTGTATCGATCTCGTCAATTACGCTAACCATTTTATTCTTTTCAAGTGTCTTTTTCGTTACTTTGATCTACAATCTAGGTCATATTCATCTTTCGAACCCCATTCAGTTATTAAAAGGCTCTGCGGTTGGTGAAAAAGAACCTAAAACAAAATGGATTATGACACTTTTAGGACTTGTTGCACTTGGTGCTGGTTATTTTCTTGCACTCACTGTTGAAGAACCCCTTCAAGCACTTTTGGTTTTCTTCGTTGCAGTTATACTGGTTATGATTGGCACTTATTTCCTCTTTATAGCAGGCAGTATCGCAGCGCTAAAATTACTCAAAAAAAACAAGGCGTTTTATTATAAGGCCAACCATTTTACGTCAATTTCAGGTATGATTTACCGCATGAAACAAAATGCAGTTGGACTAGCAAATATTTGCATCCTAAGCACTGCAGTACTCGTGACACTATCAACTACAGTTTCTCTATATATTGGCATGGAAGATGTGTTAAATATTCAGTTCCCATCCGATGTTTATATTCGTAATTACGACGCTGAAGCAAATGACATTAAGGTCATTAATGATAAAGTTGATCTTCTTGCTGAAAAAAACAATATCAAAATCACTGATCGATATGGTTTTAAGTATATGTATATCTCAACTTTGAAAAGTGATCATCAACTAAAATACGATATTCAATATGATGTGAGCTCCAAAAGAGTAGATATTACCTTCGTTACCGCTTCCGATTATGAACAGCTTTCAGGCGAAAATTTAACACTTGACCCAGATCAAATTGTTCTATTTACCAATAGTGAAAATTATGGTTTTGATCAAATTAAACTTGAAGGTCAAACACTTAATATCGTCAACGAGTTAGATCATTTTGGTGGAATAACCAAAGCATCTCAACCACTTAATACTGAGTACTATTTTATCGTTAAAGATGAAAAAACGATGATCAATTTAGTTGAAACGGCAACTAAAAAATCTGATAGATTAATTGACTATCAATTAACCTTCAACAACTCAGGAAACAATGCTGATTTAAGTCGTTTTAATCAAGAACTTATGAGTGATCTTACAAGCAATATCTCTAGTACTTCAGTAAGAAGTAAGCTCCTCGCTAAAAGTGATTTCTTCTCAGTTTATGGTGGGTTTTTCTTCATAGGAATTTTCCTTGGTGCCCTATTCTTGATGGCTACCGTTATGATTATCTACTACAAACAAATTTCTGAAGGCTATGATGATAAAATAAGATTTGAAATCATGCAGAAAGTTGGGATGAGTATGACCGAAATTAAGCGTACCATTAAAACACAAATCGTTATGGTATTTTTCCTTCCCCTACTTTTTGCAATAATCCATATCGCTTTTGCTTTTAATGTCATCACTAAACTTTTGTTCTTGTTCAGTTTTACCAACATACCTTTGTTTATAGTCTGTACATTTGCAACTATTTTAGCTTTCGGACTAATTTACTTGCTTGTATACTTTCTAACAGCAAGAGCGTATTACCGAATTGTAAAATAGTGGCTACAAAAAAGCGATATAGTGTGCCAAGTGTATAACTTCCTTTACTAGGCACTCTATATCGCTTTATCTTATCTCAAAAATTCATAGCGCAACATCATTACGGTGCAATGTCTTCATAGTACATTTGATTATAATCACCTTCAAAAACAACTTTAACAGGTGTTTCTGAATCAATTCCAAGCTTTTGAGTAAATGGTACTTGAACCAACAAGGTATTATCAACTTGTTCCACTACTACAGCACTCAAAACCTTTTCTCCATCCTTTTCATTTCTTATCAGCATGGATTCAAAAGAATCACCTGTATATCCATCAAATGCACCATTTCCCTTATATACATGTTTTACAATAACATCATCAAGTCTATCGTCATCTTGATTTACATCAAATAAAATTTCTAAATCTAACTTTGATATAATACCCTCCAATTCAGATGGAATCTGACCAAATGTGATTTTTATATCTATATAAGCCGTATCCATTTTTACTTCTACTGTTTGGATATCCATATTTGATGGTAGTTCACTGTCTTGATTATCAATTACATATCCACCTGTGAAATAAGAACGCTCTACTTGCGGCTTCGTGCTATCGACTTCTATGATAATCGGATCCTTCAACTGTGTTCTCAAGAACATCCCAACAAAGATGATTCCCACTAAAATCAATACTAAATCGATAAGTTTTTTCTTTTGATAGTCTGTCATTGAAACCTCACTTTATACACACGCTATAGTTTAGTGATGCATCAATTATTATAACATATTTTGGGCCAATTGGTACGCACCAAACACACCGGCCTCATCTGCAAGTTCTGATACAGTAAAATTAACAGTTTCCATAAGACCAGGCATTGCATGTTGCCTTGATTCACTGATGATTTTTTCAAGGAGTAAATCACCAAGTGCCTCTGTAATGCCGCCTCCTATGATCATCATCTCAGGGTGATAAAGGTTTACCAAGCTTCCCACAGCAATCCCCATATAACGTGCCAATCGATCGACAACTTCTTTTGCAAGTTCATCATGCGCATCATAAGCTTTACGTATAGAAGAACTTTTTAAAACCGCACCGTCTTCTTCTAAGAGATCCGAAAACATAGATTTTCGACCTTTGGTCAATTGTTTTAAGATATACTTTTGAATTGCTGTCTTAGAAGCATATGCCTCAAGACATCCCTGTGCACCACAACCACAATATGCACCATCAGCGCTGACAACCATGTGACCAAATTCTCCAGCACTTCCTTGTCCAGTATATAGTTTGCCATCAATGATGATCGCACCACCTACACCAGTGCCTATGAAAATTCCCAGTACATGCTTGCTTGCTCTACTATCTAAATGCTTGTATTCGCCATACATGGCAACATTGACATCATTGCCTACATATACTGGTACTTCATATCTTTCAGATAATTTTTTACCCAGTGTAAAGTCTCTAAAAGGTATATTCGGCGAGAATGCAACCGTACCATTATCATCCACAATACCAGGCACACCAGCTCCGATTGCAAGGATTTGTGCATCTTCAAAAGATTTAAGCGCATCAATGACTTTGTAAATTTGGCTCATCACTACCTCTAGGCCTTCATTTGCTTTTGTTTTCTTTTTTTCTCTCGCTAATTCCTTGCCATCAAGGTCATATAAAACACCTAGAATTTTTGTTCCACCTATATCGAGTCCTAGTATGGTCTTCATGTAGCCTCCTCATGTATCTTAATTGTAATTTTGAAACAACATTATACTAACTTGAAGTAGAAGATAGTTTTTTTAAGTCTTATCAAATCATTCTTTTGCTTTTTTTCGAGTGTCTTTGTATCAAAGTAATGTGCTGAATGTTTATAATTCATAGCGTCTTTTATGTCATGTAGTTCTCCTGATATATCATGAAATTCCTTAATCATATCATATAGATGTTTATTCGCATTTGATATTAGCCCTAATTCAAATAAATATTTCAGCTGTTTTCCTTTAACTCTAACAAAGTGTATTTTTTCATCGTTTTCAAGTTCAAGTTTAGAGACTCTTTTAATGTAACGTACTATCTGTTGATTAATAATGCCATTACAACTCTTTATCCATTGCTCTGTATCAATACAGTTAAAAGAAAGTTTTAGTGTACGATCCAGTTCAATTGTATCATCTTTTAATAGCTTTTTTATATGCTCAAGCTCAATTTGGTATAATGTGTCTAGCTTCTTCTTTTGAACATCATAAGCTTCCATATTAATGAAAACAGCCAAACGCCTTGCAGCTTCCAGATGTTTGAGTATTTGTTTTAGTTTTGTTTCGTATTCTTTTAAAATAGATTTAAAAGAAGGTTCATCAAAATAATATTCTGTCTTACTAAAAATAGTAATTATACTTCTTAATTTTCGAGTAGTTGTCCTGACCTGATGCACCCACTCATCTTGCGATTCGGTTGAGAATCCTTCATTCCACAAAACATTTAAATGACCATTAAGTTTAAAAAAAATCCTGACCCAATCGTGAATCGACGCTACTTGATCTAATTGTATATGACTTTTTAAAGCAAGATAGCGCGTAAACTCATATCCATTGACATCGACTTCCAACTGTTCATCTATGTGTGCTAAAGTATCTGCATCTTTAATTAGCTCACTATAAACATCATCTATTTGATCTTTTTTACTGTGGTTTTTTATAGCACGTAGTACTATTTTCATTTCTTTTTTCTGATACAAGTTAGCATATCCTTTATCTACGAGCAGTTGCTTCAAAACTTTTGCACTTTCCTTGGCATGTAACTTTCCATGTATACCTCCATGTGTACGACCTGCATCATGTCCATATGCAATTAACGAAGCTATCTCTACATCTAATTGCCTTGAATGTGCAAGTAACTGAGCATAATATGAAACATCTTTAAAATGCTGCCATTCAAAAACAGCATCCTCTGCGTTAGCAGCAAAGCCTTCAAATAGTCCTTCTAAATAAAGCATCGATTTATTCACAATTTCACTTCCTCATGTCTAAAACAATTAAGAGTATGGTCATTTACCATACCAATTGCCTGCATATATGCATAGATAATTGTTGATCCAACAAATTTCATTCCACGCTTTTTTAAATCTTTTGATATTTGATCCGAAAGTTCTGTTTTTGCTGGAACTTCTGATAACACTTCAAATTTATTGACAACTGGCGTGTTATTTACAAAGCCCCATAGGTAACGATCAAAAGAACCATATTCATCTTGAATCATTTTAAAGATTCTAGCATTGGTTACTGCCGAAGTGACTTTGAGTCGATTTCTAACGATACCTTCATCTAAAAGTAGTGACGCTATCTTTTCGTCATCGTAGAGCGCTACCTTATCAACATCAAAGCGATCAAATGCATCTCGATAATTATCTCTTTTTTTTAGAATCGTCTCCCAAGATAGCCCAGCTTGCGCGCCTTCCAAAATTAGCATTTCAAATAGCTTCTGGTCATCGTGTACAGGTACGCCCCATTCATGGTCATGGTAACTCACATATAATTCGTTATTAAGATTGAGCCAACCACATCTTTCTTTAGGTTTCATAGACGCCTCCATTTTTTCTATCTCATCATAAGTTTACCCTATTTTATCACGTCATATCCTAACTTAACAAAAAAAATCAGAATAACTGAAAAATGTCAGTCATTCTGATCTATATTTTAACTACCTTTGATTTATTTAACTATTCTCTTAAAGTAATTCATCTCCCTCAGACCAATCAACTGGACATAATCCACCAGTTTTTAGCGCGCGTAATACTCTTAAAGTTTCGTCAACACTTCGGCCTACGTTAAGGTCATGAACTACACTATACCTTACAGTCCCTTGGGGATCTATAATGAAAAGACCTCTTAATGCAATGCCCTCTTCTTCAATCAGCACGCCATAATCTCTTGCAACTGATTTAGTTAAGTCCGCTGCAAGTGGGAAATTAAGTTTTCCTAAATCTGAATTAATCCAAGCTTTGTGTGAATGTTCACTATCAATACTAATACCAATTACTTCTGCATCCAACTCTTTAAATGCTTCGTATTTTTTTGAGTAGCCTGTTATTTCTGTTGGGCATACAAATGTGAAATCAAGGGGATAGAAAAACATTACTAACCACTTACCTTTATAATCTTCTAATGAGATACGATCGAAACCTGAACCATCTCCTTTTGCAATTGCCATATTAAAGCTAGGCGCTTTAGCGCCAACAATTCTTTCCATGTGAGCCTCCTGTGTATAATATGTCTTTATGAATCACAATACATAGTATAGCATACTTGTAATGATTACAAAAGTGTTCTTGTCACATTTTAAGAAATTGTTTTATTCTATATATAGAGTTCAGTTTTTCTTATATTTTCACTATAAGCCTCTTCAAGTTCCAAACGATGTTTAATAAAATTTTCATCTACAAAAGATTTTGCATTTACTGGGCATCTTTTAACACAGGCACAACACTTGAGGCATGGGCCATTAACTGTATCAAAAGCATCCTTTTTTATAGCCCCCATTGGACAGATGCTTGCACATAATCCACAAGCTGTACAGTTTTGATCTGTTATAGGTTTAATCCCTATAAAGTTAAAAGGATATCCATTTTTATCAAGTGGCTGAAAATAAGGCTTTAAAGGTACTTCTGTTTTTAGCCCTTCGATATTTTTTATAAGTATTTGATCTGTAAATATATCCATGTGTTCTATATATTCTTCTATGGTTGAAACTGATTTCACTATATTTTTCTCTTTGTTCTTCTTTATACACCTTACTAAAAGATCAGCAACATCTTCTAGTATTATAAAATCCAACTGGTTGGGCTTATCTTTAGCCAGTATGTTTGAGAAGGAGTGCTCTCCAACGACACATATTACAGCGAAAACATCAAACCCACAATTTGAAAAAATTTGATATGCCTCTTTTGCTGCATCATCATAATGTCGATTGCCATAAGTCAGTACAATTATTAGATGCGCACCACTACCAACATATTGCTTTAAATACTTCAAAAGCACATTTGGAATTCTACCTGCGTAAACTGGCAAGCCTAT
Organism: Fusibacter bizertensis; assembly: GCF_029914245.1. Taxonomy (GTDB): domain Bacteria; phylum Bacillota; class Clostridia; order Peptostreptococcales; family Acidaminobacteraceae; genus Fusibacter_C; species Fusibacter_C bizertensis. Next base: position 208,275 of record NZ_JARYZI010000002.1, read on the forward strand.
GATTACAATATCTTCACTACTAAAAAAAGTCGAAATATTTCTGAGATGCGATTCTGATTTACGTACATTTATACTCGTAAAATCTATGGCTTCAACCGTCTGAAGAAATTGTGAAGCACAACCCAGTTTTTTCCTTATTGATTTTGAAATAAAGATAGATGTTTTCTTTGTATTTCCTGTTGGACTAAAATATAATACTTTCAAAGTTATCTCCCAGTTTTAAATGCTTTTACAATATCACTACTTTCTGCAATTCGCTGCATTGCATATTCAGTATTTTGTAAAACCATCATAATAAATAAACTATCCACAATAGTAAGTTGCGCAATCCTCGATGCAATTGCAGAAGACCTCACCGTATTTTCTTCTGCGATGGCATAGAGGTTGATATCAGAGATTTCAACTAAAGTGTTTTTAGAATAACGGGTCAGTGAGATCAGTTTTGCACCTTTTCGTCTTGCTTGTTCTGCAGCCACAATGATTTCCTTACTTTCACCAGAATATGATACTGCAAACACCACATCATCTGGCTTTAATGTCGCAATCGATGCAAGCTGTACATGACTGGAAAGATCAAAAATAACGTGCTTATCAATTTTAAGTAATTTATGGAAAAAATCCATAGCCACAAGTGCAGATGCTCCAATTCCAAGTAGTATGATTTTACTTGAACTTGATAGACAATCAGCAGCTTCTCTTAAAACGTCAGGATTATTTACATCCATAGTAGAATCGATAGCGTTTTTGCTGTTTTGAGCAATTTTAAGCATAATTGTCTCTGGGGAATCTTCTATACCAATCTGATCATGAATATATCTCCGCTGTGCTCTCTTAGTGGCAGCTTCATTCATGGCAATTCTAAACTCAGAATACCCTTTATAGCCAAGTTTTTGGCAAAATTTAACAATAGCTGATTGACTTACACCAGAAGCTGTTGCCAATTCAACTGATGTATATGTTTTTGCGAGTTCTATGTTATCTATTATATAATCAGATATTTGATTTTCACTTCCTGTCAATTCTGAACGCATGTTATCAATTCTTGTAAAACACGACATACAGTCACCTCCTATAGAGAATATTTTATCACAAACAAATGGAATATTATATTATATTTATTCTTGACACGCGGAATATTTTATTATATATTGGTGTCAAGAAAGACTTGGAGGCACGCATGAATTTAAAACAAATGAAAACGGAACAAAGAAATCCTTTAACTGAAAATATAGATGCACTAGATACTCTATCTATCCTGAAATTAATGAATCAAGAGGATTATAAAGTAATGAGTGCTATTGAAAGTCAGTTAGATGCTATCAGCCAGGCTGTGGATATTATTGCACCCGCATTGAAATCTGGCGCTAGGTTAATCTATATTGGCGCTGGGACTAGCGGTCGCTTAGGTGTGCTAGATGCATCAGAATGTCCACCTACTTTTGGAACCGATCCAAATCAAATAGTGGGATTAATTGCTGGTGGAGACTATGCACTTCGAAACGCAATTGAAGATGTTGAAGATAATTTTCTACAAGGTAAAACAGATTTGATTGACATTAAACTTGATAAATCTGATGTAGTGGTAGGAATCGCTGCCAGTGGAAGAACACCATATGTTCTAGGTGCAATTGAATACGCACGTGAAATAGGCTGTCACACGATCGGCGTGATGTGCAACGATATAGCACCTTTAAAAGATGCTGTTCACATCCCAATCACGGTGGTTGTCGGACCTGAGGTAGTGACAGGCTCTACTAGGTTAAAAGCAGGAACTGCTCAAAAATTAGTACTTAATATGCTAACTACTGTTTCTATGATCAAAAACGGAAAAGTTTTCAAGAACTTGATGGTTGATGTACAGGCAACAAATATTAAACTAATTGAAAGAAAAAAAATTATTGTTATGGATGCTACTGGTGCTGACAGAGAAACGGTTCAAGAAGTTTTAGAAAAGACAAATGGAAATGTTAAGTTATCCATAGTTATGTTACTCAGTGATGCGGCTTTAGAGACTGCTCAAAAAGCACTACAAGCATCACAAGGAAATGTGAGAGAAGCGCTTAAAGCTTTGATCTAATACAGCTTGTTCAAGGGGGAAAAATTATGAGCAACCAAGAATTGTTAAAGGAAATTATCACTCTACTTGGCACTGAAAGTAATATCGATTCCATTGCCAATTGCATGACAAGACTTAGGGTTAAAGTAAAAAATCCAGCTTTAATTCAAAAGGAAGCAATTCAGCAACTTGAAGGTGTAATGGGCGTTGTGGAAGATGACACCTTCCAAATAATCGTTGGACCTGGTAAAGCACAAAAGCTAATGGATCTATTTAAAGCAAGTTACAACATTCCAACCTCTACAGTAGATGAAGATTGGAAAGCAAACAAAGAAAAAGTACAAAGTAAAAACAAAAAAAGTTCGTTTAAACAAGGGCTAAGAACCATCGGTGAAATCTTCATTCCATTAATTCCCGCAATTATTGCTGCCGGTATTTTTAACGGCTTCGCTGGCTTAATCACAAACTTACAAAGTACTGGAAGCTTACCTGCTTCCGAAGTATGGAACATCACTAGATTGGTACTTTCACTTATGGGTGGCGCTTTCTTAAGCTACTTTACTATTTTTACTGGTGTTAGTGCTGCTAGAGTATTCGGTGCAACTGAAGCACTTGGTGGTATGGTGGGTGCCATGACGGTTATGGCACAAATCAATGATATCTCAGGTTTGATTGGTCTATACAATGCAGATTCGCCACTTAATTCCATCTTAAGAAGTGGTAAAGGTGGTGTAATCGGAGTTATCGTCGGCGTTTATATCCTTGCAAAAGTTGAAAAAGCTGTTCGTAAAAGAGTCCCAGATGTGCTCGATCTCATGTTAACACCTATGGTAACACTCTTTATTACAGCAGCACTTTTATTAGTAGTCATCATGCCTATCACAGGTATTCTTTCTGATTGGTTGGTTAATGGTTTAGAACTACTTGTTAACTCTACAAATCCTGTAGTTAGTATCATATCAGGCTATGTATTATCTGCACTATTTTTACCTATGGTTTTACTTGGACTCCATCATGGCTTGATACCAATCTATGCGGTCCAACTTGAAGCTATGGGCGGCGTATCATTGTTCCCAGTTCTTGCAATGGCTGGTGCTGGACAAGTTGGTGCCGCAATTGCTATCTATATGAAAGCAAAAAAAGTAAAAAATATGAGGTTGATGAAAGTTATCTCGGGTGCATTACCAGCTGGTTTCTTAGGCATCGGAGAACCGCTAATTTACGGTGTTACATTACCTTTGGGTAAACCTTTTATTACAGCAGGTTTAGGTGCAGGTTTCGGCGGTGCATATGTGATGCTTCAAAAGGTTATGTCTACAGCTTGGGGACCATCTGGATTGACTGCTATTCCTTTGATGCAACCAAACTCTATGCTTAACTACTTCGTAGGGTTAGTGGTTGCCTATATCTTCGGATTCATAATTACTGCGATGTTTATTAAAGATTCTGAAGTTGCTAACGTCTAATCTTAAGACGTGGTTTTAATTTTTAAGATTAATTGTCTACTATTTATGTCACATAAATATAGAATCTTCTGAAATTCTCTCCTGGTTCAGAAGCGCGCAAAAAAGGAAGGCCCAAACCTTCCTTTTTTATTTTTTGTTTATTTAGTTATAAAACTGTTAATAGTGCTATACCATCAGGATGAATGCCCACGTCAATCCGACCTACTTCTTTGAGAAGCGCCATATCGATAATTGATAAATCATTTGTTTTATTGTTAGCGACATAAGCCTTTAAGCCATTATTACTAAATACAGTACCACCTGGCCATTTTCCAACAGGGATTCTTTTTATCTCCCACGGTCTAGTAAAACCTGCAATTTCTTGTGCTGTAAGTATTACTGTTAAGTCATCAGATTCTCTGTTTGGAATCAAAGCATATTTTCCATCTGGAGAAAATACAATCCTAATCGGACAAGAACCGATTTTTCTTTTCCATAAAATTTCATGTTGAGTTGTATCCATTATAAATAAATTGTTTTCATGTTGGTTGGCTACATATAGCCATTTGCCTTCAGGATGTACAGCTACTCCTTCTGGTCCCTTACCTACAGGTATCACACCTGTAATGGATTGAGTATCTGCTGATAAGATCGAGATGTTATCACTGCCTATATTGGGGACATATATTGTTTTTTCATCGGGTGTAAGCGCAACCATATGCGAGTGTACTTCACCAGTATCGATACAATTAACAATTTGATCTGTAGCAGTATCAATAAAAAAAACTTTTGAACTATACGTAGATGCCACATACAGCACTCCCTCTTTGTTTATCCCAAGACCATGTGGAAAGTCAAAATCCTTATCCACAATCCTGTTGATGATCTCAAAGTTTGAGTTATCAATTACATCTATTGTATTCCCAAGTGAACACGTTACATATGTTTTTTTTCCGTCTGGTGTCACAACGACTTCATGTGGGTTGTGATCAGAAGAAATTGTCTTGATCACTTTTGACATATTAAGAGAAACTAAAGAGATACTATCTTCATCTTTATTTAGAACTATGAGATATTCACCTGCTTCTATCTTATTTAACATCATATCCTCCTTTACTTCGGTACTCGAATCAATTTAATTATATCATAAAAGAAAGTCTACTTTTATTGAATTTTAATGTGTATTTAAGAAAACTTAACGAATTATATGGTATTCTAAAACTGCAGGAGGTGAAATGCATGGATAAATTTTTTCTTTACGTTGCTGTACCTGCTTCACTTATACTAATCGTTCAATCAATCATGACTTTACTTGGCTTATCCGGAGAAATCGATGTTGATTTCGATGGTGATGGTGATGTAGACATGATCGGAGAAACCGGACTAACACTCTTTTCAATTAGAAATATTGTGGCTTTTTTCACTTTTTTCGGTTGGAGTGGTTTATGGCTATTAAGTCAAGGAACAAGTCCAGTAGTAACTGCCATTATTTCTTTTATAATTGGTGTTACGTTTATGGCGATCTCCATGGGGTTGTTCTTTTTAGTAAGTAAGATGCAGAGGAATGGCACAATCAATTATCAAAATGCCATTGGAAACACTGGTGAAGTCTACATACCTATCCCATCTCATCGCCAAAGCTATGGCAAGATTATGATTGTCATTCAAGGAACTTTGAGTGAGGTAGAAGCCATTACCGATGAAGATGAACCTATAAAAACAGGGACTCAAGTCAGTGTAATCGGTGTAGTTGGCCAGTCAAAGTTACTTGTCAAAAAAAATTAGTATATGGAGGAAGACATGTCTTTTGAGAACTCATCAGGTTTAATTTTCGTTTCACTTGCAGTATTGTTTGTTTTCGTTATCATTGTTGCATTGCTCTCAAGGTATAAAAAGTGTCCATCTGACAAGATTCTTGTCAAATATGGTATGGTTGGATCAAACGACCAAGGTATCAAAAGTGCAAAATGTATACACGGTGGTGCAACCCTTGTATGGCCAGTATTTCAAGCCTATGAGTATTTAGATTTAACACCTATATCTATTGAAGTTAATCTTCAAAATGCACTTTCTAAACAAAATATTCGTATCGATGTACCTTCTAGATTTACAGTTGGAATTAGCACAGAAGCTGAAGTTATGCAAAACGCTGCTGAAAGACTTCTAGGCTTAAAATTAGTTGAGATTCAAGAATTAGCAAAAGATATCATTTTTGGTCAATTAAGATTGGTTGTTGCAACTATGGATATAGAGGAAATCAATACTGACCGTGATAAATTCCTAGAAGAAGTTACTCGAAATGTTGAATCCGAACTTAAAAAAATCGGTCTAAGACTTATCAACGTAAACATCACAGACATCAGTGATGAATCTGGTTATATTGACGCACTTGGTAAAGAAGCTGCATCTAAAGCAGTCAACGATGCTAAAATCTCTGTTGCTCAAAAAACAAGAGATGGTTCAATCGGAGAATCACAGGCCGTTATGGACCAAAGGGTTAAAGTAGCTGAGGCGAATGCAACTGCCGTTGATGGTGAAAACCAATCGCGGATCAAGATTGCTGAATCTGATGCTGAAAGACGTGAAATGGAAGCGATTGCAACTAAAAGAGCTGTAGCAGCAGAAAAAATTCAACAAGCAAAGGCACTTGAAGAATCATATATAGCTGAAAAAGCTGCTGAGATTGCCCGTGCTGAACTGGAAAAAGCAACTAGAGAAGCCGATCAACTTGTTCAAGCACACATTGATAAACAAATGGCAGAGATCTCTGCTGAAGCAGATGCTGAGCGTATTAGAAGACAAGCACGCGGTGAAGCGGATGCGATCTACTTGAAACTAGAAGCTGAAGCTAGAGGTATCAACGAGATGTTAATGAAACAAGCAGAAGGTTTTAAAGCAATTGTCGAAGCGACAGGGAGCTCTAATGCTGCAATGCAACTAATGATTGTTGATAAATTACCTGAACTTATTTCTACGCAAGTTGAAGCGATTAAAAACATCAAGATTGATAAAGTTACAGTTTGGGATAACCTTGGTGGTGAAGATGGTAAAACAAATACTGCAAAATTCCTTTCAGGTATGATGCAATCTGTTCCACCACTTAACGAGCTATTTAATCTTGCTGGCTTAGATATGCCTAACTATTTAGGAAAAGAAAAAATTATCGACCCGCCAGTTGAGACGATTACTAAAGAATAACACAAGATATAATAAAAGCGAATCCAAGTTCTTAAAGTACACCTAAGAACAGATGGATTCGCTTTTCTAGTTTTCTGTTATATTACAAGTTATATTACAAGTTATTTTTCAAAGTTATCTTTAATTTTATGAATATTGTTAATCAACAACCCATCTTTGATGTGAGGTTTCTCCAAGAAATAAAATGAGAGACCACCCAATCCAACATGTGTACCAACTGCTACACCCATCTGCATCACTAAAATTTCACCTTTAAAGTCTGTTTCATTTTCAATAAGATGTACTAAGTTTTCAGCATATAATTTATCAGAAGTATAGCCAACAATTACAAAATCAGTTTCCGTCAAATCTACTCTAGCTTTAAAAGCATTAATATAATGCTTAAGAACAGCCTTTCGACCACGTTCTTTACTGACTATTGCTCCTTCACCCTGTTTCATCGTCATAATTGGTTTTACTTTCATGATTTTGCCAATCAAAGCACTACCATAACGTAATCTTCCACTTCTAACAAGGTTATCAAGATCATCTACTGATAGAAAATGTTTCACATTGCGTTTGTATTTTTCATTATATGCTACGACTTCATCAAATGACGCACCTTTTTCAATCAGACGTGCGCTTTTGATGATCAACCAACCACTTCCATGACTCATAGAAGTACTATCAACAACATGAATTTTATACGATTCACCTTTGTGCTCTTCTGTAAAATATTCTTTAGCAATCATCGCAGACTGATACGAACCACTCGTTTTACTTGACATACAAATACAAAGAATTTCTTTGCAACCACTTGTATAAGCTTGTTCAAAAAGTTCAATAAAAACCGCTGGCGATGGCATTGCAGTCGTTGGATGCGTTTTATATTCAGCGATTTTAGCGAAAAACATATCTGCAGTGATATCGATACGATCACGATATGTTTTTCCATCTATGTTGATACTTAATGGGGCAATGCCGACTTTATATTTGTCAATAATCTCCTGACTTAAGTCACAAGTAGAATCAGCAATTAATTTGATCATTTTAACCTCCTGATGGGATTGATGTATCTATTTTAACACAAACTTCACTCACTAAACAAATGTATCATTCTATGTTTGATAATATTGTTATAAGAATACCTTATGAACTCGTTAAAAGAGAAATTATTTCCTTGATGTTTTGATAACGTTGTTCCGGTGCGAACTTCATACACTTTTGTATCATTGTTGTTAACTGATTCAGATCAAAATTATCTTTTTCAGTCAAATCCCATTTAATTCGTTCAGCTTCTTTAATATCTGGCATTCTCCCTGTAAGAAGGAAAAAGGCAGTAGCACCTATGCCATAAACATCTGAAAGTGGCGAAGATTGGCTAAATCCATATTGTTCAGGTGACGCATAACCTTTTGTTCCAATGATAAAAGTATCTGAAGTTTTATCCTCATTTACCGTTCTGACTGATTCTATATCAATTAAAGTCACCTCTTGGTCAGCTCCCAGTATAATGTTACTTGGCTTTACATCCCTGTATATAATCGGTTCAATTTGTGAATGCATATAGTCAAGGACTCGTGCCACACATAAAATTATATGTTTTACTTCATGAGCAGAAAAAGGTCCATTTTGTTCTACAATTGTCTGAGCATCTGTTCCATTGACGAAAGGTTTAATGACATAATAATAGTTCTCTCCCTCTCCCCAATCGAGAACTGGTGATAAATGGTCATAAGTCAAACTCGTTAAATTTGTAAAATCGTATTTTATGCCTTGTGATTTCTCAATTGCTTTTAAAGTTAACTTTTCTTTAGAGTCCATATTTTTCAGTAGGTAAATCTGGCTATTCCTACCATTGTAAAGCATTTTCTCAAGATAATTATTTTCGAAACTGTTATTTCTAAAAGTTGCATTTGAGATATCGAACTCTACACTGTGTAAAAATTGTGACGACTTTTCAAGCTCTGGTTTTATAGATGATAATCTCGATTTATATTGGTTGATTTCATAAATACTTTTATAGTACTTATCAACAAAATATATTGAAATAAGTGCACCACCAATTAACAAAATATAGAACAAGAAAACTACTATTGGATTAGCAGTATATTGAAATACATCGTTTGTTATCAGCGTGACAAATAGAATCATCATAGCCATCATAGTTACAAAAACAATTGTCATTGTAATCTGATACTTTTTAAGGTAAACTCTATCAGATAATAAACGCTTGATGGGTTTAGCTAAAAACGGACACCCTAAAGCGACCAATATCACAATTGCAATCATACTTATAAAGTTAAATGCAATAGAAGATTGAGATAGTCTGAAACTATTGGTGAAGATTGGCATCACAAGTGTCGTAGAAACTACTTCAGCTATAAGAAATACACCCAATATAGAAAATGCAAACCAGAGAGATTGATTGAGGTTAAAGTTAAACCACTTGTGTCCTGCTATAAAAAGTATAACCACCATATAAACAATTCTCACCGCAGGATAAACTAGTACTATTGGCACTAATAGAAGTGTTATCATGAGTATAATCTTAAACAAATCCCAAAACTGTTTTTTATTTTGATTTGGCAATATTTGCGGGATAATCACTGGGATTACGATGAAAATCGAGAGCATCTGTATAATTTGTATCCATAACGCATCGGTCATTATAAAACCCTTAAACCTTTCCATATATTTGACTTCTCAGTTGCTTGATTCTTTCTATTCCCTTTTTGCATATATACCTCCGTATCCCCTATAGTAATATTACCATTTCGTACGTTTTATAAACCAATTGATAGGTAATAGTAAAAAAAAAGACTAAATTCAATGTCTGTATACATCAAATCTAGCCTTAGGCTGCAACTCTTAGCGCATTAATTGTTAAATCTTTGATCTTACTTGCTTTTATCACGCCTTTCATATTTTCTAATCCCATCTGCTTTAAATCGATCTTCCCACATCAGTTTCAAAATCTCAAGTTCCTCACTATAATCTGCATTTGGGTCATCTTTTGTATACTCAAGTTCTTCTAGTTCTTTGATGACAAAAGCATCCTCTCCATACAAACGCCAGTCATTTTGCAATTCTCTAATAGGATAAAAATTAGAATTCAACTTCATTTTTGTACTATTGATAATTGCTTTAAAATTCTTCGCTATTTGAACATGAACTCTCGGATCATTTGCGATCGGCTCTTTTTTCATGATACAAAAAACACCCATGGGATGTTGTGTGTTTTTATAGGCTTCAATCATTTTCTTTTTTTCACTTTTTTCCATCAGTAACCCATCTCCTTTAGTATACTTGACAAAGTTCTCAATCTCTCTGATATAAGTTCATCGTCATTACTCATTGCTTGAGCAAATAATTTTAAATCTTCATCAATCTTGTCATTTTCTACAGCAATTGCAACTGTCATGGCATCACCTTGTACACCTACACGATCAATCACTGGCTTTTGAGGATCATAAAGTTTTTCATATCTATACGCTTCCATAAAATGTTGTTTGCTTCTACTGATCAATATCGCCAAATCTAGCACTCTATGCATAGGCATCTCTTCCGATTGACGTGACCATTTTTCGCCTGTGTATCTCCAAATCTTAGCTGAAATATCAACTTTTCCTCGATCATTCCATTGTGCTAATCCAAGTGATAAACCCTTTGCTTCAGAATTATAAGCATTTCTACCATCTATTTGATCATAATTTTCGACCACTACTACTGGTTTATGTTTTAACTGCATTGGAATATTCATTACAACCTCCTGTACTTCAATTTATAGGTTAAGATCCAAAACTCTGTTAATTTGTTAGTTTTTAGATGCGGTAATCAGTAATTTAGTAAATTAGTAATTTACTAAATTACTGATTTAAACGTATCATGTTTAATTACTTTTGTCAAATTCAATAAAAGTGGATACAAGGATTTTCTTGTACCTAAAGTAGAGAAAGTGATATGATGATGCTAATAACTATTTAAAGTTTCAAGGGGGGGAAAAATGGTAACTACCAATACACTTTCAGTAGATTTGTCAGATCAGCTTCAGCACTTACTAGATGAATGTAAATTGTATGATCAAGCAACGCCTTGCGTTCAGCTCGATATAAAAATCAATCTATTTAAAGAAATGCCTTGTTATCTAATAGAACTAGAAAATGACAAACCTATAGCGATTTGTAGTATTATGGCGATCAATACATTTGAAGGTGAAATCGCCATCGCTGTATTACCGCAAAAAAGAAACCAAGGACTTGCGAAAACTCTAAAAAATAGAGCTAAGCAAATCCTTAGCGAATATGGTTATAAACAAATGCTATATGTTAACAATGAAAATTCTGCATCAGGTAAACAATTTATTGAACAACTACAGATTCCATTCCATCATACCGAGTATACACTAGAATATGATCAAGCCCATCAAGCGACTAGAGCTTCTCGTTTATTGGTTACTCGCGCTAACGAAAGAGATGCATACAAAGTTACAAACATTAGTGTAGATGCTTTTGGTGATGAATATGAGATCGCCTATCCCTTTATAGAGGCGTGCTTCCAAAATCCCACACGCACAATCTACCTTGGTCAGCTAAGTTACGAGCCAATCTGTACACTCATAGTTGGCTTTGAAAACAACACCTATTTTATCAATGGCCTTGCAGTTTTAAAATCACATCAAGGTAAAGGTTATGGAAAAGAATTTTTACAAGAAGTAATCTATAACCTCTCCCAAAACTCACATGATATTATCATTGATGTTGATAATACTAACTTAACTGCATATCAGCTCTATAAAAAAACTGGATTTAAAGAAAAAAGTGTCACAGGGTACTATGTGGAAAAGTTTTAATGCACATATGTCATTGATCCAAATCCACATAAATCACTTTACCTAAATCTTGAATATTGATTTCTTCAACAGATTGATTCATTAGTGCCGCTGCAAATTCTAGCGGCACCATGACTCTACCTTCTAGAACAAAAAAGACGCTTTCTTCATTAATAAGCTTTCCTTCCTCATCTGTAAGTCGCATCTCTTTAAGATCTAGTTTATAGGCCTTTGAATCATGTGTAGCAATAGCTGAATTTGTTGTTGCATCATAACTAATATCAAAACCCATCTGAACAAAAGCCTCTCTAAAAGAAACAAACACTTTCAAAGCCTCAGACTGAACTGCATCTTCAAAATAGTAGTCATTTCCTAATTCTAACTTTATCTTTTTACTCAGCGTAAGGCTTGGCTTGCCTTTGTATTCATGTACAGCGCCATTAAGTTCTTTTGCGATTGCCTTTGCATAAACATCACTAATCACATCGCGTACATATCTGTTATCTACATAAACTTTATAATCATAGTAGCCATCCGATTTAATTTTATGCAACATCGCCAGCGGCACTTCCCATAGTCTATGTGCATAGTATTCATGAGAATAAAAGGATAAGGGCGTTGGAAATACAAAGGAACTAGTTGTCTCTAAGGTAATCGCTGGTTTAGTGGTATTATTCGCAAAATAATCCGTTGAAAACCCATATTCCATATATTTATCTGGTACCATCAGTGCATAACCGGTTACGGCACTAATCTTCTCTGCATAATCTTTATTTAATTTATAATACGGTGCTCCTAGATGATCTATCCAGTAATATAGTACCTGTCCCATACTATGGTATGTCAAATACGCTCTGAAATCATATCTAAGCATATAAGTCATTAGTGTTTGGGTCTCAATTTCTGAAGCCGATTCAACCCCCTTATAATAGTCCTCTCCAGGTTGATCAGTATCTCTATATAAACCGGATTCCCCCCATAAATCTACCCATTTTGAAGCTTCAACATCAAAATAAACATCTTCAAAATTGCGATTTAAATCGACACCACTTAAATTGGCTTTTAACCTATTTGGTTTTAAATCCGGTATAAGAGAAGTGAAGTTATTTGCTACTTCCAAGTTTGAAATGCTCTCAGTTCCAAATTTCGCAACATCAAAACCGTCTGGATTAATGATTGGCAAAAAATGAATAACACTCGTATGAAGAAGCTCCCTTACGTTTTGATCAGGTAAATAGGAATCGTTGTAATAGTCTTTAATGTAATCTTCAACCATTTTTAGTACTATTACTGGATTATATGTTTCTCTTGCATGCACGCCACCATCTATTAATATATGTGTCTTATCAACATAATCATAATCGTTATATCTAAAAATATTATAAGTCATACGAATCGCATAGATCGGATTGCCATCTTGTGACTCACCAATTACTTCAAGTTCTAACAAAAAAGCATAGCGTTTTACTAATTGTTGAGCCATTTGATACAAAGTATCAGAATCTGCATTATATCCTTTTTCAAAAGTTATAACGTCCTCGGAAGCAAAAGATATACCATTAGATGAGCTAGTTAAGATTATAACTAAGACAATGGCTACGGCGAGACTTGGGAACCCTATTTTATAAAGTAATTTTGGCATTTTACCCCCTTTTTTATATTTATAACTCTATTTATTACTGATACCCTGAAAGATGCTCTAAGAATCTTCGGACAGTGAATCTATAGATTTCGTCACAACAAGTTGGAACATTCTTAAAAAAGCGATGCTTATTTTGAGCATCGCTTAGGAAATTTATGTTATTATTTCATGGCATTAGGATTATAATTATTGGGGCTTTTCAGTGTTATCACAAGGGCTGCAGCTTCTTCATCAGTCATATCAAAAGGTTCTTTTCCAAAATAGTGTAATGTTGCCTCTTCGATGCCATAGGTTCCTTCACCGAAATATGCAATATTACAATATAGTTCCAAAATCTCCTCTTTTGTATATACTTTTTCAAGCTGAAACGCAACAAAGAGTTCTGCTACTTTGCGTTCGTATCGCTTCTCAAATGTAAAATACATATTTTTTGCAAGTTGCTGTGTTATGCTGCTACCGCCTTCTAGTTTTGCACCTGCTAGAAAATTTTTGATAAAGGCTCTAGCGGTTGATGTGATATTGATGCCAAAATGATCATAAAATTTTCGATCTTCAGATTCAACTACTTGTACTAAAAAATTACTTGAAATTTCATCAAAATTCACATAACTTCCATCATTCTTTATTTCAGCTACTTTCGAAGCAATAGAAACTTCTTCTACTGCAGCTTTATACATTTGATAACCCGTAAAAACAATTGGCACAGTGAAAACAATTGCAATCATCAATACAATTAAAAGGAGTCTTCTTGTAATTTTCCAAAAATTCATCTTCATGGTGTACCCCACTATAGTCAAACAAAAACCCGTCACTTGGACGGGTTAATAATCAAATGTCATCATGCTCTATTACAAGTACTTGTTCACCAAGTTCGATGTCAATTTGTTCAAGTGCTTTTACAATAGGCTCATTTGAATTAAAAGGAATTTCCAAAAGTACGATTTTATAGCCTTCTGCTAGGTATTTTAATATGTTATTTTGATACCATTCTAGATAAATGCAAACTCTTGAATCTTGATCAAATTGTCGTCCATAAGTACAGTAAGAAACTAAATCATCTGTTTCATCAATAGTTCTAATACTAAATTCATTGATCTTTTTTTCAACTTCTTCTGTAACATCTTTGTATGCAACTGCCAATATAGTATATTTGTAGTTCATAGAACCCTCCATGTGAAACTTTTATAATCTCATTCTATCATTAGGCGAAGATAGAATCAAGCGAATCCCATCGTTGTTAACGCTTTGTAATCAGAAAGAAACTACAATATCTATCCCTATATTATACCTTCATCGTCTATATTATATTAGGCATCCATTTCAAAGCCTTTTTTTTAAAATTTCACTAAGCAAAACGCCACTTATGTCACTTAAGAGTTTCGTTTCAAATTCTGCATTGGTACGGTTGATCTTTACTGAATCAAAACCGATACACCCATAACATTCCCCATTTTTGATAAGTGGGATTGAAACTGTACTCATCACACCAAAAGGTTCAAGTGAGTTCCGGATAGAATCATCAAAAGGGAGCCTACCGAGATCTTCTATATAGATTCGCTCACCATCGCGGTGAACATCTATCCAAGTCTTAAAAGTAGACATGTTCTTATCTTGAAACCCAACCTTCTTACTTTGAATATCCTCTGCACACCACTCATATGGATTAGTTATAAGACCATTTACAAAGTCATAATAAATTACAAATGCACGATCTGCATAAACCTTCTCACCTAACAATGCTAACACTTGGCAAATCCTTTGATCAAGACTCAAATCGCTTTCTTCTAAAAGCGCCCCATAGGCTTTATAGACCAAATTTAGATAATCAGTATTTTGCTCTAATTGTCTCATGAGATTCGTATGTTCCAGTGTAAACATATTTCGTTCGGATACATCTTCTATTATACCAACTATCATTTTGGTTGCTTCTGAATTAGTCAATACACAGGTGAATTTACCTTCAGTATGAAGAGGAATGTCATTTTTATCTTTAAAAACTATTTCTAAAGTATCATTTTCTCCTGGTGCCATACTTGAAAAGACATCTTGACAAAGCCACTTAGAATATGGACTCACATATTGCCAAAGTTTTAGTTCATCCTGTAGTTCATCCTTTTTAAAATCCAACTTAAGCATGCTTTTAAAGGCTTGGTTTGAATACATGATTTTTCCATACTCATCCGCGATAATTACCATTGAAGTTGTATGATGAACGAAATTCATCATACAATCTTCGATTATCTCATTTGATATTTTTAACATTTAGCACCTCAATTTCATATAACTATTTTTAATGCATCAGTAGATTTTCTTTATTCTAGTTATAGTATATCTAATTTTCTGATACAGTACTATATGAAATTCCGGTTAGACACTAATCTAAAACGGGTTTACGTGTTCCAAGTGCCATGACTGCAGTTTTATAGACAATAACAGTGATAACCGTATTAGCGATTGCCGTTGGCACAACAATTGAAGTAACTAAAATTCCAAGTGGTGCAGGCAAGCCCACAATAAGAAGTGCTGATGTTAAAAATATCATCCCACTTGACACTGTTCCTACAAAACCTATAATGCCTGATTTTACTGAATCACTTTTTACATTCATCAAGACTTTTACAAGTGCTAATACTATAAATGCAGTCACTACTTTATCAATCATGTTAGGCAACTGTCCCCCTGGAAAAGTAGTAGTCATCGCTGTTAATATACCACTTAGAAGACCTGCAAGTAATGTGTTCTTAATAGACGGATTAATCATAATCGCTATAAACATAAATGTTAACAATAAATCAAATTTCATTCCGAAAAATCCAGGGACAATCGCATGTAGTACAAACCCCATTGCTAACAATACCGATGTTAATATCATATTCTTAATTTTCATAATGTTTTTCTCCTCTAATTTTTTTAATAGTTTTGTTTGTTCCAACTTTTTATTCGTTACTGTCCAATTAAGCGTAGTTCATACCATGAGATCACCTCCTTTAATTCATCAAAATTTTGCATATAAAAAACCGCTTACTCCTATGTTAAAGGAGCAAACGGTTAAGTTCGCGGTACCATCCTTCTTGAAGCAAAACTGCTTCATCTCAGCTAGGGATACTATCATATCCTGCCTCTATAACGTGAGGACACGGCAACGGCTACTAAAACTTTCGCCGCGCATCTCATAGGTCCATTCATTTAATGTTGATATATCTTCTCCCACCTCTGAAGACTCTCTGTGATATCATCCAAAAAAACTACTCATCCTAATCAAAGACTTTATTAAACTTTTTTAATTATTCTTAATTATACAGACTTTTCAAAATACTTCAAGTTTTATTTTGTTACGTTTTGTTAACACCTGCTCGGTTACTGGTATGAAATAGATGCATAATAACTGTCTAAATCAAATCCATGTGTTGTAACTGAAGCGATTGAACGATTAAACACTTGACTTTCAGCAAGTGAAGTTTCTAAAGAATTGCTACTTAATGATTCTAACCATTTATGAAAATCATCCACTTTTAGCCCATAATTGTTATTCAACACAATAATTGCACGCTTAACTAGATCGATAAGCAGTGATTCGTTGTCTTTAGGATGGATTGTCTTTATGGCATCATCCACTGCCTTTGGTGCACGATTTAACTTGGAACTAAACTCATGCAGATAGAAAAAAATACCATAATTATGAAGTTTTCCAGTGTTTACATCTATAAACCACAGATCTTTATCAAACGCCGTTGATGTATATCCCATGTATTTAAGTGCTGTTAAGTCATAAAAAATACCTTCGCAA
Organism: Fusibacter bizertensis; assembly: GCF_029914245.1. Lineage (GTDB taxonomy): Bacteria > Bacillota > Clostridia > Peptostreptococcales > Acidaminobacteraceae > Fusibacter_C > Fusibacter_C bizertensis. The sequence goes on from NZ_JARYZI010000002.1 coordinate 225,213, forward strand.
ATTTTTCTTGAACCAAGTGGTTTTAGGTAACCAAGAACTGATTCTAAAATCACTATTGGTTCGATTCCCTTTTCTTTTTTAAAGACGATATAGCCATGGGTATTTGTTTCAAAACTATCAATAATTTGAGGAATCTCTACTTTAAAAAAACCTTCTCCACCAACTTTTAATAAATCAATAGAGTCCATAAAGATCTTCCTTTTTAACTTGGTGATTTCAAGCATTACATACTCTTCAGATACATACATAAATCCAAGTTCAATCATCACGCGTTTTAAATATTTGAATCTAACACATTTTCCATTTACACTCATTAGCTCTATACTTCGTTTTTTCTTACTTCGTTTGACATTTTCTTCAGAATTGTAGTTTATATTTTCATCTTGAGCATTTGCTGAGTGTTTCGCTGCGTTTTTAGTTGAAGATGAATGGGTAGTTGATGTGTTATTATAACTTGTACTAGACTCTTTTTTATGATTTCTATAAATAAGACGTTCTTTCTCATAAAACTTATTTTGCTCAATTAAAATCTGCCCTTCATTGTAAAGCGCATTAATTTTACTCATAATAAACAAAGCTTCCTTGAGATTTGAAACATCTGGATGCCACATTTTTGCAAGTGCACGATATTCTCTTTTTATGCCTTTAACAGTAAAAAGTTCAGATGGCATATCACAGTTCATTATATAATCTTTATTGTTGAATTTATCTTTTTTTGTCATCATTTCTCCACATCATTTCAAGTTATGTACTGATTATACAACTCACAACATAAAGTTTCAACCATACTGTCATTACTATAACTGAGACTAAAGTACGAAATATTTCGGACCAAATGATGTTAATACTATGTAATAGTCTCTCTAATATGCTAAAATAAAAGGAATACAAAACTTAGGAATGGTACCTCATGAAAAATAATAAAAATTCAATGATCAATACTTTACTAGTCCTATTTGTAATACTTCTCATGCAGAGCATGGTTTTTAGTTTTCCCGTTTTTTCGACTACATTATCACCTGATATAGCGGATAAACTAGATGCTGATGAAATTACTTGGCTAAAGCAACATCAAAATGAAGCTATCTACGTAGGATTTGACCCAGCAGGAGGTATGGAGTATTTTACAGATACTGATGGCACACAAGGTTATCTCAACGATATCCTTAGCTTACTTTCAGAAAAGCTGAACCTCAACTTTGTAACAAGACCCGATCTAAATTGGGGGGAAGCTGTAGACGCTTTGTCATCTGGAGATATTCAACTTCTTTTTGGTGCCAATCCAACGCCAGAACGTTTGAAGACAATGGATTTCACCAATGAAATCTACAGCGTACCTTATACGATTCTTAGTGTTCAAAATGGAGATGTCAAAAACATAGGCGATATCAACGGAAAACACATTGGTTTCATAGAAGGTGATGTCGTTAGTGAACTCTTTGCAAAAGCATATAGCAATTTACATTTTGATACTGTGTTTTATCCCAATCAAGAAGCAGCACTTGAAGCATTAGCGTCTCGTAGCATAGACGCATTTATCACTTCTGGTGGCGATGTAGTCTATGATTATTTGTTTAGATATCCCCAGATCCAAATTGTAGCCAACTTAGATGATATCCGCTCGCTTATGACATTTGCTTCATTAAAAGAAAATCAGCAATTGATAGAAATTCTGACAAAATCTTTTGAATGTTGTACATTAGATTTTGAACTCTCCATAAAAAAAGCACGAACACTATATGTAAGAAAAATTTTGCACTTAACTGATATTGAAATCAATTGGCTAAAAGAAAATCCATCTATTAACGTTGGCGTACCAAACGACTATCTTCCTATAGACTACTTTACTGAAGGGAAATATAGTGGTATTGCTGGTCATTATCTCAACAGTTTTGCCGAATTAATTGGACTCGAAATAATAGCACAACCTAATTCTTTTGATGTCGCTTATAATAAGATGCTCGCTGGAGAACTTGATCTACTTAACATGGCTAAAACTGAGGAGCGCCTAAGCCTTTTTACGTTTACTGATGCTTTTAGCAATGAACGAGACGTCATCTACGGACTTAAAGAAAACACTTATGTTCATGATATTTACGGGCTCGAAGGGAAAAAAGTTGCAGTGATAGAGGGATTCTGGCATATTGATCACCTAAAATATAATTTGCAATCCCCCAATCTTTTGATTGTTAAAGATATTCAGGAAGCAATTAAAGCAGTTGTAACGCATCGTGCAGATTATTTCATTGAAACACCAGCCGTTGCTGATTATTATATCTCAGGCTTAGGATACAATGACATTATCAAAAAAGGAGAAACTTCATCTGATTCTTTTTTATATTTTGGTATGATCAACTCTGATGCGCCACTCGCTTCTATTTTTAATAAAGCAAAAGTATTGCTCAACTATGAGAATTCCAAATACCTTGGCATCCAAGAAGTGCCTGAAATTGACAACGTTGCAAATAAGCGATTGATTTTTATGCTATCTGGTGCCGGAGTTTTACTCGTGGCACTCATCTTGATATTACTAAAATTTCAACGTGATCTCTTCTTAACAAAAGAAAGAGAACGCTTAATCTATATTGACCCATTAACAGGCATTTATAACAGAAGTTATTTTAACTCTATTGAAAAACAGATTGATCACTTAGGCTATCCACAGTTGCTATTTGTTCTTGATATAAATAATCTTAAAATCATCAATGATAAGTTTGGTCATCTTACCGGAGATTTATTAATTGATAATGTCTCAAAAATATTGATCCAAGTTGCTTCTAAGTACAAAGGAACTGCTATTCGAATGGGTGGAGATGAATTTGTTTTATTGTTTACAGGTATCTCAGATCTAAGCACTAGTCAGGTTTTGGCTCATCTTGAAACTGAATTCAGTACTACCTCTCTAAGTGATCAAGAACATACTTTCCTAAATGCATTAGAAGTTGCAATTGGTGTAGCAACTAGGAGTTCTAATCACACTTCATTTGAAGCCTTATTTAGGGAAGCTGACAAAAATATGTATATCAATAAAACTAAAATGAAATCATAAAAAACAACCGGTTAAACTGATTACAGTTATACCGGTTGTTTTTTTACTTAAGGCAATAAACCTTTATTACTTATAAATTTTTACTCTATCTTCAAGAGGTGCAAATTCTTTTTCTCCAACTGGCGCTAGAGGTTTTCCGAAAGGCATTTGAGCAATTAACTTCCAATTGTTTGGAATTTTCCAAGTTTCCTTGACACTGCTTTGGATGATTTCGTTATAATGCTGAAGTGAAGCACCTAGACCCTCACCTTCTAAAGCCGTCCAGATTGCAAATTGTAGCATACCGCTTGATTGTTCTGACCACACAGGAAAATTGTCTTTGTATAGTGGAAACTGTTGTTGTAAACCTTCAACTATTGCTTGATCTTCAAAATACAATATAGTACCATAACCTGCTTTGAAAGAATCCATCTTTTCACTTGTAGGTGCAAAGGCTTCAGCAGGGACAACTTTTCTTAAAGATTCTCTAGTTAGCTCCCAAAGTTTGTCATGCTCTCCATCTAAAAGAACGACAGCTCTTGCTGTTTGTGAATTAAATGCTGAGGGTACAAACTTCACCGCATGCTCTACGATTTCTTTTATAGTCTCATCAGTTACATCTACATTTTTTCCAATTGCATAATAAGATCTTCTCTCTTCAATTGCTTGATCAAATGATTTTTTCATAATAAAATTCTCCTTTAAAAATAAGTATTTTTATCTTTAATTAGTGATATGTGGTTAAAAAAAAGAATAACAATTGTTTGTCTAATATCACTAAGTTATATCTTGAATTAAATATATCACTAACTAGTAATTTCGTCAACCGTATTCTAAATTTGTTCATTTATTGTTAACTTTTCAACTTATTTTCTATCAATACAAGAATCAGATCATTTACATTTGTACCCGTCGGACCCGTTATCAATAAATCCTCACTTTGTGCTAATGCATGATACGCATCAAAAGTTTGTAGCGCATTATCGATATTATACCCTATTGTTTCAAGTCTTTTTAAGGTACTACTGTCTATCACTGCACCGGCCGCATCGGTAGGACCATCAGTTCCATCTGATCCTGCAGCTAAGATGACCATTTGCTCATCGCTATGTAACAAACTTGCAATCTTTAATGCAAAATGTTGACATCGACCTCCTAATCCATCACCGGTTACTTTAACAACCATTTCACCACCATAAATAAAACATTGTTTATAGTCTTCTTGTTTATGTCGTTCAATCCATTTTCGTGTCTCTTCCAATATGGCTAAAGCACATAACTCTACATCATCTGAAATATGTGTCGATATAACTTCTGTGTTATAACCTAAATTAATAGCACTTTGCCTAGCTACTTCACATAATTTTTCCACATTTCCAACAAGTATTGTCTCAATTTCTTCAACTGATTTTGGGGTTTCTTTTTTCAAAGCTTCTATAATATGTGGTGGGAAATCTAGATCGTATTTTTCTATAATATTGATAGCATCCTTAACTGTTGTTTCATCACTATAGATTGGCCCAGAAGCGATAGTATCAAGCCTATTTCCAAGTACATCGGAAAGGATCAATGAGACGATCTTAGCAGGCTGACAAAGCTGAGCAAATCTACCTGCTTTCACAGAAGACAATCTTTTTCGAATGGTGTTAATTTCAGTTATGTCTGCCCCCGCTTTTAAGAGTAGATCTGATGTAAACACAATGTCCTTAAGTGTTATGCCTTCAAGGGGATATTCAAACAAGGCAGATCCCCCTCCTGAAATCAACATAAGTACAGTATCTCTTTGTGTCAAACATTCCACCATAGAAATAGCATGTTTTGTAGCTTCTAAAGTGTTTTCATCGCTAAGGGGATGTCCCGCTTCATAAATTGTTATGCCTTTTAAATTCCCTTGCCCATGTCCATACTTTGTAATTACTACCCCTTGTTTCACTTCTTTACCCAAAATATCTACAGCAGCCCTCGCCATACGCCAAGCTGCTTTTCCTATAGCAATTAGCGTTATCGCTTCAAGTCTTTCACTCTTTTGAAGGGCTTCTTTAACAGCCTTTTCAGGCTTTACAGCCTCAATTGATTCATTAAAAATTTTATAAGCATCTGCTCTTAACTTATTACTCATTAACGCCCCCAAAAACTTAAAAGTATTTACAATTATGTAAAGATTTATTGTCTCTAGCATGCTATGCTAATATATATGTATTATACTTCATATCTATATGAAGTGTTAGAACTATTACCTAGTATTCGCAATAATTGGAGGCTATTATGTATGAATTTCCCTCATTAGATGAGATTGAAGTCGCATTAAGTGAAATAATTGATGATATTCCAAAGGCTTTTTTTGATGAGCTCAACGGTGGCATCGTACTGCTTGATAACTTTAAGATGCACCCAGAAAGCAAACCCGGTAAACCACTCTACATTATGGGGGAATATGTTATTGATCGATTAGGTCGTCAAATCAAGATTTACTATGGCTCATTTAAGAAGGTTCACTATGGACTTACTTTAGAAAAACTACGCACCTTGTTAAAAAAGACTTTAATTCATGAATTTGTGCACCATCTAGAAGGCAGGGCTGGTTTAAAAGGACTTGAAGTAGAAGATGCAAATTACCTAAAGCAGTATCTAGAAAATTAAAAGGGCCATTTCCACTATTTAATGTGAGAAAAAGCCCTTTTCTTTATGAACAACCTATTACTAATTACCTGATGGTTTTGCATACTGCCTCTACATCCTTTTGCGATGTTATAATCGATGGATGAGATAATGTTGTAGCTGATAAAACAAAAAATGATAAGAAACTCATTGCTTTTTTCATATTTGAATCCTCCTTTATAATATTATTAGCTATGCCTATACAAGATTAATCTGTGGTTGTTCAAAACAGATTATACGAACTGTTTTTTGGCACGTTTCTTGCTTATCACTTATTATACCAAATATATAGACTTTGTGAAGCAACTTAGGGTAAGAATTGTGTTAAGATTTGATAACCAGTAAATGAATGATTGTTGCCTCTATCTATTACATTCACTTGCATGTATAGATTTATAAACATTTTGCTCATAATTCTATTGTAAATTTTTTATTTTATTATTAATTTAGATTGTGATAAGATAATTTTAAAACAACAACCTATTTAGGAGGTCGATTTGACATGTCAAACGGCAAACCCATCTTTGCAAAAATTAAATTAAGATTTTTAATCTATATGACGATCATTGGGCTTGGTTTGTTTTTTATAGTTAGTATTTCGTTTTTTTCTGGAAATACTCTAAAAAATAACTCTCAAATGATTACAGTTTTAGCAAAACAACGTATGCTCACACAAGCATTCTCTAAAAACGCCAGCAGAATCCATCTACTAAATGATGCACTGCTCTCACAAGAATCGATTCAATCTAATGAAATTTTAGAGTCAAAATTAAGAGTTACTATAGAACAATTGATTACGGATGCTTCTACATATCAATCTGTGTATACAGATCTATCGAATGGATTTGTTGTAACGCCTGCAGATGAAACCATACGCGTTTCTAAAAACGCTTTAAGTCAAATAGAGCAAGAAATCAATTTCCTTAATAAACAATGGATGCCTTTTTCTGATGCAATCAACGTTATTGTTTCTGAAGACGAAAACTCGATTGCCTTTAAAGAAGCATTAATTTATATTAATGAGAATAACTTGTCGCTCCTTGACGCTTCAGAGGCAATCTTGTCATCTTTTGAAACCAACATGCAAAAGCAATATGAGGTCTATCAATTTATCATTCTCATGTTGATATTTTTGATCGTCTCCGTAGCAGCACTTTTGATGTATCAAATGTACGATGACATGTTCAAAGCGCTTAACATATTCTATGCAGGTTTTGAAAAGTTAGGTTTAAGTCGAAATTATAAAAACAACTCTGACAATATCAATGTATCTTTTTCTGACGAAGTAAAATTGATGATTAATGGATTCACAGATACACTTGAATTAACTGAAAAAATCAATGCCAGTCAATCTTTTATAGAAACTCTAAACTATATTTTTAAGTCTTTTAAATCCATTTTACCTTACACTTACATCGGAATAGCCTTGCTAACAGATCAAAACCCACAAACAGTTATTGCTACCTATGGAATTACAGAAGACCAACATAAAGGGCTAGCAGAATCATTAGTTGGTTATGAGGTAAATGTTTCTGACACAAGTCTAGGACAGATCATGCATCTTAAAGAACCTAGAATTATTAACGATATGAACGCATATTTTGTACACCGACCAATTAATCCATATAGTCAAATGGTGATGGATTATGGCATCAAATCATCGGTAACACTTCCGCTTGAGGCAAATGGTGTACCACTAGGTTTTATCTTCTTTTCAAGTGATCAGCCCAATGTTTATGAACATCAACACATTGAGTATTTGAAGATCTTAAGTACCTCTATCGCGCTCTCATTTCAAAAGAACATCTTTATGGATGAATTGGTTTATTCTAGTGTTCTTGCGCTAGCGAAGCTAAGTGAGGCGAGAGATGAAGATACTGGTGATCATCTAGTACGTATGAGTCACTACGTAGAACTTATTGCAAATGAATTAAAGAAGGAACCACAGTACAAGGATATTATCACACGTGAATATGTTGAAAGTTTAGTTAAGTTCAGTCCTATGCATGACATTGGAAAAGTAGGCATACCTGATGGTATCTTATTAAAACCTGGCAAACTAACTGCAGCAGAATTTGAAATAATGAAAACACACACCATTTATGGTGCTAATGTACTGGTTGAAGCTGAGAAAAATATCAACAAAAAAGGAAGAAGCTTATTCGCCACAGGAATCGAAATCGCACTTAATCACCATGAGAAATTTGATGGCTCAGGATATCCAAATGGTATAAAAGGTGAAGAAATACCTTTAAGTGCTCGAATTGTTGCAGTGGCAGATGTATTTGATGCGTTACTCTCGAAGCGCCCTTATAAAGAGCCTTTTACAATGGCAGAGACGTTAAAAATTATCAAAGAAGGCAGAGGAAAACATTTTGATCCCGTTATAGTAGATGCTTTTTTAGCACTCTACGATCTATAGAAATTTCTATCATAAAAAAAGAAAGCTGAGTAAGTGCTTATATAAGCACTTACTCAGCTTTTTATGATATTGAGCTTGAAAATTCAGCGATTTCACCCTCTAAAAGACCTAATTTTGGTTGATCTTTAGCAAGAATTTTTTTCATCATCCATTTATAAAGTGGATTCAATCTATCCAAGTGAATATCTCCACCTAATTGTTTTATTTGACTCGCGTGAGCAAACAAACTACTAGATATTTGTTTCTGAAATAAATCTACACCTTCTTGACCAAGAGCAAGCCCACATATAAAGAAATAAAGTTTTTTCTCCATTAACTCGTTATGATGAAGTTCTAAATACTTTTTTATAGGCCCAGTAATTTGCCCCATATATAGAGGTGTACCGATAATCACTGTTTCATATTGGCTAAGATCTTGTTTCTTACTTTTTTTAACATCCATGATATCAACTTCGTGCAAGCCTAAATTAGCCCTTATTTTATTAGCACAAAGTTCTGTTGTACCTGTTTTACTACCATACAAAATTAAAGTTTTCATGGTCTACCCCTTTCGCCATCTACTTCTATAAAAAAATTATATGTTAAATGGGTCTATTGGTAAAGTTAAAATTGGGTTAGTGCTAATAAAGCATCCCTGGTTACATATTTTTGTTTAGAGTTCCATCTTTAATTGCTTTATTATATGCATCTAACTGATCTGCATAATTGGTTTTAGCTATCTTACCCCATAAATCCGCTCCATTTATGCCTAAGCGAGCTGGAACAAATACTGGATCTAACCCCGCTTTCTTTTGTTGCTCATAATCTTTAAGTGTTGCAAGTCCAGGTTTTGTAAGTAGCAATATAACGATAACATTAAACCACGCCATTGCGCCGACAGCCGCAGAACCTAAGTTCCAGACAACATCTACTGATGAAATAGCACCAATAAATACCATCGCAGACAATACTATTCTTGATCCCAAAATTGTGTACTTATAACCATTGCCGTTAAAATTTTTCTTGAAGATATAACCGATGCTTGAGTCAGTATAGAAAGCATATGCAAAAACAGTAGTCAAAGTAAAGAAAAACAATGCTACCGCCACAAATCCCCCACCGATACCCGGTATAAAGGTATTAACTGCTTCTTGTGTAAAATTACTTTTTTCAAGTCCTGGCATGAGCTGAGTTACAAAACCACCATCTGCATTTACAACATTGTAAGCGCCAGTTGCAAGAATCATAACCGCTGTTGCAGTACATACAAAAAGAGTATCTACATAAACTGAAAATGCTTGTACTAAACCTTGTTTAGCTGGATGTGATACTTCAGCTGCGCCTGCTGCTTGAGCACCAGTTCCCTGGCCTGCTTCATTTGAGAAAATCCCTCTTTTAACGCCCCAAGCTACTGCTTGGCCAAAGACCGCGCCATACACTGCATTCATGTTAAATGCTGAAGAGAAGATCAGTCCAAAGACTTCTCCAATCTTTCCAAAATTAACTGCCAAAATAACCAATGCCAATATGATATAAGCAATTGCCATAAATGGCACAATTGTCTCTGCAGCTTTAGCAATCCTCTTGCCGCCACCAAATATAACAAAAGCAGTAATAACAGTATAAACCAAACCAATCGCCCACATTGGGATCCCAAAAGATAAGTTCCCAGCTTGTGCAAATGCATTGGCTTGAATACCTGGTAACATAATCCCACAAGAGATAATCGTCAAGATCGCAAATGCAATTCCTAGACCTCTCGATTTTAATCCTTTTTCAATATAATATGCTGGACCACCACGGTATTCACCATGGATTTCTTCTTTCCATACTTGTGCAAGTGCTGATTCGATGTACGCTGAACCTGCGCCCAAGAAAGCAATCAACCACATCCAAAATACTGCTCCTGGCCCCCCAAAGAAAATTGCTGATGCGACACCAGTGATATTCCCAGTACCTACACGGCCACCCAAAGCCATTGCAAATCCTTGAAATGATGACACACCACTTGCTGATGCCTTTCCACCAATTAATTGCTTAACCATGTCTTTAACAAGTCTAAGCTGTGGAAAACGCATCAAAATTGAAAAATAGACACCTGCTGCTAGACAAAGATAAATCATAATCTGTCCCCAGAAGAAGCCGTCAAGCGTTGCAGATAAGTTCAATAAACTCTCCATACCAAATAGTCCCTCCAATTTTTTTGTAATCTTTAAAAGAATTGTATCATTTGCGTAATATCTTTGTCAAACGATTTGAGCCACATAAATTTCTTTATATATCTTTATTTTTGTACATAAAAATAAACATTGCGAAAAAGTATGAGAATCGCCATTTCAGCTGATTTCATAAATTTATTTCAACAATGTTTATTGTATTAATATACTTAACGGTTATAAAGTTTTGCCCTTCATACAATCACTATATGATATCATCCTAATACAACTTTTTTAGCATCCGAATATCACTGTGCCAAGAGCCAAAATTAAACACAAAAGCTTTTATTTCATCTATCTTGTGATAGCCAGAAGCAAGGTATAAGCTTTGAGCCCTATGATTATATTCAAACACACCAAGTTCAATTGCCCTTGCTCCTAGCCTTCTACATTCAGCTTCAATAAAATCCATCATGATTTTACTGATTCCTCTACCTCTATACTCAGCTTCTCCAATCAATAGACTGATCCAAGCAGTCATATCTTCTTTGTAGACTCTATGAGAAAAATTCATATCAATACTTAGCTCACCTATTGGTTTTTCTCCATCACAAACCAAATATACACTTTTACTTGGATTCTCCATCAATGAAGCCATGATTTCTACCATTAGTATGTCTTTATACCCTTCTTCAGAGAACCTTGGCGTCGCATAAGGTCTAATCTCAGCATCATTTGACCACTTGGCCAAGAACTCAAACACGTCTATGTCCTCTAAATCAATTTTACGAATTTTTATATCCATATGAGCATCCTTACTAGCCACCTATTCACTAATCATTTCTGCTTGAATTAACATATTGTATATAGAAGTTGCAGCCTCAGCATAGGTCAAATAACTTTGTGGTGCTATTTCTGATGCACTTCTTCCGTTAAAAACATTTCTGTTTAAAACATTTGATACAGCATCATATGCCCAATCTGATACCAATTCAGAATCTTCATAAGTGTTTATTTTACCAAGTTCTTCATGATTGATAATGATATATTGAAGTAAGCTTGAGGACATCGTCATCGCTTCTTCTCTTGTAATTAAATCACTTGATTTAAATGTACCATCCTCATAACCGCTTATGATTCCTCTTTCAACGGCAACGGCTATAGCATCTTGTTGATCACCACTTCCAATTACATCTGTGAATATGCCATCTTTTGCTACACCAGTCCTAAACAAGCCAGCACCTTTAATGAGGTACTCAACATAATCACCCCTTGTAATATTAGCTTTAGGATCAAAATTTCCAGGGTCTTGAATAACAAGTCTCGATGCCATATTATTAACATACTTTTCAGACCACTGACCTTTAACTGCATTCACTTGTATAGGATTCCATATAACTGAATACTCAGAATTCGTAAGTGAATTTAATTTTGCATAATACACACCATCCACTTCAAAAAGCACAGTCGGAATATGAGAAAACGTTCCGTCTTCATTATACACAATGCCCGTTGTAATTTGGGTTGGATCTACCCCTTCTGGGATTTGAATCGTCCTAGTAACAAATTGACTAAAAGTATTTATAAAAACTTTCTGATCTGGATTAGATTTTGAAGTTACTTCAATACTAAATTCAACAGGTGGTACCACTAATGCAAACCCTTTTTCTGTTGCACTTGTCTTGATAATATTTACTTTTTCAGTTAAGACTTGATTGATTTTAAACGTGATCACTATATCTGAAGTTTCACCATTAACGTCAAACTCCTTCATAATTTTTTCAATTTGAAGCTGTTCAGAAGGAATCTTATATTCAATTCCACTGGATTTAATTGACATATCAAACTTATTGTTTGCTAATTTATCCACTATGTTTCCATCTAGCGAAACGCTTAACTTATCTGCATCTTTTATAGTCACTGGGACTTCTAGCAGATTTCGATTATTTGAAGTTGCTTCAGCTACAATAGCATCAATTCGATTATTTACTGTTTCTTCATCAATATCGATAGCAGCGTCTTTTGTGCCATCATTGTTTTCTTTAATTTCCACAGTTCCAGAACTTTGTTCTTTCCCATTTACGATAATTGTTACACCCACAGGCTTAGGAGGTGGTGTCGTTGTAGGCTCAGGGTCGGGTTCTGGAGAAGGAGTTGGCGTTGGTGCAATTGGTGTGACCTCATTCGAAGCATCGGATAGACTACCATCGCCCTGACCATTTGTCGCGAAAACTGTAAATGTATATGCAGTTCCATTGGTCAATCCTGTTATCGCTATTGGGCTTGAAGTTCCAGTAGCCACAACATTTCCCGGAGTTGATGTCACTGTATACCCTGTAATAGCTGAGTCACCAATACTAGTAGGTGCTGTAAATGAAACGCTTGCCTGTGTATTGCCTGCTGTTGCAGTGACGCTAGTCGGCTTACCAGGAACTGGAGAAGCTGTATCTGATAAATCTGAAGCAAGATCACCTAGAGAAGCTAACTCCCCAGCAGCATAGTAAACACTTGCTTCATCACTTTCTCCATTTGCCAGATCACTGACTCTAACAAATATTCCATAACTGTTATCTGAAGTTATAGTCGGACCTGTTGTTCGAGGATCTGTACTTGTCACTATATTCATGGATAAGCCAGATCCAATAATAGTATCAGCAGTTGCATGAGGTGAGTAAAATAAAACACCTGTCGCTCCAGAACTCACTTCTAGGGCTGACGCTTGATTATTTTTATCTAGCAAAACCTCAAATACACCTGAAACGAGATTTCCTCTTTTTTTGGTTGGTCTATCTTCATTGCCTACAAAATCATCTTGTGTGCCAAACCAAATTCTAACATTTTCAATATCACTTCCAGATACATTGGTGACTTTTGTCTTCATAGAGATGAATCTGCTATTCTCTTCTAAAGTATAAGCCCTCTCTATATCTAAATCTTTACTATCGATAGTAAGGCGACCTTTTACAACGATAGTACCATATCCTTTATCGCTAGCAGTTGGGGTATAGCCCGATAAATCAAGTGCATAATTTGTTAATGCTTGATCTACAGCAATTGTGCCCAATGCATTCCAAACATTTGCACCATCTCCACTAATACCAATAGCATAATTTAACGGATAATTGCCGAAAGTCAATGGATACCAATTACCACCACCGAGTACGGAATCATAATAAAAAGGTTGGAGTAAGCTACCATTTGCATTAACAGATGTCTCTGTACCCGTTCCAAATCTAATCGCACTATTGGCAAGTACAAAAGGATCACGCCACTGTGCATATAGCGTTAGATTCGCTCCCGGCATCATCAGAGCTGAGCCCCTAGGATAATTCGTCCCAGAACCGTCTGTCGCTGTATTCCAGCCAATAAGTGTCTTCCCCGTTTTAACTAATGAATCTGCATACTTAGTTGTTACAGTTGCGCCTTCTATATAATTATTTGCATCTGTGGGTATTGCCCCACCTGTTTGACCATTACCATCATATGTAACGGTATATGTCTCGCTCCATCTTGCATATAATGTAATATTCTCTCCTGGCATAGTCAAACTCGCACCCGCTTCATAAGATGTACCAGTACCATCAGGCAAAGTATTCCAGCCTATGAACTGATAGCCTATTTTATCTAGATCGCCAGCTCCTGCTAAGGTTGTACTTGTCCCCTCATCAACATCTACACTTATAGGGGCTGTTCCAGATGTGTTCGTATTGCCATCATAGGTTAATGTATAGGTTGCTACATCTCCATAGCCAATTGGTATCGTAGATATAACCATTATCAGTAATAAAATTAAACTAAATCCTTTTTGCATTAAATACCTCCATTAATTTAAGATCTGAACCACAGATTCTTATTATTTTGCATACACTTCTTTTACCCTAAATATCAGTTGTATACCACATTAATCGTAAGTTTAGTAAACTCATCTTAATTTCTTTACTTTCAGATTCTTTTCAGTATCACTTGATATAGTGTGATTATAAATTAGAAATCAAATTGAAAATAATCAATTTGAGAACGGAGGTATTTACATGAAATTTATGATCAAGGCAACATATTTTTTAAGCCCTCTCATCTTAGTAAGCATGATTGTGATGAACAACACAGTAAAGTATACAAAATTGACATATTTGCTACCGATGATTTTTGGTGTGTTTAGTTATACATGGCTATTATGGCAATTTATATTAAGTGCTAGACCTAAGTTTATAGAAAGACAATTTGGTCTCGATAAAATTTATCGTTTTCACGGAATCATAGCTTTAGTTACTATTGGGATGATCATCATTCATAAAAGTCTATTTGAGATGATTTTTTCCGAAACCATAACTACCCAACTTGGTAGTATCGCACTTTTTCTATTTATAAGTATAAGTGTACTTTCATTACTTTTTATGTCCACAAGACTCTTAAAAAAGATTCCTTACTTAAGTGGAATCGTAAAATTACTGAACACAATCAAAGTATTTTCATACGAACGGTTAAAACTCGTTCATAATATGACATTTATTGCACTTCTCTTCATGCAAGTGCATGTCCTCTTTACTAGTTCTGCTCAAAATAATCCGATAATTTTCACTACCTATATGGTGTATTTTTTCATAGCAACCGCATTTTACCTCTACCATAAAATCTTTAAACCGTGGCTACTTGAAGATCATAAGTATGAGGTAGCATCCATTCAAAAAGAAACAACCGATACATGGACAATCGCTTTAACATCCAAAACTGGAGAAGTTTTTCAATACCAACCTGGGCAGTTTGGTTTTTTTAGAATCACATCTGAAGGGATTAAAGCTGAAGAACACCCTTTTACAATTTCATCTTCACCAACGACTCGCACACACATCACTATCACAGTAAAAGCACTTGGTGATTTTACACAAAAAATCAAACACCTAAAAATTGGTGATTCAGTCACCGTTGAAGGTCCTTATGGAAAATTTAGCTATCTCGAATTTGAGAAAGAAAAAGCTACAGTATTTGTAGCAGGCGGTGTGGGTATTACGCCTGTTTTGAGCATGGTAAATCACATGCTTTACAAAGATACACAAAGACACGTTCTACTGATCTGGTCAGTTAAGAAAAAAGAGGATCTGATTCAATTAACTGATTTAGAAGCACTTAAGAAGCGGATGCCAAACTTCATCTTTATCCCCGTTGTTTCAAGTGACGATACTTGGACCGGCGAGCGAGGTAGACTCGACTATCACAGGATGAAAACTTGGACAGCACCCCCGCAATTTGCAGATCAAAGTACAGGTTATTTTGTCTGTGGTCCAGAGAACTTGATGAAAATGACTGTAAGTAGTCTAAAGCAACTTGGAATTTCAAAAAACCAGATTCATTATGAGCAATTTACGGTATAAATAAAATAAATTCACATTATTTCGTGCTTTCATTTTATTTTCAGATAAGCCGTATAAACTTAACTCATGAAGTAAAGCAGAACACATCACTTTTGAGTGCGTGTTCATTATATTAGTACTGTTAATCAGTACTCAACGATGAGGAGGAAAGTTTATGAAAAACAAACACGGTTTAAAAATCGGAATAAGCATAGCGAGTTTAGCAATTTTGTTTCTTGCTATTTATCAATTTACATTTGCATCAACTTTTGGAGGCGGCACGTTATTCCAGTCAGATCAATCACCTGTCGTTGGTAAATTAGTCGCAGAAAAAGTAGCTACAAATAACGTAGATAGTGTTACCACAGCTACCGTTCCCAACGAGGGTTCACAGGCTTCAAGTACGCCACCAAGTCAAGCTTCATCTAATACAGGTTTAATTACACTTGCTCAAACTTCAACTGTTCCACAAACATGGACACTTGAAGCGCTTTCGAAGTATAATGGTATGAATGGTAACCCTGCCTATATCGCTGTTAATGGTACAATTTACAATGTAACTAGTATAGGGTCATGGTCTGGTGGTGTACATCACGGTATTCGCGCAGGACAAGACGTAACAACCTTCTTTGCCTCATCACCTCACAGTGCGTCCTTACTTAATCAGGTACCAGTAATAGGCAAGATAGGCGATCCTATAGCTAATAATGCAGGTTCACAATCACCAGCTAATGATGCTACTACAAGTGCTACCACCGTAACTGGCTCAAGTAGCAATGAAGGTCACGACTATGATTCTGAAGATGATGATCATGAAGCTTCTGATGAAGATCATGATAAATACGATAATCATAAAGACGATGATAAGTACGACGACCATGACGAACATGACGACGATCACGAAGATGGTGATGATTGATTCTCATCACTAAGTAATAAATACTAGGAGATAATTATGCTGATTTTACTCGCTGAAGACGATCCGAAAATTGCAAAATTGTTGATTCATCTTTTTAGAAAAGATGGCTATCAGATAGATCACGCTAAAGATGGTGTAGAGGCGCTTCTCTACACTGAAAGCAATCAATATGACATCGTACTTTTGGATTGGATGATGCCCGAAAAATCAGGTTTAGAAGTTTGTGAAGTACTCAGAAACCGCCATTTTAATGGCGGTATTCTGATGTTAACCGCTAAAGATACCCTTGATGACAAGATCCTCGGACTTGAAAATGGTGCTGATGATTATCTCGTTAAACCTTTTGAGTACAAAGAACTCCTTGCAAGAGTTAAAGCACTCTCACGAAGGAGTGTTCACAAACTCAATGAAGATTTACTCGTAATTGGTGACTTTACGCTTGATCGAACGCATAAAAGTGTCCTCTATCAGTCAGATGACTTAGGCCTTTCAAACCGAGAATATCAGCTGCTGAGTTTGCTACTTGAAAACAACCGCCAAGTCGTACCACGTGATATTATTATCGATCGTGTCTGGGGACTTGACCTTGAAATCACGCAAAATAACTTAGATGCATTTATCAAGCTGCTTAGGAAAAAAATTGAAAAATCGACTAAAGGTAATATCATCCTCAATGTCAGAGGTATTGGATATAAATTGGAGGTATAGATGTTCAAACGCTTACAATTAAAAATGACGCTATACTATTCCTTGATTCTTATCGCCATACTTACAGCTACAAATTTGAGCATATACTATGTAATGGTCAATTATAATAACTATCAGATGTCTTCTGAAATCAGTCGTATGCTTGATAGCATCAAGGGATCTGAATGGCTATACATGGCCACTGAAGAATCTCGTATTACCAATCAAATAATCGGTCTACCTAAAATACTTATATCAAGTTCAAATGATGCCTCAAAATCTGATGATGACGATGAAATTGAAATTGAAAGCCATGACGAAATTGATGATGATCATCCTGAAACTTCAAATTCTGAAACACCAAATTCTGAAACACCAAATGAAGAGTTACCAATCATACTACCTGAAGTAAAAGATTTGATTATCCCTAAAACATTGGATACGTTTTCTATATACATGATTTTTGATCAATCAGATCAGCTCATTACTTGGAAGTCCAGTGATGATATATTATTTGATAAATTACTTACCAAAAGCAAGACCCTCAGGATTTCTGATGATCCTAGTATCATCACGTTAGAAGATCAGAAAAAATCATATTATCTCATGGCAAAAATGCCCATTGAAATTAACACACAAACATTAGGCTATTACGTCGTGGCTAGGGATGTTACCATCGCATATCAAACGCTTGAAAACTTATCAAAAATACTGGTTTTCAGTTTAATTGCTGGGGTTTTTGTGTCAGCTGGTCTTGGCTATCTTATAGCCGGTAGAAGCTTGCGTCCTATTAAAGAAGCATATACATCAAAACAAGAGTTCTTAGCCAATGCTTCACATGAACTTAAAACACCTTTAAGCGTCATCCTTTTATCCACTGAAACACTCGAAGGCGAAATAGACCCCGAACTTGCTTTTCAACGACAAGTCGTCTCCGGGATTGAAGACGAAGCTCAGAAGATGAATCATCTCGTCTCACAACTGCTCTTTTTATCTAGGACCGATAGCAGTACAGCAACCGCAAAATATGAGCATTTCAATCTTTCAGAAGCACTTTCAAAAGAACTTAACGCTTATGAAAAAATCGCACAAGCAAAAGGGATACAGCTCTCTCAGACCATTACACCTGGATTGAAAATAAATGGCGATCGTAAGCAACTTCTGTCTGTGTTCTCCATCTTAATTGATAATGCAATCAAGTATTCTAAAGATAGCGGACAAGTCTATGTCTCACTTGAAAAAAATAACGACTTAAAGCGACAAGGCGTGCGCATAACAGTAAAAGATACCGGTATTGGTATGCCAGAAGATGAACTAAAGCACATCTTTGAAAGATTCTATCGCTTAGAATCTTCACGTTCTAAAGAGACTGGCGGATACGGCCTTGGACTTGCTATCGCTAAAGAAATCATCGACCAACACAAAGGCATCATCCAAGTTAATAGCATAGAAAAAGTGGGGACCACTTTTCTTGTTGAACTTTAGTGATTCCCCACTACCTGAAAGCGGTTTTATTGCCGCTTTTTTTTATGCGTTTCTAATAATCGCATCGCCGATTAAGAACAACACAATACCTGACGTTCCCATCCATATGAGAAAAGATAAACTCCCTGCAGTCATAAAACCATCATGCTCTCTCGCTTGCATGCTTGAGTCTCTCATCTTAGCCATATTGTAGTTATAATCCATGCGAATATTGCTTTGCCCAAGCTGCGAACCAAGACCAATAACAGCGATGATTACACCCACGATACGCATCGTAGTCCCAAATTCAAAACCTTTTATGTAATAAATTGCATAACTAATTGCCACACCGATCAACACTACAGCTCCTATTTTGATGACCAGCTTACCTAAATAAACCGCTAAATCTTTTATAAATGCCTTCATCTTTACCACCTTTCTTAACTTTTTATCAGTTTATCTGAAAAATGAGAATTTAAGATAAAATAAGTATTAAAATTTGATTATCATAGTAGACAATATAAGATGTGTAATAAATGTCACCATGACAAATCAATTTTTATAAGATAAAATAGATTAGGGTAAACAAAAAAACTAGAAAGTGAGCAATTCCATGACCTCAAACAAACATAAAAACAAGTCTATGTCAGCAGTAGGTTTTGCAATCCTTGCAGCATTACTATATGGGATTAGTGCACCAGCTTCTAAGCTTTTACTTAAAGAACTATCGCCTACTATGATGGCCGCACTACTATATCTCGGTGCTGGACTTGGGATGCTTTTTATAAATATCTTTCTCACCATTGGTGGCGTAGAAAAAAGTGAAGCAAGGATGACAAAAAAAGAATTACCATTTATAATTGGGATGATTTTACTCGATATAGCAGCACCCATTTTACTGATGATGGGACTTAAAACCACACATTCAGCTAATGCATCTCTTCTAAACAATTTTGAGATTGTGGCCACTGCAATAATTGCCATGCTCCTCTTCAGAGAGTCTGTTGGCAAACGTATGTGGCTTGCCATCGGACTAATTACACTTTCCAGTCTTCTTCTTTCAATAGGCGAATCTGGAAGTCTATCATTCTCAATGGGTTCAATATTTGTTATACTCGCTTGTATCTCATGGGGATTTGAAAACAACTGTACACGCATGCTTTCCTTAAAAGATCCTCTTCAAATAGTTGTAATCAAAGGCTTTGGTTCTGGTTTTGGTGCACTCATCATTGCTTATTTTACAAGGGGGATGAGTTATCAAACCACTTTCGTCATCCTTGCACTTTGTCTAGGTTTTGTCGCATATGGACTCAGTATCTACTTTTACATCAGAGCGCAGCGGACTCTCGGAGCTGCCCGTACAAGTACTTATTATGCCGCAGCACCCTTTATCGGTGTCCTCGTTTCTTGGCTGGTACTCAAAGAAAACTTAGGAACGATGTTTCTCATTGCGCTAGGAATCATGATAATCGGTAATTATTTTGCAGTTACTGAAAAGCACAAACACACACACCATCACCCCGAACTTGCACATGACCATAAACATAGCCATGATGATGCACATCATACACACAGTCACGACTATCTTGTAAAGGGCGAACACTCTCACCTTCACGTTCATGAACCAGATATACATCGTCATGCACATACACCTGATCTTCATCATACACATACACATGCGCACTAATTGCTAAACATAAATGCAATCTAGTATTTACTCGTTGATGTCTAACGAAGTCAATACTAGATTTTTTTTACTTTAATCCCGACTTAATATTTTTTTAATGTCTAAGTGGTATGTTGTTAACAGATAGAAGGAGGATTTAATATGAAAAAACTAATCCCTATTGGGATCATACTTGGCATTATTATATTAGCGGCAATATTTTATGTAACACTACCAATATTGTCTTTTAACTTTTTACAACTACCACTCTTACTTATCGCAATTGCAACGGTAATTTTCGTCTCTACCATTGCAAATGTAAAAAGCAAAGCTGATATCGGCATACTTCAGAAGATAACAGGTGGCATCTTAGGTGTTTTAGTGCTTTATTTCATCGTAAGTATCGTTGCTTCCTCATCAATATTTACTTGGAAAACAAAGCAAGTTCAGCTTGATCTTGTAGAAGTCGCTACATTTGACGAATCGGTTCCCAATGTAGACATGGCAAATCTCGTCATCTTAGATGAGGATGATGCAAGAAGAACTTCTGAAAAACTTATCACCGAAAAAGATCCAAGCCTTGGCAGTTTGTTCCAGATTGGCGAAGGAACACTGAGCGTTGTAAAGGATAAACCTTACTGGATTTTCCCACTTGAGTATAGAGGCATCTTTAAATGGCTCTCAAACAGTGGTGAAATACCTGGCTACTTACAAGTTAGCGCTACTGATTTTAACGATTCACAATTTATCGACTATAAATTTGGTGTATCACCAAGCGGTTACCTATCTGATGACTTAAAAAGAACCATCTACCTAAGTTACCCGAACTATGGTTTAACCGACTACTCTTTTGAAGTTGATGACGAAGGTAAAGGTTACTGGGTAGTGACAGCATATACCAACGAAACATGGACATCTACGATGAAAGTTGTCGGTACAGTTATCGTCGATCCAGTGAGTAAAGAGATACAGTTTTATAACGTAGGTGAGCAACCGATATGGGTTGACCGCGTCTTCTCAATGGACACCTTTGATAAGCAACTAAGCTGGTATGGCCGCTATATCAACGGTTGGTGGAACCCATCAGACGAAGGAAAACTAGTGGATACCCAAGGTAAAGGCTATGTATTTAAAGACGATACACTTTACTTCTATACTGGTATGACCAGTGTTGGTAAAGACAGTGCAACCACTGGCTTCGTCATCTATAATCCCAAAAACGGAGAAGCAAAATATAACCGAATTTCAGGTTCTATTGAGACAAAAGCAGTAGGACTTATGGAAGAACTTGTTCAAAATGCAGGTTATAAAGCTAGTTTCCCTTATCTCATCAACATCAATGGTGAAGCTACTTACTTCTCGACTCTAAAAGGTAATAGTGGCAACGTCGTTGGTTACGCCTTTGCTTCTGTTCAAAACTATAAAGCAGTTGCATGGGGAAAATCACTTCGTGAAGCACAAACTGAATACAGCCGCGTACTGCTAAGAGAAGGTGGAAACAATGCGCTTACGGCACAATCTTCAGATTTAAACAAAGCACAAGGCGCAATCTCCAGAATAGGGATTCTCACAGACGGTTATTTTATCGTCAAGCTTGTTGGTGATGACACTTTATATGTGGTCAACTCAGAACAGTTTCCTATGATCTCTCTAAGTAACGAAGGAGACATCGTGAAAATTTCTTATCTTAAAGATGATGCGGCTGAGAAAATCGATGCCCTAGACTTTGAAAATACAAGTATCAAATAGATTCAAAAAAAGAATGCACTTATAATCAATTCTCCATTAAAATGTTGTTGTCTAGACAAACAAAGAAGGGAGATGTTATATAAGTGCATTCTAATTCTACCAATAAATTACTCTAGAAACAAAACCAAAGGAGCAGGGATTATAAAATCCCTGCTCCAACTATTGACTTAGAGCCAAAAAAACAAATGACATACGCTTGATTTAACTGATCTTTGTTTAGTTTTAGTTGAATTGACTCACTTAACCCTTTTAACTAATTGGTAGATATCCAAGTTACACTTCTGTCTCCTTGATAGTAATCGACATCGTATATGGCCATATACATTCCATCGTCTTTAGAAAAGGCATCTGAGTAATAGGTATGAAAGACTTCAAAATCTATAGGTAAGCCATCTGCATAGGCTTCCTGACTTGTGACAAATCCCCCTTCTTCTATCACTTCAGCTTCATAACGATGCACTTCAACCAACTCATATGTGTCATTGATCTTATTTAAACTGACCAGATACTTTTCCTCATTACCATAGACCGTATGTTCCTTGAGAACAATTAGCTTTTCGTCCTCTTCAAGAAAGCTAAAAAGTTCTGTTTCTCTGTATAGGCTAATTCCATATTCGTAGTTGTTGTACATGATGTCAGTTGACGTTTCAAGGCCGCTCCCTTCCATACGATTGAAGGCCACAGCCTCTGTCATCACTTCACCTTGATCGTTAAAAATCATCACATCACCCATCTTGCGGTCTTGTGCGGTGAGTTCGCCATTGTTATCAAACAAAGGTGGTTCATGGATCCCCCGAATTGCAAGCACGACTTGCTCTTTGCTATCTGTTTCAAAAGTATCTGATATCACAAAATCGTAAGTGCCTTTAAAACTCGTTAAATTTGTATTGCCTTCTAGGTCAGCAGCCTCTACATATATCAAGAAATCTTTTGACTTAGGATTTAAGACATAGCCTTCTCCTTTGGTATAGGTATAGTTAAAATAGCGGTCTGACACCCCTATAAAACTGCCATCGTTATAGGTGATCTTCACTGGCACAGCTAGGTCCATATAGTCATCAGATGGCTCAGCATTACCTATTTGCGCCACCTGGACGATGGTATCTGACATTTCTTTCCCGTTGATAGTGAGTTCATCTACTCTTAAGTTTTTAGCAAAATCTAGTGACACTATAGACTCAGCTACAAGATCGAGGGGAGTAAAGACCATCAGACCCTCATCGTTTTCAATACTCGTTAACCCCCACTCAAGGTCATCAAAAGAAAACTGAACGTTTAAGAAGCCCGCATAAGTACCTATCTCACTTTCAAAAACATATGCCACAGGGATAGATTGTAAAGTACTTTTATAATTGACTTGGTCTGGAAATTCAAAATTGAAGTTGCCACCTAAAGCTGTAAATCTTTCATCTTCTAAGTCAGTGATATAATCTTCCTTATACAAGCTAGAATCAGCACCTAGCAAAGGCGTCGCCAATGACCTCTTTACAGATACATCTGATACGTACCATCTACCGAAAAAAGAACGTTCATAACGTAAAACACTATTTTGGTAAAGCTCATATTCACCTAGTGCTTGAACATAGTTTATTTCATATCTTGAGTTTTTATCCTCTTCAAAGTTAGTGACCTGTAGACTAGCTTGATCCTCGACATCTAAGTGGTCATAAAAAGCCTTTAAAGCCTTTTCTTCCGTTAAAGGCCTATGCGTGGCAAAAGAAAACACAGAAAAGACAACGATCAAACTCAAAACAAGTAAGCTGGCGATCAAGGTGAGTCGTCTGTTTGATTTTGCCCACTTGATAATCGCGCTCGCCTTCTTTTTGATCAGTTGAGATATCTTGATAAAAAAGGCTTTTAAATTGTCTTTCCCCTTTGAGAAAGCCGTCACAAATTCCGCTTTAAAATCGCGTATATTTTTGCCATCAGCAGTTTCATTTTCACTTTTGACGATCACCGATTCACTTCCGTCGATCACCGATTCACTTTCGACGCTAAGCTCTTCACTTTTAGCTGTTTTTACTGTTAGAGGTTCAGCAACGTTGCTTTGTGCATAGGTCCTAATCTCACCGTCACCACTTACTGAATTGGTCAATATGAGTTCGATTCGTCTCGCATTCACATGCTCAGAGTCAAAAGGTAGCCTTAGCCAACCACTTTCCCCATCCGAAAGTAGGTCTATGTCGAGTAACTGCACGCCCTTTATCTGGCCCAACTCTTGGTTTAAGATATCCGATAATTTTATATCGAAAACCAAAGCCGATAGGTCTAGCTTGGTAAAATTAAAGACCTTAACATATGCGACAAGACTTTGATTATCAAGCACCAACTTAATGCCGCCAAGTCCATAGTCACTTGTCTGTGCAAAACGACTTTCACCGATGCTTACTAGTGTTTTTCCAGTGACCTTATGAGCATCATCCCCCTCGATTTTGTCCGCTAGTTCTTGTGCTTTGACATTATTGGTCGAAGTATATTTCATACCAATCTTTTTACCGAAGAAAGGAATCTTTGAAAATTGTCTCATGATCGCTTGACTTGTGAACCTCGATTTTTCACTCAAGACAGCAAAATTACCGAGCCTCTCCACACCTTTTTTTCCATACGCTTTTACGTATTTTTGTACTTCTCTGACAAAGACCATCTCAAACAACATCCACATGAACATCAAGTAACCGATCCACTTGATAACTGAACTTACCGTGAAAACTTCATCTATCTTTAACTTTTCTAAACCCAAAGGCAATCCTATAAAAGTAATCATGCCCATGACCAGCAAAGAAAGTGGCAACATAAACACCTGGTTTTTGTTCTTTAAGGCCCGGTATATGGCTAAAAACGACAGGATCAAAAAAGGAAGCTTCATCATCACCAGGCTACTATTGATGTTTTCTATCGTTTCATAAGCCGCAGAGCTAAAAGAATTCGTCACTTTTGAAACATCACCACTTAGACTACCTGTAGCCTCTACCATATCCAAAAAGGCACCTACTTCATTTGAATAGCCTAAAAAAGGAGTAAAAACTGCTATCAAAGTGATGATGGCTAAAAAAATCAAGATGCTCAAGTTGTACTTTACCAACTTGATCTCAAAGGACTTGCTATAAAAGGACTTCATGGCTCTGGCCTTGTTCTCCTTAATCAATAGCATATAAAGCGTCAAAATAAACAGAAAAAAACCTGCAAAATAAAAACTACTACTGTAAACAAACCCTACTATAGACATCGCTACATATAGGAAATGACTGATAAGGATCAGTGGCAATAAAGATAAGAAAACCTTCTTGATTGGTTTATCCATAAAATGCAATACGATAAGTATAATAACTGCAATCAAAGGTATCATGTCTATAATTACAAGAGGTAAACCTGCAACCAACCTGATAACGATCTCCACAAAACTACCTAAGACGCCAACACCACCTTCGTCAGAGAAAAAACTTCCCTTTGAACTGTTGATGGTTAAAAAATACAACCATAAAAGCGTCGATACAATTAAGTTATGCCGCGTCAAATTCACATTGAAATTAAAAGTATCTGCTTTTATACTCCTTTTTACACCTTCCATAATAATTCTCCCTTGTACAAATATTGATTTCATCATTGATTCTAATCTTGCTGCTAGTCTTGCTTTCATTTACTTTTTTAAATATTTTTCAGTGCAATAAAACCTATTCAAAAGCGCTTAAAATCAACTCTGCATACCTACTTGTACGCGTTGTGTTGGCATTGTTGACAAACAACACATCGTCGATGTCTTCTCGACGAGCAAATCTGAGAGGTCACCTACATAGTGTCTGGAATCTATCGCGTAAATCTCGCTATAATTTCCCACCTAAGGGGATATAGACATAGTCTCTAAAGAAGGAACCCCGTGAAATATGCCACCTTCTCCAGAACTCAGATGCGCTTTTAGAGATATAGGGGTAGTTGAAGTTCTCTTTAAAATCGAACCGAACATCTTTCCCAATCCTATGGCCATATCGGAGTAGCCCGAAAAGTCAAAATAGATCTGAAAAGCATAGAGGATGATCCCAGCCATACCCCTACCACAGACATCTTATAAACTTCATAATTATATCATGAGGGGGTGGAATGGGACAAGGTCTATGTTGGGTGGGATATGTAAGAAGGGAAATGTTATATAAGTGCATTCTAATTCTACCAATAAATTGCTCGATTTAAAAGATTGTTATGTAAAATCTATTATTCATGATGATCCTACTGTGAAAATCACCATAGAAACAAATCAAAAGGAGCAGGGATTATAAAATCCCTGCTCCTTTTGATTTGTTATAATAACTGACTCATGTTTTCTACCCACTGCGCATCTAATTTTATCAATCTTTTCTTCTTCAGATTTTCTTTGATGATCCAAAGTACATGCTTGTTATCACTTTTATAAAGCATGTTTTTTATCATTTTTTCGAAAAGTTCCTTACCATATTCTGGTTCATATACTATTGCCACACTCCAGCAGTAACCTAACGCTTTGCGAAGTGAAGTTTGCCCCACATCCAGTTTAGAAGTTACACTTTCAAATCCACTAGTGATCTCACCCAGTGCGTCTAATATTTTCATATTAGTTTGACTGTCTTTTAAAAGCGCTGGTTCACATAGCGTCGCAACAAATGCGCGTTTCTCAAAGTCGTTTCCATTTGACCAACGTTTGATGGCATCGAGAACAGGTGGTGTTCCTATACCTTTAGCAACTTCTTGAAGACCGATACATACTGCTTCCCTAACTCTCCAGCTTGAATGATTGGCATAGTTTTTTAGCTCGATTACAAGTTCCTGAAGCCGATCCCTTTTCAACATGCAAGTTCTCGCCACGCCACACATTACACCAAACTCCTCATGTGAATTTTGAATGGATTCCACTTGTTCAGGTGTCCCAAAATACATAAACTGATGAAGTAACTCTAAATTAGCACGTGGACCCGGTAAATTGGAATTGTCTAATAGTTCTTCAATACTCAACTCTGAAATTTCTTCGTCTAAAAACGTCTTACTCATATGACCTCCAATAACTACATTATATGTAGTCGTCTGTGATCCTCATCATTAAAAATCATTAAAAAACATTAAATAATTCTTCAAAGGTAACAATCACAGCCAAAAAAACAATCATAGGAACAATATAACCCCAGACGACTACTTTAAGCGTAGAGATCGCCTTGTTTTTCAACTTTTGGCTGTATTGATATTCTCGCCAAAGCCACATTCTTAAATTTGAAAGTAACGTCACTAAAGTAATCAGTACTATCATTTTATTCGAAAGAAACAGTACATTTCTTTTAAATACTAAATTCAATCCCACCCAAACGATTAAAAGGACGAAAGGAAATAAAAACACATATCTGATAAATCCTTTTGCCTTCTTTTCATTCCAATCCTTTTCATCAAAATTCATAATCACGTTATCTGATCTAAAAGAAACCGTTGGCTCATTTTTCTCGTTTTTACTTGTGTCGAGATTCATAGTATCCTCCGTATTTTATATGCTGATTTTATTTTTTTTATAACGCGCATTGACATTATTTTTGCTCAAACATATATAGTCACCTTTTGCACAAAGTCCATCCATATAGATGATGATGTTCACATATAAATCATGGTGAACTTTACCCATAGATTCATTGTAACCAAGGTCTGCTAACATTTTTAGACTGATATCTTTTGCGCTAATTATTTTTGATTTTAAGTAAGGTTCAATCATCATGACAAAGGTTTCGTCGATTTTGAGTCTTGGAGAAGTTTCTGTAACTTTTTCTTTCGTGATTTTATTCTTAGGTAAACATGACGTTGATTTTCTAATGGAACGAAGCGATAGCTTGTATTCTCTAATCTTCACACTTAATTTTGCCACTTGACGATCCAGTAATGGTAGTCTTAGACCGATCAGTTTGATAATGTTATCTGGTAGCATAAAGCCATCTGGCAAGTCCAACGGAAGGGTCCAATTCTGCGCATACTTAGTTAAGCTTTCATCTAATTCATAATCGATTTTTTCAAATCCTTGTGTTATTTCTTTGATCGTACGCGGGGGAAAGCCAGTATGTTCTTCAAAGTGCACGATACCAAATTTTCGTACTTCCTTTGTGGACTGATGTTCAATGACGTACTGATACCTTAAAACTTTGCCGCACTGACACTTAAAAGGAGGTTTAATCTGCTTATAGCCTGGACCAGCATCTATAAAATCCAGCAAACGCCATTCTCCTAGTGAAGCCTCTACTTCTTCTAAAGTCATCTTAGGTGTGATTACATCACCTTTGTCCCTTGCCAAAATATTTGCAAAAGTTGTACGTTTCCCACGTTTGAGTTCATCCATCAAGTAAGCTTGCTGTACTGGGGTCATGGTAGCAAAGATCTTATCTCTCTCAAATTTTGATAAATAATAATTCATGTGTTGCCTCACTTTATACCTTTAAAGAATAGATATACTTGTGCCTATGTAAATAGACCTTATTGTATATTCTATTCTACAATAAGGTCTATTTATCCTCTATTTCTCCAAATTTCTAATGTATCTTTAATAATCCAAGAATTTCATCGCTATATATACAGCGCTAGATCGATGTGGTTGTTTTTGTCTTTGGTTGCTTCTGGAAATGCGAATTGATACATAGCCTCAAAACTAAGTAACTCACTTATCTTAAAGGATTTCACAGCTTTACATCTAAAGCATTTGATATCAATGTTAGCAGCTATAATAGACAACTCCTCTAAGAGTTTGCTTTCATTAATTTTGTTATCACTTACAAATTCATATATATCATTCATCTCATTCACCAAACTTTCGCTAAAATATGTAGTCGTTTTTATGATTCATATGCGTCTTGTTTATCCCCTATGTTTAAGAGCTTAAGTCCCTTTTCTAAACTTTTAGATATATCAGCAGTTGCCATTAATCTCAAGATTTCAGTGCCAATGTCACCTGACCATCTGATAGAAACTAGCTTGTCATCAAATAAATCTTCTGGATCTGTAAAGCTATGATCCTTTTCTTTTCCCAGATGAACGATGGTTTGAATCGTCTGAATCTGTTCGTAGTTAAAACGTCTCATACAGTCAAATAGTAGTTTCCCATGTGGTAATTCCACTTCACGTCCTGTCAAAAGTTTATACTCATCATATATGTGCAGCGCTGGACTTGTATTGGTCTTTGTATTTGCTATATCATGCTTTCTTGCTATTTCTATCAATCTTTCAAGGTCGCTTTGTTCAACTCCAAACACCATAAAAACGCCTCCTCTCAATTTGATAAACACATCATAACTTATCTATCAAATTAAAAAATGCTAATGAATTAGTTTTTCCTAATTCACTAGCATTTACTCGTCAATATGATGGTCGATTTTATACTGGTGCTTCACGACATCAATGATGGCTTTACGCCGCTCTCCTTGCGAATTGAGAATCGCTACTGTGAAGAGATCGTAGCTTTCTCTTTTTCCCATGTTGTGAAAAGCGATAGCCTTTCTCATCAACATATCCGTAAAAAGCGTGTTCGTAAACGCTAGTCGACGGTCCATGAGTGCTTTGTCAATGGTTTCAACCACCTTTTCGTGCGCATCTAAAATATGGTAAGCGTAAGCTATAGCTTGATACAAAGCGCCGATTTGATCCGTCGTTCTATCGCTATGTGTTGGATATGCATCTAGTTTCTTCAACAAATCATCACAAAATCGAATCGACTTTTCTGGCTCTTTTTTACGTCTATAGATTGATGCTAAAT
Organism: Fusibacter bizertensis; assembly: GCF_029914245.1. GTDB lineage: Bacteria > Bacillota > Clostridia > Peptostreptococcales > Acidaminobacteraceae > Fusibacter_C > Fusibacter_C bizertensis. The sequence goes on from NZ_JARYZI010000002.1 coordinate 255,030, forward strand.
AAATCGCCACAGAGACTTCAAAAGGATAAAGATATGGCGTGCTTAGCATCTGTGCTTGGCCTTGCGCTAGTGCGAGCAAGATGTTCTCCACATTCATCACATTCGCCGGCAAATCTCTGGTTTCTTTTAACCGAAGTCCTTTAAAAGCCAAGAGAAACTGCGAATAGTAATCATGGTTCGCCTGTTCATCAGGGTCCAAATTAGCCACTTCATCAAATGCATGGTTGATGACGTTTATCAGGCCCTCATAATCCAAAGTATTTAGTTTTTCGTTGACCTGCCCAATTAGTGACTCTGAGAACAATGACAACGGGTTCCTATTGCTAGAAAAAAGCTCCAGCAAATCAAAACGATACAGATTTGAAAGTTTTTCAAGAGTAGAAAGCTTTGGCTCTGGTATACCTCTTTCAAGGCGTCTTAGCGTCTCAACAGATATCCCAGTGTGTGTTTTCACTTCTTCTCTAGTAAACCCACAAATTTCTCTGATTTCGTATGCTTTTTTACCGAATTCTATAAGGTTCATAACACTCCTAATGCATTAGCAGTTTTTGACTTCGTTATCATTGTAACCTATTTGAAAGTAAATTCCAAGGAGGTTATCATGAAGTCGAAATTAGTAGGGGTACTAACATTAGTAGCACTTGCAGCTATCACACTTGGCACGATTACTCAATCTACAGCTGCCAATACATTTTATGTCGCTGGACAAGAAGACATCCCTGTATACGTGGGAAGATAACTAGTAGTCATATTATAAGCTAGTTGATCAAGAACTTGACTGAATCTTCCTAAATGATGTTTTTTTCTTCCTAAATAACGACCATTATAAAAAAAGAGTGATTACAAACTGAACTTAGTATTCAGCTGTATTCACTCTATTTTTTATTGATCTGGGAAAGATAAAGGATTCAATCACATCACAAATTTTAAGACTTCTTTTACACTGTCACTTCATATACACTGTTTTCTTCAAGTTGTTCAAGTTTAGAGATTGCTTTGAAATATTCAAGATGTAGCTTATCTTCATTCACGACATTTGTTACATAATCAGTAACAACCTCTGCTTTGATGGTACGCGTTACAATCCGGTCCTCTTCATTGAAAATCTTACTTTTATAGTCATTGACTGCTGTTACAATTTTTCTTAAAGTATCATACCCTTTGCAAGGTAAAAACAATAAAAATTGATCTCCTGAATAATGACAAATCAGTTCTTCCGAACTCAATAATTCCTTGATGTACTGATACACAGAAGCCACATAATCATTTTTCCATAGCGAACCAAACTTTTCTTGAATTGAACTTACTATCTTTAAATCAATCAGTACTAAATATGCTGTGCCGCCACTATGACAATTGGTTTTTATACAGTTCATCACCGCATCATGGAACTTGTTTTTTTCCTGCGTTCTCTCTTCATCAGTCAGTATATGAGTCATCTCATATTCTATTTTGTAATTCATCAGTTCAGTGAGGTCTATCATAGATGCCCATAAGAACTGTTTTTCTCCAATTTTCATAGGTACTAAAGTGATATCAAACCACTTAAGTACAATTTCATTATCCACTGTAAAATTATTACTCCAAAGTATATTGCGGATAACGGTCTTCTTTTCCATACTCTCCATTACGTTATTTCTTAAATTGCAGTTTTTGCACTGTCTAATCGTGCCGCAGTTTGAGTTAGTCCCTTCAACTTGACTACATCTAAAGATGTTACCAAAGAGGTCCTTTGCAAGATTTAAGTTTCCATCAAAATACCTTCTCATCTTCTCGTTAATGTAAACAATTTCATAATGTTCATTTAAAACGATTGATCCAATAGGATTGATTTCAATAAACTCGTTAAATATCTTAAAAGCATCATCTTTCAAATTTTCAAATAGGTTAATCTCTTTCATGCTGTCACCTTTCATGATCTTATTGCTATGATTATATAATAAATTAGTCTTTACTACGACTACATTTTAAATTTACTGATATTTAGATTGAGATCTTCTGAAAGTTCTGCTTGTGATACAGCAACTTTTGACACTTCATCTATAGCTTTGGTTACTTCTTCGATGTTATTTGAGATCTCTAAACTGCTAGCAGTTGCTTCTTGTATAGCGCTCGCCACATTTTCTATTGCTTCATTGACTTGCGTAATTGAATCATTGATTTCTGTAGCACGACCATTAAACTTTGACATCGCATTTTTGACATATTCCGAATCTTCAAGGTACTGTTCACCTGTTTTTACCAAAGTGTCATAGTCAGCAATTACTTTGTTATCTATAAATTCTAGTAAGCCCTGTGAATTCAAAGAAAGCTCATCAAAAGCAATATTTACTTCTCCAACCATACCATTGATTTGTTCAACGGTCTGTGTCGACGCTTCAGCCAGTTTCCTAACTTCATCTGCAACAACGGCAAATCCTCTACCATGTTCCCCTGCTCTTGCCGCTTCAATCGCTGCGTTTAATGCTAGAAGGTTAATTTGTTCTGATATCTTTTGAATAGAATCTGACATGACCTTGATCTCACCAACCACTTTTCCTTTTTCAATGGACTGCTTAATCTGAGCTTGTCGCTTAAGGTATATATCATTTGCTTCCTTTTTAGATTGAACCGCACCTTGCTTCATATTCTCAGCACGCTTTGCAATCTCTTTTGCATTATCGTTACCTAGATTTGCTTCACTTAACAATGCATTTGCAATATTAAGTATCAAATAGCCAGATGAACTAATTTGCTCAATCGCTGCAGATGTCTCTTCCATACCAGCGGCAATTTCTTGCGTTCCAGTGTTAACATTTTGAACTTGTGCGTTAATCTCTTCTACTGTTGCACTTAACTCTTCACTTGAAGAACTTACTTCACCACTGTTACTACCGATAACGATGAGTAGCCCTTTTAGTTTATCAACCATACCTTCAAAGGCTTGACTAAGTTTTCCGATTTCATCTTTTCTAGTTACAAATTTTGCATCTAGTGCATTGGAAAAATCACCTCCAGCTAAGTACTCAGCTTGCTTAACACTTGCCTCTAAACCATTTACGATGCTTTGGGTAATAAGTACACCAATCAAGAGAGCCAGCAAAATACTAAATGAAGTTAAAATAATGGTAATTATTCTTCCTGCGTTCATATATGAATCACTATTTTTCATAAGTTGATCTGCTAAATTATTATTTAAGTCTTTAATTGAAGCCAAAGTCACTTCAGTTTCCATACGAAGCGATGCTGCAACTTCGTTACGTTTTAAAGCTTCTGAATATTGACCTTCTTCAACTAATTTTATAATTTCATCTCTCAACTTCCGATACTCCGTGTTAGAAGCTTTAAACGCATCAATCAATGTTCTTTCTTCAGCCACTATTTCCCGTTTCTCAAGTTCAGTTAAAAGTGCATCGTTATCTTTAGAAATAAGGCTTAAATTTGCCTTTATACCTTCTACTATATCGCCCACATTTCCAAGTTGAGATTTATATAAAAGGTCATTCATTTCAAATTTCGCTTCTGCTTGGTGCACTTGTATTTTTCCAAGAATGGCATTAGGTAGCATCCTCTCGTTGTAAATTAATTTAAGATAATTATCAATCGAGCTGGTTAGAAACATTCCCACTCCCCCTACAATTCCTGTAACCACAGCAACAATTATAAAACCTGTTAAAATCTTTGTCCCCGTCTTCAAATTCAAAAAAAAACGCATCCTTTCCTCCCCTTCATCTCTTATATATTTTTAATCCTTTAGTTGAAATCCAAAAAAAGAAAAACCGCCCCTAAAAACGTATTGTTTTTAAGACCAGTTCTACATAAAAGCCAAGCTTAACTTCTCTTTTTTTGTCCAACCAACCATCGGATTATTAAATTGATATTAACTTTTACTTATATTATTTTCATCTTATATACGAATAGATCATTCTCAAAATCTGAATCTAATTTGTAAAATTTAAACTTATACTTATGATTTAGAATTTCTAAGAACCTTATTTCCGAATGAAAAGAATCTCTTTCATAAAAGTCAGTGAACACTTTAATCGCTTCATTACCAAAATTTTTAATGAGATGCTTTTCAAAATCTGATACAACGCCTTGCATTACTATATGGACTTCATGCTTCAAATACTTAATATAAATATTTTTGGGACCTTTACCATTAGCATCTTTCAAGAGATTTGTAAAAGCCCTTAGCATCTCGTGCTTTTCCTCATCTGAGAATTCCATTTTATCACCCATTCTAATGTGTTATCCAAACTACATTCACTAATCTAGCTCTTTGTTTCATCTCATGCATATTTACTATTAATATAATCTTGTATAAAATCAATTTTTTTTAAATCTTGATAATCTTTTTGAGAATCAATAATTTTTCCAAAAACGAGAAATAAATCAATAAAATGATTTTTTGCTACGTTGTCCCCTTTAATAAAGTAAAACTTTGCTAATAAAAAATAGGTTATATATATTCTACTAAGTTTATTACATTTTAGCTGAAAAGCTTTAAATTCAAGTAAGGCTTTCTCTAATTCAATAAGTTCCTTTTGTTCTATAAAACTATAAAAATAATTTATGGCGATTGAAATATAGATTTCTTTAAAAGCATTTATTTTTCTTTTTTTATGTACTTCATTATATAATGCGGCTAGTAATTGATCACCTTTTTCGTTTTTTTGAGTATTATAATAATAAAGCATCAATAAATTATAAAGTTTAGTCAATGGTAATGAAAACAGCTCAATTTTGTCAAATTGATCCAATTTTCCATCTAGCTTTTCAATCCCCCTTTTTATGAAAAAAAATGTGCTGTCATAGTCATGGGTTTTGAAGAGTTCATATATTGCAAAATTGAAATCTATTTCTCCAGACCATGTCTTCGTTTGAAAATTTGGATCATCTTTTACAAAGTTAGTTAGTTGATATAATTTTTCAAGCTCTTTATTAAACCGAAATACTTCGAATTGATCAATCACTTTTTTTGCAAAATCAGGGTTTTCGCAAGATATATACGGCAAATACTCATATAAATCCAAATCCAATTTATAACCAATTTTAGACAATACCGAGACTGAAGGGTTTCTCTCACCTTTTTCTATAAGGTAAATAAACTTCTCAGAACATATATTCTCAGCTAATGCTTTAACCGACATCTGTTTGTCTGTACGAATTTTTTTAATTAACGTGCCTAAATTTCTCATAATTAATAACTTTCTTTCATACTATTTTCCATCTTTTCAACAACTCCAATTATACAAATTTATTTAGTACTTTCATAGTGAACAATTGTTCAAAACTTTGAATTAAAAAACCCTAAGTTTTCACTTAGGGTTAACAATACAAATTATGGTCTAAATGTCTTAAGCGCATCTAAGGTCTGCTGAACTAAGTCGTTAAGTTCCCAGCCTAACATGTTTGCACCATTTTCGATAACATCCCTTGAACAACCTGCTGCAAAGGATTTACTTTTAAATTTTTTCATCACTGATTTAAGCTCTAAATCTTGAACACTCTTTGAGGGTCTCATAATCACTGCAGCGCCAATCAGTCCAGTAAGTTCATCTACTGCATAGAGTACTTTCTCCATCTGATGTTCTGGTTTGATGTCTACACAGATGCCATAACCATGACTGGCAGTGGCACGGATGAGGCGTTCATCAAGTCCTCTTTCTCTCATAATCTCTTGTGACTTGATACAGTGTTGATCGGGAAACTTACCAAAATCAAGATCATGCAATAAGCCTACTGTTCCCCAAAAATCCTCATCTTCTCCATAACCCAATTTTCTAGCGAAATACTTCATCGTCTCTTCAACAATCTGAGCATGTTCAAGGTGAAACGGGTCATCGTTGAATTCGGTTAAAAGTTCCCATGCTTCGTTTCTTGTCATATAAAGCCTCCTAGTCCATATTTAGTTTCATCATAAATTGCTAATCTGTTTTATCAGATTATACTACAAATAGCATAATAACAAAACCCCAGGAAAAAGACCTGGGGTTTGGCTATAAATACTATAGGTAAAACATTTAAACTTTAAAACGTCCCATCTCATCAGATAGTTTACTGATTTCTTCGTTTAAGGTTTCAATCGCTTGTCCAATCTCTGTTACACGAGAATACTGTTCTTCAGTTGAAGCGTTGATCTCTTCAGTTGAAGCAGCTGACTGCTCACTAATAGCCGCCATGGATTCTAGAGAAGCAATCAAATCGTTTTTAAGTGTCTCAATTTGCCTAGTTTCTTCTATAAACACACGGATGATACTGCCGACATTGTTAACGCTTCCGTCAATGTTATCAAATACTACCACAGTTTCATCTAAGTTTAGTTGCGCAGTTCTAACTGAACTTTGCGTCATATCAACTGTTTTGCTCGTATTGTCTACTACAGATACGATCTTCGCGATGATACTATTGATCTCTTGAGCAGACTTAGATGACTGTTCTGCTAATTTTCTAATCTCATCTGCAACAACTGCAAAGCCTCTTCCAGCTTCACCTGCACGTGCGGCTTCGATTGAAGCATTAAGTGCTAGGAGGTTCGTCTGTTCAGAGATGCCTCTAATGGTATCTACGATGTTTTCAATTTCCTTAGAGCTCGTGGTTAACGTGCCTACGTTATCAGCAACTTCACCAGTGTTTTTAACGGTCTCTTGGAAAACATCTTTCAAATTCATAATTTTATCTCTACCGTTCTGATTATTAGTTACCATCTCATCAGAAACGGTTTTAACTTCATTTAGCTTTTCAAAAATCTGGTTTATACTAGTGCCAAGTGATTGGCCCGTTATCAACCTATCGTTGACATTAGAAGCCATCTCAGTAGAACCATGTGCGATTTCTTCAATCGCCTTTGTTACTTCGTTACTTGAGTTCATCAGACCATCGACGTTTTCGTTAATTCTCTCTGATGAATTTGCAACTGACTGAATACCATTTGCAGTTTCCATGATTAACCGCTTCACATTTGCTGTCATCTTCTCAAAGTCAGCAGATAATGCACCGATTTCATCTTTAGAGTGATAATCTATCGCTACAGTGAAATTTCCATCACCCACTTGTGACATACTATGTTGAATTTTCTCAAGTGGTTTAGAAACCCATTTACCAATAATTGTTTGTATGATAATGATGAGTAAAACAATCGCTACAAAAATAATCACGACATTGTTGATGATGATCGATCTAACAATACTTTGAATTTGACTTCTTGGATAAGTCACAACTAGTGTTAAATCACCATATTTCTTCGATATCGCATAAGCTGAATCACCGCTATCGGTAATTGTCTCGATTTTCTCACCATTTGCCATGGTTTTATCTAACCAAGGGATATCAGAGCTAGGTTTCCCCACAAACTCAGCGTTAGCATGATTGATAATCACCCCAGAAGAATCCACGATCAGGCCATAACCGCCTTCACCGATAATCAATTTTTCAAGTGCATGCTGAATGTCTAACTTGTTTAAAAGTTCAGTGATGGCAGTTGGTTCTATACCAATCTGGACCACTCCAGGTTCGTCTATCCTAGCTACGCCAATATACTGGAACAAAACATTATCAGTACCCCTCGGTGATGGCTCTTGCGCAAGTGCAGCATCTCTTTTACCAATCAAATCAACAAAAGGTAATGTTTGTTCTGAGGTGTTAAAGTCAAACCCATAAAATCCAGTGATGTTACCATAGAGTAGCACGCCTTTTCCATCTGTTACATGGATCTCAGAAACACCAAGTTGGTCAGCAAGTGCAACCATCTTGTTCGTCTCGAGCATAGTAGGATCAATCTGGATCATTTTAGCAATTGATCTTGCAAGAGCGATGTTTTTCTCGTTGATAGCATCTTTAGTAATCTGGATTGTTTCACTTGCAGATAAAATCTGACCTTCTATGTTTGATAATTGATCAATCAATTGCAGGGACACAACTGATTCTATGGAAGTGCTGGTTTTTAAGATATTGAATCCACCTTGAAATACAATCGCCAAGACGATAATTAACCCCGTAATTAAAACAATTTTTCCTTTTAACTTCATATATAAACCACCTTTCTTTACCTCTTACGGTATGTATGTGTTACTTAAGGTAGTGGTCTATAGGTATATATACCTTATATTTATAGGTCGAATCTTTTATATGCGTTTAAATAGTTATTTTTTTTAGGTTATCTCTTTTGATATCGTTAAGTGATTTTAAGTATTACACAATATCTTATTTTCTCACTATACTTTTGTCAACTTAAAAATTATCTTAGATAAAAAACGCTGTAGGGTCAACATACTCTATCGTAACCCTACAGCGCCTCACATTTTATAAAATTTGCTGCACCCTGCCTACTTGACCATCTTCAAGTCTAACTTTGATGCCATGTGGGTGAGTAGACGAATTGGTGAGCAGATCTTTGACCACACCTTCTGTTAAAGTGCCTGTTCTTTGATCTTTTTTTAGGATGATTTTGACCCTTAAACCGGGTTTGACATCGCTTCTGTTTTTTCCTGAACTCATGAATATACCTTCTTATCTATAATATGTTTTTGCTTGCCTATTCGTTTGCCTTGCTCACTTTTCTCAGGCGCCCTTTGATCATGGTATTTTGTAGCGTCTTGTACACACCTTCACCTTTGTGGTTGAGTATCTCTACAAACGTCGATACATCTACAATATTGATGATCCCGATATCGTCAGCCGTCATGCCCTCTATGCTACAGATCGCCCCTACCACATCACCTGCACGCATCTTGGTTTTCTTCCCTGCGTTGATGTGTAGCTTGAGGATCCCCGCATCTAGCGCAGCGCTTTTGTCTTCTTTCACCACGTGCTCACGGTCAAGTTTTTCCTCTAAATGTGGCTTTTGTGCCAACACCTGAGCACTTGTCGGAGGCGTTTTTAAAGTGATTTTTTCCTCTATTAAGGATTCTATGGACTTTAAAAGTCCAGTTTCGCTAGGTGATACAAACGCTATCGCCAAGCCTTCATCGCCCTTACGACCAGTTCTTCCAATACGGTGGACATAGATCTCAGGTTCTTCAGGTAACTCGTAATTCACCACCAGTGAGATGTTGTCGATATCGATGCCTCTTGCAGCGACATCTGTTGCGACAAGGTATCTAAACTGGCCTTTTCTAAAGCGGTTCATCACTTTGGTACGGTCATCTTGCTCCATACCACCATGTAGTTTATCACTTGGATACCCTTTCGCTCTTAGCGCATCACTTACTGTATCCACTTCGTTTCTCGTGTTACAGAAAATGATGCAAGTGTCTGGGTTCACGATCGTAGTGATGTCAAAGAGTAAGCTTAACTTCTGACCTTTTGTCACCTCGTAGATCGACTGATCAATCATAGGTTTTTTCACGTCTTGTTCCATCTCGATAAACACGGGATCTTTCATGTAGCGCTCACAGATACCAGCGATTTTCTCAGGCATGGTTGCTGATAAAAGTGTGGTCACGTGATCTTTTGGCAGTTCTCTGATGATGTCTTCGATCTGCTCAACAAAGCCCATGTTCAGCATCTCATCTGCTTCATCCAGTACAAAGTACTTGATGTTAGAAAGGTTAAGCGTCCCTCTATCAATATGATCTTGTACACGTCCAGGTGTTCCTACCACAACATGTACCTTTTCTTTTAATGTCTTGATCTGTGATCTAATCGGTGTCTTACCGTAGACAGCTACGACCTTCATGCGTTTAAATCTACCGATGTTAAACAGTTCTTCTTTTACTTGCTCCGCAAGCTCACGTGTCGGTGTAAGTACAAGCACTTGAGGCGCGTTGTCCTCCCAGTTCACTTGATGCAATATAGGAATCCCAAACGCAGCCGTCTTGCCACTTCCCGTTTGTGATTTGATGACTAAATCTTGGTTTTTAAGTAACTTAGGAATCACCCTTGCTTGTACCATCGTCGGATACTGATACCCAAGTAATTCTATGGACTTTAGAAGCGTCTCTTCTAGTCCCAATTCTGCAAACTTCATCTTATTCATATCTTCTCTTTTCTTCATGGACTTTCATCAATAATCTACGCACCATATGTGCACAGTTTTACCACAGTTAATTTGTGTCTTTAAGCAAGAATTATATCATACTTTGATGGATTAGCCTATGGGGGAGCGATTTTTGCGGTGTACTGCTCAAATATAAAATCAAACATATACAACTATAGTTTATATAATTAGCAAACAAATAATTATATCGTTTATTATTTTAATCATATTTGCTCGTTTTTTCATTGACGCTAGGTTTTGTTTTTTATATAATGAAGGTGTCACCACATGAACGTATCAAATCGATGAGTTGGGTTTAGAAGGAGTGACTTTGTTTTATAAGGAGGAAATGATGGATTTTATAACTTATGATATAGAACAGTTAAAAAAAGGCTATACTTATGACGCTGAGACCGAGACGTTTCACTGCCTGATCTGTGATCAGACTTATGAAAAGCATGAGATTTTCAAACTGGACGAACGATTCTTTGATGCCGAGGGCATGATGCAGCATCACATCAGAGAAAAACATGTAAGTGTACATCACTATCTACTGGGGCTTGATAAGAAAGTCACTGGTCTGACAGATCATCAGAAGAAGATGCTCATGAGCATCCAATCTGGTATGGCTGATAAAGAAGTGGCTGAACAGCTTAGCATATCGCCAAGTACCGTTAGGCATTTTAGGTTTACCATGAAGGAAAAGGCGCGCCAAGCCAAGGTGTTTATCGCTCTGTATGATCTGACTTTTCTAGAGCCACAGTCATTTGTGCCGGTGCACGCGCACGCCACCATGGTGGATGATCGCTATGTGACTACTGAGGATGAACAGGAAAAGATCCTTAAAAACCTGTTTGTATCACTAGAGCCGCTTAAGCTAAAGGTGTTCTCATCAAAAGAGAAGAAAAAGCTCGTCATCTTAAAGAAAATCGCCGAAAGCTTCACCCCTGGGCGGACTTATACAGAGATGGAAGTCAATGAACATCTAAAGGAAATCTACACCGATTTCGCCACCATCAGACGCTACCTTATCGAATATAGGTTTATGGCTAGGTCCAAAGATGGCATGTCATACTGGATCATATAATTGGAGGACTTATGGAAAGGTTAGAAGATTTCATCCCGCATTTAAAGCAGAAGCCAACTATCACTGAGACGCTTCGCTTTCGCAGGGCGACGCATGATGATATCGACACACTAAGGCACATCTCAAAAAGCTGGACGCAAAAAGAGCTCACCGAAGGTGAACCCTTTACTGAAGAAGGTTATCTCGCGAGTATAGAAGGGACAGACCTACCGCCCATCCCCACTGCTACTGTGGATCAGCAAGTTACCCTTATTATCGAATCCGTTATGCTAGATCGCCCAATAGGGTATACCGAGCTCTATCATGGTTATCCTGATGAAGATACTTTGTGGATCGGGATGTTTGTCATAGATGCAGATGATAGACGGCATGGGTTTGGTAAGACTGCTATCGAGGCGCTTACGCTACTTGCATCTGATTATCACCTAAAATTTATGGGCATCGGCGTAAGTCTTAAGAACTGGACTGGGCTTAAGTTTTGGCACAGTGTCGGTTTTAAAACACTCTTTAGTGTCCATGTGGATACGCCTTATGATGCGTCGAAGCATGGGCTTATTGGGATTTTGAAGGCGCTGTAGTGAAGTAATTACAATTAAACTACATCACTTAGCCAATACCAATAAAGTGCGACCTCGTTTTGTACGGTAGGAAATTGTTTGTAAAAACAATGGTCCATTCCGCCGATGATGAAACCGCACTTTTCATAAAACAGGCAAGCATCAACGTTGATGTTTTGAGTTTCCAGTGTTAATCCACCTAAACCTTTTTCAGTCGCCCACTCTTTCGCTTTGTCCATCAATGCTTTTCCGATGCCACATCCTTTGTACTGTATTTTGATGCGAATATCTTCTATAAAACCATACTTGTTCCAGTTTTCCTTGAGTATGATTTGACCTACAACTTCACCATCCTTATATGCGAAAAATACGATGCGCTTTTCAGAATCAACATACTTTGAAACATCAATTTCTTGCTCTTCATATTTTTTCTGCCATGGCTCGGATTTGATGAGCTTATATGAGATCGTGCCTTCATTAATTTGCAAATCAAGATAGCCATATACCGTGAATTCACTGTCAAAACTGTTGATGTGGCTTGTCGTATCTGCTTTCATGGGTAAGATGATTATATTTTGTAATGAGTGATTAGTCATATGCGCCCTCTTTAAATTTATTTCTTTTTGTACTTAATACTTAAAACTCTTATTAAATTAAGTACCCAATATAATTACTGGGTTCTTTTATTACCTTTAGTCATGTAGAATCCGACTATAAAAATACACGATATTGTTATCATTATCAAACCTACTTTGAAATCCCCCAAGATAAAAAAACGGATGGACGTTAATCCAATAGCAAGTGCCGTTAAAAGGATCACTTTGTAAATTTCAGTGAAGCTATTACTATTGTTATTGCTTGCGCTTTTATTATGGGTCTCCTCATCTGGATTATGCTTCACGATGTTGGAATCAACCCTCTCATCTTTCATCAGATAATCTAGAGAAACCTCAAAGTACTTAGAGACTTCGATGAGTTTATCCATCTCAGGATAGGATTGATTGAGCTCCCACTTTGAGACGGCCTGTCTGGATACGTTCATAACCTCTGCAAATTGTTCTTGTGATATAGATTTCTCTTTTCTCAACAACTGTAACTTTTCACCAAATGTCATAATGGCACCTCCAACTTAGTATATAACCATCATATGCCGCTTGGCAAATACATCCACCAATCATAGGTTGAACTTTCGCAACTTTTGGTTGCAAATGGTTAAAATCTAGCTTAGATTTTCTTCATCCACTCAAATACACTTGACCAAGCACGCTCAAAATAGGAATATACAGCATCCCATTTTTCACCTTCAGGCCAACCGAGATGAATTAGCTCCACTTCTGTTGATTGCTCCTTAAGTGGTTTCATATTGATTACGACCCATGTTTTATACGCATGATTACGAATCTCTTCATGAATAGGCGGTGCGTTCCAAGTAAATGAGAGCATCTCATGAGGAATAAACGATAACACTTGGCAAGTCTCACTGCCTCTCAGTCCCTCTGGTGCAGTGGAATCAAAATAGATTTCATATTTACCAAATGGCGTCATCTCAATAAGTGTTTCTGTTCCAAACAATTTCTGAGTGCCTTCGTTTGTTGACCAAAGTTTCCAAACTTCATCAACACTGAGGGATAAAGTGGCTTTTCTGATGATTTTTTTATCCGTGATTGATAGTTGATCCATATTGATACTCCTCTCATGGTTAATTACTCTATTTAATAACTCTAGCTAATCTCTATTATTTTTCATTTCTTGATATTTAGGGTCATTTGCGCTGATTAGATAATTCTTGCTCTTCAAATTGTCAATTTGTTTCGTTCTTTCTCGTTCTTCAAAAGCGTTCTTCTGTTGGTTTTCTCTCTTAACTTCATTTTGATTGGCTACACTAAAGCTATTATAACCTTCATTTGCTTCAAGTGGTATGTAAGTTATAGTGCTATGTTTGAAAATCTTAGAGATTAGTCGATAAGGCCAATAGCTGATAAATGAAGATACTTGTGAGCTAATGATCGTAAACACAGGCATAATCAAACCATAAAATAGTATGATCCAGCCTCTTGGTAAATATCCTCTGCCTAGGAAAAGATTTAAGTTAAAAAATGGGGTAAATGAAAATAGTAGTAATATCCAGTTGAAGATGCAACCGAAAATACCAAGGTATGGAAATAATCTCATGTAGCTTTGTAGTGAAAGTGCTCTTGCATTTACTTTTTCCATGGAGCCTCCTAGAATTATTTTTTTAATGAATTCATATTATCCCAACTAAAAAATTAATTGGCTTCAGAATATCTAACTATCTGCTTCGTTATCTACGCATTTTTATAGCTTCTATAATTTTCTCCAGATTGTGTTTCACTGGTAATGTTCCATCTATAACTATAACCGGACAAACAAGTTTCATTACACTTTCTTCAACTACTTTTAAATCGCGAGCTTTTACTACTTTGCGGAATTCCATTTGCTGTTCAAACATATCGCCACCATCAAGAACTCTTGCTCCAAACCTTTTTTCTTCCCTAGCTTGAATTCTTTTCAATCTTTCTTCAAGTGGCGTCTGAACCCAAAATGCAATATCAATATGAGAGAGAATTTCATCACTCCAATTCATCGTAACCCCTGAAACAACAAACTTAGGATGAATCCTTATATCTTCCATAATTGCATATTCTACTTCACTCTTTGTTCTGGGATTAGAAAAAGGTAGTTTGGCTATATGCTCTGTATCATTTAGCCTAGTATTTTCTAGAGCCCAGATCCTTGATTCTCTTTGATCAGGAAAATAATAATCTTCCACATCCATCACAAAATAATCTATTTGTTTAGCTAACGCATGACTTAGAGTCGACTTCCCACCTCCATTCAAACCGAAAATAGCAATTCCACCATTCATATCTTATTACCCCACAAATTCAATTTATTACAAGAGAAAACTGTCAGACAAAATTCAGTAGCAAAAATAGTATATCTGCTGAAAACGCATCAATCACGGGATTTCAGTACTGGATGCTTCTAATTCCTTATTTACCATTTCTTTATATGCTTCCTCATAAGGTTCCCATAGCTCAACTACATTACCTAATACATCTTCAATTTGAGCAAATCTACCATACTCATAAGTCTTAATTTCCTGGATTACTTTGACACTTTTATTTACCAAAGTTTCCATAAATTCTTCAAGATTGTCTACTGTAAAATTGAGTGTTGTTTTTGCATTTTCTCTGTCATCATACGTGATGAGGGTAAATTGGTTTGGATACAAGAAATTTATACCATATTCAGACACATCAAGACCAAGCGTATCTCTATACCAATCCAACAATTTTTTATGCTCTCCGGTTGATTTTAAAAATACTCCACCTAAACCTGTAATCCTTGCCATAAACTGCTCTCCTTTCAAACAAAAAAACAAACATGTTGAAGCAAATTTATATTTGAGAAATTGAGATTATACGTGTTCCAATTAGAATTGCTATCCGAGAAAAAAATAATATTCATCTTGTTTGATCATTTCTTTTTATCTGTCCGATTTTTCTCTATTATTTTTCATATCTTGATATTCGGGATCACTTGCGCTAATTATGTAATTTTTATTTTTCAAGTTTTCAACGCGTTTTGTTCGATCTTTTTCATCAATTGTGCTCTTCTGAGTATAATCTCTTTTATAGCCATTTTGATTGTCTTCTTTAGTTAATGGATAGCCCTTACTTTTTGCAATTGCAATAACTAATAAATATAACCCACTAACTATCGCAAACAGAATAAAAAGAGTAAATCTCATATCGTTAGAAATACTATCAAATAATAAAATATATACGAGAATCAATCCAACAATCAGTACATCAAAAACAATATTCCACCATCTTGTAATTCGAATCCAAACAAACATCGTATATGCCATGACTGAAATAATTACTCTTGGCCAACTTGAATTAAGTGTATCTGCCATTATATATAATATTGTCACTATTATTAGTAATAAAATAGAGATAATTCTATTTGATTTATTCATTGTTCATACCTCAAATTGATAAATAGATGCTATGAGTATGTGTTAGTCTAATGACAAAGTTTGTTTTATCTTATATAATACTGAACTTTTCCTTAATGATTTTACTAACTATTATTCCTTATTAAATTTTATGTACTTGATTAATAACATCATGAAAAATCCTATTCCTGTAGAATAAGCAGGTCCATTATTCACATCGAACTTAGTAAAAATCATCACACTTAGAACGAAACTTGTAATAATGATTATAAAATCAACCTTCGTTGTAGGAGTACTATACTTTATAAATCCTTTTATTTTCATAATATCCACCCTAACATTTGATCGTTAAAATGAAGTCTTCAATGATACCATGCTGACTGGCGCACTGGTTGAACGATTGGCCCATCAAGCACACATTCTTGATGTATCATTAGAGAAAATCTCACATTACAAAGACACTATTGCGTGGTTAAAAATACCGGAATATTTGGTCCGTTTTTCAACGGATTGATTGTATCAATTTTCGATTGACAATACCATTTAAAAAGATAACGAACTTCCAACTTCATTTAATAGTTACAGGCAACAATTTGGAAGTTCAAGGAATATGAAGTACAGAAGTTTTCTTATGACTGGTGTTTAATAAAAAAACAATCTGTACTTCCGAAAAGTTGCCTGGGAGTGTACCTAATGAAAAAGATCTATTTGATAGTATTGAAGAATTAAATCTCAAATTAGAAGATTATGTGAATTGGTTAATAATTGTAGAATTCACTCATCATTAGACTATTTGACACCAGTTAAATTTAAAGAAAATACCCTTAAAAAAATTGTCTGGCTTAATGTTGACAGTTTACATTTACATATTCTAAATTACCCACATTTCTAGCCTAATCAAAAATAATTTTATTGTCTAAATACTTAAATTTCATATCAGTAGATTTTCTTATTCTGTTAATTAACAAATTAAAACCGCTCGTTCCTTCAATCTGAATAATGTAACTAATTCTTCCCGATATAATTTTCTCAGTATAATACTTGGATTCTTGATTAACACCTGCATCTTTTTTACTTAAATAATCAAGGAATAATTTAGCAGTCTCATAGATGAATTTCTTTCCAACCGTGAGCTTGTTTAAATCTGTAGTTTTCACTATGTTAATACCAAGAAATCTGAAATGATCTCCTTGTTTACTAAGTGTGAATGACTTTGTCTTACTTTTGTTTAATTCAAGTTGATATTGAATTAACTCATTAATAATTAATTCAACGATTTGTTGTCTAAGCTCCTCGGATATTATATCTTTTTTAGAAATTAACATATCATCCGCATATCTAGTAAATACAAGACCTGAATCTAAATCGTCTAGTTTTTTTATAATTGTGTCATCAAAATCACGTAAATATATATCAGATAAAATTGGAGACGAAACTAAACCTAAAGGAAGTTTACCTTTGTAGAAAAAAGTTTCAAAAAGCATTCTATCAGAATCTTTTACCTCACCAAGAATATTAAACTCTTTTTTCAATCTGTTTATCAAATTATCAAGTCTTATAGAATTAAAATATTTTGTTATATCCAATTTTACAAACGATATATTATCTTTATGTTTTTTTACACAGTCAAAAGTTGAAGTTCCCTTTTTATATGCAAATGAAGCACTTGAAAATTCATAATTTTCTATAAGTTTATTTACCATTTTTTTGTGTAATGTTCTCAGTTCTTCACCATCTTCTGATTCAACATATTTCACAATTTCTCTTTTCTTATTTTCTTTTCTGATTGTTGATGTTACGCAATATTTATCCGGATTATTATAGACCGATTCAACTAGTTGGTAGTCATGCTCATTTATGTCAAACATTTCTATGAAGCTTGGAAGCATATTGAGACTATCTATGTTCTTAAGAATAGATTTCTCACTCTTAATTAAATTATATCCATGATATCTACTTGATTTTGTATGATATACATATATAAATTCAAGAATATGATGAATAATTTGATTAATTGGGCGATTTATTTTTGTTTGAATATTGTAAGAATTAATTTTTCCAAAATTTTGATGAACTTTGTCTTTAATATAAGTAGAAAGGGTAAACTTTATTGTCTCTAAAAAATCAATTGTATCTTTCTCTGTAAACATGCTCTTCGATTTATTTGCTAGTTCAGTTTTAAATTCAGAATATACCAAAGCAACAGTTATATAAAATAACAACTTTACAGATACTTGAATGTTAAGCTTATTATCAATTATTTGATAGTTAATTTTATATATATCATCTGGAATTTCATTGGAATTATAAATTACTAAGTCGCTTTCTTTAATAGCTTCTAGAATATTGTCTTCTTTTATTGATTGGATAATAACCTCAGGAACTTTATTATTAATAAATCCGTATCTTTCTTTAACAAAATCACTTGAAATTGGATGCCTAGTGATTTTAGGTCGATAATATATTTTTTGTATTCGTTCTCTATCATGCCCTAAAATTACATTACGAACAAAATAGCCTACATTTTCTTTATCATGAATATCTGATACTTTTGGCAAAAAAACTTTGATCCCATGGTTAAACGAATTATTCCCAAATAAGCCAAGTTCAGATGAAGATGATATAGTATCTAAGAAAATATACGTTCGATGTGAAAACGCAGCAAAAATTTCTTCTAACAGCTGTACATTTGTAGATAAACTTAGGTTTTCCTCAGAAAGGAAATCATCAATGATCAATGGCAATACATTTTCTTGATACTCTTTATGGAGATGCATTTGTATAATCTTTCGTCGATCATCTGATTTTCCACTAAAATATGGTCCGCATAAGAAGATAACAACCCTATCAACAATTATTTTATCATTCAATGAAAATTTCAATTTAATTCCTCCAAAAAAAAAGAATCCTACAGCAGGAAGAAAGGTTTTCAAGAGAACTTTGCGCTCATGGAGCGAAGGCTCGCGGAATGAGTAAGAAGTTCTCTTGGAGAGATTTCTTCTTGCTCAAAAAACCATTTCAAATATATTCCGTCATAGACGAAAGCTAGGATTCTATTTGTAGTATATTACTAAGTTCTAATTTTGTCAAATAATACCTTTTGCTTTCCCGTTCATTTTTTGAACTAACATATTCTTTATTTAATATAAATTTGTCTTCTGACAAATTATAATTCCAACCAATATTTTTAAGTATATCATTATCCTCGTTTTGTTTTAAAAGTGCAATCATTAATCTCACGATGCCATCTTGATACAACTCCCCATCTTCACTTTTTGAAAATAAGTAATTGCTTTTCTCTTGAATCAAAGAGATTAATAAATATAACTCTTTATATGTGATACTTAATGTAGCATCACTTAGTTCAATCTCACCATTTACATCAGTAATATTAGGCATTTTAAATTTATATCTCTCATCATCATATTGAAACTCTAAATAAGTTGTTGATTTTAAATACGAATTCAATATATCTACGACAAAATCTACACCTTCAACTAAGGAGATTATCTTTAACATTCTATAGATTTCATAAATAGAAAAATACAAGTACCCCATTATCTCAACAGTACTATCCTCATTTCCTAATAAGTAGAATCTAACTTCTTTAAAATCAACCCTTACTTGAAAATTAAAATATTCCTCTTCATTATCAATTCTAATTTTTCTTACAAACTCATATCTATTTCTATTTTTTCCGAATAAATAACCTCTATCTTTATATGCCTCTATTTCATCATTTCTATGAAGTCTAATAGTTTCAACAAACTTATTCATTTACTCTCCTGTGGTTATTTTATTATTAACTTATTATTTAATTTACCAAACTTAGTTTCTATAATAGAGAAGTAATATTCTCAATTTCATTTAATACAAATATTTTTTCACCATTTGTAATAGTGACTTTTAAAACTTTACTACTTTCATTGTCTTTGAAAACTTTCATTTTAGTTAAATGTTCCATCTATTCCCCCTGAATAGTGTATTTAAAAAATAATAATTATATTTCAAATATATAGTTTGCATACTAATAATTAATAAACTCATGATTATCCCTTACATGCATAACTAGTGGAGAATTCATAACATTAACCTTCATGCTACTGAACAATGTAAGTCCACTGGAAAAATATATCAACCAAGTCGTTTGTGTGAGTTCTATGTTATTCTTCGCAACATTTTTTTAAATTAATTCTGTTAATAATATCTTCGAAACTAACTTTATGCCAATGTTTCTGCCATTCAGTATAAAATTGTACATCATCAGAATGAGGTGTTGGATTTGCATCTCTAATTCTTACGATGCATGGTGTATTAAGTGAATCTCCAACAAGCAATGCTTCCCTTTGCTCCAAAGAGGACAATGCATCTCCATAGCTGATAACCGCTTCAGGAAGTAATCGTTTAACATATTGTTGGTCTTCAGGATTATTTAGTCTCATGACTACGAAATTGTTACATTGTGAAAATACAGTTGCCGATAATTCTGATGGTCTCTGACTAACAACCATTGAAGAAATTCCATATTTTCTCCCTTCTTTTGAAATACGTTCTACAGCGATTCTGGTATTCTTATATTTTGATTCTGAATTTTTTGGTATATATTTATGAGCTTCTTCATAAACAAGCATAAATGGTGTTGGATTACTTTCTCTAATCTTAGTCTTATGATAGGAATAATCAAATATTAATCTTGAAACAATTGATACAACAATTGATACAACTTCAAAAGGTAAGGAACTCAAATCAATTATAGATATATTTGATTTTGTATTATATCCTGTAATGCTTCTCATTACCTCTATTAGATCATCCGTAGAAAAAGATGTTCCTCTTGAATTTGTTTCTGAAAGTATAAAAGAAAGTCTATCATCATTCATTTTTGTTTCAAGGCGTGAAATAAATCTATTGAATTCTCCAGTAAATCCACCGCTTTTGGATACTTTCTCGTTCAATTTATCATGTTTTGAGTTTCCAGTAGAGATTTCAAATTTTTTTATTTCCCATAGATTTGGTATTTTATTTGATTCGATTTTTTCATCAGAAATTGCATAATAAGTAGTTCCGTCTTTTGTATATTGAGTCTCATTATTTTTATTGATAATATAGTTCTTCACTTCTTGTAAACTAAAATAAACAGGAGAGTCATAGGTTATATTAATTTGTGGATTATGTTTCTTTTTATTTTCAATTACAGCATACTTAAACTGAGAAATTTGATTGCGAACGTTACTTTCACTATTTTCTATAAACATATCCTCAAGTTCTTCCGAATTCATTAACCAATATGGTAATCTTAAACTTCCATCTATTATTGAAAGCATATTTTCATTTGGGAATGCTTTAGGATACTCACCATGAATATCAAATAATATTATATGAGTATTATTAATAGTTGCATCTGTACTTAGTTTTGCTTCTTGAATAATTTTAGCTACTGTACATGATTTTCCAGAACCTGTTGACCCAACAACTGCAATATGTTTTGAAAAAAACTTGTTGCCATTAACACCAATTGTAATTTCTTCATTTAAAAGTAAATCCGAAAATACAATATTAGTATTCCCTTCGTTGGAAAATATTACATTCAAATCATCTTTTGTAGCGATTGAAACTCCATTTGGTGGAATGCTTATGTTTTTAATACCTTTAAGGAATTTTTTTTCAGCTCCAAGTACTAATTGGCCAATTGGTTGAGTATCAATGATAAAACTACCGAAGTATCCATTCTGCTCCATAGCTTCTGGCACTTTACGTTCAATCATCTTAAAACTTCTCACAACAGTTACAATGCAATTTCCACTTCCATCAAGTACTTTTAAAAATGAACCGATTTTGATTTGAGAATCCGAGTTTTCAGATTTCCATTTTTCAAAGTCAATAATTTCTATTTGAATTCCAGATGGCTCAAAAGTTACAACTCTCAATTGTTCATCTTTGTCCAAATCACATTGCATAATTTCACTCATTTTAACATCCTCCTATTAGTATAATAATTTCTTCGTTATCAACTCTATCTAAAGGGATTATTCTAGAAAACTCTAAAGGTATAGTCATTATATGATTATCTATAATAAAACACGTTGGATTTATAAATCTTACGTTTTTTTTATGTTGACAAAATGTATCGAAACTAATAATCCTAAAATTATAATTAACTTCATTTACTTTTGTTCGATTTGGTATCGTTGTGGTGACAGCTTTTTCATTAAAGATCTGAATACTGAAGAAATATCGTTCGTAGCCGTCATTAAATTTTATATTACTTCCTTCTGAAATGCTTAATTCTATTATTTTTCTTTTTAATAACTCTAATTCTGAGGTTGTACAGTTTAGTATAAATGTAATTGGTCTATAGTCTATCTTATTTCCTTTAAAAAAGAATTGCTTAGATAATGATACTATAAGATGTTCTATTTCATGTCTTTTGACATTATTGAAATAAACAATAAAGTCTGAACCATTCTTAGTAACTGATTGATTTCGCAGTTTTGCCTTTAAGAATTTTACATATTTATCTTTGCCTAAATGTTGAGCTAGATAAGATGAACTAACTATATTCCTTGAATTTTTTAACTGCGAAGTAAAGTTTGTTTTTGTTATCTTTCTTGCTCCAATAGTTTTGGAAATAGCTTTAGCCATTAAAATTCTTAATCCGTTTGGAATTACAACAAATTCTGCCTCTTCTATATCAATATTAAAGAGATCGCAAACTTTTTGTTCTAAGCTTTTAAGCAGCACTTCATATTTTTCTGTTTTTTTCCATGAGAAATTATTAAAAAAGCCCTCAATTAAAAGTTCCAATTGATTTTTTTTACTATCTTCAATTGTGTAAAAATCAGTTGCTGATTTCAACTTAAGGATTTTGCTTATTCTATCTTTATCAAGTGAAGGTAAATCATCATTTAAATAAATGTACAAATTATATTTGATATAATTTTCAACATTATTAATATAATGATTAAACATCAATCCAATAGGTTTGGCAACTTTACTATCTTGATAATTTTCTAATTCATGATATTTGTACTGAATGAGATATGATGAATCTTCATCTTCAATATCTAAATCTTCTATTCCTTCAATTGTTATTATTGCATCATCTTTATTCGCATTTAAGATATCAATAAAAGTATGGATAAGTTGATAATCATATCCTAGTAGTGAAGCAGATGCATTTCTATCTGACATTATTTTCTCCTTTCCATTTTTTTCCACAACATTCTTACTGTACTTTCCGACTTAACTGTAAGTCCTGCGTGTTAGAAGAAATTATCTTATTTCAAATTATCTAATTTTCTTGATCACACTCTCGATCTATAATTTTCTTTTTACTGTAATCAACTATTGATTATAACTTCAATTTATGATCAATAGTTGATAGTCAGACATAAATCGGTATTCAAATCCAAAAAGTTATATTATACGTCTTTTGTTTCTCATATTATGATATTCCATTCTTTTAATAACTTCGAAGTAATAGTAACGTACTTCTTGAATCACAAGATTACTGACAGTGTAAAGAAAAAATAAATATCAAGTTGACAGATATTTTAGCACTAGTTATTCTCGAATAATTAATGTAACACCAATTATTGTGATGAACTGGCTACCTATTGATATCAAAATAACCGAAAACATACCTACTGGATATTGTGGTACTATATTTCCATATCCTAGTGTAGAAGCTGTTTGAACAATAAAATATAAGTCTTCTATTAGTTTGTTAAATATGTTTTGAGTATCCAACGCTAATACTTTATTCAAAGCCTGAACATCTTTTGGATGATTAAGAAGTTCAATGAATGTATCTGTAAATTTACTATTTACATACATTGTGTCATTAAACCACATTTTGTAATATGTGTCATTAAAATAGAATTTGTTATCATATAATTTCACTTGATAATCATTATTGTTTTGTTTCATTCTATATTCATCAAAATAATGTGCTAACTCATTTGATTTGTCATTAAAATCATGTGATAGTTCCAGTAAAAATGTTATTGATGTAAAGAGAAAAATTAGAAACAGATAATTAAATGCAACTTTTACAGTTTTCATAACCAGACTATTCTTCTTAAGATTATTATTGTTTTTTTTATGATGTGCAATTTTAAGCATATCTGATAATAAATCAAATGCAGGAACAAAAAATATTATCAAACCAGTCCATTGAATAAAATCCATTGTTTTATTAAATTCAACAGTACTATTAAGAATATTATTTGAAAATAAGCTGTAAAAACTTATGAAAAGTATAATAAAAAAAACTATTGCAGAAATCCATATAAAAATTATTGCATCTCTAATATCTTTATTCATTAATATCTCCTAAATTATTAAATTTGATTCTTTCGTATTTTTGCTTTACTTTCTTCTATCGTTCTTACAATACTCGCAGCCTTAGTTACAAGGACTGTGTATTATGAGAAATTACTCAAATTTATGTTTTCCAAAATATTCTTTCAAAGATCTTTTTAATCCCTTAAATTCTTCACTTTCAGTGTTATGATAATCTAAATACATCAACGCAATTGTATTTTTCAAGAACAAAGAAACTATAAAGACAAAACCGGTAATAATAAATAGTATTAGAACAAACTTTAAAAACTCACTAGAAGAATATGAACTAGTTTCTTCTAAATACATTTCAACAAATTTATTCCAAATGGGAAGAGTGAGCCCGGCAATTATTGCTTTTTCAAATAAGCCTTCAAACCTCCTACTACTCTCCATTTCTTCACACCAGCTTATATAAAAACTTAACTTATCAAAATTTAAACTCTTATCCTTTTTTATAAATATATTGTTAAGAAAATCCTCTTTCTGCTTTTTAAAATATTCTCTTACACAAGTATTTTTTAAGTTGTATTTTTTAAATCCCTTTATTTTTAAATTATCAAAAATGCTATTTATAGCAAAAACGTATGTTGGTAAGAAAAGTGCGATGTCTGCATAAGCTAAAAGTACACCGTATTTACTTAAAAGATTATATTTGACTAATATAAATAACTGGATGAAAACAAATAAAATATATGAACCAATCCAACGCTTATACATCGTGCTACTACCTTTTCTGCTTTTTATATATCCTTGTGCTGTGCATTCATTGACGAATTTTTCTTTTATACTGTACATTCTATTCACCCCAATTTATTTTTTATATCGCGTTCAGCCGTTCCCGTCACCTCAGTGATGGGAACGGCATGTTAAGTGATGTGGCGCTTAGTCACATTGCTTTACAACGCCGTAGGTGCCCGCCGCTAATGTGAAATGAAGCGAAGCGTAATTTCACATTAACGTTCTTACAGTCCTCGCAGCCTTAGTTGCGAGGACTGTGTGTTATAAGAAGTTCTACTCTAATTATCTTCAAAATATTTTATAATTTTTGTTTGTAGCTCTCCAGCATGCGAATACTCGATGTATTCTGCATTTGCTATATCTGAAATGTTTTTAGTTTCTTTATCTTTAATAATTAAAGTTTCTTTTCCAAGTCCGTATGACAAACCGAGTTCTAACATAACATTCGGATTATGGCCAGAAATATTAAAAATTAGATACTTACTTATTTGCATTTGTTCACAGATTTTGCACATTAGGTCAATATTAGAGATGTTTTCATCCGCTCTATACCATTCTTTTCCTGTCGCAGTTAAAGCAACTTCTATTCCATATTTATAACTGTCTAGATATTTATCATCAAAGGGCATACCTATAAACACTTTATTACTATCTAAAGGTGGATTTTTAGGACACCTGTTCACTCCAATTTTTAAGCAACGTCTCATTTGATGAAGTGGTATATCTTTTGTTGCTTGATTGCTTCGTTCAATTTCACAATTTTTATCAACCAATAGTTTAGTGTTTTCAGCATTAAGTTTAAATCTATCTACAGCAATATTTTTGACGGTTTTTTGAGTTGATGATAATTCATAATCAAAAATTTCGAACAATTCCAATGGAATTCCAGTACTTTTATGATATTTTTTTAAAATGGCATTATATCTATGCGCATATTTTTCTAGTATATTTTTATAAATATACTCGGTGCTTTTTTCAATATTTGAGATTTCATCTATTATTTTTTTTAGTTCTAATGAATAATGTGTCAAAATTTCATATTTAGATGCCATGTATCTACTCCTTTATTCCTGAATTTACTATTACGTACCTTCTTAATCAAAGAACAACTCTCATATTATAACTTCTCTTCTATTAATTGAAGATATGCATAACTATTATCTCTCAATATCTCATTTCGCTTAGTCCTTCTAACATAGGCTTGAGCTGCAATCGCTACTCCTGCAGCACCAGCTGCACCAAAAGGATTAAGACTAAAAGCAGTCGACGCACCAATTATGCCAGAGATCGAAATTGGTGCTATCAGCAATTTGATATTTTCGCTTTTCAAAGATTTTTCTATATCTGATAACGACACTTTGATTCGATCTTTTACTATCATTTCAATTGCTGAATTAAGAGCTTCAATGGTTTCGAAATCTTCAACATTCAACATTTGAACCAATGATTTCATTTCCATTCTGTATTTACTTAGATAATCACTATACTTTCTTCTAAACTTAATGATTTTTTTCATGTCTGTATCTGGCGTAATACCAACATGCTGAAATGAAATTTTTGCTAATAAAGATTCGCTAAGGCGACTAATATCATCGCTCAAATATGCTGTCCTACGGGGATAATAGTTATGACGAGTCCTATTTACATTAGAATCAAAATGAATTTCAGAACCAATTTGATTCAAAATCGGTGTGTCAGTTATTAGATTCAATCCTCTACGTTTAGCTATATCACTTGCTAACAACGTCATATAAAAGTCAGCAAAATGATTGTCTGCCATGAAATACTCATCATTGTAATTTCTTAACCTTGCTTGTATAAAAGAGTGCATTTTGGGATCAACTTTTTCCCAGTATATTCTATTTTGATATCTTTCTTTGGACTGATTCTTAAGTAAACTTTGATAATGATTCTCGTACTTATCAAAATATTCTATAATTTTATCCCTAAAGAATGGACTAGAAGTTGTTCTACTATCAACAACGCAAGCTTTAAGTAGACCTTCATCTTTAAGTAGAGAAGACTCATAATCATAATATAAGTTTCCATATGATTTAGGTACAATTGTAGATATCTCATTCCAATATAGTGCTGATGTTTTCAACCATCCCTTATCATTTATTTCAATCCAAGGATAGTATAATGCCTTATTAAACATTGTCGTCCTCCTTAAGTTATTGTGCACGTATTTTGAATTTCTTATAACGTTCTTCGTAGTTGCGCCGCCTCAAGTGGCGCAACTACGGTGTTAGGTGAAGTTATTTTTATATACTTCTTCATTCTTTATTCGAGTGTAAGGATATAACCAGGTTCCAGTGCTGCTCATTTTATATTTCATTAGATTTTCTTTAACTTTAATTTTACTAATTTTTCTTTCATTAGTATAATTTTTAATCACATTAACTTCATAATTTAAGATATTGTCGGAATACTTTCCCTCAATCATTATTTTTTCATTATATTGAGTTAGATAAGTTATATTAATTCTCGATAAATTTTGGCTATACATTACTGGAATACTTGAAAAAGTTTTAACGTTTGATAATAAGCTTGGTAATTTGCTTGGTAATTTGTTAATTAAAACATAAGCATTTTCATCTACACCTAAAACAGGAATTGTTGCAGTTATTTCTTCATTACCATTATGTTGAATATCGCCAAACGATGTATCAATAGTAATATTCAAACTTAAATTATGAACTATGCATGGACCCTTGTTCATAATTTTTATAAACTGTCCTGAATTAATATAATCTTCAACTTTTCTATATTTCTCAAAACAGTTTTTTGCATTGTTAATTATTTTATCATTGGCTTTTTTAACATTAAAATAGTTTTCTGTTTCAAGGATTCTAATTCCTTCTTTAAACTTCATCGACTCTAATCTCAAACCACAAGAATAAATCATTTCATAATCAAGAATTACTCTTGAGGATAATTTTTTATCTCTATTTAGTATCTGATAATTATACATTATGCTTATTATCATAATGATAAATGATCCCACTATTGCAATAAGTCCTACTATCTCAGAAGTTAATGTCATAAATTTGTACCTTTCTTATTTCTTTTATTTTAATAATTTCACCTAACACTCTTATCCACGACGTATTTCGCTTTATCCTCACAACACCTTACTAAAATAATACCTAACAAATCCTTCCTTATACCCAAGCTCCCCGAACTGCACAAACCCAAGTTTCTTATAAAACTCTGGTGCTTGATAGTTAAAAGTATCGAGTTGCATCATAGTGCATCCATGCGCTCTCGCAGTTTTTTCAGCTTGCTTCATAAGCTGAGTGCCATAGCCACCTTTGCGATACTTTTCATCAATCCAGAGGGTTTCCACATACATTGAGTAGCGGTAGATGGTAGTAATCACGCCTCCAACTACATCACCACTGCTATCCTTAAGTACAAGGTTATACTTCACAGGTTCTTTGGACTGTTTACTTGGTGCTTCAAGTCTATTTTGTTGTCTTAGTGATTTCTCTATGAACTCTATATCTTCTTCACGATCAGTAGTTTCAAGTGTTAATACTTCACTATTCGCCATAAGCTTACATTTACCTCTTCTTTCACTCATATACTTTTCTTACTTTTTCTTACTTTATATTTCCAGTCTCAATTTATCGCCTTTTGCTTCACGTCCTTTGACTCTTCGCCCTTCACTGCCCCTATCCTCTAAACCGTTATCTCCACGATATTGCCATCGGGGTCGAGGACGCTGCTCTCGTAGTAGCCGTCTCCTGTTCGTCGGGGCTCACTGTGGATGGTGAAGCCATGCGCTCTTAGGGTTGCGGTTAGCGCTGTGACGGCTTCTTCACTCCCAGTGGAAATGGCGATATGGATAAAGCCTATGCGTTTGATATTGGCATCATCTGATTTTGGTGTGGTAGTGGCGCTCTCCATGAGTTCAAGTCTTGCGCCGCTTTCAAAGGTTAGAAAGTATGAGGCAAACTGTTTTTTGTCGTTGGTGTATTTGGCATTTGAGGTTGCGCCAAAGTATGTTTCGTAAAAGTCTTTCATGACTTCGAGCTGTGCGGTCCAAAGTGCGATGTGTTCTATACGCATATAGCCTCCATAAGGTAAGGGGTAAATTAATATATATATTAATGTTTAAATTACAACTAAATAAGTCTATAGGCGGATTGTGAGCCTCTCTCATTTAGAAAAACATCTGACACTATCAAAATAATATGATAATATTACTTTAAAGAGGGTAAAGATACGCAAAATACGATTTTTTAGGGGGCCTGTCTATGAACTGCAATAAATGTACTGCTACGCCAAATACGCATTATGGAAAAATCACACTCTATGTAGATACATACGCGGACCATTTAAAGGGGAAACTTTCCACCTTGTTAATGAATCTGGGTTACAGTTATAAAGTGCATCATCAGGATACTGATGTTTTTTATTACATCCTTGAAAATTGCGATTTTGAAACCGTGATCGATCAGCTGGAAGCTTCTGCTGTTTTCACTGACATGGAAAAACACGAACTTTTTCTTTTACCTATGCCAAGTGACAAACGCGTTGGGTTTCAAAACTTTAAAGAAACGAGGCCGCTTTCTTACTGGATCACTTTAAGAGAACACGCTGATGTGGTTAAAGCTATCGCTGGTAAACGCATCAAGACGTTGTTTCATCCTATCTATCATACACAAACACTTGAAGTCTACGGACACGAAGCACTCTCTAGGGCAGTTGACGAAGAGGGAAAACTCATCTCAGCAGGTAAACTCTTCGATGTTGCTAACCGTCTAGACTTACTTTTTAACCTTGATAAACTCTGCCGTCACTCTGCGATACAAACTGCAAGTGATCGTAACCTCAGCGGGATGCTCTTTATAAACTTTCTCCCTACTGCGATCTATGATCCAAACGTCTGCCTACAGACGACGCATCAGATCGTTAAAGATACCAAACTCAAACCTGAAAATATCGTTTTCGAAGTAGTTGAAAGTGATTTCGTCGCTGATTATAAGCACCTTGTCACCATACTTGATCACTACAGGGAAAAAGGGTATCAAACAGCACTAGATGATATCGGTTCTGGCTACTCTACTTTGACACAATATGATAGATTAAGAACCAACTATATCAAGCTTGATATGACCATGGTTAGTGATATACATGCTTCCAAAGATAAACAACTCTATCTCGATTATCTACTTGACTTAAAAGCCAAAACTGGTGTCCAAATAATTGCCGAAGGGGTTGAACATCAAGCCGATTATGACTATATTAAGTCTCTACCGGTTGATTTTGTTCAGGGATTTCTCTTTTCAAAACCTATGTAACTAAATCTAGGCACATATCAGTATATTTTACCATTTTTAATAGTGGCATTTACCCCGTATTTGTACGGGATTTTGATTAACTTATGAAAGTAAAAAAGAACTGGCATCCATTTTTAAACTTAAAATGAATGCTCAGTTCTTTTATTTTTCACTTTTTCGCTTTGCAAATGCGATGATATTGCCATCAAAATCAGAACAATAAGCTGTGTTATCGCCCCAGTTTCTTGGTTTCACTTCACTGATCCCTCTCGCACCAAGTGATAAGGCACGCTCATAATAAAGCTCTGGTGAATCTACATATAAATAAAGTTCACATCGTGGATAAGCTGTGTTTTGGTTTGGGTTATCCACATTGCCATCTAATATTTTGACGATGCCGTCTCCTGGTAATAGACCAAGCCTAGTGGTTTCGTTAAATGGAATCTCTGTCATGCCGTCTACATCAAGCGATGGTGCGTTATCTAAAAGTGCTGTATAAAATTCCCTAGAACGCTTTTGATCCTCGACATAGATAATGATGATTATCTCCTTTGAATTGATCATCGTACACCTCTTTTTGCTGTATTTTAATTATTATATAGATTACGATTTAGACTTACTTCGCTTATGCTTCATTCGACACCTTAGTCTTAAAACCCTTTTAAAACCACGATATAATTATAAGTATTTTACTAGATTGGCAACCAAGCAATCAGATACCCCCCAAGTACAAGGCTTGCAAAATTGGCCAAGGCGACATATATATTCCGCCTTGCAACTGTATGCTCTTTTATCAATAGGTTGAAAAGGATAAGTTCACTGATCAAGACGAATACTTCTGCAAACACCAGTCCTAGTATCAAGTAAGTTTGTGCCATGGGTTGAAGACCAAGCCATAAGTTGAGGATACCTTGCGTGAAAAGGTTGATCAGTAAAAACATCAGCCAAGAACGCCTTTTTCTAAACCAAAATAGCCAAAAGATTGCACCCTCGATGATCAAAGTAAGTCCTACTCTTGCGCCTACAAGTATCGCTTCACGACCTGTAGTTGTGCCCTTGATAATGGTTTGCCTATAAGTATCTATGGTATAGACGGATCTGTATCGGTTCATACCTTCTTCGATAGAGAGTTCAAATTGTTGATCCTTTGATTTAAATGTGATTTTATGAGTGTCAGTACTTGGAATTTCATTTTTATAGAACATAAACTGTGTTTCTGTAAAGTAATGAACTTTTCTCCCCTCTAAAAGTCCTGAGGTTCCTTCGATATATACCGTTAGGTCATCAGTTGCACCGGGCACTACGATGATCAGCGCGGGGGGCTCTGCTGAGTTGGCAAAGGATACGTCGCTTGTTAATCCGGTTAGTGTTGTCACCAACATCGCAAGTAAAATGAACAATATGTACGGAAAAATGCCTCTCACTCTAATCAATCTCGCTTGGTTCATGCTAACCTCCATTAAACAAATTCTCTTTAATTTGAAGTTCCTCTTATATGTAATATATCTCAATATAAATAGTTTACCACAGCTTCGGTAAAATATATATTTTTTACTTGATTCTCACCACAAAGTACGGTAAAATAAAAACGAAATAACGAACGATATTTGTTTTTGATATTTAATCGTTCATATTTTGTTCAATTGTCAACTTGCACTGCTAAAAATTCGAAAACATATTTAACACGATTTTCATTTATATAATTTGACGATATGGGTCAAAAGTTTCTACCTAACGCCGTAAATGTTAGACTATAGATGTTGCACAATAGGTGCAACTTTTTTATTGTCATTTTCTAGGTAATGATGAAGCGCTTCATTTGGAAAGTGAACATTTAACATGACTAAATTTATGCGGAGGCTATAAATGAAAAAAAATACTTACGATTTAATCATCATCGGTGCAGGTCCTGCTGGGATCTTCACGGCATATGAGCTCCTTGAAAAAGGGTATGAGGGACGCGTAGTGTTACTTGAAAAAGGGGTCTCTATCGACAAAAGACACTGTCCAAAAGACAAGACTGATGTCTGTGTAAACTGTAAGCCCTACTGCCATATCACCACAGGCTTCTCTGGTGCTGGCGCCTTTTCAGATGGCAAGCTGTCACTTTGTACGGATGTCGGTGGTGATCTACCTGAACTCTCAGGCGCTAAAAAAGTGCAATCGTTTATCGACTACACTGACAAAATCTACCTTAAGTTTGGCGCAGACTCTAAGATCGAGGGTGTGGAAAACAACGAGCAGATCAAAGAGATCAGAAGAAAAGCCATCTCTGCAAATCTCAAACTGGTAGACTGTCCGATTCGCCATCTCGGCACTGAGAAGGCACAAGAAATCTATCTTAAGCTGCAAGAACACCTCATGGCAAACGGTATAGAGGTAAGATTTTCTACCGTTGCAGAGGACTTTATCATAGAAGAGGGTCATATCAAAGGCGTCACCATCGCAAATTCAAAAACAAAGGACCAACTTGAAACTTTGTACAGTGACCTCGTCGTCGTCGCAGCAGGCAGAAAAGGCTCTGACTGGCTCTTCAACATGTGCCAAAAACACGGTATCGCACAAAAGTCAGGCACCATCGACATCGGTGTGCGTGTGGAAGTGCGCAACGAAGTCATGGAGTCCGTTAACAACGTCCTCTATGAGTCAAAACTTATCGGATATCCAGCGCCGTTTGGCAACAAAGTCCGAACATTTTGTCAAAATCCAGGTGGTTTTGTGTCTCAAGAGAATTACGATGAAAACATCGCCATCGTAAACGGACACTCATACAAAGACAAAAAATCAGATAACACCAACCTTGCGATCCTTAGTTCACATCATTTTTCCGAACCTTTTAACGAACCGACGCGCTATGGCAAGATGACTGCTCAACTTGTAAACATGCTCGGTAATGGTTCTATCCTCGTACAGCGTTACGGCGATATCTTAGATGGCAAGCGTACATGGGAACATGAACTCAACCGTTCGAACGTCGTTCCAACACTTAAGGATGCGGTTGCCGGCGATTTAACCTCTGCGCTCCCTTATCGCACCATGACCAACATCCTCAACTTTATCGCAGCACTAGATAAAGTTGTCCCAGGGTTTGCATCAAGTGAGACACTCCTTTATGGACCAGAGATCAAGTTCTACTCAAACCTCGTGACCATCGACGAGAACTTCGAAACCAGTATCAAAGGCTTACATGCGCTTGGTGACTCAAGTGGCTGGACTAGGGGGCTGATGATGGCAAGTGCCATGGGCGTCATGATGGGTCAGACCATCATCAAATAAATCACTAATCAGAAATATGTGCCTACGATTACAAAATGCTAAACTTCAAAACGCTTCCCTTGTTCTCTTGAATATGGGAAGCGTTTTATTTTCCATTTTCTAGAATTTTGCTATTTTTTAGAAAAAGTGGTATGATTAGAATGAATGTGGTTTACATAAATTACATTCCAAAGGAGGACTATATGTCTAAATTATTTTTAACCGCATCTTTAAGAGATGCTCTCGGAACAAATAGATTAAAAAAACTAAGAAGCAGTGGTCAAGTACCAGGTATTTTATATGGTGGTCACATGGATCCAACTGCCATCTCAGTCAACAAACTTGAGATGGATAAGTTTTTAGCTGAAAATAACGTTGGCTCAAAAGTCTATGTTAACCTTGAAGGCAAGGAAATTATGGCTTTTGTAAAAGCAGTTCAAAAAGATGTGTTTGGTTTGAATCTATTAAACGTAGACCTACAAGCACTTACAAAAACTGATAAAGTCAAGATGTTTGTTCGTCTTAACTTTGTAGGTAAGGATAAATTACCAATTGGTGCAATTTCACAAGAATTGGCTTCAGAGATTGAAGTAGAAACTTTCCCTGATCAAATGATCGACACTTTAAATGTAGATGTTGCTAATTTACAGTTTGGAGATACGGTTAAAGTCTCTGACTTGCCTATTATGAATGATGAGAACTTTAGAATCTTCACTTCACCTGATCTCACATTGTTTACACTGATCCATTCTAAAGCTCAAAGTGATGCTGAAGAGGGTGAAACAGAAGCAACTGAACCAGTGACTTCATAAGGTATAGCAGTATGTTTTAGTCTATGATTGCTCTACAAAATTAAAAGGAATCTTAACAGTTTAAGTGCTGTGAAGATTCCTTTATTTTTGTTATTAAGTCATTAGGTTTTACATTTAAATCTTGAATTTTGAAATCATATCATTAAGTGCTTTTACAACTTCTTGGTTTGCTTCTGTGCTTTCACTAACTTCCGAAGCACTTTTAGAAACTGTAATCGCCATCGTCTGAACACGATCGATCTGTGAAGCTTCCTGATCAGTGGCTTGTGAAACTTCACTCACGCTTGTAGCGATCGTCGCCATTGAACTACTTAACTCTTCTGAAATGGCACTTAGTTCTAACATGATATCGTTAAAAGCTGTGGCATCTTCATTATATTGCTCACCTATCTCGATTAACTTTTGATAATCTCCCAAAACCGTACCTTCAACAAAGTTGAGGATCTCAGTTGAATCATCTACCAAGTTGCCAACGGCCTCTTTGATGTAGTCTACTGTCACTTGAATATTACTTACCATACCTGTAGATTCATCGGCAAGTTTACCAATCTCTGCAGCAACAACTGAAAAACCTCTTCCTGCTTCACCAGCTCTAGCAGCTTCTATAGATGCATTTAAGGCAAGTAGATGTGTCTGAGAAGAAATGTTGAGAATGCCCACTAAGAACTCATTGATCTTCTCAACTGCTTTTGCTTTTTCGATAGCATCTTGAAGTCTTACTTTTACAGTATCATAGATCGTTTTAGCATCTAAGTTTGACTTTTCAGCATCGCGTTTTAAGTTAAGTGCACGATCACTTACTGACGATGCTTTTAAAGCGCCATCTGATGCTTTAGTTGCAACCACTTCGATTGCATCTTTTGCTTCGTCCACAGTCTGGTTGACTTGGAACATCGAAGCACTAGTCTCTTGAATTACAGCTGAGATATCTTCAACCGATTCTGAGGTCGTCACAGTTGCTTCTTCTAGTTTTTCAACACTGTTGCTAATCACTTGGGCACGCTGGTCCAATTGACTTGATATGCCTTTTAAGTTTTGTATCATTTGTATGAGTTCACTTCTGACTTTTTCAAAAGAAGTTGCGATTCCGCCTAGTTCATCTTTTGAAAATAAAGAGATATTCTCTGAAAAATCAAGCTCTGCATACTTTTGCGTGCCTTCAGTTATATGTTTTAAACTCTTATTAAGTGGAATAATAATCAGTAGCATAATCACTACAGCCAAAAGAACGATTCCCATAGATGAAAGTCCCACTTGCATCAATAGACCGCGTTCAATTGCTTTTAGATCGTCTACATATACACCTGATCCCACTATCCATCCCCAAGGTTCAAACTCTTTTACAAAGGAAATCTTAGGTTGAGGTGCTTCGCTACCCGGTTTAGGCCACTGGTAATCAACAGTACCTTGGCCGTCCTTCTTAACAATGTCAACCATGGCTTGGAAAAAGTACTTTCCATCTGGATCTTGAAGACCTAAGATGTTGGTATTATCCATCTCGGGTTTAATGGGGTGCATCAACATGATGCCTTCTAAGTTATTTACCCAAAAGTACTCTATTTCGTCATAGCGAAAGTTTTCTATTGAAGCTAAGGCTGTTGCTTTAGCCTCATCTTCGGAGATTGCACCACTTGAATATAGTGCGTACTGCCTGTTGATTTCTGCTAGCGGCAAATCCACCAGTTGTTCAAGTTTTTCTACAGTTTTTTCTTCAATAAGATTGTTTGCCTTTGGTAACACAAAAACCAATATGAAGCTCATGAAGACTGCCAATATCATAACTGCAAGTACAATGATCTTTGTCTTCAACTTCAAATTTTTCATAAAAACCTCCAAAATATTATTGACTTTCAAAATTTTATGTCTTAATAACTTATTTATACCCTTTCCTACTTACAAATTCACAACCATTTTTATGAAATCGGTAAATTCTCATCCAGGCCAATAGTTCCGAGTAAATCATCAATATACATCTGTGATTCAAAGTATTCGAGCTCTTTTTCAGCACGTAATAAACGCTCTTTATAACCAAATTCTTGCGTAATAGCAAAGTTCGTCATATCACCAGTAAACTGTTTTAGGTATGAAATCTTTCTATTAATAAGTGCAATATCCGCTTGTTGTTTTTTTAATAACCTTCTGTGATACCATTCGCTTTTTAAAATCACCTCTTTTTGAAACAGCGCTCTGATTTCAGATGATGATAGCGTTTTATCTTCAAAATGTCCATACGCCATAATATAAAGTAGCGCTTTAAGCGGCGGAATAGCATGGGCGATACTGCCATCTTTAAAGTAATCTAGTGCTGCTTTTTGTTGTCCCTGCGCGATGTTAAGCACACCATCAACAAAGGCTTCAAGACTTTGATTTTCTGGCTTTAGAATTCTCTCATCAAAGATGGTTTGTGGTTCATCAAACACTTTCCCAAGGTATTTATATGAAAATACATTCGTCATGCGGTAGCCTAACCTACTGGCAGGGATTAGCTTTCCTTCGTAGTAAAAGTCTTCAATTTTTTCAAGTGAACCTTCACTGATCAGTTGTTTTGGCTCACGCTCACTTGGTGTTAACCTCGACCAAAGTTCTGGTACTAAGATAGATATATCATGATCAACCCTTACATCAGGCCCTATATGTCCAGCCGGTGTAGAAAAGGCTTGATAGTCCCCTAGTGCATATGATAACAGCGCATTGTTGAGATCATAGATTGGTAACAACATGTTAAAAGGACCTTTGGTAAGTGCGCCCTCAGAACCGGCACCCGTTGTCGATGGTGATTTACCTGTTAAGCTGCTGATAAAGTCCATAAAAAGCTCTGGCAGTTCCTGATAATGGATCGGGTTATAGACACTAAGCGGTAAAATTTTCTTGCCATTTTCAAATCCCGGCGGGTTGTTCCTACGGCCTGGCAACACTGCATTGACAGGTGTTAACACTGGAACCTCTAGGGGAATCCGTCTTGAAAGTCTCACACCAACTTCTGCTATATAGCTCTTAATCGGGTTGATATAGTCAGATCGATGCTCTAAATACCTTGGATTTTTACTTGGCAATCCCGATACCAACCTCGGTTCAGATGAAACGACGCAGTAACTAGCATCACTTTCAAGAAAGCCCTCTATATGTTCTTTTACAGGTTTCGAATAAGCAATATATCCCATTACATCTTCTCGTATAGTGATGACATCATCTTTTGTTAGCGGCTGAAAATTAGTTGCAAAAAGGTTGTCACTGGATAGATCAAGCTCTGCGCGTTTATCATAGCCTTTGTGTATTGCATCATCAGGCCTTTGGAAAAATCTAAATTCACAGTTTGTGACAAACTTATAGCTGGCATTATGATACTGGGGATTGAGATATGCTAGTTTTGAAGCGGGGATCATGATAGATGCAGTTACATCATCTTCCATCTGTAGCTTTTCACTTGGCATAAAATCCATTCTCAGCTTAAATATACGCCATGCTTTATCGGTCTCAAAACCAACACGTAAAAAGCTTGGTCTTATTTTTCGTCCATTAAATTTAATTTCATTGCCCGGTTTCCCATCGATGATATCCACCGTAAAATGGCTACGCCAGTTGCCATCCCAAGATTGTCTATAGAACCTTTTAACCATAAATACAAGTGATTTAATATAGTTAGGAATAGCATCTAAGTATCTGTTAAATTCATCTGAATAGGCCGGTGAAGGTGAAAGTAGTTTGATCACCGAGCCCAGCGAGCGGTCTTTCGATAATATAGGCCTAGATGCGCGTGTTCTATCTGGATACGCTTTCCATCTCTGTCTATAATCATAGTTCAATATCTGCTCTACTTGGTCTAAGTCCGATTCCAAGTTGTTGACATAGTATGTACCATAGATGATTGCATTGCTTATTGGTTTAGATATTTCGGATTTTCCACCACCAGACACCGTACAAGGTTTATGGCAAAATGTACCTTCAGCATCAGTACTGATAAGTTTCCAAGCGGGTGCAGCTGGATGCTGTTCCATATGAAGTTTCTCGCCATTTGGCAATATATAGACATTACCTGGCCGTAGCTTAAGGGTTTGAGTTTGTCCTCCATATAGCCACTTGATCTCAGTTTTGTTAAGATCGACTTCTATATTTTCTGGTAAATAATTGATCTGAGGATAGTTTTTATCGATGCCATAGTTGGTGTTTTGTAATGTCATATTCGCACCGAAGAGTGATTTTACACTTTCAAATGTATAGTCTCCAATGCGTTTATCTTCGCAGGCATTGAAATTTTCGCCTACATTTCGCCTTGGAAAAGCGATGGTACCTCCAGCATGCTCTTCTTCAACACCACCAAACAAATTGGACGCAAAGCTAATTTGTGTCTTGATTTCTTTTTTAGAATAACCAAAATAGTTGTCCGCTATCAGCGTAACAGCCACACCAGATGCATCACGACAAGTGAGTTTAAAAGCTTGACCGTCGTTATAAAGTTCATCCGGTGATTTGTAGCACATGCCATCTCTACGTTGTCTTTCTGATGCATCATCATAACTTGGTAAACCAAGATCGATTTTCCTAAGTTTTGAAAGATGTGGCGCTAACAAGATGTAACCCGTATGTCCTGACCAACCTTCAACGTCAAGCCCCGAGTCGTTAGCATGGTAACTAGGGTCACCTGAATTTCCAAAAACTGATTCAAGAAAATCCAGATTTGACACCAAGCTCCCTGGCGCGACAAAAAGAACTTCCATTGTTTTTTCACTAGAAATCCCTTTTACTTCAGGGGAGACCACAGGTTTTACTGACAAGGCCACAAAAGTTTTGGCTTGTTCGTCATTACCACTTTGCTTACTTGTAAATGGTAAGATTTGAAGTGATTCAGGCGGGTTAACAGCTGCTCTATATAGCTTTATAAAAGCTTCTTTAGGCACTTCTTTTTTATCATATGGTATTGCGAGATCACCTTCTACGATATGAAACGAGCCTTTTGTTGTGCGTCTATCATTTTTAGGATTGTTGAGAATGCCTTGCTTAATACGGTAACTGTGTATATATTCGTTTGAAAACATTTCACCATCTGGCGGTAAAGATAACTCCCTTGCAAGACCATAATGATCCAAGTTAAAATAGTCTGTTACTACACGTAAAGTCTGTCCATCTTCTTTAAAATATTTCTCAAAAAAAGTGTTAATTCTTTTATGAATCCCTATTTCATTGACATCTACCATACGTGTTTTTTCTTTATAATCTTGTATGATATCTCCAAACAAGTTGATAAAATATGCGCCTGTTGTTTTATCAGCTTCTGTTGAGTCTAACAACTTATAGATTGGTAGTCCAAGAGCCGCAAGTTTAAAGTTGATATACTTGATACGATCCTCACTTGACGTAAGAGGATTTATATTCCCAAGTTCCATTCCGAGCGTCTTCCGGCTCATAAATCTACCTCCTTGTTCATAATTAAACTATCTATATAACTATTCTATATCAGTTAGGATATTGTTTTCAAATAATTTTTCAGAACCATTATAAGCTACAATTCTATTTTTACCTTCCTTTTTCGCGATATAAAGTGCTTCGTCCACTAACTTCGTCACTTGATTTGACATCGTTCCAGCTGTTGGGATAAAACTCAAAACACCTAGGCTACAAGTTGTATTGATAGTGATGTTGGTCTTTTGATCGATAACTGATGTTGCTTCGACATTATCCTTAATCAAAGTTGCCAACTTACTCGCTCCCTCAGCATCGGTATCAAAGAGCACGATTAAAAACTCATCTCCACCATATCTCACTACAAAGTCGGTGCTTCGCTTTAATGAACTCACAAGGACTTCACCAAGTCTTTCAAGGTATCTATCACCATAGTGGTGCCCATATTGATCGTTGATTTCTTTAAAGTTATCAAGGTCAAGCATCACTAGGCTAAGCTCAATTTCACTTCTGATTGCAAGTTGCAGTTCTTCATCCAAACGTGCGTTAAAATAGCGTCTGTTATAAACACCAGTGAGTGGATCTTTTGTAGACAAAGCTTCTAGCATCTTGTTGGCTTCTTCAAGTTTGATATTCAAAGTTCCGAGTTCTGTGTTTCTGCGTTTAATAACTGTCCCTTGCCAAATTTTAAAGATTGCAAAAATCACAAGTGCAAGAGCCACAGTGTATCCCATATATGCAAATGAAGTCTTATACCACGGTTTAGCGATCTCAATGTGCATACTGACCACATCCGAGCTAATCCCTCTTGCTGTTTCAGCAAATACTTCTAGTGTATATACCCCAGATGGCAATTTTGAGTACGTCACATAATCTACGGTTCCAGAATAAATCCAACCTTGGTCAAATCCTTTAAGTCTATAGGTAAATCTAACTTTATCAGGAGAATCATAATCCAGCGCTACTAATTTAAAACCAAGAAAAGTTTCATCTTGTTTAAGTTTTAGACTTTGTCCGTTGAAATAGTTTCTATTTTCTTCAAAAGGCTTTTGAAATATATCCACATCCGTAATATATACTTTAGGCGCTTTCAAAACACCTTCGTTGATATTTCCCGGGATAGCTGTTATACCATGAATTCCACCAAAATACATGGTTCCATCTGTATCTGCATAATGCCCTGCGTTAAACTCATAGCCACCGATACCGTCATCAGGCGTCAGAACAAATATATCGCCAGTTTCAGGTGTAACTATAGCCAGTCCATTTTGAGTAGAAGTCCAGATCCTACCATCACTTCCCTCTAAAATGCCCAGCACTACATTACTCGGCATACCATCTCGTTCTAGATAGCTTTTGAAAGTACCGTCCTCATTATATCTAGCTAGCCCACCACCCACTAACCCAAACCACATGTTTTGATATTGATCTTCAAAGATAACATGGATCGTATTAGAAGCAAGTTGCGTGATATCCCCTTTTGTTGCTTTAAATACTTTAAATGCTGACGCTCCAGGTTCAAGTAAATTGAGCCCATTATTGGTAGCAATCCAAAGACGTCCCAAGTGGTCATATTTTATATCATATATTAAGTCATCCGAAATTTGATGATCGGGATCAGTAGTCATATAATGTATATTTTCTCCCGTTTTCAAATTCAGTCTATATAGGCCATCACTGTGTGTCCCTGACCAAAGGATGCCGTCGTCATTTGACTCAAGCGCATATCCAATTGCGCCATCTGGTAAAGAGACAATGGTTGTAAATTGATCTATTTCAGGGCTATATTTCATAACTTCGTTGCCTACTGTAAAATATAACGTACCATCATCCATCTTTAAAATATCCACAACATTGGGATCCGTTAATGTTCCGATACCATTTTCATCAGCAGTATACTTGGTGATGGTTTTATTATCTGGAGAAATTTTATTAAGCCCTTCATTATAAACTGCAACCCATAAGTAACCGGCATCGTCTCGAAGGATAGAATTGATTTTCCCTGCTGAAAGCGAAGTAGGGTCCTCTTTATCATGTGCAAAAACGACATAATTTCGCTTTAGGGGGTTTACTTTACAGATACCGCCACCGTTGGTTCCTACCCATAGGATACCAGAACTGTCTTGAAACAAGGAATACACTATTGAATGTGATAGATTTCCGACTTTACCATCACTGGTAAAATGGTGAACCTCTCCCTCTTTAGTCCTTGCAAAAAGTCCACCACCCCATGTACCTATCCACTGAGTTTCATCAGAGCTCATCGCATATGCATAGACGCGATTATCGTCATATGAGCGGGTTACAATTTTTTTGGTCTCTAAATTAATGGTTACAATGCCACCGTCCCATATTCCAAGGGTCAGTTCACCTGGTGTATACTCGCCAACAGTCATCACCGATTCACTTGGAAGGTAGTAACCCGATGGCACAACTTCCTCCTTTTCTACATCAAAATAGAGCAATCCTTGATAACTACCAAGCCACATAGTACCTTGAGTATCCCAAAAAATATCGCGTATTACTTTCCCAGGTACGTCGTATACCTTTACATCTCCTGTCTCTGGATTGAGTTTATTAAGACCATCTAAGGTGCCTGCCCATATATAGCCTTCACTGTCCATATCTATTGCAACGATCACAGGATTTGAGATACCATTTGTCGCAACTGTATAGTTGGTGAACTGATTTGTATCTATATCAAGCCTTGAAATGCCTTGATAAGTACCAATCCATAATTGATTCTGCTCCGCATCGTAGAACATCGTTTGTATCAAGTTGTGTACCAACCCATTACTTTCATATGGGTCATTGGTATATACCTCAAAGGTTCTACCATCATAACGGTTAAGTCCACCTTGCGTTCCAAACCACAAGAAACCATCTTTGTCTTGTACGATACTTGACACAGAAAGGTTGGATAACCCACTACTGCGGTCTAAAACTTCAAAAGATGGTGTCGTTCCTTCACGTATGACATCTAATTTTGCGCCATATGAAATATGACTTAAGCTTATAAGTATGACGCTCAGTATTATAGCTATAATTGACTTATTGATCTTTTGCTTTTGCTTCATCAAAACCTCCAATATAAAGACTACATTTATGTAATTTACTTATATGATAATTTACATTATTCTTAAAACGTTATAAACTGTTAATGGTTATCGAATATAATACCCCTTTATAGATTATATACGCTTTCGCGCTATATTTAATTAAAGTTTTAAAAATTTCCGCTTAAAAGAAAGGATTTAATTTATGAGTATCTCAATTTCTAATTTTACAAAAGCAATTCCAGGTATTTTGCTTTGTTTGATCATCGCATTACCTGCATGGTTTTTAGGTAAAGCATATCCTATCATAGGTGGACCCGTTTTCGGTATCCTTTTTGGTATGTTATTGACACTACTCCTTCCAAACATTGCTGAGAAGAAAGCATATCACCCTCTTGGGATTGGGATAAAATATACATCTAAAAAAATCTTACAATACGCAATCATACTCTTAGGTTTTGAGATGAACTTATTTAACATCATCAAAGTTGGTGGTCAGTCACTTTTGGTTATGATTTTCACCCTAAGTGCAGCGTTTATTACAGCTTACTTCGTAGGTAATAAACTAGGCATCAAGGCCAATACTACAGTACTCATAGGTGTTGGCACATCAATCTGCGGTGGCTCTGCAATTGCAGCGACTGCACCCGTTATAGAAGCAGAAGATGATGAAGTCGCACACGCTATTTCCACTATATTTTTATTTAACATCATCGCAGTATTTATCTTTCCGTTTTTAGGCAGACTCCTAGGGATGTCTGATCTTGGCTTTGGCATGTGGGCCGGTACAGCAATCAATGATACATCTTCGGTCGTTGCTGCAGCAGCATCTTGGTCTAGTGCAGCAGGCAACAATACCGCACTTACTTTTGCAACCATAGTCAAACTCACAAGAACACTGATGATCGTTCCTATAACACTTGTTCTTGCTATTTATACCTCTAAAAAGAAAAAGCGTTCCCAATCTGGAGACGCTCTTGATCATTTTAGTTTCGTGAAAATTTTTCCTTGGTTTATCATAGGTTTTATCGGTACTGCTGTGATAGGCACATTCTTAGGGTTCTCACCTGAACGCTTAAAAAGTCTAGGTCAAGTAGGCAAATTCATGATCGTGATGGCGATGACTGCGATAGGTCTCAATACACATCTAAAGAAATTGATCTCCAATGGTTTTAAACCGATTCTCCTAGGACTTTGTTGCTGGTTTGTTGTCGCTATCGTTTCACTTATCGTTCAGGTTTCAATGAATTTTATCTAGTGTCACCTTAAAAAGTGCACCACTACTGTGATTTTGAGCTACAACAGTGCCACCTAATCGCTCTACCGCAGAATGTGCAATCGCAGTCCCTAAACCAAAGTTCCCATCTTCACCTTTGTAGAACCGATCAAAGATATGAGTTAATAATGCTTTAGGTATACCTGGTCCATCATCTTGGATCAGTATCTCAACAGTGTTACCCTTATCTGTAACATCTACAACCACGTGCATCTGTGCGTATCTTATAGCATTACTCAGAAGATTACTTATGATTTTTTCTAAGTGATCTTCATTTGTATAGATAGAAAGTGTTTTATCACAGTTTAACGAAATTTGCTTATGCTCTTTTCTTGCAAGTCCCTCATAACGTTCTATCAATAGATTTAAAAAATCAAATAGATTTAAATATTCTTTTTTAAGTTTCATCTGTGTGGACTCAAGCCTCGAAAGTGTGATCAGTTGATCTACAAGGTGTTTCAGTCTGATACTCTCGCTAGCAATAATTGAAGCCGGTTTCGTCGCCTCTTCAAAAACCCC
This sequence comes from Fusibacter bizertensis, assembly GCF_029914245.1. Lineage (GTDB taxonomy): Bacteria > Bacillota > Clostridia > Peptostreptococcales > Acidaminobacteraceae > Fusibacter_C > Fusibacter_C bizertensis. The sequence goes on from NZ_JARYZI010000002.1 coordinate 299,304, forward strand.
CGTTACAATCCCTTCTGCATATCCCTGTATCGACATCAAAGGCGTCCTTAAATCATGCGAGAAATTTTGAAGAAAATCTACTTTCGACTGCTCTCTCTCTTGCAAAGACAAACTCATCATATTAAGATCAGTACACAGTGCTTCGAGTTCTATAGCCGTTGTCTCTATGTTTATGGGGCTATAATCACCTTCTGTAATCTTTCTTGAGTACTGGGAGATCCCTTGGATTGGCATCGTTACGCTTTTAGCTACGCGACCAGCAAGCATCGCACCGATCAAAGTGACAACTGCCATGATCCCTACAAGTAGTAGATTTATCCTTCTAATCAAAAGTTCTGTCCCTTTTTGTGAAGCGACAATTAGCAAGAACTGTTTTCTCGCAACGACTTGAGTTTCATTGAGCTTTTCATAACTTACCCAGTAATTTATGCCATCTACTTTCATTGTAAAAGTTGCTGTAGAGGCACCGGATATTATTTTTTTTCTTGCTTCTTCAGCAGCCTGTATCACTTCAAGTGTCAACTCATTCTCTCTTGGGAGTATGGTGTTACCTGTTGCGCCAAGAATAGCGATCTCTGTCTCTGACGTATTTTGTGTCAATCTAATTGATGAGTTTAAAGCTGCAATTACCGCTCTCGTCTTTGTGTTTAAGGTGTCTTCAGAGTTGGCATCGCCTATGAGAATCTCACTTAAATCTTTTTTTAATAAAGTGATCACAGTATCACGGCTATCTTGTATTTGCTGATTTGAGACCCGTTTTACATAGGTGCGCATTGCAACATTAAACCCTACAAGTACGACTAATGACATGGCAATAATCAGTACAATAAAGGGGATCAATATCTGTTGCCTTAATGGTTTATGTTTTCGCTTTATATTAACATGGTTCGATTTCATGTTCAGGCGCCTCCTCAAGTTTGAATCCAAACCCCCAAACCGCTTCTATCCTTACATTTGTCTTCGATAACTTTTTTCTTAGACGTTTTACAACATCGTCAGTTGCACGCGTGTCAACTTGTGTCTCAAATTGCCAAACATTTTTAAGCAGTTCATCTCTTGAAACAGCTCTATCTTGATGTTGAAAAAGATATAGCAGAAAAGCGTATTCTGTAGGAGATATATCCACAGCATTGCCCTTAAACTGAACTTCTCGCGTCTTAGTTAAAATCGACATCCCTGCGAACTCTACTTGCTCCTTTATCGATTTTATTGCAGATTGGTCAAAACTCATCCTTCTAAAAAGAGCGTTAATCCTTGCTACTAATTCTATAGGTGAAAACGGTTTTACAAGGTAATCATCGCTACCTATGGTGATCCCTGTGATCCGGTCCAGTTCACTATCTCTTGCAGATACGATGATAATTGGTACTCCTGATGTTTCTCTTATCTTTGTACAAAGCATCAATCCATCAGTACCAGGCATCATTATATCAAGCACAATAAGGTCTGGAGGGGCTATCAGAAAGGCTTCATAAAGCGCATCACCTGTTGAAAAAACTTCAACTTCGAAACCTGCATTTTTTAAAAATGATTTTATCAGTTCCCGTATATTGTATTCATCATCTGCAACGTATATTTTTTTTTGAGCGGTATCATTCATTAGAGCCCTCCTTACCTTCTAAATCCTTTTATGAAAATATCATACCACATTCTCAATTGTTCATGCTGATTTCCCTATGGTTTGCCACAAGTTTATAGAAAAAAAGGGCGTTTCAAAACCATATTCCTTGATTTTGAAAAGCCCTTTTTGATAGGAGTTGTAGCCTTAGTTGTAGTATTAATTTTTAGAATGATTATTTGATAATTGAATGGTCCAGTAAGAAGTTGTGAAATGACTCTAAGCCACTAAACACTGTGTCACAGTTACTTAATACTGTTTTTGAACCAATCCCCATAGGTGTCATCCCCGCTGCTTTGATACTTTCAATTCCTGCATATGCATCTTCTACTCCGATACAGTAACCAGGGGTGATTCCTAAAAGCTCACTCGCTTTTAAAAAGATATCCGGTTCTGGTTTGCCATTCTCTATGCTAGCAGGGTCAACTACTACATCAAAGTAAGCGGTTATACCCATCGCTTCTAATAAAAAAGGTGCATTTTTACTTGCGGATGCTAAAGCAATTTTGATGCCTTTTTCTCTAAGTTCTGTCAATAGCGAGACAGCACCGAGCGATAAATTTTCAGGCGTATATCCTTTGATCAAATCAAGGTAGAGATCATTTTTATGATTTGCCAAATCGACTTTTTCTTCATCAGTATAGACCTCGTTAAGATTGCCGTAAGTGAGTACAATTTCAAGTGAGTCTAGTCGTGAAATACCACGGACCTTATCTTCTAGCTCATCGGGCACCTCAAAACCAAGTTCACTTGCAAGCATCTTCCAAGCTTCAAAATGTGCTTTACTTGTTTCTGTTAACACACCATCTAGATCAAACACCACTGCTTTTACAGGTGGTTTTACAGTCTCTACATAGTGCATTCTGTCCCAAATCTTCACATAAATCCCCTCACCTTCTAATAGTTCAAGTTTGGTTTCATCACCAATCGTGACTTTGAGTAGTCGTCCTTGGTAGTTAAGCTTAAAACTAAACTCATCCCAACTCGTTGGTTTCTGAGGTCTTAAAATGATGCAATCTTGGCAAATCCTAAGACCAGCAAAGCCCGCTGTTACACTTAAAATCGATCCTGCCATATTTGCCATATGAAGCCCATCTTTGGTGTTCTTATGGGTATCTTTTAAATCAAGCATCAAAGATTCACTAAAATATTCAAAAGCTTTATCATTAAAACCACATCTAGATGCCATGATGCCATAGATGCATGTCGATAACGAACTATCATGAGTAGTGATGGGCTCATAATAGTTAAAGGCGTTTTTGATATCGTCTTCTGTAACATACTGTTCTAAGAGCATATGCGCAAGTAAGGTATCTGCCTGCTTAAGGATTTGATGTCTATAAATCGTTAAGGGATGATAGTTTAAAAGCAGTGGCCGATGAGAAAAAGCTTCTTCATTTACTGGCCACATTGGCTTAGTCAAGAACGTATCATCCTGTGCATACATTTTATGTGTTTCATCATAGAGAAAAAACATTTTTTCAGAAGCTGTCTTCATGGCTCTTAGCTCAGCATAGTTAATATTAAGTCGATTTACCAGGTCCTCAAAAAGATGTTTTACTGACTCGTGTTTACTACTATCAAGTAACTTGTACATCTTATAAGTCCACTCGAGGTGATACTTCGCCATGGCGTTTGTATAGTAATTGTTATTGACTAAAGCAGTATATTCATCAGGACCGGTTACTGTATGAATCTGAAAAGTACCATTGTGATAGTCACCAAGGTCCATCCAAAGTCTTGCTGTTTCTAAGATCACTTCAAAACCTTTTTCAGCCATAAATAGTTCGTCATCTGTATAAAGATAATACTGGATAAAAGCGTATGCAATGTCTGCATTGATATGATATTGCGCAGTTCCAGCTGGAAAGTAACCCGAACACTCTATACCTGAGATTGTACGCCAAGCATAAGCGGCGCCTTTAATATGCCCTAGTTGTATTGCCCTCTCTTTCGCAAAAGGTAAAATACTATGTCTATAGTTTAGAAGTGCTTTTGCTTTTTCAGGTTGGTTCATCTGAAGTACTGGTAAGATATAGATCTCTGTATCCCAGAAATAATGACCTTCATACCCCTCACCTGATAAACCTTTCGCTGCTACGTTTGAAAAGCGATCCACACCAACTGACTGTAAAAGATGAAATTGTTTCATTCTAAGTGCCAGTTGTGCTTCTGAATCCCCTTGAATCTCAATTCCTGAATGATACCAGAAATTATCTAGAAATTCTTTCTGAAGCTCTAAAAAATAATCATAATCGTATGAATCATATTTTTCTAAAAGCTCTCTAGCGCGGTCAAGTGGTGAAGAAAATCTCAGTCCATCTGTAAATACACACTTTTTCTCAAGCCCTACATGTCCATACGCTTTTACATGTGTGAAAAGCTTACCTTCGTGTTTATGGTGTTCAAGTGTACCATATAAGGTGTGTAAAATTTTGTGTGATATAGCAACAGCTTGCTCTATATTGGTCGTTGCTGTTCGCATCGAAGCATAGACTACTTGGTCATAACCAACTAGTGATAAAAGAGACATAAGCTTAGTATGACCTTGACCTATACGTGGATCTTTGGGGTTGCTATAGTTCTCGACCTCTGTATCACAAAGGCTGATAAACTCTATTTCACCATCATATTCAACTTCGATTTTATAAAGTAAAAAGTTAACATGTTCAAGTGATGCTAAACGTCTAAAGCTTATCTCAGCACTTTTACCTATGCTTGTAAAATAACGATAAGTACGTGTTGTCTCACCGGTTTGAAAATCTAGTGTTCTATGATAATCCGTAAATTTACCATCTAACAAGTGCACGCGTTCACCATCCAGATAGATCTCACAAGTTTGCGTATCTAGAACCCTAGGTTGACGATCTTGTTCCGTGGGAAAACCATACGCCATTTCAGCATGAATCATAGGGATACGGTCATAAAGACCGTTGATATATGTGCCGCGTACACTTTCTCCAGAGACATAGCCTTCTTCAAAACTACCACGCACCCCTAGATAACCATTCCCAATCATATATAGACTTTCTTCTAGTGCCTGTCTTGAAACATTATAAATATTGGATTTCAATTTCCACATGTAAAACTCCTAAACGTGTTACTTGTAAAGTAGTGACTTAATAAACCAGAGACTCCTCTGTTTCTAGATCAAATAAGTGTAATTTTTCAGAATCAAATACTGTATATATATCATCTCCAAGCTTAATACCGCTTGCAGCTTCAGTTTTTAAAATATAGCTTCTTTGTCCAATTTTGAAATACACATTGAGGTCACTACCCAATAGTTCGGTAACTTCAACTTTTGCTGAAATACCTTCTTGACTGTTACTAATTTTGATGTCTTCAGGTCTTATACCCACTGTAACTTCTGCAGATTCTTTGCCTTTTTCTTTAACGGCTTTCATCATTTTCTCACTCAGTTTAAATGTGTGGTCTTCTACTTCTACAAACTTACCATCTACTATTCTTCCAGGGAAAAAGTTCATCTGAGGCGCACCGATAAATCCAGCTACAAACAAGTTTGCAGGAGAATTATAAATCGTTCTAGGATCAGCAACTTGCTGCACTAAACCATTGTTCATGACACAGATTCGCGTACCCATAGTCATGGCTTCAGTTTGATCATGTGTCACGTAGATAAACGTAGTTTTCAAGTCATTATGAAGTTTGATCAGTTCTGCACGCATCTGCACCCTAAGTTTCGCATCTAGATTTGAAAGTGGCTCATCCATAAGGAATACTTCTGGTTTTCTAACGATTGCTCTTCCAAGTGCAACACGTTGCCTTTGACCGCCTGATAATTGTTTTGGCTTTCTTTTTAATAAAACCTCTATATCCAAGATCCTCGCAGCCTTTGTAATTCGTTCGTCAATCTCAGCCTTTGGTGTTTTCTTAAGTTTTAAACCAAATGCCATATTATCATATACAGTCATGTGAGGATAAAGTGCATAATTTTGAAACACCATTGCTATGTTTCTATCTTTTGGTGAAACATCATTTACGATTTGATCACCAATTTGCATCTCGCCACTTGTTATCTCTTCAAGCCCAGCGATCATTCTAAGTGTCGTTGTTTTACCACAACCTGACGGTCCTACTAAGATCATAAATTCTTTATCAATAATCTCAAGATTGACATCTTTAACTGCATGAAATCCATTGGGGTATTTTTTGTTTAAGTTACTAATTTTTACGTTAGCCATTCTCAACCCTCCAAAATTCTATAATAATTCTTCCAGTGCTGTTAATGCACCGTACTTTGAACAAACCTTTGCTGCTATACTCGCTGCAAAAGTAGCCGCTTCTTCCATAAAACTTTCATTTTTCACACTGATCTTAGGTGACCCTGTTAAACTTAATTTATAAAGCAAAGCACCTATAAAAGCGTCGCCAGCACCTGTTGTATCCACTACTTCTGCTTTTACTGCTGGTACATGGATCTGCCACTCTCTATTGAAGAGTAAGGCCCCGTTTGCGCCTAAGGTGATGGCGATGGTTGCATCATACCTCTCTTTTAGGTTTGCCGCCATCTCTTCTACGTTACTCTTTTGTGTTACTAAAAAGGCTTCTTCGTCACTTAATTTTATCAAATCAGCACTTTCCATAAAATAATGAATCTCTTTAACAAACTCATCTTTCCGCTCATGCCAAAATGCACTTCTATAATTAGGGTCAAAAGTGATACAATCAGCTCTCTTAAGACTTTGCTCTAGTAATGTTTTATATGTGTTCTTAAGTGCACCCTCTAAGAAACTTGTTGCCGCTCCAAAATGGACGATACTAGTTTCTTTCATCTGACCTTCTGAGGGCAAATCTGAGCTACAAAGGTCAGCATCAGCACCCCTTACAAATATAAAATCTCGCTCACCATTTGATTCTATTGAAACAAATGCTAACGTCGTTGCTTTTTCAGATCGTTTTAGGAACTGGGTATCTACTCGGTGAAATTTTAATGTATTTTCAAGAAAATCTCCAAATCCGTCTTTTCCAACACTGCCACAAAAAAGGCTATTCCCTCCCACAGCTGCAATGGTACATGCTACATTAGCAGGTGCGCCACCTGCTTTTTTAAGGAAATTACTTTGCCCTTCTATGTCGGTATCATTTGCTTCACCGATAAAATCGATTAATAATTCACCGATACATAAGACATTATCCATAATTACTCCTCGCTTTTTCTAATGATTGTGCTCTCTCTTACCACCAATTGATGTTTAAGAATCTGCTGGTGAAATGGGGCGAGATCTTCTGCTTCTTCTATCATCTGTACGAGCGTCTCAATCGCTATACGACCATTTTCTTCAAAAGGTTGTTTGACAGTTGTAATTGAAGGTGAATACATCCTTGCGATCTCAACATCATCAAACCCTATAACTGATAGGTCTAAAGGAACTTTCAACCCTTGCTCTGATGCATACTTAATTGCGCCAACAGCCATAAGGTCACAAGCACAAAACACTGCAGTTACTCTCTGAGACTTGGAAAGAAGCATCTCCATCCCGTGGTAACCGTCATCAAAGGAGTACCACCCTTCTGCGATGAGGTTTTCTTCATAAAGTCCTGCTTTAACAAGCGTATCCCGATACCCCTCGAAACGTTCTTTACCTGACTGTGGATCCGTTAATGGTCCTCTAATCATGCCGATCTTTTCATGTCCAAGGTCTATAAGGTACTGTGTCGCTTCACATGAAGCTTTATAGTTATCTATCCTAACAAATGGTATCGACTCTGCAAAGCTATCCGAGCCTACCATGACGATTGGCTTACCAAACGCTAACATGGCCTCATAAAACTCTGAATTACCATGATCTGTAACTAGAATTAGACCATCGACTCCTTTGTCTTTTAATATGTGTATATGTTGTATCTTCATCTCAATGTCAAAATCAGTTGCTGTAATCAGTAGTGAATAGTCTAAATTTCTAATATAAGATTCAATACCTGCAATAATTCTAGAAAATACTGGATTTGATAGGTCAGGGATGATAATTCCGATCAAATGAGATTTTTTCAGTGATAGACTTCTAGCAACTGCATTGGGCTTAAAGTTTGTATCTTCTATCACGGCAAGGACTCTTTTTTTTATCTCTTCACTTACGGGTTTAGAATTATTCAAAACCCTCGAGACCGTTGCTTTTGATACACCGGCTCTTTTTGCAATCTCATTGATAGTAACTTTCACATATACCTCCATAACAATTCTCATCTAAATTAGTTTTACTAATATAGACTATATCACTTGATGGAGCCTGATACCATACCTTTGATGATGTGTTTTTGTCCAATGATGAAACCTACGACAATAGGAGCAGCTGCCATAAGTACTGCGGTCATAATCAAGTCCCACTTCTTGACAAAGGAACCAGCAAATCCTGCAATAGCTAGTGGAATCGTTTGAACATCTTGACCTATACCTAAAATTAGGGATGGCAACAAGAAATCATTCCAGATCCAAATTGCATTTAAAATACTGATGGTTACAAATATAGGTTTCAAAATCGGTAATATAATCATAAAAAAGATCTGAGGTTTAGAGCATCCGTCAATCAGTGCTGCTTCTTCAAGTTCAAATGGTATCGACTTTATAAAGCCATGGAACATGAAAACCGCAAGAGGCGCACCAAATCCAATGTAGGTGAAAATCATTCCATACAAAGTTCTGAGCATCTTAACACCTGAAACCTCATAAATATTTCTAAACAATGAGACCAGTGGAAACATAACAACTTGGAAAGGAATGATAAGTCCACTGATAAATATTAGAAAAATAATTGTAGAACTTCTTGATTTTCTTCTTACCAACACCCATGCTGCCATCGCTGAAAACACAGATATAAATATCAATGAAAACACTGTTATAATCACCGAATTATAAACACTTGATGCATATTTTACACTTGGACTTGTCCAAATGGTCTTAATATTGGTAAAAAGTTGCGACCATTTTTGCGGAAATGAGATTGGATCTGTGATAATCTCAAGTGATGATTTTGCAGAATTGATAACAACGATAAAAAATGGAAATATGGTGATTAAGAAAAGCAATAAAGTAATGAACGTTAATGACCATTTCACAAACTTCTTTTTAGATTTCATTACATTTCCACCTCCTTCTTCTTGTTATAATAAACCTGTGCGATAGATACTACTGAAAGGACTAAGAAAAAGATAATTGCCCTTGCTTGACCTTCAGCCATATTGTTGTACTTAAAGGCGACGTTATAGATATGCATCGCTAAGAGTTCTGTGGAATTTACCACCGTGCCTTGATAAATATCCGTCGGTCCACCGTTTGTAAGCGCAACGATAATATCGTATTGTTTAAATGAAGTAACAAGTGTTAAGAATGATGTGATTGTAAATGCTTGTGCTATCATTGGAATCGTAATATTCCAAAGTTTCTGCCAGAAATTCGCGCCGTCAATTTCGCTAGCTTCAAGAAGTTCTTGAGGTACATTGAGTAGTGCTGCTACATAGATCATCATAATATAACCTGCATACTGCCATGTAAATGCTAATATTAAACCAAAAAGTGTAAGCGTTGGGTCAGCAAGCAATAACAATTCTTCCAAGAAATTGATACCAAACAAGCCACCAATCGCTGGTATGACACTTTTAAAGATAAATTGCCAAATATACCCCAGTACAAGCCCACCAATTAGATTTGGTACAAAAAAACCAGCTCTATAAAAGTTCTTAAATTTAATCTCACGTGTTACTAAAAATGCAAAAGTAAGTGAAACGAGGTTAATAGAAATCACGCTGATTAATGTAAAAATAAAAGTCCTTATGAATGAATACTGAAATGCTAAGTTGGAAAACATCGATTTGTAATTGTTGAGTCCGACCCAATTTGGTTTAACCCCTGCAATAGCAGTCCAATCTGTCATCGAATAATAAAGTCCCATAAAAAACGGCAAAATTACTACGACGATAAACGAAATGAGAGCTGGAGCAAGAAACAACCAAAACACGAGTTTATCTTTAGCTTGTTTTTTCATAGTTTCTCCTTCTCACGATATAATAAAAACAAATGTTAATTCATAAGCTAGAACAAGATTCGCACATTAAGTACGTTCTTTTATCACAACTGTGCTGCTATTTGATAAAAAAAAGGGTGTTAATTAACACCCTTTTTTAATTTAATATCATCATTGATTACTTAAGTTCAGCAATCTTAGCTGCTATTTGATCAATGAATTCTTGCTTAGTAAGGTCTCCTTTTGCAAAGCCTTCATATACTGGTCCAATAGTTCCCATTCCAAAATTATCAGGCATGTCATTTTGTAACCAAGTATACGCTTTACCTTTTGCTACCCATTCAGCTACATTCGCTGAAAGTGGCGTACTAGGCTTAAGTGTAACATTTGTAAATGCAGGTACCATCTTCGCTTCATTTACCATGTACTCATGGCCCTTAACATTAGTTGCCATATAATTTAAGAAATCTCTAGCAGCTTGTGAGAATTTACTATCTTTATTGATGACATAGAAAGAAGGTGCGCCAATAAAGATACTATCCATCGTTCCCTTTACAGATGCATGTGGCGCAAATGCCATTGGGAAGTCAACGCCGTTGTCTACCAACCACGGATCAATCCAGTTGCCTTGATGGATAAATACAGATTTTTGAGTTGCATACTGACCAACTTGTGCATCATAGTTACCTGTTAATAAAACAGATTTGTCTGCATATTGGAATAAAAGTTCAACCCAATCAGCATATTCAGTCAATCTTTGCATATCTGCTTCACCTTTAAGTAACTTATCTAAAACAGTAGTATCTCCATATGGAAGACCAGCAGATAAATAACCGTTAAAGTTGTGTAGACCAGTTACCCATCTCATATCAGGACCAGCTGCCATAGCAACTACTGAATCAATGCCCAACTCATCTTTCATACCATCGATTTTTTCAAAAGCTGCACGATAGCCCTCTTGAGAATTTAATGACGCCGGATCTACGCCAGCTTTAGCCAATAAGTCTACATTGTATGCCATCCCCCACGCTTCAACAGCTACAGGGAAACCATAAACTTTACCATCAACTTTAAACTCAAGATCAGTTAAATCAATCCAAGCATCACCTTCAAAAGTTGAAAGTTTGCTCTCCCAAACTTTGTACCCGCCCATACCTTCGATGACAAAGATATCTGGTTGACGGTCTGATTGAAATTCCGCTTTAAGTGCATCTGCATAAGGTGTATCACCACCAGCAGTTTTGACAGTTACTTTCACACCAGTTTCTGCTTCATAAGCAGCAGCGAAAGCCGTCAATTGATCATTGATCTCAACCTTGTTTTGATAAATTACTACCTCTTCTGGATCTTCTTTTTTGGCACATCCTGCGAACATTGAAACAACTAGCACCATTACCAATAATAAAGCTAAATTCTTTCTCATTTTAATCCCCCTTTGGATTTTATTAAGTTCACCTTTTGATACTATACCCAGACAATATTCTGATTAATCTGTTAATTCTATTATAGGAAACCGGTTTCACAATTGCAATACTATTTTTTGTACTTTAGCAAAAAATATTCATAAGGACCCAAAATTATTGTATCCTCTGCAAAATTAACCACCTTTCCTTGTAGCATTTCCAACCATTTATCAGATAATCCATATCTTTTAAGGTCAGATGTATATAACCACTGTCTATCTTCAGATAAATTATAGATCAGCAACGTAGGTAACGCTTCACCTTCAATATGTTGTAAAAAACCTAGCAGGTGATGATTACCAAAATGAAGCACTTCTTCCTCTAAAACTTTAACATCATTGTAAATTTTCTTGCGTATCTCGATTAGAGACTTTACCCCTTTGTAGACTAATGCTTTTGGATTATGAACATCTTCAAGCTTTTCAGCTTCTAGCCAATCAAATTTACTCCTATGAAGCCATCTAGAATCATGACACTTATGTGCATCTAATTTATAGCTATAGTCATTTAATGTGCCTAGTTCATCACCAGCATAAATCATTGGAATGCCCGCTTTTAAGATGAACATTGCATGAATCAGTTCAATCCTTTTCAGCGCTAGTTCAAGTTGATAACGGTCATTTTCATTAAGCGCACGTTCTAAACCAGCTAAGCTTGAAAGTGTACCCGAATTACGCGCATCCAGTGTTACCGGATTGTATTCATAGAGCTCACCTCTTGAAAAACTATCTTTTAAACTACCTAGATAGAAATCAATGAGAAACATCTTATGCGCATGTGGGTCAAAACCAAGTGCACTTATGCGTTCAGCATCAAGCCCCCAACCAATATCATCGTGACATCTTGCATAGTTGATCCATACGCTTTCAGAAGGAACTTTATACCTTGGCATATGTGCAATATGCCTTGCATCACGCGTTGCAATAGCGTTCCATATCTCTACCATATAACTAGCGTTATAAAGGGTATGACATTCCAAAGCGTCTTCCAATCCGAAATATGTGACAATCGTTTCAGGTTGGACTATCGCTTCACCTAGAATAGCCACTGATGGCGCACATGCATTAATCACTTTTCTAAAAATCGCCAATACTGTATGTACTTCAGGTAGGTTTCTGCAAAGTGTACCCAGCGATTTCCAAACATATGGAATTGCATCGAGACGAATCATATCTACACCCTTGTTTGCAAGGTATAACAGCACATCCACAAGCTCGTTTAACACTTGAGGATTGTTATAGTTGAGATCCCATTGAAAAGGATAAAAAGTTGTCATCACCCATTTTTTAAGATGTGTTAAATAAGTGAAGTTTCCGGGTGAAATAGTTGGAAATACTTGATTCATCGTTTCTTCAAATCGTTTTGGAATTTCGTCAGTATCGTACATATAATAATACGCTTGATACTTTTCTTCTCCATTTAAGGCTTTAAGTGCCCACTGATGATCGTTTGCAGTGTGGTTGATTACATAGTCGATACAGATCTTTATTCCGTTTTGATGATAGTAAGCTACCAATTTTTCAAAAATCTTCATATCGCCTAAAAGCGGATCGATTTCTCTGTAGTTCTTTACCGCATAGCCACCATCATTTTCACCCGATCTTTTTTCTAAAATTGGCATCAAATGTATTAAGGTGATGCCTAAATTTTTAAAATACCAAACTTTATCCATCAGACCTGCCAGATCTTCTGAAAACAAATCCACATAGAGCATCATTCCAACTGTGTTGCCATCATTAACCCAACTTATGCCCTTTTCATCCTGCAACTTCAGCACTTTTGTTCTCTTATAAATCGCAGTGATCATTATATCTTTTAATCCTTGAAAAGCTTTTTCTTCACCAGGGTAAAGACGATAATAATCTGTTGCTATTTCATCAAAAACAAGTGTCAAATTTTCCGTAATTTCCTTTTTCGTTAGCTTGCTCGTAACATCACCTCCTCATGCTATCTCCATTTTAGGAAACCGGCTTCATAAAGTCAAGTATTATTTTGCCTCCCGGGACTATGTATACCCCCCTTTGTAGGAAATAACCATTTCCTGTGTTTCCTATTAAATCAAAAAAACCGTAAATGTATTATCTACATAAACGGTTTTGTCATTAAAAAGATGGATTTATTATAGTTTTCAGCTAGAATAATCTAACTTAGAATAGGTCTTTTACACGATCCCAGAAGGATTTTTTTTCTTCTTTTACTGGCTCAACGTTTTTAACGACCTCGTATTCTACAGCAGGTGTCTTCATAATAAACTGTACGCTATCAGGTGTGTTGAGCACATCTACATATGAGTTTACAGCTGAAGGATCGGTATCTAGTGGGATTGGTAAATTCTCTATCATAGAGATCAATTGGTCTCTCGCGTCAATGATTCCGGAATTAAGCGCCACTTGCCCCTCAAGTAAAGAAGCTGTATTGTTTGGTAATTGAGCAAAAGACGAATTAAAACGCGTCATTGCTTGGCTATAATTGCCAAGTGCATTCATCCATTCTACTAATCCAACATGAAACTGCGTCTGAGATGCTTGCAATGCATGTAACCCTGAATTTACTGTTGTTGCCCCTTGTAACATTTCCTCAATTGCGCCTTGAGTGCCACTGATAAGCATCTGTTGACTTAAAACACCATTTGCAAGCGCTTGTATATTGGGATCTGGATTTTGAAGCATCTGTGTTGCCAGGGTACTTAAATCAGCACTCTCATTAACTGCACCGGTTAGTTGCTGGTTAAGTCCATATAATCCCGACTCTAAAGCACCCGTTCCTGTAACAATATCAGTCAGCCCATTTGACATCGCTTCACTCCCTGATAGAAGTGGCTCACCATTGGCTTTAATTAATTTGAGATTGGCATCTAAAGAGTTCACAGCTGCCGCACTCTCAGCGATACCGCTATTTAGCTTTTTAACTGCTGAAACTAAGGCTTGAGATCCTGAAACCATCTCATCCATACCTTCTGTGATCGCTTTAGTATCAATATCTATACCAAGTGCCATTTGCGTGCCGGTTGCAGTGATGCCATCCATTTTAAAGGACTTGATACTCGCTTTTATTGTACATTCTTTTTCTTGTTTTGGGAGTACTGTCATGGCGATTTGTTTATCGCTACCTACGGTAATAACTGAAGCACCATCGACTTCTATCTTGGATGCGACTTCAGTGCTAAGCGTCGTGATCATCTGTAGTGTATATTGATCTGCAAACTTTTTTACTGATATCGGGTTGGGTTTAACATGAATCTTTATTTCGAGCTCCCCATTGGCTCCAGATAATTTTTCGGCTTCGATAGGTTGTCCATCTATTTGATAAGAAATATCTATTACCCATGGATTCACTGGATTTACAAGTGTTCCTTGATAATAAAAACGCTCTATCGCCTTCCCACTTTCTAGGTTGAATTCAATTTTATTATCGTTTATTATAGGCTCATCCACTGATGACAAATTGATGATATCTGTATAAACACCAAAGTCTTTAACATTATTTCCTTCGGTATCAAAAGCGTTGACTACAATAGCCTTACTTAATCTACCTGTTGCCTCTAAATCAAAATATACGGTTTCATCTTTTGTGCCTTTGACTTCCTGTGCGTATTCTATATTAAACTGGCCGCCCACAACTAAAAGTGCAACAAGGCTTAGTGAAATAAGTTGTTTAATCGTTTTTTTGTTCATGTGATATGCCTCCTCTTTTCAACTGACGTTTGATATAAAATTTATCAAAGATAACCAATAGTGCTGGTAACAACATAAATACCATTATGATACTTAAAAATGCGCCTCTCCCTATTAGTTCCCCCATTTCACTGATCGTTTGAACACTTGACGTCATTGCGATTGCATATCCCGCTACAGTTAACACCACGCCAGATGTGAGAACAGATCCACCAGCATCGTCAACTGCCATGATCATACTTTCTTTTGGTGCAAAGTCGAGACGTCGTTCAAGATAACGAGAGGTCATCAAAATAGCATAATCTATCGTTGCGCCAAGTTGAAGTGAAGATACAACAAGCATGCCTATAAAACTCATCTTATACCCTGTAAAGTAAGGAATTGACATGTTTAGAAATACTGCTGACTCTATCGTCAAAACTAAAAGAAATGGCAACAGTTTTGATCTAAATGTAAAAAAGATAATTGTAGCAACTGCCATAATAGCGACTAAGTTTACTGTAAGATTATCTGTTGAAGCAACTTGTTTGATATCGTATAAACTTACGCTTGTACCAGCAAGTGCTGCCTTCTCTGAAAACATTGCATTTGACAAATTCTTAATTTTCTCTATTGCACCAAAGGTTATATCGCCTTCTTCAGGCGTATTAAGTCCAATAATCATCCTATGATAGTCTGCACTAGCAAACGATTTACGTACACTATCTGGCAAGATCTCCATTGGTAATTTATCATCGACCATGGTTCCTAAACTTTGAATTGAATCGACTTCAGGCAGGTCTGATATCTGATTCATTAGTTCTCTTTCTTTTACCGGTTCTCCTGATGGTATCATCAAGATCACTGGATTAAAAGGCTCATATACAGATTCAATCGCCTGTTTAGCAATATAGGATTTTGATCCAACTTCTTCCGAAATTGATGAACCACCATAAGCAAACGTGTTTGCTTGTTGCCCTAAAAAGGCTGGTGCAGCAACTATAAGTACAATTGCAAAACTGACATACCTAAGTTTATAGATGACTTTACCTAATCCTTTAAAAGATGGAATTAAACTTTTATGATGCGTTTTATCAATTAGTTTTGAAAACAAAATTGTAAGCGCAGGTAATAAAAAGAGTGTGGTAATTAAACTAAAAGAGATCCCTTTAGCAAAAACCAATCCCATGTCAGTCCCAATTTTAAACTTCATTAAAAGTAATGCCATAAAACCAGCCACTGTTGTGATAGAACTTGCTAAGATAGAACCAAATGATTTGCTGATGGCATTTTTCATGGATAGTTCTACTGTATGCCCCTCTTCTCGCTCTTGGGCAAAACGATGTAGTAGAAATATTGAATAGTCCATAGAAATTGCAAGTTGTAATGCCGTAGACATACTCTGAGTGATAAAAGAAACTTTTCCAAGTAGTAAATTTGTTCCACCATTTAATAAAATTGCGACACCTAAAGTTATTAAAAATAATATAGGTTCAATCCAAGAAGTTGTTGACCAGAGTAATATGATCATTAAAATCGGTATAAAAAGAAAAGTCAGTGAAGCTACACTACTTTCAGTTGCACCAACCACATCTTGACTACTTGATGCAGTTCCAAATACATAAGCATCATCTCCAATAACATTTTCTATCTCTCTTATGGCTGAACCTGTCTTTTCAGAAAAGTCACTCTCTGTGAAATAGATGTAAAAAAGTGCGTGTCCATCTCTATAATACTCATCAATTGCTTTTTCTGGCATCATATACATAGGTTGATAGATATCTGTGACATCATCAAGCCAAACAATATGTTCAACACCATCAATTTTTGCAATTTGTTTTTTAAGTTCAGCAGCTTCTGAAAGTGTTTTATTGTTTACCATAGCTCGAACACTTGTCGGAAGTCCGAACTCGTCTTTCATAATATCTAGTGCATTGACAGAATCCATATCGCTTGCTAAATAATGGGATAATTCATAGTTCGTTCCCACATATTGTCTTGCAACAAGTGCGATTAGCGTCAATACAACAAAAGTAATCAGCAATTTATGCCTTTGTTTTACAATCCATTGTGCCAATTGTTCCAATTGTCGTTCTCCTTTCATGTCAAATGTGCCACAAATATAACTTTACATTACACTTGTACCGTATCTCTCAATAATATATACTAGTTATGTAAACGTGTCAATGCAACTGAATCATCTGAAACACAAGGGGGAAATATGTATCATATCAAGAATGATAAAAGATCAATACAGTCCAGTGAATGGTTATATGAAGCGCTAAAACAATTAATGCGAGAAAAAGCTTTTTCTCAAATCAACGTCACAGAAGTAGTGACAAAAGCCAAACTTGGTCGGTCTACGTTTTATCGTAACTTTGATACTTTAGAAGATGTACTCCATTACAAAGCAGATGAGTCATACGCATTATGTGGTCAACACCTTATCAAAACTATTTTTGAAATGGCACGTTCATCTGATGAAAATAAAAGTGCACAGCGTTTATTCTTCCTGCCTTTTTTTAAATACTGGTATTATAATTTTGAAATTATTGAACTACTCATTAGTGCCAAGAGAGAAGATATCTTAAAACATGCTTTTGTAAAAATGGTAGATGATCTTCGAGGTGAATATCCAGAGATAGACATCGCCCATTATGAGTATTTTATTGAAATGCGCGCTGCTGTATCGATTGCGTTACTCTCGCAATGGGTTAAAACTAATCGACAAGAGTCACCTGAGAATCTATATGATATATTTCAGCATCAAATGGAGATAGATAAATACCTTCTTAAGATGGCTGAACAATATAATTAATGACACGATAAAAAGGCTGAGTCTATCATGTATTTTCTTCAAGCACTCAGCCTGTATAACATTTTTTAAACATCAAATTTTAAAGAGTTTAGTTCTTCTATCTAGTTGATTTGCAATTTCTTCTAGTGCATTTGCTTCTGATGCAATCACTTTTATCATATCATCTTGAACATCTAATCTTGCAGAAATCTCTTCAGCAGCTGCAGCACTTTCTTCTATAACTGCCGATATGGATTCTAAAGAACCAGAAGTCTCCCCTTCTGACTCACTGATCTTATCATTCAGCTGAATTAGCTTACTGACATCATTATATGTTACCTCGACACTATTAGAAATCATGACCAGCGCTTGATTTACCTCACCAAGTTTAAGATTTGCTTCTCCTAATTTTTCAGTTGATAAATCCATGCCACTTTTGACCTCTCCTATACTCTCTATTATAGAGTTAGTAATCATGTAGATATTTCCAGTGGATTTAGAGGTTTGTTCTGCAAGTTTTCTGATTTCATCTGCAACAACTGCAAACCCCTTACCATGTTCACCAGCCCTTGCAGCTTCAATTGAAGCGTTTAAGGCAAGTAAGTTCGTCTGTTCAGCAATGCTAGTAATTACACTTAAGATACCACCAATCTCTTGAGATTGATCCATCAACCTATCTACAGTGCCCATTAAATGATTTGTTGCATCTATTGAACTATTAAATCTTTCAGTCATCTCTTTGACACTTTTCTCTGAAGTATCCTTATTATGACCAACTATTTTAGTATTCTCAAAGATTTGCTTTGAAATCGCTTGATTTTCATCCAAATACTTCGCAAGATTATACAGGGCATCTACGCTACGACTGACGTCCATTGCTTGTTCTTGAATCCCTGTCGTAAATTCTGCGAAGCCTATGTTCACATCGTTAATAGAAGCAGATCCCGCTTCTGCATTTTCACCTAAAGCCTCAGCTTTTTCTGCAAGAGAATTTGATGTTTCTACCAAAGAAACAATCATCTCCCTAATTGAAAAACTAAGTTCCTTAATGGCACGTCCTAGTTGTCCAGTTTCATCTTTTTGCTTTAATGCAAACTGATTGATGATCGTTTTTTCTGTAAAATCATTGTCTGCCATTTGGTTGATGATACCAGTAAATTCTTTAATTGGTTTAGATAAATTTTTATTAAACGTTGACAATATAAAAATGATAATTGCTAAGATAACAACTAATAAGGCACCATTGATCAAAAGTGTTCTTATAATCATCTGGTTTATTGATGACAAATCAAACGTGAGTTTAAATGCGCCAATCACCTCTGAGCGTGTTGGATTGTAAAGTGGTATATAATAATGCAGTTCCTTATTCTGAGAAATGTCTTGTTCCTTACCTGTGAAAGCAAGTTGCAAATTTTCAACATCTTGTGGGTCGATGTTTTTAATCTCAGTTCCAACTTTAATCAGATTTGATGAATCTGTTGTATATAACAGTTTTTCCTTATCAAACAATTCCACTTTTAACGAAGAAACGCGTTTATAACTTTCAAAAAAATCATCTGAAAAACCAGTTTGTAAAGTTCCTATAACTTTGCTTCCATCCATGATAGGTACAAATGCGCGAATAGCAATTCCAGAAGAACCAGTTTCTGTGCCATGACTTGGCTTACCATTTAACGCATTAATGATTGTTTCATGGCTACTCTTGTCATCACCATATTTTTCAGGACTGTGTCCTCTTAAAAAAACAATACCTTTGTCATCACCAATTTCAAATACGGCAAGTCCTAGGCCACTATGTAGATCGGTATACATTGGAACAATCAAGTTAGCTAGTGTATCTCTATTTTTTTCTTTCAGTGCACTTACTATCCGTTCATCTTTTGCATATGTAGTTGCTAATCCTTGAGCATCTTCAGCTTTTTTACTAATCAGCTCCATCAACAAATTAGTAGACTTCAATAATTCGCTGTGTGCATTGGCTTTTAAGTCTGCTGCATTAATCAATGTAATTGTGCTAAGAACAATTAAAACATTGAGTATAATCACAGAAAAAGCAAGGAGCAGTTTACTCGAAATAGATTTTAGTTTCATTTTTCCTCCTTGTATAATGAACACATAGTTTAGAGCTATGTGTTCTGTTTTATTTATATAGACACTATTACCCCAATCAAATGTAACAAATCTTTCAATCATATGATTTGTTCTCTTAATAAAATGGTCTTTATTGCTTATTTTAAGTTGTATATGTTAGTGATATAATTCTAACAAGATACTACTGGAGGATAAATTTGATTCTTAATAATTTAGATGAACTTACTTTATATAGCAAAATTTCTTTGCTTGTCAACGCTTTTGCTGATACACATGCACTTAGCAAAGAGGCCTTTTTGGCAAAGGTACTCAATTCTGCTTTTGAATTAATCCCTGAAGCTGAGAAGGGTTCAATATATGTCGAAGATCATGGTTTATATAAACCTATCTGTGCTAAAGGTTATAGTATGGAATTACTAAACCATATCCACTTTACTAAAGAGGATCTTTTTATTGGTTTTGAATGCACCGAGTTTTCAGAAATACAATCCTATCAAAACTACATAGCAAGACGTGATGACCGACAATTTACAAGTGATAATCTAGATATTTTCAAGCAACTAGGAACATATGAAAATTTTACAACACTGTATGCCCCCTTGCTATATGACCATACTCTTATCGGTCTGATTAGTCTTGAAAGATTTAAAAACGAACCCTTTTCAAAAACTTCTCAAGAAATTTTGAGATTTTATGCGCAATCAATTTCAAACTATTACACTTTAAAAGTTAAGTTTAACCATGAAAAAAGACTATACGATGAAACCATAATGGCACTTGTAACAGCTATTGAGATCAAAGACAGCTATACTGTTGGCCATGCTAAAAGAGTCATGCACTACAGCGAATGTATCGCAGCTGCTCTACAGCTATCCAATGCAGAGATCGAACACATCAAAATAGCTGCTCTTCTACATGATATTGGCAAATTGGGTGTCTCTGATGATATCCTCAATAAGCCCGGGCAACTTACGCCCGAAGAGTTCGAGGAAATTAAAAAACATCCCGCCAACTCAAAACGCATCTTAGAAAATATCACTAACTTTAGTGAAATTGTCACCATGGCATACATGCATCACGAACATTTTGATGGTTCTGGCTATCCACTTGGACTAAGTGGTACCGCAATCCCTATTGGTGCACATATCATTCAAGTAGCAGATGCTTATGATGCTATGACATCAGAACGATCATACCGCAAAGCACTTTCACATGAGAAAGCTGTCTCGATTCTAAGCTCAGAAGCTGGCAAACAGTTTCACCCAGATGTGGTCAGTACAGCTGTTGTTCTCTTTGAAGTTATGAGTAAAACTACAATAGAATAAACAAAAGCGTGAATAACTCCTTTTTACACCAAGGATTTATCCACGCTCTTTTTATAGGCATATTAATTGATTTTAGTTTTATTGATCTAGCGGTCTAAGTCTTGCTAAAAAGTGTCTTAATACAGGTGGTTCATAATCAAATGTTAGACCAACTAATTTGTCTTTGTTCTCCATAACTTTCTTGAATCCCTCAACGATTTGATCCATATGACTTTGTGTATAGACACGTCTAGGAATTGTAAGTCTCACAAGCTCGAGTGCCGCTTCTTCTTGCTCACCTGTCTCAGGATTTCTACCTAGCAAGAAAGAACCAATCTCTACTGGACGCACGCCTGATTCGAGATAAAGTGCATTACAAAGCGCTTGAGCTGGGAACTGATCACCAGGAATATGAGGTAAAATTTTTCTAGCATCTACAAATACAGCATGTCCCCCAGTTGGATACTGGATTGGGATACCAAGTTCCATTAATTTATCTCCTAGGTATTTTACTTGACCTAGTCTATATTCAAGGAAACTTTCTTCGATTCCCTCATAAAGACCTCTAGCAAGGGCTTCCATATCTCTACCAGAAAGTCCGCCATAAGTTGCAAAGCCTTCCATAGGAACACATCTAACTTGAGCGGCTTTAAAGATTTCCACGTCGTTTTTAATCGCGATCATGCCACCCATGTTGACAATTGCATCTTTTTTAGCACTCATTGTCAATATATCTGCATATCCAAACATTTCTCTGATGATTTCTTTAATCGTCGCATTCTCATAACCTTTTTCACGTTGTTTGATAAACATTGCATTCTCTGCAAATCTTGCAGAGTCCATCACGATGAGCTTGCCATATTTATCTGCAAGTTTCTTCAGTTCTTTCATATTTGCCATTGAAACAGGTTGACCACCTGCTGAGTTATTTGTCACCGTCATGATTAAGAACGCAACATTATCTGCCCCAACTTCTTGAATAAATGCCTCTGCTGCTTCTATGTTGAAATTACCTTTAAAATCATAATAAGTCGTTGTATCTGTTGCTTCTGGGATTAAGAAATTTCTTGCTTTACCTCCCGCAAGTTCAACGTGGCCTTTAGTTGTATCAAAATGATGATTACTTAGGACATATTGTCCCTCTTTTAAAAGGATTGGAAAAAGAACTTGTTCTGCACCTCTACCTTGGTGAGTTGGTACGATATATTCATACTGAAAAATATCTTGTACAGCGCTGACGATATTATAGTAATTGCGACTTCCCGCATATGCCTCATCACCTAACATAATTCCTGCCCACTGGTTATCACTCATTGCACCTGTTCCGCTATCTGTTAGTAGATCGATGTAAACATCATTTGATTTTAGTAAAAAAGGATTGTAACCCGCTTCCTTAAGTGCTTCTTCACGATGTGCTCTTGTTGTCATGTAAAGTGGCTCTACCATCTTAATCTTAAACGGTTCTGCTGGATGTTTGATTTGAGACATAATACCCTCCATATACAAAATTTTTATCACTGTGATAATTTTTTGTTATACTTAAAATATACTATACTCCTTCCTTTTATTCAAGACCTATTGCTAAAACTTTGAAGTTACTATACTTGCGTTGACATATCACACCTAGATGCTAAAATAAGTTTATGATAACTAATTCTTACCATGAGAAAATAAAAAGAGGTGATTGCTATTTCTGAGTTTGATTTTTCATCCTACATACATCTGGTTAATTTCTTAGGTGGTTGTTTTGATACGCAAACAGAGATTATACTTTACAGTTTAGATAATATCGACAATTCCATCATCGCTGTTCATAATGGACATATCAGTGGCAAAACCATTGGAGATCCACTCTCGGGATTTGCGATAGCGAAACTCAAAGACAAAGGGAATGACAGCCCGCCTTATTACCTTAACCAAATGAGTCTAACCAAAGATCGGCTCGCACTAAGATCAAATAGTTTTTTTATCTTAGACAAAAGTGGTAATCCTAGAGGAATGCTCACAATAAACACAGATGTCAGTAAATTTCAAAAAGCTGCTGAACTTTTGAGAGATTTAGCTCGATTACCTGATTATGAAAGCGCTGAAAACGCACCATTTGATATTGAGCGTCTTCAATCCACACCAAAAGAAATTATATTAAAATTTATATCTGAGGTAACCCATAACACTAGTGTAGATGCCAATAGATTGACACCAAAAGAAAAACAAGAAGTTGTCTCACTTTTAAATAGAGAAAACTTCTTCTTAATGAAAGGTGCCGTAAGCCAAACAGCAGCGGTACTTGAAAGTTCTGAAGCTACAATCTATAGGTATCTAAGTAAGATCAACAAGAAAAAGTAGTCAAGAGGTATAACTATGATTTATGAGACGATTCAACTTCATCCCGTTTTATCCGAGATCAAACTCGTCGCAATCGGTCAAACCCAACGCACTTATATATCATCCAACCTCTCAGCAGGTGCAATGAGCGAGTATAGACCTGCGCTTATCATATGTCCTGGCGGAGGGTACCTTACGATTCATGAAGATGAAGCTGAATATGTTGCCATGCAATTTGTTGCACAAGGTTTCATGGTTTTTATTTTGCATGCCTCTTCAAGCGCACCATATGCTTATTTTCCAGCACCTATGAATGACCTTGAAAATGCAATTGAATATGTCTTTAGCCATACAGATCATTACGGAATAGACCCTGGTCAAATTTCAATACTTGGTTTATCTACTGGTGCTCATCTCGCTTGCTCCACTTACACAAAATACAAACTAAAGTCTATTGCCCTAATTTATCCTGTTTTGAGCTTATTACCACTCTTAGAATTAAGTACTACTGAAGAAAATACCACCTATGAGATGATGTTTTCTGCTGTCATGGGGCAACCACATCCATCTACAGAAAAAATTAGTAAATGGGAATCTATCAGTTTTATCAACGAAGATACGCCTCCAACTTTTTTATGCTTATATGAAAATGATCACTATTGTCCTGAGGAAATAGCAAAGCAATACGAAAAATGTTTATATAAAAAGAGAATACCTCATAAAGTAATCTCGGTATCCTCTAAGAAACATGGTACGCCTACTGTCGACCCTAACAATAACTGGATTCAAGCTTATGTTGATTGGTTAGTCTCTTTTGAAAAATCTAGCGGTTTTGATAACAAATAACCTTGATAGTAGTCACATCCCATATCTGAAAGCATCTCATATTGCTTCATCGTTTCAACACCTTCTGCAATTATCCACATATTCATACGATGTGCCAAATCTATAATGAGTTTTGTTAGTGCTTCCATTTTTTCATCTGTTTCAATTGCCCAGACAAAACTTTTGTCAATTTTAAGGACTTGAATTGGCATTTTCCCCAGTTGGTACAAAGATGAATAGCCTGTGCCAAAGTCATCCATATGCACTTCAAATCCACATGCTACTAGCTCATCTAATTTCTCTCTTACAATATCAATATACTCTGATATGGTTGTTTCAGTGATCTCTATATGAACTTGAGTCACACTTAAATCATAAGTCTCAATCTTTTCTCTCAGATAACTCACGTAGTCGTTTTGTAATAATTCTTTGTATGATGCATTGATGGAAACACTGATCATATCACCAGAGTCTTTTCTTCTTTTTATAAATTTCATAGACTCTTCTATCACAAAACGTCCCAATACATTTATATAATCCACGGCTTCTGCAATTGGTATAAACTCATCTGGTCCTATACTCCCGAGCTCATCATTATTCCACCTCAAAAGTGCCTCATAACCTATAATGTCTTCTTTTGAAATAGAGCTATACTGCGGTTGGTACACAACATACATTTCGTTTCTTTCAAGAGATTTGAAAAGATGTTGCTCAAGTGCAAGCGACCTCTCTTTGTTTACTTTTAGAGATTCATCATACCATCTTACTTCGTGTAAAATTCCTTTTGACACTGCATTTTCAAATGCTGTTTCTGCTTCTGAAATCGCACTCGTACTGTCTCGATGGCTACCATCTATAAGCGTTGCACCATAAGCAATATTAATTGGCATTTCAATATTAGAAAATTTACCTACACGATTTTGGAGTGCTAGTTCTAGCTTCGAAATTTGCTCCATTGCGCAATCAATTCTTTCTGTACATTTCATCCATATTGCAAACCTGCCGCTATGAAGTACAGATATATACTCAGCCATCTCAAAAGTACTGCTGATTTCTGCACTAAGCTGGAACGACATAATATCAGTGATGTTCTTTCCATATGCGTTTAGAATTCTCGCATAGCCAACCACTCCAATAACTAATAAGACATATTGGGTATGATCTAAATTTTTGCTGATGGTATTTTTCACGATATCGTTTAAAAAATCCATATTATAAAGGCCGAGTACTGGATCATGGAACGCATAAAACTCAATTCGCTCTCTGTTGATCACTTCTTGATGGACATCTGTCATTGATCCAAATACCGATTGATTTTCCCTAATCCCTAGCATTTGAAACCAGTGGTATATCCCCTCCTCTTCATTGACAAGTAATCTAACTTTTAAATCAAACATCTCTTCAGACTGTTTAGGATCAATAGATAAATAGCTAAGCAATATTGTTATATCTTCTAAAAAGACTGAAGTCATAAATTCATCAATACCAATTTGATACGACATACCATCACGTGAGAAATTAGTAATGGTCATCTCCTGTTTAACTGTGTCATATTGCCAATATGCTTCATTACTTGCCATGAGAATTCTACGATAATTATCTTTTTCTATTTCTAATTCTTTTCTAAAACGTTCAAGTTCATCATAATTGTATCGAAGCATCTCTTCTGATGCTAACATTTGCTCATAAAGTGCTTGAATCTCCCGATTGGCTTCTTCAAGTTCTTCGTTGTGTAACAACAGATTTTCTTGACTTGTCTGTATAGACTCGACCATAGTATTATAGCCTAGAATAAGTTTACCGAGTTCGTCTTTACGGTCTTTATTATCTATATAATTATAGATGCCTTTTTTCACGCCTGCCATCGCTAGAACAGTCTCATTTATTGGTTCTATAAGATCTGAAACAAACAGGTGAATCACAAAAAAAACCAACACTACGATAAGTACAAAGGTTTTAATCAATTCATTAAGCATACTTAAGAAAGCTTGATTATAATCACTTAAAAAAGTGGTTGACTCTACAATCCAACCCCATGGCTCAAAATAAAGTGCATAACTCATTTTCTCATCTTGCTTGTCAGTAAGCGCATTAATCCAGTTATAATAAGTAAAGCCACCCCCCCTCTTAGCAACATCTATACTTTCTCTTACAAAGTATTTCTTTTCTTTGCTCATATCTTGATAGTCATAACCATTCTCACCAGTTAGCGTTGGATGATAAATAAAATTTCCGTGTCCATCTAGAATTACAAAATAGCCATTTAAACCAAGTTCAACCCCTTGGTTATTGCTTAGAATCTCAACAGCATCTTCTTGAGCCTCCTCTAAAGTCGACTCTTTTTCTAGCACATTTTTTTCTTGTAACTCAAGAATTTGAACTGCCATAACAGCAGCATTTTTTAAGATAATTTCATTTCTATGGTTGATCTCACTGACTGCTCGATTATAGCTTACTAGTCCAGTTATCACCATTGACGAAATCACCAGACCCATGGTCCATATCCAAAGTTTTGTGGATAATTTTAATGTTCTTTTATTTATGATAAGCATATTATCCACATCCTTTCACTTTTTCTCATTTGGCTCCTATTTATCCACGATTATCTTTTTTCTTCTCGCCCATCAAGATACTTTGCATATCTACCTGATTCTCTAGGATTAATTGGATCCGTTCGGCTCCATGGCCACCCACCAAAATGCGTATGTTGATGGTCGCTAAAAGCCTGTCTTATTTCTTGTTCTGTGTTCATGACAAAAGGTCCATAGCTGACGACGGGTTCGTTTATAGGCTCACCTTCTAATAAAAGCATATAGCTTGTATCTGCGCCATTTACAATATTGATCTCAGAGTTACCATCAAGTTTTACACGTGTTGAAGATGGAATGGTACTGCTTCCAATAGTGATTTTACCTTCACCTTGATAAAAATACAGATTTCTATTTAAAGTAGGCGAAACCACCTCTAAATTAATCTCCGCATATGGTGTCATCTCAATCAAAAAAATACCTACTTTACTTTGCGGATTAGCAGCATAAGATGCTTCACAGGGTCTAAGCCCAACTTGTCCTGCAAAACTCCCTGCGATGATCCTTATTTTGGAGTTTGCACCATACTCAGGTCCAACTAAAATTTCCGGAATATCTTCTGACCATAACATCTTATAATCCGGTGGTGTAAACTTATCTTTTGCAGGTAAATTTAACCAAATTTGAAAAAGTTCAAGTGGGTTGTCTTCTGTCATAGAAACTAACGGAAACATCTCAGCATGTTGACATCCTGATCCAGTAGTAAGCCACTGTACATCTCCATTGCCATATCTACCACTTGCTCCATGGGAATCAAAATGATCTACAAACCCCTTAGTTACAACTGTAACCGTTTCAAATCCTCTATGTGGGTGCATGGGAAAACCAGGTATTTTCGTGCCGTGATACATCCTAAAACCATCCTTTATTGCAAAATCCTCCCCCAACTGTCTTCCTGTGAGTGACACGACTGGTTCTTGTTGTTCGTTACCTTTTGGATAGTCATCTTTATGGTGTGCACAAAAAAGGAATGGATTTTCCATTTCCCATTGAAACCCAATTCTTTGCATTCTTAATATACGGTGTGACATAAATAACCCCTCTCTCTAAAAACTCGAACGCCTCTAAATAACTTAGTTAAGAAAATAATATCAATTGTTTGAATTATACCCAAGCGGATTAACTAATATCTTTTTTTTGGCACATTGCTTCTTTTAAATTGTTTGCAATGTATCTTCACGGGTAATATATGTAGGAATACTAATCTTAAAGAGGTGACTTATGAAAAAACTGTTCTATAGTGCATTATTTTATATGATTCTCGGTCAACTATTTGGTGTCTTTTACCGAGAATATACTAAAATGAACGATTTTACTGGAATAACTCAACTGGCAACAGTTCACACGCATGCCTTTACACTTGGAATGTTCTTTTTCCTAATTGTGCTTGCACTTGATAAGGGCTTTTCGCTTTCATCAAGTAAAAACTTTAACAAATGGGTTATCCTTTACAACGCAGGACTACTCGGAGTACTTACAACCATGACCATCAGAGGTATCGGACAAGTCAACGGAACTGAAATTGCAAGTTTCAACTATATTGCTGGATTGTCTCATACATTTTTTGCTGTAGCGGTTGTTTGGTTCTTTGTAATGTTAAAGAAAAAAATATAATTGCTGTACACGTGATCAATAAAGGCCTTCAAAACATTTTAGTTTTGAAGGCCTTTTATTATAGTCAACTAATTTTACAGCTTAAAGCAACTGTTCATTTTCTTTACTCGGAATCACAAGATGTGAATTTTGAGTCATATCTGAAGTTAAGTCTCGGACTACTTTATACTGATCTCCGAAGTGTATCGGAACGATGATTTTAGCATCATTATGGTCTTTGAAATAGTCAATTGCCCAAGTTGTTGCAATGCCTAGTCTCGGATCCATAGGTATAAACGCAATATCGATTGTCTTTTTTAAGACTTCATCGATAATCACTTTATATGCTTTCTCTTCATCTAATTGAGTTGATTTTGGCGTGTTTTCCCAGTGCCACCAGTTAAGGTCACCACTGTGGAAAATGTTGCAATTTTGCAATGTCACATAAAAAGAAACGCCTAAATCGGTACTTTTAAAAGTTTGTATGGTAACACTATCAATTTCCATTGTTTCATCTGGACTCATAAAGTGCACATTTGCACCAAGTG
Source organism: Fusibacter bizertensis (assembly GCF_029914245.1). Taxonomy (GTDB): domain Bacteria; phylum Bacillota; class Clostridia; order Peptostreptococcales; family Acidaminobacteraceae; genus Fusibacter_C; species Fusibacter_C bizertensis. The sequence continues at coordinate 328,091 of NZ_JARYZI010000002.1, forward strand.
ATTCAACTTTTTCTTTTGTAATGTCACTTGAAACGATAAATTGGCTTTTCATCTCTTTATAACTGGCTATGCTGAGATCAAAATGATCATAATGACCATGGGTGATGAGAAAAACTTGCTTTTTTTCAGGTTTGATGATATCTGAGATATTTGAGATCACATCAAAAAAAACTTGAAATTCATCAGTTTCTACCATAACACCACTGTGTTTTAAAAAGTAGACTTTACATTTTCCTTTGATATTTTGGTTGTCAATTGTCATTCTAGACACCTAACTTTTCATCGAGTTTTCCCTGAGCATCCAGTGCAAGTAGATCATCACATCCGCCAATAAACTCTCCATCTATAAAGATCTGAGGTACTGTATCCCATCCTGTTTGATCCATGATTTTTTTAAATGCTTCTCTGTTATTACTGACATCTATGTTTTGATAAGTGACTTTTTTATCATCCAATCTTTTCAGAGCACGATGGCAATAAGGGCAATATGCTGTTGTGTATAAGACTATTTTCTTTTCCATTTTATCCACCTTCTTTATAAAATTTAGTTGTTTTCTATTATTGATTGTATGCTAATTGTGATTATTTTTCAATTTCTCCTGTCCAATTGATGATACCACCAAGGTCATAAACATGAGTATATCCTAACTCTTTAAGGAGATCACTCGCCTGACCACTTCTATTACCACTTCTGCAATATACGATGAGTACTTGGTCTTTATCATTTAGCTGATCACCTGCTAAACTTTCAAGTTGATCTAGTGGCATCAACTCAGCACCTTTGATATGTCCCTCATCGAATTCTTCCTGTGTTCTTACATCTACTAATCTGTAATCTGAAAGTTCAGCCATCAATTCAATGGCACGATCTGAATCAATTTTTTCGAAAACTGTAGTTACAGCATCTTCTACTTGACTCACCTCATCATCTTTAGCTGCACATGATGAAATTACCAAAAGTGCTGATAAGCATAGTATTGTAACAATGATAAACTTATTATAATTTTTTATATTCATATTTCCTCACTTTCAAGTTTAAAAGGACACACCTTTACTATAGTCATCAATACCCCTTATGTTCCCTTCTTACACTCAAAAATAAATAGGGAGACTTTTACTTAACTTTCCTAGATGAAATAACAATTGTGTTGATCAAAGTCAAAAAAGACCCTAAAATTGCCATAAATACAAATGCACCTTGCAGTGAGTATCTGTCACCTAACCAGCCAATCAATGGGAAAAGAGTAATCATAAAAAAGCTAAAAATCATACTCGCCATGGATAAAATCGTAGCTCTGTTTTCACTTGGAATCACTTTGTTGATATAATCTCCAAGCGCTACAAATATCATCCCTTCTGCGAGCGAAATAGGGATATAGAAAGCATAATGAAACTGGCTAAGTGCAATTCCCCATGTACTTGCCGCAGTAATAATCGGCATCAAAATCAATATACCTTTTTCTTTTATAACCGCTTCAATTTTGTATACCTGTGTTGCCAATATAGCACCTGCTAAAGAAGAGACAGCATATACGCCGCCGATAAATGCCTCATTAAAGCCATCTGCTTTCATATAATTTTGTAGATAAAAGAAAATCGTTGTCGTGAAGCTCATAACAAACTGGGAAAATAATATGAGAAAACCCAACCTTTTATGCCCTTTCAGGATTGCATAGCTTTCTTTAAGCTGGTATACAAAATTTTGTCCTCTGTGTCCACGTTCTGTTACCCTACCAAGTTTGGGTTCGACAAATTTAAAAGCATACAAAAAGGAAACGAGTCCCATGACGATGGTAACACCAAATGCCCACTGGTAACTTTGTGTCGCTAGATAACCGCCTAAAAGGAATGCAAACACGTTGGCGATTTGAAACACCATTTCTTTATTGCCACCTACACGCATATATTCGTTTTCAATGCCTATACTCTTCATAGAATCATAAACAAGTGCATCTCCAGCTCCGGATTCCATGTTGTAAGACAGTGCAACAATTATAAAGGATATTGCAAACCATAAAAATGAATCTGCAAACAGTAATATAACGACGCTTAAGACCGAAAGTGCTCTTCCAAGGATACGACTTGTTCGCCTACCATATAGATCTGCCACAGCACCAGTGGGTACTTCCATTGAAAATGAAGTGATATGAAAAATCATCTCCAATAGCCCGAGCTGTGTTAGGGACATCCCCTTAGTGGCAAGATAGATCATCCATATGCCCCGTGTTAAATCGATGGTTTGTAAAAATGTAAACGTATAATTTCTATTGACGTTTTTTTTGAGTTCTATATTATAATCATTTTGATTGTTATGCTTTATTGGTTTCATTTGATTCTCCTCGCTTGAATTAGTTTGTTTTTTGTGCCATCTAATCGAGGTCCATACTCTATACTCGAAGTTATGAGTATATAAAAAGCCCCAAGCACATGCTTGAGGCGTGTTTAATCAAATCATAGAATTTGAGTATCATCAAGATGTGAATCAGGAACTATAAATTTTGGACAGACCTCTCCCGTCAAGTCCAAATACTCCTGAAAATCTTTCTAATTCTGGGAAAAAACCATTTGAATTACTCATAAAATTCTCCAATAACTAATATTAACAACATTCTAACATGCTACTTTTCTTAATTCAAGCATAATAAATTTATGCTTCTTAAAAATGCATCTTCCAGCTATAATATCCTGTTTCTTTGTTGAGTTCATAGCGTAAATAAGCAGAAAATTTATCTCCTTTTTTATTAACAAAGCTTCTGCTAAATAACTCTCCATTTTCTAAAAGCCTTACTACAGTTTGTTTACTTGGACTTACTTTTAGACTACTTAAAAAACGGTCTTCTTTCCAAACGACAAACTTACAGCCACCTTTCCAGTTGATACAGCCATAGCCTTTTTCACCTTCGACCACATCTGCACCACAGCCTGGGCATTTTCCCAGTGAATCTCCTCTAGGTTTCTGCTGACTCGTATCTTCATATATAATGTGAAAGGCATCTTGTTTGATCTGATCCACAGCTTCTTCTGTAAACTTAACAATCAAATCCAAAAAAGCACTTTTGGGTACTTCTCCTTTACTGATATCTGATAACGTCTTCTCTAGTTTACCAGTATATTCAAGGTCAAATAATGTTTTGACAGGTAAAGTTTCTACTAATTTGCGTCCCATTTCAGAACAAATCAAAGATTTCCCTTTTGCAGTGATATAACCCACTCTTTTTAACTTAGTAATCGTCTCAGCACGTGTTGCTGGTGTCCCGATACTAAAGCCGCTTAAGATAGATTTTAACAGTTCAACTTCTTCCTCAGAATCTTGATTTGTATCATCAACATCATCGACTTCATTTTCATCTTCATCTGAATCGGCATCAGTTTCTGTGTCAGAGGCACTCTCTTTTGCTGTCTTAAGTTTCTTACCGCAAGTTTCCATCACTCGCAAAAGCGTCTTCTCAGTGTGATGCTTTGGTGGTTGTGTCCCTTTAGTATCTATTTTTAACTTCAAAAGTTTTATTTCATCACCAATTTCAAGTGCTGGTAATAGCTTCTCTTTACTCTGAATCTTTTCAACTTTTCGCCAGCCTTCAACTTTTTGAGTTCTACCTTTGGATATAAAAACGCCACTTTCAGGAAATTCTTCTGTGTGCTCTTTAGGTTTCGTATGAAGGGTCACTTCTTCATGTTCAGCGATCGGCATGAACTGCATAATAAAACGATTCTTTACAGATTCATAAACCACCTTCTCATCTGGGGATAAACCTTTAGCAGTCATATAAGTAGGGATGATGGCACTATGACTTTCTACTTTAGAATTGTCAAAAACTCTTTTACCTTTGTGAAACTTGATTTCTTCTTCATAAGGGAGTCCTTTTTTGTGTACTGAAAGTACTTTTTGTGCCTTATCAAAAAGAGACTCTTCAAGCGCTAAACTCGCTGTTCTAGGATAAGTGATCAACTTTTTCTCATAGAGTTCTTGAGCTACCTTTAGCACTTTATCAGAAGTCCAGCCTTTAAATTTACCCGTTACATGCCCCTGTAGACCAGACAAGTTAAAAAGACTTGGTGGATATTCTTTCTTTTGTTCTACAATTTTTTCTGTAATCTCAAATTCTTTCTTGCCAATTAATTCTTTGATTTTCTCAAGTTGACCTTTATCTTCGAACTTATCTTTGCCATCTTCATAATAGTTACCTTCATATGCTTCAGAACCTTCTGAAAGTCCAGTGAAATTACCTGTTAACTTGTGAAATTCCTCTTTAACAAAATTCTCGATTTCGAGATCTCGATCATAGATGATTTTAAGCGTAGGCAATAAAACCCTACCAATATTTAGCGCTTTTGAACCACCTCTTTTATACTTGAGTGTTGCAACCGAAGTAAGGTTAATACCTATGATCCAATCCGCCCATTGTCTACCTATTCCAGCATCACTTAAAGGACGCATGGTGGTATTGCTCACAAGCTTTTGCATCCCTTGTTTCACTTCATCTGCGGTCCATTCGTTAAGCAATAGACGTTCTACTGGTTTGCTAACCTCTAAGTAATCTAAGATAATATCACCTATAATTTGACCCTCTCGATCGTAGTCACACGCACTAATTACGCCAGTTACTTCTTCACGGTTAATCAAACTTTTAATGGTTTCTATCTGCTTATAGGCACCTTGATCCACCTGTGAGCGGTCATTTGAGTCTTGCTTCACTTTGTATTTGAAGACTTCTGGTATAAAGGGAAAGTTATCCATACGCCAACTTCCCATTTTTTCATCATAGTCCTTAGAATCATAGAGCTCGAGTAAATGTCCAAATGCCCAAGTAACTATGTAGTCTTTTCCCTCAAAAAAGCCATCACGCCTTTGTTTTGCGTCGATGGCTTCAGCGATGTTTTTCGCTACAGAGGGTTTTTCTGCGATGATTACTTTCATCTTACCCACCCTTTAAATCGTTTTGTAGTTATAATTTATCATTTTGTAGTTATAATTTATCGTTTTGTTGATGTGTTCTATCAATAAAACCAGCAGGCCTTTCAAATTCTTTTCGCTCAATTTTTGCGCCTAGTCGTGTTTCAATTTCTGTAACTAAGATTTCATCTTTTTGAGAGATCACAGTGATTGCTACACCTTTGGCGCCCATTCTACCCGTTCTACCAATTCGATGAATATAAGTCTCTGCTGTATCTGGGACATCATAGTTGTAAATATGGCTCACGCCTGAAATATCAAGTCCTCTAGAGGCTAAATCCGTAGTGATAAGATACTGAAACTTACCTTCTTTGAAAGACTTCATAATGCGCTGTCTTACGTTTTGAGATAGATCGCCATGTAGCTTTTCGCAATCAAATCCTCTTTGCGCTAAATCCACCTCAAGTTTGTCGACACGTCTGATCGTTCTGCAAAAAATAACCCCTAAGTACGGATTGGTATGTGTGAGCGCATCAGCTAGTGCTTCAGTCTTCCAGCGATCTGTTGTAACAATTAGCTTTTGATCTATATTATCAAGCACAATAGCTTCACCTGAAGCCATAACTTCAACAGGATCAGACATATGTTTATAAGCAAGTTTTTTTACATTTCTATCGAGCGTTGCTGAAAAACAAAGTGTCTGCTTACGAGCTTTTGCTGCACTTAAGATAAACTCAACTTCATTTTTAAATCCCAATAAAAGCATCTGATCTGCCTCATCAATTACCATGATTTTAAGATGATCTAGCTTAATGATACTTTGTTTCATAAGATCTATCAATCTACCAGGTGTTGCTACGATGACATTGACACCTCTATCCAACTTTTTAATTTGATTGTGTGTATCGACACCGCCGTATATAGGTAGCATCACCAGTTCAGTATCTTTTATCAGCTTATTGACTTCATCAGCGATTTGGATAGCCAGCTCTCTCGTTGGTGATAAAATCAACATCTGAACATCCTTTGCACCTTTATCCATTTTATCTAGTGTAGATAAGAGGTATGCTAAGGTTTTACCAGTACCGGTTGGGGCTCTCGCTATGATATCTCTGCCCTCAATGATAAGAGGAATTGTGTGTTCTTGTATCTCAGTTGGTTTTAGAATATGCTGTTTTTTCAGCGCTTCTAAGAGCCAATTCTCAATATTCATGTTTAAAAAATTAGACATAGTCGTCCTTTCAATGGTAAATTAATACTCTTATTGTCTCACAAATAACTTCAAAAAGGAATGGAATTTTCTTTTAGATATTTAATTTCCTCTGCGTAACCGCTGAGTTCATTTGGTGTTTCAAGATAAAAGGGTAGGCTTCTTAGTAAAGGGTGATTGATGATCCTTTTTATGGCTTCATCCCCTATATAACCTTGTCCTATTTTTTCATGACGGTCTTTATGACTTTCAAAAGGGTTCTTACTATCATTGAGGTGAATCGCCTTTAATCTGTCTAATCCGATAATGCGATCAAACTCTGCTAAGACGTTATCTAAGTTGTTAACGATATCATAGCCCGCATCATAAACATGGCAAGTGTCTAGACATACGCCTATTTTATCCTTATGTTCTACCCCCTCTATGATTGCCCTTAGTTCTTCAAATTTGCTGCCGACTTCTGTTCCTTTTCCAGCCATAGTTTCCAAAAGCACGACAGTACTTTGCTCACTTGTCATCGTATGGTTAAGTAGCTCTACAATCTGAGCGATTCCCTTTTCAACCCCATTGCCAACATGACTTCCTGGATGAAAATTATAATAAGTACCCGGGAAAATCTCGAGTTTTTTTAGATCTTCTTCAAATACTTGATAGGCAAAACGCCTAACTCTCTCATCTATAGAACATGGATTAAGTGTATATGGAGCATGCGCAAGTATTGGCCCCAAATTATGAGTAATCATCAGATGATTTAAAGAGGTGGCATCCGAAGGATCAACTGCCTTCGAACTACCACCTCTAGGATTGCGTGTAAAAAACTGAAAAGTATTTGCACCTATTGAAAGTGCTTCTTTTCCCATATGATGATACCCCTTTGCGACTGAAAGATGGCATCCTATAATCATTACTTTTTACTCCCTTTCACGTATACAAACCAGTAAATTAAACTTACGAATCCAGCTCCCCCTACGAAGTTACCCAGAGTAACTGGTATCACATTGTTAAGTAGTACCTGAGAAAACTGTATATCTGCGCCAAGTAGCGCACCCATAGGGATAAAAAACATATTTGCAACACTATGTTCATAGCCAGATAATACGAAAAGCATCACAGGAAACCATAGTGCAAAAATCTTGCCTGTTATGTCTTGAGCAGCAACTTGTATATATACTGCGATTGCAACAAGGACGTTACACAAGATGCCTCTCATAAACGCTGTAGTAAACGTTAAAGAGCTTTTTGCTTCAGCTATTGCTACTGTTTTCTCTGCTAAGTGACCGGTGTAGAGTCCTGTTTTATAAAGTATAAACACCAGCAATAAAGCTCCTACTAAATTGGCAAAATACACTATGATTAAGTTTTTAATAAATTTCGAAAGCTTTACATCACCATTTGCCCAAGCACCTGCAATTAGAGCATTTCCAGTGTAAAGTTCACCTCCTGCAAACACAACCAACATGATCCCTACAGGGAAAACAGCTGCTCCCATAAACTTTGCAAGTCCAACATCGATACTCGATAAGGTTTGAGATACCACTAGGTAACCATGTCCACCCAAACCGATAAAGAAACCGCCTAGTAGCGCAAGAAAAAAGACATTTTTAAAGGAATACCCAACCTTGTTCCTTCCAATGTCTATCCAAGACTGCGCTACCTCTTTTGGTGTAAGATAACTTTTATTCATTTCGTCTCCTAAAATTTTAATTCTTATTTTGACTCTTTGTTCATAATGCCTACTTAATTATAAGCTATTTGAGTATGGTTTTCAACTATACACGAACATTCGCTTTTGATTACAGTCGAAAAAAGACTAAAAATAGACTCTAAACGTCTGTTCATATATTTATAATGATATGACGCTACAAAATCAAAAGAGTAAATAGTTTTTTCCTTTTGGTATGATATAATAATAGAGATGAAATTTAGGAGGTTACATATGAAAACCAACATGAACAAACTTGTTAAACAATCCGTTCAAGGCCAAATTAGACATCCACTTTTTTCGGGGTATCGTGTCGATACTGAAGGTAGCGTCCACGTTATTCCTGCTACTGGCGGTATCACTTACAACGTTAAAATTGGAGATCCAGCTTTTGGATGGGTCGGTGATCACGTAGAACCGGGGGTATCTCTCTATCATACCGATGCAGGAACTTCAGGCGGTCTTAACGTTTTTAGTTGTATTGGTAATGAGGCTAAAATCGTCACTGGTGAAGCTAAAGGACGTAAGGGTTTTGTAACAGGAACACATGGTGGTGTTGAGCATGTGTTGGTCTATTTTGATGAAGAAACCTTAGATTTACTTTCACTTGACGACAAAATCATGATCAAATGTCATGGTCAAGGTCTTGCTTTAGAAGACTATAAAACGGTTAAGGTCATGAGTATTGATCCTGAACTTTTCCTTAAACTAGGTATTATAGAAGAAGATCAAAAACTGGTCGTTCCCGTTACACACCGCATCCCACAAAGATTTATGGGCTCAGGTGTTGGTGCACCCTATAGCCAAAAAGGTGATTATGACATCCTCACTTCAGATGTTGAAGCTGTAAAAACGCTTGGTATAGATCAACTAAAATTTGGAGATATTGTTTTACTTGAAGATAGCGATAACTCCTATGGATTAGGCGCTATGAAAAAAGGTGCGACTTCTATAGGCGTAATCATTCATTCTGATTGTATCAAATCTGGTCATGGACCTGGTGTTACTATTATTATGACATCTGCCAATGGCACTATAGAAGGTAAAATTGATCCAGATGCAAACATAGCAAATTACCTCTTAAAATAATTTCTTAACACCAATAAACACTCGTTAATCGAAAAAGTTATTTAAATTTAAGGCTACTTATAAGTAGCCTTTTTTATTTGTACTAAGCGTCAACAACACTTGTCCCGGTAAATAAAAAAGCCACATGCCGATAGCTACAAATTGTATGACACTACTTGGAATTACAGAATTGGGCGGTAAATTATAGATCGCCACTTGAAGATCACAAATCGCATAAAGGCAAAGTCCTATAAATAGCCATTTGTTTCGATCGCTTAATCCACTGCGTGACCCATATACGATTAGGTTGCTTATAAATAAGATGGCATAAATCAAAACTTCAAAACCCATTAGAAAAGATTCTGTAAACACTGTATTGGTTTTGCTAAATATAAAAATGATCACACCAAATACTGAAACTAGAAGCACTATGACTAAAGCCCTTTTTAATTTTACCTTCCGTACCATACACGCGTAAAGTATTTGTACCATTATAAAAGTAGCGATCCCAACGGTATAATGTTTTGTAAAAAGTAAAAATATATCCGATACGAAAGTGAAAGATAAGATAGTGGTCATCCACTTGAACTTCAATATAGAACCTTTATTATCGCTATGCTTAGTTTCAAATATTAGATTCCCTATCAACCACATCAAGCAAAGACCTATGGTTAACAACTTGAGGCTGCTGCTCACAAAAGTATACCCAGACCTAAGATCGAGTATTATAAAGACAATATATAAAAAGAGTTGTACCACTATAAATTTTGTTTTCATGTTAGCCTTCCTTATAGCGTTCATGTATAAAGATATCTTACATTTCACCAAACATAATTACAACAACTCAGTAAAATTTATAATTCTATCGATAGTTAATATTTTAACTTTCAAGTCTCTTTTTGCTCAATATGAAATTTGAAAAAACAGTGTCCAAAATACGTCTTTTGTGTAACAATTGTTTCTTTTTGTTAATGCAATAGACATTATTTTCTATTTATAATCTATTTTCCCAAGCTACAAAAGCCTTTTGTTACATTTTATCAACAAAGTAGCTCTGTTTAATACAATTTCATATTACAAATTCACTTGCTTCCCAATTGTATTTTTATGTTTATTGTGATAATATTAACACAACGAACGGAGGACGATGCTATGGAAATCAAAATTTGTATTGGCAGTGCCTGTCACTTAAAAGGCTCATATGACGTTATAAAAAAATGTCAAAATTATATAAAAGAACATAATTTAAGCGACACCATCGAACTTAAGTCTGCATTTTGTCTAGGAAGATGCTCTGAAGCTGTTTCAGTTCAAGTCAATGCAACTGAAATTTTCTCCATATCTCCTGAAACCGCAGAAGGCTTTATGAAATTAATGCACCAAAGGACTGAGTTATGAAGTTTATAGAATTTGATCACAACAAATGCGACGAATGTTTTAAGTGCTTACGTGTGTGCCCAACAAAAGCGATTGCATTTACAAACCATAGTCGACATATAATAGATGAACTTTGTATCAAATGTGGGCTATGCCAGATGCACTGTGCAACTGGTGCTTTAAAGATACAACTCGACCTGCGAACAGTACAAAGTGCGATCCACAATGGTGCAAAAGTTGTGGCATCACTAGCACCGTCTTTTGCAGGTGCTTTTAAACTAGATGAAGCTGGACAAATGGCAACTGCATTAAAACGTCTAGGTTTCTCTGTGGTAGAAGAAACTGCACGTGGCGCTGAGATGACATCTTTAGAATACGAAAAGTATATAATAGAAGGAAAAAGTGAAAATCTGATTACAAGCTGTTGCCCATCAAGCAACTACTTGATAGAACACTACTTTCAAGCTGCTTTACCATCGGTGATACCAGTTGTATCCCCTATGATTGCGCATGGTAAAGATCTTAAAATAAGATATGGAAACGACGCTTTTGTCGTATTTATCGGACCTTGCCTTGCTAAAAAAGCAGAAGCTGTTGATCTGCCTGGTAGCATCGATGCAGTCATTACCTTTAAAGAGCTCTCACAGTGGCTTGCACATGAACATATTATCCCTTCAAATTTAGATGCTACTGATTTTGATACGCCAGTCACACAACGCGGTCGCGCATACCCTATGGGGGGAAGTTTGTGGCGCGGAGATCTAGAATCAAGAATAAATCCCAAATACAAGTACCTTCATATCGATGGCATTGACGATTGCAAGAGTTTCTTAAGCGCTGTTGTTGCAGGTGAGATAACGGGATATTGTGCCGAAATCAATATCTGCTCTGGGAGTTGCCTTGGTGGACCCGATATGCCTGATGAGTCTCCCAATCTTTACAAACGTATGAGTTTGATGAACACACATATTAACAACAAGTGTTCTATGAGCGAATACGCACCTTGCGATGTCACTCAGGAAAGTTTGATGAGAACCTTTGTTCCAAAGAACAACTTGTTTCCACCTGTTAATGACAATCAAATTTCTGAAATTTTGATCAAGATGGAAAAATACAGCGAAACAGATCAGTTAAATTGCGGCGCTTGTGGTTACTCATCTTGTTATGATAAAGCAATTGCAATTTCTAGAGGACTTTCTGATATCAACATGTGCTTAGATAGTCTTCGAAAAAAAGCTGAAAGCTTACAAAGTATTATCTTTGAAAATAGTCCCAATGCCATCTGTATCTTAGATGGAGAGTTTAGAATACAAGAAGTTAATCCATCCTTCAACCGATTGCTCAATGCTTCAAAGATTAGATTGAAGCATTGGCCAATCGCAGCTCTAGTAGAAGATTCAATATTTGATGATATTAAAAATTCTATGCATGAGCATATAGGGAAAAAAATATATCTCGAAAGTATCGAGCGAACCTTTTATGCTAACGTCGTTAAGATCCAAAACGGAAAAATCTATGTCGGTATCTTTACTGATATTACTGAATATGAAAACAGCCGTGAAGAGTTTGAGCGTGTTAAATCAGAAACCCTGATAACATGTCAGCAAGTCATCGATAAACAGATGAGAATTGCACAGGAAATAGCTAGTTTGTTAGGTGAAACCACTGCTGAAACAAAAGTTGGACTAAACAAACTAAAGAAACTTGTGATCACCAATAACAGCGACTTAAGTGGAGGTGATTAATGTGGAGGGTATGCCTCATTACATCGATATATCTTCACATTCTCTCAACAAATATGGCGAAGAATTATGCGGTGATAAAGTAGAAGTTGTCAAAGGAAATAAACGTACCATTGTCGTGCTAGCAGATGGCTTGGGGAGCGGTGTTAAGGCAAATATCTTAGCAACACTTACAAGTAAAATTATGATTACTATGCTCGAACATGGGGCAGATCTAAAAGAGACAATAGATACAATTACCAATACATTACCCATCTGTAATGTGAGAAAAATTGGTTACTCTACTTTTTCAATTTTAGATATTGACGATTGTCTCAATGCGCGCATTATTGAATATGACAACCCACCAGCTTTTATCGTAAGAGATGGCGAATTGATATCACCAGAAAAATCCATGATTCGATCTGGAGATAAAAACGTTTGGGTTACAGAATTCGAACTTAAGTTAAACGATGAAATAACACTTTGTTCTGACGGTGTGATCCATGCAGGGGTTGGTGTGATGCTAAACCATGGATGGGAATGGGAGCATGTTGGTAGCTTCATTGCAGAGCAGGAAATTAGTTCTGCAGATAAGCTAAATAGAAGGCTTCTTGAAACGTGTAATCGGCTTTATGACGGAAGACCTGGAGATGATGCAACTGTTGTCACCATGCGCGTTCGAAAGCCAGAAATTGCTCAGATTTTAACTGGACCACCTGATCACAAGGCAAAAGATACCATTACGATTAAAAACTTTATGAATCAATCAGGTCGTAAAATCGTATGTGGAGGAACAGCTGCAAATATTCTATCTCGTGAACTCGATCGAGAGATTGTTACTGATATTGAATATATTGATCCATTCATACCACCAACTGCAAAAATAAAGGGCATTGATCTCGTAACTGAAGGTGTTCTAACACTGAAGATGGCACTTACAAAGTTACAATCGATCAACGAATGCTGTGAAGAGCCTATCTTTAATAAAAAAGATGGTGTCACTAAACTCTTAAAACTATTAATCGAAGAAAGCACACACGTTCATTTTTGGGTTGGTAGAGCTATTAATCCAGCACATCAAAATCCTGATTTTCCAAAGGATTTAAGTATAAAAATCAACATCATTAGAGATATAGAAAAAGAATTAAAAAAAATGGGGAAATTTGTTCAAATATTTTATACCGATTAACATGAACAAGCAGGTGAATTTATGAGAAAGTTCGAAAACCAAGTACAATTGATTAAACACGAAGTTTTAAAAGAAGTCTCAAAGTATGCTTTTGAAGGTACTTTGGATGAGAATGTTGCACTCATACCAGTCAATGTAAACCCTGGTCCGGATGAGAAATACCGCTGCTGTATTTTTCACGAACGCGCAATTACTGCTGATCGTGTTAAACTCGCAATGGGTGGAAATCCATTTGTGCCAGGTGTTGTTGAAGTCTTAGAATCCGCTTGTGATCAATGTCCTGTCGACCGATATGTCGTCACAGAAACATGCCGCGGATGCTTGGCACATCGTTGCCAAGGAGCTTGTCCGGTAGATGCGATAAGTATCAATAAAGGTAGAGCAGAAATCGACCACCATAAATGCATAGAGTGTGGCAAATGTAAAGAAAGCTGCCCTTACAATGCCATCGCTGATGTGATGAGACCCTGTAGACGTGATTGTCCAGTCGATGCAATCCATATAGATAGTAGAAAGAAAGCTGTTATAAATTATGATGAATGTATCTCTTGTGGGGCATGTGTTTACAATTGTCCTTTCGGAGCTATTCAAGATAAATCAGAAATCACCGAAGTTATTAAAGCACTCAGTGACAAAGAATCAAACATATATGCCATGCTAGCTCCAGCTTTTGCCTCTCAGTTTGACTATGTAGATCTTGGTCAAGTTATTACTGGTTTAAAACTTATAGGCTTTAGAGATGTAGTAGAAGTTGCCCTCGGTGCCGATCTAGTCACAAGACATGAAGCTACCGAACTTATACAGATGAAAATCAACGGAGAAACACTTACCAGTTCTTGTTGTCCTAGCTTTGTGGAATTCATCCACAAAAAATTTCCTGAGCTTATAGACAACATTTCACATACTGTGTCGCCTATGACCGCAACTGCTCGTTTGATTAAAAGTATTGATCCTACAGCAAAAGTTGTATTCATTGGACCTTGCATCGGTAAAAAGCTCGAAAAACAAAGAGCGCTAGATACCGAATTTGTACTAACATTTGAAGAAATAGCCGCCATGATCGATGCAAAATCTATCGATTTGAACGCCTTAACCCCACAACCCCTCAACAACGCTTCCTACTATGGAAGAAAGTTTGCATCATCAGGCGGCGTGTCTTCATCTGTTTTAAACCATTTATCAGAACAAGGTTGTGTAGACCTACAAGTAGAAACTTGTGACGGTATTGCAGCATGTTCAAAAGCTTTGAAATTGCTAAAATTCAAGAAACATACAGTGGATTTTATAGAAGGCATGGCATGTAAAGGCGGTTGTATCAAAGGTCCCGTTACCATGCATCATGGTCCAAAGGATATAAAGTCTATAGAAAGCTATGCTAAACTTGCAATTGAGCCCACACCAGATGATGCACTACGCATCTTTAACACCGCAAATATCTCATTAATATAGAACTCATCTTTAAGATGAAGGACATGTAGGCGTCCCCAAGTCTACATACAAAAAGGAGTTACACTTATAGATACCACCTCATCCCTGTGGTTATATCTATACTGTATAACTCCTTTAACATTTTACATTAACATCTAAATCTTCATTTTATATCTGAATCAACATCATATACACTGCGGTTCCACTTAAGATGCTTACAAGATTATTGCGTTTCCAAAGGTGAAGAACAGTTGTTATTGTTATTGCAGTAGCTACTGGTATAACTTCATCTATCGCACTAATGTTCACTGATTTCAAACTATAGATGATTAACATGCCCATCACAGCAGGTGGTAAAACACTGCCCATATAGGCTACCCATTTTGGGGTTTTTTTACCTTTTCTAAAAAGCACAAAAGGTGCAAGACGAATCAAATATGTCACAATTGCCATAACCGCAATTGCATACCACTTAACCACGGTTATCACCCCCACTCTTATATCTTCGAACTACCAGCAAAAAACTAAACATCATGACCATCGCTGGTAGTACCATCTGTGATGGTCCAAATATTTTGATTGCAATAATGGCAGATAGAACCCCAGTTATTGCAGGAAGATGGTTTTTATTTGCCAACCATTGTTCAATAAAAATTACAACGAAAAGTGCAGTCATCGCAAAATCGATCCCTGTTGTATCAAAGTGGATCATATTTCCTACCAAAGCACCTAATACAGTGCCAACGATCCAATATGATTGATTTAAAATCAATATTGTAAAAAACAAAGTCTCTTGTTCTATTTCTTCTTGCGCTGAAACACCACATAATAATGAATATGTTTCATCAGTCATTCCAAATATTAAATATTGTTTTTTCCAACCATATGATTTAAACGTATCAACAAAAGACAAGCCATAAAACAAATGTCTGATGTTGACAAATAAAGTCATCAAAGCGACTTGAATCAAATTTATAGGTGCAATCAATATTTGAATCGCAACGAACTGCATCGCTCCTGCATATAAAAAAACACTCATTGCTAGGCCTGCCCACAGTGATAAACCTGATTTAACTATTAATAAGCCATAGGCCATTCCGACTGATATATAACCCAACATTACAGGAATTGTATATGGTATCGCAATTTTTAGGATGCGTTTAATATAGACCCCTCCCTTATCTGATTTCAAATCTCATTTTAGGAATCTCTCTCTTTGGCATTACCATCGAAATGACGTTTTCCATCAAGATTGCACCTCGCGATTGGTAAAAAGGCATCGCTTCAGGACTTGTTACAAATTCAACTAATGAAATTTGATTTTCTTTACAAACTTCTACTAACTTTTCCCACATTATTTTTCCATATCCTTTACGGATAAAATCAGCGGAAATATAGAAAAATTCTAAAATGCTAATTAACTCTTCTTTGACAATTCCAAAAAATCCAACACACTGGTCTTCATCATAAAGCTCATAGACAAGTTGTGATGAGATAAAATCAGGTGTTACATCATATAATATCTCAAAAAGATTCATAAACTCATCATCAAACCCCCAAGTGGCTTCTGAATCAACTGCGATCTTTGTCAACATCTCAGCATCTTCGATTTGTGCTTTTTTTAATTTTATCATATACAACTCCTCCTCAGATTCGCACACTTGATTTCCTTTTTAATATAAATATAGTTTCAACATAATAAAATGTGGTATATAAGAATTATAAACATTTAGGAGGTAAAAACATGGAAAATAAAAATAATAATCTAATTGGTGCCGTCGCATATATTTTATTCTTTATTCCTTTATTGGTAGATAAAGATTCAGAATTTGGTAAGTTTCATGCCAATCAAGGTTTAGTTCTATTACTACTATCAATTGCAGTAAGTGTTGTTGGTTCTATTATACCATTTCTCGGTTGGTTTATCATTGCACCAATCGGTGGCTTATTGGTACTTGTGCTTGCTATTATGGGGATCATCAATGCACTTAATGGTGAACAAAAGGAATTACCAATTATTGGAGGAATCAAACTTCTTAAATAAATTAAAGCACTTATACAATTAAAACACCATTATTGGTGTTTTTTTTACTTATAATGACGTAATAGCATCAAAAACACGAGCCAGTGATGGATGATCATAATGTATATAGGTTAAAGCCATTTCTATATGTTTTTCAATTAACAAAAAGACAGGTTTAGCGCCTTCATTGCTATAATAATAAAGGTACATCGGCATCATATCAGTCGGCGTTGGCAGAAAATATTGAATGGCTAGTCTTTGTGCACCAAGTTTTTCATAATAGCTTATTCTTCGAGACTGATTTATATCACTGCCATCAGGCACTTCAACTTCGATATACATCCCTTTCACACCGTTAAAACACTGCATGATATATTGAAAGAAAATAGATCCATAGCCTTTTCCTTGAAACTTTCTCTCCATCACCAAGTAATCTAGCCAAATAAACGACTGATTCTTCGGATGATAGATCATGGCGAATCCAAGTCGCTCTAACTGTTCAAACTGTATATCTTCAGCAATAAGGAGTTTATAATCACCTCTTTCTAACAAAAGACTTAACTGCTCGATACTCTTCCTTTCCGCTTCTGGAAACTCACTTGCATAACTCGGATAAATGGCAATAAGATCCGCTATATTCCCTAATCTATAATGAATCATTATTGAATACCTCCTGTTTATTTCGATACTTTTTAACGATAAAAGCAGTACACAGGTTTAGACATATAAAAGTTAAAAGTACCCAGAAAATTTGTTTGATTCCAAATTGTATTGATACATATGTTCCAAGTACTGGTGACACCATCCACCCCAATGACCCCACTAAACCTTGAATTCCAAAGAGTGTTCCTCTCTTATCAGGACTTGTCATCTCAGCGGTTTGTGAAGTGATAAGCGGCTCTATACCTCCAATAATAAAAAATAAAAGTGTGTAAAAAACTACAAAACTAGTCATCCCACTTGTCAAATTGAGAATTAGAACATCAACAAGTGCCAATGATAACATAATGCGAATCATCTTCATCTTATCGTACTTATCGCCCAATCGACTAATCATAATTGCAGCTATTGCAGTCACAAAACCAATCAATCCATTGATGCTACCAGTTGTTGAAGCTGCTCCTACTGTTGTATGCGTCAATTCTTGTACATATAAGGGAATAAATGGTGAAAATACGGTTCTAATCACTCTTTGTAAAAATAGCATTGCCATCAATAGCATTATCCCAACTGCAAAAATCTCTTTCCATTTACTACTCCCTTTGATCACGGAAGTTTTTCTTCTTTCGGGTTTCTTATCACCTTTTAAGAAAATAGTAACTAGTGCAAATCCAATTAGCATTAGAGCCGCTCCTACATAGAAACTTACTCTATAACCAAACGTCTCAGCTACTCTACCTCCCAAGAAAGGTCCAAGTGAATAACCGACAAAAGTCGATGAAGATAAAAAACCTAATGCATATGAGAGTTTATGGTTGGGGGTATTTACTGCTACAAAAGCTGAAGAAGCTGTAATTGTGCCTGTAAAGAGACCTTGCATAAATCTAAGAATCAATAATTGCCATACTGAGGCCGAGAAGCCCATACCTGCTATGATAATCACTGCAGCAAACATTGCACGTTGAATCATTAGTTTTTGTCCAAATCGATCAGAGAGGATTCCCCATATTGGCGACATAATCGCCATCGTAATCGCCGGTGCTAAACTTAGAACGCCAGTAAATATTTTTAATTGACCAGGATCAGTTACCCCTAACTCTTGTATAAAGAAAGGAATAAATGGTAAACCAAATCCAAAACTTGTTAATGAGATTACCTGTGAAATCCATAGTATATATAAGTTGATTTTCCACCTATCCATGTCAAAATCCTTTCTGTCTTTTAACTGCTTATATTATTTCGATACACTACACATCTATTCTACTCTGTTTAAGTTTCTTTTTCCATATAGAATTAACGATTGAACTTAAGTTTCATTTAAGGTTACTATGATAGACTATCTTCAACAGAGAAAGGCTATTTCTAAAGTAGAGGTGTACCCTATGAAATCAGAAGCTTACGCATACAATCTCACCATCAACTATGCGGCTCAATGTGCCGAAATAAATGGTAAAAATATAAGACTCACTCGTTTAGAATACAAGACTCTAGTTTATTTACTTGAAAGAAGCAACATTGCGATTAGTAGAGATGAACTTCTAAAAGTAATTTGGCAACTCCCCTGCCAAATTGAAACTAGGGCAACTGATGATACCATAAAGAGACTTAGAAAAAAACTCAATGATCATAAAGTCAATTTGCGTATAGAAACCGTAAGAGGCTTTGGTTTTATTATCAGAACATGACTATGTAATTTCCATTATCATTTGATAATCCCCCCCTTATAGATGAGCGTGAATCTCACAGTTACACAAACTGTGCGTTACACGTTTGTTTTTTTGCTATAAAAATACAAGCTACAACAATCACGTAAAATAGTGGTCGTTGCAGCTTGTATTTTTTATAGTTCAAACATACTCTTCAAATCTTCAACAGCCCAGTTTTGAGACTTCATATACTGATTGATTGCCGCCTTAAATGCATTTTGCTGTACCGAAGATGCATTTGCCTCAGTGGATTCGTCATCACTGGTACTTTCATCTTCTTCATCTGCTGCTAAAGCATCTAATAAAGCTTGCAAAGTGGTGCTTTCAGTATCAGTTTCGCTACTAGCACTTACGCCACCTGGTTTTCCCCCGGGCGGAGGTCCGCCTGGTCCGCCTGGTCCGCCTGGTCCGCCTGGACCACCTTTTCCTTTAGGACCTTCAATTGCTTTTGTCTGAATTTCATCTAACATTTTGTCGACTTCATCTGAAGATAACCCACTCACATCTACAGAGCCATTACTTGCTCCACGAAGTTCTGACATGGTAGTTGTAACATCTTCAAGCAAAGCACGTTTTTCATCTTCGCTCATCTCATCAAGATCTGCAGTTGCCATGTTATCCATGATCGCTTTCATCTTTTGACGATTTTCAGTAGATGTTTCGTCGGTACTGTTCATGCGCATGCGCATCTCCATCGCTTTGGGATCATTTTTCATCTGACCAGTTGCATCTTTTACAGTGGAAGCTGAATCACTGGAAACATAATTGGCTTTATTAAACAAACTGTTTCCAAATATAGTAGAGCTAATACTGTAACTGCTATTATCACTACTCTGTGCATTTTGAGTCTGAGCAAGTGTCTGATTTGCACTTGTATAATTGCCCACGAAATTGTTGCTAATTCTCATAATTACCTCCCTTCATTGATATAGTCAATGAACTCATCGTCAAATATATACCAAATAATCAACGAAAAATGGTGGCAATTGTGTGGCACTTTTATAAAACCTTAGATAAAAATGCTTTTGTTCTCGCTTCAACTGGTGCACCGAAAACAGCTTCGGGCTTTCCCATCTCCACAATTTGACCCTCATCCATAAAGATTACTCGATCCGCAACTTCTCTAGCAAATCCCATTTCATGTGTTACGATGACCATCGTCATCCCCTTTATAGCAAGTTCCTTCATGATCTCAAGTACCTCGCCTACCATCTCTGGATCGAGTGCTGAAGTTGGTTCATCAAATAACATCACATCCGGTTTCATCGCAAGCGCCCGAGCAATGGCAATTCTTTGTTTTTGTCCACCAGATAACTGATTGGGATACGCTTCTTTTTTGTCACTTAGGCCAACACTCTTGAGAAGCTGTTCGCCTTCAATCATCGCTTGCTGCTTAGTTAGCCCTAAAAGCTTAGTTGGTGCTAAAATGATATTTTCTATCACAGATTTATGAGGAAACAAGTTGAATTGCTGAAAAACCATACCAATTCTTTGTCTATGAAGGTCTATATTGACCGATGGATCTGTTAGGTTGAACCCCTCAAATATAATCGCGCCCTCTGTTGGTTTTTCAAGTAAATTGATGCACCGAAGCAACGTACTTTTACCTGACCCACTTGGTCCAATAATAACTACTACTTCACCCTGATTTATCACTTGATCGATTTGTTTTAATACTTCTAACTCACCGAAGGACTTACATAATTTCTTTATCTCAATCACCTACGTGCATCCTCCTTTCAAATTTTTGCATCACTTTTGAAAGCGTAAAAGTTAAACAAAAGTAAACTAAAGCTGCAATCACCAGAGGTTCAAAAGCAATAAATGTAATGCCTCGAATTGTATCAGTATTATACATCAAATCATGTATCCCAATTACAGAAACGATGGCTGACTCTTTGATCAACACGATAAACTCGTTACCTAGTGCAGGCAATATGTTTTTCATCGCCTGTGGGATAATAATCTCTTTATAAGTTAAAAAAGCAGGCATTCCAAGTGATCTTGCAGCTTCCATCTGACCTTTATCGACAGCACCTATACCAGCTCTAATAATTTCAGCAATATAAGCTGCGCTGTTTACACTCATGGCGATGACACCAGCTGCAAGCATCGGTAAGTCACTAATGCCGTAGTACACGATGTACAGCTGGATCAATAATGGGGTGCCACGTATAAATTCTATATATGCTACTGCTATACTCTTTAGTACCTTGTTCTTTGATGTCTTCATCAAAGCAAGAGCCAATCCGCCAAATAATCCAAAGACTACTGTTAAAGCAGATAGTAAAAGCGTATATCCAGTTCCAGATAAGAAAAATTTATAATACTTCGGTAAAAAACTAAAATTCATTACTCACCTTCACTGAGCAACATTGCATCTGAAATAACTTGATCCATTTCACCAGAATCTAACATGTCTTGAATAGCAGCGTTAATGGCATCTAAGAAATCACCAGAATCCTTTTGAACAGCTACAGCAGATCCACCTTCACTTCCTAAATCTATACCATTAAGCGCTAAATCATCATTTGCGTTAGCATATTGCTTACCAACTGGTTCAGCAATAATCAAACCATCAACTTTTCCTGTTTTAAGTTCTAGAATCAAGTTCGGAATCTTATCAATTGCTTTTGCCTTAGAATTTGTAAAAACTGTTTTGGCAAGTTCTTCTTGAATAGTTGCTTTTTGAACGCCTAAAGTCTTACCGTCAAAAGCTTCAATTGTGTTTAAATCAGCTGCATCTTTACTTAAAACAAGCATAGTTTGACGTGCTTCATAATACACAATAGAAAAATCTACAGATTGTTTACGTTCATCGGTTGGCGTCATGCCAGAAACGATTAAATCTATCTTGCCTGCAGTAAGTGCTGGTAACAAACCATCAAATTTCATGTCTAAAATTTCGAGCTTAACCCCTATGCTGTCTGCAATTTTTTGAGCGATATCGATATCAAATCCTACAATAGTATCTTTACCATCTACCTCTAAGTGAAACTCGAAAGGTGGATAATCTGCGGATGTTCCCAATACAAGAGTACCTTTATCTTTGATCTTTTGAAGTTTACTTGCCACTGCTTCAGTTGCCATTGTTTCTGTTGCTACTGTTTCAGTTGTTTGTGTTGCCAGTGTTGTTTCTACCGTTGTTTCCGTATTCGCTTCTGCTTTGCCGCAGCCTGCAAGTGTAAAGAGCATCACCACAGTTAAAGTAATTATAAGTCCCCATTTAGATTTCATCATTTTATATTTCCTCCATTTAAATTTATATTTATATTTTTAACTTCTTATACCAATTGATCCATATAGGTTTTGGCTTTATGAATCATCTCAAGTGTTGATTCTTTTGAAGTAGAACCATAAGATTTTTTGGCTTCAACCACTGAGCTGAGTTCTAGATGCTTATAAACATCACTGTCAAACAAAGCACTAAATTGTTTCAATTGAGAGAGGCTCAAATCTTCTATGGCACAACCCGTTTGTACACATATTTTTACGATACTACCGGTTATATGGTGGCACTCTCTAAAAGGAAGTCCCTTCATCACTAAGTAATCCGCCAAATCTGTTGCATTGAGAAAACCTTGTTTTGCAGCTTTGTTCATCTCGACAGTATTAAATCGCGTCTCACTTAACATAGCTGTAAATACTTCTAGACACATCTGTATGGTTTCAACCGAATCAAATAGACCTTCCTTGTCCTCTTGCATATCCTTATTATAAGCAAGTGGCAATCCCTTCATCACAGTTAAGATGCTCATGAGATTCCCATATACTCGCCCTGTCTTACCTCTAACCAGCTCTGCTACATCTGGATTTTTCTTTTGTGGCATGATACTACTCCCAGTTGTATAGGCATCACTAATTTCAACAAAAGCATACTCGGAGCTGCTCCACAAGATTAGTTCTTCTGAAAACCTACTAAGATGCATCATCATAATCGCTACCACACTATTGAACTCTATGACAAAATCTCTGTCTGAAACTGCATCCATAGCATGTTCACTGATCTCATTAAAATCAAGTAGATTTTTAAGCAATTCTCTATTTGTTTTGTAATTTACACCAGCAAGTGCTCCTGATCCAAGTGGTAAAACCGATGTACGCTTAAGTGTATCTGTTAGTCTTTCATAATCTCGCTTAAACATTTGATAATATGTCATAAGATGAAAACCCAGTCTAATAGGTTGCGCCCTTTGAAGGTGCGTATATCCTGGCAAAATATCATCCACATATGCTTCGCTTAATTCTAGTAGTAATTTCATCAGCGATGCTGTTTGATTTTGTATCTCAGTAACTTTATGCACGACATATAGTCTAAGATCAACTGCAACTTGATCGTTACGACTTCTAGCAGTATGAAGCTTTTTTCCAATATCACCAATCTTATCAATTAATAATGACTCTATCATCATGTGAATATCTTCATACTTAATATCAAAATCGGTTTTTCCTTCCTCTATTACTTTTTTTAGATCAAACTCGATTTCAGCTAGTCCATTTTGTATTGCTTCACATTCCTTTGCTGTAAGGATGCCAATCTCAGCTAGCATTGTACTGTGCGCCATTGAGCCTTTTATATCTTGAGAAAACAATTTGTAATCAAAACCTATCGAAGCATTGAACTTTTCTAACAAGTCACTCGATCCACTTATAAAGCGTCCTTGCCATGCTTTCATACGGCCACATCTTCTTCTATATATACCTTAGTCATGCCGTTATCAATATGGAGTTGTTTTGTGATCCCATCTTGCACCTTTAACTCTGGATGATTTTGTTCCATAATCGCTTTAATCTTGATTGGCAAAGTAAATAAATTAATAAAACCTTCTGCATCTTTCTGATTGTATACTTCGTCTGCACCAAACGTTACAAACTCTTCACTGTAAAGTGAATATGGCGAATTGGCTGCAACCGCTGCACACTGACCTTTATAAAGCTTGATTTTTACACTTCCAGTAACCTTTTGTTGCGTTGTTTCTACAAAAGCTTCAAGTGCATCCTTTAGCGGTGTAAACCACTGCCCATCATAGATGAGTTCACTATATTTCAAGCTAATTTGTTTTTTATATGCCATCGTCTGACGATCGAGAACAAGTTTTTCAAGTGCTTTATGCGCCTCATACAAAACCGTACCAGCAGGTGTTTCATAAACACCTCTAGACTTCATACCGACCAATCGATTTTCAACGATATCCTTGATTCCAACGCCATGTTGCCCTGCGACCATATTTAGATACTCAATAAGCTTTACAGGCGACATACTCTGTCCTTCGACTTTTACTGGAATACCTTTTTCAAAACTTATTGTCACTGTTTGAGGGACATCAGGTGCATGTTCAGGAGAGGTACACCATTTATAAACTGTTTGCGGATGTTCATTCCAAGGGTCTTCCAAATCGCCACCTTCGTGGCTGATATGCCATAAATTCTCGTCTCTTGAGTAAATATCTTTTTTTGTTACCGTCAATGGAATTTGATGTTTTTGAGCATAATCGATGCAGTCTTCTCTTGATTTTAAAGACCAGATTCGCCAAGGTGCTATAATCTCCATATCAGGTGCTAAACCTTTGATACCAGCTTCAAATCGAACTTGGTCATTTCCTTTACCGGTAGCACCATGTGCTATTGCCACAGCCCCTTCTTGCTTAGCAATTTCTACTAGTACTTTTGCAATAAGTGGTCTTGCATATGCAGTGCCTAGTAAATAATCATCTTCATAAATCGCGCCTGACTTGATACCGGGATAAAGATAATCGGTAACAAACTGTTCTTTTACATCAGCAATATATACTTTTGAGGCACCTGCATTAAGTGCTTTTTTCCAAACTTGATCATAATCTTCTTTTTGACCGACATCTATGCATGCTGCTATTACATCATAGTCATGCTCAACTTGTAACCATTTTAAAATGACAGAAGTATCTAGTCCGCCAGAGTATGCTAAAACAACTTTCTTTTTCATAACGACCTCCATTTTGAATGCATTATACGCATTTATATACATTTATTTGGATTATTATACATTTATGGCATAAAAAAAATAACCCATCAGGATTATATATTAAGCACTTATCACTTTAGAGCTAGCACCCAAAATACAATTCCTCATCTTGGGACGAATTTCTCCGCGGTACCACCCAACTTAGCTAAAAGCTCTCTTTAATTCAGTACAGGCAATGGTTGCCGATACCTATTCCTTTTAACGGAGGACTTCCGTCTTGCCTTACATTATACACTTTCTTGCAAGATGCTTAAAAAAGTTCTCAATAGTTTAGCTTTCGTACAGGCTCTCACCTTCCCTGTATCGCTGGACAGGCACCACTATATTTGCTTTTTTTCTAACGCATTTTTATATGAACTTGTGGTTAATTATACATAGGTGTTATTATCATGTCAACACCAATTTTAAAATATTTTTAAGTTTTTATATATATATTTTTTTATATGGATTCTATGAAATGATGGATAACAATATCACCACTTTGCTTAACTTGTGCATAACAGGCATCCACACCGTTATAATGCGAATCCAGCGTATCTCCTGAAGAGAAAATTGTATAAACTAAACCCTGATGATTTATTTCAAAACCTTCTGCTCTCGCCTCATGCCCACGTAACATTTTCCAAATCCCTATCTTTTCTGCATAGGCATTAAAATGTTCATGCGTAAATTTAAATCGCTTATATGCCATTTTATAATCCTCTCCACCATTATAAGGATCACTCCACATTAAATTTTCTAAGATTGTAGCGCCTGCATTATCCAGTTCAGGATAACAAGTTAGCATACTTAATGTTTCTATAAAGTCATAAGGTTGAGTAAAATCAAGGTGATCACGTCCGAAAAACGGTTTCGGAAGACCACCATGTACACACTGAACTACACCACTCTCGGTCCAGATAAATGCGATGTAAGGCAAATGATCAAATAACATAAAGTAATCTTCCAATAGTTTTATCTCTATACCTCTGCCATCATTTATTATTTGTTCTAAGTATTTTGGAAAGTAATCGACCAATTGATCTTGATCAGGAATTCTGTAGGGAAGTTTTATGGTGCCATCTTCTTGGAATTTTCCACCGTCGTGATTTCCTCTTAATAGATATATATTTTCTGGAAACAAAATTTTAAGTAGTAGAATCCTTTCAAGTGTTTTTAGATGGGCTTTTCCTCGATCAACATAGTCACCCATAAATATCAATTTTATTTTCACATCAGTAGCAACTTTATGATAAAAATCAGTTGCATCTAAAAGCTTTACAACCGATTGATCATCAGAATGTACATCTCCTATAACGATATATTCAATATCTAAATCATTTTTAGAAAACATATAAACGCCATGTGCCAACTTGCTATCTTCTGCCTGTGGCAGTATCTGTTTCACATCTATATTATTCTCTATCAAAATTTGATTTGCTATGGATTGTTCGTTTTTAATAATATCCATTACTTCAACTATAAGATGTTGATGAAGCTTATTGATCACTGAAAAATCAAATGATTCATTCATCAATGCTTCAGTATGATAAATCGGCCAGTGTGCGTCTATAAACGCATCGATGCTGTATTTGATTTTAGTGCCCTTTTCTGCTTTATACATACTATCTACTTTAAGCGTCTTTACTTGCTTTATTAGAAGTAGAAGCGACGATATGATATCTTGCTGTTTAGTCGTTGGACTTTTTTTGATCATTTCAAACTCCTTAAACTATGTCTAATATAATCATAACATCTGCTCATTTTATTGCAAAGAAAAAACCTCGATAAACCGAGGTTAGAAATTAATAGTTGCTCTTATCAAGTACTTAGTCCCATTTAGGTTTTGAACCAAAGAAATTATAGCCCTGAAATGGCGCCTTTTCTTGATTCTTCTGAAAATTTGTTTTCACAAAGTTTCCCTTTACATGGTCTTCGCCTTTAGGTAACAAATCATTTTTAACATTTTCAACATTTGTCGTTTGATTTTCCATTTTCATAAACTAATCCTCCTTATTCAAACAATATAAGCACCACATTACAAATAAAAAAACCGCGTCACTACGCTTTAATTAAAGCTGTAGGGACGAGGTTTATGCTCGCGGTACCACCCTTTTTGCCACTTGGGCCACTTATTGAACTCTATCAAGTTCGTCGTCTATAACGGGACTTCCCGTTCATCCTTACTTAGTTCAGAATGAATGCTCCAGAGTGATTTAGATCTATGCTCTTCATCGATTTTCACCAACCACCGACTCTCTAAAAGAAGTTTTTATAGATACCGCTCTCTTTCAACACATTGCTATAAAGTTTTATATATTGTAGTCGATTTTAGCAGGATAGTAGCATACTGTCAATAAGTTTTCAGAAAATTCCGACTATATTTTTAGTCTTATAATTTTTTTTGAATTTTAGAGTACTTTTAATTGGAATTGTTGACTAGTCATGCCATAAATTAGTCGGTCACTCCATTTACCATGTACAAGTTGATGCGCATATAATTCTGCCTCTTTTACGAATCCAAGTTTCACCATCACCCGTTCAGAAGCACGATTTTCCTTTGCGCATCCTGTTGTGATTTTGTGAATACCAATTGACAGAAAAGCAAATTCTATAACAGCTTCACCAGCTTCAGTAACAATTCCATTTCCCCAATAATCAGATTTGATGAAATAGCCGAGTTCAACAAGGCTCGATACATTACTATCTTCATGTCTTCGCTCGAGTATTGTAAACCCAATTTCACCAATGTATGCACCACTTGCTCTTTCAATTATTGCAAAAAAATATTTGTCTCTCACAGGTGAATCTATTGCTGCAATAGCTGTTTCTAAATTCACCTTTACAGCTTCAAGATCTGTTGCATAGAGATCCATCAAATAATACATTTCCTTTTCCGCTGTAAGCAAAGAACTTAGCCCAAGAAAATCACTTGCAATATGATCTCTAATGATCAGTCTATCTGTTTCAATCTTAATAGGTTTACTTGTTTGGGTTTGCACCTTTTCTTCTGGCATAGATTTTATTTCCTTTCACAAACTTCTTATATGCGCTATTGGATAACAAATTTAAACCCGTAACAATCGCTAAAAAAATAAATGATAGCAACAAAAAAAACGTTACAAAGTATTGTATGATGTTTTTAAACGTTTCTATGCTTCGCTGCTTAATCTTCATAATTTCACTCCTTTATATCTTTGATATAACAGATCAATCTATTTACTTCTCGAAAGCCTAGAGCTTGATGAAAAGCTTGGCTTTGTTGATTGTCATCTTCTATATCTGAAGCCATCTGAGTACAACCCTTTTGTATAGCCCAAATCTGAGCTTGAGTAACTAGGTCTTTAGATACATTTTTACGTCTGAACTCTGGTATAACATAAATACCTTCAATATAACCTACCGGGCTATTTGTAGCACCTTCAACATAATCGTTTCTTAAAGAAGCGTGGACAAATCCTATAGGCAAATCATCCATTATCGCAAGATAAATCACTTGATCATCTAAAGCGGATAATGCTTCAAATTCATCTCGTAACTCATGGTATTCATTTTCTGGCCATAAATCAATGCCCATACTTGTTAAATCATCTAGATATACTAAATTTAATGGTTGGATGTCATAGTTGATTTTCATATTATTATCCTTTCATAAGCTTGCTTAAAGCATTGAAGCTTATAATATCGTTGATTTCATATACAAATTTTATGCGTTCTTCAATGCCACCTGCTACACCACCCCTTAATAAGATAGGGGTATAGTCTAAGTCTAAGGCACCCCTATATGTTGAGAGTATACAGTACTCAGCTCTATAACCTGTGATCACAACAGTATCCACGTCATGCTCTTTAAAAAATTCGTCTAGTCCAGTTTTGTTAAAACTATTGCCATAATACTTATGAAATCTACGTTCTAAATTTTGAGCATTTGAAGATTCCTCCAATGGTCTTAATGCATCGATTATTTCAAAAGAATCAGCACCGGGAACTACGCCATCAAACTCCGAAACATCTTGAATCCACGCTATCGGCAAATTAGCATCTCTAAACAAAGGCAGAACTGCATTGATGTATTCGCACGCTTGATCCATGCTCTCTTTTGCATAACCATTATAATATGCTTTTTGTAAGTCGACGATTAATAATCCGAGTTTCATTTGTACCTCCCACTAAACTTTTTTATTCATAAGTTGCGCTAAAATTTCTCTAAACGCTTGTAGTTCTGCTTCATTTTTAAATGCACTTTTAGGAACGATATAAGCCATTACCTCACTAACATATACATATAAAAAGGTCTTTGTCTCATTTACTTTTTCAACCATATTATAATTTGTAAAACTCTCAAGTGTTTTATCGGAAATTTGTGATGCATCTGCTACAAGTTCGTGCGCTCCTACAATGCCTGGCACTCTCCCTGCATTTAAAAGTTTCTTGATTTTACTTGCAATTCTCGACTTATACCACTTAGCATAAAAAATCATCCACATTAGAGCAACTCCAGAAAAAATTACCATTAAAAAGGCATATGGTATCTCCATTATTGGGCTTAAAAAATTAGGTACTATTAGATAAATAATTGGAAAAAGAAACCGTTGTATAAAAAGCGACCTCTTCATCACTGGTGATGTCTCGATAAAATTAATGTTAAATCCTATATAATCATCTTGTGAAAGTTCGTAATTGATCTTCATTATTTTCTCCCCCTATAAACTGCTGTTCTTAACTCGTTTATATAGTCCTCTCGCTCTGGCATGTCAACTGTCATTGCCTCTGAAACAGCTTGTTCTATATCATACGGCACCCGCACAATGGTGATTGCGACGGAACAATGTTTGTCTTTTTCATTGGATTGAATTGATCTTTGCATATCAATCTTCCCCTCAATGATCGCATAAGAAGATAAGGTAAAGTCTAGTGGATTACCAACACTTCCCACATTGAATAGTATCTTATCACCAATTGAATCAACATATGAACCATGTATATCACCGTATCCTACAATATCTGATTCTCTGTTTAACGTAGAGGTTGCTTCAAAAAGTGTTAATCTTTTTTCATCTGGTGTATTTATATGAACTCTATTAAAGACATCACTTGGTGCTGCATGACAAAGTCTAATCAGCTTTCCGCTAATGAAAAACTCAACGTATAACGGTAAATTTCTAAGATAAGATTCCCTTTCTTTACCGATTTTTGCTCTATGCCAAGTAATGACTTCCGAATCATTAACTTCAGTCATGAAAAAATCCCAATTGCCTTTTACAACTGCCTCGCATTTATCCCTAATAATATCTATAACTTCAGCAGAATGAGGTCCTTTTCCAGCTAAATCTCCTAAACATATAATTCTACTAATTTGTCTCTCTTTTATATCATCAAGTACTGCATTTAATGCAGTTAGGTTGCCATGAATGTCTGAGATGATCGCTATCTTTTCCACAACACACTCCATTTCTTATAATTATTCGTATTTTTTTGCTAATAACACCTAATATTTAGGGTATAATAATACAAACTTATTAAACTAATTTCATTATAACATGAATATAATTACCCGCTAGTCGTCAATTCAAGGTTAATAGACTTTTAATGAAATTCTAATCTGGAGTGTGAAAATGTTCAAGAAAAATCAAGGACAGGAAATACTGTCAATTCATTGGGATAGGCTAAATGAGTATATAGATCTTACGCACGAAATATTGGTTCATAGTAAAGTAAAATCAATGTCTTCGTTCATACAACATGGCACAACAAATTGCTACGATCATTCTTTATATGTATCCTATATAAGTTATAGAGTATGCAAACGTCTAAGGTTAGATTACAAAAGTGCTGCAAGAGGCGCTTTGCTCCATGACTTTTTTCTATACGATTGGCATATTCCTGGAAATTCTGAAGGATTACATGGTTTTAGCCATCCAAAGAAAGCACATGACAATGCACTAAAATTCTTCAAACTCAATAATTTAGAAAGAGAGATCATTTTAAAGCATATGTGGCCATTAACACTTGCAGTTCCTACAAAACTCGAAGTTTTTGTCGTCGTATTCGTTGATAAGTATTGTTCCATCATGGAGACGATAAGGTTAAATAACAAAACAAGATTAAGTCATCTTCAAAAACTTTCTTATGAAATAACTTAAAATAATAGAAAGCGCATGAAAACATCAAGTTTTATCTTGAAAATTTTCATGCGCTTTTACTTTCTTTACTACTCTATCTGCGTGTTGGTTTTTCTAAGATAAACAAGGCATCTTCTAATTGACTTTGATAAGATTTTATCGTTTTATTTACATCAAATAAAGCTTGGTTATAGATATGAGGTTTCACTAAGTCCGTTATAAAATCAACGAGCTGTTCTGTTGCTAAATTACCGATTCCTTCTAACATTTCATCTTCAAAGTAATTCTGTACCAATTGTACTATTTGCGATTTCTCCTCTTTATTAATCATTTTTACTCCTAGTCATGTCTTTACTCACTTAATATTATGCTTTAATTTTACTTCATCAAGCCTATATCTCACAATTCTTATAATCAAATCTGTTGGTAGAGGTTGGTCTAAAGGAAATTGTATGGATCCCTTTGCATATTTGAAGTTTCCAAGCTCCTTTTCAAAAATCTCAACTGCGCTTGGTGTAGGATAAAATCCAATATGCTTCTTATAACCTGCAAAATGGACAACATTTTCATGATAGTAATAAGTAGGCATCTGATAACTCATTTTTTCAGTTGCCATTGGTAGTAACCCTCTTATAATTTGATTTAATTGAACTAGCTTCTCCTTTGTCGATGTAGGAAAGGAGTCAATATACTTATCGATCTCACTCATAGGACCTCCTCAATAGACAGCTTATTATAGTATTTCAAAAAATCATCTTCTTGATTTTCATTAAAAATAACGATTCCGTTTTGCTCCAAAAGATTGGCTGTAACTCCATTGCCAGAGATTACTTGCCCTGAAAAACTACCATCATAGACTTCTCCAAATCCACAGGATGGACTTCGTGCTTTTAGAATTGCACATTTTGCATTGACTATTTTTGCAATCTCCCAAGTTTTTTCTGCACCTATTAAAAATGCTTTTGTCTGGTCTTTTCCTGTATTGTCTACAATCTTAAAGTGTCCCTCTGTTCTATTTTGAATCTCACAAGGCTCCCTAGGAATAGGTAAGTCTCCCAAAACTTCAGGACAAACCACTATTGCCAATCCCTTCTCTACCCAATTTGATATCCAAGTATACGGGGTTGCTTCACCATTATACCTGCATTTAATATTCAAAAAGCAAGCACTTACAATTATCATAATATGTCCTTTCAACACTAAGAACTGCTATTAGTAGCAAGTTCACCTAGAATTCTATCCAAAACCTCACTTTTCATGGGCTGATTATGACCTGAGATGATCATCTTTGGATTAAGTGCTTTATATTTCAACACACTATCCCTATATATGTCTACATTGCATTCCAGTTCAGGAATTATAAGCTCTGGCGTATCACCAATATTATCTCCTACATTTAAGACTTGTTCAGCTTGATCATATACACTGATGGAATCATAAGTATGGCCTGGTGTGTGGAACAAGATAATACGGTCTTCGAAAAACTCTAATCGTTCTTCAAAAACAAGGCTCGGGAGTCTCATCTCAACGGGATCTTTTAGGTACACCTTATTTTTTTGAATCGAGCGCTCCCAATCTCGCGTAATTGCTTCAATACAACTTCTATGAGAGATTATCGTTGCTTCTTTAACCAAACAATTAGCCCAAATATGATCCCAGTGGTAGTGTGTATTGATGATAATAAAAGGATTTTGATTTCGTACGCTTGCAAAATTAATCATAGGATTTAATGTATGTGCGCCAATCCCTGGATCAATAATATAATTGTATTTCTCACCTATAATAAGTTGTAGATTTAAATCCCAGTCTTCAGAGTCATAATAAGTAAAGATAAAATTTCTAGTGCCTACCTGTTTAATTTTCATATTACCTCTTTATAAATTTTGACTTAATTAAAAACTACTTAAATATCACATACATTAGATCCTTTACTATAGCAAACCATTCCCTAACAAAAGCCTGTAAAAACTGATCTCGGGGTGTATCTGAGGGAACTGTATCAAAATGCATCTCCAAATTTTGTGCTAGTAAATTGATTCTAAATAAATGATAATCACTTGACACCATCAAAATATGTGGTGGATATGTTTCTTTAAAGTCACCGTTGATTATCTCTTTAACAAAATCCAAATTTTGTTGTGTTGACTTTGACAATGGTTCAACAAGTATATTTTCTGAATCAATTTTTTTATCTACTAGGTATTGCTTCATGGCGTCAGCCTCGGTGATATATTCGCCGGGCCCTTTTCCACCAGTTACAATAATCGTTGATCCGTGTTTTAAATAAACAGCTTTCCCTACCTCCAAACGATTTGATAATCGTGTTGGAATTTCAAGTCCGTTTACCACATCTCCAAATATAACGATATAGTCATACTGTTCTTTTTCATGATAAGTACCATCCATATTGCTTAAAATGGCCAGTGATAAAGATAAAACTGAAACAAATACCACACCCAGAATACTCGCTGATATCCACTTTAATATTTTATTAATAATCTTATTGCCACGATAATTGATGATCAAAGTACAAAAAAACAAACTTACAAAAAGAAAAGAAACTCGGATGGGAAATTGTAGAAAATCATGAAATGCCCATAGATTAACAACAGCTATAGCTATTACCATGAAGACCCATTTTAATTTCACTTTAAAACGATAAGATTTAATGAACATTTAGGTCAACCTCTTTCCTATCTAAATTATAGCAAAATAGCAAAAAAAAAACTCCCTTTTTTAGATTATGTTTATTCATTTTTTATATTTATAGGCTATAATAGTACTAGTATATATCGTTAAATTGTTGTCGAAATAATATGATTACAGGAGGCTGTTATGAAACGAACTTTATATCGTTCTATATTACTACTTGTTGCAGTCGCGTGTGTCCTTTTCATACTCTTTATGCAACCTTGTGTAAAAAGCATAAAATCTACTACAGCTTCAAATATAACAGATTTTAAAGTACATGAAGATTATTTAATTGGTCAAAATTACATACGAGAAGGTGCAGTACCAGGCATATTGAAAAAAGCTTATTTTGTCGATAAAAACGGGCGCTGTATTGATGCAAGTAAACTACCCTTTGAATGGGATATCTGGGTTGCCGAACGTTCCTCATACGGCGCACTTCACGTTACTTCACAAGAAATAGCAAGCATTGTGAAACAAAAGGTTGAGAATCATCCACTGGATACACAAGCTTTTGCTCTCGTCTTACATATTAAACCTAAAAAGGAATGTAAGAGAAGACATGATTATTACTTGAAGCTGGAATATGAGATGCTTGGTGTCCAAAAGCACATCATCAATAAAGCATTAACAATGTAACTTAATGGAGTGACTGGGAAATATAATCTCAGTCACTTTTTTCAATTTTACTAATATAGCGCTGCTTCAACTTATGGTTTACCTGTCTATACAGGGGTATAATCATAAAAAGAGGGGAGGGGATTTTATGGATCGAAACTATTTTCAAAATTTTGATTTTTTTAAAGCACTACTAGAAGCATTACCTAACCCCATCTTTTATAAAGATCGAGCTGGATACTACCGTTTTTGTAACGTTGCTTTTCTAAATTTTACTGGGTTAAAATTAGAAGCTATCATTGACAAGACTGTTTTTGATATTGCGCCTCCTGAACTTGCCAAAGTCTATGACGATGCTGACCAAAGTGTATATGACGAAGCGTTTGTCCAAGTTTATGAAGCACGAATCTTACATGCCGATGGAACACTACACGATGTAATCTTTAGCAAAGCTGTTCATTTTGATCAAAACGATGAACCTCTAGGGATCGTCGGAATTATACAAGATGTTACCGAAAAAAAGGAAGCACTTAGAGAAGTGGAAATGCTTCATAAATTAAAAGATGTTTTTCTTTATCTTAATCAGGCTATGATTTCATATGAAAACGAACAGGAACTACTCAATGCATTATTAAGACAAGTTCAATCAATTTTTGTTAAATGTACACAGGCTACTGTCTTGGAGTTGAGTCATAATGATATTCTAACAGTGCTTGCACATGTTGGTTTCTACGATTCTGATATGAGTGATTTTCAAATTCCATTATCAGAGAGCTTTATTTTAAAGGATTTTAATGATGAGTTTTTATCCGCACATATCGTTAATGATATCGTTGCCTTTACAAATCAAGGACATAAAGAAGTTGCTTTACCTCTTTCAAATAAACCAGTCCAATCTTCGCTTGTTGTTCCAATTTGGATTAATGATAAGTTAAAATGGATTTTCTCTTTAGACAGTTCTGAAAACAATATTTATAATGAAACTGATCGAAAAGTTGCAGATTATATTAGAGAGCAATTACCTTTACTCTATCGGATCTACGAGCTCTATTTGAGAATATTACGTTTATCTCAATTTGATGAATTGACTAAATTGATTAACCGTAGACACTTTGATACTTTACATGAAAACTTATTTAAACAATCTCTGCTAGAAAATAAACAATACGCTTTAGTTTTGTTTGACTTAGATGGACTGAAACACGTAAACGACTTATACGGACACCAGGCTGGTGATGCTTACTTGATTGCATTTTCAAACTGGTTAAAAAGTGCTCCTATAGAGGGCGAATGTTATGCTAGGCTAGGTGGCGATGAATTTGTAGGATTATTTCCTAACGTTCCTGCTGATTTGTTAACTTTAAAACTTAACGATCTGCGAAAATCCTTTGAAAAAATCGCAATTGTAGATATACCACATCTTTATTATGGAAGCTTTAGTTTTGGCGTCTCAAGTTATCCAGATGATACCGATAACAGATCAAAACTTTTCCAGATAGCTGATGTAAGAATGTATAAGGATAAAAAAAGATAAACCCTATATATGAAAAAGCGCTCCCTTAACCTTTTGGTGGGAACGCTTTTTTTGTAAAGCTCACCCTTACTATAAGAACATGATCGCCACACCCGTTAGTGTGATAAGGGTACCAATAATTTCTTTTACAGTAACCTTTTCTTTCTTAATAAAAAAAGCAAAAGGTATCAATAAAACGGGGGTAATAGAAGTCAATGTTGATGCTACACCAGGGTTGATTTTTTGAACGGCATAAAGCGATAGTGAAATCCCTAAAAACGGACCAAAAAAAGAACCAATCGTTGCGGTTCTTAGTGCATCAGTACGTTTAAGTGATTTAAAAAACGAATGCCAATTATTACGTACAAAGAAAATTACCGCAAAACCAATCATTCCTGCTAATAATCTTATCTGTGTAGAAGCAAATGGATCATAACTCGCCATTCCAAATTTGCCTATAATATAACCAGCAGCTTGTCCAAATGCACCCCCAAATGCTAATAAGATCCCTTTGATTGGATGAGAGAAAGACACTTTTTTATTATCTTTTCCACTTACAAGTATTACAGATGCAATCCCCAAAAGTGTAACTAGCATGCCCAAAATTTGGATTGGTTTCATTGATTCACCTAAAAAGATAAAGGCCAAAATTCCACTCAAAGGCGGAACGCTCGCATAGATCAACATGGATATCCTCGAGCCAATCTGTACAAACGCTTCAAACAAAAGTAAATCTCCTATGACAATTCCAACCAATCCCGACATCAATAGCCAAAACCACTGGGTAACTGTAGCATCTATAGGGAAAAAGTATCCTCTTGTAAAAAGTGTAAAGAGTGACAAAAAAACCATACCAATCAGTAACCTTAATAAGTTCAGATTCATTGATCCAATTTTTTTACCTGTTGTCTCAAATGCTGTCGCAGTAATCGCCCAGCAAAAAGCAGTAGATAAAGCTGCAATTTCTCCTGTATAATTCCCCATATATCTTGCTCCTTATAACCTGACTTTATATTGCAGACTTATTATACACTAATCTTATTGGGAAATGTAATTATAAAAGTACTCCCCTTATTTGGTTTTGATCCACAACTTATCTCTCCACCGATTCTACGCATATTTTCTCTTGCAACATATAATCCTAGTCCATCACCAGCAGAATTCGTCCCATCATGATTTCCTCTAAAGTAAGCATCAAAAATACGCTCTCTTATCCTTTCATCAATCCCCATACCATCATCTTTCACTTCAATTGTCACCCTATCTAAAACTTGATCAAAGCTAATTTCGATTAAGACACGGCCATTCTCATATGAGTATTTATAGGCATTCGTCAATATATTGTAAATCGTTTGACTTAACTTAAACTGATCAGTTTCAGTCATTGTACTTATACGCCCTTTTATGTTGATCTCAATATTTTTTTTCTGAAACGACGCCGATAACCCACGAACGATTTGGTCAATCATAACATTTAAATCAAAAGATACAATGTCAAGTTCATCAGTTTCATGCTCCGCATCAATCATACCACTCATATTGGAAATAATAGATGTTAAAGTATCAATTTGATTTTGCAAGATACTTAGCGTATCTGTATTGACCTCAACGACACCATCTTCAATGCCTTCAAGATGGGTTTTCATGATAGTAAGCGGTGTTCTAGACTGATGGATCATCTGATCCAAAAGTGTTTTTCTACTTTTTTGTTTTAAGCGTAACCGCATCCCAAGCTCAAAAAGACTGTCTCTAATCTGTTTAATCTCTACAATCCCTGATCGCTTATACGTTCGAGTTTCACCCACTTGCAAATCATTTGCAAATTCTGCAGTATCTTTTAATGCAAGACTCATTTTTCGACTCAAAACAATTCCAAGTAAGACAGCAAAAACAAGTGCAATTCCCACAGAAAAGATACTATTCATAATCAATGAACCTTTAAATAGCTTCGCTACAATTGAATTTTCTGCGGAGCTATTTCTTGTAATATTAAGGTAACCCAAGAGTGTATCTCCATCGATGATTTTATACTGATCTACCTCTTCAGTATCATTATCCATCATGCTACCCATCATCCCTCTGTATCGCGTACCATTAGTACTCATATTACCAGCAGATTCTTTTACATCTAGTAGTAGTGCACCATTTAAATCATATAGCTTGATCCTAACAATTGGATCAACAAGATGCGTTTCAAGTTCAAGCGACATTTGCTGATACGATTTACTTGAAGCATACATTGCATTTTTTGTATATTCTTTTATTTGTTCTATGTGTTGATCATAACTCTCTGAAAGATAAGTCTTGAAATATCGATCTGTTAATGCACTTAAAACTAACGCATTGATTGATATCGATATAATGGCAACACTCACTAATACTAAAAGCATAATTTTTCGAATAGACATCAAGCATCCCCCCCAAACATGTAACCCGCTCCATATTTAGTTACCAAAAATATCGGTTGCTTTGGATCAGCTTCGATTTTCTGTCTTAATCTCTTGATGTAACTGTCTATATTTCTATCAAATCCTTCATAATCAATTCCAAATGCCAAACGAATCAATTGATCTCTAGAAAGTATAATTCCTTTATTTTGGATAAAAACACTTAAAAGTTGAAATTCTGTAGCTGTCAACGAAATTTCTTGTTCGTCTTTGTAGAGCTTCATATTATGTGGACATAATTTTAGACAATCAAAAACAAGGCATTCGTTTTCGCTTTCAACTACAAATGACCTTTTGAGGATGACCTTAACTCTTCGCACCAGCTCTCTTGGGCTAAATGGTTTCACAACATAATCATCTGCACCCAAATCAAACCCTTTAATTCTATCGACTTCTAATTCTCTAGCAGTCAACATCAGTACAGGGATATCAGAATTACTACGTATTTGTTCTAGGACTTGAAAACCATCTATTCCAGGCATCATCACATCTAAAATCACCATATGAAAACGACTTTGAGTCATCTTATCAAGTGCAACAAATCCATTTTCAGCAATTTCTACTTGATATCCCTCTTTTATAAGATACTTTTCAACAACTTCTCTAATCTCCAGTTGATCTTCCACTATCAAAATTTTCTGGTTCATATCGACCTCGTTTACTATCTAATACTATTAATTATACGTCAATTCAGATTTTAATACTATTTGATTTCACACATACCTAAAATAATAACCGCTAACTTTCATATGGTTACTCACATACAAAACAGCGGTTATTTAGGCATCATTTACTTTTTAATATGTTAAGTTTATTGGTAAATTCTTCTTCGTTAATTTCTCCCTTAGCATATCGCTCTCTCAAAATAGATAGCGCTGCATCTTCATTTGGCTTCTTATTTCTTTTGACTAGCCAAAATACAAGGATTATGGCACCGATAATCAAAGCAGCCATCATACCATAGTGCCAAATACCATACGCACCCATATGATCAAAGCCATATTCCATGCCATGTCCACTATAAAATCCTCTTCCAAACATCATATCTTTACCTCCTATATGGACTTAATTTAATTTTATTCTATTTAAAGATCTGTCTGTTCTTATCAAACAATACTATTCTTTCAATGTTTTTTTCATTCTTAGATAAGTAGCTTCATCTATCTCACCATTAACAAATCTTTCTTTCAATACATCTTCAGCTTTATCAACTCCTGGTAGCTTCTTACCTGAGCTGTAATAAATTACAAAAATTATGATTGCAATACCAATAATCATCATAAACCTTACCTCCTTTCTGTAACCTAATTATGTACTTAAAATGTGTCACAATTATGTATAAACAAAAAAATCGATAGCATCTAATGATGGCATCGATTTTACTATTAATTTATATTGATTTTATCACACTTGATTCCTATATTTTTTTAGCTAAACTCGCCAATTTTTCACCTTCGACGCGATAGACAGTCCACTCGTCCATAGGAATAGCGCCCATCTCTTTATAGAACCCAATGGATGTTTTATTCCAGTCTAAACACCACCAATCAAGTCTGCCACAACCTCTTTCAACTGCGATTTTTCCTAGATAAGCAAGCATTATCTTACCAAATCCTTTTCCTCTCATCGCAGGTGTTACATATAAGTCCTCTAAGTACAAGTTAGCTTTTCCTAAAAAAGTAGAAAAATTGTGGAAGAATAATGCAAAACCAACGGGTTCACCTTGATACTCAGCAATGATGACTTCTGCTTGCTTTTTTTCAAAAAGCGATGCTTGTAAAATAGATTCTGTTGCGACAACTTCATGTAAAAGTTGCTCATAATCTGCAAGTTCTTTGATATATTTGAGTATCAATGGTACATCAGCTTTTACTGCAAATCTGATTTCAAACCCTTCAATTGATGTTTTATTGTTTTTCATGTTCTCTTCCTCTCTAATTGCATAATCGTGAATGATTAAAACAAAACTTTCCAAACCATATGGTCAAGTCCTGGTCCCCAATGATCTTTTAATAGATATGTAGGTGCTCCAAATTTATAAAGCCATATCCCCTGTGCTGATTTATACCCACTGTCTATGCAAAATCCCTTATATCTCTCTTTTCTCAGATGTTGCCCCATCGCTTCCATAAGTTTCGACCCGATTCCCTTCCCCTGAAACTCAGGCAAAACAAATACGGTTCCAATTTCAGGCAATTGATTAAGAAGTTCATCATCGCAAGCTTTTATTGTATCGTTAGCTTCTCCAATTTCTATCGTTCCCACAACAGTCTCACCAACTTTGGCGATCAAAAAGTACTTCTCTTTCCCCTGGGTATCGAAATCTAAAGCTAAAAATGCTTTTTTCACTTCTATTTCCTCGTGCAAATCAGCTTGTAAATCCCACAAACCATTTTTCAACCAATTGTCTTTTAGCACACGCTCAAAAAGCGCCTCAATTGAAGTGACATCCAGTCTATCTGGTCTTTCAATAGTGATTTTATTTACATCATAAGTGCTCATATTTATCTACCTCATCAATTAAACTCTTAATTCTAATTTATTTACCATTTGATTAATTCTAATTTATTTACCATTTGATTAATCCTATTTTTCTGAGTATATGCGCGTTAAACGGATTTAGACCTTTAATTGGTTGATCAATAGGAAAATATGCAAGCTCGAAGCTCTCATCATCATTGACAAATGGTTCTCCCACTATATCATGTGCAATAAAAACCGCCATAACATTATATATTTCATCACCATTTGGATAAAGATAATACATATCAGGTCCAGATAAAACTGTTAAAAGTTCATACCTATTGGCAGTAATCCCCGCTTCCTCAAAAAGTTCTCGTTTTGCATTGTCTTCAAAACTTTCACAAAGCTCCATTGCACCACCAAGAGTCCCCCAATCACCACTATCTGTTCGTCTTTGAAGCAACAACTCACCTGTTTCATTGAACACAAGCACACATGCTCCTGCCATAATTAACGGAATATGACCTACATATTTTCTTAAATTCTTAATATACCCCAAGCGATGTGCATTTTCTTTTACTTGTGGATCAGATAAATTATGGTTAATGTTTTTTAAATACTCTTCTTTAATAATGGCATAGTTTGCTAGATCATAGAAATCTTCTCCTCTACTTTTTACAGCATAAGATATGCCTTCAAAATTCAAACCACTCTTTTGCATCACCCTGCCTGATGCCGGATTATTTGTGTCATGTCTAGCAACAATACGGTTCATGCCCACTTCGGAAAACAAAAAATTAATCACTGCTTTGAAGGCTTCTGTTACAATTCCCATTCCCCAATGTTTTCTTGAAATACAGTATCCTATTTCACAAGAAAAATCATTTTCACTTGTTGCAACAACAGAGATTCCGCCTATTACTTCCTTTTCATCATTTAATTCAATAGCCCAATTATAAACATTATCATATTCGTATTGGCCACACCAAATAGAAAGGATTTCTTTGGTAACATCTACATGTTCATGAGGAGGCCAAGTCAAAAATCTAGTGACTTCCGAGTCATTTGCCCAATTCTTAAACATATCTCCCGCATCTGATTGCTTAAAAGCCCTTAATGTTAGCCTATCTGTCGTAATAATCCGCGTTCCCTTGTGCACTAAATGTTTCGACAATAGTTACCTCCGTACTTTTATACTCTTTTGTACTTGTAAGTAATATTCAACAAAAGTATAGATTCTCCTTCAATTCTTTCAAAAAAAGCCGAGATCCACAATAGGTCTCGGCAGTTTATTTAATTTGAAAATTTCTTTTTAAGTGTCTTAAGTTTCTTATAACTTACAAAAGTCATCACCAGTGCAGTGAAAATCATATTAAATGCGACGACTGTAATAATCATCCCATATTCACCGTTAAAGCCAGTATCACTCGTATGTTTAAATAAGATACCATAGTATGACCAGAGTGCAACCATGCCGTAAGTAAGGTCTTTAAACTTCATCAAAACAATCGTTGTCACCAGAGCACCTAATACCAAAACGATACTTGTTGTTAGCTCCTCCGTAAAGTTAAACAGCACAAAGTGTTGCTTCGTTAAGAACGTCGTTACATTTGCAATTGATGCAATCGTTATCCACCCGAAATATAGACTAAAGGGTTTGTGTATCCAGATCCGTTCACTTGTAGTTAATTTTGCAGAATGAATCAAGTTGATAGATTTAATCAAGCAAAATAAGATGATAAACATCATAAAAACAGATATTGCAAGCTCATCATAGTGCCACATCACTATCCAAAGCCCATTTGCTAAAGAAGATAAAGAAAACCATTTGCGAAGCTGAATGACCATTACACTTGTTTCCGGAGAGTAAAAGGCATCCCTCCACTGAAAGATTATAAACCCTCCAAGTGCAAGGTATATAAGCCCCCATATAGCGAACGTAAATCCAGTTGGTGCAAATAAATTGGCATATCTATCAGACACTTCGCCTGTTGTGATATTATTCAAAGGAATTGTATTCGCCAAGATGTTAATGGTTAACATAAATATATAT
Source organism: Fusibacter bizertensis (assembly GCF_029914245.1). GTDB lineage: Bacteria > Bacillota > Clostridia > Peptostreptococcales > Acidaminobacteraceae > Fusibacter_C > Fusibacter_C bizertensis. Next base: position 370,959 of record NZ_JARYZI010000002.1, read on the forward strand.
GCAATTGTAGTTGTCACTTTCATATCTTTTTCTTTTTTTATCGAGATTGACATGTAGTCCACTTCCACTAGTTAAATTATTGTATCTAGATTTGAACATTCTCTGTTCACTTTACAATTTACCACCTCTGAAAGCATAATTGCAAGACAAATATCAACCAGCGACTAAAGATTTCATATTTTTAATTTTTTCATACTCAGTGATTGCTTTAGAATCTCCAAACCATTGAATATAATCTGTAATCGTACGATCAATTCCAAATGATTCAACTTTAGATTTAGAATCTGGATCTTGCTTAAAAAGAAACTCAATGTTTTTTTCATAATAATTATATATTTCACAAATAATATGATAAGTGATCTCGTCATATTCAATTAATTGTCTAGAGTTGACTATTCTTTCTTCAATGAAATCTTGAACCCCCTTAAAAGCATTTTGAAAATACTCACTAAATGCAATGTCAGAGCTTTTGCCATAATGTTCAATCAAATCATTGATAAATACATAGTGCCATCTACTCTTGTCAAAAGGCTTATCAAAATATTTCTTCCAAACGTCATTCTCAAAGTCTGCATAGCTCACAATATTGTTAAAATCTGCATCATAAAGATCGTGTAATGCATATGAAAACCGATCTGCATACTTCACGATTTGAGCTTCTAAACTTCCTACTTCATGCGGATTTAGTTTATCAAAAATTGTATCTGTTAGTTTGAAGAGTTCTTCTTGCTTTGTATGTTTCCAGATTCCTTCTAGTGTATCTAAGGTCAAATTCAAACCTACATAAGGCTTCCCATCAATACTTTGTCGATTAAAGTTAATCTGTTCTACTAACCATACACTTTGCGTATTATGATGAAAACCCATCCCTTTTTCTTGTAAAATCTTATTTAGAGCTTTTCCACCAGCATGACCAAAAGGTGTTTGACCCAAATCATGACCAAAAGAAATCGATTCTATCAAATCACAATTTAGATAAAGTGGTTTAGCAATTGTCTTTGCAATTTGATTTACTTCAAGTGTGTGAGAAAGACGCGTTCTATTGAGCATATCACCATTTCTAGTCAAAAATGTTTGCGTTTTCAATCTCAAGCGTCTAAAGGCTTCTGAATATAGAATCCGATCAATATCCCTTTGATATTCAGTTCGAAATGCATCTTTTCCTTCATCATTGACTCGCAAAGAAAGCATAGACTTTTTCGCTCTCTTATCTAGTGTTTTTAGTTCAAATAATTCTTGTTGCTCTCTATGATCCATAGTATACTCCAAACTCACTGTAGAAAGACAAAATCCACCCTTTTTAGGTGGATTCGGCTTTATTTCTAGAATAATAATTAATTATGGAATGTCTTAGGATATCGGCTGACCGATAGTCTAATTATTATTCTTCAACAACTGACATAATTACGATTCTTGGAGAATATAAATCATCTTCTCCTGCAAAACTAAGCGCAGTACTTGCAAACAAAGATGCTATCACCAACGTTAACGCTAAAATTTTCTTTACCTTATTCATAAACCTGCCCTCACCTATTCTTTATTTTATAGTTAAATGATATAATAAATAATAAAAATAGAGTACCCGTATATATACGGGATTTTTGAGGTTGACAATGTTAAGTAGTTATGATTTGACAAGTTTTTCCAAACGGTTAAAAACAATTAGAAAATCGCTCGGCTATTCACAGAACGACGTTGCAGATGAAACAGGCGTAAATAGCGATACTTTAAGGCGTCTGGAAAATGGTATGTCTGTACCACGTTTTGACACGTTAGAGGTCTTATCGCGATTTTATAAAGAAAACTTAATTCTTTTACTTGATTCATATAAAATATCTACAGAATTATCCTATTTTTACGACCTAGTTGATTATCACATGGTGAATGAGGATATTGAATCTTTGCGTAATTCAATTAAGACTTTTCATTTGTATATTAAACAAGATAATTTAAGAATGGTTGATGCTCGAGAAGTTGAACAACTTGATTATTTTTTTCAAGGTTTGGAGTTAAGTTATAATGCCAATGATCATTCTTCAACTGAATTATTTGAGAAAGCACTAAAATTAACAATAACACATTTTAAGTTAGACAACTGGAGTCACTTTAAGTATAATTTTCTTGAAATTAGAATTTTGCTATCTTTAGCTGCAGTTCAGGGCAATTTACGTAATTGTGAATTGAGTACATCAATATTAAATTACATATTGAATTATTTAGATCCTTCTCCACACTCAAAGTTCTATGAAAAGGTTCTAATTGTAAAGTGTTATGGTATACTAGCCTATAACTATCATAGATTAGATAATCATAAACAGGCTATTAAATATTCAGATTTAGGTATCCAATTTTGTATTGATCATTCAATTTTATCCAATCTGCACTTTGTGCTTTTCCGAAAAGGCGTAGCACTTTATAATTTAAATGATAAAAGTTATGAAATCTATATTGAACAAGCTATCAACTTACTAAAAATTCAAGAAAAACATGCACTTTCTAATACTGTTCAAAAATATTTAGATACCTTTAGAGAAAACAAAAGGAGTTAAGCTTCTTTTTTTAATATAAGTTCCATATAGTTTACATCATCAACAAAATTAAACCAGCATTTTTCATCTTTGAGCAAATTCAATTGTTTAAACAATTTTTCATCAAAATATCTCGATATCATTATTTTTCTATTGTAATTGTTTTCTATTTCTATAAGCTGAATTCTATTTTGATTACAATTATCTTTATCATAAATTTTAAATCGCATATCTTCTCCCAATATAAAGTGTTTATATAATTAGTTATACACTTTTAACACATTTTAATAAACCCAATTAGAGTTGGGGTAAAGGAGTAAGTCTTGTTTAGTACATATGATTTAGGACAATTTTCACAAGTATTAAAAGATATTAGAAAGTCATTAAATTATACACAAAACGATGTCGCAACACATACAGGATTAAGTACTGAAACACTTCGAAAATTAGAAAACGGGAAAACTATACCGAAATACGATACTATAGAAATTTTATCCCTTTTTTACAAAACTGACTTACATTCAATTTTAAACTTGTGCAAAAGTTCGACTATAATTTTTGATTACTACTCTAAGATAGATTGGCTTATTACAAGGGTTGATTCTCAAGAGATAAAAGATACTCTCTCATCATTCGACTTACTTAAAAGCAACCACTTATTTAACCTTATTGAAAAAAAAGAATTAGCACAATTAGAATTTTTAATTGATGGATTAAAGCATTCTTATTTATACGATGAAACCTCCCTAATTGCTTCGATTCAAACTTCTAATGAATTATTGATAAAAGCACTAAATGTATTTATTCCAACTTTTAGTATCACTGAATGGGAGAAATATAAATACAACTATCTTGAATTAAGAATTCTTTTTGCTATCGCCGCAAACTTAGGAGTTATTCGTGAATGCGAACAAAGTAATGCAATCTTAGAATACGTCGTCAATTCACTTAGCTATACTTCAAAAGCATTTCATCTAGAAAATGTACTAATTTCAAAGATATACGCAACTATGTCTTATAATTATCACCGTCTAGATCAACATCAACTTGCCCTTAATGCCGCAAATACTGGTATTGAATTTTGTAATCGACATGAAATCATGACAAATCTACCTCTGCTTTTGTGCAGAAAAGGTGTGGCATTGAAATTATTAGATTCTGATGGCTATTTGGAATATCTAGAAAATGCAATTGTTCTTTTAACTATTCAAGGAAATCATAATCTTGCTGCTCAATACAAGAAAATAACTGATAATTACCTCAACGCTTAGCACAAATGAAACAAAATAAGTTTTGCAAAGAAAGTTCATATAACTATGATCTTTCTTTTTTTGATATCAATTACAATCTTTGGGTATCAAATTAACTCAAACATATAGAAAAATACTATTGGAGGTCAGAATGTTACATTGGGAAAAAAAACTAGTTCTAGGTGTCCCCGAAATCGATCGAGAACATGAAGAATTGGTAAAAAAAACAAACGAAATGCTAACGGCACTTAAAAGTGGCAATAGTAAAGAAGAAATCATAAGACATATCAATTTTCTTGCAGACTATGTCATAAAGCATTTTAATTCAGAGGAAAAACTTCAGGCAAAATACAATTATCCTGATATCGCGAACCACAAGCAGATACATTCAAAGTTCAAAGGAACTGTCACTCAACTGATTCAAGATATTGACGAAAATGGTCTAACAACTTCAAAAAAAATTGAAATCAGTAAGATGACCATGGACTGGCTTCTCAAACACATAGGGGTTGAAGATAAAAAACTAGCAGACTTCATACTCGAAAATAGAAAAAATACTTAAAAAATAATTGGTCAAAAATAAAGCTAGTAGGTTAAGATACATAACTTACTAGCTTTTCAAATTCTATGACCTTATTAATTACCAAGTAACGCCAATTGCATCTGTTACCCTATTAATTCACACTTTAATCTACATTAGATATGCATTTTCACCATGCATCGCTGCATCTACACCTGTTAATTGTTCGTTCGCATCGATGCGTACAGGTGTGAACTTATCGATTATAGTTAACATACCATAAGAAATTATAAAGGCATATACTGCTGCGATTACAACAGCTCCCACTTCTACTAAGAAAAATTGAGTTCCCCCATATATAAGGCCATCTGCCCCACCTGGATTTACCTTGGTACTTGCGAAGATTCCTAAAAGGATTACGCCAGTGATACCACCCATACCATGGACACCCCAAACATCAAGTGCATCATCCCATCCAAATCTATTTTTAAGACCAATTGCAAGATAACAAACCACTGAAGCAATACAGCCAATAATAGCTGCAGTACCTGTACCAACATAACCAGCAGCAGGTGTGATTGTTGCAAGACCAGCAACTGCTCCAGTTAGCATACCTACAAATTTTGGTTTCCCTGTCATTTTCCAATCAATTGCGAGCCAAACCACTGCAGCAAACGAAGCGGCCACATCTGTGTTTAAAAAAGCAAGTGCCGTAACACCATCTACTCTTAGTTCGCTACCTGCATTAAAGCCATACCATCCAAACCATAAAAGTGCTGTACCAAGAGCAATCAAAGGAATACTATGCGGCTCAGTTACGCGTTCAGCACGTTTTCCAACAAAAAATACCGATGCAAGAGCAGCCATACCAGCAGTTGCGTGAACTACGATCCCACCTGCAAAATCTAGAACGCCCCACTGTGCAAAAAGACCGCCACCCCATACCATATGTGTGAACGGGAAATAAACTAACAATAACCACAATACCTGAAAGATAACATATGCTTTAAATCTGACACGCTCAGCAAATGCACCTGTGATCAGGGCTGGTGTAATAACCGCAAACATCATCTGATACGATATGAAGACAATTAGCGGGATATTGTTAGTTGGTGATAGTGTATCCATCATCGTTATACCATGCAAAAAAGCATAATCTAAATTGCCAATAATTCCAAAAACATCTCCGCTAAAGCAGAGTGAATAACCAACAGTAAACCACAAAACAGTGGTTATTCCAAGTGATACAAAACTTTGCATCATTATTGTTAATACGCCTTTTTTACTGACCAAACCGCCATAAAAAAAGGCTAACCCTGGTGTCATCAGCATAACCAAACTCGTAGCTACTAGCATAAACCCCGTATTACCTGTGTCAAAACTCATTAGTTCCCTCCTAAAATCTTAGCGCCGTAGTTTTTATGCGGTGCCTATAATCTGACACTTTATACAGAGCAATTCTTATGCCAACTATAATTTTTGTAACAAGTACAGGATTGCAATGGATTTTTAAACATTCAAAAAAAATAAGTGCGACAAAATTGTCGCACTGCGTCAAATCTGTCACACTTATTACTCATAACTTGATATATTACTTTTTAACTGCCTAAATTATATTTGTTAATTTTTCGGTGCAGTGAACGCCTACTGATTCCAAGTTTCTCAGCTGCTTTTGTGATATTGCCATCTGTATCGGCTAAAGCTTTGCGGATAATTTTCTCCTCCGCACTGTCTTTATAAATTCCTAGACCATCAGAAGGCTCATCCTCAGGATGGAGGAAATAAGGTGGTAAATCACTGCTTTTAATCACAGTTCCCTCGCTTATGAGCAGCAACCGTTCGATGATGTTTTCAAGTTCCCTCACATTACCCGGCCAGTGGTATCCTAAGAGGACCTCCATCGCTTCAGCTTCAATCTCTTTATAAGGTGTATGATACATATCTGATGATATTTTAATAAAATTCTGTATCAAGCTTGTCATATCTTCTCGTCGCTCCCTTAGCGGTGGAACAGAAAGCGGGATAACATTAAGCCGATAGTACAAATCCTCTCTAAACTGCCCAGCATGTACCAAAGTATCTAGGCTTTTGTTGGTCGCTGTGATGATTCTCACATCTAGTGAGATCGTCTGCGTCCCTCCTAATCGTTCTAACTCCTTTTGTTGAATGATACGCAATAATTTCAGTTGGATCAATGGAGAGATATCTCCTATTTCATCTAAAAATATTGTGCCACCATTTGCCAGTTCAAAACGACCAAGTTTTCTATTAAAAGCACCCGTAAATGCCCCTTTTTCATAACCAAAAAGCTCACTTTCAAGAAGCGTCTCAGGAAGTGCAGAACAATTCACCTTAATAAAAGGCTTCCCCCTTCGGTCGCTGATCTCATGTATGGCATGCGCGACAAGTTCCTTACCGACTCCTGTCTCACCGTGGATATAGATATTGGCGTTGCTATTGGCAACTTTATGAATCAACTTTACAAGGTCCTGCATCTTTTGACTGTTGGTCACGAGCATGCTGTTAAAATCATAGGTTCCAAGTTCATCAGGTGCCTCTTCAAACTGCACCTTTTTAACCGCACTGATTACCTCATCGATGTCAAACGGCTTTCGGATATAGTCCTTTGCGCCAAGCTTTAAAGCATTGATCGCTGTATCAACAGTTGCAAATGCAGTCATTACAATCACTTCAATACTTGAATCTATCTTTTTAATGTACTTAAGCAGTTCAATACCATCCATGTCAGGCATCTTTATATCTGTCAGTACAAGATCAATCTGCTTTGCCTCTAAGATCGATTTAGCTGAAACGCCATCACTTGCTGTATAAACCAGATAACCTTCTTTTTTCAGAATTCGTTCAAGTAGAAGTGCTAAGTTAACTTCATCCTCAGCGATCAAAATAGTTGCTTTCTTCATAGTAACAACCCTTTCTTAGTTGGCAAACTAATTGCAAAAGTAGTGCCAGTGTCTTTTGAACTGATCAGTTCAATCGTACCATGATGGTTCTCAATAATTCGAGCACATATTGCAAGTCCTAGACCAGATCCACCCTTTCTCGTAGTAAAAAACGGGGTGAAAATTCTTTCTATCAAGTCGTCATCGATTATATCACCATCATTTGTAATCAAAAGCGAAAACCTTCCTTCATCTTCATAAAGTAGCGTTTGAACTTTGATAGTTCCACCCACTTCACTTGCTTGAATCGCGTTAATTAAAAGGTTAAGAAGCACTTGCTTCATCTGATCAACATCATATTCAAAACTGGAGGCACTGTCAAACTCAAGTACAACTTCAATTTTTTTGGCTAGAATTTGTTGATTGAGCACCTTAATTACTTCAGATACCAATTGGTTCATATCACCAGATTTATAATGTGGTGCGTTTGGACTCGCAAAACTTAAAAACCTCTCTACTAATCGATCAAGTCTATCCACTTCATTTAAAACGATACCGAGATCATGGTATGCATCGCTTTGTTTATCGACCTCCCTAATAGCCATCTGCGTATATCCTTTTATAGAAGCCAGTGGATTACGAATTTCATGCGCTACTCCTGCACTTAGCTCTCCAAGTTCAGAGAGCTTCTTAGCGCGTATGACACTATGTTCGAACCTTTCCCGTTCTTCAGCACTTTGAAGCAGAACAGTGACACCCAAGGGCGTCTGATAAATATCCTTTTGAATCAAGGTACTTACCACCAACTCCACTTCAGGGTTTTTAATCAAGCAGCTCACGTCAACTAACTGCTTTTCTACTAAGATACTTTCATATAAGATCTGAAACAGTGCGTCAAAACGCTGATGTCCCTCTTTGCCAATAGAGAGTCCCACAAGCACATCATCATGATCCGCTTTTAAAATCTCTTTTATCCTTGGATTAACAGAAGTTATAATTCCCTTGCCATCTATCGTAACAATCCCAGTAACCGCATGATCAATCATAGCATCTAATGATGCTTTCACAGATTTAACCGATTCAGCTTCGCCTGTTTTTTCCATGGTCTTCTGAACCATAAAACTAAGTTCCTCTAGTAAAAAATCAAACGTATGGGTCAACTGTTTTACTTCATCACTTGAGCCCTCATAAGCCAGTGCCATATTAAGTTTGTGCGTTTCAAGTAACTCACCCATATGAGATTTTAACGTCCGAATGGGCCGTGTTATACGCCCTGAAAGATAATTTGAAACCAAAAAAAGTATAATCAAAGTGATCACAAACACAAGACCAAAATAGATCCTAATATCATAAATAAGCGCAAAAGCTTCTTCAGTAGGCTCACTTAAAAAAAGCATCCATTGCTTAAACTGCGTTTCGTATTTAATAATTGGCACACGTACCGTTAGATGGTTTACGCACTCCAAAAGCTCATAGCTCACGCCATAATTTTGATCAGAAGGCATCAAACGTGCGTAACCAACTTCACCCAACTTTACATTGGCAATGATCTCATCAATCGCATCAAAATTCATACGTTCTACAACTGCGCCGACAGCCTGTCCTCTATCATCCACAAGAGGTTCTGAAAAAAGTATAAACCACTGCGACTGATCTTCTTCAGATAGCACATCTGAAATAAATGGTTTTCCAGATAGAATCTTTCCTAAAATATCTGGATTTTGCTTAAAAAGTTCATCACTTTCAAGTGGCAAGTTACCACCAGAAAAAGTAGCGCTTAACACAATCTGTCCCAATTGGTCTAAAACAAACATCTCATCATAAGTCTGATAATTATTGATTACATTTGCTAGATACTGGCGCTTAGTTTCACGATCAATCTGTGGCATAGTCAATATCTGTGACTGAGCGACAACTTGTATATCTGCTTCTCTTTCAAAAAGAAAACGTTCAATCTTATTCGAAGTTTCAGCAGCAAGTGTTTTGATCTCATTTTCCTTGTTTTGTTTGACATTTTGCGCAGTGTTATTATAGAACATGAGTCCCAAAGTTAGTGTTAACAAGATCGACATAGTTAAGAAAATCGCCATAATTTTGAGCTGAAGCGAGAAATTTTTCATCTTCTTTAGCATGACTCCCACCGACAAACATCTACCCATTTGTCTGTTTCAGCATAGATTTCAAGTTCATCAAGCCCCACTTTGATAGCAGAGTTGCTACTGCCACAAGCAGGATAAACATGTTCAAATCGCTTCATTGATTCATCCAAAAAAACTCGGATACCTGTGGTAATACCAAAAGGACATACACCCCCTATGGCATGCCCTGTATAGGCTAACACTTCATCAGGTGCGAGCATACGCGCTTTGAAACCAAAGGTAGCTTTAAACTTTGCATTATCAATTTTTGCATCACCTGCGACAACAACTAACATACCTTTATCGCCATCTCTAAAAGAAAGGCTTTTGGCAATCTTTGCAGGCTCAACACCTACTGCCTTCGCTGCAAGTTCAACAGTTGCACTTGAAGTTTCAAATTCCAGTATATCTTTATCTTTATCCCATTTGCTTAGATGCTTTCTTACCACTTCAATTGACATGACAACTCTCCTTTTTGTATCATATCGTTTTTAAAATCTCAGATATATTCCCTTCTACGACTCCACCATGATAACAGATGACACGTTCAAGTTCATAATGACTTAACTTGATTGCAGAACGTCTCGCTTCATCTAAATCCAAAGAATACTGGGGGTTGGCCATCATTAAAGTACCTTCCTCTGCAATGAGTGCATCACCTGAAATCAATGTTTTTTCTACAGTCACGATGACGGACATATGCCCTGGCATATGACCCGGGGTGGCGATCACTATCACCTTACCTGCTTCATCAAGCGCATCACCATCTTTTAAAATAGTATCTACCTTTACTTTTTCAATCCCTTCTAGATAGGCATGAAAACCTCTTGCCCACTCTTTTCTTTCTTCTGGAAGCGTATCATAGATCGACTCTGCCTGAACCAGTCTTAACGATTTCTTCTCACCCTCTAGGTAGGGAACTTCGAGCTCTGATGCACAAATTTTAACCTTTGGGTATTTTCTTTTAAGCGCTGCGAGTGAACCAAAATGATCGTGATCATGATGTGTAATCATCACTTTGGTGAGCGCCTCTGGTGCATACCCTGCGTTTTTAATCGCGCCTTCTAAGAGTTCTAATAACCCTGGATTGCCACAATCAACCAATATCAAGTTATCACCACTTTCAATGATTACAGGTGTCAATCTCATGATCATGCCGTTATTTTCAAATTTTAGTGGTAACATCGTCGTCTTTGTCATACTGACCTCCGTCGTCATATAATCATAATCATAAATTTCAACTTCAAATTCAATTTCAATTCATTATTCCAAAGTAGTAGGGGAAAAGGCATAAGTACGAATGGGGCGATATACCCTTCTTCCACCTACAGATTCTGACCGGAATAAGGTGAGTTCTCTTGCCATAAAACTCTTTTCTAATGCCTTAAAATATGGCTTTACTGCTTCGATATCAGCGGAAAATCTCAAATCCTGTCCTAGAGTGATATGGGGTGCATAATCTCTATAATCTTTCGCAAATCCTTTTTCAGTTAATGCAAATTCCAGTTCAAAATAGAGTTCATTTAGCGCCTTCATGTTCCCATCAACGCCAAGCCACAACACCTTAACAAGAGGCCCTTTTGATTCATCTGTAGATGATTTAAGTCCAAATGTACCACCGCCTTTTAGCTGTAGCTTAAAAGGTTTAATCTTATCTATCATGCTCTGAATAGCACCATCAATCACACTTATTTGTCCCTCTTCAATTTCACCTAAAAATCTAAGTGTCAAATGAAAATTGTCTTCATATTTCCAGTTTCCCTTACTTACATAAGGTTTTAATTTTTCTTGCAGTTGAAAAATCTGATTCTTGAGTTCCAAGTCCAGATCAATCCCTATAAAAATGCGCATAACGCCTCCTCAAGAAATCTATCGTTAACCTGCCTAATAGAAACGCTTTAATTTAATCTTATTATATGATCCCAGATTCTAAAAGCTCAATCGTCTTATTGTCACAGTCTATACTCACAAGTACACCTATGGGGAATGTTAACATAGGTGCAGTGTGACCAATGTTGATGTTATAGATAATTGGAAGTGCTTTTCTTCCTGCTTCATGGACAACGACATCTAGCAAACACTCTTGATAAGCTTCAAAATATTTTTCATGATAAGGTTTTCCCATGATGATGCCATTAATTTTATCAAATATTCCTATAGCCGCAAAACATCTTAGCATATACCTGAAATTGTCTGGCGTAGGCATCTCTTCACTTGTTTCTAAGAAGAGAATTGCATCTTGGAAAACACTTGCTGCTGGCCAAAGTTCTGTACCTCTAAGCCAATCTATCACTTCTACACAGCCGCCGATTAGTCTACCTTTAACTTGACCAGTACCATTTAAACACATGATACCATGTGCTTCAAAGTTCATCGTTCTAAGTATGTTCAGATTTTCAGGATTGGTCCACTCTATTCTTTCGCTGGTCCACTGATCACTTACTTCGAGCTTGCCAATAGGTGATTTATCCATCAATGCTTTGATAAAATTGTCTTTTGTAAACGCATGCATCTTTACATTTTCACCAAATTCACTTAAAATTGCTGGCCCGTAGAAACTAGCAAGTCCAGCTTTTAGACACATAAAGTGGTTAACAGTGGTGTCTGAGTAGCCTAAAAACACTTTAGGGTTGTTACGAATGACATCAAAATCAATATAAGGTAAAAGTCTCAAAGTATCATCTCCACCTATGCAAGAAAATATACCTTTGATCTCAGGATTAAGAAAAGCATCCATAAAGTCTTTTGCTCTAAGCTCAGGATGATCATATAAAAAGCGCGAGCCTTTTAGTGCATGTTCTGCTTCCAAAACAATAAATCCAAATTCAGTTTCAAGTCTATTTTTAGCAAGCTTATAACGCTGGATTATGCCCGGTTCTCCGGCACCACCCCACGAAAGACTAACTGCCATAATTTTGTCACCTCTTTTTAGACCACTAGGACGGATAAGTTCATCCAGTGCATTTAGTATGAAATTTGCCATGCCTTCACCTCATTTCACTTACTTGGATTCAATCCCTAATTTTGCCATCTTTTTGTAGAGTGCAGTTCTATGAATCCCTAGAATTTGGGCTGCTTTCGTTCTACTGCCTCTTGCCTCGTCGATCGCTTTCTCTATCAAGGTTTTCTCTACCCGATCCATCATCGTATATAAATCTGAATCCAAATTTTGAGGCACTAATGATAGAACATCTAAATACTGTGTTTCTTGAACAATTTTATCATGCGCAATATAGTCCGGTAGGTCACTTACGATAATCTGCTTCGTTTTTGATAAGTTAACCGCACTTTCGACCACATTTCGCAGTTCTCTAACATTCCCCGGCCAGGTATAATGCTCTAAACAATGTTTAGCTTCTTTAGAAAAACCTTCGAGAGAACTGTTATTCTCTTTCGCAAAATGAGTAACATAATGAGTCGCCAAAAGCATTACATCGCGCTTACGATCTTTAAGTGGTGGCAACTGAAGATGGACAACTTTTAAGCGATAGTATAAGTCACTTCTAAATTTTCCTTGATTTACAAGTTCATGCAATTCTTCATTTGATGCAGAAATAAAACGCACATCAATGTTGATACGCTGATTGCCTCCAACCCGTTCCATTTCTCTTTCTTCAATGACTCTAAGTAACTTTGCTTGCATCTCAAAAGGCATAGAACTAAGCTCATCTAAAAAGATAGTCCCTCCATTTGCAAGTTCAAACTTGCCAATTCGACCATGTGTGGATGCCCCTGTAAATGCCCCCGGTTCATAACCAAAAAGTTCAGACTCAAATAAATCTTTAGGAATGCTGGCACAGTTAATCCTCACAAAAGGACCATACCGTCTAAGGCTCGCCTCATGAATCGCATGAGCAAAATATTCTTTTCCAGTACCACTCGCCCCTTCGATGTAGACACTTACATTTCCTTCAGCTGCTTTTTTTGCACTATCTATAAGTGAGAGCATGTGAGGATCAGCAGTTAATATCGATTCAAAAGAATATTTGGCGAGGTTGAGTCTCTTAAGCTCCTGTTTATATTTCTTCACATGCTGTTTCATCTGTTCAAGATGGTCAGAAAGGTGTTTGACCTCTAATATATCTTTAAACAAAATCGTACCAACAGCACCTACGACCTCACTGTTTCTGATAATTGGGATCCGTGAGGTCACACAATTATGTCCTTTGATGATCTGTATATCACCAATTTCAGGCATACCAGTTTTTAGCACAATATGAAGGCGTGTATTTTCTACGACTTCGGTAACATGTTTTCCGATGACTTCTTCTTCTTTGACATCGAGGAACCGTTCATACTTGAACTTAATAATCAGACCATCTTTATCGATGATGATGAGTCCCTCGTAAGCCTTTTCTATAAATTCATCTAAAATTTCCATCTCCCATTTAAGTTGCTCGTAGCTTCTATCCACACCTTCACCTCTATTACTGAATTTGATCGATCACTTTTAATAATTCTCCAGGGGTCTCAATTACATAATCGGGTTTTAGCTCAAGCAGTCTGTCTCTACTCAGTAACGTCCAACCTACTAAAACTGACCTACACCCTGCATTTTTAGCAGTTTCTATGTCATGTCCGCTATCACCTACGAATAAACTCTCCTCAATTGCACTTGTCATCTCCTCCCTTGGTATGCCAAGCTGAGAAAGTGCAGATAAAACACCTTCGTGATGCGGTTTAGGGATACTCACATCATCTAGCGAGATGGTTGCACCAAGTAACTGATGCAAATCAAATTGACTGATACCATGATTAATCCCATTTCGCCCTTTATTTGATACCACTGCTGTTTGGATACCTCTATCTTTAAGCTCTTTTAATAAATCAATTACACCGTCATAGATCTTTGTTAGTGCCTCTTGTACACGTCTATATTCTAGACGATACATTTCAACTAACCTCGGATATTCTTCATCTGACAAAAAAGACATCTGCTCAACGATAGGTTTTCCCAACACTTCTTCTAGCTCATGTGGTTTAAAGGGATACCCTCTAAAGTCTACCGCTACATGGTTTAATGAAGAGATCACCGCTTCATTTGAATCTATCAAAGTTCCATCAAAATCAAAAAGTATATATTTTATAGCCATTTTTCCTCCAATAATATTTAAACTCAATTATTCAATTATATTTATTTCATTATATAATATCGTTTCGTTTTACAAAAGGATAAAAAAAAACAGCGGAATCAGAATGAACCGACCGCTGTTTTTTGTTCTGGAGTTTTAAATGATTTTAACTATCGCTTAGTACATCCAATCTACTGTATAACCATCCGCTTCTAAAGTTTTGATGATGTTAGTTGGATTGATAAAGTGTCCTGCACCAACTACTATAAAGTAAGTTGTACTTCCATCTTGTTCAAGAATGTTTTCTATCTTTGTAGACATGTCTTGATCTCTTTTACCAAAAAGCATATCTGTAAGTTCATTGCTCTCTTCTTCTGATGAAGCGTTGAAGCTAGTTGTAAACTCTTCTAAATTACCATTGATCCAGTATGCTAACCATTCGTCTAGCAAGTTTGCACTTTCAGTTGACTCACCAGTTGCTGGAGCAAGTATACCATCAACAATTGCAGTAAGGTACTCTTCTTGGAACTCTGGTGTTAAACCATCAAAAAGATCTGTTTGATACGGAATACCTTCTAGTTCGTATACAGGTTTACCTGTTAAATAAGACTTCACTGTGAAATAGAGATCTATACCTAAATTTGCACCTTCAGTTGCACCCTCAGTCTGATCAGTATTTGACATTGAAACTACATTAAGTTCATTTGAAAGACTCCAAGGCTTGAGCGTACCATATACACTTTCATCAAGGTTATATTTCTCAAATACTTTTTTTAATTTATCATAAAGTTCTTTAGAAATATGAGAATCTATCGTCGTACCATCTGTGTAGAACGCTTTGCTTCTAAAATAATCCATACCACCTGCTTGGTTTAGCAAGTCAGCTTCAACCAAAAGTGCATCTGAAGCGTCAAATGCATCTGTTAACATCGTATTTAAAGGGTATTGATCAGTGCTTCCTACATGGACAGAACCAAGTAAATAAACTGTGTTTCCGCCTTTTTCGACTTTCCAAAACACACCTTTTCCGCCTGCTTCTAACTGCTCATATGCAAACTTAACAGTGTTAATTCCAAACAATATTGCTTGCTCAGTGTTACATGTTTTATCAAGGTTTAAACCACTTAGCGTCCCATTTACGATACCGCTTGATTGCATATACGTCATTGCATCACCTTTTGTAACAAGACCATACGCACCTAAGAGGTTATAAAATTGTGTGAGTACATTGCCTCTTGTTAATTGCTCACTCACTGGCATTGCTTCAAAATCTACTTTGTCAGCAACAACATCAAGTTTTAAATCCACTTGTTTGATGAGTTCTGATAATTTTTCCTGTGTAATCGTTTCATTGAAATTCTCATAGTACCAAGTCATCGGGTAGATACCGTACTTTTCACCTTCATTGAGTGTTGAAACTGCCCAACTACTGATATTCATCGTTTGTTGTTCATCAGCCCAAACTGGTGTAATCGTCGAAACGAGGATTGCTACCATCATGATTACTGATAGAATTTTCTTAGTTTTTTTCATTCTTTTCTCCTTTTTAGTCCCATGCTTTCATTAGTTTTATATCACGTTACAATTTTATCAAACTTGTCCTATTATAAGCATTAGAAAAGTATTAAAATTCTATGAGATATTATCATACAAATAAAAAAGCACCCCAAGTGGGGTGCCAATATGCGTCCGTGGTACTAGTTAAGCCTAGTAAATCCCTCCACAAAGGCACAGATTAATTGCTAAATCATTGCTTTTATTTGGTCAGAAATGATTAGTTTCGCTTCTGTCGCAAGTTGAATTTCATCAATTGTGTAGTCTGTGTTGTATTCCACAAGTACTAAGCCTTGTGGTGTTACATCCATCACACCCATCTCAGTGATAATCTTACTTACTTTTTTTGCACCTGTCAAAGGAAGCGTACATTTTTTTAATATCTTAATCTCGCCCTTTGCAGTATGGGTCATGGCCACGATGACCTTTTTGGCACCGCCAACAAGATCCATCGCACCACCCATTCCTGGTACAAGTTTACCAGGGATCATCCAGTTAGCAAGGTTTCCTTCTTCATCTACTTGTAACGCCCCGAGTACGGTGGCATCCAAATGTCCCCCACGTATAATCGTGAATGACATTGCGCTGTCGAAGAAAACACCGCCTGGCATTATGGTTACTGGCATCCCGCCGGCATTAACCAGATTAAGATCAACTTGATCTGCTTCTGGTGCAGGGCCAATACCTGTAAAGCCATTTTCTGAATGCAGGATAATTTCTACCCCTTCGTCTATAAAGTTAGGAACTAAAGTTGGGAGACCAATTCCTAAGTTGACTACATCTCCATCGTTAAACTCTTTTGCAACACGTCTTGCAATTATTTCTTTTGCGTCCATATGCCCTCCTATGCCTTCACAATATAATTGACAAAGAGGCTAGGTGTCATAATTAAATGTGGGTCAAGTTCACCAACTTTGACAAGCTCTTCCGCTTCAACGATGACCACTTCAGCTGCAGTTGCCATAAGTGGGTTAAAGTTACGTGTTGATTCATGATAGTATACATTGCCTTTTTCATCTACTTTTGAACCGAATATTAAAGCCACATCTGCTTTCAATGCTTTTTCAAGCAAGAAAGTTTTGCCATCAATAATCAGATGATCTTTACCTTCAGCTACAGGAGTACCAATACCTATCGGTGTTAATACACCACCAAGTCCAGCTCCACCAGAGCGTACTTGTTCAGCAAGTGTGCCTTGAGGTACTAAAACGACCTCTAACTTGCCTTCGTTCATGAGTCTGCCAGTTTCCTTATTTGTGCCAATGTGCGAAACGATGACTTTTTTTGCTTGACCACTAACCACTAATTTGCCAATCCCTCTATCGACAAAACCAGTGTCATTGCCAATTATCGTCAAATCCTTTACGCCTTTTTCAATTAATGCATCGATAACCTTTTCAGGACTACCGCAAGCGAGAAACCCACCGATCATAATGGTCATGCCATCTTTGATATGATCAAGTGCTTGTTCCATGGTAATGACTTTTTTCATCCATATCCTCCGAAATTGTGATTATGTTTGAAACATAATGAAAATCCCTATTTCCCTATCTTTTTTATAAGCAATATCCATGCCAACTTACCATTTGAAAATAAACTAATTGTTGAAATCTAGTATTTCAAGTTCATTAGCGCATTATGTTTTTTTACTATTAACTTCTATTTATTGGATTTCACTTTATTTTATGTTCATTACTTAGACATTTGTAAATAAAGACAACAATCTCATTTGAGTTGTAGCCATTTGACTACAATTTAATACGTCTTTTCACTGGTGAGTATCTGAAAACTGCAGAGTGTATCATTTTTGCTACAGATTTTAGAAAAACGTGTAGCAAATCTGATACACTTCATCACTGCTATCACACATATCAGTTCATTTTTGAGTTCGCTTCAAATATCATACTAATGTATGTTTTCTTCACAAATTTATGGGTATTTCATATGCAGGAGGTGAATTTATGCAGGTATATAAATGGACTGATAGTCTTAAGACCAATATTGATAAAATTGACAATGATCATAAACTGATTATTTCTAAAGCTCAAGAATTGGCAGATGCAATGTCACAAGGTAAAGGCAAAGGGCAAATCGTTGAAACTTTGGGCTTCTTGCAAAAATACGTTAAAACACATTTTGCAGAAGAAGAAATCATGCAACAAAAAGCTAAATTCAGCGACATAGAAATGCACAAAAAAAATCATACTTATTTTATCAACGAACTTGATAAACTCTCAGCAAAAATTGCGCAAGATCCAACATCAACCGTTAACGTGATTGAACTTAATCGTTTGATTTCAGGTTGGTTTATGAACCACATCCAAAAGATGGATGTAGAAGTAGCAAAACACATCAATGGGAACAATAAAAACTAGATGTGTATGTTACTAAGCTAAAAGGAAAAGGCCATACGTTCACAAATCTTCTGTGACGTATAGCCTTTTTTAGTTATATATATATCCTAATTATTATTTTACATCTTAATTAATCTTTAGACCACCTAGCACCTTCAGCAGTATCCACTATAGTGATCCCTTTTGCCTTAAGTTCATCTCTTATTAAGTCAGCCGTTGACCAATCCTTATTCTTTTTAGCATTGGTCCTTTCAATTATTTTGCCTTCAATCCATGCTACTTCATCATCCGATGCATCAACTTTTTTCTCATCTATTGGGGTTAATAAATCCAAAGATAGAACTTGGTCCATATAAGCAAATAACGTCGCTTTTTCTGATGTACTTACCTCTGACTTAAGGACGTCATAAAGAACCGTTACTGCGTTTGCAGTATTGAGATCATCTTCTAGACAGTCCACGAACTTACCATATAAATTTTGAGCTTCCTCTGTTAAGTTCTCTACTTTACCTAACACATCAGTTGAGCTAAGAAGCGCATCTTTTGCAATGCTACTTGTTCTCTTTCTTAGTTTAAAGTATGCATTTTCAGCCATTTCTAAACTCTCATAGGAGAAAGTTAATTGTTTTCTGTAATGTGATCCCAGTACAAAATAACGGTAACTAAGCGGATCAAATCCTTTTTTTTCTAACAAAGAAACTGTTAAAAACTCTCCTTTAGATTTACTCATTTTTCCCTTAGGTTCAATTAAGAACTCTGCATGCCACCAATACTTTGTCCATGGTTTACCAGTATAGCTCTCAGTTTGAGCGATTTCGTTGGTATGATGTACAGGAATATGGTCCACACCACCACAGTGAATATCCAGTTGTTCTCCTAGATTGCTAAGTGAGATTACAGAACATTCAATGTGCCAGCCTGGATAACCTACACCCCATGGTGACTCCCATTTCATCGCTTGGTTTTCAAATTTAGACTTAGTAAACCAAAGTACAAAATCCTGTGGGTTCTTTTTAAAAGTATCTTCTTCTACACCCTCTCTATGTGCAATTCTAAGTTCATCGAGGTTTAACTTAGAAAGGGCTGTATAGCGTTCAAACTTCGAGATATCAAAGTATACGTTGCCATTTGTAAAATACGTGTAACCCTTATCCTCTAAAGTCTTGATAAAATCAATATACTTTGAGATATAATCTGTTGCTTTTGCAACGATTTCTGGTTTTTTGATATTTAATTTTCCACAATCTGTGAAAAAGGCATCTGTATAAAACGCTGCAACTTGCCATACAGTTTTGTTTTCTCTTAGCGCACCTTTTAGCATCTTGTCTTCGCCATCATCGGCGTCCGATTCGAGATGTCCAACATCAGTAATATTCATAACGCGTTTCACATCATAGCCAATAAATCCTAAAGCCTTTTCTAGAATATCTTCATGGATGTAAGTTCTTAAATTGCCTATATGTGCATAGTTATATACTGTAGGTCCACAAGTATAAAGTTTCACTTCCTTTTCGTGGTATGGCATAAAATCTTCTATACTTCGTGACATAGAATTATAGAGCTTCATCATACAGCGCCTCCTATCAATTTTTATTTTACGGACTCCCTGTCCAATTTATACGATTTAACTATCATCAAAATCTTCGGGTGTCGAGCCCTCAGATTCTGCCACAAAGTTGTTGTGACTTAAAAAAATTCCTCGCCCTTTTTTACAAAGGCGAGGAATATCGCGGTTCCACTTTGTTTACTTCTCAAGGACCTTTAACGGAATCATCCGGCATAGCCTACTCGTTACACTTTCGGTATGCACTCGCGAGGGCATTCGTTGTATTTTCCATGAGCTTTTTCACCACACAAGCTCTCTCTACAATGGTCAAGTACAAGTACTCTTCTCGGTCTTAGCGTTAATATATTCATAACACAAAAACATATGTCATGTCAAGAGACGGTCTAAAATGCATGTTGTGATCTTGATTGCTTATGCTTCCTCTGGATAAAAATCATCTAAGAAATTATAGCTCTTACCATCTTTGTGCCAACCAACAACACAGTCCATCTGTACATTATGCGCTGACTTTAAGATACATTTATCTACATCTGGATGCACTTTTTTAAGTGTCGCAATCAGCTCTTTCATCTCAAGTCTCTTACTTGAAGTCTTCTTCGCAGCGACCATACAACCACAGTTCATGGGAGATATACCGTTAGATTGTACAAAATGGATAATATGTTCTTCTCTCACATAATACAGCGGTCTGATCAGTTCAAGTCCTTCAAAATTATCTGATTTAAGTCTTGGCATCATGGTTTTGGTCATCCCTGCATAGAAGATGTTCAACAGTTGCGTCTCGATCACATCATCAAAATGATGGCCAAGAGCTAATTTATTACACCCAAGTTCTTTTGCCTTGGCATACAAAGTACCCCTTCGCATCTTAGCGCAAAGGTAACAAGGGTAATCACTTGAAATTTTATCTATGACTTCAAAAATTCCAGAATCAAAATAATTTATAGGAATGTTTAGATGCTCACAGTTTTCTTTTAGTAATTTCTCATTCACAGGGTGGTAGCCTGGATTCATGGCGAGATATTCAATCTCAAAATTGACATCGCCATGCTTTTGAAGTTCTTGTAGAAGCTTACAAAGGATCAAGCTGTCTTTTCCACCTGATACGCCTATAGCTATTTTATCTCCTTCTTCTACCAACCGAAATTCTTTAACGGCTTTGATAAATTTAGTCCACACCGTTTTTCTAAATTTCTTAATCAGACTTCTTTCTATTTCTTCAACTGGCTTTAGTGGTGATGTAGTCAAGATTAATTCACATCCACTGCCCATTATGCTTTCACTCATTATTACTCCCTTGCTCTAATATATATCACTAAATCATACGATACAACCGAATGTGATTATACTATATAGGGGCCTCAGTGTAAAGTCGTCTGTAACTTATGATTAAATCAACTCACACGGGATATATATTACTCATAATAAAGGAAGAGGTGCGGTATGAGATATATTATGGGGATTCAAATAGGAGATCGAGAACAAGAAGCACTGCGAGTTCAAGAAGTGCTTTCAAAGCACGGTTGTATTATCAAAACTAGGCTTGGATTACACGAAGCAACAGATGGGCAATGTGCTTCTAACGGCTTAATTTTACTTGAATTTATTAAGGGTAAGGATGAAGAAGTAAAACAGATTACCAATGAGCTTTCAGCACTCGAATCTGTGCAGGTAAAGCAGATGACATTTACAGTTTAACTTCATAGAAATGAAAGAGGACTCATTCGTATAATGAGTCCTTTTAATTTACAATATATCACTATTCTTTGTACATCCTAAATTCAACTTTAAAGTACTTTTCCTTATCTTCATCTGGAAAAAGTGTACCATAACCCGTCTGACCTATATACCCTGAGTAAGTATAATCGCATGTAATGATAACGCCATGTGATGTATACTGGAAATCTTCAAAAGGTTTTTTAATAATTTGATCAATGATGTCTTCCAGATCGTTTGTAATCAAACTGTTCCCGGGCTGTGCACGTACATATGACAGTATAGATAGTATGATCTCATTTCTATAGCTTGATTGCCAGCCTTCACTATCTTCGAGTTCCACATCAAACGCAAATCCTGTCATTATGCCACCTGTTTCTGTAAATTCAAACACTGGTGGTTCGCTATATAGTCCAATATAGATTGTAGAGCTATCCATTTCTCTGCCTATCCATTTACCTTTATCATCAAGAACTTTCGAGCCCGCTAGATCATAATACGAAGCAAATTCATTGTAGTTTTCACTAAATTCAGCAACTGAGATTTCACCACGATTTTTTGGAAGTGCTGCTAGACTAAAGGTTAAAAACAATACCCCAAACAAAACAATATGTGCTATAAGATATGTGGCTATGCGCCATTTTTTTTGATCTTTTAAATGGACCACTGAGTCAAGTTCCCAATCAAGCGTTTCACCTGCATCACATTCTTTGTAGGATTTGAACAGACGTACTAAATTATAGATGGGAATAGAGAGGCCATATCCTCTCCAAAAAACAGTCAAGACTCTCTCAAGTCCAACTTTGTATGACAATTTATCTCCAAAAGGATCTGTTACCCGAATGCCTAAAAGCCATTTTCCGGGTGTTGTACCAAAAATCATAAGCAGTATGGGTTCAAAAATAATCATAAACAGAAGCGCAATTAGCGAATCAAGTATATTTCCCCCTGATGTACGATTGAGGATGTTGATATTAAAAACTAAAGATTGTAATATCGACAGTAAAACACCATACAAGTATAAATCAAAACTTCTCGCAAAAAATCGTCGCCACGGTGAGCGTACTTTGGGAAAAGCATCAATATCTGGTAATTTCTCTTCAGTATGTAACGGTTCATCTACAAAATAAATCAATTCAATATCCTCCTTTTACTTGTTTGCTATGCGTCTAGTGACGCTCCATATGTTATATCTATATTGTATCACATATGGTTCAAACGTTCTTCCAGTCTTTCTAATGCTTTACGAAGCTCAACATCAGTCTTAGCCTCTCCCCATATTTGTTCAGTTGACAACTTTATGATTTCCTCATATGCTACTGTGGAATTGTTAGAGATTGCACTAAAATGAAGGGCTCCCGGTTGATTAAATCGTTCTGATATCAACTCATGTGCTTGGGTGACTGAATCTTGTATAGGCTTCCCATTTGATAACATTTCCTGCGAGCGTGCTAATTCTACCCCGTTTTCATTAACCGTCTTTAGTACTGAACCAGACATTTTAGGAGACTTTGACGTGTAGGTCTGCATATCTGTTTGAAACTCCTGACTCAATAAAAAATTAGCAAAGTCTATAGCATTCGCTTGTTCTTTAGATTGATTATCCAAAATTCCAAAACCCACAGATGCTGTAAAACTGTAATCCCCAATTACAAATCCAGATTGAACATCATTGATATTACTTGAAAAATCCTGCATATCAAATGCATTGAATGCCACTTTAGTTAAGAAATTAACTGGTTTTAGTCGCGCTGTTGAGATCATTGCATCACGTTCCTTACTATAGAGTTCTTTATTAACGCCTGCCAAAAAATCGTTAACATCACCACTACTTAAGTTACGCTCAGGAAGCGCTTTAACAAACGCTTCATTCAACTTAATTTTATTTATAATCGCATCTTGTTCTAGCATAACTTTTTCATCTTCAAAGTGAACCATACTACTTAGTCCCAATCCAGAAAATATACGATAATCAAATAAATTCAACTCAGCATCTTTAGTTTCAGCCCATTTTAAGTAGATTGATTCCACATCTTCGGCACTCATAAAACCAACATTTGGTTCAACACCCAATTCACTTACCACTGTGTTATTCATAACGTTTCCATAGACGAGTGTTGCAAAAGCGCAATACTGCTCACTTTTCATGCCATCAAACACATCACCATTATTTTCTATCATTCCATCTATATGTAACAAATCATTTTTCATTGCTTCAATCACTTGCAGTTCATCTTGGTTCCTAGTATTAAATAGGATCATCTCTGGTTGATCTTTTGATAATAATACCTCTATGCGTTTGGTGAAATAATCCTCTTGCGTATCGGCTTCAATTGATATTAGATTTACTTTTATTCCCGTTTTATTTTTATACTCTTTGGCTGCAAATGTCATCAAATCAGCACCAGATGCTTCAGGAAATTTATCACCATTTGTGTTCCATAGAATTACATCAATTTTTTTACTGCCTCCAAATCCCACTACCGAACCATTTGAACATGCTGTGGTAGTCAAAAGCATCATAAGTATAAGCGTTACTGCAAAGCATCGTTTAAATTTCAATATTTTCATAACCTTCTCCTCTTTTTATATGAATTTATTCTCTGCACTCCCCTCGTCAGATTGTACTTATGTTAGCATGAACTTATTAAGATTTACTTAAAAAAAAATTGACAAACCATTTTCGTTTTGATATATTGTGCATATACGGTAGACACAATTTTGAAAGGAAGTTTAATATGTTTGCATTAGAAGTAAAGGGAATAAATAAAAAATATGAACATTTCGAGTTGAAAGATGTTTCTTTTGAACTCAAAAAAGGTTATATAATGGGCTTCATCGGTGCCAATGGTGCTGGAAAAACCACAACTTTAAAATCTATTTTGAATATGATCCACGTAGAAAGTGGCATCGTAAAGGTTTTTGAACAAAATTTCATTGCAAATGAAATTGAAATGAAACAAAAAATCGGCTATGCCTTTGGTGGTACTGACTTTTACACCCGTAGCCGGGTTAAAAAAGTAACTAGCGTCATCAAGAATTTCTATACAAACTGGGATGATGAAACTTATAAGAATTACCTCAAAAAATTCGAGATTAACGAAAATAAAAAAATCATCGAATTATCTGCTGGGATGCGCGTCAAATACAACCTTGCCATTGCACTTTCACATGGTGCAAAGTTATTGATTTTAGATGAACCGACGAGTGGACTTGATCCTGTTGCGAGAGATAACCTCTTAGATATTTTTCAAGAGCTTGTTGAAGATGGTGAGATGAGTATACTTTTCTCTACACACATCACTTCTGATTTAGAAAAATGTGCAGATTATATCACTTACCTCAATGAAGGACAGATCATAAATAGCTGTGAAAAAGATGCATTTATTGATACGTATCTTCTATTAAATGGAAGTGAGAAGCAACTTGAGACAGTAAAAAACAAATTGATCTCTTATAAAACAAATTCTTTTGGCTTCACGGGATTGATGTTAGCAAAAGACTACGATCCATCAATTGGTATAAAATCCGCAGTGCCAAACTTAGAAGAGATTATGATTTATTATTCAAAGAAGGAGAACAAATATGTATAATTTATTGATAAAAGAACTAAAATTGGCCGTAAGTCCACTTTTCTATATCCTGCCTTTTCTAACTGGTGCTCTAATGCTGATTCCTGGATGGCTGTATTTTATCGTACCAATGTATTTTTTATGGATCACGATTCCAAATGTCTATGGTGCTTATAACACACAAAACGATATCGTTTTTTCTGTATTGATGCCTGTTACAAAAAAAGACATTGTGAAGTCAAAAGTTGTAGTTATCGTGCTTCTTGAATTATTACACCTAGTCATCGCATTTATCTTTGGTCTCATCAGTACGCATCTGTATCCTAACATGTATTATATATTCTTCTCTCCTACTTTAGGGTTTTGGGGACTTAGCTTTGTGATGATGGCTCTATTTAACATTATCTTTATCCCACTGTATTTTAAAACAGCTCAAAAGTACGGTTTGCCACTGATCTACGGTGTCGTTGCAACGCTTGTATTTGCCGCTGGTGCTGAATGGCTAGGTATCGTAAATACCACAGTTTATAATATATTCAAAGGCGCTGGCACTGATAATGCATTGCTTCAAAGTGGTCTGTTGATAGGTGGCATAGTATTATTTGCAATCGTTTCATTTATTGCTTATAATATGGGTACAAAACGATTTGAGAAAGTGAATGTATAATGAATGTAGCAATTTCCAATACATCGGATAAACCCATATATCAGCAGATTTTCGAGCAGATCAGCGCTCAGATCCTAAAGGGTGAAATAGAGGTGGGATTTAGTTTACCACCTATAAGGCAAGCCGCCAAAGAACTACGTGTGAGCATCATCACGGTAAAGAAAGCTTGGGAAGAGCTCGAACATAACGGCCTCATCAATACCGTTACAGGTAAGGGTTGCTTTGTTGCAGATATTTCTACACACAACATGCTTGAAAAACGCAACGAAATGATATTGATCCAGATGACCGAAGACGTCGCTTACTACAAATCACTGGGACTTACTTTCGATGAAGTGGTAGAGCTGATGAAAAAAGTATACTAAACGTGTTTGGAAATAATTAAACGCTTTATACATTGAGCATTCAGATTCTGTCACAAGTTAATCTTGACTTTAAAAGGTCCGCTGCGAATATGACGCCGGACCTTTCTTCATATTGAAACAGGAGGACATAGATGAATAAACCACAACTTATACTTAATCGCAACATTGAAGAAGCATCAGAAAATGATGTAAGGAAGATTGAGAAAAACATAAAACACATGAACAGAGGTAAACTGTCTGAAGTTTGGGAAATGGTCGATGCGCTTTTTCGTATGATTAAAGACCCCAAAGCAGCTTGGTCTTCTAAAGCCATCGCTATCGGAACTTTGATCTATGTGATCTCTCCACTTGATGCTATGCCAGATTTTATACCCGTTGCAGGACTAGCTGATGATGCAAGTTTGGTGATGTATGCTTTCAAAAAACTAGCAGATGATCTCCTCATCTATATGGATCAATCCGCTAAAAAAACCGCTGAGTCGCAAAGAGAAACAGCACTTGAACTAGAAATGATACGGATTGAACACGCTGAGAAAATGATGCGTGAAAAGCACAAAAACAACAAGATCCTTGTAGGGATGCTTTCTTTCAGTATCCTCTGTTTAGCTGTTGTTTTGTTTTTTAAGTTGTGATGGATGCATTACGTATATTTACGTTACCTGCTGCATCGTAGCTATAGAGCGTCTTTTCTGTCTCACTGGTGGTGTTCATTTTGGTTTCGGTTTGAGTGAGTCTGTTTGCAAGGTCATAGGTGTAGCTTGTGTCTTGTAGTAATGATGCGCTTGCGTATTTCTTTTCACCTTGGCGATTGCCTGCTTTGTCGTAGCTGTAGGTGGTTTTGATGCCACTTGGCTCTGTTACTTCAGCAAGGCGGTTTAGTTTATCGTAAGTGAAGGTTGTGATGCCTTTTGCATCGGTCTTTGTCGTTTGATTACCTGCTGCATCATAGGTATAGCTGTACGTATCTATGACTGTGCCATCTGCTTTTAGGTTGATCAAGGATGTGTTTTGTTCTATTTTGTTATAGCCGTACACTTCTTTTGAGCCATCTAGGTAGGTCACACTTTTACGGTTGCCATTTGCATAGTATTCAAACTGTGTGGTTTCACCCGCATCAGTTACCTGCGCAAGGCGATCTACTTTGTCGTAGACTTTTAGGGTGATGCCACCTAGTAGATCGGTTGTTTGCTCTGCATAGTAACCTGGCTCAAGTGAATCTATCCCTGATGTTAGGTCATAGGCATAGGTGGATAGACCGATACCTGTTACTATTTTGGTAAGTGCTCTACCGGCTTCGTCGTATGTCCATGTGGTGAAGCCGGTTGCGTCTTGCATGTTGAGGAGGTTGCCATTTGGGTCATCTGTTTTCTAAGAGCTTTATTTGTGCGAGTAAGTCATAGCTTTAATTTTAGATAATGTTGTTGATAATTATTGCTTTTCAGTTTTTTGAATTATTTTTGAATAATCTTATCAAATATTAGAGAATTTATGTAGAGGCTTGATTTTTGAATACTTAAATTGAGTAACACATAAAGCGAAACACATTGTACGACTTTCATAAACAAAAAATTAACAGCATAAAAAGAAAAGTATTAGAACCTTTTTTCTTCTGCTATAAATTCAATTGGGCTTGATGTTTCTAAGACTTTGACGCTTCGTTTTTTGAACTTCCAACTTCACTTTTTATAGCCTAGTTATTTTTTGGTAATTCGGACATCTCAAGTTCTACGCCTGTTCAAATCACTTTGTTTCAGAATTTTGATTTGCCGAACTTCCGAAAAGCTACCTGGGAGCAGAATTATATGTTCCTAAAAATGCATTGATAATTATCCCCCAAAATACAAATGACCAAAAAATATCTGCAAGATGAAGCAACATTTTTTTTACTATACCAAACTTTTCATTTTTCATACTTCCAAAAGCACCAAAACTTCTTGCTATCAAAAGAAAAGCAAAGGCTAAAAATGGTAACGAGTATACCATATATAGAATTTTTAAAGGGATAATAATATAATCTGATTTTTTTTTGAAATGTAAATTTCCATATAAAACATTTAGCATATTTTTCACAACTTTCACACTCCTATTTAAAGAGATTATTTACTACATTCCATATAAGCTTTATTACAGATTTTGTTACATGGTTTATTACATGTTCATTTAAGCTTTTAGCTTTAACTGATTTGTTAACATTACTTATCCATGATTTAGTCCATTTGGGGTCATCACTAAGTGCTATTTGAACAAGGGAAGGGATAATATTTAAAGTTCTACGGTTTTTAGTTAGTTGAAGCCTTTGTAGTTATAGGTTGTTGTTTTTCCGTTGATGGTCTCCATTCTCTGGTTACCATTTGCATCATAGTTAAAACTTGCAGACTTACTTCCTGTTATTTTTATGAGTCGATTGTTAGCATCATAAGTGTATATTGCGCTATCGGATCCCAAAGTCCTCTTTATTCGGTTGCCTGCAGCGTCATAATTAAAGGTTTCTTGACCGATAGTAGGGTAATTCACTGTTTTTAAACGATTAAGTTATAGTAGGATGGGTTGGCCTTTAAAAAGCGCCAAGATACTAAGACCTTGACGCTTTATTTCATGATCATCTAACTCCATTTTTTTGAATAGCTTTCATTTGGTAGTACATATAATCTAATCTCTACATCTGAACTTATTGTTTCCCTACCTCCACTAAACTTCAAAAACAGCTTATGAGTGAATACTCATTTAGCAGGTTATTCATATATAAAATTATTATTTAGTTACCAATGTTAAAAATATTATTACAACTCCAAATACTCCAAATAAAACATTTATAAATTTCGCAAGTATGGACGTTTTATAAGTAATTGGTTCTGACCTTGTAAAATAAACTCTACGCCTTTTTAACCCCAAAATTGATAAAGAAAAAAAGTATAAGCCTGCAACAACTCCTGCTGCTACATCAGGAATCTTTAAATAATTGTTGAAAAATAAATAAGAAATCAAAAAAAATATTACACTAACAAATAGGACATGTTCAATTGTTTTACTACTCATCATTTATACCTTCCTTAACATAATATACTATTAAGACTAAATCAAAACATATCAATAAATGTATCTACATAATCGTTATCAACAGTTGCTATTTTGCTATCTTTTATGTCACCAGTTACTTCGATACAAATCTTTCGCATGAAATAGATTTAAATCTAAACTCCAACTCACAATTAATATCGCATAAAATATTGATACTCCATTTGTCTTCAAATAGTTCAAATTCTGTGTAACCCCATTTCATACCTGAAGGCATCCAGTAATTTTTATTGGGTATATCCATTGATATAGTTGCAACATCCGAAAGTTTTAATACAAACCTATTTTCATCATCCTCAATAGTCAACTTCACTGTTGTACTTTTAGCGATATTATTTACACATATACTAGAAATAGAGAAATCATGAAACCACTTCATATCATTAAACACTTCCAAGAATTGTTCTGGTAACTGAGACTTAATCTTTTCAAAATAAGGTCCATACTCTTTAGCGCTTTCACGAAACTTAGTTTTCGCCTCTTGTCTAAGCTTTTCATCTGGCGAATGCATTTGTAGCCATAAATACTTTTTATAGTATTTCATATTATGCTCACTTTCTAAAATCCGAATATAGATACGAATGATGGCACTGGGCTGAACTGTAGTACTGGAACAGGCATAAGTGAAGGTGTAAAATACACATCAATATCACCAGAAGTACTTTGACCCCCTGTTCCACCTTCAGCATACATTTTAATAATAACCTCATCTGTTGGAAGAATTGCAAGCATACTAAAAGGGAAGAATCTGGTATTCATCTCCGTTCCATCTGGATACACAATTACGTAATCCCCAAGTTCTGAACCATTAATTTCTATTTTGTTCAACCATTCTTGTTCTTTAGCATCCCAATCCCAACCTGTTTTCTCTTTAAGCAGTTTTTTTGCCTTTTTTGAAGGACCCGAACCACCCTTTGGTCCACCTTTAGGACTACCGTTATCATTTTGTGAATACTCTTGACTACCATTTGTCTTAAACAAATGAATATGGTCATTATTTCCAGGCATGTTTACATCTCCAACCTCATATCTATATGACCATCCTTTACCTAAGCTAATATTCGTATCATTTTTAACATTAGTTAACTTTACTGAACCAAGCGGCATTAATTCATCTAAAATGTTCACACCACATTGTTTCCCTTCACTCTTATGCCCTGTTGGATCCAGATACTTGAGCGGGTTACTCGCAACATAAGCGACCGTGAACAGGATCGTAGTAACGGGCTCTAAGGTAGTATTTGCCTAGAGTCTCGTCGTATTGCTCCCCTGCGTATTTGAATACGTTTTTAATGCCTTCCGTTGCTGTTAAGGTATTGCCAAAAGCATCGTAAGTGTAGCTGTTTAGAACTGTGCCATTAGCATCTAATATATCGGTCACGTCGCCGTGGGCGTTGTGATGATAGTAGTAAGTGCTGTCGTTTTGGACTTGTGCCAGTAGGTCTATACCGCGTATATACCTTGCTTCAACTTCTCCTGTGTAGCCTATGGATGCAATCACTTGACCTGCTGAGGTCATGTACTGGGTCTTTTGGTTTTGATATTCAGTGTAAGTACGAATACCAAAGGTATCGTATCCCATGGTTTGTACGCTTGCATCTGGCAGTTCTACGGTTTTGAGTTGATTGAAGCCATTGTAATTATAGGTTGTTGTCTGTCCGTTGATGGTCTCCATAGTCTGGTTACCATTTGCATCATAGTTAAAGCTTGCGGACTTACTTCCTGTTATTTTTGTGAGTCGATTGTTAGCATCATAAGTGTATATTTCGCTATCGGATCCAAAAGTCCTCTTTGTTCGGTTGCCTGCAGCGTCATAAACGAAGGTTTCTTGACCAATAGTAGGATAGATCACTGTTTTTAAACGATTTAAGTTATAGTAAGATGGATTGGATCTTTAAAAAGCGCCAAGATACTAAGACCTGACGCTTCATTACTTGAATTTCCAACTTCCCTTTTTATTGCCTAGCTATTTTTCGGTAGTATAGATAATCTTATCCCCATATCCGTCCTTATCACTTCACTTCAGGACTTTACTTCATTGAACTTCCGCAAAACTGCCTCGGAGTGAAGATTTACTTGCTCTAATAATTTCATAAGTGAAACCTATGAATAAACGAATGCAAAAATACCCAGTTATCGAAATAGTCACTGGGTATTTTGATAATATTTTCTGTGATATTTTTAACCGATAACGTTTCTTTTTTTCAAGCCCTAAATTTGACCCGTGGGCCGAAAATTTCAGAAATATTTCTCACAGGTACTACAAGGGTTACCTCTTGAAATAATAATGGTTTTGATTTGTTAGACACTTGGTGGGGACTCAACTTATACTACTAATGATTACAATTACAAACGCTACTATACCAATTAAAACCAATATTCCATTTACTAATTTCCCTCCTATAGAATTTTTTGAATATTTCAATGATTTCGCATTCCTAAGAGCTATCTCGTTGTTCATTAATCCGAACACCCCTCTCAGCAAAAATATAGTACCCAAAATAGCAAAAGCAAATCTTTCATCCAAATTGATAATTTTTTTTACATCAAGATAAATTGCAATGCTAAAGATTATTGCACATGTTATAAATACTGATAACTCAATTCTTTTTAACTTCATTACCTTCTCCTCTATTATTCAATTGGTGAGTATAAACCTAAAACCGTATTTTTACTTGTCACATTAACTAAAGCATAATATGTGCCAAAACCAGGCAACATACTTTTGGCTGTTTTATATAAGTCATCTGTCGGTTTAGAATCATAAAAGTAATAATCGCCTGCCATTTGACCGCCTTGAATCAATGCAAATTCAACACCCTCTTTAGCTGTTGTTGGTACAACAGCCTTAACAAAAGCAATTCCAGCTTCTTTAGCTGACGCACTAGCTGCAGCTCCCGTTCCAAACGTTGATACAGTAAGAATATCACTCCCCAGATTCAATGCTACTTTACCATAACCATACCACTTATCTAACTTATGTTTTGAGTTAAGAGCTTGCATATCATCAATTGTAAACCTTTCTTCGTCTTCGCCAGTTTCACGAAATGATACTTTTTTACCCACATATGCCGATAATGGATTATCATGAAAATATCCATCCCCTGATTCATAGACTGATATATTAGTATTTTCAAAATAGTGCTTTTTAACTTCAATTTCAATAAATCCATCTTGGTTAACACTAAGAGGAGATCTTATTTTTATCGTTGCATCACTCACTATATGTCCTTTACCTAAATCTGTAACATTTTTTTCATACCACTCTGAATAATTAGCATCACCTGTGTATTCATATTGTCTATAACCATATTTGTCAGTATAAAATAGGGCATCTTCACTCGTACCCTTAATGCCTACACCGCCACCATCGCTAGAATAAAATATTCCTGCACCAAGCGGTATTAATTCATCTAAAATGTTCTCGTTACATTGTTTCCCCTCACTCTTATTCCCTGTTGGATCCACATACTTAAGTGGGTTACTTGCAACATAAACATACAGATTGTTGCCATCTCCTCTGTAGGTGTCCTCTTGGGTAAAGCGACCGTGGACTGGATCGTAATAACGGGCTCTAAGGTAGTATTTGCCTAGAGTTTCGTCGTATTGCTCTCCTGCGTATTTGAATACGTTTTTAATTCCTTCTGTTGCTGTTAAGGTATTGCCAAAAGCATCGTAAGTGTAGCTGTTTAGAACGGCGCCGTTAGCATCTAATATATCTGTCACATCGCCGTGGGCGTTGTGATGATAGTAGTAAGTGCTATCGTTTTGGACTTGTGCCAATAGGTCTATACCCCGTATATACCTTGCTTCAACTTCTCCTGTGTAGCCAATGGATGCAATCACTTGACCTGCTGATGTCATGTACTGGGTCTTTTGGTTTTGATATTCGGTGTAAGTGCGAATACCAAAGGTATCGTATCCCATGGTTTGTACACTTGCATCTGGCAGTTCTATGGTTTTAAGTTGGTTGAAGCCGTTGTAGTTATAGGTTGTTGTTTGTCCGTTGATGGTCTCCATTGTCTGGTTACCATTTGCATCATAGTTAAAACTTGCGGACTTACTTCCTGTTATTTTTGTGAGTCGATTGTTGGCATCATAAGTGTATATTTCGCTATCGGCTCCCAAAGTCCTCTTTATTCTATTGCCTGCAGCATCATAATTAAAGGTTTCTTGACCGATAGTAGGGTAATTCACTGTTTTTAAACGATTTAAACCATCGTAGGTATAGGTTGTGGTTTGACCGTTTTGTACCATAGTCAACAGGTTGTCGTTGTTATCATAGGTGTATTGGTATGCATTTACGACTGTTCCACCATTGTTATCACTGTTGAGCCCTGTGATGTTGCCATCGCCATCGTAGCTGTAATGCTGAGACTGACCGTTAGCAAAGTTAATGTCTTTAAGGCGGTAATCATTATCATAAGCATAACTCGCCAGTAATGCATCGCTATCATAAACCTTGTCTAGTAAGCCTGCTTGCGTGTAGGTGTACTGTGTTGTCTGTCCTGTTATGTCTTTAAGGCTTGTTACTTGACCATCTGTGTTGTAAGTGTATTCAGCAGCGGTTTTACCGTTATGATTTTTGATAGTCATCCTACCATTTTTATCATAATCGAAGGTATCTATGCCATCATTGTTAGCAGCTGCCAGCAAAAGACCATCTTTGCGATAATAATACTGTGCATAGTCTTTTGTATTTTGGTTTTCCTGACTTTTCAAAGTATCATCAACTGTATAGGTATAGCGAATGGTATCCCCATTACGATTGGTTTCTTTTGTCATTCGTCCCAAAAGGTCGTAAGCATATTGAGTTGTTTGATTTAAACTGTCTTTTATAATACCTATTTGATTCAATCTGTTGTAGGTAAAGGTCGTTATATTTCCTTTACCGTCTTTTATAGTAGTGCAGTTGCCAGCGTTGTCAAAGGTGTAGTAAGTCGTTGTCCCTTCAGGGTCTTTTTGACTCAAAGCGTTGCCCCAAGGATCTCTCTCAAAGGTGGTGGTGTGTCCCTCTCCGTCGGTATACGTTAACACATAGTCCAGTGCATCGTAAGTGTAAGACTCACGGTTACTGTCATCTTTTTGGGATTCTGGTGTTTTGATAGCTGTAATACGCCCACCAATATCGTAGATGTATTCTAAGGTATTGCTTTCACCACTGGTTTCGGTTTTTATCTGGCTATTTTGATTATAGGTGTAGGTCTTTAAAGTTGTATCATTTTCATCTTTTACCTCTATTAGGCGGTTGTTTACATCGTAAATATATACCTTGCCGATACCAGATGCGGAGTTAATAGGTCGAATTTCTTTAACCATATTTCCAACTTCATCGTAAACGACTGTTTTCTTTCCACCTTCTGGATCTTCAATGCCGGTTGTACGATTAAAGATGTCGTAACTATAGGTGACAATGTTGCCATTTGCATCTTTCTCGGTTTTAAGGTTACCGTTTGAATCATAGGTGTATTCTGCAACACGGTTAACTGAGCTAGTATCTACGGTAAAGTTGATGTTTTGCTCGTTTAAAGTGATCATTTGGTCTTTTAGCGTTTCAAAGTTCTGTTTATCAACGTTAAAAAGCCAGTCTTTAATATAGTCGACATCATAGGTATTAATGACGTTATCTGCGTTTAGATCCATTTCTGGATTGTACTCTGGCTGATCTGAAGTCACGTTGTTTAAGCGCGCTATAGCCGCTAAATCATCTGCTTGAACCAAGCCATCTTTGGTAACGTCTGGACCGTTAATGCTTACTTGTTTACCAATAGTTTCGCCAAAGTTAAAAGTGTCGCCTAGGCTACTTTCGTAAGTAGAACTATTGAGAATTTTGACATACCCTTTACCTAGTATTGTTTCTTTAGCTCTGAGTATCAGGTCGCCAACTTTAAAGTCCTCTACTTTTGAAAGTCCATTTGACTTTATGTTAATTTTCCCCGGTACACTGGAATCTACACTTAATCCGTTGAGTCCTGACCGAAAACCTACAAATTCAAAAGTTCTTAAGTCATATTCGATATTGAGGTCAATGTTTTTGACGAGATCATCTGGCTGTATTTGGACAGTATATTCGGCTTCTTCTCCAGGATAAATAAAAGCGGGGCCATCTTTAATGGATGCAATGGTGTTTTTAAAGGTTAAGCTGTCTACATTTACTTCTTGAGTTTTGGAAATTAAACGGTTTCCGGTATCGTATTTAAAAGTTACGATATCGCCGTTGGCCCGTTCTATTTGAGTTATGTTGTCGTTTTTATCATAGGTATAAGTAGTTAAGGCTTCAACTAGACCCGCCTCATGATCGGCTAAATCAGCTCCTTCATAGACTTGAATCTCTTCTTTAAGGCGCCCTTTTGTATCATATTTAAATTTGCTAATTAGATCAAGTTGATCATTGACTTTACGGGTTATTTGAGTCGTTTGTCCAATGCTATCATAGACGTAGTCAATTTGAGCTCCCAAACTGTCAATGATTTGAATTACATGTCCGTTTTTGTCGTAAGTATATTCTATGACATGCCATTGGGATGGCAAACCAGATTTACTCACGTATTCTTGAGATTTCTTTTCTTTTGTGATCTGACCATTTCTATTATATACATATTGAATTATTTGGTATTTAATTTGTCCAGCTTCGTCTTTTTTGGGGATTCTTTGTTCGGTTAGCCATCCCGCTAGATTGTAGGTATAAAGAGTCCCGTAGCGTTGTTCTATGCTGCTTCCACTCTTGTAACCTTCACCATCTATTTTTTTTATGATTTGTCCGATGTTATTGTAAACCATTTGGGCTGTTATATTGCCTTCAGCATCCAACACTCTTATGAGTCTATTTAACTCATCATATTCAAACTGCTTGCCAGAACCGTTTTGAGTGCTTTCGTCGTACTGGTTGGCATCTATCGTTTTCACCAAATTGCCAACAGCATCATACAAGTAACCACTTTTTTGACCTGATGGATTTTCAGTTTCTATAAGCCTACCATCAGTGTCATAATAAAATTGTATCCCAATACCATTGTCAGTAGCTGCACTGTATTGATTTGGTTGAATGATTTTACTTACTTTTCCAGCGGCATTATAAATGCTTTTTTGTGTATTGCCTAAGGGATCTGTTTCACGAATCAATCGATCCATGATGTCATAATCATAGGTATATCCTTCTCCGCCGTCTTGGATTTCTTTGTATTGTTCAGGCAAAATCCGTTTTATAAGATTCCCTTCAGCATCATATACAAGGCGAGTTATATCACCATTTGGTGCTTTTATTTTGATAATGTTGTCATCTGAATCATAGGTATATTGTGTTGTTCCAAGTTCCGTCGTCATGGAGGTCAACCTATTTAAGCTATCATAAGTATAGGTCGACACATGTTTTTCAGGATCTGTTTTTTTGACAGGGAGAGGAGATGTTTCGTATAAATAGGTGGTTATGCCTCCTTCTGGGTCTGTCAGTTGTGTTAAACGTCCTTTCGCATCATATTCATAGGTTGTGACAGCATAAGTTGAACTGTCAAGTTTCACTTTCTTTATAGCAAGATTGCCATCTGTATCATATGTGAACTCTGTGGTTTGACCATTGGGTTCAGTGATGGTTTTGATACGATCTTCTTCGTAGGTAAAAAGGGTTACATAGTTGTAAGGAGCTGGCAAAGTTATTTTTAACAAGTTTCCCTTGGCATCGTATTCATAGTAGGTCGTAACACCTTTGCGGTTTCGTGAACTAGTTTTATTGCTCAACTCATCATAAGTAAAAGCTTCATAAGTACCATCAGCGTAGGTTATTTTTTCGATTTCAAAGTTGGTATTGAATTGAGTGATCGTTATATAGCCGGTTGCAGTATTTTCAAAGGTAGTTGTTAGATTGATAACATCATATGAAAAGGTACTTAAGTTATTGTTTTGGTCCCACTGTTTAATGACACGGCCATGTTCATCGTATAAATTCTTAAGATATAGCTGACCCTTGGCGTCCCAAATATCTGTCATTCCATAGTTATCATAGCCATATTTAACAGATTGTCCTGAGCTATAAGATACTTTTGTTAAATAATCACCACTATATGTGTAGCTGACCCAACGACCCGCTGAGTCAGTGATTTTTTGTATCTTGCTTCCATTGTATGCAAAAATCAAACTGGCTCCTGAAGAGTTTTGAACTTGAGTAAGTACAAGACCTGTGTAGCTAAAAGTCTGACTATTGCCCTTTTCGTCCTCTTTTTTTATGAGCTTACCAAGTGAATTGTAGGTATAGATATTTTTGGTCGACAAAGTAAGGGTATAAGTCCCATTGCTATTTTTTGTGACTATTTCATCCCCTTGTTTGGTGCTTTGATACACTTTTTCAATTGCATTGTAATCATATATTGTTTTTTTGCCATCATCACTAACGATAGTTATGCGTTGATTATTATTTTTAATCTCCAATTGATTTTCGAAGTTCAACCGCCAACCTTTGCCTAAAAGACCTGTTGTTTGGCGTGTAGAATTATAGAATCGTTTAACGTTAAGGTCAAATCCAACATCACTAAAAGCTAAGTCAGTATCCGACGAGTAAAAGTTTCCATTTACTGCATTGACAGGATCACCCAGACCATTATCAATAGTTGGGGCACCAGAATTATAACCTAGTTCGTCAGGGTCTGTTACCAAGCCTTGCGCTTTAACATTAAATTTTCGAGTATCAATTATTTCACCGTAAACAGTTCCTCTATAATGCCCTGTATAGAAGGTGGCTTCTTTGATTTCAGTTTTTTCAAGTTCACCTTTGTAGTAAGCCTCCCAAGTTTCAGTTTCTTTTGTAGTACCGTCTGGCATATTGAATTTATCGACCCCTGCTATACGTTTTCCAGGTTTGTTTGGATCTCTAGGAATACTGCCATTATAACCATCTTCGTTAATCTCTAGAGTAGGATGATCGCCGACATTATCCCATGAGTATTCAACATGGTCTAAGTTACCATTAACATCATAATAACGGGTAATAGTGTTGGTATGAGACTTTTCAAAAACTCTCTTCTTGATAATTTCTCGTGTTTCTTTATTGGCATCCGTTTTGTAAAGACTCAAAGTGCCTTTATAGCCATTCGAATTATACCAATAAGAGTTACTTGGCACTTCTTCGCCACTTTCAATTTCGACTTCGACTGTTTCTTCTGGTTTAATCAGTTCACCACTGACAAGGTAAGGCTGCCCGATGACTTTTAAGATTCCTTCGAGACCGTTGCTTTTATAAGCAACGGTCTCTTTCACATTGCCAATTTTTACTTCAACTGTAACTTCTTCTATTTTTCCTGACGCATATCCTGTTGTTTGAAGCATTTGAAAGGATAACATCAGAACGAATGCAAATACTAGTTTTGATGCTATCTTTTTAAGTCGTCTATTCATATGGTCCCCCATTTATTGTTCAAAGATATGAATCATCATATCCTGCATTTTATTCATTTGAGTGGCATTACCCTCTTCATCAACCATTTGTGAGGTTGTTACTTTGATAGTAGTCGGCTGATATTTCAGAAATTTTGTTTTGAATTTAAAAAGTTCATATGTTCCCTGTTCACCTTGGATATTCCCCAGCTTAGATAGAATGACACGAATTTTTCCATCTATTTCAACTACTTTCTGCATGTAAATACCAGTGTCTTCTTTCCACGCAGTGTTTTCAAAGCTTTCAGGGTCTATACTCAGAACACTAGGATCAAACTCCATGATCAGATACGTGGTATACATGTTGATAAGACTATGGATATTAACTTTAATCTCCAAGGTTTCAACTGAAGTATCTTTAAACAACACGGTATCTGTCGACAAGCATATAGCATTCTCATCATCGCTCCAATTGATAACTGACGCCATGTCTGACCATTCACTCTCCGCCAGTTCAGTTACCGCTTTAATGCGTATGTGATGCTGTTTGTTGGTTTGTACACCTGTTAAGATATGTTGCGACCCTTGTGCTACATCGATAATCTCGTCGTCCAATTGAAGCTTATAGCCGGTTGCTCCTAGGACAGGAGTCCAAGTTACAGTAATCTCAGAACCATTAGGAATGATGCTTTCAATTGAAGGCACTGTAATTTTAGTCACTACTTTTAGCGAATTAGACCATTTACTATATTCTGAACCTGTCTTAGCTCTCACTCGGTATGTGTACTCCGTCCCTTCTTCTAAGCCAAGATGTTCAAATTCAGATACATTGACCGTTGTCAGCAAAGAGCCGTTAAGTTCAATTTCGTAACTGCTAGCACCTGCAATATCGGTCCAATCCAGTAAAACCTTTGTTGTTTCAATAGCTTTTGCTTTAAGTGACATAGGTGTAAGCATTGCTTGAGCCACATTTCTTAAATATGGATAACTTATCCCTTCTTCTATGCCCCATATGCTATCAAAATCCCAGTTTACAAATGTAGATTGCATTTGCATTTCACTAGTCTGTCTTGCCACATCGCCTTTATTTTTGGGCACATACCCTGAAGCAGATGCATCATAGTATGTGTCTTTCACAATGGCACCTGCTGGATATGCTATGATTCCGCCATTTTGTCCTGGTCCGCTTACACTTCCTACCGAATAACAGTTTTTTACCTTTTGGTAATCGGTGCTGTAGGCATAACCTATGAGTCCACCACCATATTTTACTGATGCGGTCACATCGCCATAAGACATACAGTTCTCTATAGATAGATTTCCACTAGATGATGAGTATCCAATCAAACCGCCTACATTCTGCTTTCCGATCACATTGCCTGTTGCGTAGCACTCACGTATAATCATACCACTGCCAGATCCCACAAGACCACCGAGGGTACTATTTATTGAACTTACATTCCCTGTACAGTAGCTTTTTTCGATAATGCCTTGACTACCTATACTACCAACTAAACCACCAGCACCATTACTGGAAGATGTAACAGCGACATCTGAATGACACTCAGTTACTGTACCAGCCACCTGATAACCAATTAAACCACCCACTGCTGATCCCCCTGTTACTTGACCTGTGCCAACAACTGAGCAGTTGGAAACCGTTGTCATATAACTATAACCAATTAACGCTCCAACATAGTTTCTCCCACTCGCTGTGACATCTGGGTTTTCAAGACAAATACTTTTAATGGTCGCATTCTGCGTATATCCGAACAACCCCGAAAAATCTAGTGTACGGTTTATCTTCAGGTTTATGATTTTATGACCATCACCATCTAAAGAACCTTTGAAAAGAACCGCTGATGTTCCGATTGGTTCCCACGTTTCACCTGTTAAATCAATATCTGCTACAAGTTTATAGTGTGCTTCTAGACCCATTCGCACACTGTTTAATTGTGCCTTGGTTTCAATAAGGTAGGGGGACTCTAAGGTTCCATTACCTGTCATCTCATCGCTTCCCACGCTACCACTCGACTCATCTGGTCGTTTAACATGCCTTAAGTAAGGGTAAGATTCGCTTTCTTCAATGGTCCATATGTTTTCAAAATCCCAGTTTACAAATGTAGATTTCACCTGCATTTCACCAGTCAGCTTAGCCACATCACCTTGATTTTTTGGAACATACCCTGAAGCAGCTGCATCATAGTATGTGTTTTTTAAAATGACACCTACAGGATATGCTATTATCCCACCATTCTGTCCTGGTCCAGTTACACTTCCTACCGAATAACAATTTTTTACCTTTTGGTAGTCGATGCTGTAAGCATCACCTATGAGACCACCACCATATTTCACTGAAGCCGTCACATCGCCATAAGACATGCAATCTTCAATGGATAAATTTATACAACTTGGTAAGTATCCAATCAAACCGCCTACACTCTGTTTTCCCGTCACATCGCCTGTGGCATAGCACTCGCGAATAATCACACCACTGCCAGATCCCACAAGACCGCCAGCCCTATAATAGGTTGCACTCACATTCCCTGTACTGTAACTTTTTTCGACAATGCCTTGATTACTCGCATTACCGATTAAACCACCTACATCGGCACTTGAGGCTGTAACCGCTATATCCGAATAACACTCACTTACTATACCAGCCGACATTGAACCAATTAAACCACCTACTGATGTGCCTCCTGTTATTTGACCCGTACCAACAACCGAGCAATTGGAAACCGTTGTCATATAACTATAACCAATTAACGCTCCAACATAATTTCT
Source organism: Fusibacter bizertensis (assembly GCF_029914245.1). Lineage (GTDB taxonomy): Bacteria > Bacillota > Clostridia > Peptostreptococcales > Acidaminobacteraceae > Fusibacter_C > Fusibacter_C bizertensis. The sequence goes on from NZ_JARYZI010000002.1 coordinate 412,387, forward strand.
CCCACTCGCTGTGACATCTGGGTTTTCAAGATAAATACTTTTAATGGTCGCATTCTGTGTATATCCGAACAACCCCGAAAAATCTAGTGTACGGTTTATCTTCAGGTTTATGATCTTATGACCATCACCATCTAAAGAACCTTTGAAAAGAACCGCTGATGTTCCGATTGGTTCCCACGTTTCACCTGTTAA